>CAWAYR010000014.1:0-23149 GCA_963786365.1 uncultured Acidobacteriota bacterium
TCTGACGCGGCGCTGACCCAGGAAACGCTGTCCTCCACGGCAGCTCTAAAGAGCTGCCCTACGATTGGCCTCTACGGCAGCTCTAAAGAGCCGCCCTACGATTGGCCTTACGGCAGCTCTAAAGAGCTGCCCTACGATCGGCCCACGGCAGCTGAAGAGCTACCCTACGACACACGTAGGGCAGAGCTTTAGCTCTGCCTCCGCACGGCCGTCGAGCGGCCGGCCGGCGCATATACTCCGTGGCCATGACCCGTGCCCGACGGATGGTGCTGCGGCCGGCGGCACTCGCGGCCGGCGCGGCATGCTGACGCTGCCCCCGGCCCCGGTGCTCGCGGCCTTCGCCGCGCTCGGCGTGGCGATCGCGGCTCTGTGGGCACCGCGCGTCTCGTCCTCGCCGTCAGCGCACTCCTGGTGGGTGTTGCCGTTCGCCGCGGCGCTGCTGTTGGCTCAGGCGCACGGACTGGTCGACACGCGGGGCCTGTTCGCACTCTTCGTCCTCACCACCGCGTGCCGCCTCGCCGGTCATCTGCCGGACGGGGCGCTGCGTGGCTTCGCCCTGGCGGTGGTGCTGGCACTGTCGGCGGGGCTGCTGATGCACGCGGTGCCGGGGTTCGCCAACCCGCGCGTGCTCGACGGCGTGACGCTCGGCGCCGACTCGGCGCCGTACACGAAGTACTTGAATTTCGACAAGGGCGTGCTCGGCCTGCTGGTGCTCGGCGTCTACGCGCCGCAGCAGACGCTGCGCCGGGCCTCGCCCGGCACCGGGCGCGCGGCGCTGTGGCGCTTCGCCGTCGCCGCCGTGCTGGTCATGGCCGTCACCGTCATCGCCGGCTACGCGCGCTGGGATCCGAAGCTGCCATCGTGGTGGCCACTGTGGCTGGCGAGCATGGTGTTCCTCACCGCCGTGCCGGAAGAAGCGCTGTTCCGCCAGGTGATTCAGGGCGGCCTGCACGCCTGGCTCGGCGAGTCGTCGCCGGCGCGCTGGACGGCGACGCTGGCCGCCGGCGCGCTCTTCGGCCTTGCGCACCTCGGCGGCGGCTGGATCTACGTCGGCCTGGCCACCTTCGCCGGCGTCGGCTACGGACTGGTCTACGCCCTCACCCGCTCGATTGCCGCGGCCGCACTGGCGCACACCGCGCTCAACCTGGTGCACTTCGTGTTCTTCAGCTACCCGTCGCTGCGCCTCGCGCCCTGACGCCGCCGGTTGCGGCGCTCGATCGCGTTATCATCCGGGCAGCGGGCGTCGCGGCGTCGTCCACGGCGTCACATGAGGCACAGGATGCGTATCGATCGGCTCGTCATCGGCGTCGGGCTGTTCATCGCGATCACGGCCGCCGGCTTCGAGGGCCGCCAGGGCGGCGCGCCCGATCCCGCCGACGCCTTCACGGTACAGGACGTGATGATTCCGGCGCGCGACGGCGTGAAGCTGTTCACGAAGATCTTCACGCCGAAGAACCAGAGCGGGCCGCTGCCGATCGTCTTCCGGCGCACGCCCTACGGCATCGACGGCGCCGCCGGCTCGTTCGTCCGCTACTACAAGGCGCTGGCCGACGAGGGCTACATCTTCGTCTTCCAGGACATCCGCGGGAAGTTCAAGTCCGAGGGCACGTTCGTGATGCAGCGGCCGGCGCGGGCGCCCGGCGACACGACCAGCCTCGACGAGGGCACCGACACCTACGACACGATCGAGTGGCTGCTGAAGAACGTCCCGAACCACAACGGCCGGGTCGGCATGCTCGGCGTCTCCTACGACGGCTGGACGACAATCATGGGCGCGCTCGAGCCGCACCCGGCGCTCAAGGCCATCTCACCGCAGGCCTCGCCCTCGGACATGTGGCTCGGCGACGACTTCCATCACAACGGCGCCTTCCGCCTCAGCTACGCCTTCGAGTACGCGACGATGATGGAGAGCGGCAAGGACGTCAAGAACTTCGAGTTCGACCGCTACGACACCTTCGACTGGTACCTGTCGCTGGGGCCGCTCTCGGCGGTGAACCGCCGCTACCTGCGCGAGTCGATTCCGACGTGGAACGACTACGTCCGCCATCCCGACTACGACGAGTTCTGGAAGCGCCAGACGCTGATTCCGCACATCCGCTCGGTCAAGGTGCCGACCTTGAACGTCGCCGGGTGGTGGGACCAGGAGGACTTCTACGGGCCGCTCGACATCTACGCCTCGCTCGAGAAGCACGACACGGCCGGCCTCAACTACCTGGTGGTCGGGCCCTGGAACCACGGCGGCTGGACCGGCAACGGCACCTCGCTCGGGCCAATCGGCTTCGGCAGCGACACCGCCGCGTACTTCCGCGACCAGGTGCAGGCGCCGTTCTTCGCCTGGTTCCTGAAGGACAAGGGAGCGCGCGATTTCCCCGAAGCCCTGACCTTCGAGAGCGGCGCCAACCAGTGGCGGCGCTGGAGCCAGTGGCCGCCGGCCCGTGAGACCAAGACCGTGGGGCTGTACTTCGGCGCCAACGAGGTTCTGGGGATCGACGCCCCGCCGGCCGCTGGCGCCACCGGGTTCGACAGCTACGTGTCGGACCCGGCGCATCCGGTGCCCTATCGGCAACGCCCCATTCAGGCCACCTACTTCGCCGGCGGCTCGAAGTGGTCGACGTGGCTGGTCGAGGACCAGCGCTTCGTCGACGACCGCGCCGATGTGCTCAGCTGGGAGACGCCGGCGCTGGCCAGCGACCTGACGATCGCCGGCGAGGTCGTGGCGAAGCTCTTCGCCTCGACGACCGGCTCGGACGCCGACTGGATCGTGAAGCTCATCGACGTGTATCCCGAGAGCCATCCGGACAACTGGTCGCTGGCCGGCTATCAGCTGATGGTCTCGAACGAGGTGTTCCGCGGCCGCTATCGCCAGGGCTTCGAGACGCCGGCGCCGATTCCGCCGAACCAGGTGCAGGAGTACCGCTTCAGCCTGCACACCCAGAACTACACCTTCAAGGCCGGCCACCGCGTGATGGTGCAGGTGCAGAGCACCTGGTTCCCGCTCATCGACCGCAATCCGCAGACCTTCACCAAGAGCATCTTCGACGCCGAGGCGAAGGACTTCGTGCCGGCCACGCACCGCGTGTATCGCTCGGCGCGCTACCCGTCGCGCGTCGAGGTGCCGGTGGTCCAGGCACCTGGGAGGTGATGCCCATGCGAGCGGCTTGGCGCGTCGTCGCGCTCGCCGTAGCGGTCGGGCTCGCCGGTGATCCGCGGGCGTCGGCCCAGGACCTGCCGGCGGGCGTCTTCGTCGACACGCCCGACGGCCCGCAGGAGCTCGGCGTGTACACCGACCGGACGGTGACCGGGAGGCTGCGGCTGGCCGTGGGCACGCTCGACGAGGTGCAGATGGTGCCGGGCCTGGTCCGGCTGCTCTGCAACCTGCCGTTCTGGCGCGTGCGGTCCGCGTTCATCTCGACCGGCCGCCTCCTCGACGACGATCGCACCGAGCGCCGCCGGCTGACGCTCCGCGCCCGCCAGCTGTCGATCACGGCGATCTCCGTCGAGGTGGTGGCCACCGAGAGTCCCGCCACGCTGAAGCCACTCCTCGACGCGGTCGGCGCCACTCCGGAGAATCCGGCCTACGTGTTCGTGACGATGGAATCCAAGGGCGCGGTCCGCGACTACCTGGTCGGGATCGTCTTCGACCCCTAGCCACGCCGCGGACCGGGCGCCGGGCTATCATTCCCACGCTCATCGGCCAATGGTTGCGGCTGGCACGTCCTTCGGCCCGTACCGGATCGTCGCGCTCCTCGGCGCGGGCGGCATGGGCGAGGTCTATCGTGCGCACGACCCGAGGCTCGGGCGCGACGTCGCGATCAAGATCCTCCCGCCCCATCTGGGCAACGATGCCGACGCCGTCGCCCGGTTGACGCGTGAGGCGCGCGCCGTCGCGGCGCTGTCGCATCCCGGCATTCTGACCATCCATGACATCGGGCAGCAGGGTGGGCACGTCTACTTCGTCACCGAGCTGCTCGAGGGCGAGACCTTGCGCGCCCGCCTGGCCCGCGGGCCACTGCCGTGGCCGCAGGCGCTCGAGGTGGCAACGGCGGTGGCGCACGCACTCGCGGCCGCACACGGCGCCGGCATCGTCCACCGCGATCTGAAACCCGAGAACGTCTTCGTGACGACCAGCGGGGCCGTCAAGGTCCTCGACTTCGGCGTCGCCAAGCTCCAGCCCTCGACGACGTCGGGGAGCCAGGTCGAGACCGTCGCCGCACTCACGGCGCCTGGGTCTGCCGTCGGCACGCTCGCCTACATGGCGCCGGAACAACTGGAAGGCCGCGATGTCGATCATCGCGCCGATCAGTTCGCCTTCGGGATCCTGCTGCACGAGCTGGTGAACGGCCGCCACCCGTTCATGGGCGAGACGGGTCACGAGATCGCGGCGGCGATCCTGCGCGATCAGCCGCGGCTGCTGAGCGACACGCATCCGCACGTCCCGGCGACCCTCGCCCGGCTGGTCTCGCGCTGCCTCGCCCGCGACGTCGGCCACCGCTATGCGTCCAGCACCGATCTCGCGCTCGCTCTCGACGACATCAAGTCCGATTCGGGCGTGGCTGCGGCTGGATCACGCCGCCGAATCGACGGCCCGAATCGCCGGCGACTGGCCTGGGGCCTCGGCGCCGCCGCGGTCGCCGCGCTCGCCGTCGCTGCCTGGACGTTGGTGCCGAGGCTGGCGCCGACAACGACCGCCCTCGGTCCCGCACCCGGGTCTCTGGTGGCGGTGCTCCCGTTCGCGACCATTGGCGACGGGGACGCGTACGTGGCCGACGGCGTCACCGAAGCCGTCACGCGTGAACTCGGGCGCGTGAAGAGCGTGCGGGTGATCGCCGCGAACACCGCATTCACCTATCGTGAGCGCGTCGATGCGGTCGGTCGTGAGCTGGGCGTCGGTCTGCTCGTCCAGGGGTCGGTCCAGCGGGCCGGTGACCGCGTCCGCATCAACACGTCCTTGGTCGACGTCGCGCAGGGCACGACGTTGTGGAGCGAGCGCTACGATCGCGACGCCGCCAACGTGCTGGCGATCCAGGACGACATCGCGTGGCAGATCGCCGCCCACTTCGCCTCGGCGGTCGGCAGCGCCGCCCCCCGAACGGCCGTCGCCGTCGCAGAGCACGAGCCCGGCGGCGTACGACGCCTACCTGCGCGGGCTCTCGCACATGAAGGGTCGGTCGGGCTTGAGCGATACCGGCGGACGACTCACCGGCAGCATCGAGGAGTTCGAGCGCGCGGTCGCGCTCGACGCGAACTTCGCTCTCGGCCACGCCATGCTCGCGAGTGCCTATACCCAGCGCTTCTTCTACGACGCGACCGATCCGGACTTCGAGCAGAAGGCGTTCGTGGAGATCGAGCGGGCGCTGGCGATCAATCCGGACCAGGCCGAGGCGTACCTGGCGCGCGCGCAGGTGGTCTGGAACGTGCGCAACGGCTTTCAGCACGAACAGGCGATCAAGGACTTGCAGCGCGCTGTCGCCAACAACCCCAGCCTGGCCGAAGCGCACGTCGAATTGGGCAAGGTCTACGGTCATATCGGCCTACTCGACAAGGCCATCGCGGAAGACGACGAGGCGCTTCGACTGGATCCGTTGGCCACCGTTGCCGCTCGGCGCCGTCTGGGCGCGCTGTCCGATGCCCAACGATTCGACGAGGTCCGCGCGGAGCTGTCGCGCAACCCGCGTTGGCTGGCGCCGTTCTTGAGGGCCGAGGTGCTCCTCGCGATGGGCGAGGGCCAGTCCGCATTGGACGTGCTGAGTGCTCCGGGCGCCCCCGGCCAGCGGGACACGGGCTTCCGTGACCTGGAACCGAACCATCTCGCCGAGCTCGCCCACGCCAACGCGAAGCTGGGACGACGAGCCGAGGCCGAACGGGTGCTCAAGGCCGCCATCCCGGTGATCGTCAACCCGACGGGGCTGTCCGACATCCATCACGCGCAGTTCGCGATCGGCTGTGCCTACGCCCTGCTGGGTCGTGCGGACGAGGCCGTGCGTTGGCTGGTCAAGGCGGCGGACGAGGGGCTCCCGTCGTACCCGAAGTTCAACAGCCACGTCGACCTGGCGTCGCTCAAGGACCATCCAGGATTTGTCGCGCTCGTCGGCCGCCTGCGCGTCGACTGGGAGCGCTGGCGCACGACGCTCTGAGACAGGATCGGACTTGCGCAACCTTGCCGGGCGAAGTAGAACTCGTCCGTTTCGGATCTGCACGCGACGTGCCGCCGCCGGCGGGGTCGTGAGGGGCGTGGTCTGGGCACCGAGCAAGGGAGGAACGATGGCTCTCGCAAGAACGTGTGGGTTGGCGCTGCTGTTGGCGTGTGTGGCACTGGTGGCGCCCTCGGCGCAGTCGCGGCCGGGCCCGAGTCCCGAGCAGTACCAGCCGGCTGCACTGGCGCACCATCGGCCCGGAGGGCAACCGCTTCTCCTCCGCCGCCGGCATCGCCGGCGACCCCTATACCTATTACGTCGGCGCCGCCTCGGGCGGCATCTGGAAGACGACCGACGGCGGCACCAACTGGACGCCGGTCTTCGACGGCCAGTCGGTGCAGTCGATCGGGTCGCTCGCCGTCGCCCCCTCCGATCCCAACATCGTCTGGGCCGGCACCGGCGAGGGCAAGATCCGCAGCCACATCTCGCTGGGCCAGGGCATCTACAAGTCGATGGACGCCGGCAAGACGTGGGCGCTCATGGGCCTGGAGCAGACCGGGCGCATCCCGCGGCTGGTGATCCACCCGAAGGATCCGGACATCGTGCTCGCCTGCGCGCTCGGCCACGCCTACGGCCCGCAGCAGGAGCGCGGCGTGTTCCGGACCACCGACGGCGGGCAGACGTGGACCAAGACGCTCTTCACCGACGAGAACGCCGGCTGCTCCGACATCGCGATGGATCCGAAGAACCCGCGCATCCTGTTCGCCGGGATGTGGACGCTCGAGATCCACACCTGGGGCCGCGACAGCGGCGGCCCGGGCAGTGGGCTCTTCACCTCGCGTGACGGCGGCGTCACCTGGACCCGGCTGCAGGGCCGCGGGCTCCCGACCAAGCCGGTCGGCAAGGTGGCCGTCGCCATCTCGGCCTCGAACCCGCAGCGCGTGTTCGCGCTCATCGAAACCGGGGACGGCGTGCCGTGGAAGGGTCAGGAGACCGAACGCGGCCAGCTGTGGCGCTCAGACAACGGCGGCGACACCTGGCAGGTCGTCAGCTACGACCACAACGCCATGGGCCGCGCGCACTACTACTCGCGGATGGCGGTGGCTCCCGATGATCCGGACGAGGCCTACTTCCTGACCGCATCGTTCTCCAAGTCGATCGACGGCGGGCGCACCATCACGCCGCTGCCGGGCCGGCCCGCCCCAGGCCAGGACATGCAGCCGGGCGGCGACCACCACGACATCTGGATCGACCCGACCAACCCGGATCGCCAGATCGTCGCCCACGACCAGGGGCTGTCGATCACCATCAACCGCGGCAAGACGTGGTACCGGCAGCGCTTGAAGAACGCGCAGATCTACCACGTCACCGTCGACAACGAGATCCCCTACAACGTGCTCGGCAACAAGCAGGACGAGCCGACCTACCGCGGCCCGAGCAACAGCCGCATTCAGGCCGGGTTCGGCGGCGACGCCGGCATCCCGCGGGCGATGTGGAACGCGGTCGGCGGCGGCGAGAGCGGCTGGGCGACCCCGGACCCGAAGGATTCGAACATCGTCTGGTCGACGGCGTCGGGGTCGGGCATGGTCGGCGGCATCGTCGTGCGCTTCGAACAGAACCGCCGCCAGTTCCGCAACATCGAGGTATGGCCCGATCAGTCGAACGGCCCGGCCGAGGGCGTCCGCTACCGCTTCGTCTGGGACGCGCCGCTGCAGATCTCGCCGCACGACAGCAACACCATCTACGTCGGCAGCCAGCATGTCCACCGCACCACCAACGGCGGCCAGAGCTGGGAGGTGATCAGTCCCGACCTGACGCTGAACGACCGGTCGAAGATGGGCACCTCCGGCGGACTGACCCCCGACAACATCGGCGTCGAGTACGCCGGCGTCGTCTACGGCATCGCCGAGTCGCCGCGGGTGAAGGGCCTCATCTGGGCCGGCACCAACGACGGCCAGGTGCAGCTCACCCGCGACAACGGCAAGACGTGGAGCAACGTCACGAAGAACCTGCCGGGGCTGCCACCCTGGGTGTCGGTGCGCAGCTTGGCGCCGTCGCGCTACGACGACGGCACCGCGTTTGTCGCCATCGACGGCCATCAGGCCAACAACCGCGACCCGTGGGTGTATCGCACGACCGATTTCGGCGCCACCTGGAGGCTCATCGTCAACGGCATCCCCAAGAGCGCGCTCAGCTACACCAAGGTCATCCACGAGGACCCGGTGCGGCGCGGCATGCTCTACCTGGGAACCGAGAACGCCATCTACGTCACCTTCGACGCCGGCGACACCTGGCAGCCGTTGCAGAACGACCTGCCGGCGGCCCCGGTCTCGGGAATCGTGGTGCAGGAGCACTTCAGCGATCTGGTCATCTCCACCTACGGCCGCGGCTTCTACATCCTCGACGACATCACCCCGCTGCGGGCGATGACGGCGCAGACGCTCGCGGCCGACGTGACCCTGTTCGAACCCCGCGCCGCCTACCGCTTCCGCGGCATCACCGCGCCGTCGTCGACCTACGACGATCCGACCGTGGGCGAGAACCCACCCTACGGCGCCGGCCTCAACTACTACCTGCGCCAGGCGGTGCCGGCCGGCGGCACGGTGACGATCACCAACGCCGGCAACGAGGTGGTGCGCACCTTCCCGGTCCCGGGTGGGGCCGGGCTCAACCGCGTCAATTGGGATCTGCGCTACACGCCGACCAAGGCGCTGTCGTTCCGGACCGACCCGATGTACGGCCACGAGCTGCCGCTCGGCGAGGACGACACGCGACCGGCGGCCGGCGGCAACCCGCAGATCGCCGTGCTGGCGCCGCCCGGCGCCTATACGGTGAAGCTGACCATCGGCGGCCGCGATTACACCCAGCCGCTCACCGTGCGCAAGGACCCGAACTCGGCCGGCACCGACGCCGACATCACCGCGCAGACGACCCTGCTGACGACGCTGCGCGACGGCCTCAACTCGGGCGTCGAGGCGGTCAACCAGCTCGAGTTCATGCGCGCGCAGGTGCAGAGCATTCAGCGCACCGCCGCCGACAACGAGGTCAAGCAGATGGCGGCCAAGGTGCACGACGCCCTGAGCGAGCTCGAGATGAACCTCTACGACCTCCGAATCACGGGTGGCCAGGACGGCGTACGTTACGCCGCCAAGCTGCTGGGGCGATTCAGCTACCTGGCCAACGGCGTGTCGGGCAGCGACTTCAAGCCCACCGATCAGCACCTGGAAGTGGCCAAGCTCCTGGGCGAACGGATGCAGACCCAGCTCGGGCAACTCAAGAGCACCGTCGAGAAGGACGTCGCCGCGTTCAACGAACTGCTGCGGCGGCACGCGGCCGGGACAGGTGGTGACGCGGCTTCCTTGAGCGGGCCGGGGCTCAGGCTGGCTGGCAGCTGCTCTCTAGAGCGCTAGGCGAGCTCAGCTCCGGCCGTCGTAGAGGCGTCACGCGCCGCGCGACGGTCGTAGGGCAGCTCTAGAGCTGCCTGCACGACGCGATGCCGCCATTCGTCAGCGGGGCAATGCCGACTAGTCGGCGCGCGGCCGCCTGGCGGATGTCGGGGCGGGTGGCCGGGGCGTCGAGCCGCTCGTAGCCGGCCCGCGCCTCGGCGAGTGCGGCCGAGCCGTTCGTAGACGACGGCCCGCTCGAAGCGGGCCTCGTCCTGGCCCGGATCGATCTCGAGCACCCGGGTCAGGGCCGCGACGGCCGGCTCGAACCGATCGGTGCGGGCCAGCAGCAGGCCGAGGCCCAGTAAAGCCGCGACGTCGTTGGGACGCGACTCGAGCACCCGCCGGTACTCGGGCTCGGCCTCGGCGGCCAGGCCGGCGTCGGCGAGCAGGTCCGCCAGCGACACCCGCAGCGAGTGGTTGCCGGGGTCGGCGGCGACGGCGTCACGCAACCCCTTCACGGCCTCGGTGCGTTGCGCCGCTCGAGAACAGCAGGCCGGCGCGCAGGGCCGAGGGCCGCGCCGTGCCGCGGGTCGAGCGCCAGCGCGGCCTCTTCCTCGGCCAGCGCCCGCGCGCGATCGCCGAGACGCAGGTGCGCCAGCGCCATCCAGTGATGGGCATCGGCGCTGCCGGGCACGGCGGTGAGATAGGCGCGCAACGCGTCGATGGCTTCGCGCAGACGGCCGCTGGCCAGCAGCGCCCGGCCGAGCACCAGACGCGCAAAGCTGTTGCCGGCGTCCTCGGCCAGCACCGCCCGGGCGATGCTCACGGCCGCATCGGGCTCGCCACGCGCGAGCGCGCGGTTGCCGTCGAGCAGCCGCTCGAAGAGCGGCGCCATCCGCTTGGGATCCGGCGCCGGGGTGCCGGCGGCGGCCGGCGGCGGCCGGCCCGCTCACGTAGCCGAGTGCCGACAGGCGCTGGCGCGCCTCGGCGCTCATCGGCGTCGGGCTGGCGCGGTCGGCGCCGGCGCGCGCCATCGTCTCGAGCTGGCGCCGCAGGGCCCGCGCCGTGGCCGGCTGGGCGGCGTAGAGATTGGTCTGCTCGCCGGGGTCGGCGGCCAGGTCGTAGAGCTCGGGCTCGGGCGCGTCGATGAGCTTCCAGGAGCCGTCGCGCACCGAACGCAGCGGCGCCCAGCCCATGAAGAACTGCGGGAAGAAGGTCTCGGCGTAGGCGGCGACCGGCGGCGGCGGACTCCTCCGCGCCGTCGATGAGCGGCACGGCGCTGCGGCCGTCGATGCCGTCGAGCGGCGCGACGCCGGCCAGGGCGGCGATGGTCGGCGCGACGTCGACCAGCGCGCACCACCGGCTCGACGACGCGCGGCGCCAGCACGCCCGGCCACGAGACCAGCAGCGGGATGCGGACCGCGCTCTCGTAGACGAACAGCCCGTGCGTGCTCTCGCCGTGCTCGCCCAGGCTCTCGCCGTGGTCGGCGGCGACGACGACCAGCGGCGCCGCCGCTGCTGCCGTGGCCGGCGCGCGCGAGCAGCTCGCCGGCCATCGCGTCCTGGAAGGCGATCTCGCCGTCGTAGGGACGGCCTTCGAAGCTGGCGCGATAGCGGGCCGGCGGCGCGTACGGGATCGTGGGCGTCGTAGAGATGCACCCACAGGAAGTACGGCCGCGCCGGCGCCGCCGGCCGCGCCGCCAGCCACGCCGACGCCGCCGCCACCGTGCGATCGCCACGCCGCTCGAGCTCCAGCGAGTCGGCGAGGCCGGCCGGCGGGTCGAGGGCGTCGTCGTAGTGGCGAAGCCGCGCGCCAGCCCGAACTGGCGGTCGAGCACGAACGAGCTGACGAAGGCCGCGGTGTCGTAGCCGGCCGCCTGGAACTGCCCGGCCAGCGTCGGCACGTCGGCGGCGAGCACGAAGTGGCCGTTGTTGCGGACGCCGTGCCCGTAGGGATTGCGGCCGGTCATGAGGCTGGCATGGGCCGGCAAGGTCAGGGGCGCCGGCGACACCGCCGTGGCGAACCGCACGCCGCCCGCCGCCAGCCGGTCGAGGTGCGGCGTCGCCGCGGCCGCGTACCCGTAGCTGCCGAGGCGATCGGCGCGGGTCGTGTCGAGGGTGATGAGCAGCACGTTCGGGTGCGCCGGCCGCACGGCGACGCCCTGACGCGACGACCACATCCACCACGTGCCGACGGCACCGACCAGCAGCGCACCGAGCCGCGACGCCGGCGAGCCAGCGCGGCGGGCCTGGTGGTGACGTCGCCACCGGCGGCACGCGCGGGGCCGGTGGTCGTCGCTCTCGCGCTCGGCTCACGCGAGACACTGCATCACGAAGGACCGCATAGAGACAAGGCGGGACTCGGGGCTCGGGGCCCGGGGCTCGCCAGCGGCTCGCTCCGGTGCCCAAGGGCAGCGGTGACAGGCGTCAAGCAACCGGCGCTGGGAACATCCCCAGCGCCGGTGATTTCTTTCCCGAGCCCCTAGTCCCGGGACCCGAGCCCCGCCTTAGAACTTGTACGCGATCGACAGCTGCAGCGCCCGCGGCGGGTGCCGGTTGAAGCGGTTCTGGTAGGCCGGGCTGTAGGTCAGGTTGGCGTCCGTGCCCCACTGCGTGTTGGCCGGGGTGTTGAACACGTTGAAGAGGTTGACGGCCGGTTCGATCGACTGGGTGCCGAACCGGAACATCCGCCCGATCTTCAACTGCAGGTACTTGGCGTCGTCGTTGCGGATCTGGCCGTCGCTGCGGGTCGGGCCGGTGAAGCGCAGCCGCGTCGCCAGCGGGTTGGGCTGGGTGGTGCCGTTGGCGAGACGAATCGTCGCCGGTCCGTAGATCGCGCAGCGTCGGGTCGTTGGCCTCGAGCCGGCTGACCAGCGGCCCGATGTAGCCGCCCGACTGGATCACGTAGCTGCCGCCGACGCTGATGCCCCACGGCGCCAGCCACTGGCCGCCGATCCGCACCGAGAACGGCCGGTAGGCGGCGCCCGACTCGCGGCCGCCGCCGTTCAGCGTGTTGTCGTCGCCGTTGCCGAAGAGCTGCTGCGACAGGTCGCGATTGTTCTCGAACGCGTCCGGCTGGACGAAGCGGGCCGGATCGGTCGGGTTCCAGGTGCCGTTCAGGTGCTGCCACTGCCGGGTGGCGCTGGCGATGATCTGGAAGTTGTTCGACATGTTCTTCGCGAACGTCATCTCGATGGCGTTCACGATCACCTGCGTCCAGGTGTTGTTGGTTTCGCGCGTGATGATGCCGCGATTCGGATCGACCAGGCCGAAGCCGATGAACGGCTGGCCGGGGCCAGACGGGTAGATGCCGTTGATGTCGACCTCGCCGAAGTTGTCCTTGAAGCGGCGCTGCGTCGCGGCGACGCCGACGCTGATCTGCCCGGGGAACTGCCGGTTGTAGCCGACCGAGAACTCGTCGAGGTACGGCTGGTGCAGGTCCTCGTCGAAGAGCAGCCGCGGGTCGACGCTGCGCGTCGCCGGGGTGAACACCGTGTTCCGGTTGCCGGCCTTGTCGATGTAGGTCTCGGTCTGGTCGACGGCGCCGGTGGTCTGACCGAAGGTCACGATGTAGTCGCGGCCGTTGACCTGCTCGTAGAGCCGGCCGTAGCTGGCGCGGACGACGTTGCGGGCATCCTCGGTGATGAGATACGCAGACGCCGACCCGCGGCTGCACCGCCGTGCTCTTCTGCCGGTCGATGTCGAGGATCTCGTCGTGGCGCTTGATGAAGTCGACCCGCAGGCCGAGGTTGGCGGTGAGCCGCGGGGTCGGCGTCCACGAGTCCTGGAGCGTAGAACGCGATGTCGCGATCGTGCTCGCTGATCCCCGGCGCGATCACCGGGGTGCGGGTGCGGATGTAGAACGGCGTCGTCCCGAGCGCGGAGTTGCTCGGATCGATGAACCGATCGCGCTGCAGCCCGAACCCGCCGTTGACCTGCTCGGTGACGGTCTCGCGCACCATCGACGGCGCCGCCCAGATGCCGGCGCGGAACTCGTGGCCGCCGCCCCACCCCTGCTTGTAGTAGGTCGCGTCGCCGCGAATCAGCCAGATGTGCGCGTCGGACAGCGAGATCGAGTCGGGCGTGTTCAGCCGCGCCAGCGCCCCGGTGCCGACCTGGTTGCCGGCGTTGAGGAACGCGTCCTGGTGGATCTCGATCTGCGGTCCGTTGAGATCGGCGTCGTCGTAGGTGTTCTTGTCGTTGCCGCGCTTGTCGTTGTAGCTCACCGACACCGACGTCGTCAGCTGGTTGGTCCACACCGAGTTCATCTTGCCGTGGGCCAGGCCGCCGCCGGTCGAGTTGAAGAGATACAGCTTGTTGTCGAGCTCGCGGTTGCTCGTGTACTTCGAGCGGTCGTTCTGGTAGAACGCCGACAGCTCGTGCCGGTTGGTGACCTGCGCTGTGATCTTCGCCGAACGGCTGGTTGCTCTTCAGGTAATTGTCGAACGGCACGAAGTCGGGCGCCAGGGCGGCGATGTTGGCGGCGTTCAGCGGCGAGCGACTGATGCCGTTGGTGAGGTCGGCGCGGCGGAACGCCCCGAAGAACCAGACGCGGTTCTTGACGATCGGGCCACCCAATGACAGGTCGGTACTGCTTCACCGACTGCGCGGTGGGCAGGCCGCCGGGGGCGCTGCCGCCCTTGGTGTTGTCGCTGTTCCAGGCCACGTCCTGGTAGTCGTAGATGGCCGAGCCCTTGAACTGCGTTGCCGCCGCGCGGCGCCAGGATGTTCATCACCACGCCGGTGCCGGTGGGCGAGGCGGCGTCGACGCCGCTCAGCTTCAGCTCGGTGTCCTGCACCGTGTCGCCGCCGAACCCAATCGAGTGGGCCGACGAGTCGAGGAACGACCCGGCCGGGGCACCCTCGAGGGTGAAGACGTGGGAGAAGATGACCGCGCCCTTGAAGTAGTAGGAGCGGCGGCCGACGCCGTCGTCGACGTTGCGCGACGACACGCCGGGGGCCAGGTCGAGGGCGTCGCTGAAGACGCGGCGCGACGAGATCGGCGCGGCGCGGATCAGCTCGCGGTCGAGAGAGATCGACGTCGTCGGCTTGCTGGCCTCGATCATCGGCGATTCGCCGGTGACGGTGATCGTCTCCTGCACCGTGCTCAGCTTCATGTCGATGTCGATGGCGAAGGTCGCCCCGGCGCGGACCAGGATGCCCTCGCGGCGCACGATCGCGAAGCCCGGGAGCTCGGCGGTGATGACGTAGGCGCCCGGCGGCAGGTTGTTCAGCCGGTAGAGGCCGGCGCCGTCGGAGACCGAGGCCACCGGGGCGAGCAGCTCGGGGCTGGTCGCGGTGACGCTGACGCCGGGCAGCACCGCGCCCGATTCGTCCTTGACGTAGCCACGCAGGTTTCCGTCACCGGTCTGCGCAAAGACCGGATGCGCCCACAGCGTCAGGGCCAAGCCCAGCGCGGCGGCAGTGAAAGGTGAACGACCCATCTTCCGACCTCCTTGCAATGTTCCGGACAACGGTGTGGGAGCAGCACGCTCCCCCCGGAGAAAAAGGAGCGATCGGCCGGAGGCTACTGCAAACCATGGGCGGTGTAAACACATGTCTCAAATACATACACGGGCGTCCCGCGTCCCCGGGGCGGAGGTCGTTGGGACGACGGCGGGACGGCCGACGGTTACCGACCGCTCGTCCGGTTTACGCCCGGTCGCTGAGTGCGTTGAGCGTGCCCACGGTGACGACGATGCAGGCTCCTGGGAACAGCGCCAGCCACGGCTCGGTCGACATCGCCGCCTGCGCCTGGTAGAGCATGCTCCCCCAACTGGCGTCGGGGGGCTGGACGCCCACCCCGAAGAAGCTGAGCGCCGACTCCACCAGAATGGCGCGGCCCACGGCCATGACCGAGGCGGTGCGGATGGCCCCGGCGGCGTTGGCGAGCAGATGCCGCCAGACGATTCTCAGGTGCCCGGCCCCGGCCGCCAGCGACGCCAGCACGAACTCCTGGGTGGCGATCGTCCGCACCGCGGCCCGGGTCACCCTGGCCGTCTCCATCCAGCCGACCACGCCAACCAGCAGGACCAGCGCCGGCACCGACGGCTGAAGGGTGGCCGCCGCGACCATCAGCAGGAGCAGCCGCGGAATCGACAGCATGGCATCGGTGCCGCGCATCAGCACGGTGTCGACCCAGCCGCCGACGTAGCCGGCCACCGCCCCGATGGCGACGCCGAGCCCGGCCGCGACCAGCGCCGCCAGCAGGCCGATGGCGATCGAGACCCGGCCGCCGTAGAGCACCCGGCTGAAGACGTCGCGGCCGAGGTCGTCGGTGCCGAACCAATGGGCCGCGGCGGGTCCCTCGCGGCGATTGGCGAGGTCGATCGCGTCGGGGGCGTACGGCGCCAGGAGCGGCGCCACGATGGCCAGCACCACCAGCACGGCCAGCACCGACCACGCCCGCTTCATGCCGTCACCCGCGGGTCGAGCCAGGCATGCACCACGTCGGCCAGCAGATTGAAGACGACGACGGCCAGCGAGCTGACCATCAGCATCGCCATCAGCACGGTGTAGTCGCGCCGCCCGAGGGCTTCGGTGAACAGGCTGCCAACACCCGGCCACGCGAACACGCTCTCGGTGACGACGGCGCCCGGCACGAGCAACGCGGCGTCGAGGAGCACCACCGTGACCACCGGCGCCAGCGCGTTCGGCAGGGCGTGGCGCAGCAGCCGGGCGCGTGCCGGCACGCCGCGGGCCCGGGCGGCGGCCAGGAACAGCGCCCCGAGCACGTCGATCAGCGAGGTCCGCAGGTAGCGCGACCAGGCCGCGCCGTGCACGAACGCGAGCACCGCCGCCGGCATCACCAGATGCTGCAGGCGCAGGCCGAGGCCGCTGCCCTCGGGGGCCCGGCCCGACGAGGGCAGCCAGCCGAGGCCGATCGCGAACACCAGTTGCAGCATCAACCCGAGCCAGAACGCCGGAATCGAGATCCCCGCCGAGGCAATCGCGGTGACCACCCGGTCCACCGGCGTGCGCGCCCGCACCGCGGCGACGACGCCAGCAGGCACGGCCGCCGTCAGCGCCAGCACCAGCGACGCGGTCAGCAACTCGATCGACGCCGGCAGCCGCTCGACGACCCGGGCCAGCACCGGCCGCCCGTCGCTGAAGCTGTAGCCCCAGTCGCCACGGGCGAAGGCGGCGAGCCAGCTGACGTATTGCTCCCACAGCGGACGATCCAGTCCGAGCGCACGGCGCAGGCGTTCGAGGTCCTCGGGGCGCACGCCTGGATTGGCGAGATAGACCTCGAGCGGCCCGCCGGGCACGAGCTGGAGCAGCCCGAAGGCGATGCCCGAAACGATGAGCAGCAGCGGCACCGCTTCGAGCGCGCGCCGAGCCGCGAGCCGCAGGACCCGCGCTACTGCAGCGTCCACGTGTGGACGTTCCAGAACGGGCCGGTGTTGGTCGGATTGCCGGTGAAGCCCTTGAGCCGTGCCGGCACGGCGTCGAGCTTGGTCACGCCGTAGAGCGGGATCTCGATGGCCAGGTCGGCGATGCGGACCTGCGCCTCGCCGAGGATGCGCGCCCGCTCGGCCTGGCTCACGCTGCGGTCGGCGGCATAGACCAGCGCCGTCAGCGCGTCGTCGGCGACGTAGTTGATGTTGCGGCCGTGCGGCGGCATCCGGTCCCTGGCGAAGAACAGCGCCAGCTCGGGGTCGGCCGGCAGCTGCCACCAGTGCAGCATCGCGTGGAACTTGCCCTCGAACCACAGCTTGCTGATGCTGGTGCCGTCGTGGAGCTGCACCGCCGCCTCGACGCCGACGTCCTTGAACTGGCGCTGCAGCACCTGGGCGACGTTCTCGCGCACGGCGAAGCCGGCCTGGGTGATGAGCGTGAACGCGAAGCGCTGGCCGTCCTTGTCGCGGACGCCGTCGCCGTTGCCGTCCTTCCATCCGGCCTCGTCGAGCAGCGCCTTGGCCCGCGCCGGGTCGAAGGTGTACTGCCGCACGACGGGATTGTGCGCCCACGACACCGGCTGCACCGGCCCGTGGGTGATCGGCGCCAGGCCTTCGAGAATCGTCTTGGAGATGAGCTCGCGGTCGACGGCGTGGATGAGCGCCTGGCGCACCCGCACGTCGGCGAAGGCCGGGAACGCCCGCTGGTTCATCGTCACGTGCTCGTAGCCGTTGCCGTCGGTGCGATGGACGCTGACGCCGGGAATCGCCGCCACCTCGCGGTGCTTGTCCCACGGGAACATCACCACCATGTCCACTTCCCCGCTCTTCAGCTGGTTGATGCGGGTATTGGTATTGGCGATGAACTTGAAGAGCAGCGTCTTCACGTGCGGCTGGCCGCCACCCTGCCAGTAGTTGGGCACGGCCTCGAGGCGGATGTACTCGCCGCTCTTCCACTCCGCCACCTTGTAGGGACCGGTGCCGAGCGGTGCCCGGTTGTAGTCGTTGGCGGTGTCGATGTCGCGGCCCTCGAGCACGTGCTTGGGCAGCGTGCCGCGCATGAACTGCAGCTGGTAGGGCGCGTAGACCTCTTTGTAGTGCAGCACGGCGGTGAGCGGGTCGGGCGTGTCGACGCTGGCGATGCGATCGAAGCCGTCGGTGCTCTCGGGGTTGTAGGCCGGGCTGTTGATGGCCTCGACCGTGAACTTCACGTCGGCGGAGGTGTGGGGCGTGCCGTCGTGCCACGTGATGTTCGGGCGCAGCTTCCAGGTGACGTCCATGCCGCCGTCCTTGCGCAGGACGACCCCGCCGTTCTCGACCGTGGGAATCGACGCCGCCAGCAGCGGGACGATGGTCATCTTCTCGTCGGTCGTGACCAGGCCCTCGACCACGCAGGTCTCGATGTCCTCGAGGATGTGGGTGCTGAAGCGGTTGAGCGTGTCGGGCTCGCGGTCGTAGCCGACGACGAGCCGGTCGGCGGCACCGGCCGGTGTCTGCGTGGCGGCTCCGCCGGGCGACGAACTCGAGCCACCGCATCCGGCCGCGCCGGCCAGCGCGAGCAGCCACGCGGCAGCCCAGCCGCGCGTCATCGGGCGCCTCCCTCGGCGAGCATCAGTCTGGCGATCAACGCCACCGGAATCGCTCCGTACGACAGGAACCGATCGTGGAAACGCCGCCGGGAAAACGCCGCGCCCTCACGGGCGGCGATCTCCGCACGGAGACGATGGATGCCCCGCGTGCCCAGCCAGTACATCACGGCGGTGCCCGGATACATGCTGTTCCGGACCGATTCGGCCTTCGCCGCCGCCTGCGCCATGTGGGCCCGGTCCTCGTAGAGCCAGGCCGCCTGGGGCACGGTCATCCGGCCGGTGTGGATCGACAGGTCGGCGACGGCGCGGGCGGCGATGCGCACACGCGTGTGCTGCTGGGCGATGCGCTCGAGCGGCTTCAGGAAGCCGATCTCCTCCATCAGGTCGCAGACGTAGCACGCCCAGCCCTCGGCCAGGCTGCCGCCCGAGAACATCGCAATGCGGTTGGCGGTGTCCACGGCCGCCACCTGGCCGATGCGCGACGCACCGCGGTAGGCGTGGTGGTTCTGCACGTGGTGGCCGATGGCGCCGTGATGCACCACGTGGTTGAGCATCATCACGCTGTGGTTCATCCCGCGCAGCTTCTGCTTCGACCTCCGCCGGCGGCAGGCCGTCGATCGGCGGCACCACGTACTCGAAGGTGCCGAACGGATCGAATGGCGCCGGCGAGCGGTAGTTGAGGTAGTAGAGGTGCGGCGCCGCGTCACGCGTATGCAGCGGGATCGGCAGGTAGCGCAACGGCGCGTCGGGCCAGGTGACCAGGTCGTGCGCGTCGGACGCCTCCTTGCAGGCGCGCCATTTCCGTTCGAGACAGGACAAGTACTCGTCCGCGGGCGCGTGATCGGCCGCCAGCAGTTCCTGCACCGCGGGCCAGCCGCCGTGAGGACGCGACATCTCGTCGAGCCGGGCCGTGGCCTCGTCCAGCGCGTCGGTGGCCTCGCGCAGCAGGTCGTCGATCGGCGTGGTGACGAAATGGCCGCGGCCGAGCAGCAGCGCCAGCAGGTCGCGACCGGCGCTCTCGCGCTCGGACGGCGCGTCGGGCATCGACGAGCGGAAGGACGACAGCAGCGTCGGCTGGCCGATCGGGCCGAGCCAGGCGTCGAACGTCTCGAAGGCGCGTGCCGCCTTCCGCGACGAGGCCAGCCAGGCTGACGAGGCGCCCGGCACCTGCGACGCGACCCACGCCGGTAGGGCCCGATCGAAGAGCGCGACGGCCGCCTGGCACTCACGGCGCGCCCGGCCCTTCCAGTCGAGCGGCGCCGCTTCTACCACCTCGCGGGCGTGGCCGAGGAAGCGCGGGATGGCCTCGAGGCGCTGCCGGGCGCTCTCGAGCCGCTCGGCCAGCGGCGCAAAATCCCGAGTGACCAGCGACAGCACGCCGAAGATCGCCTCGCCGGTCCACAGCGACGGGTTCCGGTGGACGAAATGGCTGCTGTCGTGCTCGGCCATCGCGATCTCGAGATACGCGTCGGCCAAGCGCGAGGTCCACGTCGTCGGGGAAACGGACGATGGACTCGTCGGGCACGCGGCCGGCGGCATCGAGCTCGCGACGTAGCGCCCGCAACTCGTCGGCCTCGCCAGCCAGGCCGAGCGGTGACCACTCGGGCAGCCTCTCGTCGTGGCCATGGACGCCGGTGAACGTCGCCGACACCGGCCGGCGCCGGTAGAAGGCCTCGAAGAAGCGGTCGAGCGCGCCGTGCCCGGCGGTCGGGCCGGTCAGTCCAGCGGCAGCGTCACCCATCGGCGCTCCCTGTACGATCGCTCCACGGCGTTGATCGTCTCCTGCACCCACGCGCCGTCGTCGAAGTTGCCTTCGTTGGCGTCGTCGTCCGCGAGGATCTCGCCGATGAAGCTGCTGATGAGATTGGCGTAGAAGAGCGTCCGCCACAGCTCGCTCGGCGAGCCGCCCGGCGGATAGAACCGCTCCGGCACCTCGACGCGCTTGAACTCGACCTGGTTCTTGGTGGCCAGCCAGATCCGCTCGCAGATGCCGTCCTCTTCGACCAGCCGGCAGATGATCGCGCCCTCGCTGCCGTAGATGCGCGCCTCGATGCCCGGGTAGTTGCCGACGGTCACGTAGCTGGTCTGGATCGAGCACAGCGCGCCGTTGGCGAACTCGCCCATGTAGATGTCGCCGTCGTCGATGTTCATCCGCTGCATCACGCCGGTGGCGCGCACCATGCGATGGGGGATGAAGTTGCGCATCGTGCCGATCACCTGGGTGAGGTCGCTGCCGACCAGCAGGTGCGAGATGTCGATGATCGGCGCGCCGTAGCCCTCGAGCGACGACACGTGCAGGACGTTCGGGTCGGCGTGCGGATCGACCTGGCGCAGCGGGTTCAGCGGGTCGAGCCACTGCGAGTTCTGCTCGTAGCCGTTGAAGATGAACGGCGTGCCGACGAAGCCGTCGGCGACCAGCTGGCGCATGTAGCGCACCGCCGGCGCGTAGCGGAAGGTGAACCCGAGCTTGGTCTTCAGGTGCTTGGAGCGGGCCAGCTCGGCGGCCCGCCGGGTGTCGCGGTAGTCGAACGCCACCGGCTTCTCGCACAGCACGTGGCGCCCCGACTCGAGCGCGGCCCACGACAGCTCGAAATGGGTGCTGCTCGGCGTGCACACGTCGATGAGGTCGAGCCCGTCGTGGGCGATGAGCGCCTGGTGGGAGTCGAAGACCAGCGGGATGCCGAACTCGGCCGCCGCTTCGGCGGCCAGCTCGCGTTTGGTGTCGGCGATGGCGACGATCTCGCAGCGGGAATCACGGGCGAAACCGGGGAGATGGGCAGAGCGGGCCCAGGCGCCGGCGCCCAGGACGCCGACGCGAACACGGCGGGGAGAAGACATCGGCGGCGATGATAGCGCGAGCCGCCGCTGCCGAGGTTCACGGCTCACCCGGCGCATCTTCCATAGAACCGCGCCCAGATGGGGACATCCGGCCCGCGCCAGTGGGATCTACCAGAAGTCCGTCTGAACTCGTCGCCTCAGGGAGCACAAGACGCCGGATGCGCCCGTCCGGAGACTCTCACCGGGGTTGCGGCCGCAGCCGTCACGCTGGCCGTCACCGCCGCGGTCACGGCGGCGGTCGACGTGACCGCCGCAGCGCAAGTGGCTGGAGGTGCGCAGCCCGCACTTCCGGGTGATGGGCGATGCCGCCGAACGCGACCTCAGGCAGGTGGCCGAGCGCATGGAGCAGCTGCACGCGCTGTCGGGATGCTGGCGCCGACAGGCCGTCGACCGCGCGCCCGACACGACCGTCATCGTCTTCCGCGATCGCCGCGCCTACCTGCCCTTCCAGCCGATCTACAACGGCAAGCCGCAGCCGGTGGCGGGCTACTTCGCCGGCGGTGCCGATGAACTACATCACGCTGCTGGCGGTCGGCCGAGAGCGAGTCGCAGAGCGTCGTCCACCACGAGTACGTGCATCTGGCGATGGACCGCGCCGTCGGCCAGGTGCCGGCGTGGATCGGGGAAGGCCTGGCCGAGTTCTACAGCACCTTCGAGGTGACCGACGGCGGCAAGACGGCGCAGCTCGGGGGCATGCTGCCAGCAGCACCTGTGGCGCTGCAGGAGACCTCCTGCCGTTGACCACGCTGGTCGAGGTGGACCACGGCTCGCCCTACCTACAACGAACGCGACAAGAGCTCGGTGTTCTACGCCGAGTCCTGGGCGCTCGTGCACTACCTCCAACTCGGCGAGGAGCGAAAGTACGTCCGCGAAGTTCGCGCCGTTCATGGCCGCGATCGCCGACGGCATGCCGTTCGCGACGGCCTGCACGAAGGTGCTGGGCGTGACTCCGGAGGTCCTCGAACAGGAGCTGCGCACCTACGTCACCGTCCGGTGCTCTACCGCGCGGCGATACAGCTGCCCGCCCGCATCGCGAGCTGGAGCGACCGCCCGTCGGCGTCGTGCCAGACGCCGAGGTGCACGCGCATGCTCGGCGACCTCCTGACGCGGCTCGACGGGCGTGCTGCCGCCCGTGAGCACCTCGAGCACGCGCTCGGCTCGACGGCGCGCCAGGCGCTGGCGCTCGGGTCACTGGCGCGGGTCGAAGCCGATGCGCAGCAGCGCGGCGGAGCCCGCGAGCTGGCCTTGCGGACGCCGGGCGCGCCGACCTACCTGAGCGAGTTCTACCGGGCCGAAGCGCTCGAACGGGTGGCGCCGACGCCGCAAGCCGATGCCGCCGCGATCGAGGCCGCGTTGCGGAGTGCGATCGCGCTGCATCCCGCGTTCGCGCCGGCGCTGGCGTCGCTGGCCCGGCGACTGGCCGGCACCATCGCCGGCCGCGACGAGGCGCTGAAGCTCATCGCCAAGGCGATCAAGTTCGCTCCGGCGCGGGAGGACTACGTGCTGCAGCAGGCCCGCCTCTACCTGCTCAAAGGCGACACGAAGACGGCGCGCACCAGGCTGGGGCCGCTGCTGGCGCGCGGCAGCACGCCGCAGATCA
The DNA here is from genome assembly GCA_963786365.1 of uncultured Acidobacteriota bacterium. Lineage (GTDB taxonomy): Bacteria > Acidobacteriota > Vicinamibacteria > Vicinamibacterales > UBA2999 > CAWAYR01. The sequence goes on from CAWAYR010000014.1 coordinate 22,945, forward strand.
AGGCCGCGGCGCGAGAGCTGATGGGCCACGCGGCCAGGCTCGAGACGGCCGCCAGCGAGAACGCAGCAACGCCGATGCCACCTGCAGCGGCGGAGACGAGCCAGGCCCAGGGCGCCGGGACACCGCCACCAGGCGACGCGACCAATGACATTGTTCCCGATCTCCGGTGGGTCGGCGCCGACGAAGCACTCGATCAGGACCAGGA
>CAWAYR010000015.1:0-171626 GCA_963786365.1 uncultured Acidobacteriota bacterium
CGCCTTCGCCGGACGGCGTGTTCACCTTGTCGAGCGTATCGGTCGCCACGTCTCTCTCGATTCTGGCAGGCCAAGAGGGACTCGAACCCCCAACCCCCGGTTTTGGAGACCGGTGCTCTACCAATTGAGCTATTGGCCTTCAAAAACCGGGACGCGGGCCCCGGGACCCGGGCCCCGGGGTTACTTCTGTTCCTTGTGCGCCGTGTGCTTGCGGCAGAAGCGGCAGGTACTTGCTCATCTCGAGCCGCTCGGTCGTCTTCTTCTTGTTCTTGGTCGTGCTGTAGTTGCGACGCTTGCAGGCACCGCACGCCATCTGGATGATGTCTCTCATTGGCGATCCCCGGGAGCTGGGGGCTGGGGGCGAGGGGCTGGGGCGCGCCTCGGCGCTCCCCAACTCCCACATCCAACCGCCAGAGCCCGATATTGCTGAGCTATTCGATAACCTCGGAGATCGTGCCGGCGCCGACGGTGCGGCCACCTTCACGAATCGCGAACCGGGCGCCCTTCTCGATCGCCACCGGAGTGATGAGCTCGGCGGTGATCGGGGTGTTGTCGCCCGGCATCACCATCTCGACGCCCTCGGGCAGCTTGAGCGACCCGGTCACGTCGGTGGTGCGCAGGTAGAACTGCGGCCGGTAGCCGTTGAAGAACGGCGTGTGGCGGCCACCCTCTTCCTTGCTGAGGATGTAGACCTCGGCCTTGAACTTGGTGTGCGGCTTGATCGAGCCGGGCTTGGCCAGCACCTGGCCGCGCTCGACGTCGTCCTTCTCCACGCCGCGCAGCAGCACGCCGACGTTGTCGCCGGCGACGCCCTCGTCGAGGAGCTTGCGGAACATCTCGACGCCGGTGACCACCTTCTTCTCGGTGGGCTTGAAGCCGACGATCTCGATTTCCTCGCCGACCTTGACCCGGCCGCGCTCGATGCGGCCGGTCACCACGGTGCCGCGGCCCGAGATCGAGAACACGTCCTCGATCGGCATCAGGTACGGCTTGTCGACCTCACGCAGCGGCAGCGGGATGTAGGTGTCGAGCGCTTCCATCAGCTTGATGACCGACTCGACGCCGTCGGGCTCGCCCTGCAGCGCCCTGAGGGCCGAGACGCGGACCACCGGCGTGTCGTTGCCGGGGAAGCCGTAGCTGGTCAGCAGCTCGCGGACCTCGAGCTCGACCAGGTCGACCAGTTCGGGGTCGTCCATCATGTCGACCTTGTTCAGGGCGACGACGAGGTAGGGCACGTTGACCTGGCGCGCCAGCAGCACGTGCTCGCGCGTCTGCGGCATCGGGCCGTCGACGCAGCTGACCACCAGGATGGCGCCGTCCATCTGCGCCGCGCCGGTGATCATGTTCTTGATGTAGTCGGCATGGCCCGGGCAGTCGACGTGGGCGTAGTGCCGGTTGGCGGTGCTGTACTCGACGTGGCTGGTCGCGATCGTCAGGATCTTGGTGTCGTCGCGACGGCCCTGCGATTCCGAGGCCTTGGCGACCTCGTCGTAGGGGATGAACTTGGCCCAGCCCTTGTCGGCCGCGACCTTGGTCAGTGCCGCAGTGAGTGTGGTCTTGCCGTGGTCGATGTGGCCGATCGTGCCGACGTTGACGTGGGGTTTGGAACGGTCGAATTTCTCTTTCGCCATGACTCGTCTACGCTCGCTTCGTTTGCGTTACTGACCCGGCCCCGTGCCGGCGTCGGTTTGGTTGCTCACTGCTTCCAGCTGGACGCCCCAGCCCAGCCCTGCCACTTGCCTGCCCACGCCGTCACGCCCGCTCGGGCGCCGGCGGCCGTCCTCCGCGCCCGGCGCGAAGTGTGGAGCCGATGACCGGGATTGAACCGGTGACCTCGTCCTTACCAAGGACGCGCTCTGCCAACTGAGCTACATCGGCCTTCGCCCTCGCCCGGGACCCCGGGCTACGGCCGGGCGAGTCGGCACTCGCCCTCGGCCGATGTGAAATCTGGAGCGGGAGACGGGGATCGAACCCGCGACCAACAGCTTGGAAGGCTGTGACTCTACCACTGAGTTACTCCCGCCCTCGCCCCATCGATTGCCACGACTTCTGCGCTTCTCTTCACCTTCGAACCGGCGTATTCCCGGCCCGAACTGTGGCCGCCCGCCGCCGCCCCTTCGTGCCGCCCACCTCCGTGCCCTTCGCGCTACGGTGGGCATCCTCGCCCGGCATCGAGAGCGAAGGATGGTGGGCAGGGGAGGATTCGAACCTCCGTAGGCACAAGGCCGGCAGATTTACAGTCTGCTGCGATTGACCGCTCCGCCACCTACCCGTTTGACTGTTGTCGCGCACGCCGACCCCAGGGTGTCGCCGCTGCGCCGGTTGTTGTGTGTGGAATCCCTCGACTCGACCCCGAACGCCAATACCGAGGCCGACGCGGCACCCAGTGGAGCTGGCGGAGGGATTTGAACCCACGACCCGCTGATTACAAATCAGCCGCTCTACCGGGCTGAGCTACGCCAGCCAGACGAATCAAGGATGGTAGCACGTCCCGTACCAGTCGTGCAACCGTGGTACATGCTGACGCCTTTCGGCCACTGGGGGCCGCAAGGACTGAGGCGGGGCAATCACGATTTCGTGTCCTCCTCCGGAGTCCAGACGGCTGAGCTAAGGCTCATGCCTCCCCCGGTTGCGCTGGCGAACCGCTTCGAACAGCACCACTGCGGCCGCCACCGAGACGTTCAAGCTGCCAAGCTGTCCTCGCATTGGAATCGAGGCCAGCAGGTCGCACCGCTCCCGAACCAGACGCCGCAGCCCGGAGCCTTCGGCTCCGACCACGATCGCCGTCGGCAGCGTGAGGTCGACCTCATCGTAATGCGTTTTGGCGTCGGCGTCGAGCCCCACGGTCCAGACCCCGGCCTCCTTCAACGCCTCCAGGGCACGGGCGATGTTGACGACCCCGGCGACCGGGACGTGGTAGACGGCCCCGGCGCTGGCCTTTGCCGCCGCGCCGTCCAGCGGCGCGGCGTGGCGCGTCTGCCGCACCAGTCCCGAGCCCCCGGCGGCGTGGATCGACCGCAGGATCGCACCGACGTTCTGGGGATCCTCGACGCCGTCGAGGACGACGACGAGCGCCGGGCCGGACGCCGGCGGCCGGCCAGCTCCTGGAGCGAGGCCTCCGGGAGCCCGCGCGACCGGGCAACCACGCCCTGGTGCAGGCCGCCCTTGGCCCTCTGCCGCAGCGCGTCGGCGTCGGCCGTCTGGACGGTGACGCCGCGCAGGCGGGCCTCCTCGACGATCGCCCGCACCCGCTCGTTGCGCCCGTCGGCCACCCACAGCTGGTCGACCTGCCCGGCGCGGACCGCCTCGAGAACGGGGTTGATGCCGTAGATGATCATGGCAGGGGCTAGGGGCTGGGGCTAGGGGCTAGGGGCTAGTCAAGGCTCGTCACGCTGTCACACGTCACACTGCCCGCTGTTACGTCAACGGCAGCGCGGCGGCGAAGGCGGCGGCACGCTCGCGGCAGCCGACGACCGGGGCGAGGCCGTCGGCCGGCGTGAAGTCCGCTGCGCGATCGATGGCCGGCACCAGGAGGTCGAGCTCAGGGCCGTCGGCTTCGCCGGTCACGGCCAGGCGGATCGTGTGGAACAGCGCCTTGCCCTTCGCGCCGGTGGCCGCTCCCACCTGCTTGGCGAGGGCCCGGAAGGCGTCGCGCGAGGTCAGGCGCGGCGCGGCGACGAGCGCCGCGGCCCAGGCGGCGACGACGGCCGACGCCGTTGGATCGGACGCCTCGGCGCGGATTTCGGCGCGCGACAGCGCCATCGCCGCGTCGTAGCGGAACACCAGGTGCAGCCGATCGGGCAGCTCGGCCAAGCGGTCGACCGAGGTGGCCACCGGCGGGATCATGTCGCCGAGCCAGGTCCGCGCGTCGGCTGACGGCGTCCCCGTGATCCAACCAGCCGATTCGAGAAACGGCTGCGAGAGCGACACGAGCCGGTCGGGCGCCGCGCCCTTGAGATAGTGGCGGTTCACCCAGGCCAGCTTGGCCTCGTCGAAGACCCCGGCGCTGTGGCCGACGCTCGCCAGGTCGAACCGCCGCGCCAGCTCGTCGAGCGGCAGCACTTCGTCCCCGTCGCCGGGCGACCAGCCGATCAGCGCCAGGTAGTTGGCGAGTGCTTCGGGCAGGTAGCCCTTGGCGCGGAACTCGGCCACCGAGGTCGCGCCGTGGCGCTTCGAGAGCGGCGCGTGATCGGGCCCGAGCACCAGCGACAGGTGCGCGAAAGCCGGCGGCGCCCAACCGAACGCCTCGTAGACGAGGATCTGGCGCGGCGTGTTCGAGATGTGGTCCTCGCCGCGCACGACGTGCGTGATGCGCATCAGCGCGTCGTCGATGACGACCGCGTAGTTGTAGGCGGCGATGCCGTCGGCCCGCACGATCACCGGATCGCCGATGACGTCGGTGTGGAACGCGACGCGGCCGCGGACGAGGTCGTCGAACACGACCTCGCGGTCGGCGGGCACGCGCAATCGCACCGCCGGCCGCTCGCCGGTGGCGCGCCGCGCGCGGGCGTCGGCGAGCCGAATGGCGCGGCAGCGGCCCGAGTACTTCGGCGGCCGCCCGGCCTGCAGGGCCGCGGCCCGCTCCGCCTCGAGCTGCTCCGGCGCGCAGAAACAATAGTAGGCGTGGCCGAGGTCGAGCAGCCGCTCGGTGTGCTCGGCGTAGAGGGCGAAGCGCTCCGACTGGCGGTAGGGCCCGCTGGCCCCGCCGGCGTCCACGCCCTCGTCCCACGCCAGGCCGAGCCATCGCAGATCGTCCTTGATCGACGCCTCCGAGGCCGCTGTCGATCGCTCGCGGTCGGTGTCCTCGACGCGCAGGATGAACGTGCCGCCGTGGTGGCGGGCCAGCAGCCAGTTGAACAGCGCCGTGCGCGCGTTGCCGACGTGCAGGTGGCCGGTCGGGCTGGGGGCGAATCGCACTCTCATCGGCGGGGCTCGGGGCCCGGGGCTCGGGGCTCGGGGGTGCCTGCGACGCCGACCAGCAGCGCCACGGCGTGGCAGGCCATCGACTCGCCCCGACCCATGCTGTCGACGCCTTCGTTGGTCTTGCCCTTGACGCTGACCCGCGCGATGCCGACGCCGAGCGCGGCCGCGAGGTTGGCGCGCATCGCGTCGAGGTGCGGCACGAGCTTCGGGCGCTGGGCGACGACCGTGACGTCGACGTTGCCGATCCGGAACCCGGCGGCCGCCACCCGGGCGACGGCGTCGCGGAGCAGCGCCAGGCTGTCGGCGTCCTTCCACGCGACGTCGGTGTCGGGGAACAGCCGCCCGATGTCCCCCAGCGCCGCAGCGCCCAGCACCGCGTCGGTGAGCGCATGACAGACGATGTCGGCGTCGGAATGGCCGTCGAGCCCGAGGTCGAACGGCACCTCGACGCCGGCCAGCACCAGCCGGCGGCCGGGCACCAGCCGGTGCAGGTCATAGCCAGTGCCGATCCGCATTCCCGAGGAGTCGAAGGTGGGGTCGACCCGCAAGTCGTCGGCGGTCGTGATCTTCACGTTCCCGATCTCTCCTTCCACCAATTCGACGGCGCCACCGGCACGCTCCACCAGGCCGGCCTCGTCGGTGGCGTCGTCGTCGCCGGCGGCGGCCAACGCCCGGGCGAGTACCGCGCGCTGGAACGCCTGCGGGGTCTGGACCAGGTAGATCTCGTCGCGTGGCAAGGTCCCGTCGACCCACACCGAGGCGTTCCGCGTCACGCCACGCTTCACCGTGTCGCGCGCACGCACCGCCGGCACCGCCGCGCCGGCGATGGCCGCCGCGTCGATCATCCGGTCGATGAGGCGCGCCGACACGAAGGGCCGGGCGGCGTCGTGGACGAGGACGATGCCGGCGTCGGACGCCACCGCGGCGAACGCGCGGGCGACCGAATCGCGCCGCCGCTCGCCGCCGGCCACCGCCCGCACCGCGCATGGCCAGACGGCGTCGAGGCCGGCCGGCAGCGGGTCGAGGTGCGCGGCGGGCAGGGCGACGACCACTTCGTCGACCCGCGGATGCCGGGCCAGCGCCGCCAGACTGCGCTCGAGCAGCGTCTGGCCACCGAGCGCGCGGAACTGCTTCGGCACGCCGCCGCCAGCGCGCGTGCCCTGACCGCCTGCCGCGAGAATCGCGCTGACGAACGGCCGGGCGGTCATGCCACCCACCGTGCCCGTTCCTCGCCACCGACGGCGGCGCGGACGCGCGCGCCGGTGCAATCGAGCACGCGCTGCACCTCGGGTGAGGGCACCGACGCCGGGGCGTAGACCACAATCAGCGCGTCGACCGTGGCCGGCGTCACCATCGCCCGCGCCGAGTCCGAGGTGGGATTGCCGAAGGGGCCGAGGGCGTCGGCTGCGGTGAGCCGACCCGAGACGTGGACCGTGTCCTTCCGGATGCCGTCGTAGGCCTCGCCGTCCGCTCCGCGTCGCAACGTGATCGGGCCCGACAGCGCCCGCCGGTCGTAGACGCCATAGGGCAGCTGCCACTCGAGCGAACAGAGATTGACGGCGTCGACCAGAGCGTTCACCCGGGGAAACGGATCGCCGCGCCGGACCCGGCGCAGCAGCGCTTCGTTCGACGGCCGCGTCCTGGTCGGGTCGAGACCGACACGGCGATACATCTCGCGCACCGCCTGTGTCTCCGGCGGTGGCGCCGCCACCGCGCGGGCCGCAACCGTGGTGATCTCGGCGTCGAGTGCCTCGGTCTGCTCGGCTACGCGAGCGCCGTCCCACCACAGCACGCCCGGGCGCAGGATGGCGACGAGCTCAGGGGCGAGGACGACGGGCGCGGCCACGGCCGGAATTCTACCCCGTCGATCGCGCGGCCATTCGCCGGCCTGTACACTAGAAGGATGATCGACTTCCTGCTCCACGTGGACGAGCGGCTGCTGGCCATCGTCGATGCCGCCGGCCCGTGGTCCTACGCGGTGCTCTTCGCCATCATCTTCGCCGAGACCGGATTCGTCGTGACGCCGTTCCTGCCCGGCGACTCGCTCCACTTCGCCGCCGGCGCGCTCGCGGCGACCGGCGTGTTCGACATCCGCATCCTGGTGCCGGTGCTGATCCTGGCGGCCATCGCCGGCAACACGGTGAACTATTCGATCGGCTCGCGGGTCGCCCACCGCTTCCTCGGCGACTCGACGCAGCCGGCGACCGGCCCGCTCGGCCGATTCGTCAAGCCGAAGCACGTGCGCGACGCCCACGACTTCTTCGTCAAGCACGGCGGCAAGGCGGTGATGCTGGCGCAGTTCGTGCCGATCGTCCGGACGTTCCTGCCGTTCGTGGCCGGCGGCGCCGGCATGCCCTATCGCGCCTTCATCGCCTACAACGCCGCCGGCGCCATCACCTGGGTGAGCATCTGCGCCGGCGCCGGGTATCTGTTCGGCAACATCCCGGTCGTGAAGGAGAACTTCGAGCTGGTGGTGCTCGGCATCGTCGGCGTGTCGCTGCTGCCGCTGATCGTCGAGCTGGTCAAGATGCGCGGGCGGCAGACGGCGTCGTAGCGGCCGCGTGCCGCGTCCGCCTCGGCGTCGGCGGCCGGCCGCACGATCTCGCGGACGCGCGCCGCCAGGGCCCGCATCACCTCCGGCGTCGGCTCGGGCGTCGCGACGGTGACGACCGGCGGGTGGACGATCAGCAGGACGTCCCCGGGCCGGGTCGTGAGGTCGCCCTTCCGCATCACGTGCCGGCTGCCGACCACCGAGAGCGGCACGATCGGGATGCCGGTCTGCACCGCCGGGAAGAAGCTGCCGGCCTTGAACGTCGCGACATGCCCGTCGCGGCTGCGCGTGCCTTCGGGGAACACAATCAGCGACAGGCCCCGGGCCGGGAGCGAGCTCGACCAGGCGAAGATCCCGGCCCGATTGGGGCGCCGGCGATCGACCAGCATGTGGCCGGTGCGGCGCAGATGCCAGCCCAGGAACGGGAAGCGACCGAGCGATTCCTTGGCGATGATGCGCAGCTGGAACGGCAACGACCCGAACAGGACCGGGATGTCGTAGATGCTCTGGTGGTTGGCGACGAACACGTAGGTGGCGCCGGGCGTCAGCTGCTCGAGCCCGCGGACCTCGACCCGGACGCCGGTGGTGGCCAGGATCAGCCACGACCAGGTCCGGGCGCACCAATGCGCGAAGTGTCCAAGCCCGCCGAGCAGCGTCGAGCCGAGCGACAGCGTGCCCAGGACGATCGTGTAGACGGCGATCGCGGGGATCAGCCAGAACACCGTGCGCAGCAGGTGGAACGACGGCATCGCTCACCCGAGCAGCTGATCGAGGGCCTCGCCGACATGACGCACGCCGATGAGCGTCGTGCCGGCGTCGGCGGCGCCGCGCCGGCTGTCCTCGTCGACGTTGGACGCGGGCAGGAGCACGCGCGTGAAGCCGAGCTGGCGCGCCTCGCGCAGCCGGAGCGCGGCCTGCGGCACGCCCCGCACTTCCCCGCCGAGCCCGACCTCGCCGAACACCGCCGTTCCCGGCGGGATCGGCCGATTCCGCACGCTGGAGGCCAGCGCCGCCAGCACCGCCAGGTCGGCGGCCGGCTCGTCGACGACCATCCCGCCGGCGATGTTGACGTAGACGTCCTCGCCGACCAGCACCAGGCCGGCGCGCTTCTCGAGCACGGCGAGCAGCAGCGCGACGCGTCCGGTGTCGATGCCGACAGTCATGCGCCGGGCGGTGCCGTAGGTGGCGGTGCTGACCAGCGCCTGCACCTCGACCAGCAGCGGCCGCGACCCTTCGACGCAGCACAACACCGCCGACCCGGGCGTGGCGGTGGGCCGCTCGGCCAGGAACAGCTGCGACGGATTCGGGCACCGGCGTCAGGCCACCGCCGGTCATCTCGAAGACGCCGAGCTCGCTCACCGCGCCGAAGCGGTTCTTGATCGCCCGCACCACGCGATGCGAATGGTGGCGCTCGCCTTCGAAATAGAGCACGGTGTCGACGACGTGTTCCAGCACCTTGGGGCCGGCGAGGCTGCCGTCCTTGGTGACGTGGCCGACGAGAAAGGTCGGCAGGTCGTGGCCCTTGGCGGCGAACAGGAACTGCGTCGCGGCTTCGCGCACCTGGCCGATGCTGCCCGGCGCCGACTGGAACTTGAGCGAGAACACCGTCTGGATCGAGTCGACGACGAGGAGCCGGGGCCGCACCCGCCCGACTTCCTCGAGAATCCGCTCGACGCAGGTTTCGGCGAGCAGGAACAGCGGCGCGTCGCCGACGCCGAGGCGCTCCCCGCGGGCCTTCACCTGATGCTCCGATTCCTCACCCGACGCGTACAACACCGACCCGTGCGCCCGGGCGAAATTGGCCGCCACCTGCAGTAGCAGCGTCGACTTGCCGATGCCGGGTTCCCCGCCCAGCAGCACCAGCGAGCCCGGCACGATGCCGCCGCCGAGCACCCGATCGAACTCGTCGATGCCGGCGGTGAGCCGCGGCGTGTCGCTGAGGGCGATATCGGCGTAGCGCCGGGCACCCTGCGCCCCGCCCGGCAACGAGTAGCGATGGGGGCCGCCCAGCCCACCGCCCGCCGACGTCTCGATCGGCCGCTCCTCCACGAACGAGTTCCACGCCTCGCAATCGGGACAACGCCCAAGCCACTTGCTCGCCTGACTGCCGCACTCCTGGCACACGAACACTGGCTTGGGCGCCTTGCTCATCCGTCCGATCCTACCGTGTCCCGTGCGGCCACGGCTGAGGCGCAGGCGAGCGTGTCGGCCCGCTCCGGCCGAGACACACCACCGACACCTGCCGTCGCTGGCCGCCGTCGCAGTCCACGAAGAGCAGGCGCTGCCACCGGCCGAGGGTCAGCACGCCGCCGCTGACCGGCAACGTCTCTGACGCGCGCAGCAACGCGGCGCGGCAGTGCGCGTGACCGTTCCTGCGCTCCCCGGGCGGCAGCGCCTGCCGCCGCGTGAAGTCGTCGTGGGCGTAAACGCCCGAGGCCGGCGCCAGCCGCTCGAACATCGCCGCCAGATCGTCGCCGAGCAGCGGCTCGTGCTCGTTGACCAGCAGCCCGGCCGTCGTGTGACGCGTGGCCACGCAGACCAGGCCGTCCCACAGCCCGGCCCGCTGCACCACGCTCTCGACCAGCGGCGTGATGTCGACGATCTGGAGTGGGCAGGCGGTCTCGAGCGTGACCGTCGCATGGTGGACCACGGTGGTGCCGTCGGCCTCAGCGACGCGCATCGCCCGTCCCCATCGCGGTCGCGTCACGCCGCCCGTCGGGCGTCGCGAAGACCTCGTCCCACGACACGCGCGCGGTCATCTGCATCATCACGAACAGCGTCAGCACGGCGCCGATCGTGATCGCCAACCCGGTCATGCCCTGGAAGAAGAACGCGTAGCTGAACAGCACCAGGAACACGAGCTGCGCCGCGCCGGCCTCGCGCAGGGCGCGGCGCATGCCGGTGACCACCCGCAGATAGCTGACGACGAGGAAGACGCTCACCGCCGCCGCGACGGAGAACGCCACCGCGACCGGCACCTGGTCGACCAGGTAGGCGAGCAGCAGATGGAAGGCGAAGAACGCGGCCGACAGGAACCAGTAATGCATCGGGTGCAGCGACTGCCCCGACGTCACGCCGACCATCACCATCACGGCCAGGAAGAACAGCAACGACACCGGCGCGAAGAAGGTGACCCGGGCGGCGAAGGGCCCCGGATTCAGGCGTTCGGGCAGGCCGAGCCCAATCGCCTGCCCGGTGACCAGGTTGGCGAACGTCCAGGTCAACGACGATCCGGTGCCGAGCGCGACCCGCCGGCTGGGCGACAGGGATCCCGCCGGGAAGTCCACGTCACCGACGTTGGTGGTGAGCGCCAGCTCGAAGTCGCGCACCTGGGCCGCGCCGCTGGGCGCGAAGGCGTAGGTCCAGGTGCCGACGCCGCGCGAGCGGTAGCCGACCTCGAAGGTCACGCTGGCGCCCGGTGCCGCCTGAGTCGACGCCATGAGCTCCGAGCCGGTCTGGCCGCCGCCTGGTGCCGGCTGGCCGTCGACGCGGACCGTGACGTCGTCGAACAGGACCTGCCCCTCCGGCAGCGGCCAGTCGCAGCCGCATCGGCCGCGGCGCGCCGTCGGGGTTGCGGAAAACGTAGGTGGCGCGGAAGCGGACGTCGTAGGTGGCGTACCAGAGCAGGCCCTTTTGCCGGTGCTCGAGTTGGACGTCGGCAGCGGCGCGCGTCGACTCGGGCGCGAGGGCGAGCGGACGCACGACGTCCTTGCGGGTTTCGGTCCGCGTCACCTTCCCGGCCGCGTCCTTGGTCTCCACGACCTCGATCTCGACGTCCGGGCGGTCAATCCAGCCAGTGGCGGCCAGCTGCCGTTGCGGTGCGCCCCACAACGCGTGCACTTCCTGTTCGAGCCGGGAGTCGAACTCGCCGCTGCGGGCGACGAGCGAGGTGCCGAGGATGCCCCAGGCAGCGCTGGTGCCCAGGAAGATCCCGGCGATGGCGAAGAGTCGGCGGACGGTCACGGTGCCCCCTTTGTGGACCCCGACGCGGCAGGCGCCGGGGTGCCGACGAGCGTGGCGCCCGGAGCGCCCGGATGTCGTCAGAGGGGGTTGAGCGGCGCGTGAGCGTTCGGATGAGATCGGTGCCGCCGCCGGCCGCCGGGTCAGGCTGAGGCCGATGGCGAGGCCGAACGCCGCCCCCTCGAAGGCGGCGAGCAGCACCTGCGTGAGCGGCCCGAACGTCGGTTCGCCGATGAGGTGGGCGAGCGGCCCGAGCGCCAGGGGCGCGTCGCCCGACTGCCTGGCGATCTGGTTGACCAGGCCGCCGACGAGCGGCCGACCGAGGGTGCCGAGCAGGGCGCCGGCAGCGGCGCCGCACAGGGCGGTCGCCGCCAGGACGGCGCCGCGCGACCAGCCGCGCGGGGCCGGGAGGCTGCCGCCGTGCGCTGACCGGGTCGTGAGGCCGTAGCCCAGCGCGACGGCACCGGCGACGAACGCGCCGTCGAGCGCGCCGGCAATCGCCAGCGGGCCCAGGCGCAGCAGGCCCTGCACGAGCGCCCGCACCACCAGCTGGGCCAGCGGCGCCGGCGAGCGCGCCGCTCAGGACGGCGGCGGCGACGATCGCGGCGCCGCGCTGCGATCGCGCGACGAGCTCGGCGCCGGCGACGCCGAGCACGACGGCGGCCGTGCCCGCGGTCCCGGCGCCGGCGCCGAGAATCGCCAGGGCCAGCGCCGACAGCGGCGTGGCCGACGAGCCCGGCGCCAGCATCAGCAGGCCACCGCCGAGGGCGCCGGCGATCGCCCCGACCAGCGCGCCGAGGCCGGCCGCGCCACGGGCGCGGCTGCGGACCAGCCCAGCGCCGTCGCGCAGGCGGAGCCGCACGATCTCCAGGGCGGTGCGCGCCAGTTCGGGGTCGCCGGCCAGCGGCACCTCGACCCTGGCCGGCGCGTCCCAGCGGGCGTCACGCAGATAGGCCAGCGCGCGCGCGTGGCCCGGCCGGGCGCGGACTTCGGCCACCGCCGCCGCGGCGTCGAGTCCGACCAGATCGCCGGCCGCCTGCCGGGCCTCGGCCTCGGCCTCGGCCGGGACGCCGGGCCGCGACGCCTCCATCAGGCGATCGATCGCCCCGGCCACGGCGTCGGGGGCACCCGCGACCGGCGGCGGCGGCGTCGCGGCGCACGCCGCTGTCCGCCGCCGCGCCGTCCGCCTCTTCGCGCAGGTCGGCGGCCACGAACTGGTAGCCGTGGCGCGACACCGTGCGGATGAACCGCGGCGCCTTCGGGTCGTCGTCGAGGGCACGGCGGACGGTGCGCACCGCCTGCGCCAGCGCGCCGTCGGTGACGATCACGTCGCTCCACACCTCGGCGAAGATGTCGGCCTTCGACACCGCCTCGGCCGGCGCACGACGAGCAGGTGGAGGAGATCGAAGTACTTCGGGATGAGCGGCACCGGCACGCCGCGGCGCCACAGCAGGCGCTGGCGCGGCGAGAGCACGAAGTCGCCGAAGCAGTAGCGGACCGGGGGGCTCACGTCAGCGGCCACTCACGAGTCGTAGCGGCGCGTCACGCGGGTGCCGAGCCGGCACAGCACCTCGTAGGGGATCGTGCCGATCCACGCCGCCATCTCCCGGGCGTCGATCGTCTGCCACGACTCGCGGCCCTGCGACCCGAGCAGCACGACCTCGTCGCCCGTCGACACGCCGTCGATGCCGGTCACGTCGACGGTCAGCATGTCCATGCTGACGGCGCCGACGATCGGCGCGCGACGGCCGCGGATCAGGACCGCGCCGCGGCCCTCGAGGCGGCGGTCGAGGCCGTCGGCGTAGCCGGCGGGAACGACGGCCAGCGTCTGCGGAGCGGCGGCGACGTGGCGCGCGCCGTAGCCGACGCGCTTCGCCGGTCCGCGCCCCCTTGACCGCGACCACACGGCTCGACAACGCCATCGCCGGGGTGAGGGGCAGCGTCGCCGCCAGCGGCGGCGGCACCACGCCGTAGAGCAGCAGCCCCGGACGCACCAGATCGCCCCAGGTCCGCGAGTCGCGCAGGCAGGCGGCGCTGTTGGCGGCGTGCGCGAGGGCCGGCGCCGCGCCGAGGTCGGCGATCACCTGCCGCGCCGCGTCGAACCGTTGCCGCTGAGTCTCGAACAGGTCGTGTTCGGGTTCGTCGGCGGTCGCAAAATGGGTGTAGACCGCTTCGAGCTCCAGCGCGGCATCGGCGAGGATCGGCGGCAGCGTTCGCCGCAGGTTGTCGTGGCGGAAGCCGAGACGGTTGAGGCCGGTGTCGATCTTGAGGTGGCAGCGCAGTCGGGTGCCCCGGGCGCGGCTGGCGGCGCCCAGCGTCTGCGCGGCGCCGGGACTCGAGACGGTCGGCGTCAGGTCGTGGGTGAAGACGCCGGCGACGTCGCTGACGCTGAGCGCACCGAAGACCAGGATGCGCCCGCGATCGCCGGCGTCGCGCAGTTCGATCCCCTCTTCGATGTCGGCGACGGCGAGCCAGTCGGCGCCCGCCTGACGCAGCGCCTGGGCGACCCGGACGGCGCCGTGCCCGTAGGCGTTGGCCTTGACCACCGCGAGGATGCCGGGCGGCGTGGCCGGGCCGGCCGCGGCCCGCCGGTTGAGATCGGCCTCGCGTGCCAGGTAGGCGGTGAGCGCGCGGTAGTTGGCCTGGATCGCCGTCAGGTCGACCCGGGCCGAAGTGCAGCGGATCACATCCCGGGGGCCAGGGGCATGAACTTGGTCTGCCCCGCGATGAAGGCCGTCTTCACGGTGCCGGTCGGGCCGTTGCGCTGCTTGGCGAGGATGAGCTCGGCGATGCCGTCGATCTCCGACGGCACGCTGCGATCGGGCTTGTACATCTCTTCGCGGAAGATCATGATCACCACGTCGGCATCCTGTTCCAGCGCGCCCGATTCCCTCAGGTCCGACAGCATCGGCCGTTTGTCGGATCGCGCTTCGGGCGCCCGCGACAGCTGCGAGAGCACGATGATCGGCACGTTCAGCTCCTTGGCCAGGCCCTTGAGCGATCGCGAGATCGACGCCAGTTCGAGGGTCCGGTTCTCGAAGCGGCCGCGGCCGGTCATCAGCTGCACGTAGTCGACGGCCAGGATGTCGAGGCCATGCTCGGCCTGCAGCCGCCGCGCCTTGGCGCGCATCTCGAGCACGCCGACGCCGGCCGAGTCGTCGACGAACAGCTGCGCTTCGGCCAGCGTCTCCATCGCGTGGGTGATCTGCCCGTACTCGCGCTGGCCGATTTGGCCGCTGAGCAGCCGGAAGCTGTCGATCTTCGCCTCGGAGGAGAGCATGCGCATGAACAGCTGCTCCTTCGACATCTCGAGGCTGAACACGCCGGCGACGCCGAGGCGGTTGGCGCCGGCCACCGGTTGGGTCGCGACGTGCTGGCAGATGTTGAGCACCAGGCTGGTCTTGCCCATCGACGGCCGGGCCGCGATGATCACCAGGTCGCCGGGCTGGAAGCCGCGCGTCATCCGATCGAGGTCGGGCAGGTGCGTGGCGACGCCGGTGACGAACGACTGGTGCTCGAACAGCTTCTCGATCTTCGGAAAGCTCTCCTGCACGAGCTGCCGCATCGGCACGAAGCCGGCCTTGATCCGGTCCTCGGCCACCGAGAAGATGGCGCTCTCGGCATCGTCGAGGATGAGGTCGGCTTCCTGGTCGGCCTCGTAGGCGTTGGCGACGATCTTGTTGGCGGCGTAGATCAGGCTGCGCAGCGTCGCCTTCTCCTTGACGATGCGCGCGTAGTACTCGACGTTGGTCGAGCGCGGGACGCCGTCGATCAGCGCCGCCAGGTAGGCGGGCCCGCCGACGTCCTCGAGCTCGCCGCTGCGCTCGAGCTCCTCGCGCAGGGTCACGAAGTCGATGGCGGTGCGTCGCTCGACCAGGTCGGTCATCCGCTCGAAGATGCGCCGGTGCGCGTCGCGGAAGAAGGCGCTGGAGGTGACGATGGCGATCGCGGTGTTGAACGCCTCGTTGTCGATCAGGATCGCGCCGAGCACCGAACGCTCGGCGTCGAGGTTGTGCGGCAGCGTGCGCTCGGGCGCGGCGACAGCGGTTTCAGCCATGGCGAATGCAGGGACGGGGACCAGGGATCAGGGAAAGGAAATCCGGAAGATCGAAACTCTACGCCCGCGTGCATCGGGGCAAGACTTGACGCGGCTGAAAAAGAAAAAGGCCGGATGCAGAATCTGCATCCGGCCTCAGCGTTAGCAGCGGACTGGTTCTTGACGAGTCCGAGCCCCTAGTCCCCGAGCCCTAGCCCCTATTCCTTCGCCACCGTGATCTTGAGCTGCGCCGTCACGTCGCGGTGCAGCTTCACCGGCACGGTGAACTCGCCCAGCGCCTTGAGGGCGTCGGGCAGCAGGATCTTGCGGCGATCGATGTCGAAGCCCTTCGCCTTCACCGCGTCGGCGATGTCCTGGCTGGTCACCGAGCCGTAGAGCTGCTCGGTGTCGCCGACCCGGCGCGTGAAGGTGAGCTCGAGAGCGCTCAGCCGGGCGGCGATCGCCTCCGACGCCGAGCGTTCCTCGGCCTCGCGGGACTCGGCGATCCGGCGCTCGCGCTCGACGCGCTTCTTGTTGGCGTCGGTGGCCAGCAGCGCCAGCTTGCGCGGCAGCAGGTAGTTGCGGGCGTAGCCGTCGGCGACCTTGACGATCTGGCCGCGGCTGCCCAGGTGTTCCACGTGGTCGCGGAGGATGAGTTCCATGGCGGTCCCCCTACTCGGTCACGTACGGCAGCAAGGCGATCTGCCGGGCGCGCATGATGGCCGTCCGCAGCTTGCGCTGGTGGAGGGCGCAGGTGCCCGAGATGCGGCGCGGCAGCACCTTGCCGCGCTCGGGCACGAAGCCCGAGAGCATCCGCATGTCCTTGTAGTTGATGTCGTCGATCCGCTCGGCGCAGAACTTGCACACCTTGCGGCGGCGGAACATCCCGCGACGCTGTCCGTCCTTCTTGTCGCCGGCCTTGGCGCCGCGACCACGGCCCTTGCCGGCCGGTCCTGTCTTTCTGCCCATTGCCATGATGCTTATGCCTCCGCCGGCTCGAAGCCGTCGCGATCGTCGTCGTCGCCGTCCTGTGCCTGCGGGCCCTCGCCGGGCTGGCGGTCAGGCGGCAGGCCACGCGCCACGCGGCGGCGGCGCGAATCCTCGACGCGGATGGTCTTGGAGCGCTCGGCCTTCCGCTCGTGCTCGTCGACGCGGACGATCAGATGCCGGAGCAGGCCTTCGGTCACGCGCAGGCGGCGGTCGATTTCCTTCATCAGCTCGCCGGTGCCGTTGATGACGTGGAGGACGTAGAAGCCCTCCTTGTGCTTGCCGATGTCGTAGGCCAGCTTGCGCCGGCCCCACACGTCGGTCTTCTCGAGGGTGCCGCCGACCCGCCCGATGATCGACTCGATCTGGCTCTGGAACTCGGCCTGTTCGGCCTCGGTCGCCTCGGGCTTGAGGACGTAGATCAGTTCGTACTTGCGTGCGCTCATTCCTTCTCCTTGTGGACACGCCGCACCCGCGGCGATGGCCACCGTAGTGGCAAGGAGCTCCACCGTCCCGTCACGTGACGGAATCGGGGTCCTGCTTGTCGTTGGCTGCGTTGAACACGTTCATCACGCGCTCGATGCCCTCGGTGACGAACATCACCGCGGCATCGGCGGCCCGCAGCACGGCCGCCTCCACTGCCTCGCGCTCCTCGGGTGCGAACGCACCGAGGACATGATCCGCGAGGTCCCACTTGACGTCGCCCCGCCCGACGCCGATGCGCAGGCGAGGCACCTCCGACGACCCGAGCCGGTCGATCACCGACTTCAGGCCGTTGTGGCCGCCGGCGCTGCCCCGGCGCCCGGCCCGCAGCCGCCCCAGGGGCAAGGCCGCTTCGTCGAGCACCACCAGCACGTCCGGCACTGCCACCTTGTAGAACCCGGCGAGATCGGCCACTGCCGCCCCGCTCAGGTTCATGAACGTCACGGGCTTGGCGACCAGCATGGCCTCCTCCCCCACCCGCACCTTGGCGACCAGCGCCTGGTGCTGTTCGCGCCACTGGGTCGCCCCGGCGCGCCGCGCCACTTCGTCGGCCACGCGAAAGCCGACGTTGTGCCGCGTGTCGTGGTACCGGGCTCCCGGATTGCCGAGCCCGACGACGAGCTTCACTTCTTGCTCTTGTCCTTGTCGTCGCCTTCCTTGTCGGTCTTGCCCTTCTTCAGCACTTCGGGCTCGGCCGGCGCGCCCGGCGCGGCGGTGGTGGTCGCCGCCGCCGCGGCCTCGGGCGCCGCCTCGACCACGACCTTGGCGGCCACGACGTGGACCAGCATCAGGTCGGGCTCGCTCACCGGCGTCCAGGTGACGTTGGCGGCGATGTCGCGCATGTAGATGGCCTGACCGAGCTCGAGCTCCGAGACGTCGATGTCGAGGTGCTCCGGAATCTCGGTCGGCAGGCACTCGACCTCGACCTCCTTGTGGAGGAACTCGAGCACGCCGTCCTGCTGCTTCACGCCCCTGGCCTCGCCGTGCAGGACCAGCGGCACCGTGACCGTGATCCTGCGTTCGAGGTTGACGCGGTAGAAGTCGGCGTGGAGCAGGTGCTGGGTCACCGGATCGAGCTGGAACTCCTTGACCAGCACGCGCTGGGTGCTCTCGCCGGGCACGGTGAGCGTGATCAGGGTGTTGACCCCCGAGGCCGAATGGAGAATCCGCATCATCTCCTTCGGACTGACCGCCACCGGCACCGGTGCGACCTTGTCGCCGGCCTTCTGGGCGCCGTAGACCACCGCCGGCACCTTGCCCGACGCGCGCAGCCGCCGCGCCTCGTTCTTGCCCTTGCCGGTCCGCTTGACTGCTTCGAGTGTTGCATCCATGACTTCGAGTCCTCGTTCCTGCGTTCATCCTAGCCGCTAGCCCCTAGCCGCTGCCGTCGTCGCGCTTCGTGTCTACACGAAGAGCGACGACACCGATGTCTCTTCGTGAATGCTGCGGATCGCCTGGCCGAGCAGCCGGGCCACCGAGAGCTCCTGGATCTTGTCGCACTTCTCTTTCTTCTCTTCGAGCGGGATCGTGTTGGTGACGATCAGCTTGTCGAGCGGCGACTTCTCGATGCGATCGAGCGCCGGGCCCGACAGCACGCCGTGCACGGCGCAGGCCAGCACGCGCTCGGCGCCAGCCTCTTTCAGCGCCTGGGCCGCCTTCTGGATCGTGCCGGCGGTGTCGATGATGTCGTCGGCGATGATGCAGGTGCGGCCGCGGATGTCGCCGATGACGTTCATCACCTCGGCGGTGCCGTCCTCGGTGCGCCGCTTGTCGATGACCGCCAGCTCGGCGTCGAGCCGCTTGGCGTAGGCGCGGGCGCGCTCGGCGCCGCCGGCGTCGGGCGCGACGATGGTCAGGGTCTTGAAGTCCTGCCGGGCCAGATAGTCGATGATCACCGGGGCGGCGAACAGGTGGTCGACCGGGATGTCGAAGAACGCCTGGATCTGCGCCTTGTGCAGGTCCATGGTCAGCACGCGGTGCGCGCCGGCCGCGGCGATCACGTTGGCGACCAGCTTGGCCGAAATCGGCACCCGCGGCTTGTCCTTGCGGTCCTGACGGGCGTAGCCATAGTAAGGGATGACGGCGGTGATGCGCGCCGCCGACGAGCGGCGGAACGCGTCGATCATGATCAGCATCTCGACCAGGTGCTGATCGACCGGGGCGCTGGTCGGCTGGACGATGAAGACGTCGGTGCCGCGGATGTTCTCGTCGATCTGGAACGAGACTTCCGTGTCCGGGAAACGGCGCAGCCGCGCCTGCCCCATCGGAACGCCCAGGAACTGCGCGATCTCCTTGGCGAGCCGCGGATGGGCGCTGCCAGCGAACACTTTGAGATCCCCGAAGCCCGTCTGTGGCATCGTCAGTCTGCGCACGTGGCCCGACGCCGCTCGCGCGGCCGGGCCTTCCCGATGTGGTTGGGGCGGAAGGATTCGAACCTTCGAATACGGGTTCCAAAGACCCGCGCCTTACCGCTTGGCCACGCCCCAGTGACTCGCCCTTGGCCGCCTGCCAAGCCGCCGCCGGCTCGCCGGCCCGGCACCCCGTCCCGGAGGACAGTGCGTCAGGCGCGGCTCGCCCCGAACAGCCGAAACCCCAAGTGTATACGAGGGCTTCAGCCGCCGGCAAGCACGCGGCGCCGGTGCCGGGCGACGACCGACCGCGACAACGTCGTGGTGTGCAGCGCCCGCACTCCGCGCTTGACCAGGGCGGCGTGGGCGCCGGCGGCGACCTCGGCGTCGAGGAACACGCCGAAGACGGCCGAACCGCTCCCGGACATCGCCGCATGGTCGGCGCCCAATGCCGTCAGCGCGCGCACCAGCCGGCCGATCGCCGGATGGCGGCGGACGACGGGCGCCTCGAGATCGTTGCGGAGCTCGGCGGCCCAGGCCGGCCAATCGGGAATCGCCCGGCGGGCGACGCGGGTCCGCCGGGGCCGGCCGTCGAGGTCGAACCAGCGGTAGGCGTCGGGGGTCGACACGCCGAACGGCGGCGTGATGACGACCACCGACGTCGGCGGCGGTTCGGCCAGCGGCGACACGTCGTCGCCCCGGCCGGCGCCCAGGGCGGTGCCGCCAGCGAGGAAGAACGGCACGTCGGCCCCCAGCCGCGACGCGACCCGCGACAGGTCGACGAGGTCGAGCCCGAGACGCCACAGGCGAGTCAGGGCCAGCGAGCGTCACGGCGGCGTCGGCGCTGCCCCCGCCGAGTCCGGCCCGGGCGGGAATGCGCTTGACGACCCGCACGTGGAGGTCGGCCAGGGCGGCGCGGCGTGGCGCGGCCACCTGCCGGAGGGCGTCGGCGGCACGCCAGATGAGGTTGTGCTGGTCGGTGGGGACGGCGGGATCGTCGCACTCAATCCGGAACCGACCGGAGCAGCGCGTGAACGTCAACGTGTCGTGGAGGCGCAGCGACTGCAGGACGGTGCGCACCTCGTGGTAGCCGTCGGGCAGCAGCCCGAGCACGCGCAGGTCGAGGTTGACCTTCGCGTGGGCCCGCAGGGTGAGCGCCGGTTCGGCCATCGAGCGATCAGGGTGCGCCGGGCGGCGCCAGCGGGCTCGAGGCCCGCAGATCGTCGAGCGTGATCGGCGCGGCGCCCGCTGGCACGGTGAGCACGAAGGCGGTGGCCGGCAGGTCCACGTTCATCTCCACCTGCGAGAGCGTCGCGGTCAGGTCGATGGCGCCGCGGGTCAGCGTCCGGCGGACCCGCACCGTCCTGGCCAGGCCGCTGGCCGGCGCCGCATAGTCGATCAGCCAGCCACGATAGTCGGCGGCCACGACGACACCGGCCTTCAGGAACACGCGGACGTCGCCCGACTCCACTGCCTGCCAGCCCTCGCCGAAGGTCAGGCCGGAGGCGGCATCGAGGATCAGGCAGCCGAAGAGCACCTCGCGCAGTTCATCGGCGGTCAGGGCGAGGCCGGTGATGGCATCGAGCACGTCGGCCACCGAGGCGTCACGCAGCACCTGGGAATCGCGCGGGAAGAGCAGGGTGGTCTCGGTGCCGTTCGAGGCCAGGATCAGCGCCGCGGCGCCGAACGGCGCCACGGCCTCGAGCCGCAACGACGACGGGGCCGCGAACCCGGCGACCAGCCGGGCCCGGATGCCGTCGCCAGCGACCCGGCCGGCCAATGCGATCTCGGCGGTCGCGGTCCGCAGCGGCCGGCAGTGCCGCGTGGCGGCGACGAAGGCGGTCACCGCCGTCGGGTCGGGCTGGGGCGTGCCCGCCGGCCGCATCGGTGCGCGCGCGGCACACGCCGCGGCGGCGGCGAGGAGGAGGGCGATGCCGAGCGGCCGCAGCCGCGCCCCGCGCCGACTCATCGCGGACGCTGGCGAAGCTGGCGCAGGCGACGCTCCAGCGCCGCGCGGTCCACGTCCACGCCGTCGCCGGCCAGCGCGCGCTCCACGGCCGACGCGGCCTCCTGCGGCTTGCCGAGCGTCGCAAGCACTTCGGCGTAGTGCGACTGAATCACCGAACTGCCGCGCAGGGCCGTCGTCGCGCGGCGCAGCGGCTCCTCGGCGTCGGCGGCGCGGCCCAGCTTGAACAGCGCCCAGCCGCGGCTGTCGAGGTAGGCCGGGTTGCCCGGCTCGGCGACGAGGGCGCGGTCGATGAGCGTCAGCGCCTCGGCGACGCGCAGCCCACGCTCGGCCAGCATGTAGCCGAGGAAGTTGAGGGCGTTGGCGTGGAGCGGATCACGGATCAGGATGGCGCGGAAGACCCGTTCCGCGTCGGGCACGCGGTCGGCCGCCTCGTAGGCCGCGGCCAGCCGGAAGGCGACCGCGTCGTCGACCGGGGCGGCTCCGCCCAGCGCCGTCACGGCCTTGATCGCATCGTCGTAACGCTTGGCTTCCTCGTAGACGTCGGCGAGCACGAACGCCGCGTCCGGCTCGGAGCGCCGCGCGCCGATCGCCCGTTCGAGGAAGCCCACGGCGTCGGCGGCGCGGCCCGCCTTCACGCCGGCCAGGGCCTCCACCCGGAGCAGGGAGAGATCACCAGTGGCCGTGGACGTCACCCGCGCGTCGCGGGCGACGCGTTGGGCCTGGTCGAACTGGCCGGCCTGGAGATGAGCCTGCGCCAGCGCAGCCGCCACCGGTATCGCGTCCGGCAACAGGCTGCGGGCGCGCTCGAACGTGCGCACCGCCGCGGCGTAGTCGCCCTGCTGCTGTTGCGCGCCGCCCAGCTCGGCGAGCAGGCGGACGAACTCGCCGACCCGGACGCCGGTCGGCACCGCGTCGTCGGTCGTGGTCGGCGCGAGCAAGGCGACGATGGCGGCAAAGTCGTAGCGCTCCCGGTAGACGCTGGAGAGCAGCCCGAGGATCTGGAAGTTGCCGGGCTCGACCGCCAGCGCCGCCTTGGCGGCCCGCTCGGCGTCCTCGCTCTGGCCCCGCTGCAGATAGGCACGGGCCAGCATCGTCTGGCCGGTGACGTCGCGCGGGCTGGTCTTCACGAACTCCGTGAGGAGCGTGATCGCCCGCTCCGCCCCGGCCCCATCGGCGATGTTGAGCAGGGCCGCTGCGCGCCGCAATCGCAGCTCGCGGCCGCCGCCACGCACGTTGGCTGCGCCCTTCTCATACGCCGCCGCGGCTTCTTCCCATTTGTCCTGGCGTTCGTAGACGTCGCCGAGCGCGAGGTAGTACCGGGGGTTCGACTCGGCCGCCTGCTCGAGCACCGTCGCCGCGCGATCGAATTGGCCGAGCGACCGGTGCGCCTCGGCGAGCAGTGCCAGGGGCTCCACGGCCGGCGTCTGGCCGACGACACGCTCGAGCAGCGGCACCGCCTTCTCGGCGTCGCCTGCCGCCAGCAGCTGGCGAGCCAGCGTCATCTGCAAGCCCAGGTCGGTCGCCATCGCCGGCGATGTCTGGATCCGCGTCAGGTGATCGATGGCCGTGGCACGCCAGCCCTCCGGCGTGCCGCCGGTCGGCCCGTCGACGGCGCCATCGGCCCACGCGGCGTGCACGAGGCCGAGAATTCGATGCCCCTCTTCGGAATCGGCGTCGAGACTCACCGCGCGCTCGGCCGCGGCCACGGCATCGGCGGCGCGATTCTGCCGGGCGAAGAAGCCGGCCAGCTCGGCGCGCAGCTCGGCCGACGACGGATCGAGGGCGACGGCGCGTTCGAGGGCGGCCTCGGCGGCGGCGACGTCGTCTTGAGCCTCGGCCCGCCGCGCCACCAGGAACTCGTACATCGCGCCGCTGCTGGCGAGGCGATCGGCGGACCCCGGCGGCGAGCCAGGCGTTTGAGCGCTGGCCCACGGCGCCGCGGTCGTCACGACCATCAGCACGACGGCCGCGCGCACGGGCAGCATCCCTGCATCTTTTCATACTTTGCCGCGCGCCGACCGGGGTTGTGCCGGCCCCGCCCGACGGCCAGTCCGGCAGACCTGCGCGCTATACTCGCTGCGGAGTCCATCGGATGCCCATCGACGCGGAGCTGCTCGAGATTCTGGCGTGCCCGGCGTGCCGAACGCCGGTCCGTCTGGTGAAGGACGGCACCGCCCTCAAGTGCGACACGTGCCGCCGCGTTTACGCGATCAAGGACGACATCCCGGTGATGCTGCTGGACGAGGCGACGGTAGAGCCCTGAACATCCTGCTCGTCCGTTTACGGCTGGTGGGCGACGTCGTCTTCACCACGCCCGCGGTGCGGGCCCTGCGGCGGCGCTTCCCCGCCGCCACGATCGACTACCTGGTGGAATCCGCGGCCGCGCCCGTCGTCCGCCACAACCCGCACCTGTCGGCGGTGATCGAGATCGACCGTCCGCGCGGGCTGGCCCGGCTGGCGTACGACTTCGCCCTGGCGCGGCGCCTGAGAGCGCGCCGCTACGATCTGGCGGTCGATTTCCACGGCGGTCCGCGCAGTGCCTGGCTGGTTCGCGCCAGCGGCGCCACCAGCCGGATCGGTTACGACATCCCGGGCCGGCGCTGGGCCTACACCACGCGGGTGCCGTGGCACCCCCACCTGGAGCCCCCCCGGCACTCGGTGCGCAACCAGTGGGACTTGATCGGCTCACTCGGGGTCGGCGCACCCGATCCCGCCGCCGACCCGGTGGAGATGGTGCCCGGCGCCGACGCGGTGAGCGCGGCCGAGACGCGGTTGGGGCGGGCCGGCGTCACCGCGGCGACGCCCCTGGTCGTGCTCCATGTGAGCGCCAGCAACCCCTTTCGGCGCTGGCCGCGGGCGTCGTTCGCGCGGGTCGCGGCGGCGCTGGCCACCGCCGATCCGGCGCGCCGCATTATGATCACCGCCGGGCCCTCGGAAGGCGATGCCGCCGACGCGGTGGCGGCCGAGGCCGTGCAGCTGACGGGCGGCGCCGGCGCCGGCATCGTGCGGTGCGGCGAGCCCACCCTGGAGGAACTCGAGGTCATCGTGGCGCGCGCGCGGCTCTTCATCGGCGGAGATTCGGGACCGCTCCACGTGGCGGCGACGACCGCGGTGCCGGTCGTCGCGCTGTTCGGCCCGACCCTGCCGGTGCGCTCGATGCCGTGGCGGTCGCCGGCAATACCAGCGGTGGCGCTCGAGCCCGGCCCGCTCCCCTGCCGGCCGTGCCATCAACGCCGCTGCGTGCCCGGGGACTTCCGCTGTCTCGGGACGATCACACCCGAGGCGGTCATCGGCGCCGCCGAGCGGCTGCTGGAGGTGCCGGCGTGACGACGGCGACCGCCGTCTTCGGCGCCCGGGCCGACAGCGCCTTCAGCGCCGAGCGCGTCGGCTGGTGGGCGCTCATCGGCGTCGTCGCGTCGCTGCAGCTGTCGATTGCCGCCGCCCAGATCTGCCTGACGATTGCCGTCGTCGCCTGGCTCGTGCAGGCGCGTCAGACCGGCACGCTGGCCATCCCCGCCATCGCCTGGCCGCTCGTGGTCTACGCGCTGTGGACGCTGCTGTCGGCTGGCGTGTCGCGCGATCCGTCGGTGAGCGTTCCCGACACCAAGCAGCTGGTGCTGTTCCTGCTGGTGCCGGTGGTGTTCGCGTTCGCGCGCGGGCCGCGCGCCCGCACGCTGGCCACGGTCGCCCTCTCGCTCGGCGCCGCCAGCGCGTTCATCGGCGTCGTGCAGTACGGCCTGCTCAACTACGACAACCTCGGCCGCCGGCCGCAGGGCACGCTCTCGCACTGGATGACCTACTCGGGCACGTTGATGCTGGTCGTGTGCGGCAGCGTGGCGCGCCTGCTCTTCGATCAACGCGATCGCGTGTGGGCGGCGCTGGTCATGCCGGCCATCGTCGTGGCGCTCGGCCTGAGCTTCACGCGCAGCGCCTGGGTCGGAGTCTTCGCCGGCGTCGGCGTGCTCTTCCTGCTGAAGGATCGGCGTCTCGTCGGGGTACTGCCGATCGTGGCGGCGGTGCTCGTCGCGCTGGCACCGGCCGCCGTCACCTCGCGCGCCTACTCCATGTTCGACATGAACGACCCGACGAACCGCGACCGCGTGGCGATGCTCGAAGCCGGGCGCGCCATCGTGCGCGACCATCCGCTGACCGGTGTCGGTCCGGACATGGTCCGGGTGGTCTATCCGCGTTACCGGGTGCCGTGGGCGGTCGAGCCCACCAATGCGCACCTGCACAACGTGCCGGTGCAAATCGCCGCCGAACGCGGCCTGCCGGCGCTCGCCGCCTGGCTGTGGTTCGTGGTGGCGGTGACGCGCGGGCTGTGGCGCCGGATGCCGCGGTCGCGGATGCCGGCGCTGGCCGCCGCCGGCCTGGCGTCGGTCGCGGCGATGCTCGCCGCCGGGCTCTTCGAGTACAACTTCGGCGACTCGGAATTCCTGATGCTGTTCCTGGTGTTCGTCACGCTGCCCTTCGCCGCCGATCGGGACGGCGGCCTGCCGTGACCGCGCACGAGGACGCGGCGCCGTCGCTCCCGCCGCTCGACCGGGCGCGGGGGCTGGCGCTGCTGGCGGCGATCCGCGACGTGCACGTCGTGGTGCTCGGCGACGTCATGCTCGACCACTTCATGGTCGGGCGGGTCAGCCGGGTCTCACCCGAGGCGCCGGTGCCGATCGTCGAGTTCGAGCGTGAGTTCAGCGTGCCGGGCGGGGCCGCCAACGTCGCCCACAACGCCCGCACGCTGGGAGCCCGCGTGACCCTGATTGGCGTGGTCGGCGACGACGCCGCCGCCGGCCGACCTGCGCGGGCTGCTCGACGGACGCGGCGTCGGGGCCACCGGCCTGGTCGTCGACCCGACGCGGCCGACGACGCGCAAGATGCGTCTGGCCACGACCCGCAATCAGCAGGTGGCGCGCGTCGACATCGAGCAGACGACCGAGGTCGAGCCGGCCTGCGACGACGCCCTGGTCCGGGCGGTCGACGCCGCGGTCGCCTCCGCGCAGGTGGTGGTCGTCTCGGACTACCTCAAGGGCGTGGTGACGCCGCGGGTGATGGCGCAGGCGATCGCCGCCGCCCACCGGCGCGGCATCCCCCTGCTCGTCGATCCGAAAGTGCCGCACCTGGCGCGCTATGCCGGGGCGACGCTGCTGACGCCCAACCACCACGAGGCCGAGTCGGCCACGGGCATCCGCATCCGAACTGCCGCCGATGCCCGGCGCGCCTCCCGGACCCTGGCCGAGCAGGCCCGGGTCGACGGCGTGCTGGTCACCTGGGGCGAGCAGGGCATGTGGCTCTCGCACGGGTCGGTCGAGGGGCATCTGCCGGCCGCCGCCCGCGAGGTGGCAGATGTGACCGGCGCCGGCGACACGGTGGTGGCGACGCTCGGCGCCGCGATCGCGGCCGGGGCAACCACGGCCGAGGCCGCCCGACTTGCCAACGAAGCCGCCGGAATCGCGGTCACGCGCTTCGGCACGTCGGCCGTGACTGCCGACGACCTGCGCGCCCGCCTCTGACCCCGTCGGCGTCCGGGGTGCCGCCGCGCAGACCGGTCAGTGGCGGAAGTGCCGCCGGCCGGTGAGCACCATCGCCAGGCCGTGCTCGTCGGCGGCGGCGATCACCTCGGCGTCGCGCATCGAGCCCCCCGGATGGACCACCGCGGTGGCGCCGGCCGCGGCCACCGCGTCGAGGCCATCGCGGAACGGGAAGAACGCGTCGGAGGCCGCGACGGTGCCGGCGAGCGGCCGGGCCGTCGCATCGACCCGCCAGCCACCGGCCTTCATCACCGCCACGTTCACCGCGTCGACCCGGCTCATCTGCCCGGCGCCGATGGCCCGCGTGCGGCCGGCCTCGGCGAAGAGCACGGTGTTGGACTTCACGTGGGCGCAGACCCGCCAGGCGAACCGCAGGGCGATCCACTCCTGCGCGGTGGGCACCCGGGCGCTGACGACGCGGATGCCGTCGTGCGGCCACGGCTCCTGCGCCTCGGTCACGACGTCGCGGGCCTGGACGAGCAGCCCGCCGAGCACCGAGCGCAGCTCGCGGGCCAGGACCGCCGCCGCCGGTCGGCGGAAGGCATCGGTGGCCATCACCAGCACCCGCAGGTTCGGCTTGGCGGCCAGCAGCGGACGGGCCTCGTCGTCCACCGACGGCGCCACCACGGCCTCGATGAAGGTGGCGGTGAGCGCTCGCGCGGTCGCCGCGTCGAGGCCGCGGTTGAGCCCGACGATGCCACCGAATGCCGACAAGGCGTCGGCGTCGCGCGCGGCGACGAAGGCCTCGGCGGCGCTGGCCCCGGTGGCCACGCCGCAGGGATTGGTGTGCTTGATGACGACGGCGGCCGGCTCGTCGAACTCGAGGACGATGCGGGCCGCCGCGTCGAGATCCAGCAGGTTCGTATACGAGAGCTCCTTGCCCTGCACGACCGTGGCGGCGCCCAGCCCCGGTCCGTCGCCCACGGCGTACCAGGCCGCCGGCTGATGCGGGTTCTCGCCGTAGCGGAGGTCGCGCAGCTTCGCGGCTTCGACGACCAGGCGCGACGGCGCCAGCGGCAACGGGCCGCGCGACGGCGAAGGTTCGTCGTAGGCGACCGCGTCGAGCACCTGGGCAATGGTCGTGTCGTAGGCGGCGGTGTGGGCGAAGGCGCGGCGGGCCAGGTCGAATCGGAGCGCCCGGTCCGGCGTGGGCGCGTCGAGCGCGGCCAGTACGGCCGGGTAGTCGGCCGGGTCGACGACCACCAGGACGTCACGGAAGTTCTTGGCGGCGGCCCGCACCAGGCTCGGCCCGCCGATGTCGATCTGCTCGATCAGGTGGTCGAACGGCGCCGACGGGTCGGCGGCCGTGCGCGCGAACGGGTACAGGTTGACCGCGACGACGTCGATGAGCCCGATGCCCTCGCGGCCGGCCGCGGCCAGGTCGTCGGCCTCATGGCGCCGGGCCAGGATGCCGCCGTGGACCTTCGGGTGCAGCGTCTTCACCCGGCCGTCCATCATCTCCGGAAAGCCGGTGACGTCGGAGACGCTGGTCACCGGCAGTCCGGCCGCGGCCAGTGCCGTGGCCGTGCCGCCGGTGGAGACCAGTTCGAAGCCTCGGGCCGTCAGGCCGCGGGCGAATTCGACCACGCCGGTCTTGTCCGACACACTCAACAACGCACGCCGCATGCGGTCAGATCCCTTCGCCGCGCGAGGCGGGCGAATCAAAAGCAAAAATGCGCAACTCGCTGGAGAAACTCCAAGATGCGAGTTGACACTTGGAGACACTCGTCGTTATTATCCCCGTGCGATTCCCCATGTGGGGCACGCGGGAAGGCCGCGAACGCGCGGCCTTCTTTTTTTGGCTTCGAGCGTCCCCGGGGCGCGAGGAGTCGAGTGCAAGGTGGCGCAAGCCACAGCAAGCAGGAATAAGAACGATGCGTATCACAGGCAAGGTCAAGTGGTTCAACAACGCCAAGGGCTACGGTTTCATCGAGCGCGAAGGCGGGAGCGACGTGTTCGTGCACTACTCGGCGATCCAGGGCTCAGGCTTCCGGTCGCTCGAAGAAGGCCAGGGCGTCGAGTTCGAAATCGTCGATGGTCCGAAGGGACCGCAAGCGGGCAACGTCCAGCTCGTCTGAACCACTGAATCCGCCCGGCGCCAGTCGAGAGGCTGGCGCCGGACCTCCGCCCGGCTCTCCGCTCCGCCCTCTCCCCCTCACGATTCGTCGCTCTCGCCGCCCGCCGGCTTCGCCGTGAACGCCACGCGGCCGTCCTTGGTGCTCACCTTGAACACCACTTCGCCGCCGTCGCGTCCCAGCTTCGAGATCTGCGCCCGCACCACTTCCTGGAACCGCTCGAACGGCACTTCCGACTCGCCCGACTGTCGGCGCGCCTCACGCAGCTGCTCGTACAGCGCCTTGACCTTCTCGGCTTCGGTGGCCGGGTCGCGCAGGCTGGCGACGACGGCACGCGGCGGCGACTCGGCGGCGGTCTCGGGTTCGCGGGTCGGCCGCACCGGCGGCGGCGGTGGCGGCTCGGTGCCGCGGCCGCGCATGCTGGGCCGCGCGCCCTCGCGCGCCTTCAGGCTGCGCTCCCACAAGTCGCAGAAGGCGCTGAAGCGCGACTGCAGTCCCTGGAACCGGAAGCGCTCGGCGGTGTTCTGAATCTGCAGCCGGTCGTAGCGCTTGACCAGCGCTTCGACCCGCGACCGCGTCTCCCACGGCAGCTTGGGCAGCCGCCCGGCGAAGAACAGGTTGTACTCGACCTCGAGCTTCTTGATCTCCGCTTCGAGCTCGCGG
Organism: uncultured Acidobacteriota bacterium; assembly: GCA_963786365.1. Lineage (GTDB taxonomy): Bacteria > Acidobacteriota > Vicinamibacteria > Vicinamibacterales > UBA2999 > CAWAYR01. The sequence goes on from CAWAYR010000015.1 coordinate 29,524, forward strand.
AGCTGACGGTCGAACTCGCTCGTCGTCGGCGGCGGCACGGCGCTACCTCAGGAGCTGCAGCCAGAGCAGCGGCAGCCACAGCTCACGCGCGAACGGGATCGGCCGGTCGTCGAGCAGCACGTCGGTCTGTGGCAGGTCGCCGACCAGGGAATAGAGATCGCGAAGCGCCGCCGCGTCGGACGAGAAGAAGCGGGCCCGATGCCGTCGCGCCTCGCCGCTGCCGACCTCGCGATACTCGGCCGACGCCTTGGCGCGGGCGACGGCCTCGTCGTAGCGCGCGCCCTCGAACGGCGGGAAGACCAGCGTGACCGAGAACGGCAGGTTGCGCGCCCCGAAGAGGGCGGCGTGCAGATCGGGATCGAGCGCGGCGAGCTCGTCGTCGGTCGGCGTCTCGGTCAGCTCCAGGTACGGCCAGAAGCGCTCGAGCGGCCGCCGCGTGGGTACGGGAGCGGGAGGAGCGGGAGGAGCGGGAGCGGGGTCGTCGGGCATCGCGATCACGGCGCGCAACCACGCGAGCACGCGGGAGTGAGGATGGTATCCTGAACCGCCAGCACCCGCAAGACGGCACCGCGATGGCCGACCTTCGCACGCTCCCCTCCATCGACGTCCTGCTGCAGCGGCCCGGTGTGCGCCTCCTCGACGCGCGCTACGGGCGTGACGCCACCGTGACCGCGCTGCGGGAGAGCATGGCCGACGCCCGCGCCGCGCTGACCGCCGGTGCCGCCGGCGGCGATCGCGACCGGGTCGCCGCCAGCGTGGAGATCGACGCCGCCGCCCGCCTGGGCGCGGCCGCACGCGGGACGCTGCGCCCGGTGATCAACGCCACCGGCGTCGTCATCCACACCAATCTGGGCCGGGCGCCGCTGGCCGAGGCGGCGCTGGCCCGCATCGGCGAGGTGGCGCGCGGCTACGCCACCCTCGAATACGACCTGGCGGCCGGGACCCGCGGGTCGCGCGCCGTGCACGCCGAGCGCCTGCTCACGGCGTTGACCGGCGCCGAGGCGGCCGTGGTGGTCAACAACAACGCCGCGGCGATGCTGCTGCTGCTCGCCGCGCTGGCCCGCGGGCGCGAGGTGCTGATCTCACGAGGCGAACTGGTCGAGATCGGCGGCGGCTTCCGTGTCCCCGACGTGATGGCGCAGTCGGGCGCCGTGTTGCGCGAAGTCGGGACGACGAATCGCACCCGCGTCGCCGACTACGCCGCGTCGACCGGTCCGCAGACCGCGCTGTGGCTGCGCGTCCATCCCTCCAACTTCCGGATCGAGGGCTTCACCGAGCGGCCGCCGCTGGCCGACCTCGTGACCGCGGCCCGCGCCGCCGGCGTGCCGCTGGCCGAGGATCTCGGCTCGGGCAATCTCGATCCCGAGTCGACCTGGGAGCCGACGGTGCAGGCCTCGCTCGCCGCCGGCGTCGACATCGTGTGCGTGAGCGGCGACAAGATGCTCGGCGGACCGCAAGCCGGTCTCGTCCTCGGACGCGCCGCCCTGGTCGATCGGGTGCGGAAGCATCCGCTGATGCGGGCGTTGCGCGTCGACAAGCTGACCTACGCCGCGCTCGAGGGCACGCTGGTCGAGCACTGGGCCGGCCGGGCACACCAGACCGTGCCGGTGCTGCGGATGCTGCACGCGCCGGTCGAGCAGCTCCGGGTCCGTGCCGAGGCGCTCGCCGGACGGCTCGCCTCGCAGGGATGGCAGGCCTCGGTGATCGACGGCGAGTCGGCGGTCGGCGGCGGCAGCGCTCCCGGCGTCACCGTGCCGACGGCGCTGGTGCGCCTGTCGCGCGACGGCTGGAGCGCCGATCGGCTCGAGAACGTGGCTGCGCGAGCGCGAGACGCCGATCATCGCGCGCATCCACGACGGAGCCGTGGTGCTGGATCTGCGCACCGTCGACCGGCGACGACACACAGCTGACGTCGCTCGCCGCGCCTGACTGAGCGCGGTCAGTCCCTCGCCGCCAGTGTCGTCATCAGCCAGCGGCCATCCACCGTTTCGAAGATGAACCGCTAGCCGCCAGCCGCCGCCATCGACGATCCGCGTGGCCTCGAGGCGAAGCCGCAGGCCGCTCAGAAGATCGTCGAAATCGACCGTTCCGCCCAGGCGATCACCGGCGCCGGCAGCACGCCGAGCCACAGCACCGCGGCGACCGAGGCCACCAGGCCGGCCAGGGCGACGCGCGAGATCGGCGGCGGCACCGGCCGGGCGTCGCGGTCGGACATGTACATCATCACCACGATGCGCAGGTAGAAGTAGACGGACACGACGCTCGACAGCACGCCGATGATCGCCAGGCCGTAATAGCCGGCGCTGACCGCGGCGCTGAAGGTGTACCACTTGGCGATGAAGCCGGCGGTCGGCGGGAACCCGCCGAGCGACAGCAGGAAGATCGTCATCAGCGCCGCCAGCCCGGGATGCGAATGCGCCAGCCCGGCGTAGTCGCGCAGCTCGTCGTTGCCCTGGTGGCGCGAGCCGAGCAGGGCGATGATGCCGAAGGCGCCGACGTTGGTGACCGCGTACGACGCCAGGTAGAACAGCAGCGACGCCTTGCCGACGTCGTTGGCGGCGATGATCGCCACCAGCAGGTAGCCGCCGTGGGCGATGCTGGAATAGGCCAGCATGCGCTTGAGGTTGGTCTGCGACACGCCGACCACCGTGCCGACCACCATCGTCGCGGCGGCGATCGCCCACAGCACCGGCGTCCAGTCGGCGACCATCGGGCTCAGCGTCGAGAGGAACAGCCGCGCGAACGCCGCCACCGCCGCCGCCTTCACGCCCGTCGACATGAAGCCGGTGACCACGGCCGGCGCGCCCTCGTAGGCGTCGGGCGACCACATGTGGAAGGGGACGGCCGCGACCTTGAAGGCGAAACCGACGATCAGGAGGCCAATCGCCAGCAGCAGCATCGGATTGCCCGACATCGACTGGGCGGCGATGGCGGCGCCAGCGCGATCGAGGTGGGTCGTGCCGGTCACGCCGAAGACGAAGGCGATGCCGTAGAGGAAGAAGGAACTGGCGAAGGCGCCGAGCAGGAAGTACTTGAACGCCGCTTCGATGGCGTTGGTCTGGTCGCGGCGCAGTCCGGTCAGCACGTAGACGGCGATCGACATGGTCTCGAGGGCCAGGAACACCAGCAGCAGGTCGGTGGCCTGCGCCATCAGCATCATGCCGACGATGGCGAAGAGGATCAGCGCGTAGTACTCCCCGGCCGGCAGCCCGTCGCGCTCGATGGTCTGCGACGAGAACACGACCGTGAGGATGCCGACGACCACCAGGACCAGGTTGACGAACAGCGCGAAGTTGTCGGCCGTGACCACGCCGAAGCTGGTCGCGTTGCGGTCCCACAGCAGCACCGAGGCGACGCCGGCACCGACCAGGCCGATCAGGGCCAGGCCGCCGATCGGCATGCGCTCGCCCTTCTCGCGGAACGCCTCGGCGAGCAGGACGAAGAGGCCGGCCAGCGCGACGCAGATGACCGGCACCACGGCGTCGAAGGCGCTGTTGAACATTACTTGCGTTCCCCTCGCCGCTGCGGGTGGTCGCGGCCACGGCCGGCGGCGGGACACTCGAGAACCATCCGCGCCAGCCGGCGTCGACGCGCATCGGCTCGCGCGCCTCGAGCCGCTGCACGATGCGGGTCACCGCCGGCTCCATCGGCGCCAGGAACAGGTTGGGGACCACGCCCATGACGATCGACAGCGCGCACAACGGGCCGATCACCGCCCATTCGCGGACGCTGAGATCCTTCAGGTGGCTGTTCTCGGCGTTGGTCACCGCGCCGTAATAGACCCGCTGGAACATCCACAGCATGTAGACCGCCGAGAGGATCACCCCGAGCCCGGCGACGACGACGAAGCGCGGATCCCAGCGGAACGCGCCGAGCATGATCAGGAACTCGCCGACGAAGCCGTTGAGGCCGGGCAACCCGACCGAGGCCAGGGTGATGACGAGAAAGGCGGCGGTCAGCCGCGGCATCACCGCCTTCAGGCCCCCGAACTCGGAAATCAGCCGGGTGTGGCGGCGATCGGACAGCATCCCGACCACCGCGAAGAGCCCGCCGGTGCTGACGCCGTGGGCCAGCATCTGGTAGGTGGCGCCCTGCACGCCCTGGACGTTCATCGCCGCGATGCCGAGCACGACGAAGCCCATGTGGCTCACCGACGAGTAGGCGACCAGCTTCTTCATGTCGGGTTGCACCATGGCGACCAGCGCGCCGTAGACGATGGCGATGACCGCCAGCGTGGCCAGGAGCGGCGCGAACGCCAGCGCGGCTTCGGGGAAGAGCGGGAAGGCGAAGCGGATGAAGCCGTAGCCGCCCATCTTCAGCAGGACGCCCGCCAGGATCACCGAGCCGGGCGTCGGCGCCTGCACGTGGGCGTCGGGCAGCCAGGTGTGGAACGGGAAGAGCGGCACCTTGATGGCGAAGGCGACGGCGAACGCCAGGAAGAACCAGTACTGCAGCGTCTCGGGGACGCGCAGCTCGTAGAGCTTGAGCAGGTCGAAGCTGTACTGCCCGGTCGCCTGCTGGTGCAGCCAGGCGATGCCGATGATGGCGACGAGCATCAGGACGCTGCCGGCCATCGTGTAGAGCAGGAACTTGATCGAGGCGTAGATGCGCTGGTCGTAGCCCCAGATCCCGATCAGGAAGTACATCGGGATGAGCATGAAGTCCCAGAACACGTAGAACAGGAACAGGTCGAGCGAGATGAACACCCCGATCATCGCCGCCTCGAGCAGCAGCATGAAGATCGAGAACGCCTTGACCCGCTCGTGGATGCCCTCCCACGACGACAGCAGCGCGATCGGCGTGAGGAACGTGGTCAGGACCAGCAGCATCAGGCTGATGCCGTCGATGCCGACGTAGTAGTCGATGCCGAAGGTCGGAATCCAGGCGTGGCGCTCGACCGCCTGGAACGCCGGCGCGGCGGCCGAGGCGTCGAAGCCGGCCCACAGCCCCAGCGACACCAGGAACGTCACCAGCGACACACCCGAGCGTCGGCCCACCGGACGGTGTCGTCCTTGGCGCCGTCGCGATTGGGCAGCGCGAGCAGCAGCAGCGCGCCGGCCAGGGGCAGCGCGACGAGCAGCGTCAGGATCGGCACACCGGTCACGGTCACGATCTCCACAGGTAGTAGCCGAGCACGAGCACGACCCCGACGAACGTCGAGGCGGCGTAGCTGCGCACCGACCCGGTCTGCGTCAGCCGCAGCACCGCGCTGACGCCGGCGACCAGATACCCGGCGAGGTTGACCGCGCCGTCGACCACCTTGACGTCCATCCCCTTCCACAACCCCTCGGTCGAGGCCCGCTGGATCGGATGGACGATGGCGGCGTCGTAGATCTCGTCGACGTAGTACTTGTTGAGCAGCAGGCGATGCAGACCCGGGAACTGCGCCGCCAGCGAATCGGGAATCCGCGGGTTCTTCAGCCACAGGAAGAACGCCAGCGCGATGCCGATCAGGGCGATGAGCGACGACACGCCCATCAGCGTGAGCTCGAGCGCGGTCTCGTCCTCGGCCCCGGCTTCATGTCCGGCGGCCGCCGCGGCCGGCTCCTGCGCGGTGCAGCGCTCCCGCCGGCAACGCCCGCTCGGCCGCGGTGGCGCGCTGACGAGGCCACGGCCGGCACGGCGTCACCCGGCGCACACTCGGCCAGGGTCATGCCGGCCGGAGCGCCTGGCAGCGCCACCGGCACGTTGCACTCGGCCAGCGCCCGCGACGTCGCGGTGAACGACGGGTGCAGCCACTCGCCCAGGGCGTTGTGTCCGCCGAGCGCGTGGGGCACGCCGAGATAGCCGGCCAGCACCGAGCCGAGGGCCAGGACGATGAGGGCCAGCGCCATCGGCGCCGGCGCATCGTGCAGTGCCGGCGTGGCCGTGCGCCGTGCGCATGGCCGTGCGCGGCGCTGGTCACGCCGGAGCCGTGAGGCGAAGGCGAATGCCCGTGACGGCGTGGCCGTGACCGGCGGCGGCGCGGTGCCGTCCGGCGCTGGCCGTGGAAGGTCAGGAAGACCAGCCGGAACATGTAGGTGGCGGTGAGCAGCGACGTCAGCGCGCCGATCACCCACAGCCAGGTGTGGCCGTGGCGGAAGGTCTCGAACAGGATCTCGTCCTTCGAGAAGAACCCGGCGAGCAGCGGCACGCCGGCGATGGCCAGCGAGGCGACCAGGAAGGTCCAGTAGGTGATCGGCAGGTGCGGCTTCAATCCGCCCATGTGGCGGATGTCCTGCTCGCCGTGCAGCGCGTGGATGACGGCGCCGGAGCCGAGGAACAGACAGGCCTTGAAGAAGGCGTGGGTGTAGAGGTGGAAGATGCCGGCGCCGAACGCGCCGACGCCCATCGCCAGGAACATGTAGCCGAGCTGAGAGACGGTCGAGTAGGCCAGCACCCGCTTGATGTCGTTCTGCACCAGGCCGATGGTGCCGGCGAAGAGCGCCGTCGCGGCGCCGACGGCGGCGACGATGCCCAGGGTGATCGGCGCGTGCTCGAAGAGCACGGCGTTGCGGCCGATCATGTAGACGCCGGCGGTGACCATCGTCGCCGCGTGGATCAGCGCCGACACCGGCGTCGGGCCCTCCATCGCGTCGGGCAGCCAGGTGTAGAGGGGAATCTGCGCCGACTTGCCGGTGGCGCCGACGAACATCAGCAGCGTGATCAGGCTCAGCGTGCCGAACGCCACTTCCGGCGCCATCGGCGTCGCCTTGGCGGCGATCAGCTGGAAGTCGAGCGTGCCGAAGGTGACGAACGCCAGCAGCGTGCCGAGCACGAACGCGTAGTCGCCGACGCGGTTGACGATGAACGCCTTCTTGCTGGCGTCGCCGGCCGACTTCTTCACGTAGTAGAAGCCGATCAGCAGGTACGAGCACAGGCCGACGCCCTCCCAGCCGACGAACATCACCAGGAGGTTCGAGCCGAGCACCAGCACCAGCATGAAGAAGACGAACAGGTTCAGGTAGGAGAAGAACCGCGCGTAGTCGGCGTCGCTCTCCTCGTGCATGTAGGCGGTCGAGTAGATGTGGATGAGCGAGCCGATGCCGGTGATGACCAGGATCATCAGCGCCGACAGCGGGTCGAGGCGGAACGTCAGGTCGAGCGTGAAGTCACCGGACGTGATCCAGGTGAACACCGTCTGGACGATCTCGCGGCCGTCGGCCGGCAGCCCGGCCAGCGCCATCACCTGGAGCACCGGCGACCGCGAACGAGGCCAGCATCACCACGCAGGCCAGCCCGCCCGACAGGCCCTTCGACAGGCGCCGCCCGACGCTGGCGTTGACCAGGAAGCCGAGCAGCGGGAGGAGCGGAATCAGCGCGAGCACGGCGTCACCACTTGAGGTTCGTGAACGCCTCGGGGCTGAGCGATTCCCGATGGCGGAAGAGGGCGATGACGATCGCCAGGCCGACGGCCGCCTCGGCGGCGGCGACGGTCATGACGAAGAAGGTGATGATCTGCCCGTCGACGGTGCCCTGCTGGCGGCCGAAGGCCACGAACGTCAGGTTGACGGCGTTGAGCATCACCTCGACCGACAGCAGCAGGGTGATGACGTTGCGGCGCAGGAACACCCCGGCGGTGCCGATGGCGAAGAGCAGCCCGGACAGGATCAGGTAGTGGCTGATGGGGACCATCGCTACTGTCCTTTCTTTCCGGCCAGGACGACCGCGCCGACCATCGCCGCGATGATGAGGATCGAGGTCACTTCGAAGGCGAACATGTAGTCGGTGAAGAGCACGCGGCCGAGCAGCCGCACGCTCGACGCCGCCGGCTGGGTCTCGCCGACGCCCTCGCTCAGGACGTCGAGCCGCGAGAACGCCCACACCAGCTGCACCAGCAGGACCACGGCGAGCACGGCGCCGACCCGGGTCGGGCCGGGCCGGTAGTAGGGATGCGTGCGATCCCACTCGCCGGCATCTTCGCGCGAGGCGTTGAGCAGCATCACGGTGAACAGGAAGAGGACCAGGATGGCGCCGGCGTAGATGATGATCTGCACGACGGCGACGAACGGCGCCTCGAGCAGCACGTAGAGGCCCGACAGGCCGCAGAACGACCCGACGATCGCCACCACGCTGTAAATCGGGTTGCGCTGCCCGACGACCAGCAGCGAGCCGCCGACGGCGATGGCGGCGAAGAGATAGAAGAGCAGCAGATCAGAGGTCAAAGTAGATCACCCCCGCCGCTGTCGCCAGCAAGTTGACGGTGGCGATCGGCAGCAACACCTTCCACCCCAGGGTCATCAGCTGGTCGTAGCGCACCCGCGGCAGCGTCCAGCGCAGCCACAGGTAGATGAAGAGCAGCACCGACAGCTTGATCAGGAACCACAACCAGCCGTAGGCCTCGGGGATGAGCGGACCGTGCCAGCCGCCGAGGAACAGGTTCACCGCCACCGCCGACACCGTGACCATGTTGATGTACTCGGCCATGAAGAACATGGCGAAGCGCATCGAGCTGTACTCGGTGTGATAGCCGGCGACCAGCTCCTGCTCGGCTTCGGGGAAGTCGAACGGCGCGCGGTTGGTCTCGGCGACCCCGGCGGTGAAGAGCAGCAGGAAGGCGATGAGTCCGCACGGGAACATCACGAAACGTTCCAGCGCGGGATCGAGCCCGAAGTAGTAGCCCTGCTGCGCGTCGACGATCTCGCGGAACGACATCGACCCGGCCAGCAGCACCATCGTGGCCAGCGCCATGCCGTAAGGCCAGCTCGTAGCTGATCATCTGCGCCGAGCTGCGCAGCCCGCCGAGCAGCGAGTACTTGGAGTTGCTGGCCCAGCCCGGCCAGCACGATGCCGTAGACGCCGATCGAGGAGATGGCGAAGACGAACAGCACGCCGACGTTGAGGTCGGCGACCTGCAGGGCGATCGGCTCGTCGAGCCAGCCGAACAGCGTCGTCGTGGCGCCGAACGGCACCGGGGCGAAGGCGATGAAGCAGGTCGCGACCGAGATGATCGGCGCCAGCGAGAACAGCAGCCGGTCGGCGGCCTTGGGCTGCAGCTCCTCCTTGAAGAAGAGCTTGACGATGTCGGCAATCGGCTGCAGCAGGCCCTTGGGGCCGACCAGCCACGGGCCGTAGCGCTGCTGCATCAGCGCCGCCACCTTGCGCTCGGCGTAGACCATCACCGCCGCCGACATCTGCAGCGCCAGGAACAGCCCGCCGACCAGGGCGGCGTAGGCCACCCACCAGTTGTTCGGCGGACGAAACAGGGAAAAGGCCCAGTCGATCATGGCGTTGGTCGGAAGGCTCCTCGCGTCCTAGTGGTGCGCGCCGGTGGGCTGCGACGGCGCGGTAGTCGGCGGCCGCCGGCCGCTCGCCCCGGGCGTAGGTCTCGTACTCGTGCTTGAACAGCTTCAACGTCGTCAGCACCGGCGTCGCCGCCGCGTCACCGAACGCGCACAGCGTCTTGCCGTTGATCTGGTCGGCGACGCTCTTGAGCAGGGTGATGTCGCGGGCCGAGCCTTCGCCGTTGAGCATCCGCTGCAGCAGCTTGTAGAGCCAGTCGGTGCCCTCGCGGCACGGCGTGCACTTGCCGCACGATTCGTGGCGGTAGAAGTGCAGCAGGTTGTCGGCCAGCCACACCATGTCGACGGTGTCGTCGAGGACCATGATGGCGGCCGAGCCGAGCAGCGAGCCGGCCTGCTGGATGGCGTCGAAGCTGGCCGGGATGTCGATCTGATCGGGCAGGAGGATCGGCACCGACGAGCCGCCGGGAATCACCGCCTTCATGGTGTGGCCGTCGCGCATGCCGCCGGCGTAGTCGTCGATCAGCTCGCGCAGCGACACGTTCATCGGCGCCTCGAAGACGCCGGGGCGCTTGACCTGGCCGCTGACGCAGAACAGCTTCGGGCCGCCGTTCTTCTCGGGGCCGAGCGCGGCGAACCATTCCGCCCCGCGGGTCATCACCAGCGGCGCGTTGCACAGCGTCTCGACGTTGTTGACCGCGGTCGGGCAGTCCCACAGGCCGGACACGGCCGGGAACGGCGGCTTGAAGCGCGGCTGGGCGCGCTTGCCCTCGAGCGAGTCGAGCAACGCGGTCTCCTCGCCGGCCTCGTAGGCGCCGGCACCGCGGTGCAGGTAGACCTCGCAGTCCCACCCGCTGCCGAGGATGTTCGTGCCGACATAGCCGGCGGCGCGGGCATCGTCGATGGCCTGCTGCAGCACCGGGAACAGATGGTAGAACTCGCCGCGGATGTAGATGTAGGCGACCTTGGCGCCGATGGCGTGGCAGCCGATCAGGCAGCCCTCGACCAGCAGGTGCGGGTTGCGCTCCATCAGCAGGTGATCCTTGAAGGTGCCCGGCTCGCTCTCGTCGGCATTGCAGACGATGTACTTCGGCTTGGGCGACTTCTTGTCGACGAACTGCCACTTGAGCCCGGTCGGGAAGCCGGCGCCGCCGCGGCCGCGCAGCCCCGACGCCTTGACCTGCTCGATCACCTGGTCGGGCGTCATCGCCAACGCCTTCTTCAACCCCTCGTAGCCCTGCTGGTGCTGCAGGTAGTGCTCGAGCGTGGCGCCGCCGGGCGTGAACGCGTACTTGGTCAGCACCGGCTCGTAGCCGTTGACGGAGGGCGGCTGCACCGGCACGGTCGACTTCCCGGCCGCGTCGCTGCGATGCTCGACGTCGAGGTGGCAGCCGTTCAGCGCCGTCAGCCCGTCCTTGCGCATCCCCTCGAGGAACGCCGGCACCTGGTCGGGCATCAGCTCTTCGTGCCAGTGGACGTTGTTGACCATCACCACCGGCGCCTTGTCGCAGGCGCCGAGGCACTCCATCGGCATGATGGTGAACATCCCCGAGGCATCGGTCTGGCCGGCCTTGACGCCGAGGACCTGCTCCATCCGCTCCACGACCCGCTCGGCGCCGGCCAGTGCGCACGACAGCGTCGTGCACACCTGCAGCACGTACTTGCCGACCGGAGTGCGGTGGAACATCACGTAGTAGCTGACGACGTCCTCGACGTCGGCGGTGGTGATGCCGACCACCTCGGCGACGTGCCGGGCGGCGTTGCCGCTGATGTAGCCCTGCTGGTCCTGGGCGAGGTAGAGGGCGTAGAGCACCGACGAGCGCCGGTGCTCGGGCGGATACATCGCCGCCAGCCGCTCGAACTCGGCGCGGCGCTCGGACGTGAAGACGAACTCCGGCCCCTCGGGCAGCGTCTGGCGCTCCGAGCGATGCCAGCGTTCGGTGCCGTACGGCATCGCGGGATGAAAACTCATCGATCCACGTCCCCCATCACCACGTCGAGCGACCCTATCACCGCGATGACGTCGGCGATCATCCCGCCGACGATGAACTTGTGCAGCGCCTGGCTGGCCATCAGCCCGGGCGAGCGCATGTGCACGCGCCACGGGCGGTTCGACCCGTCGGAGACCACGTAGGTGCCGTGCTCGCCGCGCGGGCCCTCCACCGGTACATAGGCCTCACCGGCCGGGACGTTGAAGCCCTGCGAGTAGATCAGGAAGTGCTGAATCAGCGCCTCCATCTCGGTGTAGACCTCGTCCTTGGGCGGCGGCGCGATCTTGCGGTCCGCGACCTGCCACTCACCCACCGGATCGATGCGCTCGAGCGCCTGGCGGCAGATCTTGACGCACTCGCGCATCTCGGCGACGCGGGTCAGGTAGCGGTCGTAGACGTCGCCGTTGCTGGCGCCGATGACGTCGAACGTGTAGGTCTCGTAGCCGCTGTAGGGAAACGCCCGGCGCACGTCGTAGTCGCTGCCGGCGGCGCGGGCGACCGGCCCGAACAGCCCCCAGGCGTAGCAGTCGGCGAGGGTGATGGTGCCGACGCCGCGGGTCCGATCCAGCCAGATCGGGTTCTTGGTGATCAGCGTCTCGTACTCGTCGAGCTTGCCCGGGAAGCGATCGAGGAACTCGCTCACCGCTTCCTTGAACCCGCGCGGGATGTCCTCGCGCAGGCCGCCGACCCGGATGTAGCTCGGGAAGAAGCGGAACCCGGCCAGCATCTCGTTGAGGTTCATGAGCAGCTCGCGTTCACGGAAGGCGTAGAGCATCACCGTGATCGCGCCGATTTCCATGCCGTGCGTCCCGAACCACACCAGGTGGCTGCTGATCCGCTGCAGCTCGGCGATGAGCACGCGGATGTCCTTGACCCGCTGCGGCACGTCGATCCCGAGCAGCTTCTCGACCGACAGGCAGTAGGCGAAGCTGTTCGACTGCGCGCCGAGGTAGTCCATGCGCTCGACCAGCGGGATCACCTGCTGCCACTTCTTCTGTTCGGCGGTCTTCTCGATGCCGGTGTGCAGGAAGCCGATGGTCGGCGAGACCGAGACGACGGTCTCGCCGTCGAGCTCGAGCACCAGCCGCAGCACGCCGTGCGTGCTGGGGTGCTGCGGCCCCATGTTGACGGTCATCGTTTCCGTGCGTACTTCGGCCATGCTCCGGTCCCAGCCCTCTAGCCTTCCAGCTCGTCGTCGACCAGCTGGCACACGAGGTGCAGCATCGTGGTGTGCGCTTCCTGGATCCGCGCCGTGACCGTCTCGGGCACGTTGATGTGGATCTCGGCGAGCTGGCCGGCGCCACCGCCCGACTTGCCGGTCAGCGCCACCGTGACCAGCCCGCGGGCCCGGGCCGCTTCGAGCGCCCGCAGCACGTTGGGCGAATCGCCGCTGGTGGTGATGCCGACGGCGACGTCGCCGGGCCGCCCCAGCGCCTCGATCTGCCGGGCGAACACCTGATCGAAGCCGAAGTCGTTGCCGACGGCGGTCAGGATGCTGGTGTCGGTGGTCAGCGCCACGGCCGGCAAGGCGCGCCGGTTCTTGACGAAGCGGCCGACCAGCTCGGCGACGACGTGCTGGGCATCGGCGGCGCTGCCGCCATTGCCGAAGACGAGCACCGTGCCGCCCGCCGCCAGCGAGGTCACGATGGCGGCCGCCGTTGCCGCCACCGCCTCGACCGCCGGCCCCGCCGCCAGCCGCTCGTGGGTGGCCGCCGCCGCCCGCAGCCCCTCGGCCACCTTGGTGCGGCGCGCGCCGTCGGTCGTGGACACGGTCACTTCGGCCGCGTCCGCGAGTAGCGGTCGCGCTCCATGTTGGCGCGGAACTCTTCGGCCGTCACCTGGAGGGGCATGTAGGTCTGGGCGTCCTTGCGGACCTGCACCGGGTAGTCCTTGCGCAGCGGGTGGCCTTCCCAGTCCTCGGTCATCATCAGCCGGCGGAGATCCGGGTGACCCTCGAAGACGATGCCGAACAGGTCGTAGACTTCGCGCTCCGGCCAGCCCGCGCCCGGCCACACGCCCGTGACCGTCGCGATCGGCTGGTCGAGCGCGAGCAGCACCTTCAGGCGCAGGCGGGCCCGACGGTGCGGCGACACCAGGTGGTAGACGACGTCGAAGCGCGGTGTCCGCCGCGGATGGTGATCGACGCACGTCACGTTCGAGAACGCGACGTACTCGAGGCCGGGCGCATCGCGCAGGGCACGGCAGACGTCGACGATGTCGGCGGCCGGCACCCACAGTCCCGGGGTGACCGCGTCGTCGGCGGCGGCGGCGACGGTGATCTCAGCCGCCGGCACCAGGGTCTTCAGCAGATCGATGTGAGCCTGGGCGTCCATCCGACTACATCTTCGAGGCGTCGATCTTCTTCTGCAGCATGACGATGCCGTAGATCACCGCCTCCGGACGCGGCGGACAGCCGGGGACGTACACGTCGATCGGCACCACCTGATCGGAGCCCTGGACGATCGAGTAGTTGTCGAACACGCCGCCGCACGAGGCGCAGGCGCCCATCGAGATCACCCACTTGGGCTCGGGCATCTGGTCGTAGATGCGGCGCAGCGCCGGCGCCATCTTGCGCGACAGCCGGCCGGCGATGATCATCAGGTCCGACTGGCGCGGCGAGCCGCGGAACACCTCGGCGCCGAAACGCGAGATGTCGTAGCGGCTCGAGGCCATCGACATCATCTCGATGGCACAGCAGGCCAGGCCGAACGTCACTGGCCAGATGGCCGAGCGCCGGCTCCACTGCACCACCTTCTCGAGGGTGGTGGTGAGCACCGGGATCTCGGGAAGATCAGTCTCGAGTCCCATAGCACGTATCTCTTGACGACGGCCGGTCCCGGCCGGGGCGGACGCACGTAGTCGGGGTCGCTCTCGGGCCCCCAGTCGAGCACGCCCTTGCGCCAGACGTACACGAACGCCACCGCCAGGATCATGAAGAACACGAGGATTTGGACGAAGCCGGGCCAGCCGAGATCACGCAGCGCCATCGCCCACGGGCCGAGGAACGCCACCTCGATGTCGAAGAGCAGGAAGATCATGGCGATCAGGTAGAACTTGACCGACTGGCGCTCGCGGGCATCGCCCACCGGCGGCATGCCGCACTCGTAGGGCGCGAGTTTTTCAGGTGTAGGATGCCGCGGGCCCAGGAAGTAGGAGAGGATGACCGACACCACTCCGAATCCCAGGCCGAGCGCGACCATGATGGCGATGCCGCCCCAGCCTTCCATACCTATTCCTGTCGTCCACCGCGCGCGCGGTCCGAATTGCTGGTCACGAACGCTTGTGAAGAATTTCGCAAGAGTCGGTAGATGGTAGTCAACCACGGCGGGCACAGTCAAACGCCCTACCCACGAGTAATTGTGGGGGGACGCGGGTGACGGCGCCACCGCTGGACACGCCCGCGGGCCGGCCCGGCCCGCGGATCGCGTGGTTCAGCCCGATGCCGCCGTCCTCCTCTGGCATCGCCGCGTACTCGGCGGAGATCCTGCCGGCGCTGCGGGCGCGCGGTCTCACGGTGGACGTGTACGTGGACCCCGATCAGGGCGCCGATCCCGGCGACGCGATCCTGGGCGCGCAGGACTTCGTGTGGCGCCACCGGCGGGCCCCGTACGACCTGGTGATCTACCAGCTCGGCAACGCTGCCTGTCACGGTTACATGTGGGGCTACCTGTTCCGCTACCCGGGCGTGGTCGTGTTGCACGACGCCCAGGTGCACCAGGCCCGCGCCCAGGCGCTGCTGGGCCGATGGGACGCCCGCCGCGACGACTACCTGCAGGAGTTCACAGCAAACCATCCGGCCGCCCCGCCCGACGCCGGCCGTCTGGTGGCCGAGGGGCTCGGCGGCTCGCTGTTCGGGCTGTGGCCGCACATCCATCTGCTGCTGCGATCGGCGCGGCTCACGGTCGTGCACAGCGACGCCCTCGCCCGCCGCCTGGCCGACGAGCACCAGGCGCCGGTGCAATCGGTGCCCATGGGCATCGCGGATCCGCTGGCGACGGCCAACGCGGTATCGGCGGCCCAGGTCCGGGCCCGGCACGGTCTGGGCCCGCAGCATCTCGTGGTCGGCGCCTTCGGCGGACTCACCCCGGAGAAGCGGCTGCCGCAAGTGCTCGAGGCAGTGGCGGCGCTGGCCCCCGCTCACCCCGAACTCCAGGTGCTGATGGTCGGCACCCCGGCACTGCACTACGACGTGGCCGACGACGCCGCCGTGCAGGGCATCGCCGACCGCGTCCACTTCACCGGCTTCGTCCCCGATGCCGAACTGCCGGCCCACCTGCAGGCCGCTGACATCTGCTGCTGCCTGCGGTGGCCGACCAACCGCGAGACGTCGGCGTCGTGGCTGCGGGCGGTCGCCGCCGGGCGCCCGACCATCATCACCGACCTGGCACACCAGCACGAGGTGCCGGTGATCGATCCGCGCGGATGGCGCAGCACCGGCGCCGATCCCATCGCCGTCGCCGTGCCGATCCTCGAAGAGGGCACCGGGCTGCTGGCGGCGCTGGCCGAACTGGCGCGCAATCCCGACCGGCGGGCACGACTCGGCCTGGCGGCACGCCGCTACTGGCACGCGCATCACACGCTGGAGCACATGGCCGACGCCTACCTGGCGGCAATCACGGCGGCCATGGCCCGTCCGGCGCCGCGCCCGGCGCTGCCGGTGCACCTGCGCGACTCCGGCGGCGAGCGACTCGCGGCGCTGCTGGCGCCCTTCGGCGTCGAGGTGCCGGCCGGCGTGGCGGAGTGACGTGAACGCCCGCGCCACGGACTCGTCGCCGGCCCTCACGACCGCGGTCCGGATCGCCGTCGTGCTGGCGACGCTCTATGTCGGCGTCCAGGTGTTCGTCACGCGCCCGACGGCCTTTCCGGCCGGTGCCGGCTTCACCCTGCGGGCCGGCGCGATCGCCGGGCCGCTGGCCGATCCCGCAGTCGCTGCGACTGACGCGTCCGCCCGACCTGTCGCGGCCGCTCGATTCCCACGTGGCCGAGGTGATGCCCGGCGGGCCCGCCGACCTCGCCGGCCTGCGGACTGGCGACCGCGTGCTGCAGGTGGCCGACGATCGCGGCGCACGGCTCGACCTGTCGGCGCCGCCCAGCGCCGCAGCGGCGTTGGCCGGCTGGCGCACGACCTGGTGGCTCGACGTGCGCCGGCCGTTCACACTCACGGTGTCGCGGTCCGGACAGGCCATCGAGCTGAAGGTGACGCCGCGGTGGTTCCCCGACGTGGCCGACGGCACCACGGGACCCTGGTTGCGCCGCCATCTGGGCGGCACGGTGCACATCGTGGCCGCGCTGCTGGCGGCGGTGACCCTGGTCGCCCTGCGCGTGCGCGGCGACGTCGCGGCGCTCATGACGCTGACGATGATCGTCAACGTCGCCGTCGGCGGTGCGCTGGCCGGCGGCGAGGCCTGGCTCCCCTCCTTCCTGCGTGAGCCGCTGGTGCTCTTCTCGTGGCTGCTGGCGCCGCTCGGCTTCCCCGTGGTCGGGTTGACGGTGCTCAACTTCCCGACGCCGTCGCCGCTCATCGCCCGCTGGCCGGGTCTGACGCCTGGCCTGATCGCGCTGTCCTCGCCGTTGCTGGCCGCCAACGGACTGGCGGCGCTGTATCTGCTGGGCGCCGACGCGGTCGCGGGCCCGCTCGCCTGGTTCGCCGCCCGGCCGCTGCTCTGGTCGACGACGTTCGTCGCGGCGGTGCTGGCCAATGCGGCGATCGTCGTCGAGGGCCTGGGGCGCTACCGCCGCAATCCCGACGCGAACGAGCGGCGGCGGATCATGGTCGTCGTCTACACCGGCGTGCCCGGCGCGTTGGCCTGGGCCATCTCCGAGAGCGTCCCGCTCATTGGAACGTTGCTCCTCGACCGCCCGGTGGTCCTCCCGTGGGCAGCGACGCTGATCCTGACCGCGGCGATGCTGCTGCCGGCGTTCGGCCTGCCGTATTCGGTCGCCGTGAAGCACGTGTTCAGCCCGCGCATGGTGCTGCGACGCAGTCTGCAGTACACGCTGGCCCAGCGCACGCTGACCGTGCTCACCGCCTTGCCGGCGGTGCCGCTCGTGCTCTCGCTGGTGCGCCAGCGGGACCTGTCGCTGACCCAAATCGTCACCGGACAGCCGCTCTTCTATGCCGTGGGGATCGCGTTGCTGGTCGTGGCCCGCAAATACCGGGAGCCGGCCGAGCGGTGGCTCGACCGCCGCTTCTTCCGGGCCGAGTACGACGCCCGGGAGATCCTGGTCTCGCTGGCCGGACGGCTGCCGTTCGAATCCGATCCCAGCGAGCTCGTGGCCCTGGTCATCCACCATGTCGATTCGGCGCTGCATCCCGAGTCGGTGGCGGTGCTGGCGGAGGTGGCGCCGGGCCAGTTCGAGACCATCGGCGCCCGCCCGGCCGGCGTGCCGCCGCTGCCGGCCACTGGCGGGGTGTCGACGCTGCTCCGCTGGTCGCGTGAGCCCTTCGAGGTGTTCCTCGACGACGAGCGCTCGAGCGCGGCGCGGCTGCCGGCCGAGGACCGGAGCTGGCTGGCCGCGGCCAACGTCGCCCTGCTGGTGCCGCTGCTGGCCGGCAACACGCGCCGAGCCGAAGCTGACCGGCGTGCTCGCCCTCGGTCCCAAGCAGTCCGACGAGCCGTACGCCCCCGAGGATCGCTCGCTGCTCTCGGCGATCGCGGCGCAGATGGCGATGGGGCTCGACGTGTCGCGCGTCCGCCAGCGGCTCCCCAGCCAGCCCGGCGCGCGGGCGGACACGGCGCCGACCCTGGGCGGGGCCGAACCCACGCTCGGCGTCTGCCCGCGCTGTCAGCGGTGCATGGAGCTGGCCCACGGCACCTGTCCCGACGACGGCGCGGCCCTGCTGCCGGTGCCGGGCCTGCCGCCCATCGTCGATGGCAAGTACCGGGTCGATGCGCAGATCGGTCGCGGCGGCATGGGCGCGGTGTTCAAGGCCCGCGACGTGCGTCTCGATCGCGACGTGGCCATCAAGGTGGTGCGCGCCGACCTGCTTGGCTCACCCGATGCCCGCGTCCGCTTCCGGCGCGAGGCCCAGGTCGTGGCCCGCCTGCAGCATCCGTCGGTGGTGGCGGTGTTCGACTATGGCACCTTCGCCGACGGCGCGGCCTACATCGTGATGGAGTACATCCGGGGCGAGGATCTGCGGCAGCGCCTGCGCCGGACGCCGGTGCTGCCGCCCGACGAGGTCGTGGCCCTGCTGGCGGGCGTGGCCGCCGGCGTGCAGGCAGCGCATGACGCCGGGGTGCTGCATCGCGACCTGAAGCCCGAGAACATCCTGCTGCCTGAGAGCGGCGCCGCACCCAAAGTGCTCGACTTCGGCGTGGCCAAGACGGCGCCGGCGGTCGACGGGGCGGGAGGCACGGCCACCGTCGGCGCCACCGTCGTCGGCACGCCGGCCTACATGGCCCCCGAACAGCTGCGCGGCCAGCCCGTTGACGGACGGGCCGACGTCTTCAGCCTGGGCGTGATGACCTTCGAGATGCTGACCGGCCGACTGCCCTACGGCGCCGGCTCGTTCGTGGACATCGGCGTGGCGCACGCCGAAGGCCGCCTCAGCCACGCCGACCAGCTCCCCGAAGGACTCCGTCCGGTGGTGCTGCAGGCACTGGCCCAGAATCCAGCCGAGCGGCCGGCCACGCCGGCGGCCTTGGCCGATGCGCTACGGGCACGATTCGGCCGGACGTAGCGGCTCCGAGGACGGCCCGCCGGAGAGTGCGGGCTGTCGACGACCCGGGGGCGGCGGTCAGACCGCCAGGGTCTTCATGCGCCGGTCGAGCTCGGCCACGGCCGCCGTGAGCTGTTCGCGGCGCGCCGGGTGCTCGGTGGCGTCGAACTGCCGCTGCAGCTCGATGCGCGCCAGCCGGCACGACTCGAGCTCGCGCACCTTGATTGGGTCCTTCGCCGGCGCGGCCTTGCGCGCGGCCCGGCGTTCCTGCTCCAACTCCTCCATCCGTTCCTGGATGCGGAGGTCGGCGTCGATCAATCCTTCGGCAGCATCACCCATCGCGTGTGTCGGGCCTCCCCATGCTCGCGCGCTCTCGGAACCGGCGATGGCGCTACGAACATCCGAAGCATTATACGACCGATGGCGTCGAACGTCCTCACCCTCTTCAACCCGCCGGTCGCGGCCTGGTTCGCCGCGGCCTTCGACGCGCCGACGCGGCCACAGCGCCAGGGCTGGCCGGCCATCGCCCGGCGCGAGTCGACGCTGATCCTCGCGCCCACCGGCACCGGCAAGACGCTCACGGCGTTCCTCGCCTGCCTCGACCGGCTGATGTTCTCGGCGGTGCCGGAGCGCGACGCCCGTTGCCGCGTGCTCTATCTCTCCCCGCTCAAGGCGCTGGCCGTCGACGTCGAGCGCAACCTGCGGGCGCCGCTCGCCGGCATCGCGCACCTCGCCGCGGCGCAGGGCGTGCCCTATCACCTGCCGTCGATGTCGATTCGTACCGGCGACACGCCGGCCAACGAACGCACGCGCTTCCAGCGCGATCCGGCCGACATCCTGATCACCACGCCCGAGTCGCTGTTCCTGCTCCTCACCTCCAACGCCCGCGAGCGGCTGCGCTCGATCGACACGGTGATCGTCGACGAGATCCATGCGCTCGTCTCGACCAAGCGCGGCGCCCACATGGCGCTGTCGCTCGAGCGGCTCGAGCGGCTCGTCGAGCAGCCGCTCCAGCGGATCGGGTTGTCGGCCACGCAGCGCAACCTCGACGAGATCGCCCGCTTCCTCGGCGGCACCGCCGCCGCCTCGGCGCGCCGCCGCCCGGCCGGCCCGCGCCGGCCGGCGCCGGTCGAGGCCTCGTTGCACAGCGAATTCGCCGACGCCGCCGCCCCGACCGAACGCCCGGTCACCGTCGTCGACGCACGCGAGCCCAAGAAGCTGGCGATCACCGTCGACGTGCCGATCGCCGACATGGCCAAGGTCGGTCAGCCGGTGGAACAGCCGAGCGGTCCGGCGGCGCAAGCCGCCCCGGTGCAGACGATCTGGACCTCGATCCATCCGCGGCTGCTCGAGCTGGTGCGGGCGCACCAATCGACCCTGCTCTTCGTCAACAGCCGGCGGCTGGCCGAGCGCCTCGCCGCCGCGCTCAACGAGCTGGCCGGCGAGCCTCTGGTCCGGGCGCATCACGGATCGCTGGCGCGGGCGCAGCGCACCGAGATCGAAGATCTGCTCAAGGCCGGGCGGCTGCGCGCGTTGGTGGCGACGTCATCGCTCGAGCTGGGCATCGACATGGGCGCCATCGATCTCGTGGTGCAGATCGAGGCGCCGCCGTCGGTCGCCAGCGGCCTGCAGCGCATCGGCCGCTCGGGCCACCGCGTCGACGAGACGAGCGAGGGGGTGATCTTCCCGAAGTTCCGCGGCGACCTGCTGGCCTGCGCCGCGGTCACCGGCGCGATGACCAAGGGCCTGGTCGAGCCGTCGCGCTACCCGCGCAACCCGCTCGACGTGCTGGCCCAGCAGGTCGTCGCCATGACCGCGGTGGATCACTGGTCGGTCGACGACCTCTATGCCACGGTGCGCGGCGCGGCGCCGTTTGCCGAGCTGAGCCGCCGCGTCTTCGAGGGCGTGCTCGACATGCTGTCGGGCCGCTATCCCTCCGACGAGTTCGCCGAGCTGCGCCCGCGGGTCACCTGGGATCGCGTCAACGGCACGATCGAGGCCCGCCAGGGCGCCAAGCGCGTGGCGGTCGCCAACGCCGGCACGATCCCGGACCGTGGCCTCTACGGCGTGTTCCTCGCCGACGGCTCGCGCGACGGGGCCCGGGTCGGCGAGCTCGACGAGGAAATGGTGTTCGAAGCGCGGGCCGGCGAGACGTTCCTGCTCGGCGCCTCGACCTGGCGCATCGAGCAGATCACCCACGACCGCGTCCTGGTGTCGCCGGCCCCCGGCCAGCCCGGCAAGATGCCGTTCTGGAAGGGCGAGGGGCCGGGACGTCCGATCGAGCTCGGCCAGGCGATCGGCAAGCTGACGCGGGAACTCCGTCACGCGGCCCCGGCGGAGGCGGCGGCGCGCCTGACGCGCGACCACGGGCTGAATGCCCTCGCCGCCGAGAACCTGCTGCAGTACCTCGACGATCAGCAGCGCGCCACCGGCGTCGTGCCCGATGATCGCACCATCCTCATCGAGCGCTCGCAGGACGAGATCGGCGACTGGCGGCTGTCGGTGCTGACGCCGTTCGGCAGCCGCGTCCACGCGCCGTGGGCGATGGCGGTGACGGCACAACTGCGCGACGAGCGCGGCCTCGACGCCGAGGTGATGTGGAGCGACGACGGGTTCGTCATCCGCATGCCCGAGGGCGACGCGCCGCTCGACCCGGCGTTGCTGGTGCCCGACCCCGATGACGTCGAGCGGCTGGTCGTGCGTCAGCTCGGATCGACGGCGATGTTCGCGGCGCGGTTCCGCGAGGCGGCCGGGCGGGCGCTGCTGCTGCCCAAGCGGCGCCCCGGCGCGCGGGCGCCGCTGTGGCAGCTGCGCAAGCGCGCCGCCGACCTGCTCGCCGTCGCCGCGCGGTTCGGCTCGTTCCCGATCATCCTCGAGACATATCGCGAGTGCCTGCGCGACGTGTTCGATCTGCCGGCGCTCGTCGACCTGCTGACGCGCGTGCGCAGCCGCAGCGTCCGCGTCCACACCGTCGACGTGCAGAAGTCGTCGCCCTTCGCGGCGTCGCTGCTCTTCGGCTACGTCGCCAACTACCTCTACGACGGCGACGCGCCACTGGCCGAGCGGCGCGCGCACGCCTTGTCGGTGGATCAGGCGCAGCTGGCCGAGCTCATCGGCGAGGGCGAGCTGCGCACGCTGGTCGATCCGGAGGCGCTGGCGGCGCTCGAGCGCGACGCCCAGCAGCTGCCCGAGAAATTCCACGCCCGCTCGATCGACGCCGTGCACGACCTGCTGCTCCGCCTCGGCGATCTGACCGCCGCCGAGATCGAGGCCCGATCGGCGCCGGGAGTCGCGGCCGCGGCCATCGACGAGCTGGTCGCGAGACGGCGGGCGCTGCCGGTGAAGATCGCCGGCGAGTCGCGCCTCATCGCCGTCGAGGATGCGGCCCGCTATCGCGACGGCGTCGGCACGCCGCTCCCCCCCGGGTTGCCGGCGTCGCTGGTCGAGCCGGCGCCCGACGCCCTCGCCGATCTCGTGCGCCGCTACGCGCGCACCCACGGCCCGTTCGCCGCCGCCGAAGCGGCCTCGCGCCTGGCCGTCGGCGTGGCGGTGGTCGAGGCCACGCTGCGCCGGCTGGCCGAGTCCGGCCGGGTCGTCGAGGGCGAGTTCCGGCCCGGCGGCCAGGGCCGCGAGTGGTGCGACGCCGACGTGCTGCGCGTCGTCCGCCGCCGATCGCTGGCGGCGCTGCGCAAGGAGGTGGAGCCGGTCGAACCGCACGTGCTCGGCCGGTTCCTCGTCGCCTGGCACGGACTGACCAGACCGCGCCCCGGTCTCGACGCCCTGCTCGACGTCGTCGAGCGGCTGCAGGGAGCGCCGCTGGTCGCCTCGGTGCTCGAGCGTGAAGTGTTGCCGGCGCGAGTCGCGGGCTACACGCCGGCGCTGCTCGACACCCTGGTCTCGGCCGGCGAGGTCACCTGGCTCGGCGTCGAACCGCTCGGCGAGCGCGACGGCCGCATCGCGCTCTACCTGACCGATCACCTGCGCCTGCTGGCCCCGCCGCCTGCGAACGAGGGCCTGCTCGAGCGCGAGACGCGCATCCTCGCCTGGCTGCACAAGAGCGGCGCCTCGTTCTTCGGGCCGCTGCACGAGGCGGCCGGCGGCGGCTTCCCGCAGGAGACCGTCGACGCGTTGTGGACCCTGACGTGGAAGGGGCTGGTGACCAACGACACGCTGCATCCGCTGCGCGCCTACGTCGCCAGCCCGGAGCGATCGCGCCGCGAGGCGCGCGCCGATCGCTTCAGGTCGCGCCGGCTCGTGCCGCCGTCGGCGGAGGGCCGCTGGGCGGCGGTGCCGACCTCGGAACGGGCGACGCCCACGGCCTGGGCGGCCGCCCTCACCCAGCAGCTGCTGTCACGCCACGGCGTGGTCGCCCGTGACGTCACCGCGCTCGAACCCGTGCCGGGAGGCTTCAGCACCATCTATCCGGTGCTGCGCCGCCTCGAGGACACCGGGCGCGTGCGGCGCGGCTACTTCGTCGCCGGCCTGGGCGGCGCGCAGTTCGCCGAACCCGGCGCCGTCGATCTGCTGCGCGCCGAACGCGACCCCGCGGCGGCTCCCGCCGCCGTGACCGTGGCCGCCACCGATCCCGCCAATCCCTTCGGCGCGCTGGTCGACTGGCCGACGTGGGGATCGGGAGCACTCAAAGCCAGCCGGGTAGCCGGCGCCCGCGTCGTGCTGGTGGATGGACATGCCGTCGCCTGGATCGGCCGCGGCGATCGGCAGCTGCTGGTCGCGGTCCCCGACGAGGATCCCGATGGATCGACTCGCGCCCGTGCCCTCGCGCGCGAGCTGGTGCGCCTCGCCGAGACCTCGCCCGCCGAACGCCGCGGCTGGCTCGTCGCGGAGCTGAACGGCGAGGCGGCCACGTCGAGCCCGCTGGCGCGCTACTTCGTCGAGGCCGGCTTCGCCGTGACCAGCGGTGGCCTGCAGTTGCGCGTGGCGCGCCGGCCGGCGGGCTCAGCCCCGGGACCCCAAGCGCAGGGCTCACGCGCGGACGTCGCGGATGCCTGAAGGCGACACCATCGCGCGCGCCGCCGCGGCGCTGCACCGGGCGCTCGCCGGCACCGTGGTGACGGCCTTCGCCACCGGCCTGGCGCCGTTGGCGCGCGTCGACGACGACACGCCGATCGCTGGTCGCACCATCGAGGGTTGCGAGTCGCGCGGCAAGCACCTGCTGATGCGCTTCTCCGGCGGCCTGACGCTGCGCACGCACCTGCGGATGCACGGCTCATGGCATCTCTACCGGCCGGGCGAGCGCTGGCAGCGCCATGAACGCGCGATGCGCATCCGGATCGACACGGCGGCGTGGACGGCGGTGGCCTTCGACATGCCGGTCGCCGAGTTCGTGCGTGACGCCGATCTCGGACGTCATCGTCCGGTTGCCACGCTGGGGCCGGACTTGGCCGACGCGGGCTTCGACCGCGCCGCCGCCCTTGCCCGCTTGACTGGCGCCGCAGCGCGGCCGGTCGGCGACGCGCTGCTCGATCAGCGCCTGGTCGCCGGCGTCGGCAACGTCCTGCGCTCGGAATCGCTGTTCATGGCGGGCCTCCATCCCGATCGGCCGGTCGCGGCCATCGCGGCCGACGACTTGGCCAGGTTGGTGGAGACGGCGGCGCGCCTGATCCAGCGAAACGCGCGGCCGACGGCGGGACCGACCCGCAACACGACCGGACGCACAGCGCCCGGCGAGGCCCTGTGGGTCTATCAGCGCACCGGGCTGCCATGCCGCCGCTGCGGCACCGCCATCCGATCCGCGGTGCCGGGTGTCGATGGCCGCCGCGTGTACTGGTGTCCGACATGCCAGCCCGTGCCGCCGCCCCCTAGCGGCGGCGGCGCCGTTCGTGCCAAGCTCACCGGTCGATGCGGGGACGATGGACGAAGCTGGCCGAGTTGCTCGGCGTCAACTCGATTCCGATCGTCGGGGTGCTGGCCGGCGACTGGTCGTCGGCCACGGCCTTGTCGGTCTACTGGTTTGAGAACCTCATCGCCGCGCTCCTCATCGCCGCGCGCGTGGCCCTCCACGCCCGCTGGCGCGACCGCGGTCAGGACCCGGCCGCAGCGCCCGGTTCGTCGTTTGCCCCGAAGACGGTCGGGGCCTTCCTGGGGACGGCGATTCCTTTCACCCTGGCCCACGGCGCGTTCCTCGCGCTCCTGTTCGCGATGGTCCTCGGGCTGATGCCTGACCTGGCGGATCTGCGACGGGCGATCATCCTGCTCATCGTGATGCAAGGCCTGGCCTTCGGCGTGGACCTGTGGACGCTGGCCGACTGGCCGGTGGCCCGCGTCAACGAGCGCGCCGACCACCTGCTGGGCCGGGTCGTGCTCGTGCATCTGAGCATCATCGTCGGCATGTTCCTGTTGGCGTGGCTCGAGCGTGCCGACGCCTTCTTCGCCTTCTTCGTCGGCTGCAAAGTGCTGTCCGACGCGACGTCGTTGTTGCCGCGCGTCGATTCCGGTACACCCGGCGCGCCGCCGCAGTGGCTGTCGTGGCTCATGCGCCGCTTCCCGAGACAGAACGGCGAGACCTTCGAGGACTACTGGCGCCGCACCCACCAGGGCGGGGCTCAGGAACCAGGGACGGCGATGTCGCGGGGAGCGCGGCCTCGCTGGGGAGTCAAGAAGAAGCGGTGACCGGGCTTACGACGTCAGACGCCCGGGATGCGCGTAGACGTTCAGGCTGTCGCCACGGACGAAGCCGCACAGGGTGATGCCGGCGGCGCGGGCCAGGTCGATGGCGAGACTCGAGGGGGCCGACACCGCCGCCACCAGCGGCACGCCGCCGAGCAGCGCCTTCTGCACCAGCTCGTAGGACGTCCGGCCGCTGAGGACGAGCATGGCGCGATCGAGCGGCAGCGCGCCGTCGAGCAGCGCGTGGCCGATGATCTTGTCCACGGCGTTGTGGCGGCCGACGTCCTCGGCGACGCGCACGACCGTGCCCTCGAGGTCGGTCAGGGCGGCGGCGTGCACGCCGCCGGTGGCATCGAAGGTCCGCTGCGCGGCGCGCAGGGCCAGCGGCAGACGACTGACCACCGCCGCCGGCACGGTCCAGCGACCGTCGACCGTGGCCGCCCGCGAGCGCAGCGATTCAATCGTCCGCCGTCCGCACAGTCCGCACGCCGACGTGGTGGTCACCTGACGGCGTTCGCCGAGTCGCACGACCAGCCAATCGACCGCCTCGCCGACCACCGTCACGTTGAGCACGTTGCCGCGGGCCTCGGGCTCGACGTCGAGGCACCGCTCGATCGCGCCGATTTCTCCGCCGCCGCGCACGACGTCTTCGGCCAGCAGGAACCCGGCGGCCAGCGCCATGTCCTCTCCCGGGGTGCGCATGATCACCGCGAAGGGCGCGCCGTTGACGCGCACCTCCATCGGTTCTTCGACGGCGACCCGGTCGGCCTCGGCGCGGACGGTGGCGCCAGTGCGGCGTTCGAGCTCGACGACCCGCACCGGCTCCGAGCCCCGTGACCCGAGCGAGGAGTCCCGGCTCTGGGTACTCACGAAGCGGCCGGCTCCGCGCCGGGCGTGGTCGCCCGGCCGACCAGCCGCTCCAGCTCGACGACCACGTCCTGCACCGGCGTGGGCTTGACGAGGAAGCCGTCGCAGCCGGCTTCGAGCGCCCGCCGCGCGGTGTCGGCGCCGACGTGCCCCGACAGCGCGAGCACCGGGATGTGCCGGGTACGGATGTCGCCTTTGAGCTGACGCGTGGCTTCGAAGCCATCGACGCCGGGCAGCGACAAATCCATCAGGATCGCCGCCGGAGCCAGATCGTGCGCCAGCTCGAGCGCTTCGCCGACGGTGCCCGCGGCGGCCACCCGATAGCCGCACACGCGGAGCCATTCGGCGTACATCTCGCGGGCGTCGGGGTAATCGTCGACGACCAGCACGAGCGGATGCGGGTCGGTCACGGCGGGCCTCGTCCGGAGTATAGAACTCATCGCCCGAAATCGGGCCGGCATTCAGCCGCCGACGGATCAGCTACGATCTTTCGTATGGCTCAGACGTTCTCGTTCGACGTGACCTCCACCATCGACCTGCAGGAGGTGGACAACGCCATCAACCAGGCGCGCAAGGAACTCGGTCAGCGCTACGACTTCAAGGGCTCGCCGGCCACGATCGAGCTCGACCAGAAGGCCGGCACCATGACCCTGACGGCCGAAGACGCCTTCAAGCTGGGCGCGGTGTGGGAGATCGTCCAGACCCGGCTGGTGCGCCGCAGCGTGCCGATCAAGAACATGAAGCCCGGCGATCCCGAGTCGGCCTCGGCGGGCTCGGTGCGTCAGGTGATCACGCTGCAGCAGGGCATTCCGACCGACGCGTCCCGCGAGATCGTCAAGTTCCTCAAGGACCGCAAGCTCAAGAAGGTGCAGGCGTCGATCCAGGGCGACCAGCTGCGCATCTCCTCGCCCTCGAAGGACGACCTGCAGGTGGCGATGGCCGCGCTCCGCGAAGAGGACTTCGGCGTCGCCCTCCAGTTCGGCAACTACCGATCGTGATCCCTCGGACGCCACGCCGGCGTCCGCGGCCCGTCGTCCGGCCACGGCGGGCGGTCGGCCACGTGCCCCTGGCGCGGGCGCTGTCGAAGCTCGGCCTGGCCTCGCGCACCGAGGCAATCGCGCTGATCCTGGCCGGCCGCGTCGCGGTCGACGGCCGCGTCGTCGACGACCCTGGCGCCCAGGTCGTGCCCGAGCGCGTCGAGGTCGTCATCGACGGCCGGACCGCGGTGCCACCGCCGAGCCGCACCATCGCCCTGCACAAGCCGCGCGGACTGGTGACCACGCGCCACGATCCGCAGGGGCGCCCGACCGTGTACGAGCTCATCGCCGGCGCCGGGCCGGGGTTGGCGCCGATCGGCCGGCTCGACCTGGCGAGCTCCGGGCTGCTGCTGTGCACGACCGACACGCAGTTGGGGGCGTGGCTGACCGCCCCCGGCCACGCCGTCGAGCGCGAGTACGTCGTGACCGTGCGCGGGCGCATGACGGCCGCGGAGGCCGCGCGTCTCACGGCGGGGGTGACCAGCGACGGCGAGCGGCTGGCCGCGTCGGCGGTGCGGATTCGCAAGGCGTCGGGCCGTGAGACCCACCTGTTGCTGATCCTCACCGAGGGCCGGAACCGGGAGATCCGCCGGCTCTGCGCCGCGGTCGGCCACGAGGTCACCCACCTGCACCGCATCCGCATCGGCGGCGTCGCGCTCGACACGCTCGCACCCGGCGCGTGGCGGATTATTCCCGAGGAAATCCTGGCGCGCGCGTTCCCAGGGTATTCTGGAGGGCGGTCGTGCCCACCCGACCGCACGCCGGCGGCCCGCCGGCCACGGACTTGAGGAGGCTCTTCGTGAGACATGTTCGACAGATGACGTATGCCGTGGCGCTCGTGGCAGCGGTGTGGCTGGCCGCGGCGCAAGTCGGCGCGCGCCAGGCCGCCCCTGGCGCGCCCTCGAATCTCGCCTACGTGGTGGGTGCAGGTGGCAGCCTGCAGCTGATGTGGACGCATTCGACCGGCCCCTTCACTCACTACAACATCGAAGCCGCCGGCGCGCCGGGTGCGGCTGCCCTTCCTGATACTGCCGACCTCCAGCTTCGCCAATCCGTCCGACCCCTTCTCGAAGCTTCCGCAGCTGCTCAGCTCGTTCAGTGCCAGCGGCGTCGGGCAGGGGAACTACTTCGTGCGGATCAAGGGCGTGAACGGCGCGGTCGAGAGCGCCGCGAGCAACGAGATCGAATTGCCGGTCCGGAGCGGCTGCTACCCCCCCGGGGCGCCGACCAACTTCGGCGCCATCGTCCGCGGCACGCTCGGCCTGTTCCAGTGGAATCCTGGGAACGGCGGACAGGCTTCGATATACACCGTGCAGGCGAGCTTCGTGCCCAACGATCCGGCCCCGCCCATCCAGCTTCCCCTCGGCACCCCGTACTTCAATATCGGGATTCCCGCCGGGACTTACTACGTGAAGGTCGTCGCCAACAACGCGTGCGGAACCAGCGTGCCCTCCAACGAGATCGTGGTCACGGCGCCGGCCAACACGCCGGCCCGGACGCCGGATCCGCCGGCTGGTCAGCGGCTGCCCCAGCCCTACGTCCGCGACCTGGTGTTCCAGTTCGCCAACGAGGCCCGCAACCTCGGCTTCCTGAACCCGCAGGTGGCGTGCCCGACGCGGGCGCCGGGCACCTACAACCCGGCCTACGAGCTGGAAGCGCGCAAGACCCAGCGCAACGCCTACATCGACTACATCGTCAGCCACCTGCGGACGATCGACCAGCGCTTCGGCTTCAACGCCAAGCCGACGCGGGCCGTGGTGCCGTCGATCATCGCCGGCGACGAGATCGCCTACCACTACGGGTCGGACGCGCCCGACGGGTCCCCGAACGTCTACCTGGTCGACGTGCTCGGCGGGCACTGCACCGGCGTCAGCGGCGACGCCGACCGCCACAACCCTGACTACCGGGTGTTCTACGACGAGTTCGGCCGCTGGACGCTGGCCGGGCTCACGCCGTAGATACTCGAAGCGGCTAGCGGCTAGCGGCTGGCGGCTAGACCCCATGAAACACGACGAGGGCCCGGTGGTTCCCACCGGGCCCTTTGTCTTTCTACGAGTGTGACGGCGGGACAGTGTGACAGCGTGATATCGGCACGCCTAGCCGCTAGCCCCTAGCCGCTTCAAGTGTCCAAGAAGAAGTCCGGCATCAGCTCCGCTTCCAACGCGCCTTCAGGCCGGTAGCGCGACAGGTCGGTGACGCCGGCCTCGGCCAGCACCTCGTCGTCGATGAAGAAGCGGCCGGAGCACTCGCGGCTGGGACGGGTCAGGACGGCGTGGGCGGCATCGGCCATGATCGCCGCCTTGCGCGTGCGGCGCTGCCGGGTCTCCTCGCCGGCGATGAAGCTGATGGCGGCGGTGTCGATCGCCGTGCGTGGCCACAGCGCGTTCACCGCCACCCCCTGCGCCCTGAACTCCTCCGCCATGCCGAGCACGCACAGGCTCATGCCGTACTTGGCCATCGTGTAGGCGACATGCGGCGCGAACCAGCGGGGATTCAGGTTGAGCGGCGGGGCGATGTTGAGGACGTGCGGGTTGGCCGCGGCGAGCAGGTGCGGCAGGCACTGCTGCGTGCACAGGAACGTGCCGCGGGCGTTCACGCCGTGCATCAGGTCGAAGCGCCGGATCGGCGTCTCGAGCGTGCCGGTCAGGTAGATCGCCGAGGCGTTGTTGACCAGCACGTCGATGCCGCCGAAGCGCTCGACCGCGGCCTTGATGGCGGCGCGCACCTGCGGCTCCTCGCGCACGTCCATCGCCACGGCCAGCGCGCGGCCCCCGGCCTGCTCGATCGCCGTCGCGGCGGTGTGAATCGTGCCCGGGAGCTTGGGATGCGGATCGACGGTCTTGCCGGTGACGACGACGTTGGCGCCGTCAGCCGCCGCCCGCAGGCCGATGGCCAGCCCGATGCCTCGGCTGGCGCCCGTAATGAAGACCGTTTTGCTGGCGAGCGTCATGGCACGCCTTGCTGCGGTCGCGGACTAGCGGTAGCAGCACAACGCTCCGCGCGCTGCGAAACGCGAGGGCCCGAGGCCGGGCCGTTGGCGGTGGTAGCCGCAGTCAGCGCAGCGACTATTATCCACGTAGCTGTAGCCGCAGTTGTCGCACACCCACATGCGGCCCTGCTTGTACATGTTGTAGGCGCACTGCGGGCAGATCCGGTACTCCCGACCTTCCTGGTCGATGTAGGTCTTCTCGCCGCTCTTGCCCTTGTCCTCGTTGAACGGATCCTTCTTCTCCTGCGGCTTCGGCTTGCTCTGGTCCTCATCCTGTTCCTGCTGCGCGGCGGCCGGAACGGCGAACTTCAGGCCAAGGGCGGCGGCGAACAAGGTGGAGCCACGAAGGAAGTTCCGGCGGTCGACGGGGGTCTCGAACATGGACACGTGCCTCCTCTAGAGCCTCAGGCTGGGACTAGTGTAGGAGAAACCGGCCGGGGTTTCACCCGGAACACCCCAGTCCCGCTGGTAATTCGTTGTCACTGCAGGGCCGACGCCGCTGCCCGCCCCCATTGTGTTCACTATTGAAACACTCGCAGCAGCCTGGCGATGGGGTCGTAGAACCGGTCGACGACCCGTTCCTTGAGCGGGATGATGGCGTTGTCGGTGATGTGGATGTGCTCCGGGCACACCTTGGTGCAGCACTTGGTGATGTTGCAGTAGCCGATGCCGTGCTGGTCCTTGAGCGCCGGGACGCGGTCGGCGGTGTCGAGCGGATTGGTCTCGAGCGCCGCTGCGTAGACGAGCAGCCGCGGCCCGATGAACTCCTCGTGCTTGCCGTGGTCGCGCAGCACGTGGCACACGTCCTGGCACAGGAAGCACTCGATGCACTTGCGGTACTCCTGCACCCGGTCGATGTCCCGCTGCGCCATCCGCCAGGTGCCGTCGGCGGCGTCGGCCGGGCGCGGGCTGAACTTCTGGATGGCCTTCTTCTTGCGGAAGTTCCACGAGACGTCGGTGACCAGGTCCTTGATCAGCGGGAAGGTGCGCATCGGCTCGACGGTGACCGGCTCGTTCAGGTCGAGCGTGTTGAGCCGGCACATGCACATCAGCTTCGGCCGGCCGTTGATCTCGGCCGAGCACGACCCGCACTTGCCCGCCTTGCAGTTCCACCGCACCGCGAGATCGGGGGCCTGCTCGGCCTGGATGCGGTGCACCGCATCGAGCACGACCATGCCCTCGGAGATCTCGGTGCTGTAGTCCTGAAACCCGCCGCTCCCCTGCGTGCTCGGGTCGCTGCGCCAGAGTTTGAACGTGGCCTTCATCGTGTGGTGTCCTGTGACGGTCGTAGCGCGACAGCGAGTAGCGTAACTGCGTGCTCCTCAGCCGCTAGCCCCTAGCCGCTAGCCGCTGTCTATGTCTTTTGCTCCTCGACCACCTGCTTCAGCTCGCTCGGCATGTCGGGCAGCGGCACGCGGCCGAGCTGCATCGAGCCGTCGCCGGCGCGCCGGATGGTGTGGTTGAAGGTGCCGAACTCGGCCGCCTTCTCGGGGAAGTCCTCGCGGAAGTGGCCGCCGCGGCTCTCCTTGCGCTCCACCGCCGAGCGCGCGATCGCCTCCGACACGGTGAGCAGGTTGCGCAGGTCGAGGCAGGTGTGCCAGCCGGCGTTGTACTCGCGGTGGCCGGCCACGCCGACCCGCGCCGCACGCTCGTTGAACGCCGCGATCCTGGTGATCGCCTCACGCATCTCGCTCTCGGTGCGCACGATGCCGACCAGGCCCTGCATCGTCTGCTGCAGGTCGGCCTGCACGGTGTAGGGGTTCTCGGCAGCGCCGCCGCGTTCGAACGGCGCCAGCGCCTCGGTCATCGCCTGGGCGACGACGGCGTCGTCGATCTGCGACGGCGGGTGGGTCTTGGCATAGTGGGCCGCGTACTCGCCGGCCCGCTTGCCGAACACAATCAGGTCCGACAGCGAGTTGCCGCCGAGCCGGTTGGCGCCGTTGATGCCGGCGGCGCACTCGCCGGCGGCGAACAGCCCCGGCACCGACGACTCCTGGGTGTCGGCGTCGACGCGGACGCCGCCCATGATGTAGTGCGTGGTCGGGCCGACTTCCATCGGCTCCTTGGTGATGTCGAGGTCGGCCAGCTCCTTGAACTGGTGGTACATGCTCGGCAGCTTGCGCTTGATGTGCGCCTCGCCGTCCGAGAGCTTCTCCTTGATCCAGGCGATGTCGAGGAAGACGCCGCCGTGCGGCGATCCGCGGCCGGCCTTGACCTCGCGGGTGATGCAGCGCGCGACGTGGTCGCGGGTCAGCAGTTCGGGCGGACGCCGGGCACTCTTGTCGCCCTGGGTGTAGCGCCATCCCTCTTCCGGATCGGACGCCGTCTGCGGCTTGTAGTTGTCGGGGATGTCGTCGAACATGAACCGACGTCCCTCGGAGTTCTTCAGCACGCCGCCTTCGCCGCGCACGCCCTCGGTGACGAGGATGCCCTTGACGCTGGGCGGCCAGACCATCCCGGTGGGATGGAACTGGATGAACTCCATGTCGATGAGCTCGGCCCCGGCGCGATACGCCAGCGCATGCCCGTCGCCGGTGCCCTCCCAGCTGTTGCTGGTCACCTGGTAGGCACGGCCGACGCCGCCGGTGGCGAGGATGACGGCCTTGGCGTGGAAGAGATGGAAGCGCCCGCGCTCACGGTCGTAGCCGAGCGCACCGGCGATCCTGCCGTTGTCGAGGATGAGCTCGACGACGGTGTGCTCCATGTGCACGGTGGCGCCGAGGTAGACGGTGTGGTCCTGCAGGGTGCGGATCAGCTCGAGGCCGGTGCGGTCGCCGACGTGCGCCAGGCGCGGGTAGCGGTGGCCGCCGAAGTTGCGCTGGTTGATCCGGCCGTCGGGCGTGCGGTCGAAGACCGCGCCCCAGCCCTCGAGCTCGCGGACGCGGTCGGGCGCCTCCTTGGCGTGGATCTCGGCCATCCGCCAGTTGTTCACGTACTGGCCGCCGCGCATGGTGTCGGCGAAGTGCACCTTCCAGTTGTCGCGGTCGTCGTTGTGGCCCATCGCCGCCGCCATGCCGCCCTCGGCCATCACGGTGTGGGCCTTGCCGAGCAGCGACTTGCAGATGAGCCCGACCGAGACGCCGGTGCTGCACGCTTCGATGGCCGCGCGCAGCCCGGCGCCACCGGCGCCGATGACCAGCACGTCGTAGGAATACGTGGCGTGCACCGCCATTACAGCAGCCTCAGATCGGACCAGATGCCCATCGAGCAGAGCCGGATGTAGAGGTCGCTGAACGCCACCGAGAACAGGCTGCACCAGGCGAACAGCTGGTGCTTGTAGTTGAGCGCGGTGCTGCAGGCGTAGGCCCGGTCGCACATCGGCGACTTCGACACTTCGTCCTTGAAGCCGCCGACCAGGTGACGCAGGGCGTGGCACCCGAACGTGTAGCTGCCGAGCAGCACGACGTTGGTCGCCAGCACCAGCGTGCCGATCCCGATGCCGAACTCGGTCTGTCCGGTGGCCGGGTTGACGAACCACAGCGCCAGCCACACGTCCCAGGCGAGCAGGCCCAGGAACACGATCGCGATGTAGAGCGTGTAGCGATGGATGTTCTGGAGGATCAGCGGGAACGAGTTCTCGCCCAGATAGCCCTGGCGCGGCTCGCCCACGGCGCAGGACGGCGGATCGGCCCAGAAGGCCTTGTAGTAGGCGCCGCGGTAGTAGTAGCAGGTGAAGCGGAAGCTGCCGGGGAAGGGCAGGATCAGCATCGCCGGTGAAAAGGCGATGAAGCCGGGCCACCACGGCGGACGCGTGCCGAACCAGGCGTGCGGCGAGTCGCCCCACAGCACCGGCGCGTAGACCGGCGACAGATACGGACCGAACTCGTAGTGTTCGCCCTGGAACATCGCCCAGGTCATGTAACCGAGCAGCAGCGACAACCCGGCGACGACGCCCACGGGCGCGGCCCACCAGGCGTCGCGGCGGGAGGTCTTGCCCAGCCCTGCCGACCCCACTTGAGTGAGTGGAATGGCCTCCATCAGATCAGCTCCTCACGCGTAGCTCTCAAGCCAGCCGTACCACTAAATAGGATACGTGTCCGCGCGCGCCGATTGCAAACCTGGCACGCCGCGACACCTTGCGACGTTTCGCCGGCCTCACCCGACGAAGCCGACGCGCGCGTGCGAGCCGTCGCAGAACGGCTTGTTGGCGGAATGACCGCAGCGGCAGAACGAGGCGACCTTGGGCCGCTCGACGACGCTGCCGTCGGGCAGGGTCACCGCGAGTGTGCCGTGCACGACCAGCGGGCCGTTGGGGCGGGCCAGGATCTGCACCGGCGCGGCGGACAGTGCGGCGGGAGCGGGAGGGGCTGACGCAGCCGTGCCGCGTCGCGTTCCCATGACAGCGCTCCCGACGGACAGGCCTCGACTTGCCGCACGATCGCCTCGGTCGGACGGCCGCGGTCACCCGCACCCACGGCCGCTCCCGCGGGTCGAAGACGGCCGGCAGGCCCTGGAAGCAGATGGTCGAATGCGCGCACAGATCCGGCTTCCACACCACCACGATCTCGCCGTTGCTGTAGCGCTTGATGATGCTCATACGATCGCTCGTACCGCTCACGCCACGGCGCGAATGGTCACCCCGCCCATCAGACGCTTCGACACCGGACAGCGTCTGGCGATGTCGGTGAGCCGCTCCCGCTGCTCATCGGTCAGATCGCCATGGAACATCAGCCGCCGCTCGATCACGTAGATGCCCTGATCGTCGCGACCGTCGACGTCGACCTCGACGTTCTGCAGCGGCCAGCCCTTGCGGCCGGCGTACATCTGCAGGGTGATGGCCACGCACGCGGCCAGCGCGCCGAGCAGCAGTTCCGCGGGCGACGGCCCGGCGTCGCTGCCGCCGAGGTCGGCGGCCTCGTCGGAGGTCAGCTGGTGCTGGCGCATGGTGATGATCTGGGCGTAGGGGGCAGGACCGAACTCAGCGCGGGCAGTGGCCATCGGGGCATCGTACTCGCGGCTAGCGGCAGGGGCTAGCGGCTGGAGGATCCCGCTGTCCCGCTGGCGCATTCCGCGGCCGCCTCGTCTGCCACCCCGGCACGCTAGTCCTAGCTACATCATGAACGTGGCCATGTGATGGAAGAACCCCTGGAGCACGGCCACCGCCTCCGGCGGCAGGGCGGCATCGACGAGGGCCCGGTCCATCAGCTGCACCCAGCGATTGCGCGCCGCCATGTCGACGGCAAATGGCATATGGCGCATCCGCAGCCGCGGGTGGCCGCGTTGCTCGATATAGCGCGGCGGGCCGCCGAAGCGCCCGATCAGGAAGTCGCGCAATCGCTCCTCGGCGCCGGCGAGGTCATGGGCCGGATACATCGCCCCGAGGATGTCGTCGGCAGGCACCTGGGCGTAGAACGCCCGCACCAGCCGGGCGAAGCCGTCCTCGCCGATCCGCCCGTAGACCTCGCCTTCCGACAACACCGGCAATTGCATGGGACGATCATACCCTTCGACTTCGGGGCGATTCTCGGCCTCCGCTCCGGGCTCGCCCTTCGCAACCCGCGTGACCGGGCCGGCGCGCAGGGCTAGCAGCTGTGGTGGAAGTCCCGGTCGAATGCCGGCGGTACTTTCACCGCAGGCTGCTAGGATGCGGCAATGAGCGACGAAGCCCCCAAGAGCGCGTACGAGTTGGCGATGGCGCGCCTCAAGAAGAAGGACGCCGACGACGGCACGGCGGAGGCGCCGCTCAGCGACGCGCAGCGCGCCGCCATCGCCGACGTCCGGCAGGTGTACGCGGCCCGGCGGGCGCAGGCCGAGATCATGCTGACGGCAGCGCGGGCGACCGCCTACGACGTCGAGACGCTGGCACGGCTCAACGAGGAGTTCCGGCGCGACACCGACCGGATGACCCGCGAGCTCGACGAGAAGATCGCGGCGATCCGCCGCGGCTCAGGTGAGCCGTAGCAGACACGTCTGCAGGTAGCGGGCCTCGGCGTCGGCGAGCTCGGTCGGATGGTCGGGCGGCAGCAGACCGACCGACATCACCTGCGCGCGCCGCCCCGCCGCGGCCGTGCCGGCCTGCGCCGCACCGACCAGCGAGAAGCCGCGGGTGTTGCTGGCCAGCCACGCCAGGCCGCCCGGAGCGACCAGCCCGCAGACCTCGGCGATGAGGCCGGGGTAGTCGCGATCGATGGCGAAGCCGGCATCGCGGGCGGTCGAGAAGCTGGGCGGATCGACCAGCACGAAATCGAAGGACTGGCCGGCGGCGGTACTGGCGAAGCGTCGCGCGTCGCAGGCCACCGTGCGATGGCGCTCGGGCGAGACATCGTTCAGTGCCGCGTTGTCGCGGGCCCAGGCCAGGACGCCCTCGGACAGATCGACGCTGGTCACGTGGGTCGCCCCACCGCTCGCCGCGGCCACCGACAGGGTGCCGGTGTAGGCGAAGAGGTTGAGCACGCGCCGGCCGGCGGCCAGCCCGGCGAGGCGCAGCCGCTCGGCGCGCATGTCGCCGAACAGGCCGACGTTCACCCCCGTGGTCAGGTGCACTTCGAAGCGCCACGGCCCCTCGCGCACGACATGTCGTTCGGGCGGCAGGCTGCCGACGACTTCGACGACCACCGGGGTGCCCTGTGCCGCCGCCCCGCGGCCGCGGTGCTTCACGACCACCCCGTTGGCCAGCCCGCGCCCGGTCAGCCGCCTGGCCAACGCCGCCGCCACCGGCACCAGCGCCGGGGTCAGCGCCGAGACCACGGCGAAGGGCCCGTAGACGTCGGCGAACAGCCCGGGCAGCTGGTCGCCGGCGCCGTGGACGAGCCGGTAGGTGGCGTCGGGGCCGGTCACGCCCGCCGCGGTCCGCCACGCCAGCGCCGCGTCGGTGCGCGCGTCGAGCCAGGCGTCGCCGAGCGACGACCACGGCTCGCCGGCCCGGGTCATCACACGCCAGCACCCGTCGGTGCGGTCGGCCAGCGCCAGGCCGATGGCGCTGCCACGGCGCGATTCGAGGCGTACGAGCGCGCCGTCGGCGACGTCGGGCTCAGGCGCCGCCAACGTGAACGGGAGGTCGCAGGCGCGCACCAGGCGCTCGAGCGCACGATCGGGCACCACGAACGCCGACAGCCTCACGATAGGGAATCCACCACCCAGTGCCGATCCAGCCAGAGGCGCACCGCCTCCAGGTCCGCGGGCCACGGCGCGTCCACGCCCACCCGGCGCCCGCCGGCCGGATGCGGCAGATCGAGGACGCTGGCATGCAGCGCCAGCCGCGGCGGACCCGCCCCGCCGGGCCAGGCCGCTTGCCCGCCCCCGTAGACAGGATCGGCCAGAATCGGAGTGCCGATGGCACGCAGATGCACGCGAATCTGGTGATGGCGGCCGGTATGTGGCGTCAGCGCGACGAGCGCCACCGCCCGGCCGTCGCCGCGCCACGACTGTTGCACGCGGTAGTCGGTCGACGCCTCGCGAGCGCCGGCCTCGCCGCGACGGGCTGGACGCGCCTTCCCCTTGCGGGCCTCGTGCAGCGGCACGTTGATCGCGCCGTGTCGCGGCTCCGGCACGCCGGCGACCAGGGCCTGGTAGCCCTTCTGCACCTGGCGGCGCTCGAAGGCGAGCGACAGCGCGCGGTGAGCGGCGGCGGAGCGGGCGAAGGCGAGCGCGCCCGAGGTGTCGCGATCCAGACGGTGCACGGTCCACAGGCGCGACCCGAGCTGGGCGGCGACGCGGGCCTGCACGCAGGCGCCGGCCGGCCACCCCGGGGCAGGAATCACCGGCACGCCGGGCGGCTTGTCCACGACCACGACGGCGTCGTCCTCGTAGAGCACCGCGATCGGCGCTGGCTGGTCCATCGCGGTATCTTCTCGCGGAACCTCGCGCCGCCTCCGACGTGGAACGCGGTTTGAAGCAGAGGGCCCACGAGGTGCAGATGGTCCACTTGGGAGGACAGAGAGTGCAGGGATCGGGGACCAGGGACCGGGGACCAGGGCGTTGCTGTGTCACGCCGATCGCTGCGCTGGCCATCCTTCTCGTCACGGTGCTCTGCGTCACGTGGCCATCTACGGCGTCGGCGCAGCAGGTGATCGGGTTCCACGGCGGCGGTGCGGTGGATCCGGAGCAGGTCTTCGCCGGGGTGTTCTGGCAGTCGGGCGACATCGGCGGCGGCTTCCGGCTGCGGCCGGGCGTCGACGGCGCGACCGGCGAGGGCGTCCGCATCGCGACCATCAACTTCGACTTCATCTATGGGTTTCCGCTCGGCGCCAGCGGCTGGACGTTCGTCACCGGCGGCGGCCCGAGCGTCGTCCTCACCCGCATCCCCGAGATCGACTTCGACGACACCGGCGTCGGCGGGCACTACCTCTTCGGCTTCGGCCACGACAACGGCTTTTTCACCGAGGTCCGGCTCGGTAGCGGCAAGGCCCAGCAGCTCAAGGTCGGGGTCGGCTGGGCCATCTCGCTCGACTAGGCCGGCCTGGGCCGTGCGGCCGTCGGGCGCGCGTCGCCCGGACAAGATGGGATACTGCCGGCCATGGCCGGAGGCTCGCGCACGTTCACGTGGGACGATCCGATGACGATGCCGGGGCTCGCGGCCGCCGCCCCTGGCGTCGAGGTGCTGCGCCGCGTCGCCGCCGGCGAGCTGCCGTCGCCGCCGATGGCGCGGCTGATGAATTTCCGTCTGGTCGCGGCCGACGCCGGCCGGGTCGTCTTCGACGCGACTCCCGAGGACTACCACTACAACTTCTCCGGCGCCGTGCACGGCGGCTTCGCCGCCACGCTGCTCGACTCGGCGATGGCCTGCGCGATCTACACCACGCTGGACGCCGGGCAGAACTGCCCGACCCTGGAGTTGAAGGTCAACTTCGTCAAGGCGATCACCCGGGCGATCGGACCGGTGCGCGGCATCGGCACGGTGCTCCACCGCGGCCGGACGACGGCGCTGGCCGAGGGCCGCGTCGAGACGACCTCGGGAGTGCTGCTCGCGCACGCCACGACGACGTGCCTGATCGTGCGCGCCGCCACGCCCGGCCACGGCGGCACCAGCGATGGGTAGGGCAGCTCTTTAGAGCTGCCTCCAGGTTTGGAGCTGCTGCCCTCAGGCAGAGCGAAGCTCTGCCCTACTTTTAACTGCTGCCCTAGCGCAGAGCTAAAGCTCTGCCCTGCGAGTGGTCTCACGCGACGGGCGCGCCCCGACCAGCGGCCGCACCAGCCAGGCCGCCAGCACCGCCAGCACCAGCAGCATCGCCCAGCGCAGCAGCGCGGCGACGAACGCCAGGTCGAACACCGGCCACTGCACCGGGTACTGCACCAGCACGCCCCACCGCTCCGTCAGCCAGTGCCACGCGGTGTGGGCCACGAAGGCCGACAGGATGATGGTGCCGACCCGCTCGTCCACGACGTAGGTGAAGAGCAGCGCCAACGCCGGCAGCATCACGACCAGCACCAGCAGCTGTCCGAGCTCGACGCCGACGTTGAAGGCCAGCAGCGAGGTCAGCAGATGGCTGCCGGCGAACTGCAGCGACTCGCGCAGCGCGAACGAGAAGCCGAAGCCGTGCACCAGCCCGAAGCCGAAGGTCACGACCCAGCGTCGCTGCAGGTGGGCGCCGGTGATGTTCTCGATCGCCATGTAGACGATCGACGCGGCGATCAAGGTCTCGATCAGCGGCGGAAACCACAAGGCGGAGGGCGCCATGTCGAACGCCGAGGCGATGAGCGTGATCGAGTGGGCGACGGTGAAGGCGGTGACCACGGCGACGAGCGGGCGCAGACGGCGGAACGGGATGACCAGGCAGAACAGGAACAGCAGGTGGTCGATGCCGTCGAGGATGTGGAAGAAGCCGTCCTTGGTGAACCGGAGCGCGGCCTGGTGCCAGCGCGGGTCGAGCTGGACGATGCCGGGATCGCCGTGCACGTCGAAGGCGCGCTCGGCGTTGCCCGGCGTCAGCAGCCGCATCACCACGTTGACCCGCAGCCCGAGACGGGTCAGCCCCGGTCGGATGGCGAAGCGCGACTGGTCCGACTGGATGTCGTAGGCAAAAGCCACGTCGAGCAGGCCGTTCTGCCAGTAGAGGGTCGTGTCGTCGGGCAGGGGCGGGCCGGTCACGTGGGCCTGCGCCTCGTCGTAGCTGGCAAACGACTTGTCGGACGGGAGCGAGACCCGGGCGGCGGTGACCCGGGGCTTGGCCAGCGGCCGGCCGTCCTCGAACAACTCGACGAAATCGCCAATCCAGAGCATCGCGGCGTCCTCGAGGGTCGGCCGGACGCGGGCCAGGTCGAGGAAGCCGTTGTCGCGCAGCGGGATGTCGACGTCCCGCATCGCCTTGAGCGGGGCCCGGACCAGGAAGGTCAGCGTCCGCCCCTCGGGCCGCAGGAACGTCTGGACCGTGACTTCATTGGGGATTTCGTGGGCGCGCGGCGCGGCGCCGAACACCAGGCACGCCACCGCGACCGCCAGGACGATCCGTTGCACGTCCGGAGCGTATCGGGGCCGGCGCCGCCCTGGCAAGCCTCGGCCGGGCGGGCGCCGCTGAGGGTGGTGGGCGGAGCGGTTCCGTGTATACTCGCCGGGTTTCGGGTACCCCGCAGACGGCGGGGTCCGTTGGGAGGCACCATGAGCCGTGTTATCCGGTCGCGCAAGGTCAGGATTGGCGGCGCCCTCGTGGCGTTGGCACTGGCGTTGGGCCTGAGCGCGTCGTGGCTCGAGCAGCGTTCAGTGCTCGAAGCCCAGGCTGGCGCCGTGGCGCCACGCTTCGAAGTGGATCCCGTGTGGCCCAAGCCGATGCCCAACAACTGGGTCATGGGGATGACGATTGGCATCGGCATCGACGAGCGCGATCACGTCTGGGTCATCCACCGCGGCAACGATGTCGGCAACCTCGATCGCACCGAGCTCGCGGTCGTTCAGCCCGGCACGCCGCGCGTCGGTGAATGCTGCGACCCGGCGCCGCCGGTGCTCGAGTTCGATCCCGCCGGTAACCTCGTCGGCCACTGGGGCGGCAAGGGCCAGGGCTACGACTGGCCCGAGTCGAACCACGGCATCGTCGTCGATCACAAGGGCTTCGTCTGGATCGGCGGCAACGGCGGTCCCGATGCCCACATCCTGAAGTTCACGCGCGATGGCAAGTTCGTGGCGCAGTACGGCAAGGCGGGTGCCCGCCGCGATCCGAAGTCGCCGGCCGAGAAGCCCGCCTTCGTCGCCAACAGCATGGACATGGACAACTTCGGCCGGGTGGCGAAGATCTTCATCGACCCCAAGGCCAACGAAGGCTACGTCGCCGACGGTTACTTCAACCACCGCGTCGCGGTCATCGACCTCGACAACGGCAAGATCAAGCGCTACTGGGGCGCCTACGGCAAGCCGCCGACCGACAACGACCTCGGTCGCTACATTCCGGGCCAGCCGCCCGCCCAGCAGTTCCGCAACCCGGTGCACTGCGCCGAGATGTCGGTCGACGGCATGGTCTACGTCTGCGACCGCCCGAACGACCGCGTGCAGGTGTTCACGAAGGAAGGCAAGTACGTCAGCGAGCACTTCGTCGAGACCAACACCCTGGCCGACGGCTCGGTGTGGGACATCGCCTTCTCGAAGGACGCCGCCCAGAAGTACCTCTACATGGCCGACGGCGTGAACGAGCACGTGCGCATCTTCGACCGCAAGTCGATGACCGAGCTCACCAACTTCGGCTACGGCGGCCGCCAGCCCGGCATGTTCCTGGGCGTGCACAGCATCGCCACCGACTCGAAGGGCAACATCTACACGACCGAGACCTACACCGGCAAGCGCCTGCAGAAGTTCGTGTTCAAGGGCGAAGGCCCGGTGACCGCGAAGAAGCAGGGCGTGCCCTGGCCGAAGACCAGCGGCAACTAGCCGCGCTCGTTCGACATCAGACGGCGGCGGCCTCCGGGCCGCCGCCGTTGTCATGTACGGCGCACTAACGGCAGGTCGCGTCGAGCATCCGCACCTTGTTCACGTCGACGCGCCGCACCAGCACCGCCATCTTGCGATCGGCATCGGGAGCGGCCACGATCGACGCGTTCGGCACCCGCGCCTTCATGTCGCGGCCGTCGGATTCGATCTCGATCTCGGTCCACTGATCCTTGCGGTCGATCTTGATCTGGCCGTCCTGGAGCTCGCCTTTCAGGTCGCCTTCCACTTCGACCTGGTGGCCGACGTGCGGCACCAGGTCGTCGTCCTTGTCGAGCCAGTAGAAGATGTTGGTGAAGACCCCAGCCGTCCCCAGCGTGGTCGGCGCGGTGGTCCGCGGCTCCGGTGACGTCGCCGCCGGCTCGCGCGGCGTGTTGATCAAGAGATAGCCGTCCCCGCCCTCGGCACGCACGAC
Source organism: uncultured Acidobacteriota bacterium (assembly GCA_963786365.1). Lineage (GTDB taxonomy): Bacteria > Acidobacteriota > Vicinamibacteria > Vicinamibacterales > UBA2999 > CAWAYR01. The sequence continues at coordinate 72,182 of CAWAYR010000015.1, forward strand.
GCAGCCGGTGAGTGTGACGGGATCTGCCGCCACGGCGGCGTGGCCGATGCCCAGGGCTCCAACTATCGCCGCCGCCACACTTAGGGCGGTGGCCGTCCGTCGATTGGCCAACATGTTGCCTCCTCGGGCCGCTACGGGCGCCCCAGGGGCAACAGACGCAAGCCCAATGCCACCGTCCTGATGTCCGGACGAGTCAGGTCCGAGCGCCAATCGCGAGCACGCGAGGGTCGAAGGGATACGGCACCGCCGGCCCGTGGCGCGTGGGCCAGACCGTGATCGCGGTGCCTGGCGTGCTCTCCTCGCCGCGGTCGTTCTTCAGGCCGATCTCCAGCGACGCCAGGCCGTAGCGCCCCGCGCCGTTCGGTCGCGGTCACGCGTCCCCAGGCGGTCAGCGTCTCGCCCGGCACGTTCATCCCGCGGAACTGGAAGGCGACCTTCCATAACCAGCCGCGCTCCCCCACCCAGTCGGTGAGCAGCTGCAGCAGCACGTGCTGTTTCCACGAGCCGTTCACCACCACATCGGGCAGCCGGTCGTGGGCCGTGGCGTAGCGCCAGTCGAAGTGGATGCGATGCCAGTTCTCCATCGCCGCCGCCCAGCGCACCAGGTGCGACGGCGTGATCGGCCCCTTGGCCAACGCCGGCAACACGTCGCCGATGGCGATGTCCTCGATCGACTGCGGCGTCGGCGTCGTCATCGCAGGATCATCGTGTTGGTCACGCGCAGCAGCGGCGCGCCGTCGGCGGTGGCGTAGTCGTCCTCGATGACGACGAACACCATCGGGCCGGCGCTGCCGTCGCGCTGGTAGATGTCCTTGTAGCGGCTGCGGCACACGATGCGCTCGCCGATCCGCGCGTAGCGGAAGAGTTCGTACTCGTAGCCGCCGTTCAGCAGGCGCTCGAACGGCAGATCCAGCGGCGGCAGGCCCGGCCGCAGCGCCCGCCCGTAGCCGCCGAGGCCGCCCAGGTCGTCGGCCGTCGAGCGGGTCCTCGGCCGCCGGCGCTCGACGCAGCGCGTGCACCGGAAATCCGGGTGGGGCCACGACGCCGCCGCACCGGCGCGCGCCAGGCGAGGCCGGATCCCAGTAGCGCGGGGCCGGATCCATCGTGGCGTGATGGAATCGCCTGACCTCGCTGGCCTCGACCGGATGCGTCGCCTCCAGCGGCGGCGCCTCGTGGCCGATCAGCGCCAGAACGGCCGGGGTCAGGCGGATCGGCATGAGGAGACTATAGGCCGGCGCCCGGGCCCCCGGCGCCGATCGGTTACTCTAGACGCATGCAGCTCTCGAAGCTCGGTCTGGTGGTCCTGCCCGCAGTGTGGCTGGCGCTCCTCACGGCGACGCCCGACGCCGCGCAGGAACAGAGCGTCACGAGCGGGGTCTACACCGACGAACAGGCCGCGCGCGGCGAGGCCACGTACAACAATGAATGCTCGTCGTGCCACGGCGCCGGCCTCGAGGGCGACGGCTTCGCGCCGGCGCTGGCGGGCACCGAATTCCTGAGCAACTGGAACGGGACGACGCTGGGTGATCTCTTCGATCGCATTCGCATCTCGATGCCGCCGGGCAGCCCGGCGTCGGTGCCGCCGCAGAGCAAGGCCGACATCGTCGCGCACCTGTTGAAGTCCAACAAGTACCCGGCGGGCAAGACTGAAATCGGCAAGGATCTCGAGCCGCTGAAGCTGATCAAGATCGAGCTCCCCAAGTAGGCGGCGGGCCCGGCACTGTTCCGGGCAGGATCACTCGGCTGTGCTGTTCCTGCACACCGGCGGGTCAAGATCGTCAACAGTTTCCGCGTACGGCGGCGCCGCCCGGCGCCGCGGCCTGCCTCGAGACTCACGCGTTTTCGGAGCGTTTCCGCGCGCTGTCAGCCGGAATCCGCGGCCGCCAGGGGCTTGGCGCCACGTCCCCGCGGCGGGCACATGCATTGCACTTTGGGTGGCGGTGCTGGATACTCCGCGGCCGCTGGCGTCATTGCCGGCGGACCTATTGCACACCTGTCCGGTGTGCGGCCACGAGATGGCCGTGATGGTGGCCGACCTGCCGAAGGGCCGGCTCACGCAGTGCGCGAGCTGCGGCGAGCTCGACTACCGGCGAAAGGTGCTTGCGGGATCGCACGCTCCGAGGGTCACCGGAGAATCCTAGAGAAGTCCGCGCGTCACTGGTCCCTGGTGAATGCCGACGCGCGGTTCCCGCCGCGGCGTCACCACGGCATACTGAGAACGCCTGCCGTCGAGGAGTCCATGACGCGTTCGATCCCAATCTTCTGCATCTCTGTCGCGGCGTGTCTCGTGCCGCATCTCGCGCTCGCTCAACCCTCCGCTGGTACGGTGTTCGTCGGCGTATCCGCCTATGCCGACATCCGCCGCGCCCCGACGAGCGAGATTCGGCCGGGCCCGACGACGACGGCAGCGGCACCGCGGCCGGCGGCGCACTGTCGGCTGGCGTGTACCTCACGCCCAAACTGTCCGTGCGCGCCGAATGGTCGTTCAGCGACACGCTGTCGCTCGACCGCAGCCCGTCGATTTACCCCTACGTGGTGGAGGACCTGGTGTCGCGCATCGGGTTGCCGCTGACGTCGCTCCTGGTGCCGCAGGAGATCACCGAGCGACGCGACGTGAAGGCCGGGTTCGCGCTCGTCGGCTATCACCTCGGCGGCGGCCGCGCGTCGATCGAGCTGCTGGGAGGGCTCGGCCTGGTCAACGAGCGCGTCACCGTCGTGACCGACATCCGGCTGCCCGTCGGTCCCCGCCGCGCGCCGGCTACCGCTCCGGGTACACGACCTCGAGCCATCACGCCGTGGCCGTGGTCGGCGCAGACGCCGCGGTGTCGCTGACCAGCCACGCGGCGCTGGTGCCGCAGGTGCGCGCCTACGTCCTCAATGGCGCGCTGCAGGTGCGGCCGGGCCTCGGCCTGCGCTGGACGTTCTAGCAGCCGGTGGAGTCGGCGAGCATCGAGATCGACGGTGCTGATGCCTCGACCGAGAATACGGCTGACTACGTCGCGAGGGAGCATGCCGCACGTGCCGATTCTTCGAGTACCGCTGCCGAGCCTGCCGACACGCGTTCGAGACGCTGGTCCGCACTGGCGACACCCCGGCCTGTCCCAAGTGCGCCGGCGTCGACCTCGAGAAGCTGCTCTCCCTGCCGGCGATCAAGTCCGAGAGCACCCACGGCCTGGCGATGCGCGCCGCCCAGCGGCGCGACAAGATCCAGCAAGGGGACAAGGCGCGCGAGCAGCGCGAGTACGAGCTGAACCACGACGACTGAGAACTCCGCTAGGGAACAGGGACCAGGGACAGGTAACAGGGGATCTCGGTACGCGATGAGGGCCCGGCGGTTGGCCGCCGGGCCCTTCGTCTTTCCTGGTCCCTGGTCCCTGGTCCCCGGTCCCTAGCAGCGTCAGAACCTCGCCAGTATGGTGAGCTGCGCCGCGCGCGCCGCCTGCTGGTTGCGCAGCTGCAGGTAGTTGGCGGTGTTGAAGCGCTCGTTGGCGCCGTTGTAGTTGTACTGGCTGTAGTTGCCGTCGTTCAGCAGGTTGAAGATGGCCAGACCGAGGACCGCCTCGCGGCTGCCGCCGAACTTGATGGTCTTGTTCATCGTCAGCCCGAGCGTCTTGATCGGCGGCGCCTGCACCTGGCCCTCGCCGCGGGTCGGGAACACGAAGCGCATGCGCGTCGACAGCGGGTTGCTCTGCGTGGTGCCGTTGGCGAGCACGACATTGGCCGGCCCGAACACCGCCAGCTGCGGATCGCCCACCGGGAGCTGATCGACGATCGGTCCCGACCACGGGCCGGCGAGGATGGTGTAGCTGGCCGCCAGCGTGACGCCCCACGGCGCGATGTAGGTGCCGCCGAAGCGCATCGAGTACTCCTGCCACGTCGGCCCGTAGGTGTGCACGGTCGTGCCGGTGGCAATCGGCAGGCTGTTCTCCTCGTTGTTGCCGCGCGGCATGTAGAGCAGCGTGTCGCTCGGGAACGCGTCGGGCTGGATGAACTTCGCCGGGTCGGTCGGGTTCCAGGTGCCGCCGAAGTGCTGCCACTGCCGGTTGATGCCGGCCATCAGCTGGAAGTTGTGCGACATGTTCTTGGCGACGGTCACTTCCAGCGCCTGGTACTCCAGCGTGCTCCACGAGTTGTTCTGCTGCTGGAAGATGATGCCGCGGTTGGGATCGACGGCGCCGAAGCCGCCGAACGGCTGGTTCGGGCCCGACGGGTAGATGCCGTTGATGTCGACCCGCGCCCAGTTGTCCTGGTAGCTGCGGTAGATGCCGGCGACGTCGACGCTCAGCTGCCACGGGAACTGGCGGCGCAGGCCGAGGATGAACTCGTCGACGTAGGGCTGGTGCAGGTCGTCGGCGAACTCGTAGTCGGCGATCGAGGCGGCGCGGGCCGGCGTGGTGACCGTCTCGGACGCCTCGAACACGCCGTTGCCGTTCCGGTCGTAGATGTTGACGTCGGCGGCGGCCTCGTTGGCGCCGAACAGCGTGATGGCGTCGCGGCCCATCACCTGCTCGTGCACGCGCACGGCGCTGCCCCGCAGGATCGTGCGGGCGTCGCTGGTCACCTGGTAGGAGAAGCCGAAGCGCGGGCCGATCTCGGTGCTGTCCTGCCGGGTGATGCCGAACAGGACGTCATTGCGCTTGACGAAGTCGGCGCGGACGCCGAGATTGAGCGACAAGCGCGGGTGCGGCCGCCACGAGTCCTGGACGTAGAGGGCGAAGTCGCGGTCCTCGGCCTGCCGCGTCCGCAGGTCGACCGGGGTCTGGTAGCGGCGGCGGAACGGGACCGTGCCGGCGGCGATGTTGTTGACGTCGATCAGGCGGTGCTCCTCGAGCACGAAGCCGTCGTTCACGTACTGGGTGTCCTGGTTGTAGGTGTTGCGCGGCGCGTAGAAGAAGCCGGTCTGGAACTCGTGGTTCCCGAACCAGCCGTCCTTGTAGTAGGTGAGGTCGCCGCGCACGATGGTCTGCGACGCCGGCTGGAAGTTGTACGACTGCAGGTTGCCGCCCTCGAGGATCCGGCCGGTGCCCTGCAGCGTGGCGCCAGACGGCGTCGCGTTGTTGTGGATGATGATCTGCGGGCCGGTCAGCCCGAGCTTCTCGAACGTCGAGGCATCCGACCCGCCCTTGCCGTTGTACGACGCGCTGAAGGTCGTCGTCACGCTCGACCCCCACACCGAGGTCACCTTGCCGCTGTAGAGCGGCCCGCCGGTCGAGCTGTTGAAGATCGGCTCGTAGTTGTACTCGCGGTCGCCGTTGAGCAGCAGGCGATCGCGCTGGTAGAAGCCCTGCACGTCGTGGCTGCCGAACTTGCTGGTGATCTTGAAGAACGGCTGCCAGCTTTCCGAGTCGTTGTCGAAGAGGCCGGCGCTGCCCGGATAGGCCTCGATGCGCGCGACTTCGGCCGCGGTGCGGCTGATGCCGCTCGACGACAGCGCGCGGCGCAGCGCGCCGAAGAACCACACCTTGTCGCGCATCAGCGGGCCGCCGAACGCGCCGTCGAACTGGCGCACGTAGGCCGTGGTCGGCGTGCCGCCGGAGCCGGGCCGGCAGCCGGGGGCCGTCGAGCAGTTGTCGACGTTGTCGCCGTTCCAGTCGTAGGGCTGATAGGCGAACGCGCCGCTGCCCTTGAAGACGTTGCCGCCGGCCTTGGTGATGACGTTCATCACCAGCCCGGTGCCCATCGGCGAGGCGGCGTCGACGCCGCCGGTCTTGACCTGCGTGTCGGCGACCATGTCGGCGCCCATCGAGACGTAGGTGAGCTGGGCGTCGTGATAGTTGGTGGCGATGGTGCCGTCGAGCTGCAGCACGTGGGCGAAGTGTTCGGTGGCGTGGCCGAAGTAGACCTGCCGCCCGCTGCCGTCGTCGAAGCCGCGCGAGATCACGCCGGGCGTCAGCTCGAGGAAGTCGCTGTAGTTGCGCCGCGCCTGGATCGGCATCAGCCGCTGGAACTCGCCGTCGATGTTGAGGACGTTGCTGGCCTTGTCGACCTCGATCATCGGCGAGTCGCCGGTGACGGTGATCGTCTCCTGCAGCGTCGACAGCTGCATGGTGATGTCGACCTGGAAGGTGGCGCCGGTGCGGATCAGGATGGCCTCGCGGCGGAACGTCGCGAACCCGGTCAGCTCGGCGACGAGGGTGAAGGTGCCTGGCGGCAGGTTGATCAGCCGGTATTCTCCGGCTTCGTTGGTGACGCCGGTCTGTGGACCGAGCATCTCGGTTGCGGTGGCGGTTACCGTCACGCCGGGCAGGGCGCCGCCCTGCGCATCGACGACCACGCCGCGCAGGCCACCCAGGCCGCCCTGGGCCGACGCGGCTGTGGCCCACCCCAAGAGCAGGGCTGCCGTGACGAACAGTCGTCCCTTCCTCATGGATCCTCCTTCCAAGACACCACGACGTGAGCGACGCGAACCCCCCGCGGGAGGTGGTGGCGCCGCGCCTCAGACGGGCCGCGGTCGCTCAGGGGTGGGCCGATTATAGGCGCGTGTCTTGGGCCGTCAAGGGATGTCTCCAGGAAATGGGCTGGATGGTGCCAGGGCCGGGGGCGGGACGCCGGACCCGGACGGGGTAGGATGCGGAGATGCATCCGCTCGAGGCGCTCGAAGCGCGCGAGCTCGCCACCTATCTGCACCGGACGCCGCAGTCGCACGCCCTGTTCGGCCGGGCGCGTCAGGTGCTGCCGGGCGGCGACACGCGCACCGGCACGTTCTACGCGCCGTATCCCCTGTTCGTCGCCCGCGGCGAGGGGTGTCACCTCTGGGATGCCGACGGGCACCAGTACCTGGACGTGCTGAACAACTTCACGTCCCTGGTGCACGGGCACGGGCACGGGGCGGTCGTGCGGGCCATCGCCGACCAGGCCGGGAAGGGCACCGTGCACGGCACCGCCAACGCGCTGCAGGTCTCGCTCGCCGAGGTCCTGTGCCGGCGCGTGCCGTCGGTCGAGCGTGTCCGCTTCTGCAACTCCGGCACCGAGGCGACGTTCGGCGCCCTGCGCGCCGCCAAGGCGTTCACCGGGCGACCGAAGATCCTCAAGATGGCCGGCTGCTATCACGGCTCCCACGACCAGGTGTCGGTGGCGGTCTCACCGCCGTTCGACGCCGTGCCGCCGGGCCTGTCGCCCGGCGCCGTCGGCGAGGTGCTCGTCGGCGCCTTCAACGACCTCGATCGCACCGCGGCGCTGATCCGCGCACACGCCGGCGAGCTGGCCGCGGTCATCGTCGAGCCGATGACCGGTACCGGAGCCCTGCCCGCCGACCGTGCCTTCCTCGAGGGACTGCGCGCGGTCACCGCCGAGTGCGGCGTCCTGCTGGTGTTCGACGAGGTGATCACCTTCCGGCTCGCGCCCGGCGGGCTCCAGGAGGTGCACGGCATCCGTCCCGACCTGACCAGCTTCGGCAAGATCATCGGCGGTGGATTGCCGGTCGGCGCCTTCGGCGGGCGCGCCGACGTCATGGCGGTCTACGACCCCAGCCGGGCCGGAACGATCGCGCATTCCGGCACCTACAACGGCAACGCCACGACCATGGCCGCGGGCCTGGCCACGCTGCGGCTCTTCGACGGCGCCGCCATCGGGCGGCTCAATGCCTCGGGCGACCTGGTGCGGTCGCGGCTGGAGGCCGCCGCCGATCGCCACGGCCTGGTGGTCACGATGACCGGCTACGGCTCGGTGATGCAGCTGCACTTCGCCAGCGGTCCGCTGCGCACGCCCGAGGAGGCGGCGCGCAGCGACAAGCGCCTGGTGCGCCTGCTCCACCTGCTGCTGCTCAACCGCGGCGTCTTCAGCGCCACGCGCCAGACCTACGTGCTGTCAACGGTGATGCACCAGGCGGCCCTCGACGTGTTCACCGATCGGGTCAGCGACGCGCTGGCCGAGCTCGCCAAGGCTGTGAAGGCCTCGCCGGTCGCCGTCGCGCACTGACGCACGTCACTTGGCCCGCGCGTAGCCGATCATTCCCTGGAAGTCGACGACCACCGCCGGTTCGTCGCCGACCGTCCACCCGCCGATGACCGACGACGCCGCTCCTCCGCCGGCCGCCCGCGTCACCGCCCTGCTGCAGGCCTGGGGCGGCGGCGACCAGGCGGCCCTCCAGGCGCTGCTGCCGATCGTCGAGCAGGAGCTGCACCGGCTCGCCACCCGCTACATGCGCGGCGAACGGCCGGGCCACACCTTGCAACCGACCGCGCTGGTCAACGAGGCCTACCTCCGCCTCGTCGACGTGGCGCACGTGCGGTGGCAGAACCGTGCGCATTTCCTGGCGGTGGCGGCGCGGATGATGCGCCGCATCCTGGTCGACCAGGCGCGGGCCAAGGGCTACCAGAAACGCGGCGGCCGCGCCCCGCAGGTGCCCCTCGACGACGTCGAGGTGGCCGCGCCGGCGCCGGCCGCCGACCTCGTGGCGCTGCACGACGCCCTCGACGCGCTGGCGCGCGAGGACGCGCGCAAGGGCCAGGTGGTCGAGCTCCGCTACTTCGGCGGCCTGACCGTCGAAGAAACCGCGGAGGTGCTCGCCGTGTCGCCCGAGACGGTGATGCGCGACTGGAAGTTCGCCAAGGCGTGGCTGCTGCGCGAGCTCGCGCCCGACGCTGCGCCCGGCGCGTGAGCCGGTTCAGAGGCCGAGCAGCGCGGCGCCGCGATGGGCCGAGAACACCTCGGCGACAGCGGCCTGCGCGGCGGCGGCCCTGGCGATGAGCGGCGACCAGGCCGGCGCGGACCGCAGCGGCGCCAGGTAGACGTCGCGATCGAACGCCGGCAGGCAGAGGAAGCCTGCGTTCACCGCCTGTTCCAGTCGCGCGAAGGCGCGGTCGTAATCGCCGGCGATGGCGTGGACCTCAGCCACGTAGAAGAGCATCTCACCGTCGCTATGGGCCCGTTGTTCGAACGGTCGCATCGCGGCGAGGGCCGCCGCAGCGTCGCCTTCCAAGGCGGCGCGCAAGGCGGTCGAAAAGGCCTGCAGCAGCGGAATCGCGGCAAAGCGCGTCTCCTCGCGGCGGGCGGCGACGATGGCCTCGTCGTGCCGGCCCATCGCCCCGAGGATCCGGCCCTCGATCGGATCGCTGCTGCGGTGCAGCTCGTCGAGCGCGCGGTCAAAGGCGGCCTGGTGATAGTAGGTGTGCAGAATGCTCGTCGGCACGGCCGGATCGAGCCGCACGGCCGCGCGGTGGGCGGCCTCCGATGCGTCGAGCAGTCCGCCGTATCGGCAGGCGTGGACCAAGGCGGCGAAGACATGCGGTTCGGCGCGGCGCTGCCACGCCCGGTCGAGCAGCCGGGCCAGTGAATCGCCGACCCGGCCGAGGTCGATCTCGAGCTGCGCCAGGTAGTAGTGGGCGGCGCCGTTGTCGGGGTCGAGGGCCAGCGCGCGGCGGAGCGATGACTCGGCCTGCGCCAATAGCGATGGATCTTCGAACTTGCCGAGCACCCGCTCGGCGCGGCCGCGCTCGGCCCAGGCGGCAGCGAACGCCGGGTCGCGCTCGACACTCTGCACGAACAAGGCGTGCGCCTGCCGCAGGGCGCTGGCTTCGGCACGCAGCGGCATGCCGCGCAGGTAGAAGTCGAACGCCCGGTCGTCGCTCGCGCGGACGCGCGGCGTCCGGCGATCGCGGCTGCTCAGCGGCAGCGCCGCCAGCACCTGCTGGGCCAGCTGGTCGTGCAGCTCGAGCACCGCATCGGGCGCCGCCTCGGTCACGTGCGTCCACCAGACGTCGCCGGCCGGCACGGCCACCAGCTCGGCGCTCACCCGCATCTTGGCCTTGGTCGGCAGCAGCGTTCCGGAGAGCACGATGTCGACGGCGAGGTCGGCGGCGATGCGATCCAGATCGAGCGGCGGCTGGGCGTAGCGGGCGGTCTTGAGGGTCGAGCGCACCACCAGCGACTCGAGGCCGGCCAGCGAGCTGGCCAGCGCGTCGGCGAGGCTGGGACCGAGATAGGCGGTGTCGGCGTCGGGCTTGAGCTGCCGGAACGGGAGCACGGCGAGCCGCAGGATCGGCCGGGCCTCCACCACCTGGCCGCTGTCGACCATCGCCAGGGCGGCGCGCAGGTCGGCGGCGAATGCCGCCGCCGAGGGGTAGCGCTCGGCCGGCGACTTGGCCAGCGCGCGGTGCAGGACGCGGTCAGCAGCGGCCACGGCCGGTGACCCGGTGAGCACCGGCGGCGCTCCGTGCAGCACGGCATGGGCGAGTGCCGGCAAGGTCGCGCCGGTGAACGGCGGACGGCCGGCCAGCATCTCGAAGGCGACGACCGCCGCCGAGAAGAGATCCGACCGCACGTCGACGGTCAGCCCAGACAACTGTTCGGGCGAGGCGTACTGGGGTGTGCCGACGAACATGCCGGCGGCGGTGAGCGGCTGCCCGGTCGCGTCGCTGGCGGGCTGGAGCGGTCGGGCCAGGCCGAAGTCCAGCAGCTTGACCCCGGCCGGCCCGAGGAAGATGTTCGAGGGCTTCAGATCGCGGTGGACGATGCCATGGCCATGCAGGACGGCCAGCGCATCGAGCATGGCGGCGGCGGTGCGCAGCGCATCGGCCGGCGGCAGCGCGCTCCGGGCCAGCCGATCGGCGAGCGACTCCCCCGCCACCAGTTCCATCGCGATGAAGGGCCGGCCGCCCGCCTCGCCCAGGTCGTAGACCTGACAGATGAGCGGATGCACCACCCGGGCGGCAACGCGGGCCTCGCGAATCATCCGCTCGCCGGCGCTCGGATCGGCGGTGTCGTGACGGAGCAACTTCAGCGCGACCGGCCGTTCGAGGCGTTCGTCGAAGGCCTCGAACACGACCCCCATACCGCCTTCGCCGAGCCGTCGCACGATACGGTAATGCTTGACACGCTCTCCGGGCGCCGCCGCAGCCGCCGGCGGTTCGGCGCGGTCGCCGGCCGGCGTCGCTGCCGCGTCGGCGACGTCGTCGAGCGCCGAGGCTTCGAGGAAGCCGCCGCTCTCGGGCTCGCGCGCCAGGAGCGATCGGACCTCGTCCTCGAGCGCGCGGTCGCCGCCACACGCGGCGGCGAGATACGCCTCGCGTTCGGCGCCAGGACAGGCGAGCGCGCCGTGAAACAGCGCCTCTACACGGGCCCAGCGCGTTGGCTCCATCGCGCAGAGTCTATCAGCGAGGCCCGCGGGTTCTCTGATACGCTTCCCCGGCCAATGGCTTCCCCCGTGTCACAGACGTCGCCGTCGCCCGCGATTCCGGCGTCGAGTTTTCTCAAGCTCGCCGGCCCCGGCCTGGTGGTGGCGGCCACCGGCATCGGCTCGGGCGACGTCGTCTCGGCCACGGTCGGCGGCGCCCGTTACGGCGTCATTCTGCTGTGGGCGATCGCGCTCGGCGCGTTCTTCAAGTTCGTGCTCAGCGAAGGGATCGCCCGCTGGCAGCTGGCCACGGGCCAGACCGTGGTCGAGGGCTGGGCCGAGCACCTGCACGCGTCGGTGAAGTTCTACTTCGGGGTCTACCTGGTGCTGTGGACGGTGGCGGTGAGCGCGGCGCTCACCAACGCCTGCGGCCTCGGGCTCGCCAACCTCACCGGCGGCGCGGTGCCGCAGTCGTGGGGGGCGGTCCTTCACAGCCTGATCGGCTTCGCCTTCGTGTGGCTTGGCGGCTACGGCAAGTTCGAGAAGCTGATGAAGCTGCTGGTCGGCGTGATGGGCTTCAGCATCCTGGTCTGCGCGGCGCTGACGATGACCAATCCGGGTCCGGCGCTGACCGGCCTGGTGCTGCCGACGATTCCCGCCGGCAGCGGCACCTACGTCCTCTCGCTCATCGGTGGCATCGGCGGCTCGGTGACGATGCTGTCCTACAACTACTGGATGCGCGAAGAAGGCATGCGCGGCGCCGGGTATCTCTCCTACGTGCGCGGCGACGTCGCGGTGGCTTACGTGTTCACGGCGATGTTCGGCATCTCGATCATGCTGATCGCCAACACCGCCTTCTTCCTCCCGGGCGTGGCGCTCCGGGACGCCGAGGCGGTGCCGCGCATGGCGTCGTTCCTGGGCACGATTCTCGGGCCGTTCGGCGTCTGGGCGTATGGGCTCGGGTTCTGGGCCGCGGTCTTCGCCTCGCTGCTCGGTGTCTGGCAGAGCGTCCCCTACCTCTACGCCGACATCTACGGAGTGTTGAAGGGTCTGTCGGTCGAGGCCCGCGCCGAGATCACCAAGGTGACGAGCCGCCCCTATCGGCTCGGGCTCCTCTTCATCTCGCTGGTGCCGCTGCCGCTCGCCTTCACCGGCGCGCCCCTGCTCATCATCGTGACCTACACGGTGATCGGCAGCCTGTTCGTGCCGTTCCTGGCCGCTACGCTGCTCTACCTGAACAATCGCGTCGCCTGGGCCGACCGTGACGTGCCGAAAAACGCGATGGTCACCAACCTGCTGCTGGTCGCGATCCTCGTGCTGTTCCTCTTCGTCGGGGCCCAGGAAGCGATGGGCGCCCTGCGGCGGATCCTCGCCTAGCAATCGGCCGCGGGTCAGTAGGCCACGGCGACCGAGACGTAGTAGTCGTCCTGGTGCCAGGAGTGGCGCAGCTCGTAGCCGCGAGCGGCCATCAGGGTCCTGATCTGGCTGCGCTTCGGCTCCTCGCGATTGTGCTCGATGGTCCAGGCGCCGACGCGATGGCGATCGAACGGAAAGCCGCCCAGCGCCTCGAGCTCGGCGCCTTCGATGTCGAGCGAGATGAAGTGGATGAACGGCGGAGCGCCGGCGCGGGCCAGCAAGTCGTCGAGCGTGACGGTGCTCAGTCGGACCGTCGGCGCGCGTGCGCCGGTCACATTCCACGTCCCGAGCGTCTCGGCGAGGCCGCCGAGGCCGCCGGCGAGGTGGAACTCCAGCTGCCGTCCCGCCTGGCTGTAGACGACTTCCTCAAAGGTCCGGCAGGTGCGGCCGTCCATCTCCACCGGAAACGGATCGACGCACAGCCCAGTCCATCCGCGCCGTTCCAGCGCCAGGCTGTTGGACCCGATGCGGCCGTGCCCCGAGCCCACGTCCACGAAATAGCCGTTGGACACGCCCGGGAACACGCGTTCGAGCACCCACTTGTCCTGGCCGATCTCCGACGGATAGCTGGCCCGCGAGAGCGTCTCGGCGGCCGCCACACGCAGGCTGGCGAGGACGGAGAGCTGGCAACAACGGCGATTCTCGATGAATCGGCCGGCGACGCCGCTTCGGCCGATGGCCAGCGCCGCAACGCCGAGCACGGTCATCAGGATGAGCATCCGCCGAAGAATCAGCATCGGCTGGACCGGGACGGGAGGCTGGCGCGCCAAGCCCCCAGGATACGTGGTTGGGCCGGCGATTGCGCTACACTCCCGCCGATCACCCCGTCGACCGTCAGGAGGACCCATGACGCGCCACTGCCTCGCCTCCCTGCTCGCCGCGCTGACCCTGCTCCCGGCGCCCGCCTTTGCGCAGCGGCCGATGACCATCGTCGACCTCATCAGCGTGCCGGTCGTGAGCACGCCGCAGCTCTCGCCCGATGGCACGCAGGTGGTCTACGTGCAGGCGGACGCGGATTGGACGGCCAACAAGCGCGTGAGCCATCTATGGCGCGTGCGCTCCGATGGCACCGGCACGGCCCAGCTCACCTCGGGCAAGGAAGGCGAGACGCAGCCGCGCTGGTCGCCCGACGGCAAGTGGATCGCGTTCGTCGGCAAGCGCGACGGCGCCGAGACGGCGCAGATCCAGCTCCTGCCGCTCGAGGGCGGCGAAGCACGGCCGCTCACGACCCACGCCACCGCCGCGAGCAGCCCGGCGTGGTCGCCCGACGGCCGCTCCCTCTACTTCATGGCCGAGGACGCCAAGTCGGCCGAGCAGGTGGCGCGCGAGAAGGCCAAGGACGACGTCTACGCTTTCGACGAGAACATCCCGATGCGCCACCTGTGGCGGATCGACGTCGCCAGCCGCGCCGAGACGAGGGTGACCTCGGGCGACTTCTCGATCCTGAGCTACGAGCTGTCGGACGACGGCCGGCGCATCGCCCACCACCGCGCCCCGAGCACCGTGCTCGGCGACGCGGATCGCGGCGAGGTGTGGGTGATGGACGCCGACGGCGCCAACGCCGTGGCGGTCACGAAGAACACGGTCGCCGAGAGCGGCGCCAGCCTGTCGCCCGACGGCTCACAGATCCTGTTCCTGTCGGGCTCGAACGATCGCTTCGAGACCTACTACAACGCCAACCTGTTCGTGATGCCGGCCGCCGGCGGAGCGGCGCGCGACCTGACCAGCAGCTTTGGCAACGAAATCACCGACGCCGCCTGGTCGAAGGACGGCCGGACGATCCTCGCCATCGCCAACATGGGCGTGCACAGCCAGCTGGTCGAGATCCCGGCCACCGGCGGGACACCCAAGGCCCTGACGAGCGGCAACCACTCAATCGGCGGCTGGACCTATTTCGCGTCGCAAGGCCGCCACGTGTTCACCAAGGACGACCCGGCCAACGCCGGCGACGTGTTCACGCTGACCACGGGCACGCCGACCCAGGTGAGCCACGTCTTCGACCGCTACGCCAAGGACTTCCGCCTGCCGCGGCAGGAGAAATTCGAGTGGAAGGGCGCCGACGGCGTGACCGTGGAGGGCATGCTCTTCTACCCGCTCGACTACCAGGCCGGCCAGCGCTATCCGCTGGTCGTGCAGACCCACGGCGGTCCGCAGGCGTCCGACAAGTTCGGCTTCGGCCGCTGGAGCAACTACACCCAGGTGCTGACCGCCAAGGGCTACATGGTGCTGCAGCCCAACTACCGCGGCAGCACCGGCTACGGCGATCCGTTCCTGCGCGACATGGTCGGCCATTATTTCGTGAACGCCCACCTCGACGTGATGACCGGCGTCGATGCCCTGATCGCGCGTGGCCTGGTCGACGGCGACCGCATGGCCAAGATGGGCTGGAGCGGCGGTGGCCACATGACCAACAAGATCATCACCTTCACCGATCGCTTCAAGGCCGCGGCGTCAGGGGCCGGCGCGGCCAACTGGACCTCGATGTACGCGCAGAGCGACGTCCGCACCTACCGCACGCCGTGGTTCGGCGGCACGCCGTGGCAGGCCAACGCGCCGATCGAGGTCTACTGGGAGCACTCGCCGCTCAAGTACGTGGCCAACGTGAAGACGCCGACGATCTTCCTGGTCGGCGACGAGGACATCCGCGTGCCGCCGCCGCAGTCGGTCGAGATGTTCCGGGCGCTCAAGAGCCTGGGCGTGCCCACGCACCTCTATCGCGCGCCGCGCGAGCCGCACGGCTGGACCGAGCTGAGGCACGAGCTGTTCAAGGTGAACGTCGAGCTCGCCTGGTTCGAACAGTACGTGACCAAGCGACCCTACACGTGGGAGAAAGCGCCGCCCGGCGAGCCGGCGCCGACGACCACGACGACGACCGCCGGCCGGCCGTAGAGGGATGGCTCACTGACCCGCAGGTCTGGCACTCCCACGACGAATCCCGGTTCCGGGGCCCGGACAACGCTGCGATAGCCGATTTGTGGCCGCTGGACGGCAGCTCCGTGAGACTGCCTGATCCCCACAGCTTTCTCGCGTTGTCGGATCCCTGAGCGGTCCCCTCCACAGGGCTTCGCCGCGGGAGCGCCAGACCTGCGGCACGTTCCAACGACACGATGTGTTGCACGACTTCCATTGACGCCACTCCTTCGCGAGCGGGCCGACCGAGGCGGCCAGCGAGAGACCAATAGAGACCCCGACGATCAGTCCTAGTCGCATCGACATCTGCGCCGCCTTTTGGCGTCCCGCCTAAGGCCACCGTGCGCAGCCTCAAGCTGTTCAGTCCGGCATATTAGCCCAGGACGCGGCGAAGCTGAGCCGAGCGAATTACGTGCGACGCACGCGCCGGGCGTATGGCCGAATGATCATGGCGGCCCGGCCGTAGCACGCGCGCACCACTGTGGTGATGCGTGCTGATCTTGGGCGCATCGTTGCCGCGGTTCGCACGACAAATGCACCGTCCGATCGCTGCGTGATCGCACACCCCGCGCCAGTCGCGCAGTGCTCACTGGCGCACGAGTTGCACCTCGTTTTCGTTTGGAGGTGCACCATGCCTGAGCTCGGTAAGACCAGCCACTCGGCGCGCGGCGAGATCGCTCGCCAGGAGCGTGACCGCGACCTCGCTCGACCCGACTGGTTCAGTGCCCGCGATCCCTTCGCCGAGGCGATGCGCCGCTTCAGCGAAGCGTTCGACGCTTTTCCGTTCTTCTCTGGCTCGACCGGACGCGGCTCGACCAGCATGGCCGGGTGGCGGCCGCAGGTCGAAGCGTTTCAACGGGGCGACGAATTCGTGGTCCGCGCCGACCTGCCCGGCCTCGAGAAGAAGGACGTCACGCTGGAGGTCCGGGACGACGCCCTGGTGATCACGGGTGAGCGCACCGATCGGCGCGAGCGGGAGGACAACGGCTACTACTCGAGCGAGCGCCGCTACGGTCAGTTCTGCCGCGTCGTGCCGCTGCCCGAAGGCACGATCGCCGACAGCATGAAGGCGAAGTTCACCAACGGCGTGCTCGAGGTCGTGGCCAAGGCGCCACCGCACGAGGTCTCGCGCGGCCGACGGATCGATATCAGCTAACCGGAGCGGAGGCTCCTCGATCGCGGGTGTCCGCTCCGGATCGTCGAGCGGGCACCCGTGCTCCACAGTCCTGTCCGTCGTCCGAGCGCAACCTCATCCCATCAACGCACTGAGAATCTCCCGTTGATGATTCAACGGAAGCGACAGGTGGGCCTCGTCGGGGTAGAAACTGGCCCGACACGTCGAGATGGCGCCCGCGAGATATCGGCCGTTGGCCGGGGGGACGTTGCGGTCCCGTTCTCCTTGCCACAACAGAACCGGAATCGTGATGGCGGCAAGATCGAACCCCCACGGGCGTCCCATGAGCGTCACGTCCCAGACCGGGCCCCGCGGCCCCTGCCGACACGACTCCCGGAAGCACGCCATGAAGCCGTCGCGGATCTCCGGACGCAGCAAGAGGCTCCGATCCGGCTCCGGAAAAGACGCCGCCATTCGGTCGCTGCTGCGTTGCCCCCCGCCGCCGCGCATCGCCCGCAGGTTGAGCCGGAACAATCCGCGCAGCACCGACGGGGCAAATCGAGCGAGCCGGACCATGACCCGGAGTGGCGTGCTCATCGCCGCAAACACCCCTGGGGCGTCAATTGGAGCCACGCCGCCGAGCAGGCCGACGATGCGAATCCGGTTCGGGATCAGCGCCGCACAGGCGGCCGCGTACGGCGCCCCGCCAGACGAACCGAGCACGGCGAACCTGTCGAGCTCGAGGGCCGTCGCCAACTCCAGCACGTCATTCGGCCAGTCCACGATGCGGCGGCCCCGCTGAAAATCCGATCGCCCCATCCCGGGGCGGTCCGGCACGATGATCCGCACACCGAGTTCGGCAGCCACGGGCCCGCTGAACGTGAGGTCACCTTCGACTCGCGAGCTCGGTGTCCCGTGACAGTGGATAATCGGCAGCCCGCGCGGACTACCGTACTCCGCATAGGCCAGGGCTCGTCCATCACGCAAGCTGATCTCGCGGTGCTCACAGTCGGTCATGTCTACCTGATCACGCGGACGACCTCACGTCATGGTTGTGCCAGCACTATGCCGTGCGATCGGCAGGCGTCGCGGAAATCCTCGCGCTCCTGTTGAAACACAATCGTGAACACGCCACCGCTGACATACACCATGAAGCTGGCATCGACATCGACGTCAATTGGTGCCGCCGCCGGCTTCTCGAAGCGCCACACGAACTGCGCGCGGACGAACCGATAGTACTCATCCACAGTGGTTTCGCTGAGGGACCGGAGGGTCGTGGACGTATGCCCGTGTGTCTTGAGGAGCTGAAATCCCTTGGGAAACACAGCGAGAAGGGCTGCCTTGCCAACAACCCGCGCACCGTTGGGATCTGCGAGCATGAACGGATCGGAGGTACCGAGAAGCAATGAAATCAACGTCATGTTCAGTGCGGCTTCGTGCGTACTGTTCGAAGAACGCCCGGACCAAAGGGGATTCGATGGACATCACATCCCTCCGTCATGTGGCGGCCTGACGCTGTGCCGTTCAGCCGCGAGCGGCGTCCGAGTCAGCGTCAGCTCGTTGCCGTAGCGCCGCTCGACGGACTGCGGCGGGATTGTCAGCCGGTCTCGCCTCCTACTTGGCCGGGATCACCGGCACCAGCCCCGGGAACACGTAGGCGAAGAGCATCGAGATCACGCCCATCACCATCATCAGCCCGACGCTGTGCTTGATGGTGAAGCGGAACAGGCGGCTCTCGTCGGCGGCGGTCATGCCGGTGGCGGCCACGGCCACGGCGATGCTGTGCACCGAGATCATCTTGCCCATCACGCCGGCGGCGGAGTTCACCGAGGCGGTGAGCACGGGGTTGAGGCCGAGGCTGTTGGCCGTGACCACCTGCAGGTTGCCGAAGAGGGCGTTGGCCGAGGTGTCGCTGCCGGTCAGGAACACGCCCAGCCAGCCGACGACGGCGCTGAAGAACGGGAAGGCGAAGCCAGTGGTCGCCAGCGCCAGGCCGAGGGTTGAGGTCATCCCCGAGTAGTTCATCAGGTAGGCCAGGCCCAGCATCGAGGCGATGGTCGCCATCGCGAAGCCCAGCTGCTTGAAGGTCGCGACGTAGATACCGGCGACCTGGCGCGGCGGCACCCGCAGCACCAGGGCCGTGGCCAAGGTCGCCAGCATGCACGCCGTGCCCGACGCGCTCAGCCAGTTGAGGGTGAAGACGGCGGCGTAGGGCGCCGGCGCGGCCACGACCGGCGGCACCCGTTCGACCATGTTGTGGAGGCCCGGCACGATCACGCCGTTGAGCCCGGTCGCGGCCTTGGGGAGGAACGACGGCATCACGCTGTTGGTCCAGGTGTCGATCGCCAGCTTGATCGACGCCTCACCCCAGGCCAGCACGAACACCACGAGCATGAGATACGGCAGCCAGGCCATGAAGATCTCGCCGCCCGAGTGCTTCCTGGCCGCGGCCACGATCGGCTGGTCGCCCTCCAGCCGCATGATCGTCTTCGGCTTCCACACCTTGAGCACCACCACCATCACGATGATGCAGGTCAGCGAACTGAGGATGTCGGTGAGCTCCGGCCCGAGGTAGTTCGACACGACGAACTGCATGCCGGCGAAGCTGACGCCGCAGGCGATGATCGCCGGCAGCACCTCGAGCGCACGGGCCCGGCCGGCCATGACCACGACGAGGTAGCCGGGGATGATGATCGAGATGAGCGCGCACAACCGGCCGACCATCGCCGAGAGTGGCATCACCGGCAGGCCGGTCACCGCGGCGAGGGTCGTCACCGGGATGCCGATCGACCCGAAGGCCACCGGGGCGGTGTTGGCCAGCAGGCAGATGCCGGCGGCGTAGAACGGGTTGAAGCCCAGCCCGGCGAGCATGGCGCCCGACACGGCCACCGGTGCCCCGAACCCGGCCGCGCCCTCGATGAAGGCGCCGAAGGAAAAGGCGATGAACATCGCCTGCAGCCGCCGGTCGTCGGTGAGGCTGCCGACCGAGTCCTTGATGATCTCGAACTTGCCGGTGTCCACCGCCAGCCGGTAGAGCATGATCGACGCGAAGACGATCCACGCGATCGGGAAGACGCCGTAAGCGGCGCCGTAGACCGTCGAGATGAGCGCGAGGGACACCGGCATGCCGTAGACGGCGACGGCCACGACGAGGGCCGTCCCCAGGCCCGCGAGCGCTGACTTCCAGGTGGGGGCCCGCCAGACCCCCAGCATCAGGAAGAGCACGACCAGTGGAAGCGCGGCGACCGGGGCGGACAATGCCAGGCTGTCGCCCAGCGGCTCGTAGTTGTGCTGCCACATGCGAAGGGGGCCCTCTCGGGCGCCAATCATACAGGCCGGCCGGCGCCGCGCAGCCGATTTATAGTGGTCGCGCGTCATGGCCGATCTGCTGGCGGATCTCGCACGGCTCTACCCGCCCGACCGGCTGCTCACGCGCGCGGCCACGCTGGCCCCCTACGAGAGCGACGGGCTGACCGCCTTCCGCGCCCGGCCGCGGGCCGTCGTGCTCGCCGAGTCGAAGGCCGAAGTCGTGCAGACCGTGCGTCTCTGTCATGCCGCCGGCGTGCCCTTCGTGGCCCGCGGGTCGGGCACCAGCCTGTCGGGCGGCTCGGTGCCGATCGCGGAGGGCATCGTCATCGCCCTCAACCGGATGAACCGCATCCTGCGGATCGACCCGCTCGATCGGATCGCGGTCGTCGAGCCCGGGGTAATCAATCTCGACATCTCGGCCGCCGGCGAGCCGCACGGCCTCTACTACGCCCCCGACCCGTCGAGCCAGTCGGTGTGCACCATCGGCGGCAACGTGGCGTTCAACTCCGGCGGCGCCCACTGTTTCCGCCACGGGATGACCGCCAACCACGTCCTCGGGCTCGAAGTCGTGCTGCCCGACGGCGAAGTGGTGCGTCTGGGCGGCGACAGCGTGGAGGAGGCCGGGCCCGATCTGACGGGCTTGTTCGTCGGCTCCGAGGGCCTGTTCGGCGTCGCGCTCGAGATCACGGTCCGGCTGATTCCCCGTCCCGACGCCTATCGCACCGTGCTGGCCTCCTACGCGTCGCTGCAGGGCGCGGGCGACGCCGTGACCCGGGTGATCGCCGCCGGACTGCTGCCCGGGGCGATGGAGATCATGGACCGCCTGGCCATCGAGGCGGCCGAGGCGGCGGTGCACGCCGGATATCCGCGTGACGCGGCGGCGGTGCTGCTCGTGGAGCTGGAGGGCGACCGCGACCAGGCGGACGCCGAGCTGGCGCAGCTGTTGGCGCTGCTCGAGTCGTCACGGCCCACCGAGGTGCGGGTCGCCGCCAATGCCGAGGAGCGCGCGCTGCTGTGGAAGGGACGCAAGTGCGCGTTCTCGGCGGTCGGGAGGATCAGCCCCGATTTCATCGTCCAGGACGGCGTGGTGCCGCGCACGAAGCTGGGCGAGGCGCTGGTCGCCATCGAGCAGCTGTCGGCGCAGCACGGCGTGCGCGTGGCCAACGTGTTCCACGCCGGCGACGGCAACCTGCACCCCTCATCCTCTACGACGGCCGTGAGCCCGGCGCCCTCGAGCGCGCCGAGGCGCTGGCCGCCGACATCCTGCGGCTGTGCATCCGGCTCGGCGGGTCGATCACCGGCGAGCACGGCGTCGGCCTCGAGAAGCTCGCGTTCCTCCCCGAGATGTTCCGGCCCGAGGACATCGCCTTCATGCACCGGCTCCGCCAGTCGATCGACGGCCGCGAGCTGGCCAATCGCGGAAAGATGCTGGCCACGCCATGACCCTGGCGCCGCGGTCGCTGTCCGAGCTGCAGGAGGCGGTCGGCACCTCCGCGCCGGGGGCGCTCGCCATCCGCGGCGGCGGCACCAAGCACCTGGCGGCGCGGCGGGAGGCCGTGCAACTCGACCTGCGGGCCCTGACCGGCATCGTCTCCTACAACCCGGCCGAGTGCGTGGTGACGGCGCTGGCCGGCACGGCGGTCCGGCAGATCGACGCGACGCTGGCGGCGCACGGGCAGTACCTGCCGTTCAATCCGCCGTTCGCCCGCGCCGGGGCCACCCTCGGCGGCACGGTGGCGACCGGCGCCAGCGGCCCCGGTCGCTACCGCTACGGTGGCGTGCGCGACTTCGTCATCGGCGCGGCGGTCGTCGACGGCGGCGGCCGGCTCGTCAGGTCCGGCGGCCAGGTCGTGAAGAACGCCGCCGGCTTCCTGCTCCACCACGGCCTGGTCGGGAGCGCCGGGCGCTACGGCGTCGTCGGCGAGGTCTCACTCAAGGTGTTCCCGCGGCCCGAGGCGCGGCTCACCCTGCACGTCGCGTGCGCGTCGCTGGCCGAAGCGCTCGATCGGCACCGGCGTCTGCGCGACGTCGTGCACGACCTCGAGGCGCTCGACGTCGACCTGACCCGGACCACCGTGTGGGCGCGGCTGGCCGGCGCGCGTGTGTCGTTGCCGCGGCGGGCGGATCGGGCGCGCCACGCACTCGGCGGGGTCCCCGTGGACGTACTCGAAGGCTCCGACGACGCGCGCGTCTGGGACGACGCGGCGGAAGTGGCCTGGGCGCCGTCGGGCTCCACGATCGTCCGGGTGCCCTCGGCACCCGGGCGATTGAGCCAGTTGGCCGCGGCACTGGCGGCGTTCGGAGCGCTCCGCTCGACCAGCGGCGGGGCGGCCGTCCTGCTGGCAACGACGCGGGCCGTCGACGACGTGCAGGCCGCGCTGCCCTCGGAGGCGCGTGGCGTGGTGCTGCGCGGCGCCGAATGCGGACGGTTGCTCGGGCGCGGGCGGGGCAACGTGTTCGACGAGCGCGTCCGGCGCACGCTCGACCCCGCCAGTCGATTTGCCTGAGACCGTCGCCAGGACACGCCGGATGCAGCATCAGCTCCCCCTCGACTCCCTCGGCCCGCACGGCCCGGCCATGGCCGCGGCCGTGTCGTCGTGCGTGCACTGCGGCTTCTGCCTGCCGGCCTGCCCCACCTACCAGGTGCTCGGCGAGGAGATGGACTCGCCGCGCGGCCGCATCGTGCTGATGAAGGAGGTGCTCGAAGGCGCGCTGCCGCTGTCCGAGGCGGCGCTGCATCTCGACCGATGCCTGGGGTGCCTGGCCTGCGAGACGGCCTGTCCATCCGGCGTCCGCTATCGCGACCTCATCACGCCGATGCGTGAGCGCCTGGCGGCGGCCCGGCCGCGCTTGACGCGGGCGCGCACCGCGCGGCTGCTCGCCGTGATGGAATCGCCGCGGCGGTTCAGACGAGCGCTGCGGTTGGGGCGAATGGCGCGGCCGCTGGCCGGGCTGCTGCCGGCGTCGCTCGGCACGATGCTCGGCCTGCTGCCGGCCCAGGTGCCGACGGCCGTCACCCCCGCGCCGCTGGTGCCGGCGGTCAGGCCCGCGCCGCGGGCGTGTGGCGCTGATGACCGGCTGCGTGCAGAGCGTGCTGCGTCCGGGTATCGTGACCGCGACCACGCAGGTGCTGACCGCGCACGGCGTGGAGGTGGTCGTGCCTCCGGACCAGGGCTGTTGCGGTGCGCTGGCCGCGCACAGCGGCGACGTCACCCGCGGAGTGCGGCTGGCCGAGAGCCACCGACGCCCCTTCCCCGCCGACATCGACGCGTTGGTCGTCACCGCAGCGGGCTGCGGCTCGTGGATGAAGGACCACCCGCAAGCCGGTCCGCCGGTACTGGACGCGGCGGAGTATCTTGACCGGCTGGGCCTGCGCGAAGCGCTGCGGTTGGCGGCTCCGGTGACGGCCGTGTATCAGGACGCCTGTCACCTGGCGCATGCCCAGCAGGTGACCGCGGCGCCGCGGCGGCTGCTGCAGCAGGTCGAAGGCCTCACGCTGGTCGCACTGGCCGACGCCGGGGTCTGCTGCGGGTCGGCAGGACTCTACAACATCGAGCAGCCCGAGCTGGCGGGCGAGCTCGGGCGGCGCAAAGCGAAAGCGGTCGTCGCAGCGGGGGCGCGCATGGCCATCACCGGCAACATCGGCTGCATGACCCAGCTCGAGACGACCCTCGCCGCGGGCGGGCACGACGTGGCTGTGCGGCATACGATGGAGGTGCTCGCCCAGGCCGGTCCTGGACAGCACTGAATCCTGGCGCGGAGGCCAGCTGATGCGCGTGCATATCGACTACGGCAGTGACGGCCTCGACGTCGACGTTCCCGACGACCGCACCGAGGTCGTCTCGCCGCGTCACGAGCCGGCGCTTGCCGACCCTGGCACGGCGCTCGCCGCGGCCCTGGCCGCCCCGAATCGGACGTCCGCCGCTCGGTGACGTCGTCCGCGCCACCCACCGCGTGGCCATCTCGGTCTGCGATATCACCCGGGCGCAGCCGCGGGCGCTGATGCTCGAGGCGTTGTTCGCGGCGATGCCGGCGGCGCGCCCCGAGAACGTGACGATCCTCGTGGCCACCGGCACCCACCGGGCCAACACCGCCGCGGAGCTCGTGCAGATGTTCGGCGCCTCGATCGTCGAGCGCTACCGGGTGGTCAACCACGACGCGCGCGACGACAGCGCGCTGGCCTTCGCCGGTCGGACGGCCAGCGACGTGCCGGTCTGGCTCAACCGGCACTGGCTCGACGCCGACGTGCGCATCACCACCGGCTTCGTCGAGCCGCATTTCTTCGCCGGCTTCAGCGGCGGTCCGAAGATGGTCGCGCCCGGGCTGGCGGGCCTGGCGACGACGCTGGTGCTGCACGACGCCCGGCACATCGGCCATCCCAACGCCACCTGGGGCATCACCGAGGGCAACCCGGTGCACGACGACGTGCGCGAGATCGCGCGGATGACCGGCGTGCACTTCGCCCTCGACGTCGCGCTCAACCGCGATCAGGCGATCACCCGCGTCTTCGCCGGCGAGCTCTTCGCCGAGCACGCGGCCGCGTGCGCGCACGTCAAGCAGACGGCGATGCGCTCGGTCGCCACGCCGTTCGACATCGTCGTGACGACCAACTCCGGCTATCCGCTCGACCAGAATCTCTACCAGGCGGTCAAAGGCATGTCGGCGGCGGCGTGCATCGTCAAGCCGGGCGGCACGATCATCTGCGCCGCGGAATGCCGCGACGGCATACCCGACCATGGACCGTACGGCCAGCTGCTGCGCCAGCGCCAGTCACCGGCAGGCCTGCTCGAGATGGTGGAAGCGTCCGGGTTCGCCGAGCAGGACGGATGGCAGGTGCAGGTGCAGGCGCTGATCCAGCGCAAGGCGCGGGTGATGGTGAAGGCCGGCGGCCTCACGCACGAGCAGCTCCGGGCGGCGCATTTCGAGCCGATCACCGACCTCGGCATGGCGGTGCGCCAGGCGCTGGGGGATGCGGGTGCCGACGCGACGATGGCGGTGCTGCCGCACGGCCCGCAGACGATTCCGTATCTCGCTCCCGCGAGCCCCGACTGATCGGCGCGCCGATCCCAGCTCCTGACCAGTCCGCCGTCCGCTCAGCGGCTGGAGCCCCAGTCGATCTCGACCGCCGCCACGCGGCGGAACGCCTTCATGGTGCCCACCGGCTTGCCGCTCGAGGCATCGACGATGAGGACGCCACTGGTGCCGTGGATCACCGCGGTGCGGGCGTCGGGCGAGAGCGCCGAGTTCGCGAAGTTGCCCGTGGCATCGGTGATCACGTCGGGCAGCTTCAGGTGCGTGGCCAGGTCCACCGCGTGGACAGCGGACGCGGCGGGCACCAGCGCCACCGAGGCGGCCGGCATGAAGTGGACGGCGAAGCCACCGGCCGGCACCTTCTTGATAATCTCGCCGGTCACCCCGTCGATGATGGTGACGTCGGAGGTCTGGCTGTTGAGCGCGTAGATCGCCTTGCCATCGGGCCGGATGCGCCATCGTGCCGCGCGGTTCGCGTCAGCGTGTACTCCGTGTAGGCGTAGTACGAGCGACCTTCCCGCCGGGCCTCGTTCATGGCCTCGAGACGCGCGGTCTCGGTCTTCAGCCCGGACTCCAGCGCCAGCAGCGTCTTCATGCCCATCCGCCCGGTCCTGATGTCCGTGATCTTCTGGCCCGTCGCCAGGTCGAAGGTGTAGAGGTACTCACCGTTCAGCATGTATAACCGGTGGCCGTCGGGGCTGACGGTGAGTTCTTCGCCCCAGGTCTTGAACGTCACCGGCGGCGACGGCTCCAGGCCCGGAAGCGCCACCTTCGCCGCGCTGTAGGTGCCGAGGACCCACAGCGTGCGGCCGTCGGCGCTGACCTCGAGACGCTCCGGTCCAGTGCCGACCGGAATCGGTGCCGCGGGGCGCCGAGCCGCGGATGACGCGCAGTTCACCCGGCCGGTCACGATTCCCGGGCCCTTGACCGGCGGGCCGTCGCTCACCACCAGCAGCTGGCGGCCGCGTTCGTCGAGCACCAGGCCACGCGGCTTCGACCCGACCTCGGTGACGGCGGCCACGGACCGCGTCGCCATCGACACGGCGTGGAGGCGGCCGTTCACGTTCTTGTCGGGGTTGTTGTTCGGCTTCCCGCGGTCGAGCAGGTAGAGGAACTGGCCATCCGGCGCGAGCACCGGTCCGCCGGGATCGCCTTCGAGCGGCACAGTCGCGGCAATCGTTCCCGCGGTGAGATCGAGGAAGCGCAGTTCGGCCGGCAGCACGGCGGCCTTGCGCGGCTCTTCGCGGGCCGAGAGCACGACCGCGGTGCGCCCGTCGGGCGCGGCAGATCGCCGCCGTCGCCTTGCGCGGCAGCTCGATCCGCGACAGCAGTTTGGCTGCCACCAGGTCCACGGTGACCACCTCGCACGGCAACGACTCGGCGGCCGTCCGTCCCTGGAATCCCGGCCCCACCACCGACAGCCGATCGCCGGCGGTCGAGAGCATCGGCGTAGCGGCGAGGCCCCAGCCCGAGTTCGACGCGCCCCTGGACGGCGAGCGTGCGCGCCGTCGAGGATGGTCGCCGCCGCCCGGGTCTTCGCCTGGAAGCCGGCGTCGCCGGCGTCGCGGCCTTCGCCCTGGTCGAGTACGACGACCCGGGCGCCGTCGGCGGTCCGCAGCAGCCGCGACGGCGAACCCTGGAGCGAGGCCGTCCGGGCGGCGTGTCCGCCGGGCAGGTCGAGCAGCGTGAGGGTGCGCGCCTGCTGGTCGAGCACATAGGCACGCGCAGCTTGCGCCACGGCTGGTTCCGGCGCCGCCAGCAGCGCCGCCGCCACGACCATCAGACCCACGCGTCCGCCCATTGCGCCCTCCGCTCTCCGAACCGGCGCCCTGAAGGTGCGCCGGCGGCTGTCTGGTTCATGCCGTGCTGGCCGTGATTATGGACCAGCCGGCTCATCCGCCTGAGATAGCGCCGTCAGCCTGCGACGGCCTTCATCCGTGGTCAGGCGTCGACGCGGATCTCGCGCATCCACTGCGCGTTGTCCTCGCGGCCGCTGGCGATCTCGGCGCGGCGCTCCGCCTCGGTGGGCTGCACCGTGCCGGTGGCGTCGATGGCGCGCGAGACCAGCGTGTGGGCGCCCGGCGCCAGGTTCGGGGATGGTCCAGGACCACAGGACCCAGCCGTACCTGGCCGGCGCGCGTCGAGAGTGGCCGGCTGCCACGGCGCCGCCGTCGACCTGCACCTCGACCGCCGTGATCGGCACCGAGCCGCCCCAGGCCGGGCCCGAGACCCGGTAGATCCCACTGGCCGTCGTGGCGCGCCGGGTGACGCGCGCGACGATCGACTTGAGCCGGTTCTTCGGAGATCGACGTGTCGAGCCACATCGGGCCGTCGGGCGTCGGCATCGAGCGCAGGCTCAGGTAGTTGCGCACCTGGTGCTGGCCCTCGTAGCGCCGGTCGAGCACCTCGATGCGGCCCAGCCACTTCACCTGGGTCATGCCGTACCAGCCGGGCACGAGCAGCCGCACCGGGAAGCCCTGCTCGGCCGGAATCGGCTGGCCGTTCAGCGCGAAAGCCAGCATCGTGTCGGGCGCCAGCGCGTCATCAGGTGGATGGCCCGGCCGTGCGGCGCCTCGTACTCGCGGTTGCCGGCCTGGAACTTCTTCTCGCGTCTCCATGTCGAGGCCGAGAAACAGCACCTCGCGGGCCTCGGGCTTCACCCCGCACTCCTCGAGCAGCGACTTCAGGCCGACGCCGGTCCACACGCCGTTCGAGAGCAGGCCCGCACATCCGCTGCGGCCGGGTGGAGTTGCCCGAGCACTCGAGCGTCACCGCCTCGTCGCGCCGGTCGCGCCGGGCCTTCAGCTGGTCGAGCGTGAGCTCCATCGGCCGCTCGACGAAGCCGGCGATGCGCAGGCGGTAGCTGGCGGCATCGACCGTCGGGCACGAAGGTCTGCGTGTAGGTGTAGTGCTCGTCGTTGGGCGTCGTCCAGACGGTGAGCTTGCGCAGGTCCACGCAGCGCACCCGCGGCCGGTTGGCCGAGGCTTCAATCTTGAAGGCGTCGGTGTAGTCGGTGAAGGTCACCGGCTCCTCGCCGTCCTGCACCGCCCAGAGCGAGTCGGGCAGGCCGAGCGCGGCCAGGCCGGCGACGCCGGCGGCGGTGCGGGTCATCACGTCACGACGGGTCGGCTGGCTCAAGCGCATTTCTCCGTGAGGGATGCCAGACGCCTCAGGCGCTCGGACTCATGAGGTGCTCTTGGCCGCGAGTGTCGGCGTCATCCCGAGGTGGTACATCACGAAGGCGTAGACGTCGGCCGTGCTCTCGATCTGCTTCTTCGTGTTGCTGGCGCCGTGGCCCGACTTGGTGTCGACGCGGATGAGCACCGGCGCCGGGCCGCCCTGCCGCGCCTGCAGCGTCGCCGCGTACTTGAACGAGTGCGCCGGCACGACCCGGTCGTCGTGGTCGGCGGTGGTGACGAGCGTCGGTGGGTAGTGGGCGCCGGCCTTCAGGTTGTGCAACGGCGAATAGGCGTACAGCGCCTTGAACTCCTCCGGGTCGTCGCTCGAGCCGTAGTCGGCAATCCAGTTCCAGCCGATGGTGAAGGTGTGGAAGCGCAGCATGTCCATCACGCCGACCTGCGGCACCGCCACCGCGAAGAGCTCCGGCCGCTGGTTCAACACCGCCCCGACCAGCAGCCCGCCGTTGGAGCCGCCGGTCATCGCCAGCTTCGCGCGGCGACGTGTACTTGTTGGCGATCAGCCACTCGGCCGCGGCGATGAAGTCGTCGAAGACGTTCTGCTTCTTCAGCTTGGTGCCGGCCTCGTGCCAGGCCTCGCCGTATTCGTTGCCGCCGCGCAGGTTGACCGACGCGTAGACCATGCCCTGCTCGAGCAGCGCGATCCGCAGCGCGCTGAAGGCCGGGGACATCGTGACGTTGAAGCCGCCGTAGCCGTAGATCAGCGTCGGGTTGGCGCCGTTCAACGCCAGGCCCTTCTTGTGGGTGAGGAACATCGGCACCCTGGTGCCGTCCTTGCTGGTGACGAAGACCTCGGTCACCTCGTAGTCGCTGGCGGCGAACCCGGGAATCGTCACGTCGCGGAACGCCGACGACGTCCTGGTCGCGACGTCGTACTTGAAGATGGTCGGCGGGTAGTTGAACGACGTGAAGGTGTAGAACACCTCCTTGTCGTCGTCCCGTCCGCCAAGGCCCGAGATCGCGCCGGGGCCGGGCAGTGCGATCTCGTGCTCCTGCTTGCCGGTGAGGTCGAAGACGTAGGCCCGGGAGGTCACGTCCTTGAGATAGCTGGCGAAGAGCTTGCCGCCGCCGGTGGCCACGCCGTCGAGCGGCTCGGGCCGCTCCGGCAGCACGTCCTTCCAGGCGCTCTCGGCCGGCGTCTTCGGATCGAAGAGGAACACCCGCCCATTGGGCGCCTTGCGGTCGGTGTGCACGAGGAACCGGTCGCCGACGTTGTCGATCACGTTGAAGGTGTCGTCGCCAATCTCGGCGACAATCGGATGGAAGGTCGTGTCCTTCGTCCGCAGGTCGCGGTAGTAGACGGCGTTGCCCTTCTTGCCTTTGCCGCGGTCCGAGACGGTGAGCACCAGGAACCGTTCATCCTCGGTCGTCTCCACCGTGTGGAAGCGCTCCGGGTTGGCCGGATCCGAGAAGACGAGCTCGTCGGACGACTGCGGCGTGCCCAGGCGGTGGAAGAACACCTGGTGGTTGACGTTCTTGGTCGACAGCTCCTTGCCCTTCTCGGGCACCGGATAGCGGCTGTAGAAGAAGCCATCGCCGGCCCAGGCGGCGCCCGACACCTTCACCCACGCCACCGAGTCGGCGAGCGGCTGCTTGCTGGTGACGTCGAGCACCCGGTAGGTCTGCCAGTCGGAGCCGCCTTCGCTCAGGCCGTACACCGCGCGGGTGCCGTCCTTCGACACTGAGAAGACGCTCAGCTTGGTCGTGCCATCGGGCGAGAGCGTGTTCGGGTCGAACAGCACCTCGGGCGCGCCGTCGAGGCCGCTCTGCCGGTAGATCACCGACTGGTTCTGGAGGCCGTCGTTCTTGAAGAAGAAGTAGGTCGAGCCGCGGCGGAACGGCTCGCCGAACTTCGGGTAGTTGTAGAGCTGCTCGAGCCGCGCGGTCAGCGCCGCCCGGAACGGGATCGTCTCCAGGTGCGCGAACGTGACCGCGTTCTGCGCCTCGACCCAGGCCGCCGTCTCGGCCGAGCGTGTCGTCTTCGAGCCAGCGGTAGGGGTCGGGGACGGACACGCCGTGATACGTGTCGACGTGATCCACGGTCTTGGTGACCGGATAGCTCATGCGTGCCGGCTCCGGCGCCGCGCACGAAACCGTGGCGGCAACCGCAGCGGCGGCCGCGGCGGCAAGGGCTGCTGGTCGCATCTCATCTCCTATCGGGGGCCGGTGTACCCCGGACCACGCAGTGCCCGGCCCGGCCGCGCCGCGGTGATGGCGCCGTTGGCCACCACCGCCTGGCCGTTCACCAGCACGTGGCGCATGCCGGTCGAGTACTTGTTCGGCTGGGCGAACGTCGCTTCGTCCTTCACCGTCGCCGGATCGAACACGACGACGTCGGCCTTCATGCCCGGACGGAGCAGCCCGCGATCGGTCAGGCCGACGCGAATCGCCGCCTGGGAGCTGGCCTTGCGCACGGCCTCCTCCAGCGTCAGCACCTTGTCGTCGCGGACGTACTTGGCGAGCACACGGGTGAACGTGCCCCACGCCCGCGGGTGCGACTTCGACTCCGACAGCGGTCCGTCCTCGGCCCGCGCGCCTGAATCGGTGTCGAACGACACCCACGGCGTGCGCATCGCCGTCACGACGTCGTCGTCCCGCATGATCGAGATGATCACCGACGACTCGGCCTTGTCGGCGATGACCAGGTCGATGGCGGCGTCACGCGGGTCCTTGCCCATCGCCTTCCCGATCTCAGCGAAGTTCAGGCCTTCGTACTTGCGCAGGGACGGGTCGAGCACCGAGCTGAGCATCACCCCGGCCGGCCCGCCCGACCCGTACCACTGGTTCTCGAACGGGGCGTTGGGGTCGTCCATCTCGCGCTTGACGCGGGCGCGGATCGCCGGATCCTTCAGCCGTTCCAGCATCGCCGCCGTGCCGCCTTCGCGCACCCACACCGGCAGGCAGGCGTCGAGGCCGTTCGACGCCCGATCGTAGGGATAGATGTTCGCCGAGACGCGCAGGCCGCGGGCCCGGGCCGCTTCGATCTTGCGGATCGCCTCGGGCATCTTGCCCCAGTTGGCCTTGTAGGCGGTCTTCAGGTGCCAGATCTCCGCCGGGATGTTCGCCCGCTCGGCGATGGCGATCACCTCGTCGAGCGACTCCATCACGCGGTTGCCTTCGGACCGCTGGTGGGTGATGTAGATGCCGCCGTGCTCGGCCGCGGTCTTCGCCAGGGCCACCAGTTCGTCGGTGCTCGAGAAGCGGTTCGGGATGTACTGCAGCGACGAGCTGACGCCGAGCGCGCCCTGCTGCATCGCCTCGGCCACCAGGGCCTGCATCTTCGTGATTTCGTCAGCGGTGGCCGGCCGATCGGCCTTGCCGATGACGTAGTCGCGCAGCCCGCCCGAACCGACGAAGGTGCCGACGTTGACGCGCCGACGTCGACTTGCTCGAGCCGGGTGAAGTACTCGGCCAGCGTGCGCCAGTCCTGCGTGACCTTGAAGAAGTCGTAGGTCGCCTTGCGGTCGGCCAGCATCGGCTCGTTCACCGGTGCGATCGAGACGCCCTCCCCGGTGATCTCGGTGGTGATGCCCTGCGTGATCTTGCTGGCCGCGCGGCTGTCGACCAGCACGTTGAACTCCGACTGCCCGAGCAGGTCGATGAACCCCGGCGCGACCACGAGCCCGGCGGCGTCGATGCGGGTTGCCGGCGGTCGCGCGCCGACAGGTTGCCGACCGCCGTGATGCGATCGCCGACGATGCCGATGTCGGCGCGGAACCACGGCGCGCCGGTGCCGTCGACCACCCGGCCGTTGGCGATCACCACATCGAAGGGCGCGGTCGCGCCCGGGCCCGCCGGCGTGGCCGACGGCGCCGGGGCCGGCGCCGGTGAGCTGCAGGCCGACAGCAGGAGCACAGCGAGAAGTGCGAGGGAGTTGGAGCGAGGCGCGGGCATGGCGCCGATTGTAGCGGTTGCGTCGGCGACCTGCGCGACTCCGCTACACTGTCGGCCGTGTCGCCGGTTCGACGCGCGCTGTCGGTATCGATCGCAGTGCTGGCGCTGTCGATTGGGCTGGCGGCGCAGCCCGGGGCGGCGGTCGAGCCCCAGACCCGCGTCGTCGACGCCTACCTGGGGGTGCGCTACCTCGAACACCGCGAGACCGTGCCGCACCCGCTCCGTCTCCACGTGACCGAGATCGATCTGCGCGCGCCGGGGATTCGCGTCAAGGTCTCGCCGCCGTCGGGAGGACGCGAGACCGTGCGCGAGACCACGCTCGACTTCGTGCGGCGTGAAGGCGCGCAGTTCGGCGTCAACGCGCACTTCTTCCTGCCCTTTCCGTCCGACGACGCCGAGGCGTGGGTGATCGGACTGGCCGCCTCCGAGGGCACGGTCTACTCCGCCTTCGAGACGCCCGAGCAGTCGTTCGCGCTGGTTCCCGACGCGCCGGCGCTCGGGATCGACCGGGGAAATCGCGCCCGCATCGTCCACCGGGCGCCCGGCGACGCTGGCGGCCGGCGCGTGCGCGAAGCGCGGCGGGCTGTGGAACGCGGTGGCCGGGTCGGCGCAGATCGTCACCGAAGGGGTCGTCATCGATCCCGGCCTATCGCAGCGCCAGCCGGCCCGACGGCCAACTGCAGCCGGGCCTGGGCGGCCGCTACGACGAGGGCCGCTCGTGGTACGACGTCGCCAACGCGCGGACGGCGATCGGGCTGTCGCGCGATCGCCGGCGGCTCATCCTGGTCGTCGTCGAGCGCAGCCCGGCCAGCGAGGGCCTGCCCGTCGGGGAGGTCGCACGGCGCATGATCCGAGACTACGGCGTGTGGAACGCGCTCAATCTCGATGGCGGCGGGTCGAGCACCATGGCGTGGCGCGACCCGGCCACGGGCGAGTACGGCCTGCTGAACACCTCGTCGGACAACCCGGCCGGGCGACGGGTCGCGACCAGCCTGGCGGTGTTCGCGCGGCCCCGGCCGGCCCGGCGCTGAGCGCGCGCGACTCTCAGGGCTGGCTCGCGGCCGCCTGGAGTTCGACGTAGCCGACGCCGTCGCGGACGCCAATCCGCGTGCCGAACGGCGCCGAGAGCGTCGTCAGGTCGTTCAGGATCTTCTGTCCCAGCTCCGGCGACGCCAGCATCGGCCGGCCGCGCACCTGGCGCGCGCCGCCGTGACCCAGTGAGATCGGGTGGAGCGCCAGCTCGGCGAGACGGCCGGCCCGGAAGCGCGGCATCGCCACCACCGACTCCCAGATCGGCGGATCGGCCGGGAAGCCCGACTTGTCGAAGTTGTAGCGGCGGTTGAGATAGTCGTCGGGCGTGGCCCCGGGACCGAGCTGCTGTTCGTCGTAGTTGTCGGCCGGGTAACGCAGCAGCGTCTCGTTCTGGAAGATGAAGTCGCCGAGGCTGTAGAGGATCGGCGCGCCCTTGTAAATCTCGATGCCGCGCAGCACGTGCGGGCCGTGACCGACGAACAGGTCGGCGCCGGCGTCGATCATCGCGTGGGCGAAGGTGACCAGGAACTGGGCCGGCTCGAGCCGGGTGCGTCCGCCCTCGTGGGCGTGGATGGTGACGATGACCTGATCGGCGAGCGTGGCCGCGCTCTTCACCACCGCCGCGATCTCGTCCACGTCCTCCTTGCGCGGCTCGGTGCGGATCGCCGGGGTCGCGCCGACGACGAAGCGGCGCCCGACGAAGGTCAGGGTGTCGCCGGCCGCCGGCGTCTGGCCGGTGAGCTCGCCCGCCGCCAGCCGGAGCTGCTCGAAGCGTTCCTTGGTCACGACGTAGGTGGTGGTGAACCGCAACGGG
Source organism: uncultured Acidobacteriota bacterium (assembly GCA_963786365.1). Lineage (GTDB taxonomy): Bacteria > Acidobacteriota > Vicinamibacteria > Vicinamibacterales > UBA2999 > CAWAYR01. Next base: position 105,953 of record CAWAYR010000015.1, read on the forward strand.
CTGAGCCCGGGGCGCGCCGGCACGTCGCCTCGCGTCCGTCCGGCCCGCGAATGATCGGGGAACGTCGAGGCCACCGAGATGAGGGCGATGCGCCCCTTCGGCGTCTCGAGGAACTTGGCCTCACGGGCCTCGGGCAGGCTCTCCCCCGACCCGGCGGCGACGATGCCCGCCTCGGCCACGTACTTCTTGGTCAGGCGCATGCCGAGCGCGCCGTAGTCGCCGGTGTGGTTGTTGGCCAGCGACCCGAGGTCGAACCCGGCCCAGGCCAGCTCCTTGGCGAGGGCCGGCTCGGCCCGCATGTAGGTGCCGCCGCTCTCGTTCATCGGATACGGTTCGAAGTCGTGGAACAGCATCTCGATGTTGGTGAAGGCGGCGTCGGCGCCGCGCACCAGCTCGACGAGCTTCGTGAAGGCCGGCTCGGTGTAGACCGACAGCCGCCGGGTGATGATCGAGTCGCCGGTCAACGCGATCGTGAAATCGGCGGGCGACTGGCCGCCGCCGGTCGCGACCGCCGTGCCCACCAACAGCGCCACCACCGCCCACCGCCTGCCAGTCGTGCTCATGGTGTGTGCCTCACGCGGCCGACACTCGGCTGGGCCGCAATCGCCGGAACACTATCAGAAAGCGGCCTCATTCCATCAGCTTGCGCATGGTCGCACCGAACGCCTCGCGGCCGGTCGACGGGTCGTAGACGATCACCGGCATCAGCCGGCCACGGATGGTCTGGGGGCTCGAGCGGGCGTAGGCCATCAGCGTGGTGGCGAGCAGCGTCTTCTGATCCGATAGCCGCGGATCACGGGGCAGGGTGGTGAACAGGTCGTTAATGGACACCGGCCAGACCTGGTGCCGGAGCAGCGCATCGACCACCATGCCCTTGAGCACGTTGTGCGAGAAATTGAAGAAGAACGACAACGGCGAGTAGGCCTGGGCCGTCGGCCGGAACGCCTCGAACTCCTCGCGCAACCGCTCCCGATGCGGCCAGCAGCTGCTCGCGGGCCCGCAGCCGCTCGGGCTCGTGCCCCTTCAAGGTGGCGATCGGCGCGCCGACGAACGCCCGGGCGTCGGGGGTGAGGCCGTTGAGCAGCGCCTCGACGACCTGGTCGCGCGCCGGCCCGTGCTCGCCGGCGTCGGTCATCCGCACGTACTCGTCCATTGCGCCGGCCACCGCGAAGCACAGCCACGGGTAGTCGGCGACGTTGTCGTCGCGCATCCGGATGGTGTCGCGGGCGTAGGTGGCCTCGAAGCCGAAGCGCAGATGGCAGCCCATGGCCGCGGCGTGCTGCAGGGCGACGCGGGTCCGGCGGGCGGGCTCGAGCGTGCGGACGCGCTCGAGCAAGACACCGTAGCCGCGCTCGTGCAGCTCGAAGTGCGCGGTCGCCACCAGCATCAGCGCCTCGGCGTCGTCGCAGAAGCGTTGCCCGCCGCCGCCGGGGCCTTGTACCTCGGCGAGGAGCGCCTCGAGCCGGCCCAGGTTCTGGTCGGCCGCGCCGTCGTCCCACACCCGCAGCGACAGCAGGGCCAGCAGGTACATCAGGTAGTAGTCGAGCAGGACGGCAATCGTCACCGGGTGCGGAGCCTCCTCGCCGCGCTGCCGGATGACGAAGTCGAGGACGTCGACGGCAATCGTGTTGACGTTGACGGCATCGGCGACGCCGTCCCAGTCGTTCAGCGCGTGGAGGCCTTCGGCCCGGGTCCGGGTGTCGTAGTGTGCGACGGCGCGGCTGAGGTCGATCGGCGTCGCGCCGACATGCCAGACGTGGCTGCGCATTCCTTCGCGCAGCCGGAGCAGCGCGTGCTCGAGGTTGCGGCCGGCGGCGGCGTGCGCGGTGATCGCCGGGCGCGCCGCCACCACGGCGCCGATGAGACGGCAGGTCTCTGCGAACAGGTCGGAGGGAACAGCCGACGAGCGACGCAACGGGCGGGGCGGCGTAGTCATGGCGACGGCGACGTCCGCATTATCGCGCGCCAGTGCGCGCGATGAACCCCGGTGGCACGCGCTTCTTCGATGACTGGCAGGAGCGTGTGCGTCAGCCGATCGCCGCGGCCGGGTGGGACCACTGCCGGTGGCGTGTTAGGCTGGCAAGGCCTCCCCCAAGAGAGGCCTCGATGCTCGTCCGGTTTCTGCCGCTGCTCGCCGCAGCAGTCTGTTCCGTCGCCACCGCCCACGCCCAACCGCCGATTCGAGCCCAGCTGCTCGGCATCGGGTTCACGCGGCCGATCGCCATCGTCTTCGATCCGGTGGTACCCGGCGCGGTCCACGTGGTGCAACAGGGCGGGCTCGTCCGCACCTTCCACAACGGCGCGTTCCGAGCCACGCCGTTCCTCGACCTGACCACCGTCGTCTCGGGTGGCAACGACGAGCGCGGGCTGCTCGGCCTGGCGTTCCCGCCCGATGCCGCCGCGACCGGCCGCGTGTTCGTGAACTTCACCAATCGCAGCGGGGCGGGCAACACCGTGATCGCGCGGTTCACGCGCAGCGCCGCCGATCCGCTGGTCGTCGATCCCGGGTCGCGCTTCGATCTCCAATTCCCGACCTCGGGCGGCGGCCGCCAGGGGTTCATCACCCAGCCGTTCAGCAACCACAACGGCGGCAACCTGGTCTTCGGCCCGGATGGCTATCTCTACATCGGCCTGGGCGACGGCGGCGCCGGCGACGACCCGAACAACAACGCCCAGACGCCGACGACGCTGCTCGGCAAGATGCTGCGCATCGACGTGTCGGGGTCGCCGGCCAACGGCTACACGGTGCCGGACGACAATCCCGACTTCACCGCGGTCGGGGTCAACAACGCCCTGCCCGAGATCTGGTCGTTCGGCCTGCGCAACCCCTGGCGCTACTCCTTCGACGACGTCGGCGCCGGCGCTACCGGAGCGCTGGTCATCGGCGATGTCGGGCAGGGGGAGCGTGAGGAGATCGACTACGAGCCGGTCGGACGCAAGGGGCGCAACTACGGCTGGAGCACGTTCGAAGGCTCGGGCGTCAACCCCAATTCGAGTGCGACGCCGGCGTTCCAGCCGGTGACCTCGCCGGTATTCGAGTACACCCACGCGGTCGGCCAGGTGATCACCGGCGGCTACGTCTATCGCGGTGCGGCGCTCGGCGCCTTCTACCAGGGCCGTTACTTCTACGCCGACTGCGCGGCCGGCCGGGTCTGGTCGGTGGCACTCACCGATCGGGGCGATGGGCGACGCCGTCGCGTCGGACAATCGCGACCACACGGCGGAGTTCGGCGGGCCGTTCAACTGCATCGGCTCGTTCGCGCGCGATGCCGCTGGCGAGCTCTACTTCATGGACTTCGACGTCACGACCAACGCTCCCGGGACGGGTCGGGTGTACAGGGTCGAGCGGGCCCCGAACCTGCCGCCGACGACGCCGGTCAACCTGTCGGCGAACGTCCAGGGCAGCAACGTCACGATCTCGTGGGACGCCGCCCCCACCGGTGGCACGGCGGCCAGCTATCTCGTCGAAGCGGGCACCAGCCTCGGCGCCGCCAACGTCGGGACGTTCACGGTCGCGGGGACGACGCTCTCGGCCGCGGGTGTGCCGGCCGGCGGCTATTACGTCCGCGTCCGCGCCCGCAACGGCAACGGCACCAGTGCCGCCACGGGCGACCTCCCGGTCGCCGTCGGCTGCTCGTTCCCCGTCGCCCCGGCCACGTTCACGGCGGCGGTCTCCGGCCACACGGTCACGCTCGGCTGGAGCGTGGCGGCGGGCACGACACAAACCATCGTCGAAGCCGGCGCCGCGCCGGGCTTCGTGTCCCCGTTGGTGTCGGCGGCATTCGCCGCGGCCTCGACCGGCGTCGCGTTCCCGGGCGTGCCGTCCGGCACCTACTACGCCCGCGTCCGGGCCGTGAACGCCTGCGGCCAGGGCGGGCCGTCAATCGAGCGCACGGTCGTCGTGCCCTGACGGATTCCGATGACGGCTGCTGGGGGCCGGCGGGCCGGATGCGCCGCCGCTCTCAGCGCTCGATCGCGAACGCCACCAGCGTCGCCGCGGCGCCCCGTCCGGTCGCCACCGCCACGAACTGCCGTCCGCCGGCCTCGTAGGTCATCGGCGTGCCGGTCGTCTCGAGCGTCTCCATCGACCACAGCTCGCGGCCGTCGGTCTTGTCCACGGCGTGGAGCGCTCGATCGCCGCCGCCGACGAAGATGAGCCCGCTCCTGGTCACCAGCAACCCGGGCGGGCCCTGCGCGCCGAGCTTCTCCGGCGCCTTGACCCCCATCTTCTCGAGCTGTTCGCGCACCGCCGGCAAGTCCCCGAACGGCTCGCGCCAGGCGATGGCCCCCTTGTTCAGGTCGATCGCCACCAGATGCGCGTACGGCGGCTTGGTCAGCGGCAACGCCTCGTTGAAGAAGCCTGACAGGCCCCGGTTGACGTAGTCGGCGTCGACCTCACCGGGACGAGTGGTCGGCGCGTCGGGGTCCCGCTTCTGGATGCGAAACACCTGCGGCAAGCCGACGGTCTTCAGGTACAGCATCCCGGTCTCGGGGTCGAACGCGGCGCCGCCCCAGTTGGCACCGCCCCACACGCCGGGCCGCACCAGGGTCCCTTCCATCGACGGCGGCGTGTAGACCGGGCCGAGGCGGAACTTCTTCATCTCCTCCTGAGCCTGCTGCCTTCAGCTCGGGCGTCAGGTCGAAGGCGTCGTCGAGCGAGGTGCCCTGCGGCGTGAACGGCGGCGGCTGGGTCGGGAACGGCTGGGTCGGCGAGCTCTGCTCGCCCGGCACGTCGCTCTGCGGCACCGGCCGCTCCTCAATCGGCCACACCGGCATCCCGGTCACGCGATCGAACACGAAGGCGAAGCCCTGCTTGGTGAGCTGCACCACGGCGTCGATGCGCTTGCCGTTGACGCGGATGGTGACGAGGTTCGGCGGCGACGCCGGGTCGTAGTCCCACAGCCCGTGATGCACGATCTGGTAGTGCCACTTGCGCCGGCCGGTCCGGGCATCGAGGCAGACCAGCGACTCGGCGAAGAGGTTCGAGCCGAGACGGCGGCCGCCGTAGTAGTCGTTGCTCGGCGTGCTCACCGGCAGGTAGACCAGGCCACGCTCGGCGTCGAGGGTGAAGGGCGGCCACACGTTGGTGTGGCCGGTGAACTTCCACGCGTCGTTCTGCCACGTTTCGTGGCCGAACTCGCCGGGCTGCGGAATGGTGTGGAACGTCCACACCTGCTTGCCGGTGCGGGCGTCGAACGCCCGCACGTCGCCCGGCGGGTCGTTCTTGTACATCAGCCGATCGCCGACGCCGCTGCCGAGGATCACGAGGTCGCGGTAGACGACCGGCGGCGACGTGTTCGAGTAGTGATTGCGCTCGATCGGCCAGAGCAGGCCCTCGGCGAGGTCGATCTCGCCCTCTTTGCCGAACGAGGCCACCGGCGTGCCGGTCTTGGCATCGAGACAGATCAGCCGGTGCCGGGTGTTGAGGAAGATGCGCAGGGCGCCGCAATCGCGCCACGCGGCCACGCCGCGGTGGACGAAGCCCTGGCCGCTGGCCGGCTGGCCGGCCTCGTAGGACTTCGGGTCGAACGCCCAGATCTCCTTGCCGGTTGCCGCCTCGAGGGCGACGACGCGGTTGTAGGGCGTGCTCACGTAGAGCACGCCCTCAATCATGATCGGGGTGTTCTGGAACGCCCCGGGAAAGGTGCCGAACTCTTTCTTGGCCTCCTCGCCCGGCTTCCACTCCCACGCCACCTTCAACTGCGCGACGTTCTCGCGGGTGATGCCGGTGAGCGTCGAGTACCTTGCGGCCGCCGGGGTCGCCGCCGTAGACCGGCCATTCACCGGCCTGCTGTCGGGCGCCGACACCCGCGGCGCCGACCACGACTGCGAGGGCGATGAGGGCGACGGCCTGGAATCTCAGCCGCGCGCTACCACGACGCACGGAAGCCCACCTGCCCCTGCCGGGTGATGCTGTCATCGCGCCCGACGCCACTGTCATCGGCCCTCCCGACGTCGCCCTAGAAGCTGAACCGCAGCCCGAGTTGAATCTGGCGCGGGTCGCGCGCGGCATTGCGGACGAGCAGCGCCGACGAGATGATGCTGGTGTTGCCGCCGCCGGCGTAGTTGACCCGATTGAACAGGTTGTAGCTCTCGAGGAAGAGCTCGAGCTGCGAGGCGTGGACGCGTACCTGTTTGGTGAGCCGCAGGTCGACGCTGATGAAGGGCTCGAGCTTCAGCTCATCCTCGGTGATCGGCGCCAGGTTCCGGGTGGCACGCAGCTCGTTGATGATCGCAAGCGACTCGGAGACCTGCTCGCGTCCCACCGTCGCCGGCAGACCGACGGGCCGATCGTTCTGGTTCTGGCCGTCGCCGTCGATGTCGAAGCCGGCCGACACGTTGTAGGGCGTGCCGCTCAGCGCGCGGATGATGCCGCTCAGCTGGATGCCCCACGGCACGGTCGTCGATCCGGCGATCGACAGGTTGTGCCGCGAGTCCATGTCGCTGTAGCCCTCTTCCTGGGGTGTGCGCATCGTGCCCGGATAGGTCTGGTAGTGGTTGACCCCGTCGCGATAGCTGCGCGACAGGGTGTAGGAGATCTGCAGGTTGTCCATGCCACGCGGACGCATCCGCAGCTGGCTCTCGATCGCGTCGTACCAGCTCTTGGAGAAGTTCTCCAGGCTCTTCACCTCGGTGAACTGGGCGACCGGACGCGGGTTGAGGGCGTTGACGCGGCCGTCGGCCGGCAGGTTGAGGTCGAAGGCGCCAAGCTGGTTGTAGCCGTAGGCGTGCACGAAGTCGACGTCGAGGCCGATCCGCTCGTTGATCTGCCAGCCGAAGCCGAGGGTGGTGTTCTGCGACTGCGGCAGCACGTAGTCGTCGGGGATGACGTAGAGCGAGCGGGCGGCGCCGCTCTGCACGTAGTCGGAGAGCGACTTGCCGCCGAGCACGCCGTCGATGCTCGGGTAGTTGCGCAGCAGGTTGGGATCCTCGATGCGCACCGCGACGCCGAGCAGCCGATCCTGCGCGGTCAAGCCGAAGTAGTGGCGGTGGCGGGTCACGTACATCCCCCAGCCGGCGCGGGCGATCAGCGTTCCGCGGCCGGTGATGTCGTAGATGGCGCCGAGGCGCGGCTGCAGGTTGTCGTAGTCGTTGCCGCGGTCGGCGCTGACGAAGTTCTCGAGGCCCTTGTACTGCGGATCCTGCAGCGCCTGAGCGTAGACGTCGTTCATCCGCAGGTTGGTGTCGAGGTCGTAGCGCAGGCCGAGATTCACGGTGAGCTTGTCGGTCATGCGCCAGTCGTCTTGCACGTAGGCGGCCAGGATGTGCGAGTCGTAGTTGTAGACGCCGGTCGTCTGCATGACGAACGCGAACGGCCAGGTCGTCGGGCTGGCCGAGTTGAACGCGGCGTCGGTGCCGAACTGCCACTGGCCGTTCTCGTAGAAGTGCGCGTCGTAGGTGTGCTTGGCGAAGGTGTAGTCGCCGCCCATCTTGAGATCGTGGCGGCCGCGCGTCATGAACAGCGTCTCGAAGAGCTGGAGACGCGTCCGCGGGAAGTACTGCGGGGCGGTGAAGTTCTGCCCGGTCGTCACCGACGGCCGGACCTCGCCGGGACCGAACGACACCGGCAGCGTCGCCACCTCGTTCCACATGTAATGGCCACGCAGCGTGTTGACCACGGTGTTGGACAGCACCCAGCTCTGCTCGCCGATGAGGCTGTGCATCTTGCTCGAGTCGTTGACGTTGGCGCTGTCCGAGCTCGGGTTGCCGGTGCGGGTCGCCCACTGGTCGTCGAAGGCGTAGCGGAGGAAGGCCGAGGCGCTGTCGGTGAAGCGATGGTTGAACTTGGCCACCGCCATGTGCTCGCGGCTCCCGGCCGGGAACTCGCCGTTCTCACGGGCGGCGAACGGATTGCTGGCCGGCAACGCGATGATCTTCTGGTTCTCGACGTGGTTGTACTCGTAGGCGCCGAAGAAGTGGGTGCGGTTGCGGAAGATCGGCCCGCCGATCGAGCCGCCGGTGCGCTGTCTGCTCGTAGACCGGAGTCGATCGCTGGAAGGCGTTGCGGGCGTTCATGGCGTCGTCGCGGCCGAAGAAGTAGCCGGTGCCGGACAGATCGTTGGTACCCGAGCGCGTCACCACGGTGACCACGGCGGCCAGCGCCGCGCCGTACTGCGCGTCGAACTGGTTGCGGAACACCTTGAACTCCTGCACCGCGTCCTGGCTGACGTTCACCGTCGGGTCGCCCCAGATGGCGTCGTCGAGGTCGCCGCCGTCGACGATCGTGGTGTAGCCGTTGCGCTGATCGGCCGGCCCGCCGAACTTCACCCGCGAGAACTTGCTGGTGTAGTTGGGAGCGGCACCGGGCATCATCTGGGCCAGCGACAGGAAGTTGCGCTCGAGCACCGGCAGCGCCTGAATCTGGTCCGAGACGATGGTCGTGGACGGCGCCGACTTGGTCACCTCGATGAGCGCCGCCGCGCCCGACACCGTGACCGTCTCCTGCAGCGTCGCCACGCCCAGCTCGAGATCGGCGCGCACGTCGCCGCCGATCACCAGCGTCAGCACGCGCTTGGCGGTGCCGAAGCCGGTCAGCTCCGCGACCACCTCGTACGGCCCGGGCTGGAGGGCGACGGCGCGATAACGGCCCGCCTCGTCGGTCACCAGCACCTGCTCACGGCCGGTTGCGGTGTTCCTGATCGTCACGGTGACACCCGGCAGAGCGGCCTTGCTCTGATCGAGGACCGTGCCCGCCAGGTTGGCGCCGACGACTTGTGCCCCGGCCGGCGCCACCAGCGCCGCCACGATCGCGACAGCCGCCGCCGCGGCGAAGACCTGGAACCGAACAGCCTTGGTACCCATGACACTCTCCTTGACGCCTCGCTATGGACGCGCGGCGGTGGCGGTGCCGCGCGCCGGTGCCGGCGCCGCGCCCTTGGACACGACGCCGCCCTTCACCACCGTCTCCACGTGCGCGAGCGCGGTGATGTCGTAGAGCGGGTTGCCGTTGACGACGATGATGTCGGCGAGCTTGCCGGGCTCGATGGTGCCGAGGTCGCGGGGCTTGCCGAGGATGGCCGCGCCGGTGCCGGGTCAGCGCGGCGATCACCTTGATCGGCGCCATGCCCATGTCGACGTGGACCTTGGCCTCGCGCCAGAGCGCCTCGGTGTGGAAGTTCATCGGCGTCCCGGAGTCGGTGCCCATGCCGAGCACCGTGCCCGAATCGGTGAACTGCTTGACGCCGCGCTCGCGGAAGATCATCTCGCGATCGGTGCGCTGGAAGTAGCCGAGCGCGCGCCAGTTCTCCAGCGAGCGCTGCACCTCGGCGTAGATCGCCGGGGTGAGGTCCTTCTTGAGCTGCGGATCCTGCAGCCGCTCGGGGAACGCGACGGTGTCGGGATACACCCAGGCGCGATGCGCGGCGGTGATCACGACCGGACGGCCGGCGTTGACGATGTCGGTGATGAGCTGCGGGCTGTAGGGCGGCGCGGTGCCGGCCGAGCCGGCGTGGCTGAGCACGTCGATGCCCATCTCGAGGCGCGTTGCGCACGTCTTCCTCGGCATAGACGTGGGCGTGCACGCGGATGCTGTGCTTGTGCGCGGTGTCGGCAATCGCCTTGTAGTCCTCACGGGTCAGGCCGGAGTGCGCCTTGATCACGTCGACGCCGGCCTTGGCCAGCTTCTCCACTTCCTGGGCGGCCTGCTCGGTGCTGGTCACGGCGATGCCGCCGAACTGATCGGTCATGCCGCCGCCCGACCGCGTGATCCACGGGCCGCTCATCGACATGCGCGGGCCGGGAATCTCGCCCTTGTTGATCCGGTCGCGCACGCTCAGGCTCGGCTGCCAGCGGCGCGCCGAGGTCCACGGCCGACGTGACGCCGGCGTTCAGCAGCTGCTTGGCCGCGATCTCCATCACCGTGGTCAGCATCGTCGGCGCCCTGCTTGGCGATCCACGGGAACCACTGGCCGTAGTTGCCGTGCCCGAGCAGGATGAGATGCCCGTGCAGCTCGATCATCCCCGGCATCATCGTCCGGCCGCTGGTGTCGATCACCAGTGTAGTCGGGCGGGACCGGGGTCGACGGCGGCCGGGCCGACGCGGACGATGCGGTCGCCCTCGATGAGCACCGCCGCGTGGTGGAGCGGCCGGCGCCTCGTAGCCGTCGAGCAGCATGCCGCCGACCAGGGCGAGCTTGCGCGCCGGAGCGGGCGCCGGCTGCGCCGACGGTGCCGCGAGCGCCGTCAGCACCAGGATGACCGAAGCGAAGCGAAGGCCGGAGGACATCATCGCGGGACCTTTCATGACCTCGAGCGGCGGATGCCGCTCGGCAATCAGAACGAATACCTCGCTCCCCATTGGACTTGTCGCGCATCGCGCGCGCCCGTCCTGACCAGGAACGTCGGCAGGCTCATGTTGCTGGACCCGCCAGTGAGGGTGGTGTAGTTGGTCGCGTTGTAGGCCTCGAGAAAGGCCTCTATCTTACGGCTCCCGCCGATCGCAAACGCCTTGGTCAGCCGGACGTCGACGCCGATGATCGGGTCTGGCTCCAGCAAGACCGGATCGACGGCGACCTGGTTGCGGGTGGCCCGAAAGGCATTGATGGTCTCGAGCTGGCTCGAGACGTCGCCGCGCCCGACGGTGATCGGCAAGCCAACCGGCCGGTCGTTCTGCGTGTTGAGATCGCCGTCGAGGTCGATGCCCGCAGTCACGGCCAAGCGGCCCGCCGCTGATGGCCCGGAACACGCCGCTCAACTGCACGCCCCAGGGCAGCGACGTCGACGCCGCCACGCTGAGATTGTGCGGGGTGTCGGTGGGGTTCAGCCCTTTTTCACGCGGCGTCCGGTCGGTGCCGCGATAGGTGCTGTAGAAGGTGACGCCGTCCAGCGAGCTCTTCGAGAAGGCGTAGGACACCTGCAGGGTGTCGGAACCCCTGACCCGCGTCCGCAACTGCACCTCGAACGCGTCGTACCAGCTGTCGGAGAAGTTGACGAGCATGCCGACCTGGCTGAACTGCGGGACCGGCCGGGGATTGGCCGCGGTAATGGCGCCGCTGGCCGGCAGGTTCCGGTCGGTCGTCCCGAGCTGGTGCATGCCGACGTTGTGCACGTAGTCGACGTCGAGCGAGGTGACCGGGTTGATCTGCCAGCCGATGCCGGCCGTCGTATTGAACGAGTACGGCAGCACGTAGTCGTCGGCGATCAAATAGAGCGAGCGCACGCCGCCGGCACTGACGTATTCGTCGAGCGTCTTGCCACCGAGCACGGCGTTGATGTCCGGGTAGAACCTGAGCAGCTGCGGATCGGTGATCCGCACCGCCGACCCGAGCGTCTTGTCCATCGAGGTCTGCTGCAGCCACGGCCGGTTGCGCGTCACGTAGAGCCGCTGGCCGCACGGGCGACCAGCGTGCCATTACCGCGGATGTCATAGGTGGCGCCGACGCGCGGCTGCAGGTTGTTGGTGTCGTTGCCGCGATCGGCGCTGACGAAGTTCTCGAGACCGCTGTAGAGCGGATTGGCCAGCAGGTCGGCGTAGAGGTCGTTCTGGCGCAGGCTCGTGTCGAGGTCGTAGCGCAGGCCGAGATTCAGCCGCAACGCGATCGGTGACGCGCCAGTCGTCCTGCACGAAGGCGGCAATCTGGTTGGACGAGTAGTTGTAGAGGCCCGGCGATTGCTGGACGAAGGTGAAGGGCCAGGTGCGCGAGTCGGCGGCGTTGAACGGCGTGTCGACCAGGAAGGTGAACGCCCCGTTCTCGGTGAAGTGGGCCTCGAAGTTGCTGGACGCGTGCGTGAACTCGCCGCCGATCTTGATGTCGTGCCGCGGGGTGTTGATGTAGAAGGTCTCGAAGAAGCTGCCGATCTTGCGGGGAAAATACTGCGGCGCCACGCCGTTCTGGCCGAAGGTGTACGACGGTCGGGCGACCTGCAGGTCGAAGTTGGTCGGCTCGGTGAACAGGTTGTGGTCGAGATAGTGCACGCGCAGGGTGTTGACCGTGTTCTGCGACAGCACCCAGTTGTGTTCAGCCGCGATGCTGTGGGACTTGCTGTTGTCGACGATCGAGCTGGCGGCGTTCTCGGGGCCACCGCTCGGTGTGAACTGATTGTCGTAGGCATAGCGAACGAACCCGGACTGGCCGACGTTGATCCGGTGGTCGACCCTGGCGTCGGCCATGTGCTCGGTCGCGTTGAACGGGTAGTTGCCGTTCTGCATCGTCGCGAACGGATTGTTGGCGGGAAGCGAGACGATCGCCGCTTTGTCGATCGTCAGGTACTCGTATGCGCCGAACATGTGGGTGCGATTGCGCACAATCGGCCCGCCGTAGGTCCCGCCGGCGCGCGTCTGCTTGAAGGGCGGCACTGTGGCCGCCTTGGCGTTGCGGGCGTTGAGGGCCTTGTCCCGCCCGAAATAGTAGCCGGTGCCGCTCGGGCTGTTGCCGCCCGACTTGGTCACGACGTTGACGACGGCGTTCAGCGCCGAGCCGTACTGGGCTTCGAACTGATTGCGGTAGACCTTGAACTCCTGGACCGCGTCCTGGGTCATGTTGATGACCGGGCTGCCCCAGGTCGAGTCGTCGATGGCGCCGCCATCGAGGATCGTCGTGTAGCCGTTGCGCTGGTCGGCGAGCCCGCCGAACTTGGTCACGGCGAACCGGCTGTTCACGCCGGTGAGCGGCGCCGCGCCGGGCAGGAGCTGCGCCAGCACCAGGAAGTTGCGATCGAGCACCGGCAGGACCGCCAGTTGCTCGCCGACGATCACCGACTGACGGCTGCGCCTTGGCCACTTCCACGAGCGGGCTCTCGCCGCTGACGATCACGCTCTCGGAGAGCGTGGCGACACTGAGCTTGATGTTGACGGTGGTGTTGGCGCCAACCAGCAGGGTCACCGTGCGCTTGTTCGGCGCGAAGCCGGTCAACTCCGCGGTGATGGCGTAGGGGCCGGGCTGAAGGTTCACCGCCCGGAAGTTGCCTTCAGGGCCGGTCACGAGCACCTGCGTCGCGCCGTTGTTCGCGTTGACGAACGTGATCGTCACCCCGGGCAGCGCGGCGTCGCTGTCGTCGGTGACCACGCCGCCGACGTTGGCGCCGCCCTGGCCGGCTGCCGACGTCGCCAGCGCGACGGTCATCGCGGCCGCGGTCAGCCACGACACCCGTCGCCTCATCTCGCCGGTCGCCACTCCAAATCCAGTCTTCGCCATAGACACCTTCCCCTCCCGGAATCCGCGCCTCGAGGACGCGGCGGCCACCGGGTTGACCGCGGCACGCCGGCGTGCCGGCGTGATCGCATTGGGTGACGAGGTTACTGCTGGCTGACACGTCCCGCCGGCGGCTTGACGTGGTTCGCGATCTGCTCGGCCGTGGCGAACCAGACACCAGGCTTGCTCTTGATGTAGGTGATGAATTTCTCCAGGTGCACCATGCGCGATCGGCGTCCGACGATGTGGGGGTGGAACGTCGCCATCAGCATCCCGCCCTCTTCGTAGGCCTTGTCGAACTCATCCTGGTAGACCTTGAAGATGGCCTCCGGCGACGGCAACGCCCCGGCCCGGTTGAAATACGGCGCGTCATCGAGGATCCACGACACCGGCAACTCCACCAGGCCGGTGTCCTGTCCGTTGGCCATGATCACGTAGGGCGAATCCATCGCCATCAGGCTGCTGTCGTAGAGCAGGTTGGCGCGGCGCAGGATGTCCATCGTGTGGTGGCTGAACGCCCAGGCGCCGGCCCGATAGCCGACCGGTCGCTTGCCGGTGACCTTGGTGAAGTAGTCGATCGACTGGGTCAGCAGGCGCTGCTCGTGGGCGGCGTCGTTCAGTGTCGGCAGGCTCTCGTGAATCCAGCCGTGCAGTGCGATCTCGTGACGGCCCGACTTCATGATCGCCGGCACCATCTCCGGCGCCAGCATCGCGCTCACGGCCGGGATGTAGAAGCTGGCCGGCAGTTTTTCCCGATCCAGCGCCGCGAGGACGCGCGGCATGCCCTCCTTGGCGCCGTACTCGGTCTCCGACATCGGCGTCGGCAACGGCGCCAGGTCGCGCGCCATCAGCGGCGATTCGTTGTCGATGTCGAAGCTCAGGCACACGGCGACTTTCGCTCCGTTGGGCCAGGTCTTCGGGAGCAGCGACCGGCCGGCCCGCACCTCGGCCGCCGCCCGGGTCAGGTCGGCTTCGCTGCGCGTGATGCCGGGCAACGCCGCCGCACCCTGTTGCGCGGGCGGCTGCACCTGAACGGCCGGCTGCCACAGCGCGACGGCGGCGAGCGCGACGGCGAGACTGCCGGTGGAGGTCGAAAGAACGTTACGCATGGCTCACACTCCAGTCGGGGTGGGACGTGGCGAAGGGCTATCGTTGCTGCGTGGCGCCAGCCGCCGGCTGCAGCGTGACCGCCTGTTCGGTCACCGATTCGACCTTCGCCCTCGAGTAGGCAATCGGGAAGTAGCGGCCGCGCGACCACAACTCGAACAGGTCGCGATAGTGCGGGCTGCGGGGATCGCCCGACTGGCCGGGATTGTTCAGGGCCACCGAGCTGTCCCAGTCGTCGAGGTTGGCGATCATCTTGAGCGATCCACCGGACACCTGGTTGTCGCCGCCGCCGGTGGCCGTCACCGTGTAGCTGTCACCGCCGCGCGGCGCGGGGCCGACGTCCAGTTGCGCGCGGTGGCTGGCCGAGACCGCGGCGCTGAGCGGGTGGCGGATGAGCGCGTGGTGGTACCCGGGCTGCCCGTAGTGCCATCGCGCCATGTCGGGGCCCAGCTTCTTGGTCAACTCGGCGACCGCCTGCTCCAGGCTCGACGTCAGCACCCGATCGCGGCCGGCGATCGGGTTGTCGCCAAAGCGGCCGTCGGGCGCGTGCAGCCACTCGACGATCTTCTTCATGCTCAGCCCGCCGAAGTCGCCGCGGGCCGGCGCCGGCACCAGCAGGTCGCGCATGTTGGCGAGCAGACGCCGCTGCCACATCTCGTAGATGCCCGCGGCGACCGAGTCTTGTCGAGGACGTAGTCCCAGCCGAGCAGCATCGCCTGCGCCTTGGCCGCGGCCTCGTCGGCGACCGGCGACACGTCGCGCAGCAGCGGCACCAGCGCCCGTGCCGGCAGCGACAGGTCGTCGTTCTGCAGACGCACCATGTCGGCGACGGTGTGCAGCCGCCCCGAGCCGCAGGAACTCGGCTGATGCGGGAGGCGCGGAACGGGTCGGTGCCGGTGTGGTGCTGCGCCTCGGGGTAGGGATAGTCGGGGGGGAAGAGATAGTTGTTCGCCGTCGCGTAGAAGCCCGGCCGGCGGGTTCACGACGTGTGGGAGCGCGCTTGATCGGCAGGTAGCCGTCCCACTCGTAGCGGCCGTCGCCCGGCACCGGCACGAGACCGCTCCAGTTGCGGCCGGATCGGGGTGATGGCCACGGCCTGGTAGCCGATGTTCCCGTGGCGTCGGCCCAGACCATGTTCTCGGCGGGAATGCGGCTGTAGCGTGCACGCCTCGCGGAATTCCTCCCAGGTCCGGGCCTGGTTCATGCGAAGGCTGGCCAGATACGGCGCGCGCCGATCTCCATCCACGCCGCGCGGAGCGCGTAGGCCTTGTGCTGCACCCTGTCTTCGAAGAGCACCGGGCCATGCCGCGTGTACTTCAGGTCGACGGTCGCCGGCGCGGCTCCCTTGACGGCGATGGTGTCCTTCACCACGCGCATCTCCTCCCAGCCCGCCGCGGTACCTGTACTGGTTCGGGTTGGCGGGATTGGTGTCGTAGACGTAGAGGTCTTCGCCGTCGGTGCCGAAGATGGTGAGTCCCCAGGCGCCGACTCGTTGTGGCCGATCGAGACCCCCGGCAGCATCGGCTCGCCACCGCCGATCACGTTCCAGCCCGGCGCGACCAGGTGCGACCAGTAGCGCAGGGACGGCGTCCCCTGGACCCGATGCGGGTCGTTCATCAGCAGCGGCTTGCCGGTCTGCGTCAGGCTGCCGGCGACGACCCAGTTGTTGCTGCCGATGTCTTCCTGGCGCTGGCTCAGATCGAGCGCCGACGGGCGGCCGGCTGCGTCGACGAGCCGAGCGGCGGCGGCGTTGTCGCGGAACTCCGCGACGGACGTCGTCGGCGTGAAGCGAATCGGCTCGCGGAAGGCCGTGTAGAGGTCGAGGATGTCGCGCGACAGGAGCGACGGCGTCGATGGCCGGGATCGATGGTCGAGATCGGGATCGCCGCCGTGGAACTACGACGAGGTCCTTGACCTTGGCTGCGCCAATCGCCCGCACGGCGCGCGCCATGTTGAGCTCCTGGCCGAGATTGCCGAGCAGGCCGTTGTGGCGTGAGATGACGACCGCCGGGGTCCAGCGCTCGGGCAGGATGCCGAGCATCGGAACTCGATCGGCAGTTCGGTCGGCCGCGCCCGCGCCTCGTCGATGTAGGCATTGATGCCGTTGACGAACGCCGTGACGATCGCCTCGCCGCGCGGGTGATACCAGTTCAGCTCGGCCTTCAGGTCGCCGCGGAACATGTGCAGGCGCGTGCCGATGTCGCGCTTCAGCTCCTTGCGGTCCGAGGATCTCGGCGACGGTGCCGGTGGCCTGCCGCCGCCAGATCTCGAACTGGAACAGGCGGTCGCGCGCCGCCGCGTAGCCTTGCGCGAAGAACAGATCCGTGTTCGTTCTTCGCGTAGATGTGATTGATGCCCCAACGGTCGCGCAGCACTTCGACCGGGGCTGAGAGCCCGCTGACCCGCAGGGTGTCGGCGGCGGGTGCCGGCGTCGCGGCGCGCCGCCGGCCGCTTGATCGTGCCCGCGGGCGCTGGACGTCGCCACGCCGAGCACGACGGCCAGCACCACGCCAAAGGGCGTCGCGCCGGTCTTCCGCCGAAGGGGCTCCGTGAACATCCGGCCTCCCTGCTGGCTGATGACAACTGCGGGACGCGCAGAGAGTCGATCAGCGCTCGCTATACTATGCGCCCGGCTGAGGCGGCAATGTCTAAAGTTGTCCCAGCGGCAGACTCAACGCTGCGAGCCCTGGTCCCTGCTCGGCCTAGGGCGCCGCCGCGGCGAGCGTACCAGGCGGAAGCCGAGGTGGTTGGTGCCGGTGCCGACGTCGCCCTTGCCGCGCGTGCCGACCATGTAGCGCGAGCAGTACTGGTCGGTGCAGAGGAACGAGCCGCCGCGATGGACGCGCTTGGGCACGCCGGGCTCGTCGGGGTCGAATGAGGACGACCGGGCCGTGCGGGTTTCGCGCGCTGCCACCCGACGCGGCCAGCGTGGCGTAGTAGTCGGGCCGATACCAGTCACTCACCCACTCCCAGACGTTGCCGCCCACGTCGTGGAGGCCATAGCCGTTGGCCGGGAACTGGGCCACCGGGGCGATGCCCGGGAAGCGATCGGCGGCGCTGTCCTCGTTGGGGAAGTGTCCCTGGTGGGTGTTGGCCATCCACTGCCCGTCGCGCCGGAACCCGTCGCCCCACGGATAGACCTGTCCGGCCAGGCCGCCGCGCGCGGCGAATTCCCATTCGGCTTCGGTCGGCAGCCGCTTGCCGGCCCACGTCGCGTAGGCGACGGCATCTTCGTAGGCGACGTGCACGACGGGGAACGTCTCGCGACCGCCGATCGAGCTGGTCGGACCGAGGGGATGCCGCCAGTCCGCGCCCTTCGCGTACGCCCACCATTGGAACGGGTTGTCGATCGGCACGGCATGGTCGGGAGGCGTGAAGACGACCGAGCCGGCGACCAGCGCTTCGGCGGGCGCGCCGGGAAAATCGGCCGCGCGGGGCGTCCGTTCGGCCACGGTGACGTACCCGGTCGCGGCCACGAAGGCCGCGAACTGCGCGTTGGTGACCTCGGTCCGGTCCATCCAGAACCCGTCGACGTAGGCCCGATGGATCGGCCGTGAGTCGGTGGTGGCCTGCATCCCGACCGTGTCGTGCATGTCGGGCGGATCCTGCGCGCCCATGGAGAACTCGCCGCCCGGGATCCACGCCATGCCCTCGGGAGCCGGGCCGGGAGCTGACGCCGTGTTCTCGATCGTCGGCTGGAACGCGGGCCTGTCGGGCGACGTGGTCGCGGCCGCTCGTCGGCTCGCGCGCCGGCGGCGCCTGGCTGCAGCCCACTGCCGCTGCGAGCATGATCGCGACCACCGGAGCGTGCCTGCCAGGCGGATCCTCGGGGCGCCCGCGCACTGCTGCACGGCGGTCATGGGGCTCTCCTTCTCACCGTCACCGGTCATGCCCGTCGCGGCACGTCGATGACCGTGACGCGCCAGGTAAGCGTAGCGCTTCGGGCACACGTTGGACCATGGTGTGCAACGACGTTCGTGACAGCAGGGCCGTCGCGGTGGCCCTCTTGCTCTTCGAGCGCGTCCGCGACCAGAATCCGCGGGGGGAGCGACCATGACCCAAATGCCACGCGCATCACGTGACGGTCCGGCGACGGCCACGGAACGCCACCGGCTCTTGTCGTCGCAGGTGGGCATCGACGTGAGCGCCCTGACCCATCCGGGTCTGGTGCGCACGAACAACGAGGATCAGTTCTTCGTCTCGCAGTTGACGCGCTCGCTGGAAACGATCCTCACCAGCCTGCCGGATGGCGCCGTGCCGGAGCGCGCCGACGAGATCAACTACGTGATGGTCGTGGCCGATGGCATGGGTGGCCACGCCGCTGGCGAGGTGGCCAGCCAGATGGCGATCAGCGCGCTGGTCAGCCTGGCCCTCGACATCCCGGACTGGTTCTTCAAAGTGGACCCTGAGCACGCCCCCGAGATCGAGCGGCGTGCCCGTCGTGCCGTGCAACAGGTGGCCGCGAAGGTGGTCGCGCGCGGGCGTCAGGACGAGGCCCTGCGCGGGATGGGATCGACGCTGACCGCCGCCCGGAGCTTTGGCGACGACCTGTTGATCGTTCACGTCGGCGACTCCCGGGCCTACCTGTGCCGCGCCGGCGGCCTGCATCGGCTGACCAAGGACCATACCTATGCGCAGCTGCTGGTCGACACCGGCCAGCTCACCGCCGGCGAGGCCGCCGGCTCGCGCATGCGTCACGTCCTCACCAACGTGCTCGGCGGTTCGGACGACGAGGTCCAGGTCGACGTCGACCTGCTGCGCCTCGAGGATGGCGACCGGCTGCTGCTGTGCAGCGACGGTCTCACCGACCTGGTCACCGACGACACGATCGCGACCACGCTGTCGGGACTGGAGCGCTCGTCCGAGGCCTGCTCACGACTCGTGCAGCTCGCGCTCGAGGGTGGCGGCCGCGACAACATCACGGTGATCGTGGCGGCCTACACCCTCCCCACGCGGCAAGGATGACGCGCCAGAACCGTCACGCCGGTTCCTGCTGACGATCGGCTCGCCGTCGCGCTGAGCGTCAGCGGCCGAGCGCGCGCCGCAGCTCCTCGGTCCAGTTCAGGACGACGTGGATCTGCGCGGCTTCCTCGCGGCGAATGGTCAGGATGCGGCCATCGGCGGCCAGGTCGTAGTCGGCGATGAACGGGTCGAGGTTGTAGAGCGCGCTCGGCATCTCGAAGACGCGCCGGGGAGCTGACGCCCGGAAGGGCGCCAGCTGTACCGGCACCGACATCAACCATTCGGCCTCGCGGTAGAGCAGCTCGCGCCCGTCGCGTGACCAGACCGGCTGGCGGCCGCCGTTGATCGACACCGCCGTCTTGGGCCCTGGCTCGGGAAACGGTTGGACGTACACCTCGTCGCGCCCCGACTCGTCGGAGACGTAGGCCATCGACCGCCCGTCGGGCGAGATCGCCGCGCCTCGCTCGTTGAAGCGCGTCACCACCAGCGGCCGGGGTTCGCCGCCGAGCGGCAGCACCCAGAGGTCCCGCGAGTAGCCAGGACCGTCGTCGAACGCGAGGTGTCGTCCGTCGGGCGACCAGGCGTCGGCCCACTGCGGTCCGGGCCGATCGAGGAGCCGCGTCGGGGTGCCGCCGTCGGCGGACACGACGAACAGATCCTGGGTCACGCCGCCGCCGAGCTGCGGCGTGGCCGGCGCATTGAAATAGGCGATGCGTTGGCGAGTCGGGCGACCAGGCGCTGCCGCGATTGAAGCCGTCGGTCGTCAGGCGCAGCCGTGCGCCGCGCTCGAGGTCGAAGACCCAGAGATCGGCCGCGGACGTCCCGTTGGCGGCGACGCGCCGGCCGTCGGGCGACAGCCGCGGGTTGCGCAGGCGCAACTCGTCGGGCCACGCCGGCGTCGCGGCGCCCTGACGATCGAGCCAGACCAGCGAACTCGACGCCTCACCCGCCAGGTAGACGAGCGAGCCGTCACGCGACGTCGCAAATCCGCCTTCGCCGGCATCACCGTCGGCGAACCCCACTGATTCCACCAGCGGCACCGCCGTGCCGACGACCGCCAGGCGCGAGGCATCGAACTTCGTCGCCCAGATCTTGCCGTCGCGCACGAACAGCAGATCGCCATCCGGCGACAGTTTGGGCGACGCGCCTTCCAGCAGCGGGTGGCGCTCGCCGGTGGCCAGTTCCACCGCCTCGATGACCCCGGAGCCGGGCGGACGCCGGTTCTGCACCAGCACCGCTCGCGCTCCGGGCAGGAACTCCGCCTCGTAGAACTGTCCGACGTCGTTGCCGGCCTCGAGGATGGTCTCGACCACGCCGCCGCTCGCCGGCAACCTCATCAGCCCGGGGCGGGCGAGCACGATGGTGTCGTCGTCGCCCCAGGTGGCGCGGGCGTTCGGCGGGACGTCGGCGAGCGCGACCGCGGTGCCGCCGGCGGCCGGCACCCGCTTGACCTTGCCGTCGGCGAAGAAGCCGATCCACTGGCTGTCGGGCGAAAAGAACGGCCGGGTGCCGCCTTCGGTGCCGCGGATCGGCTCGGCGGTCATGTCGCTGAACCGGCGGCGTTCGAGGCCCAGGCCGGAGCCGCTGACGACGTAGACGACGGAGCGGCCGTCCGGCGACACCGCCACCGAGGACCCAGTGCCGATCACGCGGGCCACCAGGTTCGGGACCTGTATCGAGAAGCGTGTCACCGACCGCTCCGGCGACGGCGAGGTCCGGGTCCAGCCCAGCAGCCCCACGGCCGCCGCGCCAATCGCGGCGGCGGCCACGGCGATCGGCCATACCCGTCGGGCTGGTGTCGCCACGACCGTGCGGGCGGTGACCTCGGCCTCATCGGCGTCGGCCAACTCGAGCCGCGCGTCGCCGATGTGCTGCAGGCGCCGGCGCACGTCACGCTGCAGGCACCGGCGCAGCAGACGGCGAATCGACGGCGGCGTGTCGGCGGGCAGCGCCGCCCACGGCGGCTCGCCGCGCAGCACCGCCGCGAGCGTATCGGCCACGTCGTCGCCCTTGAACACGCGCTGGCCCGCGAGCATCTCGAAGAGCACGACCCCGAAGGCCCAGATGTCACTGCGGGCATCGGCGGCCCGCCCGCGGGCCTGCTCGGGGCTCATGTAGGCGGCGGTGCCGAGGATGATGCCGGCGCGCGTGAGGGCCGGCGACGTGATCGTCGGGGAGAGGTCGGCCGGGCCGCTCGCCGTGTGGCTGTCGAGCGCCTTGGCCAGGCCGAAGTCCAGGACCTTCACCGTGCCGTCGGGGCGGAGTTTGACGTTGGCCGGCTTGAGATCGCGATGGACGATGCCCTGCGCGTGGGCGGCCTCGAGCGCCTCGGCGATCTGGGCGGCGATGGCCAGCGCCTCGTCGACGGGCAGCGCGCCGCCGGCGAGCCGGTCGGCCAGCGTCGGCCCGTCGACCAGCTCGAGCACCAGCGCCGGCACCTCGCTCGACGATTCGAAGCCGTAGATCGCGGCGATGTTGGGATGGTTGAGCGCTGCCAGCAACTGGGCTTCGCGGCGGAATCGCATCAGCCGATCAGGGTCGGCCATGAACTCCGCCGGCAGGACCTTCAGCGCCACATCGCGGTGGAGCGCGCTGTCACGGCCCCGGTACACTTCGCCCATCCCGCCTTCGCCCAGCTTGGCGAGGACGTCGTACGCGCCGAGCTTGGTACCTGGCGTGAGCGACACGGGCTTTCGATTATAGGGCGCGGCCATGCGGCGGGGCCCGGCGGGCCTTGCCTCGCGGCGCGGCAGCGCACAGAATCCCGGCATGGACCGTCGATACTTTCTCGGCAGCTCGGCGCTCGGCAGCGCCGCCCTGCTGGCCAGTCAAGCCGGCTGCGCGCCGGGCGCCACTCCACCGCCGGCGACGCCGCCGTACGACCACCGGGCGCGAGCCGTTCGAGCTCGACGAGGCGACGATCGACGGCCTGCAGGACGGCATGCGCTCGGGCCGCTGGACGGCGCGGCGGATCACCGAGCTGTATCTCGCCCGGATCGACGCACTCAACCAGAAAGGCCCGGAGCTCAGAGCCATCATCGAGACCAATCCCCAGGCGCTCGAGATCGCCGACCAGCTCGACGCCGAACGCAAGGCGGGCAAGGTGCGCGGACCGCTGCACGGGATCCCGATCGCGCTGAAGGACAACATCGACACCCACGACCGGATGACGACCACGGCCGGTTCGCTGGCGCTCGAGGGGTCGATCCCGCCCCAGGATTCCTTCGTCGCGCAGAAGCTCCGCGAGGCCGGCGCGATCCTGCTGGCCAAGGCCAACATGAGCGAGTGGGCCTACTGGCGCGGGATGAAGGCCAGCAGCGGCTGGAGTGCCCGCGGCGGCCAGTGCCGGAACCCCTACGCGCTCGACCGCAATCCCTGCGGGTCGAGCTCCGGGTCGGGCACCGCGGCGGCGGCCAATCTCGCCGCGCTGACCATCGGCACCGAGACCGGCGGCTCGATCATGTGCCCGTCGTCGATCAACGGCGTCGTCGGCATCAAGCCGACCGTCGGCCTGTGGAGCCGCGCCGGCATCATCCCGATCTCGCATTCCCAGGACTCGGCCGGACCGATGGCGCGGACCGTGCGCGACGCGGTGATCGCCCTCGGCGCCGTCTGCGGCGTCGATCCGCGCGACGCCGCCACGGGGGCGAGCGCCGGGAAGTTCCACACCGACTACACGACGTTCCTCGACGCCGGCGGGTTGAAGGGCGCCCGGCTCGGCATCGTCCGCAACCTGTCGTTCGACCGGCCGGTGGTCGCGCTGTTCGAACAGGCGATCGCCGACCTGCGAGCGGCTGGTGCGGTCGTCGTCGACCCGGCGAACCTGCCCAACCTCGACTCGGGCAGCGTGTTCCAGGAGCTGCCGATGATCGTCTTGAACTACGAGTTCAAGGCCAACATCAACCGCTACTTCCAGAGCCTGGGTCCCGGGGCGCGGGTCAAGAGCCTGGCCGAGCTCATCGCCTTCAACGACGCGCACCGCGACCAGGAGATGCCGTTCTTCGGCCAGGAACGGCTGGTCATCTCCGAAGCGACGACCTCACTCGACGCACCCGAGTACCGGAAGGCGGTCGCGGCCATCCAGCGGGCGACGCGGGCCGACGGCATCGACGCGCTCATGGACCAGCATCGCCTCGATGCGATCGTCGCGCCGACGACCGGCGCGGCGTGGCTCACCGACCACATCCGCGGCGACCGCTTCGACGGCGGCGACAGCGCCGGCACGGCGGCGATCGCCGGCTACCCCGACATCTCGGTGCCGATGGGCCTGGTCTCCGGCCTGCCGGTGGGCCTGTCGTTCTTCGGCCGCGCGTGGAGCGAGCCGACGCTCATCCGGATTGCCTACGCCTACGAGCAGGCCAGCAAACGCCGCCAGCCGCCGACCTACGTGGCGACGCTCGGGTAAGGAGCGCTGCGCGGCTAGCTCCGAATCACCACGGTCTCGCCGATGTCGCGCCACGCCAGCCGGTCGCGTTCGGCGCTGAGGATCCGCTCGGCACGCGCGATCGGCTCGTCCACGGGTTCGCGGCTGAGGCTGAACGATCGGTGGTGCACCGGCAGGAACAACCGGGCCCCGGCCGCGTCGGCCATCGTCACCGCCTGCTCGGGGGTGCAGTGGTTGGCGATCCACGGGTTGTAGGCGCCAATCGGCATCAAAGCGGCGGCATACGGACCGTAGCGGCGGTGCGCGGCGAACGCGGTCGTGTTGGCCGTATCGCCGCCGATGAGCAGCCGCTGGCCCTCACGCTCGACAACGAAGCCACCGTAGCCGCGGTGGGTGTCGCGCTGGATGCGTGCGCCCCAGTGCTTCACCTCGATCGCGCGCACCTGGGCGTCGCCGCGCCGGGTCGTCACCGTCACCGCGTCGCCCCATCGCAGCTCGTGGACCGCCGAGTAATGGCGCCGCGGCAGCAGGTCGGCGGTGGCCGCGGCCATCACCGCCACCGGCCGGCCGCGCACCGCGGCCAGCGACGGCGTGTCGAGATGGTCGAAGTGCGCGTGCGAGACGAGCACGAGGTCGATCTCGGGCAGCGCCTCGGGCGTGAGCGCGCACTGGACCAGCCGCTGCGGGCCGAGACTGCCGATGCCCAGGTCGACGCCGATGCGGTTGTAGAGGACCGGGTCGGTGAGGATGCGCAGGCCGTAGAAGTCGATGAGCACGGTGGCGTGCCCCAGCCAGGCCAGGGTGATCGCGTCGTCGCGCCAGGTGGCCGGCGTCGGCGTGTGCGCCGCCGCCGCCACGTCCTGGCCGAATTCGGCGAGTCGCGCCCGCAGGAAGCGCGCGCTCCACGAATCCGACACGCTGGTCCAGGCCGCGCCGATGCTGGCCAGGGTTCCGGAGGCGAGCAGCGCCCGCCGGCTGAATGGGGACTTCATGATCGGGTGAGACTCGCGGTCACCCGGAAATGTTCCCACAGGTCGCCAGCTCCGCCATACCAACCCGTCAGCGCTGCTGCTCGGCCTTCTTGGCCACGGCCTGGGCCGCCTCGGCGACGCGCTCGCTGACCTTGCGGTCCTCGACTTCGGCCGCCAGCCGGATCAGCGCCTCGGCGACCAGGCGTTGTCGCATCGATCGGTCGAGCGCGCGCCATTCCACGAACGGCTCGGGGTCCACTGGAACCGGTCCCGACCCGGGCTTGATGATGACGCCCGGTCCGCCGCGGATGAGCCCGAACAGGATGTCGGCGTAGCGCGACCAGTCGCGCTCCACCCGCACGCGGTCGCGGAGGTTCGCCGGCAGCCCATAGGCGTAGACCAGGCCTTCGCGATAGTCGCTGACTCGGACGTCCGGTGCGCCGACGAACGCGCCGGCGTCGCTGACCGAGACGGCGTGCCCGTAGTAGTCGAACTGGTAACCGTTGACGGCCCGCAGCACCGGCGACACCCGCGCCCAGCGCGACCCGGAGCGTTGGAACAGGTGCACCGCGCCGGCACCGGGGTAGGGATGATGGTCGGTCGGATTGCCGACGAGTGCGAAGTCGCGGGTGAGCGAAACCGTGGCGCCGAAGCTGAAGACGCTGTGCGGGAGGTCGACGGCCTGTGACTCGAGCTTCTGTTCGAGGCCCCAGGACGCGCCCGCCCGGACGAAGATGTAGGCCACGCCCGACTCGTTGACGCCGGCGGCGTTCACGCCGGGCGCGCCGATGATCAGCCGGTCGCCGTGGATCGCCACCGAGCTCCCGAA
Organism: uncultured Acidobacteriota bacterium; assembly: GCA_963786365.1. Lineage (GTDB taxonomy): Bacteria > Acidobacteriota > Vicinamibacteria > Vicinamibacterales > UBA2999 > CAWAYR01. Next base: position 131,336 of record CAWAYR010000015.1, read on the forward strand.
CTGGTCGTAGTCGATGGCATCCGGCGCGGTGAGGACCGGCAGCACCGGATCCCAGGTGGCGCCGGCGCGTTGGAAGACGCAGGCCGAGCCCCGGTGCGGCGCGCCGCCGCCTTCCCATCCGTCGCCGACGACGGCATAGTCGCCGTGGAGCGAGACCGCGCCGCCGAAGTGGGCGCCGCCGCCCGGCGCCGGCGAGGTCACCTTCGCGGTCTCGGTCCACGCCCCGCCGGAGCGGCGAAAGAAATACGCGGCCTGGAAGCCGCCGACGAGCAGCTCGTCCCCGTCGACCGAGACCGACTCGCCAAAACCGTAGGGCCCCGGCGTGCTCGGCGTCAGGATGGCTTCCTCGGTCCACGAGGTGCCGGTGCGGCGGAAGACATAGGCCTGGCCATCGCCGTCCGGTCCCCCATATTTCGCGCCGACGACGAGACAGTCGGCGTCGAGCGCGATCGACGTCCCGAAGTAGTCGTAGCCGCGGGAATCGCTGGGCTGCAGCCTGGCTTGCTGCACCCAGGACGATCCATTCCAGACGAACACGTAGGCGCGTCCCGGGGCGCCGTCGCCGTCGGCGCCGACGGCCAGGGTGTCGCGGTGGCTGGCGAGCGAGGTGCCGAACCGTTCGTACGGCTCCGGCGCCACTTGCCTGACGATGGTCTCTGCCATAGCTGTACCCTCCGCGCCGGGACAGGGAGGGGTCCGGTGGCGCCTGCGCGAACAGTCTGCCACGACGAGGCCGCGGTTGCCTTGACGCCTGCCCGGACCGAACGGATGCTGGTGGCGCCGGCGAATCCGTCGTCAGGCAGCGTGCGGAGGGCAGACCGTGGCCAAGGGCCGGCCGTTGGACGTGGCGCAGGAGCTGCTCGAGGCGTTCCGGCGCAGCGGCGAAGTGAACGCGTATCTCGTCGGCGCGATTCCGGTCGCGCTGTGGCGGATCGCGCCCCCGGGGCGGTCGCGCGGCCGGACGATTGCGGCGATCGTGGCCCACATCCAGGGCGTCCGCCGCACCTTCGCGCGCCTGGGCGGCGCGCGCCCCGGGCCGCCCAGCCTGGATCGGCGGCTCGTCACGCCCGACCAGGCCCGGCAGGCGATGGCGCGATCCACCGAGGACCTGGCCCGGCTGTTCGACACGGCCCTCAACGCCGGCCGGGCGCGCGTCGCCGGTCAGCCGCGGCGCGTGGTCGACATGCTCGTCTACCTGATCCAGCACGACGCGCACCACCGCGGCCAGATCACGATGCTCGCCCGCGATCTCGGCCACGAGTTCACGGGCGACGACACGATGCGGATCTGGGGGTGGAAAAAGATGCCGGAGCCGGGCGCACCGCCGACGCGCGGGCGCTGAGCCGGGTTCCGCCGTCGCTCGCTATACTGCCGCTCATGTGGAAGCTCGTGCTCGTTCTCTGCGTCGCTCGCCGCATCGGCCATCTCGGCGCAGGCACCGGCCGCCGGGGTTGGGGCCGGCGAGGAAGCCGCGGTGCGCGCGGTCATCGAGCGCTACGTCAGCGCCCGCGATGCTCGCGATGCCACCGCCCTCGCCGAGCTCTTCACCGCCGACGCGGACCAGGTACACGACCACGGGCGACTGGCGCCGGGGCCGGGCCCGGATGCTGCCGGGCATGGCCGAGTCGTCGCGGCAGAACCCGGGCAGCCGCGGCATCGAGGTGCAGGCGGTGCGGTTCCTGACCCCGGACGTCGCCCTCGCCGACGGCGCGTATCGAATCGTGGGCAGCGACCTGCCGCGCTGGACCACGATCGTCCTCACCCGGGACACCGGCACGTGGCGGATCGCCGCCATCCGCAACATGACGCCGACTCGTCCGTCGCGTCCGCCCGGCTGAGCCGTCGGACCCGGCCGGTTCGACCACGGCCTGCGGCCGCGACTTGAACCGTCGCCCGGCGGGGGACTACCATCGGCGCGATCGGAGGCGGGCCATGAACCGAAGGGTGTGCTCGGTCGCTGCGTTCGTCGTGCTGTCGCTCGGGTTCGTCGTGACCCCTCAGGGCCAGGAGCGTCAGGCCGGCCCGGGGCGGGCGCCGGCGGCGCTGCCCCCAGGGCCCGGCCATGAAGCCGTCACCGCCACGTGCGGCAGTTGCCACGGCCTCAACATGATCAGCGGGGCCGCCGGCTACTCGCAGGCGGCATGGCGTGACCTGATCGCGACGATGGTCGCGCTGCCGGCGGGGCGCGAAGCCGAAATCACCCAGTACCTCGCCACCCACTTCCCGCCCAAGCCCGGGCGCGCGCCCGAGCTCATCGCCGGCGACGTCTCGGTCACCTTCCGTGAATGGCAGGTGCCGACACTCGGCCAGCGGTCGCGCGATCCGCTGCAGCGGCCAGACGGCACGATCTGGTGGAACGGCCAGTTCATCAGCCTGATCGGGCGGCTGAATCCCGCCACCGGCGAGATGAAGGAGTTCAAGCTCGACCCGGCGTCGAAGCCGCACAGCATCGTCGACGACGCCGACGGCAACATCTGGTACCTCGGCAACGGCAACGGCACGATCGGCAAGTTCGTGCCGGCGACCGGCGAGATCACCGTGTTCAAGATGCCCGATCCCGCCGCCCGCGATCCGCACACCGGCATCTTCGACAAGCACGGCACGCTGTTCTTCACGCTGCAGCAGAGCAACATGCTCGGCCGCCTGGTGCCATCGACCGGCGACATCAAGCTCATCACGCTGCCGACGCCCGAGGCGCGGCCGTACGGGCTGAATCAGGATTCGAAGGGCGCCGTCTGGGTGTCCTACAACGGCGCCGGCAAGATCGGTCGCATGGATCCGGTGACGATGGAGGTACGCGAGTTCCCGCTGCCCGACCCGGCGTCGCGCTCGCGCCGGCTGGTGATCACCAGCGACGACATGGTGTGGTTCGTCAACTCATCGCTGGGCCGGCTCGGCCGCCTGAACCCGGCCACCGGCGAGGTCAAGGAGTGGCGGTCGCCGAGCGGGGCGAAATCGCATCCCTATGCCATCGAGGTGATCGACGACGTCATCTGGTACAACGAATCAGGCCAGCGTCCCGACGCGCTCGTGCGGTTCGATCCGAAGACCGAGCGCTTCCAGAGCTGGGCGGTCCCGTCGGGCGTCGGCATCATCCGGCACATGCGGAAGACGCCTGACGGCAACCTGGCGATCCACCAGACCAGCACCAACAAGATCGGCCTGGCGATCATCGGCAAGAAGGCCGGCACATCGCGGGAGCAGTGACGCCTGCCGGCGGCTGACGCGACGACGATGTCCCGCTCCGTCGTCGCGTACGTGCTCGTCCTCTTCGCCGCCGTGCTCGCGGTGGCCGGTCTGATTCAGGCCGGAAGCGCCTGGCTGTCACCGCCGAGTGTCCTGGCCGTGCGACCTGACGCCGCCGCGTCAGCTTTCGCGCCGATGCTCGACGCGGCGCGATCGCCGCTCGCGCGCCTCCTCCTCCAGTTGATCGTGATCGTGCTCGCCGCCCGAGCGCTCGGCGGGCTGGCGCGACGCGTCGGACAGCCGGCGGTGATCGGCGAGATCGCGGCTGGGCTGGCGCTCGGCCCCTCGCTGCTCGGCTGGCTGGCGCCGGCGGCGAGCGGCGCCCTGTTTCCCGACGCCTCGCTGCCGATCCTGCAGCTCCTCAGTCAAATCGGGGTGCTGCTGTTCATGTTCGTCGTCGGCGTCGAGCTGGAGCCGTTTCGACTGCGCGGTCAGGCTGGCGTCGCGGTCGCGGTCAGTAACGTCGGCATCGTCGTGCCCTTCATCCTCGGGGTGGCGCTCGCCTTCGGACTCTACGGGCCGTTCGCGCCCGCCGGCGTGCCGTTCCACAGCTTCGCGCTCTTCTGTGGCATCGCGACCAGCATCACCGCCTTCCCGGTCCTGGCGCGCATCCTCGAGGAACACGGGTTGACGCACACGCCGCTCGGCACGACGGCGATCGCCTGCGCGGCCGTCGACGACGTGACGGCGTGGAGCATCCTCGCCTTCGTCGTCGCGGTCACGACCTCGGGCGGCGCCGTCGCGACACTGCTGGCGACGATCGGGCTGTCGGCCGTGTTCGTGCTGGGCATGGCGCTGGTCGCCCGTCCGATACTGCAGCGCGTCCTGAACCCCGGCACGATGGGCGACACGCTCAGCAAGGAGCGCATCGCGATCGTCCTGGCGGTGATGCTGTCGGCGGCGCTGGTCACCGAAGTCATCGGCATCCATGCGCTCTTCGGCGCCTTCGTCGCCGGCGCCGTCATGCCGCACGCCGGGCACGTTCCGCACCGCCGTGCGCGATCGGTTCGACAGCCTCAGCTCGGTGTTCCTGCTGCCGATCTTCTTCGCCTACACCGGCCTCCGGACCCATCTCGGCCTGCTCGACGACGTGGCCAGTTGGACGGCCTGCGTGGCGATCATCGTGGTGGCGACCACCGGCAAGCTCGGCGGCACGGCCGTGGCGGCGCGCTGGACCGGCCTGCCGTGGCGCGACGCCGTGGCCCTCGGCGCGCTGATGAACACCCGCGGGCTGATGGAGCTGGTCGCGCTCAACGTCGGCTACGACCTGGGCATCCTGTCGCCGGCGATCTTCACCATGATGGTGGTGATGGCGCTGGTGACCACGGCGATGACCGGGCCGCTGCTGACGCTCAGCCTCACCTGGGCGCGGCGCCCGACGATCGCGCTCGACCGGCACCGTCCCCCGGTCGCCGTAGCCGCCGTCAGTGGTGGCGTAGCGCGCGCAGCGGATCGGTCCGCGCGGCGCGCCACGCCGGCACCAGCGTGGCCACGATCACCCCGGCCAGCACGACGGCCAGGGCGCGCGAGTACGACACCGCGTCGGTCGGGGTGACGCCGAACAGCGCGCGCTCGACCAGCCGGCCGACGCCGAGCGCGGCGACGGCGCCGAGCACCGCCCCGATCGCGCCCAGCCGGAGGCCGCGGCCGAGAAATCCGCGCAGCACCGCCAGGCGGGAGGCGCCGAGCGCCATCCGGATGCCGATCTCGTGCGTGCTCTGCTTCACGGTGTGCGCGACCAGGCCGTAGGTGCCGAGGACGGCCAGCGCCATGCCGGCGGCGCCGAACACGAACAGCATCGCCGCGGCCAGGTCGTAGAACAGGAGCGCGCCCTTGATGTTCTCGGTGAACGGCCGCGCCGCCGAGATCGGCAGGTCGGCGTCGATCGCCGCGACGCGGGCCCGCGCCTGGTCGAGGAGCGTCTCCATGGGCGCCGATCCGCGGGTGTGCAGCAGCATGTTCGCGGCGTACGACTGGAAGAACGGCAGGTAGAAATACGGACGCGGCGCCTCGTTCACCCGCGCATATTTCACGTCCGCGGCCACGCCGACCACCGTGCGCGAGACGCCGTCGTCGAGCCGGATCCGCTTGCCGACCGCGTTGGCCGCGCCGCCCCAGAACCGCTCGGCGAGCGTGGCGTTGACCACCACGACCGGCGCCGCCGTCTCGTCGTCACGATCCTCGAACTCCCGTCCGGCCGTCACCGGAATCCGCAAGGTGCGGAAGTAGTCGGGGCCGACGGTGTTGAACATGAAGGCCATGTCGTCGTCGCGACCTGGTTCGTAGCCGTCGATGGCGACGCGCTGCGACCGCGTCTCGAGCAGCCCCAGCGGATGGTGCGTGGCGAGGGTCGCCGACTCGATGCCGGGGTCGGTCCGCGCCGCCTCCAGCAGCCGGCGGAAGAACAGGCGGCCGCGGGCGCGGTCGTAGCCGTTCTGCCGGACATCCACGTCGACCGAGGTCAGCTGCCTCGGGTCGAAGCCCGGATCGGCGCGCCGCGCCGCCTCGGCGGTGCGCATCGCCAGTCCGGCACCGACCAGCAGCAGGAGCGAGACCGCGACCTGCGCGACCACCAGGGCCGCGCGCAGCCGTCCGCGCGACGCCCCGCGCGGCGAGGCATCTTCGTTGATGACCGAGACGAGATCGACGCGCGTGCTCTGCAGGGCCGGGACGAGACCGAACACGAGCGCGCTCACGATGGCGACCAGCGCGCTGTAGGCGATGACCAGGCTGTCGCCCTCGATGTTGAAGAACAGGCGCTGCGGCGCGGCCAGCCACTCGGCGTAGTTGACGAGCGGGGGAATTCCCTGCCAGGCGAGCAGCACGCCCAGCGCGGCCCCCGGTGCGGCCAGCACCAGGTTCTCGAGCACGAGCAGCCGGACGATGCGGCGCCGGGTCGCACCGAGGGCCAGGCGGACGGCGATCTCGCCGCGCCGCGACACGCCGCGCACGAGCACCAGGCCGGCGATGTTGGCGCAGGCGATCATCAGCACCAGGATTCCCATCGCGCTCAGGATGATCAGGACCGGCAGGATGTAGGTCTGGCCACTGCCCGGCGACTGGAAGAACGGCACGACGCGCAGCCGCGCCACCGTGTCGGTCGCCGGGCGATCACGCACGAGCGTGGCCCAGAGCGCTTCGCTCTCGGCGGCGGCCGTGGCCCGGGTCGCGCCCGGCCGCAGGAAGCCCTGCGGGAAGAAGACCGCGGCCGTTCGATCGGCGAGAATGCCCGACGGCGTCGTCTCCTGGCTGGCGAAGGTGAAGCCGAGCTGGGGCGCGGTCATCAGTGGGAGGAACACTTCGACGTCGTAGCTGACGATCGTGCCGTGGTAGGTGGCGTCGGTCACCCCGACGACGGTGAGCGGCAGGTTGTTGATCTCGACGGTCTTGCCGACGATCTCCGGATCGGCCGCGAAGTCGTGCCGCCACAGGCCGTCGCTGATGACCACGACCGGATGCTGGCCGGGCGCGATCTCGTCCGCGGGCAGCAGGGTGCGACCGCGCTGGGCACGCACCCCGAGCGCGTGGAAGTAGTTCCCGGTGACGAGCTCGGCCGAGACCGGGCGGGCGCCGCGCCCGCGTCCGAGCGTGACGTTGGCCAGAGCCGAGCCGAAGAGTCCCGAGAACGCCTGGCCGTGGTCGCGCAGGTGCAGGTAGTCGGGATACGACAGCTTGAGGGCGCGCCCGGTGCTGGTCTCGCCGTGGATGACGTACAGCCGGGCGGAGCCCTGCACACCGGCGAGCGGCGTGAGGGCGATGCCCTTGAGCATGGTGAAGACGGCGGCGTTCAACCCGATGCCGAGCGCGAGCACGCCAATCACGGTCAGCGCGAACGCCGGCTGCTTCGACAGCGTGCGCAGCGCATACCGGACGTCGCTCGTCAGGTCGCGCGTGGCCTCGAGCCAGCGCGGCGTCCACACCTGGCGCGCCGCTTCGGTCGTCAGCGTGACGTTGCCGAAGTCCTTCAGTGCCGCGTAATGCGCGGTGACCGGATCGGCGCCCTCTGCCATCCGCTCGCTCCGCGCGATGGCGAGGTGGGCACGGATCTCGTCCTGGAAGTCGTCCTCGTCGAGCTCGAAAGCGGAACGGGCGGGCGGGGCCGACGCGGCGACCGCCGCTTCGTTGGGGACGGCTCGTCCCCGGCGCACACGCCAGAGCCAGTAGAGCATGCAGGCGAGCACCGCCACGACCGGCGCGGCGAGCAGGCCCGGGATGCGGAGCGCCGCCGGGAACTCGTCGGCCTGACCGAGGAAGAACGCCAGCGACGCGATGAGGAGCGCCGTGCACATGCGCCAGAGGTGCCGGCGAAGGCGCGCCGCGCCGTGCAGCGGCGCCGACCGCCGGCCTCGACGATCCGCCAGCCCCGACGCCAGGGCGACGGCGCCGAACACCAGCAGCAGCACCGACATCCCCCGCTTCGGCCCGGCCAGCACCGCGAGCCCCAGCGCGATGCTGGTCACGCCCCCGCCGACGGCCACGGCCGTGGCCGCGCCATCCAGCCGGCGCCACGCCGACGTGGGCGGCAGCACGGTGGTCAGCGCGGTGAGTACGAGGTAGGCGGTCAGCAGTCCGGCCGGGATGTTGATGAGCGGGGCCACGCCGGTGACCGCGGCGATCGCCGTGCCGCTGAGCGCCATGAAGAGCATCGCGTAGACGAACACCCGCCCGCTGCGACGGTGCAGCCGGGACCCCTTGGCGGCGGCGAGTGCGACGTAGCCCGCGGCCAGAGCGAGCCCGCCGGCGAGGACGTGCATCAGGATCGGCATTCGATCATTCCTCGATGGCCGGCGCGGCCGCCGGCGTCATCACGCGGCCGATGGCCTGCACCAGCTCCGACCACCGCGATTCCTCGCGGACGAGCTGCTTCTTGCCTTCGGGCGTGATGGTGTAGAACTTCGCCCGCTGGTTGGCCTCGGTCTGGCCCCACTTCCCCATCACCCAGCCCTTCTTGGCCAGGCGCTGCAGGGCCGGATAGAGCGACCCGGCCTCCACCTGCAGGACCTCGGACGACTGGGCGCGGATGGTCTGGGCAATGGCGTAGCCGTGCTGGGGCCCCCAGCGGAGGGTGCGCAGGATCAGCATGTCGAGGGTGCCGTGCAGGAGGTCGGTGCGGGCGTCGGACCGGGAGTGGAGGGTCATGGGCTATAGACTGACTATAGCCTAAGACGTAGAGAGTCTATAGCCTGTTCCATCAGGCCGACTCGCGCGGTTTCGGGCGGGCCGGTGCCCGCCCAGCCGCGGTGTCAGGCGTCGCGGGCCGGTTCTTTGCCGTTGCCGATGAAGTCGGCGACGCCGTCGAGCCCGGGCAGGTGGTCGCTGACCGCCTTGAGCGCCATCAGCATCGGCACCCCGAGCAGCATCCCCGGGATGCCCCAGGCCCAACTCCAGAACGCGATGGCGAGAAAGAGCGCCACGTGATTGAGCGACGCGGCCCGGCTCAGCAGCGACGGCGTCAACAGCAACCCTTCCACCGCCGTGATGACGAGCGCGATCGCGGCCACGGTCGCTGCCATCGACAGGGTGCCGAACTGGAGGAAGCCGACGGCTGCGAGCACCACGGTCACCACCAGCGGGCCGAAGTACGGGACGACGTTCATCACCCCGGCGAAGAGACCCCAGACCGCGGGTTGCTCCATGCCGAGCCACCACAGCGCCAGGCCCGTGATCACCGCGACCAGGGCCGACGTGAGCACCTGCACCCAGATGAATCCCTCGATTTGCTGGGCGATTTCGTTGAGCAACTGCACGGTGATCCGCTGGCGGCCGAGCCCGTCGATGCGTCGAATCAGCCGGCGCTTGAACGAATCGTCCTCGAGCAGGAGAAAGATGGTCAGAAAGAGGATCGTCACCGACTGGCCGATCAGCCCGATGGCCCCCCAACTCCCCGCCCACAGCCAATCGGTCACGCGCCACCGCTCCTGGACCTCGACGCGGAGGACCCCGGGGCCGGTGGGGGCCGGCTCGGCAGCCGCGGCCGCCGCCGAGTCGATGGCGTTAGCCGCCGCCTGGACCCTCTCGATCGCCGAGTCGATCCGGCGCGAGTCGCGGCTCCGCCACTTGGTGCGCAGCTGCTCGGCGGCGCCGGGCACCTTCACGACCACGGCGTCGATCTGCGGCCACAACAGCACCGCCCCGCCGGCGAGGCCACCGAGCATCGCCGCCACCACGACGATGGTGGCAATCACCCGGGGCACGCCCCAGCGCTGGAGCCGGTCGACCAGCGGGTCGAGCGTGTAGAACAAAAGAACGGCCATGACCACCGGCAGGAGGACTGGCGCCGCCAGCTTCACGACCGCGACGACGGCGCAGACGGCGAGCACACGCAACGACGTCGTCACACCCCGAAGAGCCCGGTCCCGGCTCGTCGTTCGGGAGACCTCGGTAGCGGCGGTCACGGAGTCCGATTGCGGTTGGCTCATGGTTCTGCGGCCGGGGGCCGGCCGCCCCTTGTGCAAGTCCGTCGCCACCGTCGGGCCGGTCCGAAGCGCGTCGTGGCGCCCGGGCCGGGGCGAACACCGAAAGCGCGAGGTAAGCCGACGCCCTGTAGTGGCACCGCGTTACCCACCGCGAATTCAAGTGCTGGCTGAATCGTCATCCGCCGACTCGGCGGATGGACGGTGGCCCGGACCGAGCCGTGACGCAGGACGTCGTCCACGACGATGGACGCGGCCGCCGGACACCCTTTGGTGAAGCCGAAGAACGGCCCGAAGTCGTGCGTGGCGGCAAATCCGACGAAGTAGAGACCGGGAATCGAGGACTGCGACCCTTCGTCGAGCGCCGGGAACCCGTCGGTCTGGACGATCTCGCCAGCGAGGTCGGCGAGATACGCCAGCCGGCCGAGGTCAGGTGCGTAGCCGGTAGCGAACACCACCTGATCCGCGGTCAAGGATTCGCCACTCGAGAGCCGCACCGTCAGTTCATCCGCACTGGCAGCGGTCACTTCGGCCACCGTCCGTTCGGGCCAGCTGTGAACCCGATCGGCAGGCAAGCGGGGCGGGAGCCAGGGTTCGAGTGTCAGACGTCCCACCTCCCAGAACCGGCGGGCGATCGCCTGCTGCTGTTCCGGCTTCAGGTGCCGCCACCAGCCTCGCGTGCGGAGCGTTTCCTCGACGTAGTCGTCGACGAACGCCCAGCTGACGCGTTCGAAGCGGGGCGTGGCGTGGCGATGCACCACGTCGATGCGCGCCGCGCCGTGGTCGGCGGCGAGCGCGGCCCATTCGTACGCGCTCTGCCGGCCGCCGACAATCAGCAGCCGGGCGCCGCGGACCGAGTCGAAGTCGACGACGTCGCAGGTGTGCCGGCACAAGGCCTCGGGGATCGCGGCCGACCATGGCGGCAGGCGCTGGAACTGTGCGATGCCGGTGGCGGCCACGACCCGGTCGGCGACGAGGCAGCGGCCGCTGGCGAGCACCGCCGTGAAGCCGTCGGCCTGCCGGGTGAGCCCGGTCACGAGAATCGTGGCCGATGGCGAGGCCTTCTTCGGCGATGAACCAGTCGGTGTAGTCGAGAAACAGCGCGATCGGCAGCGGGTCGACGTCGCCGGCGGCGAGGCCGCGATGCTCGAGGTAGGCCGCGAACGTGTGCACGCCTCGAGCATCGAGATGCCAGTCGGGGCCGGAGCGCAGGAACATCCCGGCCGGCATGTGCTCCCGCCACAACGACATCGGATGTCCGACGATGGCCGTGTCGATGCCGCGGGCGCGCGCCAGGGCCGCGACCGCCACTCCGTACGGTCCGGCGCCGATGACGAGCAGCGAGGTCCGCTCCAGGGCTGGAGCCGGCGGGTCATGCATGCCGCTCGTGAAGGTACTACGACGCCGCGCTCAGTCAGAGGACGAGCGTCCACCCCATCCGCGGTACGCTTGGCCCCGGAGGTGGTCGTGGACGACCGGTTGATGGTGTTCGCTGGACCGGCCAGCGCGCGCCTCGGCGCCGAGGTGTGCGAGACACTCCGCGTGGCACCGGCGGCCTATGAGTGCCGCCGTTTCCCCGACGGGGAGATGCACATCGAGATTCAGGAGTCGGTACGGGCCCGTGACGTCTTCGTGCTGCAGTCGACGAGTCCACCCGTCGAGCAGCACCTGATGGAGCTCCTGCTCATCGCCGACGCCTGCCGGCGCGCCGGTGCCGCCAGACTGACGGCGGTGATCCCGTACCTCGGCTATGCCCGACAAGACCGCCGGACGAGACGCCAGTCGCTCGGCGCACGCGTGGTGGCTGACGTGATCGGCACCGCCGGGTTCGATCGACTGATGCTGGTCGATGCCCACACCGCGGCGATCGAAGGGTTCTTCGCCATCCCGGTCGAGCATCTGACCGCGGTGCCGCTCCTGGCACGCGCTGCGGCACCGTCGATTCGCGACACCTCGGTCGTCGTCGCGCCCGACCTGGGGGCGGTCAAGCGCGCCCGCGAGTTCGCGCGCCTGCTCCAGGTGCCGGTGGCCATCGTCTACAAGACGCGCCTGGCTGGCGACGAGGTGGAGGCCCACGGGGTCATCGGCGAGGTGCACGGCAAACTGCCACTCATCGTCGACGACATGTTGACCACCGGGGGAACGCTGGCGGCGGCGATCGCGGCGTTGCAGGCCGCGGGGGCCGTCGAACCGATGACCGTGGCCGTGACGCATGCGGTCATGGCCGGCCGCGCCCGCGAGATCCTGCGCACCTTGCCGCTGACCCGTCTCATCGCCACCGACACGGTCGCACTCGAGCCGCCCGACGTACCGCACCTTGAGCTCACCAGCGTGGCCCCGCTGCTCGCGACGGCGATTCGTCGCGACCACCGCGACGAGTCGCTGGCCGACCTGCGGTTGCCCTAGCCGCCGGCGTCCCGGGGCAAAATGGCGGGATCCGACATGGCTCGGGAAGAGCTCGCCGGCCAGGCCGGGGTCGGGCGGGTCGTGTTCCGCGAGCACGGCGGCCCACTCGGCCGCGAACTCGCCCCCACAGGTCGGCCCGTCGTGCCCGATCAAGGCCTCGCGCAGACGCGCCACGGCGGTGGGCGGCTGAGCAACCCGTGGTAGCGCTGGCATCGAGAACGCCGCCGCCGTCCGTAGCGCGACCGCGAGTTCCAGCGGCTCGATGCCTGGGGATCGACGCGCGGCATGAGGCGGCGGTATCCTTGGCCGCGAAAGGCGGTCCCTGTGACACCCAGGACTCGACTGACCGATTCCGGCGTCTCGCGTCGCGACCTGATGCGGCTGGGCGCCGGCGGCCTCGGATTCGGCCTCTTCGGCGGCATCGGCCCGGTGCCGTATGCCCTGACCCAGGTGAGCCAGGCGGCCGCGGCCGCCCAGTCGCGGCGGATTCTCGTCGTCTTCGAGTGGTTCGGCGGCAACGACGGGCTGAACACCATCGTGCCCTACGGCGATGCGGCCTACTACAAGCATCGTCCGACGATCGGCATCCGCGACACGGACGTCCTCAAGATCGACGCGCAATTCGGCTGGCACAAGTCGATGAGCGGCATGAAGCAGCTGTACGACGAGGGCAAGGTGGCCATCGTCCAGGGCGTCGGCTACGACCAGCCGTCGTTCTCGCACTTCTCGTCGGTCTCGTTCTGGCACACGGCCGCGCCCAACAGCGGTCACGAGTACGGCTGGATCGGGCGGACGGCGTCGGCGCTCGATCCCGCCGGCACGCGCCCCAACATGATCGTGAACATCGCCGACAGCCAGACGCTGGCGGTGAAGGCGGCCAAGCACGTGCCGCTGGTGTTCGTGGACCCGACGAGATTCCAGCGCGGCGTGTTCGCGCAGGAGAAGGCGGCGCTCGAGACGCTGACCGCGCCGCACGCCCCGGTCGGCGACGCGCACCAGTACGTGATGGAAGTCACCAGGAGTGCGGCGCAGGCCTCCGAGGTGGTGCGCGCGGCCTGGAGCCACTACAAGGGCAAGGACAACCCGGATCTGCGGCTGCTCGATCTGGACAAGGTGGCGGCCCTGATCGAAGCCGGCTTCCCGACGCCGCTCTACTACGTGCCGCTGCGCAACAGCCTGTTCGACACCCACGTCAACCAGGCGGCGCCCCACGATCGACAGCTCCAGTACTGCTCCGACGCCATCGCCGGCTTCTTCCAGGAGATGACCCGCATCGGCCGGGCCGATGACGTCGTCATGTACGTCCACAGCGAGTTCGGCCGGCGCGTCCCGGAGAACACGAGCCTGGGGACGGATCACGGCACCGCCCAGGTCAACTTCGTGATCGGCAACGCCGTCAAGGGCGGCTTCTACGGCAAGCCACCGAGCCTCACCGACCTGGTGCTCGGCGACAACCTCGAGACCACGACCGACTTCCGCCGGGTCTACGCCACCCTGATCCAGGAGTGGATGGGCGCCGACGCGGCGGCGGTGCTGGGACAGAAGCTCACGACGATGGGAATGTTCCGCGCGTAGCGGACGGGCGGAGGACACGAATGGTCACTCGCACCGGCTGGTCGCCGGGTCCGGCGGCCTGGAACGGCGACCTGAGCCCCATGGCCGCCGCCGACTGGAACTACGATCGCGCCGCCCACCTGCTGACCCGGGCGGGCTTCGGCGGCGCACCAGCCGAGATCGAGAAGCTCGCCGACGCCGGCCTCGAGGGCGCGGTCCGCTCGCTCGTGCACTACGAGAGCCTGCCCAATCCGCGGATGCAGCCGTTCGTCGAATCCGGGCTCTGGGATCCGACGCTGGATCGGTTTCCGGAGAGCCGGCCCGAAGCGACCGACCGGGCCGACGCGCGCGGCAGCTCGATGGGGATCGCGCGGAAGCCCGCCGGCAACCGTCCGGTGCAGCCGGTCTCGGACCGCTTCTTCTACTGGCTGCGGGCGACGATGCTCGAGACCCGCCGGCTGGGGTACTGGTGGGCGAACCGGATGCTGCAGACCACCCATCCCGTGGAACAGAAGATGGCCTTGCTGTGGCACGGCCACTTCGCCACCCACGAGAACAAGGTCCGCGACTACCGGAAGATGATTCAGCAGATCGAGCTCTTCGAGCGCGGTGCGACCGGCAACCTGCGTGATCTGACCATCCAGGTGGCGCAGAACCCGGCGATGCTGTACTTCCTCGACGCCCAGTACAACGTCAAGGGCGCGCCCAACGAGAACTTTGCCCGCGAGGTGATGGAGCTCTTCACGATGGGCGTCGGGAACTACTCGGAGACGGACGTGCGCGAGTGCGCGCGCGCCTTCACCGGCTGGTACTTCGACAACCTCACGTTCAAGGTCGACGCTGACAAGCACGACGGCGGGACGAAGACGTTCCTCGGCCGGACCGGGCCGTTCGACGGCGTCGACGTGCTGAAGATCATCTTCGAACAGCCGGTGACGGCGGAGTACCTGGCCGGCAAGATCTACCGGTTCCTGGTCCGCGACGAGCTGTCGCCGCAACTGCGCACGACGCTCGGTGCGCTGCTCCGCGACCACGACTACGAAGTCAAGCCGCTGCTGACGGCCCTCTTCACGTCGAAGGACTTCTACAGCCAGGCCAGCTACGGCGGGCACATCAAGGGCCCGGTCGAGCACCTGGTGGCGATGATGAAGCACCTCGAGGTCGACGCCATGCCCGGGGTGCCCGACTTCAATCAATCGACCATCGCGATGGGCCAGCACCTGCTCAATCCGCCGTCGGTGGCCGGCTGGGCCGGCGGCAAGGCGTGGATCACGCCCGGCCTGCTCATCGCCCGCGGCAACGTCGCGCGCGAGGTCCTGATCCCCGACATGACCGGCTTCCGGGACTGGAATTTCACGGCTGGCACCGACGACGTCCTCGGGCGCCGGCTGCGCGACGGCTACGACATCGGCGCGGCCACCGCCGTCAGCGATCCCGCCAACATGAGTGCGTTCGACCGCGTCGCCCTGGAGCGCGACGAGCGGTTCAACACCCGGATCTCCGGCTACGTCGGCTGGCAGCAGGCGGCGCGCAAACTCATCCCCACACCCCGTCACGCCGCCCAGCTCGACCTCACCGCGATGGTGCTGAAGAGCGGCGCCAAGACGACCGCCGACGCGATCGACTATCTGACCTGGCGAACCCTGCGCGTGCCCCCGGCCACCGCCACGCGAGACGCCTTCGTGAGCGTTCCTGACGACGGAGCTCGGCACCGACGACATCGACCGCGCCAAGACCTACATGGAGGACGCTCTGCGCCTGACCATGCACCTGGTCATGAGCACGCCCGAGTATCAGATCGTGTGAGCGCCGTGGCACACGCTTCGACGTGGCCGGCGCCAACTGGTACTGCCAGAACGCTGCGGAATCTGCCTCTGTTCGGCGCGGCGACCTATCGGTACAGTTGGAGACTCATGCCCCTTCCCGGCCATCAGGTAGTGACGGAGGTGTCGACGGCATCTGACCTGCGGTCCGAGGGATTCCTCTATCGGCGCCTGGCGGCAGCCCTGCGAAGCCAGATCGAACACGGTGTCCTCCGGGTCGGTGAGCGCTTGCCGTCGGTGCGGACACTCCAGCGGCTCCACGAAGTGAGTGCCGCGACCGCGGTCGGGGCCTACCTGGTTCTCGAGCGTGAGGGTACGTCGAGGCACGGGAGCGGTCCGGCTTTCGCGTGGCTCGCCCCGCGACCACGGAACTCCCGGCGACGCTCACGCCTTCCTACGCGCCGGAGCGCGTCGCGGTCGGCGAGCTGATTTCGGCGGTGCTCCGGAATGCCGACGAACGGTTGATTCCGCTCGGCCTTTCCAGCCTCGGTCCCGAGCTCCTGCCCACCGCGCGGCTCAATCGCGCGATTCGGCGGGCCATGGCCCGAGAGCCGCTGCACAGTGCGTCGTACAACGCCGTCAGCGGCATTCCGGAGTTGCGGCGACAGCTGGCGCGACTCCTCATCGGCTCCGGCATCGCCTGCAGCGCGACAGATCTCGATCGTCACGGCCGGCGGCCTCGAGGCGCTGAACCTGGCGCTGCGAACGGTGGCCGACCCAGGCGACGTCGTCGCGGTCGAGTGCCCGACCTACTTCGGGGTCCTGCAGGCCATCGAAGCCCTGGGACTGCGGGCGGCCGAAGTGCCGTCACATCCACGGCAGGGCGTGGATCTCGCACTGTTGGAGCGCACGATTCGTCGCCACCGCGCAAAGGCGGCGATCGTGATGACCACCTGCCACAACCCGCTCGGATCGGTGATGACCGATACGGCCAAGGAAGAGCTCGTCGCCCTGGTCACGCGACTGGGCGTCGCCCTCATCGAAGACGACGTCTACGGCGAGCTGGCGCACAACGACACACGGCCTCGGCCGGCCAAGGCGTTCGACCGGCGCGGCCACGTCATGCTGTGCAGCTCGGTCTCCAAATCGCTGGCGCCGGGACTGCGCGTCGGCTGGATTGTGCCCGGCAAGTACCAGTCGCGAACCGAGCTCGTCAAGAGCGTGACGTCGAGGGTCACGTCGGCGCTGCCCCAATCGGCTTGGCGGAGCTGCTGGACACGGGCTTCTACCCGAGATACATCCGCCGCCTGCGGCACCAGGTGGCCGACCAGGTGGCACGGTACGCGGCCGCGGTAGAGGAGGTGTTTCCGGCCGGCACGCGCGTGACGCGACCGGCCGGTGGCACCGTGTTGTGGGTGCAACTGCCCGGGCGAGTCGACGGCACCACGCTGTACCACCGCGCCATGGAGAAGGGGATCAGCATCATGCCGGGTGAGATCTTTTCGCTCGGCCGTCGGCACCGGCGTTTCATCCGCATCAGCTGCGCCCACCCCTGGTCGGCACGGATCGAGCGCGGCATCACCGAGCTGGCCCGGCTCATGCGCTCGACGAGTCGCGGCTGAGCGGCATCGGCCACGCGCCTCCGCCCAGCTGTACTGGTCCGGAACTTCGGACTCTGCATCTGTTCTGCCGCCGGGCCTGCCCTTACAGTTGACGTCGAGAAGGGGGAACTCGAATGGCCGACACATCGAAGGGCGGCGCAATGACGCCATCGTCCACATCTCAGCCGATGGCGCTCGACGGGCTGGCGCCACCATGGCCGGTCAGCTTTGCTGACGTCGTGGCGGCGCGCGCCCGCCTGGCCCCGTACTTGAGCGTCACGGCGCTGCGACACTATCCGCTGCTCGACGCCCACCTCGGCGGCGGCATCTCGTTGCTCGTCAAGCACGAGATCCACCAACCGACCGGTTCCTTCAAGGTTCGCAATGGGCTGTCGTTCGTGACGGCGCTGACCGCCGACGAACGCAGCGCGGCATCGTCACCGCGTCGACGGGGAATCACGGTCAGGCCATCGCATACGCTGCGGCGCTGCTCGGCGTTGACGCCACCATCTGCGTCCCGGTCGGCAACAATCCCGAGAAGAACGCTGCGATACGTGCCTGGGGCGCGACCGTGCACGAAGAGGGGCGCGACTATGACGCCGCCCTCGAGGTCATGGCTCGCCTCGCACGGGCCGAGGGCCGCACGATCGCCCATGGGACGAACAGTCCGCACGTCATCACCGGCGCCGCGACCGTCTCGTTGGAGATGCTCGAGCAATCCGGCGGGCTCGACGCCCTGATCGTCGCGGTCGGCGGCGGATCGCAGTCGGTCGGCGCGCTCACGGTCGCGCGCGAGCTTCGACCCGGGCTGCCCGTCTATGGCGTCCAGGCCGCGGGGGCGTGCGCCGGCCACGATTCCTGGCACATGAAGCGTCCGATGACGATCGAGTCCGTGAATACGTTCGCGGAGGGTGTCGCCACGCGCCAGCCGTACGCGCTTGACGTTCGCGACGCTGCGTGACGGACTCGCCGATTTCGTGACCGTCACCGACGCCGAGCTCGCCGAGGCCGTCCGGCTGATGCTCGACGTTGACGCACAACCTGGTCGAAGGTGCGGGCGCGCTCGGCGTCGCCGCGGCGCTCAAGCTGCGCGACACGCTGCGCGGCAAGCGGGTCGGGGTCATCCTGTCGGGCGGGAACCTCGACACCGCCGTCCTGCGGCGCATTCTCAACCGTGAGCTGTGAGCGCCATGCCGTCGACACAGCCTGTCGCAGCCACGTCCGCGACCGACATCCCGCCAATCGACCGGGACAGCGATTGCGCGCACCCACGAGTTGATCCGGCCATTCGTGCGGCGCACGCCGACGATCGCGATCGACGGTGCGGACGCCGGCGTCGGACCCTGCTCCGTGATCCTCAAGATGGAACTGCTGCAGCACGGCGGCTCGTTCAAGGCGCGTGGCGCGTTCGCTAACATGCTCCTTCGCCACGTGCCCCCGGCTGGTGTCGTCGCCGCGTCCGGCGGCAACCACGGCGTCGCGGTCGCCTACGCCGCGCGACGTCTCGAACGGCCGGCGCGCATCTTCCTGCCGGGCGTGGCGTCGCCAACGAAGATCCAGCGGATTCGCGACTACGGGGCCGACCTGGTCATCGCCGGTGAGCGGTACGCCGACGCGTTGGCGGAGAGCCAGGTGTGGGCGGAGCGCTCGGGCGCACTTCCGATCCACGCCTACGATCAGGTCGAGACGCTGCTCGGCCAGGGCACCGTCGGCCTCGAGCTCGAAGAGCAGGCCGCGAGCTCGATACGCTGCTCGTGGCAGTCGGTGGCGGCGGGTTGCTGGGCGGCATCGCCTCCTGGTACGCCGGCCGTCTTCGTCTGATCGGCGTGGAACCCGACGAGGCGCCGACACTCACCACCGCGCTCGCCGCCGGACGTCCGGTCGACGCCAGGGCCGGAGGAATTGCCGCCGACTCGCTCGCGCCGAGACGGGTGGGCGAGTTGATGTTTCCGATCGCGCAACGCCATGTCGACCGCGTGGTGCTGGTCTCGGACGAGGAGATTCAGGCGGCGCAGCGGGCGCTCTGGGATGGCCTGCGCATCGTCGTCGAGCCTGGTGGCGCGGCGGCCTTCGCTGCCCTGCTCTCGGCCCGCTATCAACCGCGCCAGGGCGAGCGGGTCGGCGTGCTCCTTTGCGGCGGGAATACCACCGTCACCCTGGCCGGGTCGCGCTGATGGCGCACGACACCAAGCCCGCGACGCCTCAACCCCAGCGCCTGGCAGGTGCTCGCCGATGTCGCCGCAACGCTCCCAGCGTTATCTCGACGATGTCGGCGCGCGTCGGGTCGCGCCCAGCCGGGACGCCCTCGACGGGCTCACGGCATTCGACGTTCCCCTGCAGGAGGGATCGATGTCGGCCGCGCAGGTCGTCGAGGAACTCGATCGCATCGGGTCTCCGGCGACGATGGCGATTGCTGGCCCGCGGTTCTTCGGCTTCGTGAACAGCTCGGCGTTGCCGGCCGCGCTCGCGGCGAACTGGCTGTCAACCGCGTGGGAACAGCACGGCGGCTTCGTCGTCTCGTCTCCCGGCAGCACGAGGCTGGAGCAGATCGCGCTTCGCTGGGCGATCGAGCTGCTCGGCCTGCCCCCAGCCTCCACCGGCGCGTTCGTGACCGGCACCACCGTCGCCCACGTCGCGTCGCTCGCCGCGGCCAGGTCCTCGGTTCTCGCCCAGGTCGGCTGGAACGTGGACGCGGATGGCCTGTGCGGTGCCCCGCCGATCACGGTGATCGCGGGGGCCGAGGCGCATGCCACGCTCTTCAAGGCCCTTGGCGTCGTCGGGCTGGGACGCAGCCGGGTGGTCAAGGTCCCGGTGGATGCACAGGGTCGGATGCGCGCCGACGCACTCCCTGCGATTTCCGGCCCGACCATCGTCTGCCTCCAGGCCGGCAACGTGAACACCGGTGCGTTCGATCCGTTCACCGACATCATCCAGCACGTTCGCGGCTTCGACGCGCCGGCGTGGATCCATGTCGACGGCGCCTTCGGCCTGTGGGCCCGTGCTGCTCCGCCGCGGGCTCATCTTGCGAAGGGAGTCGAGCTCGCCGACTCCTGGGCGACCGACGCGCACAAATGGCTGAATACGCCGTACGACTGTGGCATGGCGATCGTGCGCGACGGCGACGCGCTGAGACGATCGATGGCGATCAATGCCGACTACCTTCCGAGTGATCAGGCGAATCCGTCGGACTACACCCCGGAGGTCTCCCGCCGTCCCCGGGGCGTCGACGCCTGGGCGGCGCTCCGTGCACTCGGTCGGTCGGGACTCGCCGACCTCGTCGAACGCCACTGCCGCCTGGCGCGGCGCTTCGCGCAAGCGTTCACCGACGCCGGGTTCGCCGTGCTCAATGAGGTGGTCCTCAATCAGGTGCTCGTGTCGTTCGGAGACGCCGAGCGGACGCGCCGGGTGATTGCGGCCATTCAGGAAGACGGCACGTGCTGGTGTGGTGCGACCGTCTGGCAAGGGCGGACGGCGATGCGCGTGAGCGTCATCTCGTGGGCCACGACCGACGCCGACGTCGACCGCTCCATCGCGACCATCGTGCGCATTGCCCGACTATCGGGCCGATGACTTGTTCAGGGCTGCAGCGGCGCGTATGAGTGTCTTGAACGCACCCTCAGTCGATTTCCTCACCCTCATGGACGTCGATCGCGCGCCTGGCGTTGCCTTCAAGGCTGGAGTTGAAGAGTCCTGACGGGTCCTTGAGCGACGCGCCCTTGAAGAACGTCACCTTCACGACGCTCTTGTACGTCTCGCCGGTGCAGATGATTCCATCGTGAGACCAGACCGGAACGCCTCTCCACTTCCACTCCTCGACGACCTCAGGGTCAGCCTGTTTGATCAGAGCGCGGACCCGGGAGAGCGTCTTGCCCCTCCAGTCGCCCAGTTCCTTGATCCTCGCGTCGATCAGCCGGGACGGGGATTCGCCTTTGGTCGTTGTGCTCTTCTTCATGATGTGTGCGCCTCAGTCAGTTGGGGTCGCCGCCTTCGTCGTGCCGCCGGCCGCCCGTTCAGGCGGTGCGTCGCTGGCCGCGCCACCTGGCGACGTACGGCAGCACGAACAGGTAAAGGCCGCTGAACATGAGCAAGGCGAGCGGGAGCAGCGGCGAGTAGGTTACCCACGGCGGAGGCATCCCGTTTCCCTGTGCCAGGGCGACGAAGTTGGCGATGACGGTCACCGTGAAGGCGATGGACACCCAGCGGTGGGCCTGCCGAATCCACTTGTTCCAGTTCACTTGGACCTCCTCTGAAAACGAGCCCCGACGCGGATCGGCTCATGGGATCCGCGCGAGCAGGTCGACGAGCTTCCCGCCCATCAACTTCCAGCCGTAGCGCGCGCCGCCGAAGTTCTGCTTCTGGTCCGGCTTGAAGCCCGACTGCACGAGGGACAAGCGCGTGCCCGACGCCGTGGGCGTGAGTGTGAAGGTCACGACGGTGTCCAACACCATGTCGCCGACGACCCACGTGTAGCTGAGCTTCCTGTGCGCTTCGATCTCGAGGAACCGGCAATTCACGGTGCCGTCCCACCCGGGATATGGCTGCGTCTTGAACGCAAACGCGGCCCCCGGCTCGAGCTTGAGATCGAACGCCGGTAAGAGCCACTCCGCGAGCAGGACCGGGTCGGTGAGCGCGCGCCACACCTTCTCCGGCAGGTGGTGCAAATCGAATTCGAACGCAATGGAGTCAGTTTGCGACGGTGCGGTCTTGTCGGTGGCGGTCATTGGTCCATCTTCTTCAGCAGTTGTTCAAGGCGATCGACGCGCTCCGTCCAGAAGGCGCGGTAGTGCGCGATCCAGTCGATGAGCGGCGTAATCCCGCCGGGATCCACACGGTAGAAGACACAGCGCCCCTCGCGCCGACCGTTCACCAGGCCGGCGTCCTTCAACATGGAGAGGTGCTGGGAGACCGCCGGCTGGGAGATGTCGAAGCGCGCCGTCAGGTCCTTCACCGCCGCCTCGCCACTCGAGAGCGACTCGAAGATCGCCCGGCGGCTGGGGTCGGCGAGCGCCTGGAAGATCTTGTCTTCGACCACGGCCGCGCTCCGCATTCCGTACGTATAAGTTTATGCTTATCGATTGTCAAGTATTTATCGGATTTCAATAAATTAATTGACGACAATCGATAACTAGATTATTGATATTCGATATCAAGGAGTTCTGAACCATGTCCAGGTCAGCCCCATCATCCGCCGCGCTGCCGATCGCCTACCTCGTGCTGCGGCTCCTCGTCGTCGCGAACTGGCTGATGGCCGCCGCGATCCTCGCTCTGCTGGTGGTCAGCCCAAACGAGCAATGGATCATGGCCGCGTTCAAACTCTCTCCGTCGCCTGAGGCGGAGCGGCTGGTCATGGCCCTGCGCGCGATTGCCGCGCTCGGTCTCGCCGCGATTCCGCTGAACTACGCCGTCCTCAAGCGGCTGCTCGCGATCGTCGAGACGGTTCGCGCGGGCGATCCGTTCGTCGCCGCGAACGCGTCCCGCTTGCAGACGATCGCCTGGGCGCTGTTGGCGCTGCAGCTTCTCAGCGTGGTCATCGGCGCGATCGCCAAGAGCGTGTCGACTCCGGCGCATCCGGTCCATCTCGATGCCGGCTTTTCGATCAACGGCTGGCTCGCCGTCCTCCTCACGTTCCTGCTGGCCCGCGTGTTCGCCGAAGGCGCGCTCATGCGCGACGACCTCGAAGGGACCGTGTGACATGGCGATCGCCGTCAAGCTCGACGACCTGCTCCACGATCGGCGGATGACGCTGACCGAGCTGGCGGACCGGGTCGGAATGACGCTGGCCAACCTCTCGATCCTCAAGACCGGCAAGGCGCGCGCGATCCGCTTCTCGACGCTCGACGCGATTTGCCAGGCGCTGTCGTGCCAGCCTGGCGACATCCTCCGGTTCGAGCCGGAGACTGAAGGCGAGCGATCAGCAGCGGCGAGCACACGGAGCGCGCAGCTCCGCGGCTAGGGCCGGGTCATCGCCGACGGCGGCGTAGCGCGGGCATGCGCCTCGAACGCGCGGGCGGCCCGTGCTCCGAGCAGGCGTCGTCCAGACGCCGCGGTCTGTCCTGATTGGCCATGGGCCATCGCATGCTCGATCTCGGCGTTCAATTCCGCCCCGGTCAGGATCGCCACGCTCGAGACATAAAACCACAACAGCAGCACGATCACTCCGCCGACGGTGCCGTACGCCGCATCGTAGTCGGTGAATTTCGCGACATAGACCTTGAAGATGAGCGAGCTGACCAACCAGAGCGTCGTGGCCGTCACCGCCCCGGGGGTGATCCAGACCCAGTCCTGTTCGGCGTCCGGCCCGAAGTAGTAGATCAGGCCGATGGCCGTCGACACCAGCACGAACACCAGCGGCCATTGGAGAACGAGCCAGGTCCACTCGAACGGCGCACCCCACCCCGTGGCGCGACCCAAGAACTCGGCCACGCTGGGACCTGCCAGGACCAGAGACAACGCACCAAGGATGAAGGCCGCCGTCGCCAATGTCAGTCCGATGGCCAGCAGCCGCACTTTCCACCACGCCCGACTCTCCTCGATGTCATAGGCGCGGTTGAGCGCCCCGACGATCGACACCAGCGCCGCTGAGCTGCTCCACAGCGCCGCGGCCACACCGAAGGTCAGGAGCCCGCTTGCGTCGTCGTTGGCAATCCGGCGCATCTGGTCCTGGATGAGCTCCAGGACTTGCGTGGACACGAACGGCCCGAGTGCGCGGCCGAGGTCGTCCGTGACGTTCGAGAGCGGGAAGAAGCTGGCGATCGCCAGCAGAAACAGGATCGCCGGAAACAGCGCGAGGAAGAAGTAGTACGACAACTGGGCAGCAAGCCCGAGGATGTCGTCGTCCATCGCGTCGCGCCACGTGCGGCGCAGGAGCTCGGCCCAGGGGAGTGGAGCGTTGAACACGCCCTGCCAGCTGCAAACATCGCACCAGGTCCGTCCTTAGGAGTCGGGGGAGCGTGTTCCCCACCCTGCCCCCCGAGATAATGTCGAACCATGGAGCCGTCGCAAGATCGCGGCCTTGCTTACTGGATCACTGCCTTCAGCGCTGCGATCACCTCGGCCTGGTGCGTGGCCAGCGCGAAGTGGCCGGCGTCTTCAATGATGATCAAGCGCTTCTTCGGAGCCGAGACCTTGCTGAAATACGCTTCCGCGAGCGGCGTTGGCGTGAAGAGATCGTGCCGCCCCTGGATGACGTAGTAGGGAATCTTGAAGCTGGTCGCCGTCGCGGGCAGGTCGCCCGCCACCGACGCGTCAATCAACGCCGAGCCCGACGCGCTCATTCCGTCGCCGATCGCCTTGAGCGTCACCTCGGTCTCGCCGCTGGCGCTGTATGTGTTCTTCAGGCCGGTGAGCCAGGCCGTGTCCGACGCGTTCATGTGCTGGCGGATCGGGCGCGAGAAGCCGAAGTACTGTTTGACGTTCTTCGGGTCCGGCTTGCCGATGGCATCGAGAGCGGCGAGCGCGACCGTGTCGCCTTTTTCCGTATAGCGTTGCCTGAGGAAATCGAACTGGAACTGCACCGTGTCGGCCCAGGAGGAGACCTGGCCCGTTCCCACATACGCGGCGAACAATTCCGGCCGCTGCTGCGCCATGCCGGTCGCGATGATGCTGCCCCAGGAATGGCCGAACAGGATCAGTGGAGCCCGAGGAAAGCGCTTGCGCAGCTGTTCGGAGAGATCGATCCCGTCGGCGATCAGTTGGTCGCGCGTGACGCCGGCCGCGCCGTTCTTCGCGAACGTTCGCCCTGCCCCACGCTGGTCCCACTGCACGAGAACAAAAGCCTTCTCGTACGGTGTGTAGACCGAGACGAGAGGCGACTGAACGTCGCCGGGCCCGCCGTGCAGGAGCAGCAGGATTGGATTTCCGCGGTCGTCGCCGCGTATGGTGACCCACTGCTCAATCCCGCCAATCGTCATGAACGACGGCTTCTTCGATGCGCTGTTCGGATGTCTGCGCGTGGACAGATCCGGCAACAACTAACAGCGCGACGAAAGACGCGGCGGTATGTCCCATGCGGTTTTGACGGAAGCGGGTGCGGTGTGAGTTGCAATCGTGGGGGAAAACACAGCGATCCGCAACTGGCTCATCCGTAAGGCCGCTGAGGGGTTGTCAGGGGAGCGACTGATGTTGCACCAAGGCACAACGAGCCTTCGAGGATAAGGTCGCTCTGGAGCTGGCCGCGAGCAGATGAGCCTGAGGTTGCCAAAGGTCTTGACCGGCCATCCCGAGCGGCACAGGATCGGGGACCGATGGAAGCGGACGGGCGCGACTGGTCGTGGCTCCACCGTCCGGCACCTGAGACGCCGCCGCCTCGCGAGGGTCGCGTCTGGCGCCTGGTCAAAGACACTCGCTACGCCGAGGCACGCCTTCGACCTGGCCTGCTCGGTGTCGAACTGCGTCTTGTGGTCGGCGGTGAGGGTCGGGCGGAGGTGCTGTACTGGTCGAGTGTGTACAGACCCGACGAGGCGGAGGAGCTGGCCCAAGCAAGCGCGGGCGTGCGCCAGGACTTCATGCGGCAGGGCTGGACACTGCAGGGCGCCGAGCGCTCTGATACGCGCCAGTAGCGGACTAGGGCCTTCGGGCGCGGCCTCGTTTTTGCTGCATAGTGCTCGATGGCCGAAGCTGGCCCGAAGCCGTGTCAGTTCATACCCAGTTGTCCCGTCTGCGGGGGCAGAATGGAACTGGTTTACGACCGGACGACGGCGATGGTCTGCGTGTGTGTCGACTGCCACAGCGCCATCGATGTTCCAGCCAGGGCGTGGGCGGTGATTCTGGCGCGTAGCCCCAAGAAGGGCCCGCAACATCCCGAGCGCTGAGCCCGCAGGCCCTCACGGCGGTCCCACGCTCCATACCCTCCGACACCCGCCCACAACTCGTCCGTTTCGAGCGCGGGCGCGTTTTGATATCGTCAACGGCATGGACGGCAGCCCCCCGACCCCGTGTGAAGTGCTTCCCACCTGTCCGGCCTGCCATGGTGCGATGGAGCTGGTGTACGACCGCCCCGAGATCAAAGAGTGCGAATGCCGAGAGTGCGGCACCAGAATCACGATCAGTGCCAAGGCGTGGGACGCCGCTCGCCAGTTCGGCTTTGCGAACGGCGAACCTCCCGCCTAGGGTGGCGACCGGCAAGTTACCTCGTGCGCTGAGCTCCCGATCGGTCTGATTGCGCCTGAGCCTGCGGGGCGCGATACACTGGCCGCGACGATTGGCGCCTGTCCCCCGGGAACGCGATCGATTGCGACCGAACACCCCCGAGGGCGCGCCATGCCTGTCCAGTCCTGTCCTGAGTGCGGAGCGCCCGCTCCGCGCCTCCTGCCGGCGGTCAGCCGCGCCTCGGCGGCGGACGACTATTACCGGTGCTCCCAATGCACCGCGGTGTTTTCGCAGCGGAAGGAGCAGCACGACGCCGAGCCGGTCATTCTGAAGCCTGGTCGCACCGACCGGTGACGACGCGGCACCGGTCTCCCCCCGACCGATCCGCCGCTCCGCAAGACCGAACAGCCGGTTCCTCGCTGGCTCAGGCGCGGTACCGGTCTTGCTCCACTCCCCTGCAGCAGCGTCGTGGGCCCTTCGCTACCAGATTTCTGTAAGCGCGTGCTCATCTGTCTGCGGCGCTGGGCGCGAATGGAAGCGGATGGAATTCGTCTTAACCGGTCGCCATCCGACCCGTCAGGGACGCCGAGGTGCGCCATGGCTGTGGAGAAGATCTGCCCGGAGTGCGGCGCCCTGGCGCCGAGCTACTCGCCAGCGACCGGCCATCAAGTCTGGGTGACGTACTACCGGTGCGGCGAATGCAGCGCGCTGTTTTACGTGCCAATCGACGATCCGGACGCTACGCCCGTGATCGTGGCCCACGGCGATAGCAGCGTCCGCTCGTGAGCTGCCACGGTCAAAGCCGTCGAGGCGCAGGGATCGTGTATGGCCTCTGAGGGTCTTTCGCTGCAGGACGTGCTCCGGCTGGCCCGAGGCGTGGCGGCGGACTTTGAGGGCGTGGCGATCGACGGCGTCGCGGCATTGGACGGTGAGTTCGAATCCGTGGACTTGCTGTTGTCCCTGCCACAGTCTGGCAGCCGTGAGCGCTACCAGAAAATGGTGCGGGTCAGGCGCGAGCACCAGCAGGGCTTCGAGCGCGAGCTGCGCGCACAGATCACGATCGCACTGCGGAAAGGCACAAGCAGGGCTTAGCAACCTGTGGCGCTCGATCATACGTGAGGAAGGACGAGCCCTACTCGACGACGGTGATCTTGTCGGGCGCCCAGCCCCCGTGGAAGCCGAACGGCACGCGAACCGGCAGACGGATCGTCGCGACCGCCTCACCGGCGAAGTCTTGAGCATCAAGGATGACGACCTCGCTGAGGTCGCGTTGCGGGTCGTAGACATAGGACAAAATCCATCCATGGTCCTCGGCGGTCGCTCCCGGCTTCCGAACGAAGACCGGCTCCGCCGTCATCCGGCCCGGACCATAGTCATGCACCTCAGTCGTCTGGCGCTGCATGTCGTGCTTCATCGCCGGGCCGAAGGCCACGTCGTTGCCCCAGTGCGCACTGTAGACATAGCGATAGGCTTGCCCACCGTAGCGCCCATTGATGCGCGGGAATTCGTCGCCCCGGTCGTCGATGACCGTCTCCGTCAACCGACCGGACGGCCGATGGAGCGTCCACCGGACCAGGATGGGCGCGCCTTCGTTGGGGCCGTTCTGATCGGTGAGAAACATCCGCGAATGCTTGGGCAGGTCGATAATCGTGAGTTCGCCATCGTCATAAGCGTTGGCGAAATGAAACGCGAAGCAGCGCGGCGCCTCGAACCACTGGATGCGAGACACGTCGCCGTTGCGCGGCAGTAGCCCGATGCGGGAGTCCCGGCGCTCGTCCCAGAGCCATGGGAAGTCGGTGTGGGAGAGCTCTGGCTGAAACGTCACCGGGAAGTCGGGGACGATGATGAAGGACTGCGTGAACGCCATGTCGTGGATGAGCGGAATGTGCGGCAAATCGATTCGCGCCTTGGTCGTTGCGCGCCCGTCGCGGTCGACCGAGATGTAGCGGACGGGCTGGAACGGTTCATACGCCAGAGCGTGATGCTCGCCCGTGATCGGATCGAACTTGGGGTGCCCGGTGAACCCCGCTTCGAGCGTGCCGTCGAAATCGGTCCGGCGGACGCTCGCCAGTTCGTAGTCAAGTTCGACTGGAATGCCGCCCGCCTCGACGACCGCGCACAACCTGCCGCCGGCGTTCATGAGGTTCGTATTGACGTTGCCGTCTCGAGTGCCTTCACCTGGCCCGGGCAGCGGCTTGCGGCTCAAGACCCTGGCGGCATCTCGATCAAGCACGAAACGGCTGCGGAACCATTCCGCCTTGCCCGCGCGCAACCGCAAGCCGTGCGCCATGCCCGTACCGGCGAACCAGTGATGGCGCACCAGGCGCACGCGATCGAGCTCATCGATCGGATTGGGGCCGATCCGGAGGAACCGGCCGGTCAGCTCCTCAGGGACATGGCCGATCACCTCCAAGTCGAAGGAGGTGACCTCGCTCCTGAGCGGCGCAAAGTTTCCTGCGACATACGGCGCGCCGGTGCTGTTCGCCGAGGGGATTGCTGTTGTTGTCGGGTTCATGACCATCTCCTCTGCTATGCCGACGTCATCGCGACGGGGGCTGCGGCTCGGGCCAAATCGTCGAACATCGCCTGGTTGGCCGCATGCAGCCGCGGCGCAAGGAACACACGACCCAGCCGCGGGAGCACACCCACCTGGGTTTCATCACTGACGACGACGGTGCTCGAACCGTCGGGCGTAGGGCGGAGCGTGAAGGTGCGCTCGGCGTGCAGCCCCACAGCGTCGGCGATGATGGCGAACGAGTGCGGTCGATCGCTGGTCACCACAGCGCTGCGCAGTTCGACCGGGTGCGCCTTCCACCGGAAGACGAGCGGTTGGACAGGCGTGGCTGGTGACTCGACTCGGACCCACCGGCAGGCGCGATACCACGACGGCCAGCGTTCGACGTCGGTCAGCACGTCCCACACGCGTTCGGCCGAGGCGCGGACCACCGTCTCGTTGCGCACCTCGATTGGCGGCCGGGAGGCCGCGCCGACCGGGCGGAGCAGGCGGGCGGAGACCCGGGTGAGCCACTCGCGCGGCATGAACCGGCCGCTGGCGGCGATCACTTTGTTCCGCGCGCCAGGGATGACCACGGCCCGGCCCTGGTCGAGCGCCCGCAGTCCCGCGTCGATGACGGGCCCGGGGTCGCCGAGCCGGCGGTAGATCGCCGTGTGGCCGACATCGGCGCCGAGGGCGTCGACGAAACCCGTGCGGGTGGGACCCGGACAGAGGGCGGTAACCGCCACGCCGGCCGCGCGCGCCTCGGCCCACAGGGCTGCACTGAACGACAGCACGAACGCCTTGCTCGCCCCGTACACCGCCTGGTAGGGCGCGGGCTGGAACGCAATCGTGGAGGCGACGTTGAGAATCCCGCCGCTGCCTCGAGCGAGCATGCCGGGCAGGAACGCCCGCGCCAGGGTGACCACGGCACTGACGTCGACGGCCACCTCGTCGGCCTCCCGGTCGGCATCGGCCGCGGCAAACGGGCCGTAACTGCCGAACCCGGCATTGTTGACCAGCACCTCGATCGGACGGTGCCCGACATGATCGAGCAGCGCGGACACACCCGGCTGGGTCGCAAGGTCTGCGGTGACCGTCTCGACCTTCACCCGCGGAGCCGCGCGGCGGATCTCGCGCGCCGCCTCGTCCAACCGGGCCGCGTTGCGGCCGGTCAGCACCAGGGACATGCCGCGGTCCGCGAGTCGGGCGGCGAGGCCTCGGCCCAACCCGGACGACGCTCCAGTCACGACGGCCCAGCGGTCCTGGTAGCGGATCACGACATCACCTTCGCGGATGGCCTTGCGATTCGCGCGCCACAGAATTCGAGCAGGTCGGCATTGAGGCGATCCTTGAGGGTGGTCGGGAGCCCGTGTCCGGCGCCTTCGTAGATCTTCAGCGTCGCTTGCTTGACGATCTTTGCCGACAGGAGCGCGGACGCGGCGATCGGCACGATCTGGTCGTCGTCGCCGTGAATGATCAGCGTCGGGACGTCGAATCTTCTTGAGGTCTTCGGTCAGGTCGGTCTCCGAGAAGACCTTGATGCAGTCATACGCGTTTCTGAGCCCGGCCTGCATCCCGAGCAGCCAGAAGGTGTCGAGGACGCCCTGCGACACGGTCGCACCGGCGCGGTTGGCGCCGAAGAACGGTACGCTCAGGTCCTTGAAGAACTGTGAGCGGTCCTTCAGCACGCCGGCGCGGATGTCGTCGAACGCCTTCAGCGGCAGGCCCCCGGGATTGGCCGGCGTCTGCAGCATCAGCGGCGTGATCGCAGCAAATCAGGACGGCCTTCGCGACCCGTGTGGTCCCGTGCCGGCCGATGTAGCGCGCCACTTCCCCGCCGCCGGTGGAGTGGCCGACATGAATCGCGTCTTTCAGATCGAGCGCCTGCGACGAGGGCGGCGAGGTCGTCGGCGTACGTGTCCATGTCGTTGCCGGTCCACGGCTGGCTCGAGCGGCCGTGGCCCCGGCGATCGTGCGCGATGCAGCGGAAGCCACGCGCCGCGAGGAAGAGCATCTGGTCCTCCCACGCATCGGAACTCAGCGGCCATCCATGGCTGAAGACGACGGGCTGACCAGTGCCCCAGTCCTTGAAGTAGATCCTCGTGCCGTCCTTCGTCGTGAACCAGTTCATCGCGCCCCTCCTTTGACCGAAGCGTCGGCCATCGACGAGAGCACGGCGCGGGCCAGCACGCGCGTGGCGATTTGCTCAGCGAAACGGGACGTCTCGCGAGAGTGGTCGCGAGGCCGGCGTCGAGATCGACACGCGCAGTGTCGAAGAACTCGAAGCGTCTGAAGGATCCTTTAGGTTGCAACCGCGCCGGAAGCTGACATGAATCGCCACGTCACGGTTGGGGTACGGGAACGACCATGTCCACAATCCGGCGTCGCGCGGCGGGCGATGGGCCGCAACCGGTCGACGATCGGCTCCCCGAAGAGGCTGCCCGCGCTCTCGCGCGCGACCTGCGCCTGATTCTGGACAGCGTCCCAGCTCTGGTGAACACGGTGACTCCAACCGGAGAGATCGATTTCGCCAATCGGCAGCTGCTCGACTACCTGGGGGTCAGCCTCGAAGAGCTCCAGGACTGGCCGCCGTTCATCCACGAATCCGATCGCGCGATGGTGATCGAGGGGTGGGCGCACGCCCTCGCGGAAGGGCGCCGTTCAGAGCGGACTACCGGCTTCGTCGTTCAGACGGCGTTTATCGCTGGGTCCACGGTCATGCCGTGCCGGTGCGCGCGCAGGACGGCTCGATCGTCCGCTGGTGCAGCCTGGTCATTGACATCGAGGAGCGGAAGCAAGCGGAGGACCGCGGCGTGCAGATGAGCGGCACGCGATCCTCGACAACATTCCGGGCCTGGTCGCGATCCACAAGGCGTCTGGCGAGCCCGAACTGTTCAACCGAGCCGCTCGCGAGTACCACGGCCCCTGCGCAGACGATCCGAAGCAGTGGAAGATCACCGATGTCATCCATCCAGACGATTTGCCGTGGCTCCTCCCGGCACGCCGGCGCGCGGTGCAAACGCGCCAGCCATTCGACACCGAGCCGCGCATGCGGCGCGCGGATGGCACGTATCGATGGTTTCTGGTCCGGGCGGTCCTGGTCGACGACTACGACGGCACGTCTCGCTGGTACAGCGTTCGAACCGACATCCACGACAGAAAGATCGCCGAGGACGCGCTTGCGGCAAAGCGAGGCGTTTCTGCTCGAAGTGCAGCGGCTCAGCCGTACTGGCGGCTGGCGCTACGATCTGGCAACGGACGTTGTCGAGAGCTCGCCGGAGATTCAGCGTGCCTACGCCCCGCAGCCGGGTGAGGACATCTCGCGACCGGCGTTCTGGTTCGAGCGGATTCACCCGGAAGACCGCCCTCGTGTTCAGGCACTGTTCGAGCGGTGCATGCGTGAGAAGACCGAGTATCGGGCTGGCTATCGCATCGTCCTTCCGGACGGAAGCATCCGGTATCAACACGCGACGGGCCATCCGGTGACCAACGATGCCGGCGATCTCGTTCAGTTCATCGGTGCCTCAATGGACATGACGGAGCACTGGCTGGCGACCAACGAGCTGGAACGCGCGTCGCAGGCCGTGCGCGATCTTCAGGCCAGGATGTCGCGCGCCGCCCAGGTCGCCACGGTCGGCGAGCTGGCCGGCTCGATCGCGCACGAAGTCAATCAGCCCCTTGCCGCCGTCGTCGACCAACGGACACGCCTGCCTGCGATGGCTGTCGGCGTCGCCGCCGAACGTTCCCAAGGCCGTCGAGGCTGCAGAACGGATCGTCAAGGACGGCAAGGACGCCGGCGAGGTCGTTCGACGCGTACGCGCCTTGTTCAAGCGGACGGCCGTCGAGAAAGCGCCGCTCGACCTCAGCGAGGTCATTGGCGAGGTGCTTCGCCTGCTCGACAGCTACCCGGCGCGCAAGCACGTGTCCCTTGACGTTGTCGTTGGACGCCGACGCTACCCGCCCTCTTCGCCGATCGGGTTCAGTTGCAGCAACTGCTGCTGAATCTCATGCTCAACGCGCTCGAGGCACTGGAACCGGTGAGCGGCCGCGTCGAAGCAGTTGTCGGTCCGATCCACACGGGCTGAGGCCGACCAGGCCGTCATCCAGATCTCAGACAACGGGATTGGTCTCGACGACCCCGGCGCCGCGTTCGAACCGTTCGTCACCACCAAGCCCGAGGGCATGGGTCTCGGGCTGGCGATCTGCCGATCGATCGTCGCGGCTCACGATGGCAGGCTGTCGGCCGAGCGCAACGCGGGCTTTGGCATGACGTTCACGGTCACGTTGCCTATTCATCCGACTACTGCGCCATGACCAGCGACAGTCCCATCGTCTTCGTCGTGGACGACGACGCGCGAGTGCGTGACGCGCTGTCCAGCCTCCTGGCGTCAGCCGGACGCGAGGTGGCTGTGTTTGCCTCGGCCACCGAATTTCTGCGGGCCGACAAACCGGACGTGCCCGCCTGCCTGGTACTCGACCTGGAATTGCCGGACATCCATGGGCTCGACCTGCAGAAGGAGCTCGTGGCACAAGAGGCGCCGCCGATCGTGTTCATTACCGGGCATGGCGATGTTCCCTCGTCGGTGAAGGCGATGAAGGCGGGCGCCGTCGAATTTCTGCCGAAGCCCTTCGGCGACGACGAGTTGCTGCGTGCGATCGATGCGGCGATCGCGCTCGATCGAGCCGCGCGTCTGACACGATCGGAGCGACGGGAGCTGGCGCGCCGTTACGAGCGACTCACACCCCGTGAACGTGAAGTACTCACCTTTGTCGTGGCTGGCTTCGCGAACAAGCTGACGGCCGATGCACTTGGCACCAGCGAGATCACCATCGGCGTTCATCGTGGTCAGATCATGCGCAAGATGGGCGCGCGGTCCCTCGCCGAGCTGGTCCGATTCACCGACAAACTCGGGATTCCACCTCATCAGAACGTCTGAATAAACCTATAGTAGCCATCCGCGCGCGCGGATGCGTACCATGCAGCCGCATGGAGAAGGCGCGCCCTGATGCCTCAGTCCAATCTCGTCGTCGCAACGGTCGACGACGATCGTCGGGTTCGCGAATCGGTTCAGAGCGTGCTCGAATCCGCCGGGTACGAAGCCGTCACCTTCGAATCCGCGGAGGCTTTTCTGCTGTCCGGCGCGCTTCCGACCGTGTCGTGCGTCATCGCAGACGTGCGTTTACCTGGCATGGACGGGACGGCACTGCTGCGGCGTATTCGTCGGGAACAGCGTCAGCTGCCCGTCATCCTCATTACGGCCCATGATGACGATGAGGTTCGCCAACAGGCATTACGAGATGGCGCGGTCGCCTTCCTGGTGAAACCGTTCGATGGCGGCGACTTGTTGGAACACGTCGCACGGGCGACGAACGACTCCTGACCGCTTTCGTGTGGAGCAACAGGCATGGCTGGTCCACTGATTGGTAACAGCGTCGCGTTCAGAGACATCACCCAGGCCATCGCCATGGTCGCGCCCGTGGACAGCGCGGTGCTGCTGTTCGGCGAAACGGGGACCGGCAAAGAATTGATTGCCCGGGCGATTCACGACGGCGGCCCTCGTCGGCAGCAGCGGTTCGTGGCGGTCAACTGCGCGGCAATTCCCTCAGGACTCCTCGAGAGCGAGCTCTTCGGTCACGAAAGAGGCGCCTTCACGGGCGCAGTGGCACCAACAGTCGGACGCTTTCAGGCGGCAGACCGCGGCACGTTGTTCCTGGACGAAGTCGGCGATCTGCCGCTGGACCTTCAACCCAAACTGCTCCGGGCGCTGCAGGAGCAGCAGGTCGAGCGTCTGGGCAGCGGCGGCCGCCCAACGTCGGTGGACGTGCGAGTCATCGCCGCGACAAATCAGGATCTCGAGGAGATGGTTGGCCAGCGCGCCTTTCGCGCCGATCTGTTTTATCGGTTGAACGTGATCCCCATTCGGGTCCCGCCGCTGCGCGAGCACCCCGACGACATCCCGGCCCTCATCGCCCACTTCGTCCGCCGGTTCGCCGAGCGCCACGGCAAGAAGGTTGAGACAGTCCCTGACGACGTGGTTGCCGCGTTGCAGCAGCAGTCGTGGCCCGGTAACGTTCGTGAACTCCAGAACGTCATCGAGCGGGCTGTGGTGGCGACGATCGGTCCGATGTTGCACCTGCCGAATCGGGAGCGCCGCACCGACCGTGCGGCCGCGTCGTTCCGCACGCTCGCGCAAGTCGAACGCGACCACATCATAGCGACCTTGCAGGCCACGAATTGGGTGCTCGGCGGCTGGGACGGGGCGGCAGCGAGGTTGGGGCTGTCCAGAACGACGCTCATCTCCAGGATGCAGCGCCTCGGGATCTCCGCCGGGAGTGGTCTGCGCAAGGCTCGCAGCCCTGGACGCCTTCCGCGACTGGCTCATCCGTCGCACGGCCGGGCGCAGATCGACATCACTCAGTGAACGTCGCACGCTCGTGATGTGTCCGGTCGAAACGATCACGATATTCTTGAGGCTCGACAAAGGAGTCCTTACATGAGCTACGTGGACGGATACGTGCTGGCAATCCCCAAGAAGCACCTCAAGGCCTACCGACGGATGGCGACGTTGGGCAAGAAGGCGTGGATGAAGCACGGCGCTGTGGACTACAAGGAATGCGCCGGCGACGACCTCGCAGCCAAATGGGGCAAGCCGTTCACACAGGTGATGAAGCTGAGACCGGGCGAGACGGCGGTCTTCGCCTACATCGTGTTCAAGTCACGCGCGCATCGCGACCGCGTCAACGCCAAAGTGATGAAGGAAATGGCTGCGATGGGCGACGCCATGAAGGACATGCCCTTCGATCCGAAGCGCATGGTCTACGGCGGCTTCAAGACGATCGTCGAGTGATGGAGGATTCTGGTGGAACGACGCGACTCTCCTGAGGACGGCGTGATGGCGGGAGCATCGATGCAGACCGCGGCCATCGACGCGGTTCGGAAATGGGACCCCGCCAAGGCTAAGGCATACCTGAAGGTGAATACCAATCCCTGGACGAACGGTGTTCTCGACCTCAAGACCATCGAGCTGATCTGCGTCGGCCTGAACGTCGCCTGCACGAACCTCCAGCCGGAACCCACGCGCCGTCACATCAGGGCTGCGCTTCAAGCGGGCGCCACCCGAAACGAGATCCAGCTGGTGATCGAGGGAGCAGCGTTCATGGCGATCCATTCGTGCAGTCTCGGCGCGCCGATGCTGCTCGAGGAGGGCAAGGCGGCCGGGAAGACCCCCACTCCCAAGAAAGTCGCGACTCCTTCGGCCGACGCGATGAAGGCGAAGGGACTCTGGAATACGGCCTGGGATCCGTTCTTCAACCTTGACCCTCTGTGGACCGATCAGTTCTTTGCGGCTGTCGGGGGCATTTACGACGGCAAGACCCTCCAACCGAAGTTCGTCGAACTGCTCAGCATCGCATTGGACGCTTCGGTCACGCACATGTACGCGCCTGGCACGCGGCGTCATATCAAGGGTGCCTTGGCGCTAGGAGCGACCATGGAAGAGATCATGGAGACGCTCAAGATCGCCACGTCCTTCGGACAGCAGACGATCAACATGGCGATACCGATCCTGGCCGAGGAACTTGCGGCATTCGAGAAGAAATAGCCTGGTCGCTGGAGGGCCCGCGCTCAGCCTGACAAGACGCCGGGGAGCATCCTCATGAAGAGGCGAATGTCGCCGATCTGAGCGGTCGTCGAGATGAACTCGAACGCGGTCGGGCTGACGAGCGTCGTGCGGCGTTCGAGAACGGCGGTCAGCGCCGCGGTCAGGATGGGACACTCGTCCAGCAATCCGATCACGCTGACCCAGACCGTCATGTCGAGCATCGCGAGCACGTCGGCGGCGTCGCGCGCGAGCCACGGTGTACCCGCCTGGCGCTGCTTCTTGAGCGTGCGCCGCAGCGCCACGAGGTCGCGGCGAGTGTCGGCGTCTTCACACTGAAGATCGGCCAACGTCGACACGAGCTGATCCGCCACGAACAGGCTGACGTCCTGGTAGAGCACCGACCAGCCCACTTCGAACGCCGTCACGAGGTCGTGATCCGCCAGGAACGCGTTGGGAGGCGTGACCGTGTTGAGTGCCCGGGGCGACGATGCGTCCTGCGAGGTCGCGCCCGGCCAGCGCGCGGGCCAGCATTCCAGACCCAGGTTGCAGATAGATGCAGCCGCATCGGACGCTTCCTGGGGCGTGAACGGCCGCGACTGCAAGGAGGACCCCGCGAGCAGCGTATTCGCGAGGAACGCCAGCTCGCGACTGCGCGTGAGGTACGCGGTCTCGTCGCGGTGCAGCACGAACTCCGTCAGCCGCTTCAGTAGTGGGAGTTTCGTGGCTCGAGGGTCCTCGTCGGCGGCCTCGAGCAGCGCCCGCGGCCGTCCCGGCATCACGCCAGCCTCGGCCAGCAAGTCGATGACCGCGTCGATCGACGTCGGGACGTCGTCGTCGCCGCGGCCCTGCCTCGCCGAAGCCGTGGCGAAGGCGGGCCCGGACACGTCTGTCGCGTCGTGGTGTCGCGCACCGTCAGGCGCACCTGCTGGCGTGTCTTCGGGTGTGGTGTCCGCTGGCTCGTCGGCCGCGCGAAAGTACGCCGTGGCGATGGGGTTGCTCGCGCTTGGGCCCGTCGCCGTACTTGGCGCCTGTTGCGGCTGCCGCGCCATTTGAAGGAAGGCACGGGCGTCGGCCGGTGTCGCGTAGCCGTGCCGCGATCGCCGTCGCTCCCGTTCGATCGCGACGTCGTGGAGGTGCTGCTCCGGCGTCATCAGCAGATCGTCGAGGCCGTCGATTTCCGGCCTGGAGTTGGACAGGCGGCGGCATCCCTGCATCACCGCGTGGAAGTAGTCGTTGTGCTCGGTCTCGAGCGTGACGAGGAGCGTAACGATCGCATCCCACGCGTCGGTTCGCCGCGCCCGCACCAGATAGCCGCCCACTTCACACTCGAGCACGTGACGGCTCGTCTCGCTATTCATCTGCTCGTGGCGATCCACCAGCTCGTCGTCACTCGATTCTGTCGGTTCGAACGTGCCCGGGTCGAATGGACGCAGGTAACGGGAGAGGCCGACGATCACCAGGTGCTGGTCGAGGGCGGCCACGGTGCGCGCAGCCACCGAGTCTCCGGTGTCCACCAGCACTTCGAGCCATTCGCCGAAGCGATCGACATCGAGCTGTTCGTCGTGTCCCGGCTGCGCGTGGCGCCACAGATCGAGGTCGAGCAGGGCGGTGAGCTGCGCGGGCGTGGCCGAGGTGACGAGCTCGCCGCACGCTTCGAGTCCGCGGTACTGAATGAGCTGATGCAGCGTCTCCGGCGCCAGGTGCGGGA
Source organism: uncultured Acidobacteriota bacterium (assembly GCA_963786365.1). GTDB lineage: Bacteria > Acidobacteriota > Vicinamibacteria > Vicinamibacterales > UBA2999 > CAWAYR01. The sequence goes on from CAWAYR010000015.1 coordinate 169,212, forward strand.
CGACCCGCGCGAAGAAGGGCGCTTCCAGGAGACGCGCGAGCCGATGGTCCACCGAACCCCCATCGCGGGCCGCCGTTTCTCGGTTCGTGGTTGTCGACATGGACCGGCGATGATAGCCGTCCTGCGCACCAACAAACAGTCTTGAAGAGCACGGTGGGGTGGGCGCATACTATTCATGGGATCGACGTCCGTCATCCCATCGCGGCCCTCCGGCCTCCCTTCCGACTGCGTCCCTCACCCCCAGGTTCTCTGCCTCATCCGAGGCGAGCAGCACGGCTGTTATGAGCTTCTGGCCGTCTAAGTGTCCAGCGACGGACACTGCGGGCTGCTCGGTTGAATGCAATCTGGAAGCGACCATTCCTCGAACGAATCAGTCGAGGTCCAACTATGCCGATGTCACGGAGCCGCACGGTCTGCTGGACGCCCACGTGGAACAAGGCCCACGAGGGTGTCGGCCTGGAGCATCTGCTCCTCGACCAACAAGCCGCCGACAGCATCGTCCTAGCGGTAGACGAGGAGCGCGGGCCGTTCAGACTGACCTACCGCCTGGCCTGGGATGAGGCGTGGCGGCTTCGCGAGGCGGAACTTGCCGTGACGACGGATCGCTCGACTCGGTCGTTGAGCCTGCGAACGGACGGCCAGGGTCATTGGCGACACAACGACGGTCGGATCTGCGGCGATCTCGATGGCTGCCTCGACGTCGATATCTGGCCAACCCCCTTCACCAACAGCTTCCCGATTCGCCGCCAACCGATGACCGTCGGCGAGCGACGAGAGTTCCGCATGGCTTGGATCTTCGGCCCGGATTTGCGGGTCCAGCCGCAACCGCAGGCCTACACGCGTCTCGGTGAACGGCTCTACCTTTTCCAGAACTTGGACGGCAGCGGCTTCTCAGCTGAACTTCCCGTCGACGAAGACGGGATCGTATTGGACTATCCGGCGCTGTTCCGGCGAATGACACCGAGCCGGTAAACGCACGCGACCGAGGCGGTTCGTCGTCCCATGCGCCATTCGGCTACGCGCGTGGAGGTCGGCAGAGGAACGACTCGGTGTGCAGTTTCCCTGAGACGAGGATCACAAATGGATGAAGATCTCTTGACACTCGATCGAGCGCAATTGATCATCGAGGTGGAGCGGCTGCGGGCAGGAATTCGCCAACACCGTGATAGCTCAGGACACGAACTGTGTTGGCATCATCCACAGCTCTGGGCTCTGCTGCCTGAGAAGACCGATCCCCTGCCAACGGTTCCGGCATGGCCACGGTTTCTTCGAGGATGCTTGAAGTATCGCGAGTCTCTCGATCGCCAACTGCCGACGGCGCCGCGAACTCACGACGAATTCGACCAAGGATCCTAGAAGCTGTCGACGCGGCGCGAAACCAATTGCGATATGGAAATCAGTCGATCTAGCTTACAACCGATTGCATAACGCAATCAGAACCGCGCGGATGTGCCGCGTGAGGAAAGGAAGTGGTATGGCCAGGCTCGTGTTCGGAATGAACCAGTCCCTGGACGGCTACGTCGACCATATGGCGTTTGCGCCAAGCCCCACGCTCTTCCGCTACTTCATCGGGGAGGCTCAGCGGCAGGCGGGCAGTGTCTACGGTCGCCACATGTATGAGGTCATGCGTTACTGGGACGACGATCATCCTGAATGGGGTGCAGAGGAACACGCCTTCGCGGCGGCGTGGCGGAACCAGCCGAAATGGGTCGTCTCGCGCTCGTTGAAGTCGGTTGGCCCCAACGCCAGGCTTGTCGAGGATGATCTTGAGGGCGCGATCCGCGAGCTGAAGGCCAAGCGCGACGGGGAGATCGAAGTTGCTGGCCCGGACTTGGCGCAAAGCCTGACCAAACTTGGCCTGATCGATGAGTATCGAATCTACCTGCACCCCGTCGTGCTTGGTCACGGCAAGCCATATTTCGCCGGGCCCCGGCCGCGGCTCCGCCTGATGGCTAGTGATCGAATTGCCGAGGATGTGATCAGGTTGGCCTACGTTCCTGCTTAATCTCGCGACTCGCCGGATGGAAATCGCCCTGGCGACACCGGCAGTCCTTGCCATTCCAATTTCGCGGCTTGCTCTTACGAGGAATGCGGGGCCTTGCAGGGCGCATGCAGCGGCGGGTCCTGTGGACTCATGGTGATGACTGGGATCCGACTGGCTCCTCAGGCCACGCTGACACCATGGCACGCTGTGCTCATCATCGTCGTCCCGAGCACGCTGATCCAGGTAGTCATGTCGAGCATCGCGAGCACGTCGGCGGCGTCGCGAGCGAGCCACGGTGTGCCCGCCTCGCGCTGCGTCTCGAGCGTGCGCCGCAGCGCCCGGAGGCCGCGGCGAGTGTCGGGGGTCGACACAATGAAGATCGGCCAACGTCGACACGAGCTGGTCCGCCACGAACAGGCTGACGTCCTCCA
>CAWAYR010000016.1:0-68414 GCA_963786365.1 uncultured Acidobacteriota bacterium
GCGAACGGCTCGCTCAGGAATCAGGGAATGTGGCGAGGCGATACATGGCCTCAGCGTGACCCTGTTCTGAGGCCTCGAGGAAGAGCGAGAACGCTTCGTGCCCTGAAACTAGGTCACACTCAGTCAGTGCCAGAAACCCGAGTTGGTAATTGCTTCGCGGTTGCCTGCTTCTGCCAACGGGCGGAGCGTGATGATCGCCGATTCGAACTCGCCGCGCTCGGCCGCCGCGCTCGCATCGCTAATTGGATCGTCAGTCAAGATTCGTCGCTTTTGATGGCGCCTCGCGTTCCGACACCACCTTACAACAACTGACGTAAGCCGACGATCGCTTGCAACCAGATCGCGCGGCCGTCCATAGTCGCCGAAGTAGACCGCTTTCCGAGCGGCCGAGAAGTGCGGCCTACAGGAAGTTGAGGCGATCGAGACTTGTGGGACCGGTCCGATCCTCGGGATGGCCAGCGCGATCGTGACAGCTGGGACCGCGACCTCGGTGGCCGCGGCAGCACCAGTGATCGCGATCGGAATGAGGAACGCGACCCGCGTGACGTGTTCACGAGGGACCTCGACCTTCCACGTGGAAGCGAGCGCCGGCCGGTTCGGGAGCGCGACCGTGTCTACGAGATCGACGGCGCCGAGAGCCGCGCGCTGGCGACTGTCGGCGCGTTTCGCGTCATCGCCGAGCGTGACCTTCACGACATCCGCGACGACTCCGGGACTCGCGGCGAAGCCTCAAGCACCTTGAGAAGGAAGGGATGATTCGCACGTCACCGCTCACCTCCGATGATCGCGCCGTCACACTGACGGACCGCGGGCGTGATCTGCTCGAGGCCAACCGTTACGAGCGCGATGACCGCAGCCACGAGCCCCGTCAGACCTTCTACGCCGGTGTCAGGAAGCCCCGCGAGCTGACGCACGACACCAAGGTCTATCGCGCCTATCAGCGTGCCGAGGAGCGCCTTCGTGGCCAGGGTGGCCGGGTTCGGCGCGTCGTCCTCGACTACGAATTGAAGCGCGACTATCAGCGGTTTCTGCACGAGCGCAATCGGGGCAAGAAGGACTGCGACGGGCGGCCGGACCGGGAGCCGGAAGAGATCGCACGGTGGGCGCGGGAGCACGAGCTGCCGTACGACGATGGGCACGTCCGGTTCCCGGATGTGCGGATTGAGTACGAGGACCGAGATGGTCGCTCGCGGCATGAGGATCTCGAGATCGTGACCGGCCACTATCGCGGGGCTCATGCCGGGGCCGCCGCCAGGTCAGGCTTCACCTGCTATCTGTCGATCGGCGGCTCGGTCGGCGGTCGCGGCGGCGGCGGACGGCGGACGGCGCATCCGCGGGTTATCGAGGAGTTGATCCGATGATGCTGCCGCCCGCACCAGACCGGTGGACCATCGAACTGGCGAACACGGAACGCCTGGAAGCCATTGCGGCGTTTGGCTTCACCGAACGCCAGGCGCGATTCCTGCTGAACGTGCTGCTGCACTCCGGCGTCTTCCTCGAGCGCCAGGTACTGCAGCTTCGCCGGCATCGTCCACGGCCAGAAGAGCACGGACTTCATCAAGACGCTTGTCGACCGGCGATTCGCGACGCCGATTACGACGGGAAAGCTCCATCGCGGGCGAATGTTCCATGTCCACTACAAGCCGCTCTGGGCGGCCATCGGCGAACCCGACAACCGCTTCCGGAAGCCGACTGCCCAGGGACGGATGATCGAGCGCGTGATGCTCCTCGATGCCGTGCTGGACGATCCCGAGTTCGTCTGGCTCGGCCCCTCGATGGACAAGCGTCGTCACTTCATCCGGCACGTTGGCAACCGGTTGGAGCTTCGAGATTATCCGCACCTGAACTTCGGTGACGGACCCGAGAAAGCGGTCCGTTATTTCCCCGACAAGCTGCCGATTGGGATGCAGCCGAACGCGGACAGCCACGTCTTCGTCTACCTCGTCACCCGTCCTTCGCCGATGGACTTTCGACAGTTCCTGCTGCGGAACGTACCGCTGCTCCGTGTGTTGTTCCGATGGACAATCCGGCTGCTCGTTCCGCGTAAGCTCGTGAAGGCAAAACTGCCCTACCTGCACGCCGCCCGGGAGCACCTCGCGACCCCTTTGCACCCGTCAGTGGTGGAGACCTTGGAGTGGCTGTTCCCCGAACGGAAGCGGCTCTCCGAGCCGGGTGCCGCGCCTGCTGACACTCGCTACCTCAACACCTCCAGCGCCTTCCGCACGTCGCGGTATCGAGCTCTCTACCAACAGTGGTTGGACGATCCGCGGAACACGCTTTGGATGGCCGGTTCCACTGTCGTGGCCGACGCCATCGACCGCGAACTCGGACGGGTTGAGTGCGTCGAGCTCTCGCGACAGTACCTGCATCTCTCCCCCCTGGTTGACGTCGCCTGACCAACAGCAGAGGACGACCTGGGGGACGACCTCGAAAATTGAGGTTGTCCCCCGAGTGCATTCGCAGGAGATCGCCCCGACGGCAACACGCGAACAAGGGACATCCGCCAGCACCGCCGACTAACCGATTCTCTGGCCAAGTTTCACTGTGAGCGCGTGAGACCAGCGTGATGGGCGGCGTTCTTTGCCGCCCACTGAGCAGGCACGGGTGCCGCGATCAGAGCCGGAAACCATGGCGTGAGCGACCCCGGTGCGCGCGATCGAAATGGCCCCGCGCGTGTCCGGAGGGGTCGCTCACGCCATGGCTGTCGGTGTCCTGTGTCGGTCGTCTAAGCGTCTGTGGTCGGTCCCGAAATCGCCGCGAATCAGGTCCACATGTGCGTGCGGAACGGAGCGCAGATCTGTCCGGACAATCTGGTCCCGCTCGTGCGGGACAACTTGGTCCGCGAACAGACTCTTCCGGACGCGATGACGCGGCCGGATACGGCGTGTGCGGCGCGTGTGATCGTCGCTCAATTCGAAGTGCCCGACGTGTCAACAACCAGGGCCAGGTTGCATACGTCGACCATCACGCAATCGATGTTCGATCTGTGCTCGGCACCGTGCAAGGCTCGTCGCTTCGCTCCGCCCGCGCGGGCGCGGCCTGCGGGCCTTGACGGTGCCTCCGCGCAGATCGCGTCCTGGCAATTACGTGATGGCCGCCGATGAATGCCCGCGACAGGAGGAGCGGGCTCGCGATCTACGACTTGATCCGGGCAATACGTAGCGCCCGTGCAATCACCGCGTCGGACAGCCACATACCTGCGGTCCGCAGTTCCAGCAACACGGCTCGCGGATCGTCGATCCGTCCCTGCCGGTGCGCCGCGATCACCACACCCAAGGTCCCGACGACATCGAGCTCGTGCGCCAGCGCGCATTTCCTGCCGTTCAGATCGTCAATGACCACGCGAGCGCCTGGCTCGTGCAGAGCCGTTGCGATCACGGACGACTCACCCTTCCCGATCTCCCACGCCACGACCGATTCGGGAATCGGAGGCGATGGCCGCTTCTCGAGCCATGTTGCCTCGGCGATCACCTTCGCGGCCTTGTCCGTGTAGCCGCCGGACATCACCTCGTCAAACACGGGTTCCGGTACGATCATCCGGCTTGCGCCCAGGGTGTGCAGGAGTTCGAGATGACCGGCGTTTCCGAGGAAGATCAGCGGCGAGGCGTTGACGACGAGGAGAGCGTCAGCCATCCCCCAGCTCTCGGGCGAGATCCTGGTCGTCCACCACGAACACATCGACGCGCCGGCGCGCAGTTCCGCGAGGAACTCCGCACGGGTCATGCCCGCGGTTTCCGCAGCCCGTTCCATCGACAGCAAACTCTGCTGGTACCAGTGGATGGCCGCCGCGAGACGGAGCTCCGCAGCGACCTCGTGCGGCGCCTTTTTCAGCGCCGCCAGCAGGCCGTCGGGGATGGTGACGTCTACGTGGGTCATCGCATGCCTCGCATCGGGATATCCACAGGTAGTCTAGCTGCCCCGACCGTCCCGCCCCAAACCGATGCCCAGGTAGCGATCTTGCCTATTGACCTCGATTCGAAGCGGCGTTACCTTGTCCTCATCGTCCGTGCTCACTGCACACCCTCCGCGAAGGGAACATCCCGCGCGGAGCGCTGACGGTCGCCGCGCTCTCAGGGCCACGACCGACAGCCCACTTCCTAACTTCAGCACGGTTCTGAATCGAGATCGCTCACAGAGCCATTTCGAGATCAGAGACTCGCAACCGCATACCGCATCGCCCTCAGGGCATGCGGCTGCGGTGCACCCCCGAGGCGTGGCTGTATCGCCTGGCCGTTCGAGAGAACAGCGCGGCCAGCGTGACCCACGGCTTCGGCACGCATGACCACGCGTCATGCGACGGCCGCGACGCTCAGCGTCCGGTCTTCGATGCCGGCAACATCAGCCCGCATCTCGCGCCACTGTTCCCGGCGCGCCGGCCACAGGCCAGCGCGCCAGAGCGCGCCACTCACCTGGACGTTCGGCAACAGTTGCGAGGAGGTGCACCATGAAGCCCTGGTTGAATGTCTCCGAGGCTGCGGAGTACGCCGGCGTGAGCCGGGACACGATTTACACCGCGTGCGAGCGCGGCGAGCTACGAAGGTCCCGCGTCAGCGGAAGACGCGCCATTCGGATTCGGCCGGCATGGATCGATGGATGGCTGGAACGACACGCGCCGGATGTTCAGGACCGCCGACGCATCGGCGACACGCAGAACGGAGCGGCGTCATGAACCGTTGGGCGACGGAGGTCAGACACGACGCGCGCGCTGACCGAACGCGAGGTGGCCGACCTGCTGGGGCTATCAGTCGCGACGCTGCGCGCGTGGAGGCACAGGGGGAAGGGGCCACGTTTCCTGCGGCTGGGACGGTCGGTTCGCTACCTGCCGTCCGACCTGAACGACTTCGTTCGCTCGAGCACGGTTGACACGAGATCGGTTGCCGCGTCTGCTGGTGATTCGGAGCTTGGGGAGTTGCCGCTATGAGTCTCTGGAAACGCGGTCGGCAGTACTGGACCGATTTCACCGTCGGCGGGAAGCGTTATCGGAAGCGGCTCCGCACGACGAACCTGCGGGTGGCAACGCGGCGAGAACGCGAGCTGATCGAAGAGGCCGGACACGGGCGGCTCTCGGCCGACGAGCAAGGACCGAAGCGGCTGTCGGACGCGATCGACTCGTATCTCGCGGCGAAGCGAATCCGGTGCTCACCACGCACCATCGAGCTCGAGGAGGAGCGGCTCAGCATCGTCAAGAGACACTTCGGCGACGTGCCGCTCTCCGCAATCACGGCGACGACGATCGCGGACTTCCAGCGCACGCGTCACGAGGCCGGCATCGCGAACCGCACGATCAACATGGACGTCGGTGTGCTGTCGCGCGTGCTCAAGTCCTGCGGTCGATGGCGGGCGCTCGCGGACCACGTGAAGAACCTGCCTGAGCGCCAGCATCCGGTCGGTCGGGCGCTGACGCCGAGGAGCGGAAGCGTCTCTTCGACGCCGCCGGGTCCAACCCGGAATGGGAGCACGTCTACTGCGCCGCGGTCGTGGCGGCGAACACCTCGATGCGGCCGGTCGAAGTGAAGCACCTGCGCCGGCGAGACGTGGATCTCGTCAAGAAGCTCGTGCACGTCAGGCGGAGCAAGAACGAGACGAGCCACCGCGTGATTCCGCTCAACGCATCGGCCATCGTCGCGGCGGCGCGAATGTTCGAGCGCGCCGAGCTCCTCGGGCACACCGAGCCCGAGCACTACCTCTGGCCAGCCTGCCAGTGGGGCCGGTACGACGCCACCAACCCGATGCTGAAGTGGGACACCGCCTGGCGGGCGCTGCGCGACGCCGCTGGCCTGCCAGGGCTCCGGTTCCACGACCTGCGGCACACGGTGATCACCGAGCTGGCCGAGATGGGCGTGGCGGACCACGTGCTCGAGTCCATCAGCGGTCATCTGTCGCGCCGGATGCTGGAGCACTATTCGCACATCCGAATCGACGCGAAACGCCAGGCGCTCGATGCCTTGGATGCCGCCCGGGGCTCGACAGCGCATAATGGCGAGGGCAATGGGAACGGCGCAAACCAGACGGAGATCCCGGCGATCGTGGAGGTCATCGGCGACGACCTCACGTCACAGTCACGTCACAGTTTGGTTTTGCGCGGGTCGCCGCCTGCCGGTAAACTATTGATTCCACTTGCACGGAGAGATGTCCGAGTGGTTGAAGGAGCACGCTTGGAAAGCGTGTGTACGGGAAACCGTACCGTGGGTTCGAATCCCACTCTCTCCGCCACCTTCGCCCTGCTGGAGGTCACCACTGTCTGCGAACACTGTTGTTCGCCAGCTGACCCACTGCAAAGCCGTAGCCGCTATCGGCAAGGCGATCGGTATACTGGTTGTGGGGCGGACGGGGATGAACGTACTAGCGCGGTCCTTGCGGTCCCTTGCGAAGCTGCGCTTTCGCGTACTCGGCCTGGCCACGATCAAAGACATCCCGACCGAGCGCTTCAACGCGGCAGTGGACGAACTCCGCAGCGCGGGATGGCGCCAGACATACGAATACCAGGGCCTCGATGCGTGGATCGACTACGGCCAGATCAAACTTCAGAAGGATAGGGTCAGGCTGAACCTGGAATGGGACAACTGGTCCCAGGGCAGTATCGAGGGCCCGCGCCACGCAATAGAAACCATCGGCCGAGACCTTGGCCTTCCCGTCGACCACCAGTGGCGGTGGACCGACAAAGACGACGCGGGCCCGCAACCTCCTGATAAGAGACAGAAGGCGGCACACAGGCGAGGTTCCGGGAGATACGTCAATGGTGACCGTCAAATCAATCCCAGAGGGTGTGCAGGCTGTCTTTCCGATGTTGGTCTGCCAGAGCCCGGAATCCGAAATGCAATTCTGCGAGACGGCATTCGGGGCGGTCGAGCAGGTGCGACGACCGGGTCCGGATGGCTCGCCAATTCACATCGCGATGCCTGTCAATGAGGCGTTCCTGGTGGTTCAGGCCGAGTTCCCGGACGTGTTTGCCAGCCGCGCACCCAGTCCAGATGGGAGCTCGCCGGTTGTTATCTTCGTGTATGTAGCGGACGTCGATCAGGCCGTGGAGCGTGCAGTCGCGATGGGGCAAAGATCCTGATGCCCGCCCAGGATCAATGCTGGGGTGACCGGACGGCGCGGATCATGGACCCATCCGGCCATGTATGGACTGTGGCATCACGAATCGAAGAGACCACTGAGGAACAGCGGGAAAAGCGCTGGTCGGGCATTCGCGAAGAGCGCCGAGGCTAAGTTTGGGCGACGCTCAACTCTGCGGCGTTGACTCCGGTCGTCGCGACTTGTTGTCTACGCCGCCTTCTTGGCGTGCAGCGAGAACGCCGCGCCCTGCGGGTCGAGGCAGTTCACGATGCGATCGCCGCCGGGCACTTCCATCGGGCCGTTGAGGATCTTGCCGCCGCCGGCCTTGACGCGCTCCACCGCCGCGTCGAGGTCGGGCACGCGGAAGTAGAGGCCCCAGTTCGGCGGCACCTGCGCCATCTCGGCCGGCTTGTTCATCATTCCGCCCAGCGATCCGAGGTGGCGGCCGAACATGTGGTACTTGCCCATCGGCCCCATGTCCATCGCCTCGGTCGGCTGCCAGCCGAACATGTCGCGGTAGAACGTCATGGCCGCGGCGGCGTCGGTGGTCATCAGCTCGATCCACGAGACGTCGCCCAGCTCGGGCGCGGCTTCAGGCGCCGGCGGCGGCGTCGCCGGCTCGTAGATCGAGAAGGCGGCGCCCTGCGGATCGCGCATCGCCTGCATCCGGCCGACGGTCGGCACCTCGATCACCTCCGACAGCGCACTGCCGCCGAGCCGGGCCACGTCCGCGGCGGCCGGCTCGAGCTTCTCGCACGCCGACGTACATGCCCCAGTGCGGCGGCACGCCGTGCTGGGTCAGTTCCGGCGGCAGCGGTCATCGCGCCGCCGATCTGCGACGCCGCCGGCCCGCGTGAACATCGAGTACGGCATGCCAGCGCCGGCAAACGGCGTGATCGTCCAGCCGACCACGGTGGTGTAGAACTTCTCGGCCGCGGGCAGGTCCTTGGTCATCAACTCGAACCACAGCAGCCGGCCGCGCAGCGGAGCCTTGCTCATCACGTCCCTCCAGGAATCGCGCCCACACGGTGGCGCGCCCTCACCGCACTGTATAGTCCGTCGCCCGTCGGTCCTGTACGGCGTGCGGTTGCCAGCCGGGACGAATGGTGGGACCAGTCGCGTGCCGGCCGGCTCTCAGGCCTCGCGGAGCGCCACCATCGGGTCCACCCGCGCGGTGCGCAGCGCCGGCAGCAGGCTCGCCACGACGCCGGCCGTGAGCAGCACGGCCGCGGCGGCCGCAAACGACGGCAGGTCGAACGGGCCCACGCCGTAGAGCACGCCGGCCAGCGAGCGCGCCAGCAGCACCGCGGCCACCAGGCCCACGGCGCCGCCGCTGGCCACCAGGACGACGCTGCGCCGCATCACCAGGGCCACGGTGTCGCCGCCCGAGGCGCCCAGCGCCAGGCGCAGCCCGATCTCCTTGGTCCGCTCGCTCACGGAATACGACAGCACGCCGTAGATCCCGAGCGCCGCGAGCAGCAGCGCCGCCAGCGCGAACAGCGCCAGCAGCGTCGTGCTCAGCCGCGGCAGGAACACGGCGCGGGCGAGGATCTGCTCCACCGTGCTCAGCTCGTAGATCGGCTGCTGCGGATCGACGTCCCAGATCACCCGCTGGATGGTGCCGGCCAGCGCGCCGGGATCGCGTTCGGTGCGGGCCACCAGCGCCATGCCGGCCGACGGGCTCTGGCGCATCGGCAGGTAGACCTGCTTCTTCGGCTCGCTCTCGAGCCCCTGGTTGCGGACGTCGCCGACCACGCCCACGACCTCGGCCTTGCCGTGCGGGTTCTGGATGATCTGGCCGAGCGGGCTGCGGTCGGGAAAGTAGCGCCGCGCCATGGTCTGGTTGATGAGGCTGGTGCGCGGTCCGGTCTCGACGTCACGCTCGTCGAGGAACCGGCCCTCGAGCAGCGGGATCTTCATCGTCTCGAAGTAGCCGGGCGCCACGATGCGGACGTCGGCGAGCGGATCCTCGGTGGCCGGCGGCGGCTGCCCGGCCACGGTGAAGGGCAGCGCGCTGGCGGCGCCGACGTTGTGGAGCGGCATCGCCGAGACCGCCGACGCGCCGGTGACCCCGGGCGCGCGGCGCAAGCCGCTCGACCACGTCCTCGTAGAAGCGCGCCACGGCCGGGCGCTGGTTGTACTTGGTGGTCGGCAGCAGCACGCGCGCGGCGACCAGGTTGGTGCCGTCGAAGCCGGGACTCACCTGCAGCAGCTTCTGGAAGCTGCGCGTCATCAGCCCGGCGCCGACGAGCAGCACCAGGGCGAGCGCCACCTCGACGACGACCAGCCCGCTCAAGCACGCGGCTGGCATAGGGGCTGCCGGTCGTCCCCGAGGCGTCGTGCATCCGCTGGCGCAGGTCGCTCGCGGCGCGGAGCGCCGGCAGCACGCCAAAGGCGAGCGCGACGGCCATCGACACGATCGTCGCGAACGCCAGGACCCCGCCGTCGAGCTGGATCCGTTCGAGTCGCGGCAGCTGGCCCTCGGGCAGCGCCGCCAGCAGCCGCAGACCGCCCACCGCCACGCCGATACCCAGCAGGCCGCCGCCGGCGGCGAGCAGGATCGACTCGGCGAAGATCGGCCGCGCCACCTCCCAGCGGCCGGCGCCAAGGGCGCCGCGGACCGCGATCTCGCGCCGCCGGCTCGACAGCCGCGCCAGCAGCAGGTTGGCCATGTTGGCGCACACGATCAGCAGCAGGAACGCCACCGCGCCCATCAGCACCATCAGCGCCGGACGCGACGCCGCCACCAGCTGCTCGTGCGCGGCGACGACGCGGGCGCTCCACCGCTCGTTGCTCTCGGGATGCGCGGCGGCGATGCGGCCGGCGAGCACCGTCACCTCCTCCTGCGCCTGCGCCATCGATGGCCGCCGGCGGTGATCCGCGCCGACCACGGTCAGCGAGCGCGCCCGCCGCGACGCGCCGTGGATGTCCTTGGGGTCGAAGGCCAGCGGCGTCCACACCTCGACGTTGGTCGCCGTCGGGAACTCGAACCCGGGCGGCATCACGCCGACCACCGTGAACGGCACGGCGTCGAGCTGGATCGGCGTGCCGACGACCGCCCGGTCGCCGCCGAGCACGCGGGTCCAGAAGCCGTGGCTCACGACCACGACGCGATCGGCGCCGACCACGGCTTCGTCGGGCACGAAGGTGCGGCCGAGCGCCGCGTTGGCCTTCAGCACGGTGAACAGATCGGGCGTGGCCCGCACCCCGGGCACGTTCATCGGGTCGCCGCTGCCGGCGTACGAGAAGTCGACCTGACGATACGCGGCCATCGACTCGAAGCTGCGCGCCTCGCGGCGTCCAGTCGTCGAAGGTCGGCACCGACACCCGCTCCTGGCTGCCTTCGGGGTTCAGCTCCCAGAGCACGGCGATCCGTTCCGGCTCGTCGTAGGGCAGCGGGTTGAGCACCACCGCCTTGATCACGCTGAAGATCGCCGTGGTCGCGCCGATGCCGAGCGCGAGCGTCAGCAGCGACACCGCCAGGAACGTCGGCTGGCGGCGGAGCCCGCGGGCGGCGTACTTGAAGGCGGAGAGCCAATCGGCCATGCGCGGATTCTACGTCCCTATCGGGCCGGATCCGGGCGCAAATGTCACGGTCAGGCGTCTGCCGGCATCCAAGGCTCGATGCCGTGATAGAACACGGCCCCGGAGGCCACGATGTCGATGCCGACCGTACGATCGCCAGGGCGAGTGGGTGCCGCTCACCAAGGCCGAGTTCCGCGAGCGGTTCTTCGCGCGCTTCTACGATCCGGCGTTCGAGGCGGTGGCGCCCGAGCTCGAGCAGGTGTTCGAGAAGGCGTGGGACGGCTACGGCGTCACCTACCGCAAGTCGCCGCGCACCGAGCCGGCCGGACCCGGGCTACGCCGATCCCGACGATGGCGCTGCCGGTGGAGTGGGTGCGGACGAAGGCGGCGATCGCCGCGGCGGAACGGCGGCAGAAGGATCCGGTCGTCGCCGACCCGCATCCTGCTCGTCAACGGCTCGACGCGCAGCCAGCACACCTGCCCGGGCGAGATCTCGAAGACGCTGCGTCTCGTGCAGCACGCGCGGCAGGTGATCGAGTCGCTGCCCGGGCACGAGGTCGACGAGCTCGACGTCTCGGCGCTGGCCGACGAGCCGCTCAAGGTGATCTACCCGTGCAAGGCGTGCGTCTCCACCGCACAGCCGCTCTGCCACTGGCCGTGCTCGTGCTATCCGAACCACGCGCTCGGCCAGACCAACGACTGGATGGCCGAGCTCTACCCGCGCTGGGTGGCGGCGCACGGCGTGTTCATCGCCTGCCCGGTGCACTGGTATCACGCGCCGGCGAGCCTGAAGCTGATGATCGACCGCCTGGTGTGCGCCGACGGCGGCAACCCCGACTTCACCAGCACCGGCGGCAAGGATCCGGCGAAGGCCAAGGCGCTCGAGCTCGCCGGCTGGGGCTATCCCAAGCACCTGGCGGGCCGCGCCTTCGCGGTCGTGGCCCACGGCGACGCCGCCGGTCCCGAGAACCTGCGGCGGATGCTCGTCGACTGGCTCACCGACATCGGCATGGTCCAGGCGGGCCCGGCCGCGGCGCTCGACACGTGGATCGGCTGGTATCGCCCGTATGCGACCAGCCACGACGACCTCGACGGCGACACCGACCTCTTCACCCAGATCGAACACGCCGCCCGCAGCCTGGCGGCGATGACCGCGCAGATCCGATCCGGCGACTACCAGGCCGCCCAACGCCGGGCTGCACAGCCCGCGCGAGAAGTAGGACCCGGCTGCTCAGTGGTGGGCAGTCGCCTGCCACGATCCGGTCGTCCCGGGCCCCGCGCGGGGCTGCCGGCGGGCTGGCAACGGAACGGCCATTGCATTCTGCTGTCCCGACGGCCGCCACCTCCTCGCGGGTCGTCGGAGCGAGGCGACGATGAACAAGCAGTGGCTGACCGCGGTCATCGCGGTGGTCGTGAGCGGCGTCGCGACGCCGGTCGCGGCCCAGTGGAACGGCTTCTACCTCGGCGGCTTCGCCGGACTCATGCTCCAGAACGGCGATCACGACGAGACGGTCACCTTCGACACCGATCTGGACGAGGAGTTCGGCGACACCGTCCGCACCATCACCGGGGCCAACCTGTTCTCGCCGGGGTTCTGCCCCGGCGTGGCCGGCGGGCTGACGCCGGCGAGCGAGTGCGCCGACGACGAGAGCGGCTTCGTGCTCGGCGGCCGCGCCGGATACGACGCCTACGCCGGTAGCGTCATTCTCGGCGTCGTCGGCGACCTGACCTTTCCCGAAGCCATCGACAGCGTGTCGGCGTTCAGCACCACGCCGGCGTTCTACACGTTCACGCGCGATCTGCACCGGCTGACCGGGCTGCGGGCCAGGATTGGTGTCGGCAACGACCACCTGCTCGCCTACGCCACCGGCGGAGTGGCGCTGGGCTGGATCGAGCACACCTTCGCGACCAGCAACGGCGTCAACACCTTCGTGCCGAACGGCAGCGACGACGATGACACGACGAGGAGGAGGATGACGGCGACGCCGACCGCGATGCCGCCTGGGGCTACCAGGCCGGCGCCGGCGTCGAGCTGTGGATCTCCAACAACGTGGCGATATCGGCCGAGTACCTGTTCACCACGCTCGACGATCGCGATGACGGCAGCGTCCGGGCGCAGGGACCGGCGCCGCCCACCAACCCGTTCCTCCTGCGATAACCCCGCGGGCACCGACTTGCGGCGCAGCGACCGCTTCGCGGTCCACGCCCTCACCGTGGGCGTGGTCTACCGCTTCTGAGCGACGGGCTGCGCAGCCCGCGCGAGAAGTAGGGCGCGGTCGCCCGCCGCTACGGGGTCGTGTCCGCGGCCAGCGGCTGCCCACGCCAGCCCGACACGACGACAATCTCGCGCGGCGACGGCGCGTAAGTCTCGCGAATCAGCAGGAGGCGGCCGTCGGGCGCGACATCGTAGTTGCGCGGCCAGTCGGGCCGGGCCGGCTCTACGAACCGTCCTCGCAGCACGAGCCGTGGCGTCGCCGGTGACGCGCCCGGCACGACGTCAACGGCCAACAACCCGTCGCCGTTCCGGTAGAACAGCCGCCGGCCGTCACGCGACCACACCGGGCTCGTGCCGCCATCCGCCGAGAGCTGTCGCGGCTCGAGTCCGTCGGGCCACGACGCGATGAATACCTCGGCCCGGCCCGTCTCTACCGACACGAAGGCCACTCGCTTTCCGTCGGGCGCCAATGCGGCGCCCCAGCGCTGGTACCGGCGATGGGGCGAAGGGCCGTCGTGACGCGTCGGCGATTCCCAGCACCGTGAGTTGAGCCCCGCGTCGCCCGTCGGCATGCTGCTCCGAGGTGGCGATAAGCATTCGGCCGTCGGCGCTCCAGGTGTTCGGGAAGGAATCCGGCCGTCTCGGCGACTGGGGCCTCGCCGTCGAGCGTGTCGGCTGGCTTGACGTACACCGATGGCTCCTGGCCTTGCCTGACCGAGGTGTAGGCGACGCGAGCGCCGTCGGGCGACCACACTGCACCGAAATCTTCGCCGGGAGACGAGGTCAATCGCCGGAGGATCGGGCGCGCCGTCTCGAACCTCCAGCAGATCCTGATGACTGCCTTCGAGCGTGACGACGACGGCCAATCCGTCGGGCGAGACCGAGGGCATCAGGAACGCGCGCTCGTCAGGGAAGGCCGGTGTCTCAACGCCGTTCGGCGTCACCCAGAGCAGGGCCCGTCGCGGGGCGCGCGCATCGCCCGGCACGTAGACCATCCCGGCGTGGCGGCCGATCGCGTAGGAGGTGCCGCCGAAGAAGGGATCGCCTTGCACACCATGCAGAAGGGGCTGCGGCAACCCGCGCAGCGTGAGCGTCGCGGGGTCGAACTCCGCAGAGAAGAGGGTCGCCTCGCGCGCGAACACCACCCGGCCGTCGGGGGCGAAACGCGCGTAGGTGCCGCCTTCGACGACGACGCGCTGCTGGCCGGTGCGCAGCGAGCGGGCGACGACACGGGCTTCGGCGAACGAGTCACCGCGCCGGGCGACATAGAGCAAGACGTCGCCCCCGGAGGACACGTCGGGCCACACATGGCCCTCTGCACTCCGCGTCGCCTCGTCATCGGTGATCGATTCGGCGCTGCCGCCGCTGGCCCGGATGCGCTGAATCCCGGTGGATTGCGAGGGCGCGTAGTAGATCCAGCCGTCGGTGTTCCACACACCGCCGCGGCTCACCGGCGACGTCAAGACGAGACGGGTGGCCGGCCCGCCGGAGACGGCGACCCGCATCAGGCCCTCGCTCGTGAAGAAGGCGAGGTGCTGGCCATCGGGAGAAAAGAACGGCGAGAATCCGTTCTCCGCGCCACGGACGGGGTGGGCAACCAGCTGGTCGAGATCGCGAACCACGATCTGCGCAGCGGACGTGTCGCCCACGACGTAGGCAATTCGGTTTCCATCGGGTGACAGCGCGAGGGGCGGCCGCTCCAGCGAGAACAAGGGCGCGTCTGCAGTTGCGATCGAGAAGCGACGCAGCGGTTCGTCGGCCACAGCCGCCACGCTGCGGGACCCGCGGCTCCCGCCCATCCAGATCGCTGCCACCGCCGTGGCGGCGGCCACCGCCCAGGGAAGCCAGCGGCGCACGAGCGAAGCGGGCGCCGCGCCGGGCGGCGTGCCCGCGGGGGCGGCGCCGGCCGTCGACTCGGGCATCGACTCGAGGTGAAACGCCAGGTCGTGGGCCGAGTGGAAACGCTCTTCGGGAGACTTGCGCAAGCAGCGTCGGAGGGCCCGTTCGACGATCGGCGGCAGCCCTGGGAGCGGTGGCGGATCGACCTGCAGGACCGCGCTGATCGCGTCCGCGCCGGTTTCACCGGCGAACGCGCGCTGGCCGGACAGCATCTCGTAGAGGATGGCGCCTAGCGAAAAGAGATCGGCGCGCTGGTCTACTGGTTGGCCGCGCAGCTGCTCGGGCGCGGTGTATCCCATGGTGCCGAGAATCGTCCCTGACACTGTGCGGGTCGGCTCCTCCGACTCGGCCGTCGGCAGTAGCTTGGCGAGACCGAAGTCGAGAATTTTGATCCGGGCGTCCCGCGTGACGAAGACGTTGTCGGGTTTCAGATCGCGATGGATGATGCCCTTGTCGTGCGCAGCGGCGAGGCCGTGCGCGATCTGGGCCGCGTATTCGACGGCGGTGCGGAGCGGCAGGGCCCCATCGCGCAACGTGCCACGCAGGGTCTCGCCTTCGAGCAGTTCGCTGACCAGATACGGGGCGCCGGCCTCGGCGCCCACGGCATAGATCGTCAGCACGTTAGGGTGGTTGAGCTGGCCAGCGGCGCGCGCCTCCAGCTCGAAGCGGCGCAGGCGATCCGGGTCGAGCGAGTAGACCGCCGGCAGCACCTTGATGGCCACGTCGCGGTGGAGCGCGGCGTCGTGCGCCCGCCACACCTCGCCCATCCCGCCGGCACCGAGCGGCGCCACGATCTCGTAGGCGCCGAGGCGCCGTCCAGGAGCGAGGGTGTGCGCGTCGGGCGTCATCGTGCCCTGGGCGCGCATTATACGAGTGGCACCAGCGCGCCACCGGAGCCAATCCGGCCCACCGCCGGCGTGAGGTCAGACGCCCCGACCGGTTCAGAACCCGACGATCAGGTTGATCCGCGCCGTCCGCGGCAGCACGGGGTGGAAGTGGAAGTCGTCGACGCCGCCGCTGGCCTCGCCGGGCAGCCGCGACGTGTAGAAGTAGTCGATGTCGCTGGCCCTGGCGTCGAACAGGTTGAAGACGTCCACCGCGACGCGCACGCCTCGGCGGCAGGCGGTAGCCGACCTCCAGGTTCACGAGGCTCGTCGCTTCTGAGCGCACCGAGTTGTCCTCGACCAGCGCCCGCGGGCCGAAGTAGCGCAGTCGGGCGCTGCCGAAGACGTTCTTCACGCTGTTGATCGTCGCCCCGGCCGAGACCACCGAGTTCACGGCGCCGGGCACGTGGGTGCCGGCCGGGTCGTCGTCGGTGAACTGCGCGCGCGAGATCGACACGTCGGCGTCGAGCGACCAGCCACGGCCGCGGCGAGTAGTAGTTCGCCCATTCGACCCCGTAGCGGTGCGACGGCCGTCCCGCCTCGGTGCTGCCGGCGTCGCCGATGAAGATCAGCTCGGAATCGAGGCCGAGCGTCCACAGCGACAACGTGGTCTGCAGGCGCGGGAGGCGCACGCTGCGGAACCCGATCTCGGCGCCCCTGGCCCGGGCCAGCGGGGTCACGCGGTCGGCGGCGGCGCCGGTCGCCGGATCGACGGTGATGGTCGCGCCGCGGGCGTCGTTGCTGTGGAAGCCGAAGCCGGCGTTGACGTAGAACTCGGTGCCGTCGAACGGGCCGAATCACCGCGCCGACCTTGGGACTGGCGAGCGCCGCGTAGTCGGTGCCGGAGTTGGCCGCGTCGCCGGCCTCGACGTCGAAGCGGTAGCCGTCCACGCGCACGCCCGCCAGGGTCCGCAGCCACGGCGCCCACGCGGTATCGTTCTGCGCGTAGGCACGCCAGCGCTGGTCTGCACGCACCGCGTCCTCGCGAACGGTCTCGAGCGGCTGCCGCCGCACGGTGTGATACAGCCCGACATTCGCGATGGCGTCGTTGCGGATCTGCAGCGCGACGGTGTTCTGCGTTGCGCGCCCGGCCCACTCCCCCACCCTCCGGTGACTCACCTTCGCGCCCGACACGAACCGGCGGTCGGCCTGGCGAAACTGATCGCCGTTGACCGGGTCGTCGAGGAAGTAGGTGAAGTTCGAGAACAGGTTCATGTCGTAGGCCGACGCCGTAGGCCGTGACCTTGGTGGTGGCGTTGTTGGCGGTGCGCTGCCAGTCGGCCGAGGCGCTGTAGCGGGAAGAGTCGCCGCCGTCGGAGGTGTCGAGCGTGCCGAACCGGTCCGAGCGCGCCGGCCGCAACCGCCCGCGCCGGAATCTGATCGGTCGCGTTCCACGTGCCGCGATAGCCCATGGCGGTGACGGCGAAGCCGTTCAGCGTGTCACCGCGGCTGTAGCGGACGACGCCGTTGACCTTGCGGAAGTCGTCGGGACGCGTCCACGGGCCGTCGTTGTGCTGCACCTCGAACGCGCCGAGCACGGTGCCGCCGGCGGCGCGCTGCGACGCCGCCGACCAGCGCCCGCATGAAGCCCTGGCCGCCGCCGCCGACGCGCACGATCGGACGGGCCAGGCTGCTGGTGTAGTTGATGTTGGCGGCCCCGGCGGTGGCGAAGTCGCCATGCTCGGCGAAGTACGGGCCCTTGGAGAACTGCACGCCGCTGATGAGCTCGGGGATGAGGAAGTTGAGGTCGGAGTAGCCGTGGCCGTGACCGTGCGTCGGCAGGTTGACCGGCATCCCGGCCACGGTGGTGGCGAAGTCGGTGCCGTGATCGAGATTGAAGCCGCGCAGGTAGTACTGGTTGGCCTTGCCTTCGCCGCTGTGCTGGCTGATGACCACGCCCGGCACGGTCTCGAGCACTTCGCCAGCGCGCATCACCGGGCGGGTGTCGAGCTGGCGGGCGGTGATGGCGCCCTGACTGGCCGACTGGGCGATGCCGACCAGGTTCTCGGCCGGCCGCTCGACGTCGGCGAGATTCGTGAAGGTCGACTTGCCGGTCACGGTCACATCGGCGGTGAGGGCGAGCGACAGCACCGCGTCGACGCGCAGGCCGCCCGCCGGCGGCACGACGACCTCGCGGCGGGCCACGGCGAAGTTCACCAGGACGAACGCGAGGCGCGCCCGGCCCGCGGGCACCGCGTCGAACGCGATATTCGCCACGAGCGTCGGCGTCGGCGCGTCGCACGGCCCCGTCGGGACCCGTGAGCTCCACGACCACGCCGGGCAGGCGCGCACCCGTCTCGTCACTGACGACGCCAGCCACCTGCGCCGATTGCCCCCAGGCTGGGGCGGCGCCCGCGATCACCAGCAACGCACAGACTGCCGCGCGCGCGGCTGGAGCGTCCGAGGCGGTCCGGTACGGTCACGCCATGGTCTACGCAGGGGATTCGGCCCCGGATGTCGCCGGAGGGGAGCGACCGGACCGCGACCAGCTCTGCCGGTGGACCGCCGTCCGGGTACATACTGTCGCCATGAACTGGCTGGTCAAGGAAGAGCCGTCGAACTACAACTTCGCGCAGTTCCGCAAGGACGGGCGCACGACCTGGTCGGGCGTCCGCAACCCGGTCGCGCAGCGCAACCTGCGCTCGATGACCAAGGGCGACCGCGTGTTCTACTACCACACCGGCAACGAGAAGGCGGTGGTCGGCACCGCCAGGGTCGCCAGCACACCGACGCCGGATCCGAACGACCCCGACGGCAAGCTCTACGTCGTCGAGCTCACCTGCGACGCGCCGCTGCCGGCGCCGGTCACCCTCAAAGCCATCAAGGCCGACGCCCGCTTCGCTGATTTCGCGCTGGTGCGGATTGCGCGGCTCTCGGTGATGCCGGTGACCGACGCGCAGTGGGGCTGGATCGAGAAGATGGCGAAGGCAGGGGCTAGGGACTAGGGGCTCGGGACCAGCGGAACTGAGCGGCCAGATGGCTCACGCGCGCTAGGACCAGCCGAGTCGCGAACGCGATGAACGGTACCGCACGTTCGGACGGGTCGGCTGGCCGGTCAGCGAGATCGGCTACGGGATGTGGGGGATGGGCGGCTGGACGGGTTCGGACGACGCCGAGTCGCTCCGCTCGCTGCAGCGCGCCGTGGAGCTGGGCTGCACGTTCTTCGACACCGCGTGGGCCTACGGCCAGGGGCACAGCGAGCGGCTGCTGGGCGAGCTGGTGCGGGCGCATCCGGACCGCGGGCTGGTCGTCGCCTCCAAGGTGCCGCCGAAGAACATGAAATGGCCCGGCAAGGCCGAATACGCCGCCGGCGACACCTACCCGGCCGATCACATCCGGCGCTACACCGAAGAGAGCCTCGGTCACCTCAAGCTCGAGCGCCTCGACCTGATGCAGCTCCACGTGTGGGACGACGCGTGGGCGGCCGACGAAGGCTGGCAGCGCGCCGCCGAGCGCCTGAAGCGCGACGGCCTGGTGCGCGCCTTCGGCATCAGCATCAACCGCTGGCAGCCCGAGAACGTGCTGAAGGCGCTCGCCACCGGCGTGGTCGATTCGGTGCAGGTCGTCTACAACATCTTCGACCAGGCCCCCGAGGACGTGCTCTTCCCCGCCTGCCGGGCCCGGGGTGTCGCCGTCATCGCCCGGGTGCCCTTCGACGAGGGCACGCTCACCGGGACGCTCACCCGCGACAGCCGCTGGCCCGAGGGCGACTGGCGCAACGTGTATTTCTCGCCCGAGAACCTCGCCGCCAGCGTCGACCGCGCGGCGGCGCTGGCCCCGCTCGTGCCCGCCGGCTCGACCATGCCCGACCTGGCGCTGCGCTTCATCCTGGCGTGTCCCGACGTGTCGACGGTGATTCCCGGGATGCGGAAGACCCGGCACGTCGAGGCGAACCTGGCGGCCAGCGACCGCGGGCCGTTGCCGCCGCCCCTGCGGCGCGGCCCTGCGTGCGCATCGCTGGGATCGCACCGTCCAGCACTCGCCGTAGGCGCGACGCAGCTATACTTCCGGCGTTCCCGCGCGCCCGCCTGATGCGACTGACGTTCGGTGCCTTCGTGCTCGACCTCGATCAACGGCGCCTGTTCAGCGGCGGGGCCGAGGTGCGGCTGCAGCCCAAGGCGTTCGAGCTGCTGCGGCTGCTGGTCGAGGCCCGGCCCAAGGCCCTCAGCAAGGACGAGATCCTGGCGGCGGTCTGGCCGGGGACGTTCGTCGGCGAGAACAGCCTCGCCACCGTGGTCCGCGATCTGCGCAGCGCGCTCGCCGACGACGCCCAGGAGCCGCGCTACATCCGCACCGCCTACGGCTACGGCTACGCCTTCATCGGCGAGGTCGCGGTCGTCGCCGACGCGGCGGCGATCGCGCCGGTGGCGGCAGCGATTTCGGGCTGGCGGCTCATCTACGACTATCGCGAGATCACGCTGCGCGAAGGCGACAACGTGCTCGGCCGCACCGGCCACGACGTGGTCGTGTTCGACTCGCCGACCGTGTCGCGCCACCACGCCGCTGATTCGCGTGGCCGGCGACCACGCCACCATCGAGGACCTGGCCAGCAAGAACGGCACCTGGCTCGGACCGATGCGGGTGCGCGGCCCCGACGCCGCTGGCCGACGGCATGGAGCTGCGGCTCGGATCGGTGGTGGCGGTGGCCCGCTTCCGGCGCCACGCCGACACGACCGAGACGGCGGCGTTCATTCGCTAGCGCCGGGCGGGCGCGGCGGCGCCCGCCGTCAATCGCTGACTTCGCCGACGGCCGCTTCCTTCGGCAGGCGGATCACCAGCACCTTGTCGATGCGGTGGCCGTCCATGTCGACCACCTCGAAGCGCATGCCGCTCCACTCGAAGGTATCGGTGGTGCGCGGAATCCGGCCGAGCCGCGCCATCACGAAGCCGCCCAGCGTGTGGTAGGCGCCGGCTTCGCCCTCGGGCAGCTCGTCGAGGCCGAGCTCGCTCAGCACGTCGTCGATGGTCGTGGCGCCGTCGACCAGCCAGCTGCCGTCGGGCCGCGAGACGATCGCGCGCTCGTCGGTGCGATCGGTCGGCAGGCTGCCGACGAACGCTTCGAGCAGGTCGGTCACCGTGACCAGCCCCTCCACCGCGCCGAACTCGTCGAGGACGATCGCCATGTGGCGGTGCGACGCCTTGAGCGCCTCGAGCAGCTTGAAGATGCCCATCGAGTCGGGCACGAACAGCGGCTCCTGGATCAGGCTCTTGAGGGCGATCGGCGCGTTCTTCATCGCCGTCGACAGCAGGTCGGCGGCGCGCACCGTGCCGAGCACGTTGTCGAGCGACCCGCTGCAGACGACGAACTGTCCGTGGCTGTGGCCACCGAGGAACTCGCGCAGCTCGTCGCCGGTGGCGTTGACGTCGACCCACTCGATGTCGAGGCGCGGCGTCATGATCGCGCCGATCCGCTGGTCGCCGACGCGGAACACGCGCTGCACCAGGCTCTCTTCCGTCTCCTCGAGGGCGCCGGTCTCGGCGCCCTGGCTGATCACCGCGCGGATCTCGTCCTCGGTGAGGTGCGGATCGACCTGGCCCTTGATGCCGAAGACGCGCAGCACGAGATTGGTCGAGCCGGTGAGCAGCGAGACCAGCGGCGACGCCGATGCGGGCCAGCGTCAGCATGGGAATGGCGACCCACGAGGCGATGGTCTCGGGGTGGTTCAACCCGATGCGCTTGGGGACGAGCTCGCCGATGATGAGCGACAGAAAGGTGATGACCGCGACCACCAGCCCGAGGGCGAGGCCTTCGGCGTAGGGCGCCACCAGCGGGACCTGCTCGAGCCGGATCTGCAGCGACTCGGCGATGGTCGCGCCGCCGTAGGCCCCGGCCAGCACGCTCACGAGCGAGATGCCGATCTGGACCGTGGACAGGAACTTCGTCGGCGCGTTGGCCAGCGCCAGCGCCGCCTTGGCCATCCGGTCGCCGTCGTCGGCCCGCTGCTGCAGGCGCACCTTGCGGGCGGCGACGATCGCGATCTCCGACATGGCGAAGACCCCGTTGGCCAGGAGCAACACGAGCACGACCACGATCTCGGTGCCGACGCCGCCCATCGCCCGGGATTGTACTCGCCCGCCTGAGCCGTGGCCGGATCAGCGGCGCCGGGATCGCCGCGCCCCGGAGGCCTATCCCCCTGTGCCCGAGCCACTTAGCGAGGGGAGACGGCGACCGGGCCACGGCGCGCCGAGGGGTATACTCCCGGCCATGCGCAGACGACTTCCGATCGTGCTGGCGGCGCTGCTGGCGATGACCGCAGCCGGGGTCGGCCAGACCCCGGGCGGCCTCACCCCCAAGGACCTGTACGCCCTGCAGTCGGTGGCCGACGTCCAGATCTCGCCCGACGGCTCGCGCGTCGCCTACTCGGTGATGCACAACGACGGACCGGGCCGGCCCTATGCCGTCGTCACCGTGCTCGACCTGCAGACCGGGCGCAGCCACGCCCTGCCGCGCGGCGCCTACGGCCCGCGCTGGGCCCCCGACGGCCGGCGCCTCGCCTTCGTCGGGCAGAGCGCCGAGGGCGCCGGGACTGATGGTGTCGGAGGCCGACGGCAGCGGCGCGCGCTTCCTGGCCCCGATGGAGGGCACCAATCATCCCCTGCCCTCGGCCGGCGAGTCGGTGTCGTGGGCGCCCGACGGCCGGCGCATCGCCTACGTGTCGGCCACGCCCGGCCCCGAGCATGCCGATGCCAACGGCGATCCGATGGTCATCACGCGCTACCTCTACAAGCCGACCGCCGGAGAGGGCACGACGCGCTTCAACGACAACCGCCGCACCCACGTGTTCGTCGTCGACGTCGGCACCCGGCAGGTCTCGCAGCTCACCGAGGGCGACGCCTACGAGCACTCGATCGACTGGGCACCGGCCGGCGACGAGGTCGCTTTCGTGTCGAATCGCGAGGCCGATCCCGACAAGACGTTCAACTACGACGTCTTCACGTGTCTCGGCGCGCACCCGGCAGGTGCGCCGGATCACCACCACCAAGAGCGCGGAGTACGTCGCCGGTGTGGTCGCCGGACGGCACGCGCCTGGCGTTCGCCGGCACCCGCCGCGATCTCACCTCGTCGGAGACGACGATGGAGGACACCCACGTCTGGGTGATGAACGCCGACGGCAGCGGCCGCGTCGAGCTCGGCGCGGGCCTCGACAACCGCCAGGGCGAGCCGTTGTGGTCGGCCGACGGCCGTCACGTCTATTTCGCGGTGCAGGACCGCGGCGAGGTGCGGCTGGCGCGACTGCCCGCCGGCGGCGGGGCCGCCGGAGCTGGTCGTGACCGAACGCGGCAGCGTCGGCGGCTGGGACCTGGGCCGATCGACCCTGGCCTACGCGTTCACCGGCCCCGACGGGCCGGCGGACCTCTACACGCAGGAACGTCGGCCGCCGCGGCCGGCGCCGGAGCGCCGCACGACCTTGAACGCGCCGCTGCTCGGCGCGCGCGACGGTCGCGGCCGTGGAGGGCTTCCGCTTCCCGAGTGCCGACGGCACCGAGATCGAGGCGTTCCTGACCAAACCGCTGGGCCAGACGCGCGACGTCGCGCCACCCGCTCGTGGTCATGATCCACGGCGGCCCGCACGGCCAGCAGGGCCCGGCCTTCGCCGCCAAGGCCCAGGTCTACGCCGCGCAGGGCTGGGCCGCGCTGATGGTCAACTACCGCGGCTCCACCGGCTACGGCCAGGCGCTGGCCGACAAGATCTTCGGC
Source organism: uncultured Acidobacteriota bacterium (assembly GCA_963786365.1). Classification (GTDB taxonomy): domain Bacteria; phylum Acidobacteriota; class Vicinamibacteria; order Vicinamibacterales; family UBA2999; genus CAWAYR01. Next base: position 23,282 of record CAWAYR010000016.1, read on the forward strand.
GACCAGAACGGCGGCGAAGCGGCCGACGTGCTGGCCGGGGTCGATGCGGCGATCGCGCGCTATCCGTGGATCGACCCGGCGCGGCTCGGCATCGAGGGCACCAGCTACGGCGGCCAGCTCACCAACTGGATCATCACCCAGACCGATCGCTTCAAGGCCGCGATCCCCAACGCCGGCATCAGCAACCTGGTGAGCTTCAACTACATGGCCTACTACCACGACTACCTGGCGGTCGAGTTCGGGTCGTATCCGCACGAGAAGGGGCTGATGGAGAAGTTGTGGGAGCGCTCGCCGATCCGGTTGATCCACAAGGTGAAGACGCCGACGCTCGTCACCCACGGCGAGAACGACAACGACGTGCCGATCGCCGAGGCCGAACAGCTCTACATCGCGCTGCACGACGTCGGCGTGCCCGACCGTGCTGGTGCGCTACCCGCGCGAGGGCCACGGGCTGCGCGAGACCGCCCACGTCGTCGATCAGCTCGAGCGCAGCCTGGCCTGGTATCGCAAATATTTCGATCCGCCGCCGTCTGGTGCCAGGCACTAACAGTGTCCAGGAGACGCCGTTCGGTGCCTGGCACCGAGTAGAGTAGACGCGTGTTTCCCAAGCGCCAGACCGAGGGCTCGGTCATCTGCACGTCGTGCGGCGTCCTGGTCGGCGTCAACGACGCGACCTGCTACAACTGCAACCGCCGCAATCCCGGGCCTGTGGGGCTACGCGCCGTGTGTTCCGCCGGCTCGGCCAGGACCTCGGCTTCGTGCCGCTGGTGATGGGCGGGACGATCACGCTCTACGTGATCTCGCTGCTGCTGTCGGGCGCCAACCTGCAGACGATGCTCGCGCCCAGCACCCAGGTGCTGGTGCTGCTCGGCGCCAGCGGCGCCTTGCCGGTCTTCGGCCTCGATCGCTGGTGGACGGTGCTGACGGCCGGCTGGCTGCACGCCGGGGTGCTCCACATCCTGTTCAACGTGATGTGGATCCGCCAGCTCGGGCCGGCCGTGGCCGACCTCTACGGCCCCGGGCGCATGGTGATCCTCTACACCCTGGCCGGCATCGTCGGCTTCACCTTCAGTTCGGTGGCCGGCCAGCTACCTCGGCGGGCTGCCGCTCATCGGTGGCGCGACGGTCACCGTCGGCGCCTCGGCGCCGATCTTCGGCCTGCTCGGCGCGCTGGTCTACTACGGCCGGCGCACCGGGTCGCGGCACATCGGCGAGGCCGGCCTGCAGTACGCGCTGTTCATGGGCATCTTCGGCCTCATCATGCCCGGCGTGGACAACCAGGCGCACCTGGGCGGATTCATCGGCGGCTACCTCGGCGGGCTCCTGCTCGACCCGCTCAAGCCCGAGCGGATCGACCATGTGGCCGCGGCCGTGGCTTGTCTTGCGGTGACGCTGGCCGCGATCGTCTGGTCGGTGGTCAGCGCGCTGCCGTTCCTCATGCGGATGACCGACGTCCGGATTCTTGAATCGCCCGCACCCAAAAACCCGAAGGGATTCGGGTCAAATCCCGTAACGGCAGTCGCGCCGCACGAGATTCGGCGGTTCGCCGGGGCGAGCTCAGCTGTCTCCGGACGTCTCGAATCCGGACGGATCGCGCCGGAAACACAGCCGCATCTGAGCCGGCCGCGCGGCGTTCGTACCGCGATTGGCTCGTTCGTCCCGTCTGCCCGGCGGCCCGTCGCAGGCTCAGGGACGGACGCGCGCCGGGCCGCGAAATCGGGCATCGCCCTTGCTGGTGATCCGCCTTGACGACGACTCCGGTCCGTTCCGGGGCCGCCTTCTTTTGACGCCACGGCGCCACCTCGGGCCGGGGCGATTGCACGACAACCCCACAGGAGGTTATTTCCATGGCACGTTGGAGCAGGACACTGCTCGCGCTCGCAGCCGCCGCGCTGCTGGCCGCCCCGAGCGCGTTTGCGCAGGGCGGTGGTGCGAGTTCGACCGGCAGTATCTCGGGTGAAGTGAAGGACGAACAGGGCGGTGTGCTGCCCGGCGTCACCGTCACCGCCACCAGCCCGGCCCAGCCCGGCGCGCTGACGGCGGTCACCAACGAGGCGGGCATCTACCGCTTCCCCGCCGTGCCTCCCGGCGCCTACGCGCTCACCTACGAGCTCGCCGGCTTCGGTCCCGTGACCCGCGACGGCATCCGCATCACCCTGGGCTTCAACGCCCAGGTCAACGTCAACCTGCGGGTCGCCACGCTGCAGGAGACGGTCACGGTGAGCGGCGAGTCGCCGGTCATCGACACCTCGGCCACCCGCCTGCAGACCAACTTCGACCAGGATCGGATGAACGCGCTGCCCAACGCCCGCGACATGTGGTCGCTGCTGGCGACGACCCCCTCGGTCACGCTCAACCGCGTCGACGTCGGCGGCGCCACGATGGGCACGCAGACGACCTACTTCGCCTACGGCTACTCGGGCCAGAACCGCCCGCTGGTCGAGGGCATCAACACCACGGAGGGCACGGCGGCGGCCGGCTTCTACCTCGACTACGGCTCCTTCGAGGAGGTGTTCATCGGCGCCGCGGCCAATTCGGCCGAGATGCCCAACTCCGGCGTGCTGACCCAGTTCGTCAGCAAGAGCGGCGGCAACTCGCCCAGCCTCAGCGTCTACTACGACATGGAGGACGAGAGCATCCAGAGCGACAACCTCGCCGCGGATCAGGTCACCCCGTCGCCGGGCGCGAGCATCCGGCCCGACGGCAACCGCCTGGCCAGCTACAAGAACACCAACATCGGCGTCGGCTTCCCGATCCTCCGCGACCGCATCTGGGCGTTCGGCGCCTTCCTCGACCAGCGCAACTCGGTGGCGGCGCCGCCGGCCGGATCGTTCCTCGACGGCACCCCGTTCGACACCAAGCTGCGCAACTACACCGGCAAGCTCACCTACCAGATGAACCAGAACAACAAGTTCGTGGGCTACCTCCAGCACGGCACCAAGACGCAGCCGAACCGCACCGACAGCAGCAACAAGCTCGGGGCGCCGATCCACATCACCGCCGATTCGACCACCCTGCAGGATTCGCCGAGCTGGGTCTACAAGGGCGAGTGGAACGGCACCCTCACGCAGAACATGTTCGCCGAGTTCCGCGCCGGGCAGTTCGGCTACAACTTCGGGCTCGACAGCAACACCGGCGCCACCCGCTACGAGTCGATCAGCACCAACCAGGTGCTGGGCGGCGGCCGCGACTGGGAGCTGCGCCGGCGCCGCAACCAGTACACCGGTGCGCTCAGCTACTTCAAGGACAACTTCGCGGGCGGCTCGCACAACCTGAAGTTCGGCGGCGAGTACCTCGACGAGGAAGGGCACGACGCTGTGGAACCAGGCCTACGCCGACAACGTCATCCACTTCGTTCGCGGCGACCTCACCGGCCCGCTCTCGGCCACCACGGCCGACTCGGTGCGCCTCTACAACAACGCGGTGTCGATCAGCGCCCTGGCCACGACGAGCCTCTTCGTCACCGACACCTGGACGGTCAACCGCCTGACGATGAACATCGGGGCACGGTTCGATCGCTACCGCGTGTGGCTGCCCGAGCAGTCGTTCACGGCCGGCCGGTTCGTGCCGGCGGCGACCGCGCTCGCCGAGCAGTCGAGCATCGTCACCTTCAACCACATCGTGCCGCGCATCGGCGCCAGCTACGACCTGTCGGGCGACGGCAAGACGGTGGTCAAGGCCAACTACGGCCGCTTCTACTTCAACCCCGGCGTCAACCTGGCCGACGCGGTGAACGAGAACACCGCCAACCAGTACAGCGACCATCTGTGGAACGACCTGAACGACGACCGCGATCTTCCAGGACGGCGAGCAGGGCGCGCTCCAGACACGCTTCGGCGGCGTCGCCAACGCGTTCATCGATCCGGATCTGGAGAACGCCTACACCGACGAGGCCTCGGTCTTCGTCGAGCGCTCGGTGATGACCGACCTCGGCGTGCGCGCCGGCTTCGTGTGGAAGAAGGACCAGAACGGCTGGCAGCAGTTCAACACCCTGCGGCCCTTCAGCGCCTACAACGTGCCGATCACCATCACCGATCCCGGGCCTGACGGCGTGGCCGGCGACAGCGACGACCGGTCGGTGTCGGCGTTCAACCTCGACCCGGCGCTGCTCACCGCGTCGCGGCAGGAAGCCGTCAACATCGACGGCTACGAGGGCACCTACAAGACCCTCGAGTTCTCGACCAACAAGCGCTTCTCGAACCGCTGGGGCCTGAACGCGCTCGTACTCGTACACCTGGACCCAGCGAGTTCGGCAACAACTACTTCAACAACCGGTTCGGGACGGCCCAGTCACGAACTTCTCGTTCTTCGGCAGCTATCCCGACCAACCCGAACGAGCAGACCGAGAACGACTTCACCGGCTGGAACGGGAAGCTCAGCGGCACCGTCGACGCCGGCTGGGGCGTCACGGTGACCCCGGTGTGGAAGATCCAGAGCGGCGCGCCCTACGGCCGCTTCTTCAACGCCACGCTCAACTACGGCACGCAGATCATGCTGGCCGAGCCGATTGGCACCCGCCGTCAGGACACCGTGTCGGTGGTCGACTTCCGCGCCGAGAAGCAGTTCCGCTTCGCCGCCAAGGCGCGTGTGGGCGTGTTCGCCGACGTGTTCAACGTCGTTCAATTCGAACACCGCTCCGAACATCAACTGGCGCTCGGGCGCGTCGTTCGAGAAGGCGACGACGGTCCTCGGCCCGCGCATCGCCAAGTTCGGCGTCAAGTTCGACTGGTAGGCGACGATTCCCGATCAGCGGCTAGCGGCTAAGCGGCTAGCGGCTGGACTCGACAACGTCACGACCGAGGGCCCGGTGGATCCCCACCGGGCCCTTCGTCTGTACGACGCGATCGGCGGTTAGCAGGCGTGCGGCCAGGCGCTGCTGCAGCGCCTCGCGGAACGAGCGGCTGAGACCGAGGCGGACGCCCGAATGCAGCACGACGTCGTAGTCGCCGCCGCCGGCCACCCGCAGCTCGCAGATCTTGGCGACGTTGACGATCCGCGAGCGGTGGATGCGGGCGAAGCGATCGTCGCCCAGCCGGTCAGCAGCTCGGCCATCGTCTGCCGCATCAGGTGCGAGTCGGCCCCGGCATGGAGGCGGACGTAGTTGCCCTCCGCCTCGACCCAGTCGATGCTCTCGATGTCGACGAACACGATCCGGCCGCCGGCCTTGACCATCAGCCGCGGCCCGGGCACGGCCCGCGCCCGCAGCGACGCCACGACCGACAGCAGCTGCCCCGACAGCTCGGCGCGCCGGTGGCGCTCGAGGTGCCGCCGGGCGCGATCGAGGGCCTGCTGGAAGCGGGGCCGGGCAAAGGGCTTGAGCAGGTAGTCGATGGCCTGGGCCTCGAAGGCGCGGACCGCATACTCGTCGAAGGCGGTCACGAAGATCGTCAACGGCATCTGGTCGGCGCCCACGGCCTCGACGACCCCCAGCCCGTCGAGCTCGGGCATCTGCATGTCGAGGAAGACCAGGTCGGGTGCGGCGCGTGTGGATCGCCGCCACCGCTTCGTCGCCGGCGGCGCAGACGCCCACCACCTCGACGTCGGCTTCGCGCGCCAGCAGGCTGACCAGCCGTTCCCGCGCCAGCGGCTGGTCGTCGACGACCAGCGCGCGAATCGCCACGCCGGTCATGACGCCTGGCGCCGCCACTCCGTGGCCGCCGGGTCCGCCTGCGATACGGCAGCCGCAGCGTCACCTGCACGCCGCCGCCGGCGCGCGGTTCGGCCAGCAGCGAGGCGGCGCCGCGGTGCAGCGCATCGAGCCGGGCGCGTGTGTTCGACAGCCCGACGCCGTGTCCGGCCTCGCCGGGTCCGGCGCGGAAGCCGCGGCCGTCGTCGCTGACGCAGAGCACCAGGACGTCGCCGTCACGGCGGGCGGCTGACCTCCAGCGATGCCGCCCCCGGGCAGCGGCGCCAGGCCGTGGCGCAGCGCGTTCTCGGCCAGCGGCTGGAGCACGAGATTCGGCACCAGCGCGTCGAGCACCTCGCCCTCGACGTCCAGGGTGACGCGCAGGCGCGATCCGAAGTTGACCTGCTCGATGTCGAGATAGGCGCGCAGGAAGTCGAGCTCCTGCCGGACGGTGACTTCCTGGACGCCGACCGTCGACAAGGTGACGCGCAGCATGTCGCTCAGCCGCTCGATCATGGCGTCGGCGCGGTCGGGATCGCGGTGCACGAGCGCCGAGATCGCGTGCAGCGTGTTGAAGAGGAAGTGCGGGTGCACCTGCCGGTGCAGGGCCTGCAGCTGCGCCTCGACGAGCCGCGTCTCGAGCTGGGCCGCGGCCACGTCACGCACCCGCACCTCGCGGTGGTAGTCGACGGCGTGCTGCAGGCCGAGCAGCGCCCAGTAGATCGGCACGTGGAAGTCGATGGTGCGGAAGAACGCCTCGTAGACCGAGTCCCACCACACCGGCGTCAGGCCCCACCAGCGCTGGAGCACCACCCGCGTCGACGCCACCAGCGACGACGTGCGCCGACGCCACCGCGATCGACCCGACGCCGTGCACGAGCAGGGCACGGCCCCAGCCCGACGCCCCGAACCGGAAGCGGCGGCCCAAGGCGAACACCGCCACGGCCAGCAGCGCCCAGCCACACCACGTCACGAGGTTGATGGCGAGCAGGTTCGGATACGAGCGGGCCGGGCCGGCCGGCAGCATCGTCCATCGCGACAGGCCGGTGGAGCGGGTGAAGGTGAACGACAGCAGCGCCGCGAACACCGCGTACGCCATGGCGATGCGGCCAGGCGGCGGATCGGAATCGGCCACGGCAACCGCATCCGCGCACTATGCGGCGGTGACCCGAAGGGGTCAAGCCAGGCGCAGGGCCACGGTGCGGCGCCGGTCACACCGGCGTGCCGTTCGTCCCTGCGCGGCGGGTCACCGAGCGGCCCGCGTCCCTGCGCGCGGGTCAGGGCGCCGGCGTGTCGGGAGGTGGCGGCGAGGACGGCGCCGTCGTCGCGTGCCGGCCGTTCTCGACCCAGGCCGCGATCGCCTCGCGGCTCCAGCGGTGGTCGTCGTTCAGGTGGACAATCAGCGCCGACAGGGTCAGCACCTTCTTGCAGCCCTCGCCCGGGCAGGCGCGGACCGTGCCATCCAGAACGTCGAAGTACTCCTCCAAGTCCTTGGTCGGACGCCGCCCCTCCATGTCGTCCGGCAGCCGGTACATGCCCTCGTAGGCGGCGCCCAGCGCGCAGGACGCGTGGCGGCCGTGGAAGTAGTCGCCGAACGCCTGTTCGGGACGACGGTCGGCGCCGCTGCGGATGGCGTCGGCAAGTGCGTGTTCGACTTCGGGATTGCGAGCGGGCATGGCGCTCCTCCCCTGCGGGTGCTGCGGGACGCAGTCGCCCTGAGAGTAACACCGGTGCAAAGCAGGGGCCTCGCCGAACGTCGTCTCCGGCCGGACAGTGGTGCGCGCCGCGTGACCAGGTTGTCCGGGCCTGGAACGCGCGTGTGCCGCGCGGCGGACACCCCTCTGGCCGGCGACGGGCCGCCTAGAACGGCTTGCCGAGCCGCTCCTGCAGCTTCTCGCGATAGCCGCGGCTGAGGGTGAGGCGGGTGCCGTTCTGCAGGATCACGACGTACTCGCCGTTGAACCAGGGCTGCAGTTCCTTGATCCGATCGCTGTTGACGATGCGCGAGCGGTGGATGCGGACGAAGCGGCGCGGGTCGAGCCGGGCCTCCATGCCGTTCATGGTCTCGCGGAACAGGTGCGAGTCCTCGCCCAGGTGCAGCCGCACGTAGTTGCCGGCGGCCTCGATCCACACGATGTCGTCGGTGCGGAGGAAGAACACCCGCCCGCCCGACTTCACCACCAGCCGATCGAGGCGCTGCGGCTCGGGCTTGATGTCCTGCACCAGCGCCATCAGCCGCTTGCCCAGATCGCCGGCGCGGCGCCGCTCGACGTGCGCTGCGCGCGTGCTGCAGGGTCTGCTGGAACCGGTCGCGGCCGAACGGCTTCAGCAGGTAGTCGAGGGCATGGACCTCGAAGGCCTTGAGCGCGTACTCGTCGTAGGCGGTCACGAACACCACGGCCGGCATCTTCTCGGCGCCGACCTTCTCGATCACGCCGAACCCGTCGCAGGCCGGCATCTGGACGTCGAGGAACACCAGATCGGGCTGCTGGTGCGTGATCGCGTCCACCGCCTGCTGGCCGTCGGCGCACTGGCCGATGAGCTCGATGTCCTTCTCCTGCTGCAGCAGGCCGACGATGCGCTCGCGCGCCATCGTCTCGTCGTCCACGACCATCGTCCGGATCTTGGTCACGCTACGCCCTCCATCGCCTCGGTCCCTCTCGCGCGGTCTCACTCGCCTCGAGCTCGCTGGCCTCGGTGGCCACCTCGTCGATCGGAATCGCGATCACCACCGACAATCCGCCGCCGGCCGGCCGGCGCACCTCGAACCGGTGATGGTCGCCGTAGAGATGCACCAGCCGCGACCGCGTGTTCGACAGCCCGACCCCGTGTTCGAGATCGGACAGCTTCGCGGCCGGGACGCCGACACCGTCGTCCCGCACTTCCAGTTCCAGGACCGAACCGGCGCGGGACGCCCGCACCAGCACGTGGCCCGGACCGATCCGCGGCCCGATGCCGTGCCGGATGGCGTTTTCGACGAGTGGCTGCAGCAAAAGGTTTGGCACCAGGCAATCCAGGCTGTCGGGGGCCACCTCGAAGGTCACCTCGAGCCGCTCGCGAAAGCGGGCCCGCTCGATGTCGACGTACTTGCCCAGGAAGTCGAGCTCCTGGCTGAGGGCCACTTCCTGCACGCCCAGCGTCTCGAACGACAGGCGCAGCAGGTCGCCCAAACGGGCCAGCATCTCGTCGGCGGCCTCGACGTCGCGATGCATCAGCGCCGAGATGGTGTTCAGCGTGTTGAACAGGAAATGCGGCTGCAACTGCCGTTGCAGCGTCTGCAGCTGCGCCTCCATGAGGCGGGTCTCGAGCCGCGAGGCACGCAGCGCCCGATCCTGGGATTCGTAATGGTAGCGCAGCGCGTGGCTGACGCCGACGATGGCCCAGTAGGTCATCATCTCCCAGTCGAAGTTCAGGAAGAACATGCGGCGGAATTCCATGCCCCATTCGCCCGGCGATTCCCCGGCCCAGGTGTAGATCAAGCCGCGCCCGAGCATCACCAGCGTGACGTGCGCCAGCGTGCTGGCGAACACGCCGACGGCGTGCACCGGGGCGCTGCGCTGCCAGGTCTCGCCGAAGGGAAAACGGCGCGCCAGCCACAGGATGCCCGGCGTGAGCAGCGCCCAGCTGTACCAGTAATTCAGGTTCAGCAGCAGCAGGAACGGGAACGAGGCCGGCTTGCCGCGCTGCGCGAACGTGGTGACGTAGTAGTAGGCGGTGAACGCCGAGAAGAACCCGAGCACCGTGGCGGCGCCGAAGATCGAGCCGGGGACGCAAGGCGCCGGACGCGGAGGTCATTCGTCCACTATCGAGGCGCCACGCGCCGTGGTCAAGGCGCGCCTGCGCGGCGTGCGCAAGCCCGAGTGCCCTTCGTCCCTGATGAGCGTGCTTTCGTCACTGACCAGGCGGGCTCGGGCCACCCGGGTCGGTGGTTCGGCCCGCCGAAACCGCGCCCGCGTGCGACGCTCGAGGTCGTGCAGCACGGCCGAGCCCTCTGCACGCGGTGTGCCGTACCGGCAGGGACCGGGGATCAGGCGACCAGGGACCAGGGATTACGGCCCAGGGGCCGCCGCGTCGGCCTCGGGTTCGAGCAGGAGAAATCCAAGCGGTGGGATCGTGAGGGCCAGCGACTGCGGATGGCCGTGGCTGGGGACGGGTTCGGCGCTCGAGCCGGCCGCCGTTCCCGGCGTTGCTGCCGCCGTAGACGGCGGCGTCGCTGTTCAGGCGTTCGCGCCACCCGCCCGGCCGCGGCACGCCGATCCGGTAGCCGGTGCGCGGCGTCGGCGTGAAGTTGGCGACCGCCACGACCACGTGGTCGGTGGCCGGGTCGCGCCGCACCAGCGACACGATGCTGTTCTCGTGGTCGTGGCAGTCGATCCAGGCGAAGCCCTCGGACGCGAAGTCCTCGGCCCACAGCGGCGCGGTGTGCGCGATAGGTGTGGTTCAAATCGCGGACCCAGCGCTGCAGCCCCTGGTGCTGCGGATCGCCCAGCACCGGCCAATCGAGCTCGCCGTCGTGGTTCCACTCGCGCCACTGGCCGATCTCGGCGCCCATGAACAGGAGCTTGCGGCCCGGGTGCGCGAACATGTAGCCCAACAGCGTCCGGAGCGTGGCGTGCTTCTGCCAGACGTCGCCCGGCATCTTCGCGAGCAGCGATCGTTTGCCGTGCACGACCTCGTCGTGGGAGAACGGCAGCAGGAAGCGCTCGCTGAAGGCGTAGAGCAGCGAGAAGGTGATCTTGTCGTGATGCCACTTGCGGAACAGCGGGTCGTGTCCGCAGTAGTCGAGCATGTCGTGCATCCACCCCATGTTCCACTTGTGGGTGAAGCCGAGACCGCCGAGGTGGCCGTCGCGGGTCACGCCCGGCCACGACGTCGACTCCTCGGCCACCAGCAGCACGCCGGGATGCGCGGCGCGGATCACGCCGGTGAGGTGGCGCAGGAAGGCGACCGCGTCGAGGTTCTCGCGGCCGCCGAACTGGTTCGGCACCCACTCCCCCGCCTGGCGCGAGTAGTCGAGATAGAGCATCGACGCGACCGCGTCGACGCGCAGCCCGTCGATGTGGAACTCGCGCAGCCAGTAGAGCGCGCTGCTGACCAGGAACGAGCGCACTTCATGCCGGCCGTAGTTGAAGACCAGCGTGCCCCAGTCCTGGTGCTCGCCCTGCCGCGGGTCGGCGTGCTCGTAGAGCGCCGTGCCGTCGAAGCGGGCCAGGCCGTGCGCGTCCTTCGGGAAGTGGCCCGGCACCCAGTCGAGCACGACGCCGAGGCCGGCCTGGTGACAGGCGTCGACCAGCGCCCGGAAGTCGTCGGGCGTGCCGAAGCGGCTGGTCGGCGCGAAGAAGCCGGTGACCTGATAGCCCCACGAGCCGGTGAACGGGTGCTCCATCACCGGCATCAGCTCGAGGTGCGTGAAGCCCATGTCGCGGGCGTAGGGCACGAGCGTCTCGGCCATCTCGCGATAGGTCATCGTCCGCGCGCCGTGCTCGGCGCGGCGCCACGAGCCGAGATGCACCTCGTACATCGACATCGGCGCGGCGGCCGCCGCCGGCTGCGCGTCGCGGCGCGGCCATCCACGCCGGCGTCGCCCCAGACGTAGCCGTCCTGCCAGACGATCGAGGCGGTATCGGGCGGCAGCTCCGACCAGCGCGCGAAGGGGTCGGCCTTGAGGAAGCTGCGGCCGCGCGCCGTCGCGCACGTCGAACTTGTAGCGCGGCCCGGCGCCGAGCCCGGGAATGAAGATGTCCCAGACGCCGGCCGAGGCCAGGAAGCGCATCGGATGCACGCGGGCGTCCCAGCCGTTGAAGTCGCCGACCACGCTGACCCGCGTCTGCGTTGGGCGCCCAGACCGCGAAGTGGACGCCGTCGGCGAGCGCCGTGACGGAGCGGCCGGGCGCCGAGCGCCGCGTAGGCGCGCTGGTGCGTGCCCTCGCGCCACAGGTGGCCGTCGAGCTCGCCGAAGGCCGAGCCGTAGCGGTACGGGTCGTCGACAGCACCGTTCGGTGCCGTCGCCGGCGGTGACGCGCAGGCGGTAGTCGAAGCCCTCGAGCGACGGCGCCGCGACGCGCGCCTGCGAAGACGCCGGCGTCGTGGACGCGGGCCATCGGCGTCGCCGGCGCCGCTCCGGGCGTCGACGATCGTCGACGCGCGTGCGCCGGCGGTCGCACCGGCGCGGACGACGATGCCGCTCGGCTCGGCATGCGGCCCGAGCACGCGGAATGGATCGCGGTGCCGGCCGGTCGGCGAGCGCCTGCAGGTCGGCGGCGGAAAGCGTGGGTCGCGGACATCGAGGCGCGTGCCGGATCTTATCGTGGCCGCCGGCGGAGCGCGGCCGAGTGGCGGTATGATCGTCGGATGACACCAGGACTCTACGCCCGATTCGCCACGACCGCGGGCAACTTCACCGTCCGGCTCTTCGAGAAGGAGACGCCCAAGACCGTGGCCAACTTCGTCGCGCTGGCCCAGGGCACCAAGGAGTGGACCGACCCGTCCACGCGGGCCAAGTCGACGCGTCCCTTCTACGACGGCCTGGTCTTCCACCGCGTGATCGCCGACTTCATGATCCAGGGCGGCTGCCCGCAGGGCAACGGCATGGGCGGCCCGGGCTACCAGTTCGAAGACGAGTTCGCGCCCGGGTCTGCAAGCCACGACAAGCCCGGCATCCTGTCGATGGCCAACTCCGGCCCGAACACCAACGGCAGCCAGTTCTTCATCACGCTGGTGCCGACGCCGTGGCTCGACAACAAGCACTCGGTCTTCGGCGAGATCGCCGAGGGCATGGACGTGATCGACGCGATCGGCAAGACCGCCACCGGCCGTCAGGATCGTCCGCTGAAGGACATCCGCATCGAGTCGGTCACGATCGAGCGCGTGTAGAGGCCGCGGCTGGCCGGCGCCGCCCGCGAGGCGCGGTGGTCACGGCCGGCACCGGCTGTCGGGCAGCCGGCGCGGCGGCGATCGACAGCGCCGCGAGCACCAGCGCCAGCAGCGCCATCGACGCCAACTCCGGTCCGTCCGACAGGGCGAACGCTGAGCGGCGGTGCGGTCAGGGCGAAGAGCGGAATACGGGAAAGCCATCGATTGCGGGAACTCCTTGCAGTGGTCGCTGGCAAAGAGAGCGCCAGGACCGCGCCGACGTCCCTCACGGCCTGATTTCGCACGCCCGGCGCCGCGCAGCGCCGGCCAACCCGTTGGCCCGACCAGCCAACCTCGCGGCCCACCGCGCCGCGTCCGTACACAGCGACGAGGGCGGCAAGCGCCGCCCCCGTCGCTGAGCCGAAGAGTGCAGTGGCGTGCTACATGCTCGAGGTCTTGGTCAGCGCGCCGGCCAGGTTGTTGAGCGCCAGTTCGAGCGTGCGGCGCGACGTCGCCGACGTTCATGCGCATGTGGTTGTCGCTGCCCTTGCCGTAGGATGTGCCCGGCGTTGAGGTGCACCTTCGCGTTCTTCACCAGATGCGCTCGAGCATCTGCTCCTGGGTCAGCACGGCGCGTCGGCGGCCTTGGTGCGGTTGTAGTCGGCGGCCACGCCTTGCCGTGCCGATCGTCGGCCAGCCTCGGTGAAGTCGAGCCACATCAGAGTACGTGCCCTGCGGCTTGGCGGTCTTGACGCCCGGCAGCTTGCTGTTGACGAAGTCGGCGGCGAAGCTGGTGTTGCCGTCGATGTACTCGACCAGCTGGTTCAGCCACTCCTCGCCCTCGGCGTGTAGGCGCCCATGGTTGGCGACGATAGCCCAGCGTGTTGAGGTCGGCGCGGTGGTGCACCTTGATGCGGTCGAGGTAGCCGGGGTTGGTCGAGTAGAACCACGCCAGTCTTGTGCGCGGCCAGCCCGAACGACTTGCTGGCCGCCTTGAAGGTGATGCTGTTGTCGACGATCGCCTTGTTGGGCAGGCTGGCGAACGGCGTGTACTTCTGGCCCTTGGCGACGAAGTCGCAGTGGATCTCGTCGGCGAGCACGACCACCCGGTGCTTCAGGCAGATTTCGCCGATGCGGGTCAGGTCCTCGGCGCTCCAGCAGTTCCCGGTCGGGTTCTGCGGGTTGCACAGGATGAACGAGTTGGTGTCGACGCTGATCTGCTTCTCGAACGCTCGAAGTCCATCGCGAACTTGCCGTCGGCGTTGACTTGAGCGGCACCTCTTCGGCTAGTGGTCTGGCTGGCGGTCAGGTCGCTGTAGAAGCCGTTGTAGGTCGGCGTCTGCAGCAGCACCTTGGTGCCCTTCGGCGAGAACGCCTTCAGCGTGGCGATGAGGGCCGGGTGGACGCCGGCGGCGATGACCAGCTGCGACGGCTCGATGGTCACGCCGTAGCGGTTCTTGTTCCAGGCGATGACGCCCTCGGCTGAACGACTCGGGCATGTCGAGGTAGCCCCAGTTCTCGTGCTGCAGACGCGCGGCCAGCGCCTTGGTGATCGACGGCGCGGCGCGGAAGTCCATGTCGGCGATGCCCATGCCGACCTGGATGCTGTCCTTGCCGTAACACGCGGAGCTGCTGGTCGTACTTGATCGAGTTGGTGCCGAAGCGGTTGTACGGCGTGTCGAAGTCGAACTTGCCGCCCATGCCCTGGGCGACGCCGCGCCACCGCAGCTGCGGCCACCGACGGAGCGCCGCCGCCGACCGCGCCCAGGAGCGCCGTCATCCCCGCATTCTGAAGAAACGTCCTGCGCCCAAGCCCGTGATGCTTCGACATGTGAGGTCTCCGAACGAGTGACCGACCGCGGCCGACATGGCCGACCCGGCTTGCTAACGTGCAGATACTAAACCACCCAGCGCATGGGTGCGTGCAGTTTTCTGAGTGGGCCGGATGGGCCGCCGGAGGCCGATCCGTGCAGCGGGCCAGGCCGGTCGGACCTCGCGGCACAGGTCCGGCAGCCGGGTGCCGGGCCGCCGCCCGGGCGCGTGCCGGTCAGCGCGGCGGCATCTGGCCCCAGCGGCCGCGCAGGAAGTCGCTGGCGCCCCACCAGATCGCGTCGCGACTCGCCCGCCGCTCCCGCCACCGCGGCTTCACGCTGTAGCTGACCAGGGTGCGCGCCAGACCGCTCCAGGTCCGCAGCCAGGCGGCGGTCGACGCCCCGTGCTTGGACATCAGCAGCAGGCGATTGCGGGTGTTGTAATAGGCGACGTTCGGGCCCGGCCGGTAGTGACGGGTCACGCCCTTGTGCCAGAGCTTGGCCCGCGGCGCGTGGACGATGTGCCAGCCGGCCCGGGCGGCACGCACGCACCACTCGGTTTCTTCCCAGTAGTAGAAGAACCGGTCGTCGAGCGGGCCGACCTGCTCGATGACCTGCCGCCGCACCAGGATCGCGCACCCCGAGATCCAGTCGACCGTGCGCCGCTCGGGGAACTGGCCGGTGTCGTCCTCGTTCTGGCCGGTGTGCCACGCGTTCCAGTGCTTGTCGATCAGCCCGCCGGCCGACTGAATCACCGCCGGCTCGTCGTGGTGGTAGACCATCGGCCCGACAATCCCCACGGCCGGATCGGCCGCCGCGCGCATCAGCTCGGTGAAGCAGCCCGGATCGAGGATCGTGTCCTCGTTCAGCACCAGCACCCAGTCGGCGCCCAACTCGAGCGCCGCGGCGATGCCGACGTTGTTGTTGCCGGCGTAGCCGCGGTTGTCGGCGAGCGGCACGATGCGCACCTCGGGAAGCGCCGCCCGGATCGCCTCGTTCGACCCGTCGGTCGAGGCATTGTCGAGCACGAGCACGGTGCGGTTGGCGTAGTCGAGCCGCGCCAGGGAGTCGAGACAGGCCAGCGTGTCGTCGCGGCGGTTCGTGTTGAGCACGACCACCACGATGTGGGGCTGGGCCACGGTCACCGCGTCAGGCCGCGCGCCGCCAGTTCCGCCGACGCCGTGTCGACGCGATCGACCGCCGTCTGGGTGCGAAGCCAGCCGATCAGCTCCTCCATCCCGGCTTCGAACGTCACCGTCGGCTCGAAGCCGAGCAACCGGCGCGCCTTGCCGATGTCGGCGAAGCAGAAGCGGATGTCGCCGGCGCGGTACTGGTTGTTGACGTCGGGGACGACGTCGACGCCGAGCTGCCGGATCAGCGTCTCGGCGACGTCGAGCACGCTGGTGCAGCGGCCGGTGCCGAGGTTGACGGGCTCGTAGTCGGCGGCGTCGGTGTCGAGCGCCAGCAGCAGGCCCTGCACGATGTCCTTGACGTTGATGAAGTCGCGCCCCTGGCGGCCGTCCTCGAAGATCACCGGCGCCTTGCCGTTCAGCAGCCGGCCGCTGAAGATCGCCGCCACCCCGGTGTACGGGTTGGACAGCGCCTGCCGCGGACCGTAGACGTTGAAGAAGCGGAACGCCACCGTCGGGATGCCGTAGGCCCGGCCGACCGACAGGCACATCTCTTCCTGGTCGCGCTTGGAGACGGCGTAGATCGAGGTCGGCCGCAGCGGCTTCTCCTCGTCGGTCGGCAGCGGCGTCAGCAGATCGACGTGCGGGTCGAAGCGGTCCCAGTCGCGTTGCTGCAGCGTGCGGTCGGTGCGCAGCATCGGGTAGACGACGGCGCCGCTGGTGGTGCGATAGGCGCCCTTCCCCGTAGATCGACATCGACGAGGCGACGATCAGCTTGCGCGGGCGGTGGCGGCCGTGGGCGAAGATCTCCAGCAGGTGGGCGGTGCCCATCGTGTTGGCGTCCATGTAGCGGGTGATCTCGTACATCGACTGGCCGACGCCGACTTCGGCGGCGAGGTGGTAGACCACCTCGCAGCCGGCGAGGGCGTCTTCCCACACCGCCGGGTCGCGCACGTCACCTCGGCGGGCGTCGACGACGGCCGGCACCCAGGCCGGCCAGGTCGCGTCGGCGCCGTGCACCTGCGGGACCAGGGCGTCGAGGATGCGCACCTCGTGGCCACGCGCGATCAACGCATCGACGAGATGCGATCCGATGAACCCTGCCCCGCCGGTGACCAAGACCTGCATGCGCGACCGATCCTCCCGTTGACGTGACCTTCAAGGGTAAATCATCGCGGCGCCAACCTCCACGACGGTTCGCCGGCGGCGGCGTTTCCCCTGGCCGGGGCGTGACATTCGGTGAAGCGCACTAGACTGAACCCCGGCCCATGTCCAGCGAGTGGGATGCCAAGTCGTATCACGCGGTGGCGGCGCCACAGACCGGCTGGGGCCACGCCGTGCTCGATCGCCTGGCGCTCGACGGGTCGGAACGGGTGATCGACGCCGGCTGCGGGTCGGGCCGGCTCACCGCCGCGCTGCTCGACCGGCTGCCGCGCGGCCGGGTGCTGGCGCTCGACCGATCGCGCAACATGCTCGAGGTCGCCCGCGCCAACCTCCGGCCGGCCTACGCCGGGCGCGTGCAATTCGTGCAGGCCGCGCTGCCGCTGGTGCCGGTGAGCGGCTGGGCCGACGTCGTGTTCAGTACCGCGACGTTCCACTGGGTCCGCGACCACGGCGGCCTGTTCGCCAATCTGCGGTTGGCGCTGCGCCCGGGCGGACGGCTGCACGCGCAGTGCGGCGGCGGCCCGAATCTCGCGCACGCCCACGCGCTCGCCGAGGAGGTCATGACGCAGCCGCCGTTCGCGCCCTATTTCGCCGGCTGGCCGGGGGTGTGGGAGTTCGCGTCGGCCGAAGCGACGGCGGCGCGACTGCACGCCGCCGGGTTCGAGCGGGTGGTCACCGAGCTGGTCGAAGCGCCGACGACGCTCGCCACCGAGACCGACTACCGCGCCTTCGTCACCACGGTGATCTACCACCCGCACCTGGCGCAGCTGCCCGACGGGTTGCGCGGACGGTTCATCGACGAGGTCACGGCCCGGGCCGCGGCTGAGTCTCCAGCCTTCACGCTCGACTACTGGCGGTTGAACATGAGCGCCGCGGTGCCGGCAGCCTGACCCCGGTCAGCGCTTCGCGACCAGGCGCCAGAACTGGCGCTCCTCGAGCACGGCGATGCGCAGCCCCTTCTCGCGCAGCCGTTTGATCTCCATCAGCTTGATGCCGCCGGCCTTGCCGGCGGCCTGCAACGGGTTGGGCGCGCCGCGCACGATCACCGACGTCTTCGCCGACGGCGCGCCGTGCACCACGGCTCCAGCCCGGGTCGCCGCCTTGGCCGCCTCGGCCCGCGGACGGGCCAGGATGCCGGTGAACGCCAGGTGCACGCCCTTCAACGTGCGCACCCGGCCGGTGGCGAGCGCCGCCGGCTTCCGTCGCAGCGCGGTGATGAGCTCGTCGGCGCTCTCGTAGCGCTTCCGCCGCTCGCCGATGCAGCGATAGATGATCTCCTTGAGGTCGTCGCCGCATTCCAACCGCCGCACGTCGGCCGGACGGATCCGCGACCGGGCGTCGCCCTTGACCAGCATCGCCAGCAGCTGGCCCACCTGGTAGACGTCGTCGCGCGCCTGCCACTTCGGCACCAGGCCGGCGATGAGCTCGCTCGGCGCGGTGAGCGTGTTCATCGTGCGGGCGGTGATGCCGCGGTGGTCGCTCTGCTGGCGCACGATGCCGAAGTCGCCGAGCTTGAGCGTCGCGCCGTCGCAGACGAAGACGTTGAGGGGGGTCAGGTCGCGGTGCAGGAGCTGGCCGCGGTGCAGCTTGCCGAGCACCTCGAGCACGCCGGCGATCTCGCGCCGGGTGCTGGTCTCGCTCCACGGCCGGGTCGAACGTGCCAGGTACGAGCTGAGGTCGCCGAGCGCGGCGTATTCGAGCGCGAGCACGTAGAGCATCCGGCCGTCGGGCCGCAGCACCGGGAAGCAGTCGAAGACCTGGATCGCCCGCGGATGCGACTGCAGGAGCTGGCCGAAATAGGCCTCGCGCAGCCAGCCGTCGATGTGGGCGCTGATCTTGAGACAGACCTCGGCGGGCACGCCGCGGGCGCGGCCCAGGCGGCGGGCCAGGTAGACCTGACCGAAGCCTCCCTGACCCAACAGTCGCCCGATCCGGTAGGCATGGCCGGTATCGGGGCTGGTGACGACCTCGCCGTCCGCCGCCAGGGGCACGGTGCGGCCAGCCGGGCCGGCGGCTCGGGTGCGGGTGGTGGCGGCGGTGGCCAGGGTCGGGCCGGCGCGGAGCGAACGACGGGGGCGGGGACGCACGAACGCCAGTTTAGAGCCCCTCGTGGCGACCCTGCAGCCGGCGACTGCCGGCGCCGATAGAGCGGACGATCGTCCCCCGGAGTGCCAGCTCGATGACCGCCATGGCCCGTTCGATCGTCTGCGTCGTCGCCGCCCTGTCCCTGGGCGGCGCGGCCGCCGCCCCGGCCCGGGCGCAGCAGGCCGAAGGCGGCCGGCTCACCGGGCGCGTCACCGACGGGTCGGGCGCGGCCCTGCCGGGCGTCACCGTCACGCTGCGGCCCACGGCGCCGGGAGCCCCGACGACCCTGGTCACCGACGGCGTCGGCCAGTACGTGTCGCCGACGTTGCCGCCCGACCTCTACAACGTGACGTTCGAGCTGACCGGATTCGAAGCCCGCACCCGCGCCGGCGTCGAGGTGCGGCAGGGCGAGCTCTTCATCCTCGACCAGCAGCTCGGCCTGGCCTCGCTGGCCGAAACGGTCCAGGTCGTGGCCGAGGCCCCGGCGCCGCCGCCACCGCCGCCACCACCTCCGCCCCCGGCCCCACCCGTGCAGCTCTCCGCGCCGCGCAAGCCCGAGCCCATTCCGGTGCCGCCCGAGGTGCTCGCCTCGGTGTGCGGCCCGGGCCAGGCCAGCGATACCAGCCTCACCATTGGCCATCTCGTGGCCCATCGCGACGAGCCGGGCCGGCGGCTGTACGGGCGCGGCGACGTGCTGGTGCTCGACGTCGGCGCCGACCTGGGGCTCGAAACCGGGCAGAACCTGGTCGTGCGCCGCCGCTTCCTCACCGGCGACCGCGGGATGAAGCCCACCCGCGCCGGCAGCGGCGAACAGACCGCGGGCCTGATCCAGGTCGTGGAGGCCGGCGACGACTCGTCGGTCGCGATCGTCGTCTACGCCTGCGGCGAGCTCTTCGCCGGCGACACGGTCGAGCCCTTCGACGCGCTGCCGATGTGGACCGCGCAGGGGCTGCGCACGCCGCAATACGACGACCCGGCGCACGTCATCCTCGGCGAGCACGGCCAGACGCTCGGCGCGCCGCGTCAGCTGATGGTCATCGACCGCGGCGCCGCCCAGGGCGCCGAACGCGGTCAGCGGCTCACGGTCTTCCGCCGCTCGCTCGGCGAGCGCGGCCCGGTCGTCCAGGTCGCCGACGCGATCATCATCGCGGTACGCCCCGAGTCGGCGACGATCCGCATCGAGCGCGCCAGCGACGCCGTGAGCATCGGCGACCTCGTCGCGCTGCACCGCTAAGCGTTTGTAATGTAGGCGCAGAGCTTTCAGCGCTGCCTCGAGGCTTCGCTCTGCTTTGAGGCGGCTCTAAGACCTCGAGGCAGCTCTAAAGAGCTGCCCTACGTCGAGGCGCTCTAGACCTGCCGCGCCGCATCGAGCGAGCCTGCGAGCGAAGATGGAGGTGCGGGAGGGATTCGAACCCTCGAATAGCGGCTTTGCAGGCCGCCGCGTTAGCCTCTTCGCCACCGCACCCCGTGACTCATCCGCCGCCCCGCCTCGTCACGGCGCCCGCGTAACTGGCACTTGCCAGGTCAGCGTCGCGCGCGCCGGTGGAAAGCACACCGAGGCGTTGCACGCCTGGTAGCGCAGCACCGCCGGCACCGCCAGGTCGCCGGCCGCAGCCGAGGCCGCCAGCGACAGCCGCACGTCGATCACGAACTCGGGGCCGAGCACCGCGAGCGGCTCGCGGCGACCGGCCTGCGTCAGGTCGGTGGGCGGCGGGTAGACGACCGCTTCCACCGTGGTGCCTGGCGGCGCCTCCACCGTGAGCACCGTCGGGATGAGCGACGGGTCTCGCGGCTCGTGGGCCTGCACGTGGACATCCTCGGGCAGGCGGACTCGGAGCGACAGACGGGCGGTCTCGCCCGCCTTGACGGGCGCCGAGACGACGCTCGGCGTCACCTCGGCGCGGGGACGCGCCGACTGCGCCGCGGCCGGCGCCGCGGTCAGCGGCCACGCCAGCGCAGCGACGGCGGCGAGGCAAGCCGGCGCGGTCATCGCGACGCCGGACGCTCGGCCAGCAGGCGTTCGACCTGCTCGGTGATTCCGTGTTCGGCCTTGGTGTAGAACTCGCCGCTGCCCGGGCTCGGGAAGCCGGCGTGCACGCCGCGCACCCGCCCGTCCCGCCCGAGGAGGAACGTCGTCGGGAAGGCGTTCAGGTTCTCGGCCTGCGGCACCTTCTCGGCGAGCTGGTCGGGTTCGCCCGGGCAGCAGCACCGTGTAGTGGAGGCCATAGGTGGCGATGAACGCGCGCAGACGCGTCGGGTTGGCGAGCTGGTCGGCCTCCTCGAACGACAGCGTCACGATCTCGAGGCCCTTGGCGCGGTACTTGTCGTAGAGCGCGGCGAGGAACGGCGCCTCGTCGTGGCAATTGGGGCACCAGCTGCCGCTGATGTTCACCAGCACCACCTTGCCGCGGAACTGCGGGTCGGTGTTGCTGACGACACGGCCCTCGAGGTCGGGGAAGCTGAAGCGGAAGGGCTCGGCCGCATCCTTCAGACGGGTGTGGAGCGCCGGATCGGTCGGCGCACCGATGCTGGCCGCCGCGGCCGCACCGACCCGCGCCGCCACCAGCTCGGTCTTGCCGTTCTGCGTCAGCGTCAGGGTGCCGTCGGCCTTCGGGTGCACCTCGAGCAGCAGCGGCCGCGCGCCCGAGAAATGGCTCAGCACGAACCGTCCGTCGCGGAACCCGCCGCTCAGCGTCCCGGTGTCGCCGTCGACGCGCAGGATGGTCGCCTCGACGCGGGCGCCCGACTGCCGGGCGATGAAGCGCCACGCCGTCTCGCCCTTGTTGCTCTTGGCGCTGACGATCCAGGTGCCGTCGATCGACGGCACGCCCTCGGCGGCGACCGCGGTCTCGACGGCGCGGGCGGCGCGGAAGCGATAGGGCTCGCCCCGCGCACGCCGGTACTCGCCGGTGAGCCGGCCGTCCTCGAGGGTGGCGGTCAGCGACGACGCATACTGCTCGAAGCGGAACACCACCTGCGTGTCGGTGACGGTGGCGCTGGTCGAGGTGATACGCCGCTCGCCGTTGAAGAACGACGCGCGCAGCGCCGTGCCTTCGCCGACGATCTCGAAGGGAAACGGCACTTCGACGTCCGACGCCACCACGACCGCGTCCCAGCGCCCGGCCAGGCGCGCGTCGTCGGCGGCCGCCGCCGGCGCAGCGGCGCCGATCGTCAGCGCCAGCGCCATCGCGCCCAGCCATCCTACGGCTCCTCTGTCTGTTCATCGCTCTGCTCCTCAACACGTGCACCACCGAATGGGGAAACGCAAAAAGCCCGGAGGGCTTGGCAGCCGTCCGGGCTCGAAACTGGAGAACGGGTCGTGCGGGTGAAGAACTAGCGGGGCACGATCCACGAAGACACAGCGCGGCTGGCGGAGGCTTGGGCTCCACGGCAACAACACGCGCAGGTCAGGACCGCGAACACGATGTTCTGCTTATCCCACGCCGCTCGCGAAGGTGTCAAGCCACGGGCATGCTCGCCCTGGTCCCCGTTCCCTCGATCCCCTGGTCCCTACAAATCACTAATCTACCAATGTAGATATGTTGCTTTATAGTGTAGGCTAGCGATTCGCCATGCCCGAGACCCTGCTCACCGCCGTGGTGCCGCGTCGACTCGACGTCCACCGTCCCGACATCGTCATCGACGGTCACACGCTCGGCGACGTCGCGCTCGGCGGCTGGGCCTACGGGCCCGAGCTGGGCACGGCGCCGGTGGTCGTGGTCGTCGGCGGCATCACCGCCTCGCCGTTTCCGCTCGGCGACGGCAAGCGGCGACGCCCACGGCGGCAGCGACCCGTGGTGGCCGGCGCTCTTCGCGCCCGACCTCATCGACCCGGCCCGCATGACCGTGCTCTGTCCGTGCTGGCCCGGCAACGGATCGACCTGGCGCGGCTTCGACGACGACCCGGGGCGGTGCCGGCGATCTCGGTGCTCGGGCTCGCCGATCTGGTGGCGGCGTGGCTCGACGGCGTCGGCTGCACGACGCCGGTCACGTTCATCGGCGCCAGCCTCGGCGGCATGGTCGGCGTCGCGTTCGCCGTGCGGCATCCCGAGCGGTGCGGCCGGCTCATCGCCATCTCGGCCGGGCTGCGGCCCGACGGCTGGGGCACGGCGACGCGCCACCTCCAGCGCGAGCTGGTGCGCGACGGCCATCCGCAACGGCGACGTCGCCACCGGCATGAGCCGCGCCCGCCAGCTCGGCATGCTGACCTATCGCGGCCGCGACGAGCTCGACACGCGCTTCGGCAAGCTCGAACCCGGGCTCGAACGGCCGCCGGTCGCCGAGTATCTCGAGCACCACGGCCGGCGCTTCGCCGAGCGCTTCCCGGTGAGGACGTTCCTGCTGCTCAGCGAGGCGATCGATCGCGGCGCCATCGGCACCGATGCCGCGAGCCGGCGCGCCGCTGCTCGAGCGGGTCACCGCCGACACGATCGTCGTCGGCGTGCCCGGCGACATGCTGTTTCCGTGGGCGCTGCAGGTCGAGCTGCACCGCGAGCTGCAGGCGGCCGGCGCGCAGTCGTCGCTGTGGAAGCTCGACTCGCTGTACGGCCACGACGCGTTCCTCGCCGATCAGGATCGGCTCGCCGAGCTGCTGCGCGGCGCCGGCGCGTTCGGCGGCGCGCCGCGCGGTCGGCGCGCGGCCGCGCTTCGAGGGCGTCGGCGTCGAGCCGGTGCGCGAGCTGCGCATCGGCATGGTCGGCTGCGGCACCGTCGGCCGCGGCCTGCTCGAGATGATCGAACGCCAGCACGGCGCGGTCGCCGATCGCTACGGCGTGCGCTTCCGCGTCTCGCGCATCGCGGTGCGCGACCTCGACAAGGACCGCGGGCCGCTGGCCGCCGGCATTCCGCTCACCGATCGGCCGCTCGATCTCGTCAGCGACCCGAAGGTCGACGTCGTCGTCGAGGTCGCCGGCGGCACGGCGATGGAGCCGATCCTCACCGCCGCGCTCGCCGCCGGCAAGCCGGTGGTCACCGCCAACAAGGCGCTGCTCGCCTCGAAGCTCGCCGAGCTCGGCGTGCTCGCCCAGCGCACCGCGACGCCGCTCTACTGCGAGGCGGCCGCCGCCGCGGCGCTGCCGATCATCCGCCACCTGAGCCACCGCGCCGACGAGATCGACAGCCTCGCCGGCATCGTGAACGGCACCTGCAACTTCGTGATGACGCGGCTCGAGCAGGCCGAGCTGTCGCTCGACGAGGCGGTCGCCGAGGCGCAGGCGCTCGGCTTCGCCGAGGCCGATCCGTCGGCCGACCTCGACGGCCACGACGCCGCCGCGAAGCTCTCGATCCTGGCCTATCGCGCCTTCGGCGCCTGGGTGCGGCCCGACGGCTTCCTGGTGCGCGGCATCCGCGAGCTCGGGCCGGCCGACTGCGATCTGGCCGAGTCGATGGGCTGTCGCATCCGGCTGATCGCCCGGGCGGCGCGCATCGACGGCGCGCTCGACATGGCGGTCGAGCCGCTGCTGCTGCCGTCTGGCACCTGCTCGCCTCGGTCGAGGAGGAATACAACGCCGTCTACCTGCGCTGCGCGTCGTCGGGCGACCTCAGCCTGTTCGGCAAGGGCGCCGGCGCGCTGCCGACCGCGACCGCCGTGCTCGGCGATCTCATCGACCTGGCGCAGGACAACTCGGTCGCGCTGGCCGGTGCCGCAGGCGCTGCCGGTGGCGGCCCCGGGCAGCGCCGTGCCGCCGGCGCCGCGCCGCCACTACCTGCGCGTCACCGGCGAGCCGCATCCCGGCCTCGAACGGCGGATCGAGAGCCTCGTGCGCCGGGCCGGCCTCACCGTGCAGAACCGCGCCGCCCGCGGCGAGCCCGACCGCGTGCACCCGGCGTTCATGCTCTCGCCGAGCCAGGACGCGCCGATGGTCGCCGTGCGCGAGCGGTCGACGCGGCTGGCCGCGTCGAGCACGTGCCTGTGCCTCGGGGTCCTCGAGTGAGCGTCATCCGACGCGTGGCTCGACCCCGCCGCGCTGCCCGGCCGAGCGGCCCGCCGCTCGCCGCGATGGCCGCGGCGACGCGCGAGCTCCACGAGGCGCTCGACGCGCACGCGCGGCGCACCGGGCTCGCCTACCTGCACCCCGACGAGCCCACGGTGCAGCTCGATCTGTTCGGCTCGGCGCGCGCCGTCGCGTGGCAGGAGGGCAAGGCCGCGTTCCTGTTCGCCGGCGAGGGCGCTGGTCGGACCTGCCGCACCTCTACGCCCGCTACGGCACGACGGCCACGGCGGCGCTGATCGGCCGACTCAAGGCGCTCGAGGCCGCCGGCGCGCGTGCTGGTCTGCGACTCGGGCATGCAGGCCACCGCGCTGGTCTTCGACGTGCTGATGACGCCCGGCGCGCACGCCGTGCTGATGCGCCAGGTCTACAACAAGACGCAAGACCTACCTCGAGCTGGCTCGCCGAGCGGCGTCGGCGGCATCGGTCACGATCGTCGACGACGGCGACCACGCGGCGCTGGCCGCGGCGATCCGGCCCGAGACGCGCTTCGTCTTCGCCGAGACGTTCACCAACCCGCTCGTGCGCGCCCAGGACCTCGACGGCGCTCGCGCGGCGTCGTCGTCGCGGCGCGCGCGGCGCGCGCCGGAGCTGCGGCTGGTCGTCGACTCGACGATCGCCACGCCGTGGGCCTTCACGCACGCCGCTCCTCGACGCAGGGCGTCGACGTCGTCGCTCGGCCAGCGGCACCAAGGCGCTCGGCGGCACCGACCGCGACCTGTGGGGCTACGTCGCCACGCGCGACACGCGCGCTCGCCAACGCGGTGATGGACCTGATGGCGATGCGCGGCGGCATCCTCGACTGGCGCCGCGCCGAGGCCATCGTCGCCGGACTCGACGACGCCGAGCCGCGCCCACGCCCGGCGATCGGCGACGGCCAGCCGCGTGGCGGCGTTCCTGGCGTCGCATCCGCGGGTGAGCGAGGTGTTCCATCCGTCGCTGCCGACCATCCCGACGCCGCGGCGATCGCCGCGCAGTACGTGCGCCACGGCTCGCTGCTGTCGTTCCGCGTCGCGCGGCGCCGACGAGGCCGCGACCCGGCACATCGCCGACGTGCTCGCGACCACGACCGTCGTCCGCTACGCGCTGTCGTTCGACGGCCTGGCCACCAAGGTCAACCACCACCAGACGGTGTCGGAGTACTTCACGCCGGCGCCGAGCTGCGGCGCAGCGGCTTCGACCGGCTGATCCGGCTGGCCGTCGGCGTCGAGGACGCCGACGATCTGATCGCTGCCTCAACTGGACGCTGCATCACGCCGACGCCGTGACCGCCGGCCGACGTCGATCGCTGGCAGGCCGACCGCATCGCCGGATTGCACATCTAGGCGCCGGCCAGCCGCGCGCGTTCCTGCGCGCCAGCCGTCCGCGGTTCAGCGTCCTGCGCGGTTCGCCGCATTCATCGTCAGCGCCAGTTCGATCAGGCCTTCTTCGCTGATGCCCAGATGCTCCAGGTTGTCGTAGTGCTGCCGGATCGCCCTGGCCGCATGGCCGTCCTCGACCATCTGCGCGCGCAGTTCCTTGACTTCTCGAGCGTGCTCGCGACCAGCTCGTCATCGACCGTCATGCCCTGGGCGGTCGAGCCGGGCCTGGTGCTTGGTGAGCGCCTGCTCAATCGCGCCGGCGCCTGAATGCTTCCCGAAGATGAAACGGTGCGTGCCGCCGACCTCGTCTTCGCGGATGAACTGGTAGATCGCCGGATGGATCAGGATCCCGGCGGTGTGCATGCCCGACTCGTGGGCGAAGACGCCGTCGCCGATGATCGGCTCGTGCTGCATGATCGGCACGCCCGAGGCCTCTTCCACGGCCCGGCGCAGCTCGTTGAGCCGGTCGTAGCGGAAGCGCGGCAGCGTGACGCCGTAGAGCTCCTTGAGCACCATGACGAACTGGTGAATCGAGGTGTTGCCCGCCCGCTCGCCGATGCCGTTGGCGGTGAGGCTGGGATGCGTGGCGCCGTGCATGACGGCGCGCACGGTGTTCAGGGCGCCGAGCCCGAAGTCGTTGTGGAAGTGGGCGGTCAGCTGGCAGCCGCCGTCCTGGCACTTCAACGCCGCGACGATCGGCGGGAAATAGTGGTCGACGCCTTCGGGCGTGAAGACGCCCAGGGTGTCCGAGAAGCAGAAGCGCGTGCCGCCGGCCGCGACGTTGGCCTCGGCCCAGCGCAGGGCGTAGCCGAGGTCGCTGCGGCTGGCGTCTTCGGCCGCGAACTCGACGCGCTCGATGCCGTGTTCGCGCGCATAGCGAACCGCGGCGGTGATCATGCGGATGTTGGCGTCGCGGTAGAAGTCGAGCGGCGTGTCCAGCCACGCCGATTCAGGCCGCGCTTCCTGCCTGAGCAGCGCCCGGCCGAGCTTGTACTTCAGGTGAAGGTCCGACAGCGTCGACAGGATGAGCACGGACACGTCGGCGGGCCGCGCGCCGGCCCTGGCCACGCACTCGAGCACGCAGTCGATGTCGCCGGGCACCGCCCGGCACATGGCCAGCACGTCGAGGCTGGCGCGGAGTCGCCCCTCCTGTTGGGCCCGCAGGATGTCGACCAGGGCCTGACGGTCGCTGGCTGACGAAATCGGGAAGGCGACGTCCATGACGTCGATGCCCATCTCGGCCAGCAGCCCGGCCAACTTCAGCTTCTGCGCCGGCGAGAACGCCACGCCCGGCATCTGCTCGCCGTCGCGCAGCGTGTCGTCGTAGAGAAAGATCTTCTCGGGCGCCGGGAAGGTCAGGTGCCCGGTGAAGGTCTTGGGCCTGCGCGCCAGGCTGTCCAGCGATTCTCTGAGCTCTACCACGTCGCGCCTCTCTTGAGTTCCGAGCCGGGCCGGCTGCCCCCGCGATTCTGCCACGAGGCGGCGCGCTGGTCAGACGGCGCGCCCGGACTTGAAGGTCGCCGTCGTCACCAGTCGGCGCCGGCCGGCGCGGGTGTGGCGCAAGGTGTCGACGAACTCGACGTCCTGGTCGACCAGGTCGAGCACGGTGACGTCGGCGACCGCGCCAGCCTGCAGCGTGCCGAGTGTCTCGGGAAACGCCAGCATCCGCGCCGGGGTGGCGGTGACGGCGGCGACCACCCGGTCGAGCGGCATGCCCAGGTGCAGGAACTTGGACATCGTGGTCACGAGGTCGTAGACGATTCCGCGCGGTGGGACGTGCCCCATGTGCAGGTCGGTCGAGATCGTGTCGGGGAACCAGCCGTGCGCGGCCGCCGCTTCCGCGGTCTCCCATTTCAAGTGGTTGCCATGCGCGAAGTCGGTGAAGACGCCACGGTCCTTCAACGCCAGGATCTGCGGCAGGACTGGCCGCTGGCGTCGAGCATCTGGCCGTGCGGCGGCGGGTTGAACGGGTGGGTCAGGATGTCGCCGGCCTTCAGCAGCGCGAGCAGTTCCGGCTCGTGTGTCCAGTGCAGCATCAACGGCAGGCCGGTGGCATCGGCGGCTTGACGGGCCAGGCCGAGCGCGACGACGTCGTGGGCGACCTCGTGCGGCAGGCCGTTGATGCGCACCTTGATCCCGAGGATCAGGTCGCGGTGCTGTTCGATGGTGCGGATCGCCGCCTGCGGGTCGACCAGCTTCGGATCGAGATAGAGCTCGTTGGTGACCACCAGGCCGATCGTGGCGATGTTGAGCAGCGCGTAGACACGGGTCGCCGCCCGCTCGATGACGTGGGCGCGGAAGCCGGCGAAGGTCGAGGCGCCGGCCAATCCGGCGTCGACAATCGTGGTCACGCCGGTCGGCAGCCCGACCCGATCAGGGTCGATCGACACCGGGATCCCACGGTCGTAGACGTGCGCGTGCACGTCGATGAGCCCGGGCGTGACGATCCGTCCGCGGGCGTCGAAGACGCGCCGGGCCTCGGCGGCAGGGATGCCGGCGGCGACGCGGGCGATGCGGCCGTTGGCGATGGCGACGTCGGCCGGGCCGTCGAGGCGCTGGGTCGGGTCGATGACGCGCCCGCCGGCGATGATCAAGTCGTAGCTCGGCGCGGCGGCGCGGGCCGAGCCGGTCGCGGACCACACCGCGGCGGCGGCGACGCCGCCGAGCCACTCGCGTCGTGTCAGCGGCATCGTCGTGCGGTTGTCACTCGACCCGGCCGGTGCGGGCAAGCCGCGCCGCTGTCTCAAAGCCGCAGCAGGTTGGGCCTGAGTCGGCGGTAGCCCTCCGCCGCCGCCCAGAGGAATCGAGCGCCGGCGTGGCCAGGTCGTCGACGACCGGATCGACACGGCCGTCGACGGTCAGGTCGACCGTCTTGATGTAGACGCGGCACGTGTCGCAGGCGTCGAGCCGCACTGCCGGCAGATCGCCGTCGCGGAAGACGGGCAGGGCCTCGACGCGAGTCTCGCCGCAGGCCGGGCAGACGACGCGCGGAACCGACCAGGCGGTGGCGCAGAACCCGCAGACGAGCGCCCGGCCGGCGCCGTGGCCGCGTTCGCGAAGCGTGGCGGCTACGGCCCGGCCGCCGCAGCGCGGGCAGCGCGTCGCGTCTGGGCCGGCGGCGGCTTCGCCCGGGGTGGCAGCCGCCCGGAGCGCGGCGAACGGCTGCAACACCGCCTCGGCGACGAACGCCTCGCCGGCGCCGCGGGTTTCGTCGATCGCCCCGCCCTGCCGCCACACGTCGGCGCAGATCGGCTGCCAGTCGAAGGCGCCGAGTTGGCTCAGCGGCGCCAGCGTCTCGTCCACCCGCACCGGGGCCTCCGTCCTCAGCGCGGCGACGAACGGCGGCACGAGCGGCGCCACCGCGTCGATGTCGAGTGCGGCCGCGAAGCGGGCGTCGGTGGACACCAGCCGCGCGGCCTCCGGCAACAGGTCCCGCTGGCGGACAGCGACCGCGGCGAAGAACGTCAGCACCTCCGCGCTCGAGCGCCGCTCGACTGCGACACGGCCGGCACGGGCGATCCGCGCGTCGAACGCCTGGCGACAGGCGTCAGTGGCCGGCGTCACGGGGCGGGGGGACCGGAACTCCGGTGTCGTCCACCCAGGCGCCGTGGTGATGCCGCGCCCAGGCCTCGCTCACGTCGCCGTGCAGGATGGCGTGCAATCCACCCGGGACCACGGCCAGGCCCATGTAGAGGTGCACGATGAAACCGCCGATGGTCGCCAGGGCTGACACGGCGTGGACGAGCACGGCGGCCTGGAGCAGCCAGTGCGCCGACGGCGGCACCGTCTCCGGGAGCCACAGCACCACGCCCGACACGAGCAGCCGGCCGCGCCGAGCACCATCAGCCAGAACAGCTGCTTCTGCCCGAAGTTGAAGCGGCCGGCGGCCGGCACGTGGAGGTCGTCGTTGCGGATGTAGGCCGCCATCGCCCGGCGCCACAGCCGGTCGGCATCGGTCGTCCGCATGTCGCGCTGCCACATGACGAACATCCGCGCCACGATGGCCGCGAACACCAATCCGGCCCACGGGTGCAGCGCCCGCGAGAGGTAGCCGCCGCCGAGCACCATCGCGATCCAGTAGAGCCCGGGCGTCCAGAACGCGAGGCCGGTGAGCAGCAGATAGACGTACGACATCGCCGCCGCCGAGTGCACCACCCGCTCGCCGAGCGAGTAGCGCACGACGCGCCGCCCGTTGCGGCTCACGCCGCCCCTCCGGTCACATCGCGGTCGACGTCGGGCTTGCGGCCGTAGCGCACGTAGTGGAGCGCCGCGACCGACGAGTCCGCCCAGGATCGCCAGGTTGCCGGTCCATTTGAGCGCGCCCTTCCAGACGCGCACGGCGGCCGGCACCGACGGGATCGCGCGGCAAGCCGTAGAGCTCCGGACGGCTGCCGAACGCCAGCACGGTGACGACGCCGGTGCCGCCCACGCCGGGCGGATCGTAGACCGCCGCGTCGGTCAGGCCGTTCTTCCTTGAGCCGCGCCACGCGCTGTTCGGCCACCGCCAGCATCGCGTCCTTGGTGCCGAACTGCAGGCAGCTGGTCGGGCACGCCTTGACGCACGCCGGCTGCAGTCCCTCGGCGACGCGGTCGACGCACAGCGTGCACTTGTAGACGCGGCGGGTGTCGGTGGCGAACTTCGGCACGTTGAACGGGCAGCCGGTGATGCAGTAGCCGCAGCCGATGCACTGATCCTGCTGGAAGTCGACGATGCCGTTGGCGTACTGCACGATCGCGCCGGGCGCCGGGCAGGCGATGAGGCAGCCCGGCTCGGCGCAGTGCATGCACTGGTCCTTGCGCATCAGCCAGTGGAAGCCGCGCTCGCTGTCGTGCTCGCTGAACTTGATCAGGTTCCAGAAGCGGGCCGTGGTCTCGGGCAGGGTCTGGTAGGTGCCCGACTGCGTCGTCGCCTCGGGCGCCAGGTCGTTCCACTCCTGGCACGCCACCTCGCACGCCTTGCAGCCGATGCACGCGAGGTGTCGACGAGCTTGACGACGGTGCGGCGTGGTCCGCACGCCGGGCGCGGGCGCCGTCGTGGCCGAGATGCGGACGATGTCGCAGCGCGCTCGCCATGGCGGTCTACGTCTCCACCTTGTCGAGCCGCGACCAGGAAGCCCTTGTATTCGGGCGCGTGCGAATTGGGATCGACGACGGTGGGGGTGACCAGATTGGCCAGCGATCCGCGCTGCTGGCCGCGGCCGAGGAAGCCCCAGTGGATCGGGAATCCGATCTGCCACGTCGTCTGGCCGGCCACCTGCATCGGCTTGATGCGCCGCGTGACCATCGCCTTGCCTTCGATCGAGCCGCGGGCCGAGGTGACGCGCACGCGGTCGCCGTTGGCAATCCGCTTCTCCGCCGCGAGCCCTCCGGGATCTCGACGAAGAACTCCGGCTGCAGCTGCACGGTGTAGGGATTGTTCTTCGTCCAGTAGTGGAAGTGCTCGGTGAGGCGATAGGTCGTGCAGACGATCGGATAATTCGCCGCCGTGCCGAGGACGTCGAACGGCGGTGGTGAAGCGGTGCATGGCCGGATTGGCGCTCTGCGCCGGGTGCAGGGGATTGGCCACCGGCGACTCGGCCGGCTCGTAGTGCTCGGACCACGGCCCCTCGACGAACTGGCCGGGCACGAACAGGCGCGCGGCGCCCTCGGGGAGCATGACGAAGGCCCCGACGTCCTCCGCCTCGGGCGCGCGGTCGACGGCGTAGTCGGGGACGTCGCCGGTCCAGCGCTGTCCGTTCCACGCGATCGCCGGGCGGGTCGCGTCCCACGGCCGCCCCTGCGGCGTCGGCCGAGCAGCGGTTGTAGAGAATCCGGCGATTCGCCGGCCAGCTGAACGCCCAGTCGGCGTGCCGGCCCAGGCCGCTCGGGTCGGCGAACGAGCGGCGCTGCGTCAGGTTGCCGGCATCGGTGTACATCCCGATGTAGAGCCAGTTGCCGCTGAGCGTCGTGCCGTCGGCGCGGGTGTCGGTGGCCCGCGCGAGCTGCTGCCCGGCGCGCAGCGTCGACCGCGCCCGAGGCGTCGCGCACGTCGTCGATGGCCCAGCCGTTGAGCTCGCGCGCCACCTCGTCGAGCGACGGGCTGGCCGGATTCGAGTACCACCAGTTGAGCGCGCGCACCGGCGCCGGAAGGTGCCGCCTTCCTTCTCGTAGAGCGCGCGCACGGCCAGGAAGATGCGGCGCGATGATCTCCTGGTCGGGCTTGGCCTCGCCCGGCGGATCGACGGCTTTCCATTTCCACTGGATCCAGCGCGCCGAGTTGACAAACGAGCCGTCCTTCTCGGCGAAGTTCGCCGCCGGCAGCATGAACACCTCGGTGGCCACCTGCTCGGGCGTCGCGTCGTTGAGCGCCTGGATGTCCTCGCGCCAGAACGCCGCCGTCTCGTGCTCGAAGTTCTCGGCCACGACCAGCCACTTCAGCTTCGCCGAGCGCCGCCACCGCCTTGCGGGTATGCGGGCCGTTGCTCACCGGGTTCATGCCGAACGCGAAGATCCCCTCCATGTCGCCGCCGATGCATGCGGTCGAAGAGGTAGGCCCAGCTCCAGTTCTCGTAACCGCCGGCCGGCGCTCTGCGGCAGCCGCGGATGCAGGTCGTAGCCGAAGCTGTTCTCCCGGGTCGCGGCGGCGCCGTAGTAGGCCTTGAGCTGGCTGACGACGAAGCGATCGGTGTTCGACCAGAAGTTGGTCGCCGTCGGCCGCAGCGGCTTCGGCGTCACCGCGGTGAGGAATGCGTCGAGCGTCGCGTGGTCGGCCTTCGGCACCGGGATGTACCCCGGCAGGTTGTGGTACGCCATGCCGCAGTCGGTGCCGCCCTGGATGTTGGCGTGGCCGCGCAGCGCGTTGAGGCCGCCGCCGGCGCGCCGATGTTGCCGAGCAGCAGCTGCAGCATCGCCGCGGCGTGAATCAGCTGCACCGAGTGGCTGTGATGGGTCCAGCCGAGGGCGTAGAGGATCGTGCCGACCTTGTCGGGCGTGCCGGTCGAGGTGATGAGGTCGGCGACCTTCACGAACTCGTCGGCCGTGCAGCCGCAGATCTCCGCGACCTTGTCCGGCGTGTAGCGCGCGTAGAACGCCTTCATCACCTGGAACACCGAGCGCGGGTGCTGCAAGCGTCGGGTCGACCTGGCGAAGCCGCGCTCGTCGAGCTCGTAGGCCCAGCTCGAGGTATCGGTGTAGGCGCTGCTGCTCGCCGTCCCAGCCCGAGAAGAGGCCCGCCGGTCTCGTCGAAGGCGTAGCGTGTCCTTCACCAGGAACGACGCGTTGGTGAAGAGCCGCACGTACTCGGCGTGATGCCGATCACGCGACAGCGTGTGGTGCATGCAGCCCGCCGAGGAACGCGATGTCGGTGCCGGCGCGGATCTGGACGAACGCGTCGGCGACGGCCGAGGTGCGGTTGAAGCGCGGGTCGACCGACACGAGGATGGCGCGGCGGTTGCGCTTGGCCTCCATGACGAACCGGAAGCCGACCGGATGGTTCTCGGCCGGGTTGCCGCCCATCGCCAGGACGACGTCGGCGTTGCGGATGTCGGTCCAGCCGTTGGTCATCGCCCCTCGTCCGAACGTGGCGGCCAGACTGGCCACCGTGGGGCCGTGTCATATGCGGGCCTGTTGTTCGATCGGCACCACGCCCAGTCCGGCGCGAAACGCCTTCACCAGCAGGTAGTTGATCTCGTTGGTGTCGGTGCAGCCGCCGATGACGCCGAGCGCGGTCAAGGCGTGGACCGCCTGGCCCTTGGCGTCGCGTCTCGACGAAATGGCGGTCGCGCGTGTCCTTGACCAGCCGGGCAATGCGCTCGATCGCCCAGTCCCACGGCTTCTCTTCCCACTGCCGGGCCCCCGGCGCCCGGTACTTCACGGTGGTCAGCCGCCGGTCGTTGACGATGTTCTGCTTGAGCGTGATGCCCTTGGGACAGAGCGTGCCCTGGTTGATCGGGTGATCGGGATCGCCCTCGACGTGGACGACCGTCGGCGTGACGTTGCGCGATCGGTCGCCGAGCGTGTGCAGGATGACGCCGCAGCTGACCGAACAGTAGGGACAGGTCGAGCGGGTCTCGGTGGTGCGGGCGATCTTGAGCGCGCGGACCTGGGCCAGCGCCGGCCCCAGATCGAAGCCCAGCACCGACACGGCGGCGCCGCCGAGCGTGGTCGCCTTCAGGAACTGTCGCCGGCCAGGATCCATGACGCGCGTAACTCTGCGGGATGCTAGCACGCCCGCAGCGCAGCCATGGGCTTCGATATAGACAATCTATATGAAGTCGGCTATCGTCCCCGCCATGAGCCCGCCGCTCGATCTCGTGAAGGGCACGCTCGGGCTGCTGATCCTGCGCACGCTCGAGCTCGAGCCGCGCCACGGCGTCGCCATCGCCGACCGCATCGGACAGCTGACGCGCGGCACCTTCCAGGTGAAGGCCGGGTCGCTGTTCCCCGCGCTGCACCGGCTCGAGCAGGAGGGCGCGATCGCCGGTGAATGGAACGTGGCCGACAGCGGCCGCCGCACCAAGGCCTACCGGCTCACCGCCGCCGGGCGACGCCAGCTCGCCGCCGAGAAGCGCGACTGGGCCCGCGTGGTCGAGGCCGTGGGCCTGGTGCTCGAAACCGACTAGCGGCAGGACGCGACGTGCTGACCTGGATTCGCGGCGTGTGGCGCACGTTGACTGGCGGCCGCCGCGCCGCCGACGACCTCGACGCCGAGCTGTCGAGCTACGTCGAGATCCTGACGGAACGGCGCATCGCCGGTGGCAGCAGCCGCGCCGACGCGCGCCGCGCCGTGCTGGCGGAGATGGGCGGCGTCGAGCCGGTGAAGGAACGTGTCCGGGAGGTCCGTATGGGACGGCTGATCGACGAGACGCTGCGCGACGTCGCGTATGCCTGGCGCGGGCTGCGCAAGGCGCCGGGCTTCACCGCCGCCGCGCTGGCCACGCTGGCGCTGGGCGTGGCCGCCAACACCGCCATCTTCAGCGTCGCCAACGCGCTGCTCGTCCAGCCGCTGCCCTTCCGCGATCCCGAGCGGCTGGTGTTCGTGTGGGCCGACCAGACGGCGGAGGGCTACCCGCGGGCGCCGCTCTCCGGGCCGGAGCTGCAGGACCTCGACGACCGCGCGGCGCAGTTCGACGGCTTCGGCGCGATCTGGGCGACGACCGCGGCCCTGACCGGCGAGAACGATCCCGAACAGCTGCGCGTCGGGTTCGTGACCACCGACTACTTCTCCGTGCTCGGCGCCGAAGCGGCGCTGGGCCGCACCTTCCAGGCCGACGACGACTCGCTCGCGGCGCCGACCACGATCCTGCTGAGCGCCGCCGTGTGGCAACGCCGCTATGGCAGCGACCCGGCCATCGTCGGCAAGCGGATCGACGTCAACGGCCGTCCGACGATCGTCGTCGGCGTGATGCCGGTCGGCTTTCGCCTGATGATGCCGCCGGACGCCGCCGTGCCCGACGACCTCGAGGCGTGGCAGCCGCTCAACCGGCGCTTTCCCGAGGGACCCCGAGGGCAGCGGTATCTGCGCGTGATCGGCCGCATGCGTCCCGGCGTGGCCGTGGCCGACGCCGCAGGCCGACATCGCCCGCGTCGGACGCGAAATCTCGGCCGCGCACGCCTTCTACGGCGCCGCCGGCCGCCAGTTCGAGACCGTGCCACTGCATCTCGACGCGACCCGCGACGTGCGGCGTCCGTTGCTCGCGCTGTCGATCGGCGTGGCCATCCTGCTGCTCATCGCGTGCGTGAACGTCGGCAGTCTGCTGGTGGCGCGGGCCGCGGCCCGGGCCCGCGAAACGGCGGTGAAGGCGGCTCTCGGCGCCAGCGTCGGACGGCTGGTCCGCCAGCACGTCGTCGAGTCGCTGGTGCTCGGCGTGCTCGGCACCAGCCTCGGGCTGGTCCTGGGCCGCTGGGGCCTGACCGGTCTGCTCGCCGCGACCCCCGACGCGCTGAGCCGGCTGCGGCTGGCCACGGTCGACGCGTCGGTGGCCGCGGTCTGCGCGATCACCGTGCTGGTCTGGACCGTGGTGCTCGCGGCGGCGCCGGTCACCGAGGCGCTGCGCGTCGGCGTCGCCCGCACGCTGCAGCACGACGGCCGGCGCGTCGGCGGCGGACGCCGCCGGCTCCGCTCGGTGCTCACGGTCGCCCAGATCGCGCTGAGCGTCGTCCTGGTCGTCGGCGCGCTGCTCCTGGTCCGCACCGTGCAGCGCGTGCAGCAGGTGGACCCGGGATTCTCGGCCGATGGCGTGCTGTCGTTCCGCGTCGCCCTGCCCGGATCGCGCTATCCGAACCAGGACGCCTTCAACGCGTTCTCACGGCGTCTGCAGGACGCGCTGGCCGCGATGCCGGGCGCGACCGCCGCCGCCGCGGTGAGCCATGCGCCCTACGACCACGTCCCCAACTGGGGCGGACCGTACATCGCCACCGAGGGCGCCGACGCCTCGACGGCTCCACAGGCGGACTACCGCGCCGTGTCACCGGGCCTGATGGAGCTGCTGAACGTGCGGCTCGTCGAGGGCCGCACCTTCACCGAGAGCGACGATCAGCACGGCGACCCGGTCGTGATCGTCGACCAGCGGCTGGCCGAGCGCACCTGGCCGGGCACCTCGGCGATCGGCCGGCGGCTCGGCGTCGACCCGGGGGTGTCGGGGACGCCCTCCAGCTGGACGACCGTCGTCGGCGTGGTCCGGCACGTGCGTCACCGCAGCCCGGTGGAAGACGTGCGCGACCAGGTCTACTTCCCCGAGCGGCAGATTCCCAGGAATCCTGCGGTCTATCTGATCAAGGCGGCCGCCGACCCGGCGGCGCTCGTCGGCCCCGTGCACGACACCGTGCGGGCCCTCGATCCGGCCCTGCCGATTTACGACGTGCGTCCGCTCGACGTCTACGTCGGCGAAGCGCGGGCCCTGCGGCGCTTCACCGCGGTGCTCGCCGTGCTGTTCGCGCTGGCGGCCCTGACGCTGGCGGCGGTCGGCATCTACGGCGTGGTGGCGTACTCGGTCGCCGAGCGGCATCGCGAGTTCGGCGTGCGGCTGGCCCTCGGGTGCACGCGCTTCGCAGGTGCTGGCGCTGGTGGTGCGCGAAGGCGCGGCGCTGACCGGGGCCGGACTCGTCACCGGGCTCGTCGGCGCCGCGGCCGGGGCGTGGTGGCTGCGCAGTCAGCTGTTCGGCGTCGCGCCGTGGGATCCGATGAGCCTCGCGGCAACGTTGCCGATCCTCGCCGTCGCGTCGCTTCTCGCGTGTATCGTGCCGGCCCTGCGCGCGGTCAAGACGAATCCCGCGCAGGCGCTGCGGGGACTGAACTGCAGCGAGAGAGCGATGCGACGGATCCGCACCTTCCGCGCGGAGAGCCCTGGGGCTGCTGGACAAGACTAGCGGCCGGCGCCCGACGCCGCTTCGTAATACTGCATGAACGCATCGACCGACAGGGGCGGCGAGAACAGGTGGCCCTGGCCCCACTGGACGCCGGCGTTCTTCAGGGTTTCGCCCTGCCATGACGATTCGATGCCTTCCGCGACGATCTGCAGCGAGGTCCTGTCGAGCAGAGCGGCCAGGCCGTCGAGCCACGCCGGCCGGCGCTGATCCGCCTCGTGCCCGATCTGTTGGACCAGCAGCCGGTCGACCTTGACGAAATCGAAGTGACAGCGCATCAGCAGGGCGAGGTTCGTGCCCGAGAGGGTCGTGTCATCGAGGGCAATGCGCGCGCCCGTTTCGGGGACGCGGTTGAGCGCGTCGAGGCCCTGCTGGTCGGGAACTCCGCGCTCGGTGATCTCGAGAATCAGTTGTCCGGCACGGGCGCGCAGTCCGGACTTCGTCGCTGCGTAATCGAGGCCGCCGCGGCCGAGGATTTCCGGGGGAATGTTGATGGCAATGTTTGCCTCGGGGTGCGCGCCCAGCCAGCTGTTGAGCTCCGCGGCCACGGTGTCGATTACCCAGTAGGTGATCAGCCCGGACAGGGGCGTGCGGTCAACGGACGGCATGAAGCCACCGGCGTCCATCGTGGAGCCATCGGGCCGCCTCCAGCGAATGAGCGCCTCGGCCCCCAGGCATCGGCCATCCTGGAGGGAGACGATCGGCTGGTACTTGAGGAAGAACTCGCGCCGCTCGAAGGCAGACTGAAGCGCGCGCAAGTCGAGGCGTTCGTCTGCTGACATCGCAGGAGTATATGGCGGCCTCCGTGCGGGCGCGCCGCGCCGTTTGAATGGCGGGTCAGTCTCGCTCGACGCGACCACCCCGTTCGACAACGCGGAGATGAGACGCTCGACTTCCCGCTCCAGCTCATCGTCGGCGAGCCGCTCCGGCCGACCGCGCCGTCAGACGGCAAACGTCCGCCATCGGGACTTGAAGCCAGCCAACGTTATACTCAGGAAGACCGGCGCCAAGCTGACTCGAATACAGCCGCCGGTGTTGGAGCCGTCTCGGCACCACTCCTCTAGCGATTCCCTGGGACGAGGCGTGCCCCGAAAAACGCTGATTGACTACTTCGAAGATCTCGCAAGGGCGCGGGGACAATTCCTGGTGTACGACGATGGCTTCAGGGTACGGCGCCATTCGTACACGGACGTTGGCCGCGCCGCCCGCGGGTTTGCCTCGCGACTGGCGACGGCAGGCGTCCGCAAAGGTGACAAGGTGGTGTTCTGGGGCGAGAACCGCCCGGAATGGATCGTGGCGTTCTGGGGGTGTCTGCTCGGCGGCGTCATCGTCGTGCCCATCGATTACCGCGCTTCGCCCGAGTTCCTGACGAGTATCGCCACGCGTGTGGCGGCGCGGCTCATCCTCGTTGGCGATGATGTGCCGCCGACGCCCGCGGCACCCGACGTCCTCGTCTGGAGACTCCACGAGCTGGAATGGCGAGACGCAGCGCCGCCGGCGGCCGCGATCGACCCTGATGACGTGGTCGAGATCATCTTCACGTCAGGCGCCACGGGCGAGCCGAAAGGCGTCGTGATCACGCATCGCAACCTGCTGGCCAACATCGTGCCGGTGGAGCGCGAGATCAGAAAGTATCGCGCCTGGGCCCGGCCGTTCTTCCCGCTGCGGTTTCTGAACCTGCTGCCGCTCAGTCACATGTTCGGGCAGGCGATGGCCACGTTCATCCCGCCGATGCTGCCCGGAACCGTGGTGTTCATGCGCGGCTACAATCCGGGCGGACATTGTCGCGTTGATCGCGCGCCGCCGCGTCTCCGTGCTGGTGGCAGTGCCGAAGATTCTGGACGTGTTGCGGGCGCACGCCCTGCGCGCCGCGCCAGACGCGGCGCTGGCGCCGATCACGCAATGCGTGGCCGTTGCGCTGGTGGCGATACCGACACCTCCATCGACTGTTTGGCGCAAAGTTCTGGGCGTTCGTGGTCGGTGCGGCACCGCTCGACGCAGAGCTCGAGAAGTTCTGGTCGGCGCGCGGCTTCGCGGTGATCCAGGGATATGGGCTCACGGAGACGGCGCCGATTGTCAGCGTGACGCACCCATTTCACATTCAGGCGGGATCGGTCGGCAAGGCCCTGCCCGGCGTCGACGTGAAGATCGCGCCGGACGGCGAGATCCTCGTGCGAGGCGACAACGTCTTTGGCGGGTACTTCGAAGCGGAGGCGGACACGGCCCTGGCGTTCGAAGGTGGCTGGTTCCACACCGGCGACATCGGCGAGCTCCGCCCGGACGGGCGGCTGTTCATTCGCGGACGCAAGAAGGAAGTGATCGTGACGCCGGAAGGCTTGAAGGTCTTCCCGGAGGATATCGAGCGCGTCGTGAACCAGCATCCCTGGTGTGCGCGACTCCGTCGCGGTTGGCGTGTCGATCACGCCGGATACGGCTGGCGAACGGGTGCACGTAGTGCTCGTGCTCGATGGCGGCGTCGATTCAGACGCCGTCGTGAGAACTGCGAACGCTCGTCTCGAAAGCCACCAGAAGATTCGGCGGGCGCTCGTCTGGCCGCAGGCGCAGCTGCCACGCACCGAAGGGACCGGGAAACTGAAGCGCGCCGCTATCCGTGATTGGGTGCAGACGGGCGCGGTCCCAGCCACGGCGGTGCCAGCCGCCGACCAGCTGGCATCGCTGGTCGCGAAGTACACGGGACGCGAGGACCTGTCCCCGACGACGACGCTCGACGAGCTGGGGCTCAGCTCCCTCGAGCGCGTCGAGTTGATGGCCGCCCTCGAGGACGCGTTTCAGACGCGGCTGGACGAAAAGGCGTTTTCCGGCGCGCATGATGTCGGGCAATTGCGCGCGCTCGTCGAAGAGGCCTCAACGGGCGAGGTGGCGGCCGAGCCGCTGGAGTTCCCCGCCTGGAATCGCACGATCGCAGCGCGAATGGTCCGTCGCGTCACCTTGGCGGGTTTCATCCTACCGCTCGCCCGCGTGTTCGCATGGGTCCACGTGGACGGCCGTCACCACCTGGAGGGACTCGAAGGGCCGATCATCTTCGCGTCCAATCACCAGAGCTACATGGACACGCCGGTCATCATGGCTGCACTGACGCGGCGCTGGCGGTATCGCCTGGCGCCGGCGATGTCCAAGGAGTTCTTCACGGCGCATTTCTTTCCGGAAGGCCGCGGGTTGATGCCTCGGCTCGCCACCAGTGCCGCCTACTATCTGGCCGCGCTGCTCATTCAACGCCTTCCCGCTGCCGCAGCGTGAAGCCGGTGCGCGACAGACGCTGCGCTACATGGGCGAGCTGGTCGAGGACGGGGTCTCGCTCTTGATCTTTCCGGAGGGACACCACACCGACACGGGTCAGATCGATCGCTTTCGCGCCGGCATTGGCATGATCGCGTCACGGTTGGACGTGCCGGTGGTGCCCGTGCGTCTCGAGGGCGTGGACCGCGTGCTCCATCGCACCTGGCACATGGCCCGACCTGGACACGTGCGGGTGACGTTTGGCCCGCCGATGCGCCTGGCCGGGGCCGATTACGAAGCACTCGCCAAGCAAGTCGAAGCCTCAGTACGGGCGCTCCGATTCACGTCAAGCCGACGGGTGGACGCGCCAGGCAGGCCGCAGTGGTCTTCATGATGCGCCGTCTCCTCGGGAACCGGATCGCGAACCGGCGCGAGATGTCGTCCATGCTGCACGCACTGTCTCGACGGCTCGTGTGCACAGCGGCGGCCGTCGTCATGTCGGTCGAAGCGGGTTCGTTCGGAGGCGCACAGGAATCACGGAGCGATCCGTTTGCGTTCCTCGCTCCCTGGATCGTGGTATCCAGGGAGGAAAGGGCTCGTCTCGATCGCGATCAGGCGCTCGCACGAACGCTGCCGGCTACCGACGGGCAGCTGGCGGTGTTCGTGGCCACACGCCTGAACGCTCAGCCCGATGCGCTGGCGGCATGGACGCGTGCGATTGCCGAGCTCAAACGGAGCAAGTTCGTGCTGGCCATTGGTCGCTTTTCGGATCCGCCGAGCCCGTCCGACCTCGAACCACTTACCTTGGATGAGCGCGACCTGGAGGCGATTCGACAATGCCGTCCCGGCGCGTGCGGTCTGAAGTTGTCGGCCGCCGAAATCGAGTCGTTGACGGCCGCCGTGGCGGGCGCCGGTGCGGGATGGCGCGACGCCGCGCAGCGAGCGTTTCGGCGGCTGCTCGCCGAACGCGTGATCCAATATCGACGCGGCGGCCTCGCTGCGCTCTCCCCATCCGTCGAGCGTACGACGCCGAGGAGGCTGGAGGACGCGGCGTCGGCGATTGTCGACCAGTCGCCGTACCTGGCGAAGCTGCCGAACGTCCTCACCTGGCTAAAGCAATTTCCGCATGTCGATTCCGCCGTGGAGTCGTTCTTCTACTGGTCGAAGGAACAGTACGGCGAGGGCACACCCGTCATCAGCATCACCCACGTGGGCATCGTTCGCCCCGCGTCGGACCAGCGGCTGCCGGCCATCCTCGTTATCGGCAAGCAGATTTTCGCCACCCACTATCTTGACGGCGGTTTGGGCTTGACGATGATCTTGCGGGACGCCACGACCGGCACTCCCTATCTGGCCTACGTCAATCGCTCACAAGTCGACATCCTCAGACGGTTCTTCGGAGGGCTGGTACGCGGCGTACTCGAAGGCCGAGTCGAGCGTCAAGCACCGCTGATCTTACGAGGTCTCCGCGCCCGCCTGGAAAGCGGCGACCCGCCTGAAGGCGGACACTACTTTGGTAACGCCCACGCGGTGAGGGTCGTACCCGACGGCACGAGCAGATGCTGCCGGCCATCGACGATGTACGTGATCGGCGACGTCCCGTGAAGCGTCGCACCCATCTGGTAACGCCAGAGGAGCGTTCCCTTGCGCGAGTCGAGCGCCAGGATATTCCCATCACCGTCGCCGGTGAAGATAAGGCCTGACGCGGTCGTCAGCAAGCCGGACGTCGACAGGTTCAGGTAACGGAACTCCCACTTCCGATCGCCCGTGGACGGATCGATCGCGCGGAGCGCGCCGTAGACCGGCATGCTCGCACTTTTCACGCGCTGTCCGGCCCCACCCGTGAACCGGTCGCCCGGGGTGTAGTCTGGCTTCCAGGCGTAGAAGGTCATACAGGCCTCGCGCGCGTTGACAAAGAAGGTGCGCGTCGATGGATCGTACGCAGGTGGCCAGAAGTTGGTGCCGCCTGTGATGTCGGGGCAGGTGACCTCGCCGTCCTCGTCTGGCGTATGACCGGGGAGCGCGATCGGCCGCCCGTCTCGTCCGATTTCTTTCGCCCACGTCGTCTGAACGAACGGCTTGGCGGCAATGACCCGCCCGTTCGTGCGATCGAGCGTGTAGTAAAAGCCGTTGCGATTGGCGAACATCACGACCTTGCGCGTCTGCCCGGCAATCGGGATGTCGGCGAGGATGGGTACCTCAGTGGCATCCCAGTCGTGCACGTCGTGCGGCGTGAACTGATAGTGCCAGCGCAACGCCCCGGTGTCGCCGTCGAGCGCCACAATCGAATCGCTGTACAGGTTGTCGCCCAGGCGGCTTTCACTGTGATAGTCAGGCCCTGGATTGCCGACGCCGTAGAGCAATAGGTTCTGTTCGGCGTCGTACACGCCGGTGACCCACACGCCGGCGCCACCGGTCTTCCACGAATCGCCCGCCCACGTATCGTGGCCAGGCTCGCCAGGCCCCGGGATCGTATAGAAGCGCCACGCGCGCTTGCCGGTGTTGGCGTCGTAGGCGTCGATGAAGCCCCGAATCCCGAACTCTCCGCCGGCCACGCCCACGATGAGCTTGTCCTTGGCCACGATCGGCGCAATCGTGGACGCGTAGCCGTTGCGGAAGTTCTCCATCGTCGCGTCCCAGACGATGGCGCCAGTCTTCATGTCGAGCGCCAGCAGGTGCGCATCGAGCGTGACCATGAAGAGCTTGTCGCCAAGCATCGCGAAACCGCGGTTGACCAGCCCGCAGCACGCCGTGAGGTTCTCGGGGAGCTCCCGGCGGTACCGCCAGATT
This sequence comes from uncultured Acidobacteriota bacterium, assembly GCA_963786365.1. Taxonomy (GTDB): domain Bacteria; phylum Acidobacteriota; class Vicinamibacteria; order Vicinamibacterales; family UBA2999; genus CAWAYR01. The sequence goes on from CAWAYR010000016.1 coordinate 66,671, forward strand.
TGTCGTCCGCTGCGCGCGTCGATGGCCCAGGCCACATTCAGTGGCCCGGTCACGTACAGGACGTTGTCGCGCAGAAGCGACGTCGTTTCGAAGTTCCCGATCGTGGCCGTCTGGAACGTCCACTGCGGGACGAGGCGGTTGACGTTCTCCGGCGAGATTTGTGTGAGTGGGCTGTGGCGCGTGTTGGCGTAGTCGCCGCCGAAAGTCACCCAGCGCGATCCGTCGGCGGGAAGGCCCGCCTGAATCTCCTGCGACGTGACGAGCGGTGGCGGTGCCGCCTGCTGCGCGGCGAGCGCCGCTAGTCCTGCCACGAGCAGCAGACCAGTCCAAGCAAATCGAAGCCTCGTCGCGCGCATGTCAACTCCTACTTAGGGGGCACTGCGGGGTCTGGCCGGAGCCTGCGCTCGTTCTGGCCCCGCACCGAACGCAAACTCTATGACGAACCCAAACGGCTGGTGGCCGACGGCCTGGCCACGGCGACCAAGCAGTACACCGGGCAGCGTCCGCGGACGGTGTACGGCATCACGGAGCAGGGCCGCGAGCGGCTGCGGCGTTGGCTCGACGAGCCGCCGGCGACCCGGAGCGTGGAGTTCGAGGGCATGCTCAAGCTGTTCTTCGCCGACGCCGGCTCACTCGATCAGCTCACCGCCACACTGACCACGATCGAGCGCGACGCCGCCGAACGGCTCGCCGAGCTGGCCGAGGTCAACCAGCACAACCTCGCCGGTGCCAACAAGTTCCCGCACCGGCTGCACCTGAGCGTGCTTGCGCTGCGCCTGCACGTCGAGCAGGAGATCGCCGTGCACAACTGGGCGCGCTGGGCCCGCACCCAAACAGCCACATGGCCCACCACACGCGACCCCGGCGACTGGGACATCAGCGCGGCGCAGCGCGAACTCGCCGACCGCGCAGACTCGATCCTGCCCAGATCGCCATGACCAGCATCCGACGCCGTTGGTGACCAGCTCCGTCGCCAGCTGCGCCCGAGACGGTGCTGTCAAAAGATCATCCAGCAACTCGACTCCGGGCAACCCGGGGTACATCAGAGTCTCCGGACACGCCGGGGCGCTTCAGTGTGCAGATCGAGATTCGAGACCGGGCCCCGGCCCGGCCGCAGGCCGCCACGATGTCAGCGCCGCAGTAGGCCGAGTCCGCGCGCACGATGATCAGCCCGGCCGCGCCGGCCCGCCGCGCGGTGGCCAGTGCATCGGCCAGCAGTTTCGCCGCTCCGCGGACGGAGCTGCCCAACGTCGACGGGGCCCGGATCCCGGTGAACAGTCGGCTCATCCCGCCGTGGCGCAGCAGGTCCAGGTCGGTGATCGAGTCTGCGCCGCAGGCCATCCCCGCGATGACGGCCAGGATCTTCCCGGCTGCGTTCACCCCGCCCTTCGCGGAGATCGTGAGTCGCTCGGTGAGCAGCGGAACCAACCCGCAGCGCTGCGCCAGCGCCATCACCGGCACCACCCCAGCACACGACACGAGATTCGGATCGTCGAACTGCCGCGGTGGGGCTTCCCGGCCACCCAGGCCATGTAGTCGATGCCGTCCAGCGCCCATAACCGATGAATCCCATGAGCGAGAGAACGCACCCCCAGAAGGCCGCCTTGGGATGGCTCGGGTGCACCAGCCGCGCCAACCCGACGACTTAGCAAGCCGAAGAAGATCCGTTCGACGTCGGCGTAGCTGTCGGCAGCCCTTCCGGCTGATTCAAATCGGAATCCGAGATCAGCCGAGGACCGTCCCT
>CAWAYR010000017.1:0-174938 GCA_963786365.1 uncultured Acidobacteriota bacterium
CGAACCCCCACGGTATTGCTACCGCCAGCCCCTCAAGCTGGTGCGTCTGCCAATTCCGCCACTTCCGCGTTCAGGGGGCTGAAGACCGCCACCGGCGCGGTCCTGCTATTCAGTTGTGCCCGCCGGCGGCCGGAGCCGCGGGTGGGGAAGTGCTTACTGCTTCTTCGCCGGCGGCGGCTCGGTGGGAGCCGGCGGGGGCGTGGTGGCCGGCGCTGCGGGAGCGGCTGCAGGCGTGGAAGCCGCCGGAGCCGGAGTGGTCGACTGCGCCGGTGGCGCGGTCATCGGCGCGGTGGCCGCGGCCGGCAGTTGCGGGGGACCTTCGACGCCGCCCACCACCGAGCTGGTGCCGCGCGAACCCCAGACGGCGAGCAGCAGCGCCAGCGACATGAAGGCCACGGTCAGGCCCGTGGTCACCTTGGTGAGCACCGTGGCTCCGGCGCGGGCGCCGAACACGGCCTGGCTCGCGCCGCCGCCGAAGGCGTTGGCGATGTCGCCGCCCTTGCCCTGCTGGAGCAGGATCACGATCATCAGCACCAGGCAGGAGAGGACGTACAGCGTGACGAACAGGTAATACAGCATCGGATCGCTCTGTCAGGCTCCCGGCGGAGCCGCAAACCCCGAGTATACCCGCCTTCGGGCTGGGGGGGCGCCCGCCCGAGGCTACCGGGCGGTCGCGGCCCCGGATCGGATCGCCCCGGTCACGATCTGGGCGAATCCGGCCACATCCAGGCTGGCGCCCCCGACCAGCGCCCCGTCGACGTCGGCCACGGCCCGCAAGGCGGCGATGTTGCCCGGCTTGACGCTGCCGCCGTAGATGACGTGGCACTGCTCGGCGGCCGCGGCACCCCACCACGACCGCAGCCGCATGCGGATGTGCGCGTGCACCTCGCCGGCCTGCTCGGGCGTGGCGTTGCGGCCGGTGCCGATCGCCCACACCGGCTCGTAGGCGACGACCATCGCCGCCACCTGGTCCGCCGACACGCCGTCGAGCCCGCGCTGCACCTGCTGGTCCACCACCGCGAGCGTCTGGCTCGCGTCGCGCTGCTCGAGCGTCTCGCCAACGCAGACGATCGGCACGAGGCCGGCGGTGAGCGCCGCCCGCGTGCGCCGGTTGACGGTGTCGTCGGTCTCGCCGAAGAGCGCGCGCCGTTCGGAGTGGCCGATGATCACGTACTCGGCGCCGGCCTCGCGCACCATCGGCGCGCTCACTTCTCCGGTGAAGGCGCCGTCGCGCTCCCAATGGCAGTGCTGGCCGGCGACGGCGACGTTGCTGTTGCGCGCCGCCTCGGCCACCGCGTGGAGCGCCGTGAACGGCGGCGCGACGACGATCTCCACGCCGGTCACGGCCTTGACCAGCGAGCGCAGTTCCTTCACGTGCACCACCGCCTCGTGCACGGTCTTGAACATCTTCCAGTTGCCCGCGATGAGTGGTTGCCGCATCGGGATGCTCCTTCGCTTCAGAGCCGCCGGCTGGCAGAGCTGAAGCTCTGCCCTACGCACGCCGCACCAGCCGCTGCCAGTCTAGCCGCTAGCCGCCAGCCGCTAGCCGCTTCAACTGTCCTAGTGCTTGTCCGGCAGAGCTGCCACGCCCGGCAACGCGCGGCCGCCGAGGAACTCGAGCGACGCGCCGCCCCCGGTCGAGATATGGGTGATCGAGCCGGCCACCCCGGCCGCGTTCACCGCCGCCACCGAGTCGCCTCCGCCGATGATCGTCGTCCCGTGCACCGCGGCCACGGCCCTGGCCACGCCCATCGTGCCGGCCGCGAACGGCGCCAGCTCGAAGACGCCCATCGGTCCATTCCATACCACGGTCTTGGCCGTGGCGATGATCGAGGCGTAGAGCGCCGTGGTCTCGGGGCCGATGTCGAGGCCCATCCGGTCGCCGAGCTCGTGGTCCGACACCTGCAGCACGGCGGTCGCCGCCGACGCGTCCACGGCCGCCGCCACCACGTGATCGACCGGCAGCGACAGCTCCACGCCCTTGACCTTGGCGTGTTCGATGATCGTGCAGGGCCGCGGCGAGCTTGTCGTCTTCGACCAGCGACTTGCCCACGGGCAGGCCCAGCGCCTTGAAGAAGGTGTAGGCCATCGCCCCGCCGACCAGCAGGTGGTCGACGCGGCCCAGGAAGTTCTCGATCACCTCGAGCTTGTCGGAGACCTTGGCGCCGCCGAGGATGGCGACGAACGGCCGCTCCGGGCTCGCCGAGCGCCTTGCCCAGGTAGGTGAGCTCCTTCTCCATCAGCAGGCCGGCGCCGGCCGCGGCGAACGGCCCGACCATGCCGGCCACCGACGCATGGGCGCGATGGGCGGCGCCGAAGGCGTCGTCGACGTAGACGTCGGCGAGCGAGGCGAGCGCCGTGGCAAAGGCCTCGTCGTTCTTCTCTTCCTCGGCGTGGAAGCGCAGGTTCTCGAGCAGCACGACGCGCGATCCGCCGGCGGCTTCGGATTTCGCGATCGCCTCGCGCGCCGCCCCGCCGATGCAGTCGCTGGCGAACACCACCTCGCGGCCCAGCAATCGCGACAGGTGCTCGGCCACCGGCTTGAGGCTGAATTCGGGCGCCACCTTGCCCTTGGGCCGCCCCAGGTGCGAGGCCAGGATGACCGTGGACTCGTGGTCGAGCGCGAACTGGATGCTCGGCAGCGCCGCGGTGATGCGGGTGTCGTCGGTGATGACGCCGTTCTTGAGCGGGACGTTGAAGTCGACCCGCATGAAAACACGGCGGTCGTCGAGCGGCAGGTCGCGAATCGAGTACTTGGTCATGTCGCGGGGCCGCGCTTAGAGGCTCGTGGCGATCTTCTTCAGCAGGTCGACGCAGCGGTTCGAGTAGCCCCACTCGTTGTCGTACCAGGCCATCACCTTCACGAAGTCGCCGTCCATCACCTTGGTGTAGGCGGCGTCGACAATCGAGGAGTGCGGGTTGCCGCGGAAGTCGATCGAGACCAGCGCCGCGTCTTCGACGTGCAGGATGCCCTTGAGCGGGCCGGCGGCCGCGGCGCGCAGGGCCGCGTTCACCGTCGTCGCCGGTCGCCTTCTTCTCGAGCAGCGCCACCAGATCGACGACCGAGACGTTCGGCGTCGGCACCCGCATCGAGATGCCGTCGAGCTTGCCCTTCAGCGCCGGCAGCACTTCGCCGACGGCCGAGGCGGCCCCGGTCGTCGTCGGGATGATCGACATCGCCGCGGCGCGCGCCCGGCGGATGTCCTTGTGCGGCAGGTCGAGCAGGTTCTGGTCGTTGGTGTAGGCGTGCACGGTGGTCATCCAGCCGCGCTGCAGGCCGAACGACTCGTGCAGCACCTTGGCGAGCGGCGCCAGGCAATTGGTCGTGCACGACGCGTTCGAGATGATGTGGTGGGTCTTCGGGTCGTAGCTTGTCGTCGTTGACCCCGAGCACGACGGTCACATCGGGCTTCTTGGCCGGCGCGGTGATGATCACCTTCTTGGCGCCGGCGGCGAGGTGCTTGGCCGCGCCGTCGCGATCGGTGAAGATGCCGGTCGACTCGAACACGACGTCGACGCCGAGATCCTTCCACGGCAGCGTCGCCGGGTCCTTGGACGACAGCACCTTGAACTCGTCGCCGTCGACGACGATGCTGTCGGCCCGGCCCTCGATCGCGGCGGTGAGGTTGCCGAGCACCGAGTCGTACTTCAGGAGATGCGCCAGGGTCTTCGCATCGGTGAGGTCGTTGACGGCCACGAAGTCGATCTCGTCGTCGGCCAGCGCCGCGCGCATGATGTTGCGCCCGATGCGCCCGAACCCGTTGATCCCTACTCGAACCGCCATCGCACCCTCCGCGTTCGTCTAGACCCGGGCCGCTCCAATCGGCCGATCGGCAAACGTATGATTGTATAGCCGAGGGTGGGGACGCGGTCAATTTGCCGCGGTATACTGCTGTGGTGGTTAACCTGCGCGGAATGAACGGGTTACGCGAATAAATGTACGCCCTCTACACCACCCTCATCGTCCTCTTCGCGATCGTCGTCTCGCCGTGGCTCCTCTATCAGGCGGTGCGTTATCGCAAGTACATCGCCAGCCTGCCGCAACGTCTTGGTTACCTGCCGGTATCGTTCAACATCGACGCCGAGCCGTCGATCTGGATCCACGCCGTGTCGGTCGGCGAGCTGCTGACCGCCCGCCCGCTCATCACCGCCCTGCGCCAGCGCCATCCCGGGCTGCGGCTCTTCGTGTCGACGACGACGATGTCGGCACAGCAGCTGGCCCGCCGCAGCGTGCCCGACGCCGATGCCATCTTCTACTTTCCCTTCGACCTCGGGCTGGTCGTACGCCGCACCCTGGACCTGGTGAAGCCGCGCCTGTTCCTGATGATGGAGACCGAGATCTGGCCGAACCTGCTGCGCGAGTGCCGAGCCCGTGGCATCAAGACCGCGGTCGTGAACGGCCGGCTGTCGGCGCGGTCGTTCCCGCGCTACCGGCTGGCGCGCGGCTTCTTCCGGCACGTGCTCGCTGACATCGACAGATTCTGCGTGCAGTCGGAGGAGTCGGTCCGCCGCTTCGTCGAGATCGGCGCCGCCGCCGATCGCGTCGTCGTCACCGGCAGCCTCAAGTTCGACTCGCTGGAGCCGGGCGGAGCCGCCTCGCCGACGCGGCCGCGCGAACGCGTCCTGCGCTATTTCCGCTTCGCGCCGACCCGGCCGGTGCTGGTCGCCGGCAGCACCATGAAGGGCGAGGAAGCGGTGGTCCTGCGGGTCTTCCGTCGCATCAAGACGGCGTTGCCCTCGGCCCTGCTGCTGATCGCGCCGCGCCACCCGGAGCGCTTCTCCGAGGTGGTGCAACTGTGCGAGCAGGAGGGCTTCCGCACGTCGCGGCGCAGCGACCTGCCGATCGACGCCGAGCCGCGCGCCGACGTCGTCGTCCTCGACACCATCGGCGAGCTGGCCGCCGTCTACCAGCTCGGCACGGTGGTCTTCGTCGGCGGGAGCCTGGTGCCCACCGGCGGCCACAACATCCTCGAGCCGGCGGTCTTCGGCCGGCCGGTCGTGTTCGGCCCGCACATGCAGAACTTCGCCGAAATCGCCGCGGCGTTCGTCGCCAACGGCGCCGGCGTGCAGGTCGACAGCGAGGGCGCGTTCGAAGCGGAGGTGCTGGCGCTGATGACCGATTCGGTGCGCCGGGCCAGGCTCGGGGCGGCGGCCCGCGCCCTGGTCGAAGCCAACCGCGGCGCCAAGGAGAAGACGCTGGCGGTGCTCGACGGCCTGCTGCCGCCGCGCGCAGCGCCTACCCGGCCAACGTGCGGCCGTTCCGCGCCCCTTCTTGATGCTGCACCTGCTGTACGGCCAGGTCGCGCGGGCCCGCCGGAGCTGGTACGAGCGCCGGCCGTCCCGGCGTCGCCACCTGGCACGACCCGTCGTCAGCGTCGGCAACCTCAGCGTCGGTGGCACCGGCAAGACCCCGCTGGTCGCGGCCCTGGCTGGTTGGCTGGTGGCGCACGGCGAGCGCCCGGCGATCCTGTCGCGCGGCTATGCGCGGCGCGATCGGACGGCCGAGCCGGCGGTGGTCTCGGATGGTGCACGTCTGCTCCTCGACGTCCACGCCGCCGGCGACGAGCCGCTGATGCTGGCGCGTGCCGTCCCCGGCGCCGTGGTGGTCGTCGGTGCCGATCGCTACGCCTCGGGTCGTCACGCCGAGACGGTCCTCGGCGCCACCGTGCACCTGCTCGACGACGGCTTCCAGCACATCCAGCTCGGCCGCGACCTCGACATCGTGGTCACTGCCGGCCGGCGCGCTGGCGGCCGATCACGTCCTGCCCAAGGGCCGGCTGCGCGAGCCCCTCGACGCGCTGTCGCGGCGCGTCGGTGCTGGTCGTGGTCGGCGCCGACGACCGGGTGGCCGCGGACGAGGCCCGGCGCTACGGCGTGCCGCGCGCCTGCGGCGCGCGCCGGGTGCTGGGCGCCCGGTCGCCGTCCACGGCGGCGTGCCGCCGCCGGGCGCGCGCGTGGTCGCGCTGGCCGGCATCGGCCAGCCGGCGCAGTTCGCCGGCGGTCTTGCCGCCGCCGGGATGGCAGGTCGTCGCGAGCGCGGCGTTCGGCGATCACCATTGGTTCACGGCCGGCGATCTCGAGCGCGTGGCGAGACGGTCGTCGCGCACGAGCGCCTGGGGCGCGCTCACCACCGACAAGGACGCCGTGCGGCTGGAGCCGCTGGGCGCGCTGCCCTGCGCCGTCGCGCGCGTGCCGCTGACGATCGACGTCCCGCAGCTGGGGCGTGATCGCCGACGCGGTGAGCGGCGTCCTGACGCGCCGGTCGCGCCGCGATCGCCGCCGGAGCGCGGCCGTGAAGGCGTTGCGCCAGCGGCTCGAGACCGCGGCCGTGCGCGGCATGCGCGGGCTCGTCCGGCGCCTGCCGTCGCGGCTCGCGCGCGCGCCTGGGCGCGGCGCTGGGCACGGTGTTCTACCTGGTCGACGCGCCGCACCGCCGGGTCGCGCTCGCCAATCTCTCGCAGTGCTTTCCGGCGCGCGCCGAGGCCGAGCGCCGGGCCATCGCCCGCAGGATGTTCCAGCACTTCGGCGTGCTGCTGGTCGAACTGCTGCGCTTCAGCGGGCTGTCGGCCGAGGCGATGCGCCGGGCGGTCGAGGTCGATGGCGAGGAGCGGGTGCGCGCGGCCTACGCCAAGGGCCGCGGCGTGCTGTTCTTCACCGGGCACTTCGGCTTCTGGGAGCTGCACGCGATCGTGCACGCGCTGCTCTTCGAGCCGATCGGCGTCCTGGCGCGGCCGCTCGACAACCCCGGCCTGCACGAGCTCCTCGAGGCCTTGCGCCAGCGCACCGGCAACAGCGTGATCTACCGCGAGGGCGCAGTGCGCCGGGTGCTGCGCACGCTCGCCGACGGCCACGGCGTCGCGCTGCTCATCGATCAGCACATGCACAGTCCCGACGCCATCTGGGTGCGGTTCTTCCAGCGGCCGGCGGCGACCACCTCGACCCTGGCGGCGCTGGCCCTGCGCACCGGCGCGCCGGTGGTCCCGGTCTTCACCGTGCCGCTGCCGAACGGCCGTTTCCGCCTGATCTACGAGCGCCCGGTGGAACCTCCGGCGCCGGCACCGCCGACGCGGTGCGCGACTTCACTCAGCGGTGCACCGACGTGCTCGAGATGTACGTGCGTCGTCAGCCCGAGCTGTGGCTGTGGATGCACCGCCGGTGGCGCGACGCGCCGGCGCCGGAAACGCGCGGGATGTTCCCGATCGTGCGCGACGACGGAGCCAGCGATGGCTGAGCCGCCGCGCCGCGTCGTCGTCGCCGCGCCCAACTGGCTGGGCGATGCGGTGATGGGGCTGCCGGCGGTGCGGGCGGTGCGGGCGCACGCGCCGGCGGCGCACCTGGCCGTGGCCGCGCGCCCGAGCGTGGCCGCCCTGTACGCGATGGTCCCCGAAGTCGACGCCGTGATTCCGCTGTCGCCGCCGGCGCCCCTGTGGCGGACGGCGGCCTGGCGGCAGGACGCCGCGCGCCTGGCGGCCGAGCGCTTCGAACTCGCGTGCTCCTGCCCAATTCGTTCGTGGCAGCGTGGACGGCGGCCAGGGCCGCCATCCCCGAGCGCTGGGGCTATGCGGCCGGCGGACGCGGCCGCCTCCTGACGCGCGGCGTGTCGCGGCCGCCCGGTCTTCCGCACCAGGCCGACTACTATCTGACCCTCGTCGCGGCGCTGGGCTTGCCGACGGTACCGCGGGTGGCGCCGATTGTCGTGCCCGCCGCCGCGCGGCAGGCCGCCGCGGCGCTGCTCGAGGAGACCGTCGGCCGGGCCTTCGTCGTCCTGGCACCGGGCGCCGCCTACGGCCGGGCCAAACAGTGGCCGCCGGCGTCGTTCGCGGCGCTCGCCCTGCGGTTGTGGCGGGAGCGCGGCCTCGCCGCCGTGGTCGTCGGCGCCGGTGGCGACGCCGTGGCCAGCGCCGAGTTGCGTGACGCCCTGCGGCGGCTCGACGGCGGCCGGCCGGCGCTGGCCGCGCTCGTCGATCTGGTCGGCCGCACCGACCTGGCCACGCTCGCGGCCGTGCTCGAGCGGGCCCACGCCGTCGTCGCCAACGATTCCGGGGCGATGCATCTGGCCGGCGCCGCCGGCACGCCGGTCGTCGCCGTCTTCGGCGCGACCAACGAGCACCACACCGCGCCGCTCGGGGCCCGCCTCGACGGCCCGCCGCCGCGGATTGCCAGCCACGACGTCTGGTGCCGCCCGTGTATGCTCCGGGAGTGCCCGCTCGGGCACATGTGCATGCACGGCGTCTCGGCCGCGCAGGTGTTCGCTCTCCTCCCGTGACGAGCGCTGCCCGCTGATCCCATGAGCGACACCTCGGCCTCCACGACGTCTCGCCGGTTGCGGCCGGCCATCTTTCTCGATCGCGACGGCACGATGAACGAGGACGTCGGCTATCTGTCGGAGCTGTCGCACCTCACGCTGTATCCGTGGACCATCGACGTGGTGCGGCTCTTCAACCGCGCCGGTTATGCCGTGGTGGTCGTCACCAACCAGGGCGGGATCGGCCGGAAGGTGATCCGCCCCGAGTTCGTCGGCGAACTGCACGCGGCCATCGCCGAGCGCCTGGCGCGCGGCGGCGCGCACGTCGATGGCTGGTACCACTGTCCGCACCATCCGGCGGCGCTCATCGACGAGCTGCGCGTCGATTGCCGGTGCCGCAAGCCCGAGCCGGGCATGGTGCTCGACGCGGTGCGCGATCTCGGCCTCGATCCGACGCGGTCGTGGGTCATCGGCGACAAGTGGCTGGACGTGCAGCTCGGACAGCGCGTCGGCGCGCGCGGCATCCTGGTGCGCACCGGCTGGGGCCGGCTCGAGGAAGAGACCCGTCCCGAGGGCCAGGCCGTGCATGCGATCTGCGACACGCTGGCCGAGGCGGCGGCGGTGGTGCTCGCCGCCGACGCCGCCACCGCCTGACGGCGCCGGCCTGGGTTAGTCTTGAGCGGCCGCATGGCGAAGGCTTCCGTAGATTCCGTGTCCGCGCGTCTTACCGCTCTCCTGCGGGCCGCCCGCGGCCGCCGCGTCGTCGTGCTGGGCGACCTCATCGCCGACGAGTACGTGTCGGGACGCATCGCCCGGGTGTCGCGCGAGGCGCCGGTCCTCATCCTCGAGTACGACTCGACCGACATCCGGCCCGGCGGTGCCGGCAACGCCGCGCACAACGTCGCGGCGCTCGGGGGAGCCGCCACGCTGGTGGCCCTGGCCGGCCGCGACGAGCCCGGCCGCCGCGTCCTCGCGGCGTTCCCGCGCGGCGTCGACACCCGCCGCGTCGTGCGGCCGGCGGGCTATCGCACCCCGGTCAAGACGCGGATCCTCGCCGGCGGCATCCACTCGGCGAAGCAGCAGGTCGTCCGCATCGACCGTCACGCCAGCGAGCCGATCGCCGAGGGCTGGCGTGCCGCGTGGCTGCGCGCTGCCGCCCGGGCGCTGCGCGGCGCCGATGCCGTGCTCGTCTCCGACTACGGCTCCGGCCTTCTGTCGCCGCGGATGGTCGAGGCGCTGGTGCGCCCGCTGCGCGCCCGCCGCCGTCCGGTGCCGGTGCTGGTCGATTCGCGCTACGAGCTGTTGCGTTATCGCGGGCTGACCGCCTGCACGCCGAACGAATCCGAGGTCGAGCACGCGCTGGGCACGACGATTGGCGACAGCCTGCGGGTTCTGGAACGCGCCGGCCGGCGCATCCTTGCCCGGACCCGCATGGACGCCGTGCTGGTCACGCGCGGCAGCCGCGGCATGGCGCTCTTCGAGCCGGGGACGCCCACCGTACACGTGCCGATCTACGGGTCGGACGAGATCGCCGACGTCACCGGAGCCGGCGACACCGTGATGGCCACGCTCACCCTGGCCCTGGCGGCCGGTGCGTCGATGGCCGACGCGGCGCGGCTGGCCAACTACGCCGGCGGGCTGGTGGTGATGAAGCGCGGCACGGCCACGGTGACCGCGCGCGAGCTTGGCCGCGCCGTCGCCGCCGATGCCGCTGCGCGGTAACGCGATGGGCAAGGTGCTGTCGCGCCAGGCCCTGGCGGCGTGGGTCGACGACCAGCGGCGGGCCGGCCGCACGGTGGCGTTCGCCAACGGCGTCTTCGATTTGCTGCACGTCGGACACGTCCGCTACCTCGAGGCCGCGGCCGCCGAGGCCGACGTCCTGGTGGTGGCGGTCAACGACGACGCCTCGGTGCGGGCGTTGAAGGGCCCGGGCCGGCCGATTCTTCCGCGCCGAGGATCGCGTCGAGCTGGTGGCGGCGCTGAAGGCGGTGCATGCCGTGACCGTCTTTGCCGAGCCGACGGTGACGCCGCTGCTCGAGCTGTTACGCCCCGATGTCCACTGCAAAGGCACCGACTACACGGTCGACAGCGTACCGGAACGGGCGACCGTCGCCGGCTACGGCGGGCGCACCGCGATCGTCGGCGATCCGAAGGACCACTCCACCCGCGACCTGTTGCGCGCGATTCGCGAGGGCGGGCGATGAGTGTGGCGGCCCTGCCGCCCGAGGCGCGGGTGCTGATCGTCCGGTTGGGCGCGCTCGGCGACATCGTGCACGCGCTGCCGGTCGTTGCCGCGATCGGCGCGGCCCGACCCGACGTTGCCGTCGACTGGCTGGTCGACGCCCGCTACGCGGCGGTGCTGTCGCTCGCCGAGGGCGTGCGGACGCGGGTGGTGGTACGCGCGACCGAGGCCGGCGCTGATGCCGAGGAAGTGCGCTTCGCCGGCGCCTTGGGGATGAAGTCGGCAGTGCAACACCTGCGGCGGCAGGGCTATGCGGCCGCGCTCGATCTCCAGGGGCTCATCAAGTCGGCGGTCTTTGCCCGCGCCTCGGGCGCGGCCCGCGTCATCGGTTTCGTCACCGGCCAACTGCGCGAGGCCCAGGCGGCGTGGGGCTACACCGACACGGTGGCCGGTCCGGCCGACGGGCACGTCGTCGAGAAGAACCTCGCCGTGCTCCCGGCGCTGAATCTCGCGGTGCCGCCGCAACCGATCTTCCGCTGGCGCGATCTGCCGTCAGCGGTGAGCGCGTCGATTCTCGCCGCACCGGCGGTCGCCCAGGCCGGGCGCGTCGCGGTGCTGAATCCCGGCGCCGCGTGGCCCAACAAGCGCTGGCCGGCGGAGCGGTTCGGGGCCCTGGCCGCCCGCCTCGGCGAGGCCTGGCGGCTGCCGAGCGTCGTGACCTGGGGCGGCAGCGAGCGCGGGCTCGCCGAGGAGGTGGCCGCTCACGCCGGCGGCCACGCCGTCGTCTCGCCGCCCACGGCGCTGCACGACCTGCTCGCGCTGGCGCGGCGCGCCAGTCTGGTGGTGAGCGGCGACACCGGCCCGCTGCACCTGGCGGCCTCGGTCGGCGCGCCGATCGTCGGACTCTTCGGTCCGACGCGTCCGGAACGCAACGGGCCGTGGGATCCGGCCGACGAGTCGGTGTCGCGCGCCGCGACCTGCGTCTGTTTCCACAAGCGCCAGTGCACGCGGGGCCGCGCCTGCGTCGACGACATCACGGTGGACGAGGTGTTCGAGGCGTGCGCGCGCCGCCTGGCGCGGGGACGGTCGTGAGCGTCGTCCGCGTGCTGGCGCGATACCGCGTCGCGCTCGGCGGCCTGATGGCCGCGCTCACGGTGTGGCTGTCGCGGCCGACCGCATCGAGCGTGCTCCTCGGCGCCGGACTCGTCGGGCTGGGCCTGGCGCTGCGCGTCTGGGCGGCCGGGCACGTCGAGAAGAGCCGCGAGGTGACCTCGAGCGGGCCGTATCGCCACACCCGGCATCCGCTCTATCTGGGCTCGACGCTGCTCGGCCTCGGCTTCGCGGTCGCGGCCAATCACCTGTGGCTGGGGCTGGCCGTCGTCGCCTACCTGGCGGCGACGCTGGGCGCCGCCATCCGGGCCGAGGAGGCGCACCTGCGCGAGAAGTTCGGCGACGCCTACGACGCCTACGCGCGCCGGCGCGTCCCGCCCAGCGACCGGCGCTTCAGTTGGGCCCGGGCGATCGCCAATCGGGAGCACCACGCCGTGGCGGGAACGCTGGCCGGGCTGTCGCTTCTCCTCATCAAGGTCTGGTATAGTCAGGGTTTCGTCGGTCGGTGAGCCGGGCGGTTAGCTCAGTTGGTAGAGCACCGGCTTTACACGCCGGCTGTCACAGGTTCGAGTCCTGTACCGCCCACCAGCCCACGCCATGTGCCGGGTGCCGTGGGACGGCGCGCCGCAACGGCCCGCCGCACAATCAAATACGTTTCGGGGTCGTAGTTCAGTTGGTTAGAACGCCGGCCTGTCACGCCGGAGGCCGCGGGTTCGAGTCCCGTCGACCCCGCCAAACTTCATCGCTTCGCGATTCGTTTGTCGTGCTCCCCGAACTCAGGCGCCGCGGCGGTTTCCAGCCGCGGATGCAGCTTCGGCGGTAGCCGTCTCGCACCTGCCATCATCCGCAAGCCGCGTCGAGAATCCGTAGTAACTTAGGGATATCGAGCCGCCGCGCCCCCAGCGGCCCGCGGGCCGCACCATTCGGGCCCGCCGAATGGACGTGATGCTTACAGCCATGCTCGAACGCCCAGCGGTGCGCCGTGTCGGAGCGGCGCTCGGCAGCGCGGTGCGCCGGTTCCCGCGGGCCTTGGCCATCGTCGCGGCGCTGGTGACGCTGGCGCAGGCGTCGGCCATCACCGGCGCCCAGTGGGGCGTCCATCAGTTGCTCGCCGGCCTGCCGAGCATTCAGGACGTGCGGGAGATGGGCGAGATGGCCCAGGCCACCGTCTTCTACGACGCCGCCGACGCCCCGGCCTTCACGATCTTCGACGAGCGCCGCTTCGACGTGTCGCTGGCCGACGTCTCGCCGCACCTGGTCAAGGCGCTGCTCGCGATCGAGGATCAGCGGTTCCGCTCGCACGCCGGCGTCGACCTGGTGCGCATCCTCGGCGCCACGCTGGCCAATCTCCGCGAAGGCCGCCTGGCACAAGGCGGCAGCACCCTGACCCAGCAGCTCGCCCGGCAGAGCTTCCTGACGCTCGACAAGACCTACGCCCGCAAGGTCCAGGAGGTCCTGCTGGCGCTGCGGATCGAGCACCAGTACACCAAGGACGAGATTCTCGAGCTGTATCTCAACAAGATGTACTTCGGCGCCGGGCTCTACGGCGCCGAAGCGGCGGCGATGGGCTACTTCGGCAAGCCGGCCCGCGAGCTGTCGGTCGGCGAAGCGGCGCTGCTCGCCGGCCTGGTGAAGTCGCCCTCGACCTGGGCGCCGACGGTCAACCTGGAGCGGGCCGTGGCCCGCCGCAACGTCGTGCTGCAGGCGATGCGCGAGCAAGGCGACATCGACGAGGCCACGTTCGTCCGGGCCCGCGACAGCGAGGTGACGTTGCGCGACGCGCTCCGCCGCGACGAGCCGTTCGGCCAGTACTTCAAGGAACAGGTGCGCCTCGAACTGATCGAGCGCTTCGGTCGCGAGCGTGTCTACCAGAGCGGTCTGCGCGTCTACACGACCATCGACGTCGCGATGCAGAAGGCCGCCGAGGCGTCGGTGGCGAAGTCGCTCGCCGAGCTCAGCACCCGGCGCCTGGCGGCGCTCAAGTCCCGCAAGCGCCCGGTGCCGGAGGACGACCCACCCCTGCAGGCGGCGGTGGTGGCGCTCGACCCGCGGACCGGACAGGTCCGGGCCCTGGTCGGCGGGCGCAGCTTCTCGGAGAGCCATTTCAACCGCGCCGTGCAGGCCCGGCGCCAGCCGGGATCGGCGTTCAAGCCGTTCGTGTATGCGGCCGCGCTCGAAGGCGGCTACACGCCGGCGAGCCTCATCGACCGGCTCGACGAGCCGTTCGACACCCTGCAGGGCGAGTGGTCGCCCGAGGAGGGCCACGCCAGCGGCTCGGAGCTCACCATGCGCACCGCGCTCAAGACGTCGAGCAACCGCGCCGCCGTGCGCATGCTCGAGATGGTCGGCGTGTCCTCCGCGGTCGACTACGCGCAGAAGCTCGGGCTGGGATCGGTGCCGGCGGTGCCGTCGCTGGCGCTCGGGTCGGGCGAGGTCACGCTCTTCGACATGACCTCGGCCTACGGCGCGTTCGCCAACGCCGGGATGTGGCACAAGCCGCAGCTGGTGCGCCGCGTCGAGGACACCGAGGGCAACGTCCTCTATCGCGCCGAAGCCACCGACGTGCAGGCGGTCTCGCCAGCGACGGCGTTCCTGATGTCGTCGATGCTTGCCGACGTGATCGACTCGGGCACGGCGTGGAAGGCCCGGCAGTTGGGATTCCGGCTGCCGGCCTCGGGCAAGACCGGCACCACCAACGAGTATCGCGACGCCTGGTTCGTCGGCTACACGCAGTCGCTCGCCGCCGGCGTCTGGGTCGGGTTCGACACGCCGCGGCAGATCCTGCCGGGCAGCGCCTACGCCGGCGATGTCGCGGTGCCGCTGTGGGCCGACTTCATGAAGGCGGCGACCGAGGGCAACAAGCCGGAGCCGCTGGTGGCGCCCCGCAACGTCGTCGCCGTGCAGGTGTGCCGGCTCTCGGGCAAGCGGCCGGCCGGCGGGTGCGATGCCGTGCCGGTCGTCGACGACGACGGCCAGCAGAGCGAGCGGTCGATGGTCGGCACCGAGTACTTCGTGCGCGGCACCGAGCCGGAAGAGGTGTGTCATCTGCACGTCGGGCGGTCGCTCTTCGGCCACGTGGCCGGATGGTTCGGCGCGCCCCAAGGTCAGGTCTCCGAGACGCGCGCCGCCGACCATGCCCAGACCGAGGCGACCGAGGTGGCCCCGGTGTCGCCGGGGCAACAGGAGCCGGCCGTCGCCCAGGCTCCGGCCCCGGAGGAGAAGAAGCGCGGGTTCTGGGGGCGGTTGTTCGGCAAGCGCGACAAGGACGAGAAGAAAGCTCCGCCCGCCAACCGGCGGCCGCAGTAGACGGACCGGCGCGATGCCATTCCGCGACGTGATCGGCCATGCGCGCCAGGTCGCGCTGCTCGCCGGCGCGGTGCAGCGCGGCTCGGTGCCTCCGACGCTGCTCCTGGCCGGGCCGGCCGGCGTCGGCAAGTGGCGCGTGGCCCGGGCCCTGGCCCAGGCGATGAACTGCCCGGCGGTCGCCGCCGGCGACGCCTGCGGCGTGTGCCGATCCTGCGATCGCATCGCCCGTGATATCCACGTCGACGTGATCGCCCTGGCGCCCGACGAGGCCGGCGCCATCAAGATCGACCCGGTGCGCGAGGCGCTGTCACGCTGCGGCTACCGCCCGTTCGAGGGCCAGCGGCGGGTGGTCGCCGTGCGCGACGCCGATGCCCTCACCGAGAGCGCGCAGAACGCCTTGCTGAAGTCGCTGGAGGAGCCGCCGCCCGGCACGATGTTCGTGCTGACCTCGGGTGCGCCGGACGCGCTGCTCCGCACGGTGCGCTCCCGCACGATGCGGCTGGCGTTCGGCCGGCTGACGACCGACGACCTGGTGCGACTGCTCACGCGCGACCACGGTTTCGCCGCCGCCGACGCCCGACGGGCGGCGCTGCTCGCCGATGGCAGCGCCGGTGCGGCGCTGGCCCTCGGATCGGCCGACCTGACGACGTCGCGGGCCCGCGCCACGCGGCTGCTGGCGGCCGCGGCGCTCCACGACGTCGGGGCGCGGCTGGCCGTGGCCAAGGAGGTCATCGGCAAACCCGAGCTGTCGCGGCAGGAGCTGGCCGCGGTGCTGCGCATGGCGTCGTCGCTGACCCGCGACCTCGCCATCGTGCACGCCGGCGCCGACCGGCGCACGCTCGCCAACGGCGACGCCGCCGACACGGTGGAGCGGCTCGCCGCCCAGCTGACCGCGCCGGCGGCCCGGCGCGCGTTCGCGACCCTCGATCGCGGCCTGACCGCACTCGAGCGCAATGCCGGCCCCAAGCTCGTCGCCGAGTGGGTCGCCGTCGAGCTCTGACCGCCCACGCCGGTCTGCGCCGTGCACACGGCGGCTGGTATCCTGTGTCGATGAAGCCCCGTGTCGCGATCACCGTGGGAGATCCCGCGGGAATCGGCCCCGAGATTGCCGGCAAGGCCGCCGCCGATCCCGCCGTGCGCGCGGTGTGCGAGCCGGTCCTCTACGAGACGGCGGCCGACGTCGTCATGGGGCAGGTCAGCGCCGCCGCCGGGCGGGCCGCCTACGACACCCTGGTGCGCGCCGTCGGCGACGCGCGGGCCGGGCACGTCGAGGCGATCGCCACCGCCCCGGTCAACAAAGCCGCGTTCGCTGCGGCCGGGCTGCCGTGGAAGGGCCACACCGACCTGCTGGGCCACCTGTGCGGCGTGCCGCGCGTGGCGATGATGTTCCACGCGCCGATGCTGAAGGTCGTGCTCGCCACCGTCCACGTGGCGCTGCGGGACGTGCCGGCGCTGCTCACTCGCGAGCACCTCATCGCCACGCTCGAACTGACGGCGAGCTCGCTGCCGCAATTCGGGATCGCGCGGCCGCGGATCGCGCTGGCCGCGCTCAATCCGCATGCCGGCGAGGGCGGCCTGTTCGGCAGCGAGGACGACGACGTGCTGGCCCCGGCCGTCGCCGCCGCCCGCGCCGCCGGGCACGACGTGCGCGGGCCGTTCCCGGCCGACACGGTGTTCGTGCGGGCGACGCGCGGCGAGTTCGACTGCGTGGTCGCCTGCTATCACGACCAGGGGCTGGTGCCGGTCAAGCTCCTGGCGTTCGGGTCGGCCGTGAACGTGACGCTGGGCCTGCCGATCATCCGCACCTCGGTCGACCACGGCACCGCCTTCGACATCGCCGGGCAGGGCGTCGCCGACCACGGCAGCCTGGTGCACGCGGTGCGCCTCGCCGCCGATCTGGCGGCGCGTCGAGTGGTCGCGCGATGAGCGCCCGGACCCCGCCGCCGCGGGTGCGGACCCGCGAGGCGGCCGACGGCGACGAGACGCTGATCGCCGAGAACCGCAAGGCCTTCCACGACTACCACGTGCTCGAGACCTTCGAGGCCGGCGTCCAGCTGCTCGGCACCGAGGTCAAGGGGATCCGCGAAGGCAAGGCCAACCTGCGCGACAGCTACGCCCGGGTCGAAAAGGGCGAAGTCTGGCTCTACAACGTCCACATCAACCCCTACAGCCACCGTGGCTACGTCGACCACGACCCCAGGCGGCGGCGCAAGCTGCTGCTGCACAAGCTGCAGATCCGCAAGCTGATCGGCAAGACCACCGAGAAGGGCCTCACGCTCGTGCCGCTGCGGATCTACTTCCTCCGCGGCCGGGTCAAGGTCGCGCTCAGCCTGGTGCGCGGCAAGCAGCTGCACGACAAGCGCGAGACGATTCGCAAGCGCGAGATCGACCGCGAGACGCGCGCCGCGGTCAAGGAGCGCAGCCGGCGATGAGCGCGGCGGCCGACGCGGCGCTACCGCCGATTCTGGTTCAACCGGCCGGCCGTGACCGGGAAGGAGCAGGCCTACATCGCCGAGGCGCTGGCCTCGGGCCACCTCTCGGGCGACGGCACCTTCACCGCCCGCTGCCGCGAGGCGCTCGAAGCCATCACCGGCGCGTCGCGCGTCCTGCTGACCACCTCGTGCACGCACGCGCTCGAGATGGCGGTGCTGCTGGCCGGGGTGGGTCCCGGCGACGAGGTGATTTGCCCGCCGTTCACCTTCGTGTCGTCGGTCAATGCCTTCGTGCTGCGCGGCGCCGCGCCGCGCTTCGTCGACATCCGGCCCGACACGCTCAACATCGACGAACGGCTGGTCGAAGCGGCGATCACGCCGCGCACGCGGGCATTGATGGTCGTGCACTACGCCGGCGTCGGCTGCGAGCTCGACGTGCTGGCCGACATCGCCGGCCGGCACGGCCTGGCGCTGATCGAGGACAACGCCCACGGGCTGTTCGGCCGGATCCGCGGCCGCCCGCTCGGCAGCGTCGGCGCCACCTCGACGCTCAGTTTCCACGAGACCAAGAACCTCACCTGCGGCGAAGGCGGCGCGCTGGTCATCAACGACCCGGCGCTGGTCGAGCGGGCCGAGGTGCTGCGCGAGAAGGGCACCAACCGCACCCGGTTCTACCGCGGCCAGGTCGACAAGTACACCTGGGTCGACGTCGGCTCCAGCTACCTGCCGTCGGAGATCCTCGCCGCCTACCTGTGGGCGCAGATCGAAGCCCGCGACGCGATCCAGGAGCGGCGCCACGCCATCTGGCGGCGCTACGACGCGGAGCTGGCCGGGTGGGCGGCGCGGATGGGAGTCGGCACGCCGATCGTGCCGCCGCACTGCGAGCATCCGGCTCACCTCTATTACCTGCGGCTGCCGTCGCTCGGGGCGCGACAGGGGCTGATCGCGCACCTGCGCGCCCGGCAGATCCTGGCGGTGTTCCACTACCTGCCGTTGCACCTCTCCGACCAGGGCGTGCAGTACGGCGGCCGGGCCGGGCAGTATCCCGTCACCGAGGCGGTCGCCGACCAGCTGGTGCGGCTGCCGCTGCACTACCACCTGAGCGACGCCGATCAGGACCGCGTGGTCGAGGCGGTGACCAGCTTCACGCCGTAGCCGGCATCCGCGCCACCGCCCGTCCCAGCGCGTCCTGCCACGGCGGCAGCACGACCCCGGCGGCGGCCAGGCGGGCATTCGACAAGGTCGGATACTGCGGGCGCGGCGCCGGCGCCACCAGGCTGGCGAAGGGCACGCCTTCGACCGCGCCGTCGGGGTCCACGCCGAGCAGCGTCGCCAGCGTGCGCGCGATCTCGATCCAGGTGGTCGCGCCGCTGTTCACGCAGTGGTACAGGCCGTAGGGGATGACGCGCTCCACCAGTGTCCACGGTGGCCTCGGCCACGTCGTAGACGTAGCTCGGGGTCACGGTGCGATCGGCGAACGCGCGCACCCGATCACCGCGGCGGATGGCCAGCGCCAGCTTGTCGACACTGCTCTTGCCGTTCGACGCCCCGAACAGGCTGGCGACGCGCAGCACGTAGTGCCGCGGCGCCTCGCGCGCGTAGATCTCGCCGAGCAGCTTCGATTGCGCGTAGACGCCGCGCGGTCTGACCGCGTCGTGCTCGGCCAGGAGGCCCTGGTCGTGAACCGGGTCGAAGACGAAGTCGGTGCTGTAGTGCACCAGCGTGGCGTCGAGGGCCCGCGCCGCCGCGGCCAGGGCGCCGACCGCGAGGCCATTGGCGGCCAGCGCCGCCTCGGCGTTGGTCTCGGCGCCGTCGACGTCGTTGTAGGCGGCGCAGTTCAGGATCAGCGCCGGGCGCAGCGCTATGCACCACCTGCGCGACCGCCGCCGGCGACGAGATGTCGAGGCCGCGACGATCGAGGGCTTCGACGCGGCAGACATCCCGCCAACCGGTCGGCGCAGGCCCCGGCCAGCTGTCCATTGGCGCCGGTGATGAGGACGGTGGTGGCGGGTGAGAGACGCATGCGGGCTGCGTACGGGGCGCTGGCGCCCCAGGCGGGGCGGCGCGGGCGCGCCCGCGAAACAGTATCATCATGCCGCAACCCACGCGGACATGCTCGAACTGGTGTGGCCGCCCCTGGCGGCGTTCCTGCTCGCCGTGGTCCTCACGTATCTGGTACGCCCGGTCGCGCTGAAGGCGGGCGTCGTGGCCGTGCCGAAGGAGGATCGCTGGCATCGCGGTCGTATCCCGCTGCTCGGCGGCGTGGCGATCGTCGGCGCCGTGCTGATCGTGGCGGCGCTGCTGCCGCCGCTCCCGGCCCAGGCCTGGACCCTGGTCGGCGGCGCGGCCGTGCTGGCGCTGGCCGGGCTGGTCGACGACCTGCGGCCGCTGAAGCCCCAGGCCAAGTTCCTGATCCAGCTGGTGATCACCTCGGTGCTGGTCACCGCCGGACTGCAGCTCACGGTCACCGGCTATTCGGCGATCGACCAGATCATCACGCTCGTCTGGCTGGTCGGGGTCGCCAACGCCTTCAACCTGCTCGACAACATGGACGGCCTGGCGGCCGGGATCGGCCTCATCGCGGCCGCGTTCCGCTGTTATTTCTTCCTGCTGGACGGCAACCTGGCCGGGGCCTGGCTGGCCGGCGCACTGGCCGGCGCTCTGGCCGGCTTCCTGCTCTTCAACTTCCAGCCGGCGTCGGTCTTCATGGGCGACACCGGCAGCCTGTTCATCGGCCTGATGGTCGGCGGTCTCAACGTGATGGGCCCGTTCCCGTACAGCCGCGGCACGGTGGCCGTGCTGCTGCTGCCGGTGCTGGTCCTGCTCGTGCCGCTCTTCGATACCGCCTTCGTGACCGTGGCGCGGACGATGGCCGGACGCTCGGTCGCGCAGGGCGGGCGCGATCACACGTCGCACCGGCTGGTGGCGCTCGGGATGTCGGAACGCGGCGCGGTCCTGGCGCTCTGGGCCATGGCGCTGGCCTCGGGGCTGGTCGGCGTGCTGTCGTACCGCTACGGCCTGCCGTACACGGCCACGCTGGTCGGTCTGCTCCTTGCCGGCGTGGTCGTGCTGGCCGCCAAGCTGGGGCTGGAGCGGGTCTATCCCGAGCGGGCCACGGCCTCGGGCGTCGTGCGCGTCGTGGCCGACTTCAAGTTCAAGAAGCAGGTCGCCACCGTCGCCATCGACGCCGCGCTGGTCGTGCTGGCCTACTACTCGGCCTACCTGCTGCGCTTCGAGGGTCGGGTCGACCTGGAGCTGCCGCTCTTCTCCGCGTCGATCCTGATCGTGCTGCCGTGCCACGTGCTGATGCTCGGCCTGTTCAAGACCTATCAGGACTCATGGCGGCACGCCGGACTGCGCGACGCCATCACCCTGGTGGCGGCCGCCACCGCCGGCGTGGCGCTGTCGGTGCTGATGGTCCTGGCGCTGTTCCGCTTCCAGAACTACTCCCGTGCGGTGTTCGTCATCCACTGGCTGCTGCTCTCGGCATTCCTCACCGCCAGCCGGATGCTGTTCCGGGCGTTGGGCGAGTTGTGGCAGGGCGACGGCAGCGGCGGACCGCGGACGGTGATCTACGGCGCCGGCGAGGGCGGGGTCATGGTGTTGCGGGAAGCCCGCGCCAACCGCGCCATCGACTGGACGGTGATCGGCTTCATCGACGACGATCGGCACAAGCACCGCACCAGCGTGCAAGGGGTGCCAGGTACTCGGCACGCTCGAGCAGGTGGCGCCACTGCTGGCCTCGGGCCAGGTGGCGCAGGTCGTGATCTCGACCGCGTCGGTGGACGGCGAACGCCTCGATGCCCTGCGCCGGCTGTGCGCGGATGCAGGGGTGCGCACGCTGCATGCGTCGCTCCAGTTCACCGACGTCGTCGCGAGTGACAACTGAACAGCCGCCCGGGCGGAGACGCCACGGCCGGCGCCTTGTCGCCCGAACTGCCGGGATGGTACGCTAGACAGGTTGTGCGGGCCGTGCCGGCCCGGACTCCACCCCCACGCGCCGCGGACGCACGTCGGGGGGCCAGGAATTGAGGGGGCGCGTGGAACTTCTGCGGCGGATTGCGGACAAACAGGCACGCATCGGCGTGATCGGACTGGGCTATGTCGGGTTGCCCCTGGCAGTCGAGTTCGCGAAGGCAGGATTCCACGTCGTCGGGTATGACGTCGACGCGGCCAAGGCGAAGGCGCTGAACGCCGGCACCAGCTACATCCCCGACGTCCCGACCGCGGAGGTCGCCGCCTGCGTCGCCGCCGGCACCCTGCGCGCCTCGACCGATCCCGCCGCCCTGGCCGACGTCGACGTCATCGACATCTGCGTCCCGACGCCGCTGCGCAAGACCAAGGACCCGGACATGTCGTACGTGGTCCAGGCGGTCGAGGTCACGGCGAAGTTCATCCGCCGCGGCCAGCTGGTCATCCTCGAGTCGACGACCTATCCCGGCACCACTGACGAAGTGGTCAAGCCGGCCCTCGAGGCCAAGGGGCTGGTCGCCGGCGAGGACTTCTACCTGGCGTTCTCGCCAGAGCGCGTCGATCCCGGCAACCCGACGTTCCTCACCCGCAACATCCCGAAGGTGGTCGGCGGGGTCAACGAAGCCAGCACCAAGGCCGCGCAGGCGCTCTACGGCAGCATCATCGACACCATCGTGCCGGTGAGCTCGACCCGGGTCGCCGAGATGGTCAAGCTGCTGGAGAACACCTTCCGCGCCGTGAACATCGGCCTGGTCAACGAGCTGGCGCTGATGTGCGGCCGGATGGGCATCGATGTCTGGGAGGTGATCGACGCCGCCAAGACCAAGCCATTCGGCTTCATGCCGTTCTACCCGGGCCCGGGCCTGGGTGGGCATTGCATCCCGATCGATCCGTACTACCTGTCGTGGAAGGCGCGGCAGAGCGGCTTCGAGGCCCGGTTCATCGAACTGGCCGGCCAGATCAACGGCTCGATGCCCGAGTACGTGGTCAGCCGCGTCGGCGATGCCCTCAACTCGGCGAAGAAATCGGTCAACGGTGCCCGCATCCACGTCGTCGGCGTCGCCTACAAGCGCAACATCGACGACATGCGCGAGTCCCCGGCCCTCGACGTCATCGAGTTGCTCAAGCGGCGAGGGGCGGCGGTCAGCTACACCGATCCGTTCGTGCCCCGGCTCCACCACGGTCCCGTCGATCTCACGTCGGTCACGCTCGAGCAGGCGCTGGCCGCCGGGAGCGACTGTGCGGTGATCGTCACCGACCACACGACCTTCGACTACCCGGCCATCGCCCGCCAGTTTCCGCTCGTCGTCGACACCCGCAACGCCCTGAAGGGCCTGCGGACGCCGACCGTGTTCGCCCTCTAGCGAGATCCGTCTTCACTCATGGCCAAGACCGCACTCATCACCGGCATCACCGGGCAGGACGGCTCGTATCTCGCCGAGCTGCTGCTCGAACAGGGCTACAAGGTGGTCGGCGCCATCCGCCGCTTGAGCACCCCGAACCAGTGGCGGATCAGTCACCTGCTCGACCGGGTCACGCTGCGGCCGGCCGACCTGCTCGATCAGATGTCGCTCATCCGCGCCATCGACGAAGTGCAGCCCGACGAGATCTACAACCTCGCCGCGATGTCGTTCGTGCCAGCCTCATGGGACCAGCCGACGCTGACCGGCGAGTTCAACGCCCAGGGCGTGACCCGGTTCCTGGAAGCCGTGCGGCTGGTCAATCCGAAGATCCGCTTCTACCAGGCCTCGTCGAGCGAGATGTTCGGCAAGGTGCGTGAAGTGCCGCAGACCGAGCTGACGCCGTTCTACCCGCGCAGCCCCTACGGCGTGTCGAAGGTGTTCGCCCACTACATCACGGTCAACTACCGGGAGAGCTACGACCTGTTCGCGGTGTCTGGCATCCTCTTCAACCACGAGTCGCCCCGGCGCGGCCTGGAGTTCGTGACCCGCAAGGTGACCGACGGCGTCGCCCGGATCAAGCTCGGCCTGACCGATGCACTGTTCCTCGGCAATCTCGACGCGCAACGCGACTGGGGCTTCGCCGGCGACTACGTCCGGGCGATGTGGCTGATGCTGCAGCAGGACACCGCCGACGACTACGTCGTCGCCACCGGCGAGAGCCACTCGGTGCAGCGGCTGGTCGAGCTGGCGTTCGCGCACGCCGGGCTCGACTGGAAGGAGCACGTGAAGTTCGACCAGCGCTTCATGCGGCCGGCCGAGGTCGATCACCTCATCGGCAACCCGGCCAAGGCGCGCCAGGTCCTCGGCTGGGCACCCAAGGTCGGCTTCGAGCAGCTGGTCGGCATGATGGTGGACGCCGACATCGCCCGCCACCGCGAGCGTCCCGGCGCCATTCTCGGCTAGCAGCCCGTGGTGGAAGTCCCGGCGAGCACCGAGACCGACGAGGCGCCCCATCGCCAGGCGCGACGACAGCCGGGGCCCCCCGTGGGGGCGTGGGGGGCCGTGAATATCGGGCAATATTCGAGGGAGGAGTAACGCCGCGGGCGGGGATGGATTGTCGGTCGAATGCCGGCGGTACTTCCACCACGGGCTGCTAAGGCCGTCGTCACCACGCCGGGTGCCCGGCGAGACCATGATCGAACCTGTCGCCCTCCTCGACCTCCAGGCGCAGTATCGCCCCCTCCGCGAGGCGGTCCTCGCGGCGATCACCCGCGTCTGCGACAGCCAGCGCTGCATCATGGGCGAGGAGGTCGTGGCGCTGGAGCGGGAGCTCGCCGAGTACCTCGACGTCACGCACGCCATCGGCGTGTCGTCGGGCACCGACGCCCTGACCGTGGCGATGATGGCGGCCGGGGTCGGCCCCGGCGACGAGGTGGTTTCACCGACCTTCTCGTTCTTCGCCACGGCCGGCTGCATCGCCAGGCTCGGTGCCCGCCCGGTGCTGGTCGACAGCGATCCTCGGACCTACAATCTCGACCTCGACGGGGTACGACGCGCGATCACCGCGAAGACGAAGGCGATCCTGCCCGTGCACCTCTTCGGACAGGCGGTCGACATGGCGGCACTCGCCGCCGTCGCCGGTCCGGTGCCGCTCATCGAGGACGCGGCCCAGGCGATCGGCGCGCGCGACGGCGCCAGGCGCGTCGGCGGGCACGGCCTGGCCGGGTGTTTCTCGTTCTATCCGACCAAGAACCTCGGCGCGTTCGGCGACGCCGGCCTGGTGACGACGGCCGACGACGGCGTGGCGGCGCGCGTCCGCCTGCTGCGCGATCACGGCATGCAGCCGCGCTACTACCACGCGGTGGTCGGCGGCAACTTCCGGCTCGACGCCGTGCAGGCCGCGGTGCTGCGCGTGAAGCTGCCCCATCTCGACGGCTGGCACGAAGGGCGGCGGCGCAACGCCGCCCGCTATCGCGAGCTGTTCGCCGCGGCCGGGCTGCTCGACGTGGTCCAGCTGCCCTACGAACGCCCCGACGGCTACCACATCTACAACCAGTTCGTCGTCGAAGTGCCGGAGCGCGACGCGCTGCGCCGTCACTTGACCGAGCAGAAGATCGGCACCGAGGT
Organism: uncultured Acidobacteriota bacterium; assembly: GCA_963786365.1. GTDB lineage: Bacteria > Acidobacteriota > Vicinamibacteria > Vicinamibacterales > UBA2999 > CAWAYR01. The sequence continues at coordinate 24,778 of CAWAYR010000017.1, forward strand.
CTATTACCCGGTGCCGTTCCACGAACAGGAATGCTTCGCCGCCCTCGGCTACCGGCACGGCGACTTCCCGGTCGCCGAAGCCGCCGCCGCCCGCGTGCTGGCGCTGCCGATCTATCCCGAGCTGCCCGAGGCGCATCAGGTGCGCGTGGTCGAGGCCATCGGCGCGTTCTACCGCCGCTGACCGTCAATCCGGCACGAAGCGCATGGCGACCAGCGCGCCGCGGTCGCCGGCGGGTGTCGGCCACAGACGGCTGACGTCGACCTGCACCAGCACGGCCGGCTCGCCCGGCGCGATCGTCAGGCCGGCATTCCACGGGCGCGGGTGTCGAGACCTGGAAGCGGCACGCCTGGGCTGCGGCGATCGCTGACCACGACCTCGACCGGTGCGCGCGCCAGGTCCTGATGGGGCAGCGACGCCTCGATCACGAAGCTGCGTCCGCTGGCCGGCGCCACGCCCACGGCGCGACGGCCGATCCAGAGCGAGCCGGCCGGGAGCGGCGGGTCGACCGGCAGATTGCCGTAGCCGTAGAGCGCGGCCGGCGGCCTGGGCGCGCTCCGGCGGCCGCGGCACCGTGACGGCGACCCCGACCGCGGCCGCCAGGGCGAGGATGGCGGGCACCAGCGGACGGCGCGGCACGGCGGCGCGACCCGACCGCCGCGACGCCGGGCGGCGCCGTCGCCATCACCAGCAGCCACGCCATGAGCAACTGGATGAACGGATGCTGCGTCGGCACCGAGACGAGCAGCATGGCGCCGGCGCCCGACGACCGGCCCAGCGTAGCCGATCGCCGCGATCGCGCCGGCGCGGCGCGACAACGCCAGCAGCGCGAACAGCGGCGCCAGGCTCGACAGCAGCGCCGCCGACCCGCCCACCCCGCCCAGTTCGACCAGCACCTGTCGCCACCAGTTCTGCGCGTTGTCGGCGAGGAGCGGCTTGCCGAGATGGCGCTCCGAATACTCGGACATGAAGAGGTCGCCGGTGCCGATGCCGACACCCCACGCCGGGTACGCGGCGATCACGCCGGCGGCCGCGGGACCGTAGCCGTAGCGGTCGAGGAGCAGGGCGCTGGCTCCCTCGGCGGTGAAGACGATCGAGCGCCCGACAGCGTCTCGAGCGCCCGCGCCAGCGCGTTGCCGGCGCCGGGAGCCAGCGGCGCCGCGCGGGCGATCAGGAGCGCGGCGACCACCGTGGCCACGCCGGCGAGCACGGCCCGCCGGCGATGCCTGGCGCCGGCAATCGACGCGACCAGCTGTCCGGCCATCCCGATCGCCCAGGCCGCCAGCGCGGTCCGGGACCCTGACGCGAGCACACCCGACAGACTGAGGGCGGCCCAGAACGGCGCCGACCACGTCGCGCTCCGGCCGCCGCGTTGCCACGCCCGCAGCGCCAGCAGCGGGCCGACCAGCGCCGCCGCGGCGCCGAGCACGTTGGGGTCGCCGACCAGTCCCGGGGCCCGGCCGAACCCGCTCCAGAAGGGCGTGTTCATCCACGCCAGGTCGTAGCGCGCCTGATAGAGCGCAGCGGCGATCGAGACGGCGAGCGTGCCGCCGATCGGCGCGGCCATGCCGTCGGCGACGTGCCGGGCCGCGCCGTCGGGCGCCGGCCACAGCGCGTCGAGCAGCAGCACCGACGTCAGCAGCGCCAGGGCCGCCCCGGCGACCAGCACGCAGGTGTCGGCCGGTGTCAGCCCGGAGACGTGGTTCTGCGTAATCGCGGCCAGCGCCGCCAGCGAGAAGTCGAGCTCGCGGGCGACGACCAGCGGCCAGCTCACGGCCACGACCAGCGCCCAGCTCACCAGCGGCCAGCGCCAGTACGCCGGCAGGTGCCACGCGAGCCGGCGCGGCGCAGCCAGCAGCCATCCGAGCACCGCCGCGACGCCGGACGCCGGGAGGTGGACGGCGTCGATCGCGACCACGGCCGAGAGCGCCGGCCAGAGGGCCCCGGCCCCGCAGAGCAGGCCGAGCGCCCAGGGCCCGGCCCGCCGCCCCGCCGCCCATCCGGCCACCAGCGCGACCAGGTGGGTCCACGGCACCGGGTGATGCTGGGCCACGGCCACCGCGTGGCCGCCGAGCGCGGCCGCCGCCGACGCGGCGACGACCGCCCACGCCGCCGTCCAGGCCGGCGTCGCGCGGTCCCGGTCGTAGGCGTCAGGCACGGCCGGCGACGGGCGGCGGCCGTCGCGCCACGGCGGCGTAGTCGCGCGGGCCGAACATCAGCGCGTTGAGGTGGTCGGTGTTGCGGTCGATGGTCGTGACGACGGCGTCGAGCCGGGCGTCGGCCGACGGCGCGGCGCCCGTCCGCGGGGCGGCCACGCGCACCAGCTTGCTCTCGTCCGGATAGGGCGAGCGCCAGACGATTTCCGCGTCGATGAACCCGTTGGCGATCAGCAGGTAGCGCAGCGTGTCGGGATGGACCGGCCGCACGTGCGTCAGGTCGCGGATGTAGCTTTCGAAGAACGCGCTCCAGCAGGCCGGATTGATCGTCTCGAGCACGATGGCGCCGCCCGGGCGGATGCGCCGCGCCGCCAACTCGAGAACACGCATCAGGTCGTCGGGCTGGAGGTGCTCGACCACCTGGGTCGCGATCAGCCCGCCCAGCGCGCCGTCGTCCAGCCGCGCGAGATAGTCGAGGGCGTCACCGGCGGTCACATCGAGCCCCTTGGCCTGGCACCGCGCCACCATCTCGACGTTGAGGTCGATGCCCCGGGCCGGGATCCCGTGCTCGCGCAGGAGCTCGAGGAACTCGCCGCGTCCGCAGCCCACGTCGAGCACGTCGCTGCTGCCGGCGAACCGGGCGACGTAGTCGCGCATGCGCTCGCGGATCTCGTCCTCGTCGCCGCGATAGGCGTCCTCGAAGCCGGCGTACTGATGGCTGCGCAGCGGATCCTGGGCGAGCATCTGCTGCGGGCCACGCCCCTGGCCTGCCGCGACGGTGGCCGGTGTGGCGTCGGCCGGCGCCGGGCCGGCACCGGGTCGCCGGCGTCGCCGGCCCGTTCCAGGTGGCGCTGCAGCGCCGCGGCCGTCCGCTGCGCGACGGCCACCGCCATGCGCACCTCGTCGATGGCCTGGGCCTGGCGCTGACTCACGATCGTCGCCGACTCGGAGCGCTTGAGCAGGTCGTCGGCCAGTGCGCTCAGTCCGCCCGCCAGCCCGCGCGAGATCTCGTCGATCCGTGCCGCCGTCACCGCCACGTCCTCGCTGGCCCGGCGGGCGAGGCCGGCGAACTCGTAGTCCTTGGAGTCGACGAACGGGGTGATGCTCTGCAGGTAGACGATCAGCTGCGACTGGAAGCGGATCGACTCGTCGATGTGCGCCTTGACCAGCCCGATCGTGGCGTCGATCGACTGTGACACCGCGCGCTCGCGCGGCAGGCTGCGGTTGACGTGGTCGACCAGCGCCGAGTTGAAGCGCTGCTGGGCCCCGATCACCGGCTCGACGACGTGCCAGATGGCCCGGGCGAGGCGGCCGCGCCAGCCCGGGGCGGGCGGCCGCGCCGCGGCCAGCACGTCCCACGCCTGGTTGAGCGGCGTGATCTGGTGCTCGTCGGGACCGGGCGGCGGATGGGGCAGCGACGGCGGCCGCTGCACCGCCTGATCGAGGGCGGTCAAGGCGGCGTTGTAGCGGGCGTCGGCGGCGTCACGCTCGGCCTTCAGCCGGGCCAGATCGGCGGGCGCGACCGTGCGCGTGAACTCGCTCATCGGCCCACCACGCCGTCGACCGGGCTGCTGGCCGTGGCGTAGAGGCGGCGCGCGATGCGTCCGGCCTGGCTGGCCAGCCGGCCGGCCAGCACGGCGTGGCGCATCGCGGTCGCCATCGCCACCGGATCGCGGGCGCCGGCGACGGCGGTGTTGAGCAGCACGCCGTCGGCGCCGAGCTCCATGGCGATGGTGGCGTCGGAGGCGGTGCCGACGCCGGCATCGACGATGACCGGAACCCGCGCCTGTTCGCGGATGATGCGCAGGTTGATCGGGTTCTGGATGCCGAGCCCCGATCCGATTGGCGCGCCAGCCGGCATCACCGCGGCAGCGCCCACGTCCTCGAGCTTGCGGCACACGATCGGATCGTCGTTGGTGTAGGGCAGCACGACGAAGCCGTCCTTGACCAGCGCCGCGGTGGCCTCGACCAGCGCCGCGGTGTCGGGAAAGAGCGTGGCCTCGTCGCCAATCACTTCGAGCTTCACCCAGTGCGACAGGCCGGCCTCGCGGCCGAGGTGCGCGGTGCGAATGGCGTCGGCGGCGGTGTAGCAGCCGGCCGTGTTGGGCAGCAGCTGGATGACGGCGGTGTCGATGAAGTCGAGCAGCGACGCTGCCCGCCGGGTGATGTCGACCCGCCGTACCGCCACGGTGACCAGCTCGACGCCGGCGGCACGGTGCGCCGCCTGCATCACCTCATGCGAGGGGTACTTGCCGGTGCCGAGGATGAGCCGCGAGGTGAAGCTGCGGCCGGCGATGGTCAGCGGATCGGCCGCCGGCAGGGCGGTGCTCATGCCAGCCGGCCGTCTGCGCCGCCGCCCACGAAGTTGACGATCTCCATCGCGTCCCCCGCTTGGATCATGGTGGTGGCGAACGCGGTGCGCTTCAGCACGACCAGGTTCAACTCGACCGCCACCCGACGCGGGTCGATGTCGAGCGCCGCGAGCAGAGCCGACACCGACGTCGGGCCCGCCAGTTCGTACGCCTCTCCGTTGAGCCGGATCGTCACGCCGACCAGAGGGGCCAGCGTACTCAGCGGTTTGCGGGCAAGTCAAGGCGACGGCGCGGATTTGAACGATCGTTTGACGGCGGACCGCGGCGGAATGTACCGTGAAAGGTCGGGCGCGCGGAGACGCGCCCGGTCCTGCTTCCACGATGAGCGCTACCCCCGCATCGCGCCAGCCCCTGGGTCTGCCCGAGTTCACCTTCGCCGACCTGCATCTGCCGGCGCGGCTCGCCGACCTGCATGCGCGGTTTGCCGCCGAGGTGCGCGCCGTCGAGCCGGAGTTGTGGGCCCGCTGGGAGGCCCACGGTGCGGCGCCGACGGCCCTCGGCCCGGTCGATCGCTCCGCGCTCATCGTGGCGCTGGCCCCCTACGTCAGCCGGTTCGTCGCCCGCCTGTTCGCGGTGGGCGAGGCCGCCGACGCGCTGGCCGCCGCGACTCGCGCCTACGACGACCTGTTCCGCTTCAAGGTCGACTTCGTGCGTCGCCGCGCGCTGCCGCTGTTGAAGGGCGGCGCGGCGGTGGTCGCCTCGGCCGCGGATCACGCCTGGGTCGAGGCCGCCGTCGGCGGCTCCATCGACCTGCGGGAGCGCGAGCTGCGGCTGGCCGCGGCCGGCTGTGCGTTGCTCGACCGCGAAGAAGCGGCCCGTGCCGCCGGCGACGACGTCGCCAAGGCGGCCGTCGCCGCCGAGATCGAGACGCTGCGACGTTGGTGCGCCGCCCATGTCCACGACCCGGCGCTGGCGTCGTGGGTGATCTTCCGGTTCCCCGAGACGCTCGATTTCGACCACCTGGTGCCCATCGTGCGGCCGGACCCGGCGCATCCGCAGGTGCTCGTCGGGCCCGAGGCCGTTCGCCGCCGCCGCGACGGCTTCGCGCTCACCGACACCCGCGCCGGGGTCCGCGAGCGACTGAGCGAAATCCACTACTGCGTGCTCTGTCACGAGCGCGACAAGGACAGCTGCAGCAAGGGCGTCGTCGACAAGCAGGGCGCGGTCGTCACCAACCCGCTGGGGATCGCCCTGGTCGGGTGCCCGCTCGACGAGAAGATTTCGGAGATGCACCTGCTGCGCAAGCGCGGCGATGCCATCGGCGCGCTGGCGATCGTGATGATCGACAACCCGATGTGCCCGGGGACCGGCCACCGCATCTGCAACGACTGCATGAAGGCCTGCATCTATCAGAAGCAGGACCCGGTCGACATCCCGCAGATCGAGACCGGCACGCTGACCGACGTGCTGCAGCTGCCCTGGGGAGTCGAGATCTACGGGTTGCTGACGCGGTGGAATCCGCTGAACGCCGCCCGGCCGTTCGCGCTGCCCTACAACGGCACCAACGTGCTGGTCGTCGGCCTCGGGCCGGCCGGCTACACCCTGGCGCACTACCTGGTCAACGAGGGGTTCGGCGTCGTCGCCATCGACGGCCTGAAGATCGAGCCGCCGGATCGGCGGCTGGCCGGCGGGCCGGATCGGCCACCCGAGCCGATCGCGCGCTGGGCCGACATCTACCACCCGCTCGACCAGCGCGTGCTCGAGGGCTTCGGCGGCGTCTCCGAGTACGGCATCACGGTCCGGTGGGACAAGAACTTCCTGTCGCTCATCCACCTCACGCTGGCGCGGCGAACGACCCTCAAGATCTACGGCGGCGTGCGGTTCGGCGGCGCGCTGCCGCTCGACGAGGTCTGGGCGCACGGCATCCACCACGTGGCGATCGCCGCCGGCGCCGGCCGGCCGACGATCATCGACATCAAGAACAACCTGATCCGCGGCATCCGCAAGGCCAGCGACTTCCTGATGGCGCTGCAGTTGACCGGCGCCTTCAAGGCCGACGCGCTGTCGAACCTGCAGGTGCGGCTCCCGGCGGTGGTCATCGGCGGCGGGCTGACCGGCGTCGACACGGCCACCGAGCTGCTCGCCTACTATCCGCTGCAGGTCGAGAAGATCCTCGACCGCCACGACGCGCTGGTCGCGGCCATCGGTTCGGCCCGGGTCTACGAGCACCTCGACGAGGAGGAGCGCGGGATCCTCGCGGAGTTCCTGGACCATGGGCGCGCCATCCGCGCCGAGCGGGCCCGCGCCGCCGCCAACGGCGAAGCCCCGGACTTCGTGCCGCTGGTGCGGGCCTGGGGTGGCGTGACGCTGGCCTACCGCAAGCGCCTGCAGGACGCGCCGGCCTACCGGCTGAATCACGAAGAAGTGGAGAAGGCGCTCGAAGAGGGCATCGCCTTCGCCGAGGGGATGAACCCGACCGAGGCCATCCCCGACGCCTACGGCCACGTCGCCGCGATGGCTTTCACGACCCACGCCGCCGACGGCGCGGCGACCCGCGTCGAGCTGCCGGCGCGGACGGTGCTGGTGGCAGCCGGAACCGCCCCGAACGTCACCTACGAGAAGGAGCATCCGGGCAGCTTCGAGCTCGACGGCAAGGCGCGGTTTTTCAAGGGCTTTCGCGCCGTGCGCACCGCCCCTGGGAAGTTCGCGCTCGCCGCCGACCCGAATGGGTTCTTCACCTCCTACGCCAGTGACGGACGGTTCGTCAGCTACTACGGCGACAACCATCCGCGCTACAACGGCAACGTCGTGAAAGCGATGGCGTCGGCCAAGGACGGGTACCGGCACGTCGTCGCGCTGTTCGCCGACACCCTCGCGGCGCTCGACCCGGCCGCACAACCGGCGCGCGATCGGGCGTGGCGCGATCTGGTCGCCCGCCTCGACGACGAGCTGCTCGCCCGAGTGCAGCGCGTGATCCGCCTGACGCCGACGATCATCGAGGTCGTCGTCCGGGCGCCGGCGGCCGCCCGGCACTTCCATCCCGGGCAGTTCTACCGGCTGCAGAATTTCGAGCGCGGCAGCGTCCGCGTCCACACCGACGATCACGTGGCCGCCCTGCTGATGGAGGGCATTGCGCTTACCGGCGCCTGGGTCGACCGCGAGCAGGGCCTGCTCTCCCTCATCACCCTCGAGATGGGCGTGTCGAGCCGGCTGTGCGCCTACCTGAAACCCGACGAGCCGGTGGTCGTGATGGGGCCGACCGGCACCCCGACCGAGATCCCGGCGCTGGAATCGGTGCTGCTCGCCGGCGGCGGGCTCGGCAACGCCGTCCTCTTTTCGATCGCCAAGGCGCTCAAGGCCCGCGGCAACCGCGTGCTCTACTTCGCTGGCTACAGGGACGGCGCCGATCTGTTCAAGCGGAACGAGATCGAGGCGGCCACCGACCAGGTGGTGTGGTCCACCGACGGCGGCGCCGCCATCGAGCCGCACCGTCCCCAGGACCGCCACTTCCGCGGCAACATCGTCCAGGCCATGGTCGCCTATGCCGAAGGGCGGCTCGGCGATCGGGTCGTGCCGTTGCCGGCGGTCGGCCGGATCATCGCCATCGGATCCGATCGGATGATGCACGCCGTCAAGGACGCGCGCCACGGCCTGCTGGCCGCCCACCTGCGGCCCGGCCACGTCGCCATCGGCAGCATCAACTCGCCGATGCAGTGCATGATGAAGGAAGTGTGCGCGCAGTGCCTGCAGCGCCACGTCGACCCGGCGACCGGCCGCGAGGAGTTCATCTTCTCGTGCTACAACCAGGACCAGGAACTCGACCGCGTCGACTTCGCCAACCTGCGTGGCCGCCTCAAGCAGAACAGCGTGCAGGAGAAGATCGCCAATCTGTGGCTCGGCCACGTGCTGGCGCAGGCGCCGGCGGCGCTGGCCCACGTCTAGCGGGGCCGCTGTAGACTGACGCCGTGTTCAGCCCCGGCACGGTCATCGACGGCCGCTACGAGATCGTCGGGCCGCTCGCCTCCGGCGGCATGGGCCAGGTGTTCCGCGCGCGGCGCATCCGCCTTGGCGACGAAGTGGCGCTGAAGGCGCTGCATCCCGCCGACCTCGGCCCCGAGGCGGCCGAGCGCTTCCTGCGCGAGAGCCGCGCCTGCGCGCAGCTGCGCCACCCGCACATCGTCTCGATCCTCGACTACGACGTCGACCCGGCCGGCCGTCCGTTTCTGGTCATGGAGCTGCTGAGCGGGCCGAGCCTGCGTGAGGAGCTCGATCTCGGCGGCGCGTTCGCGCCGCCGCGGGCGCTGGCGGTGCTGGCGGCGGTGGCCGGCGCGATGCAGCTCGCGCACGACCACGACGTGACCCACCGTGACCTGAAGCCGGCCAACATCGTCGCGCACGTGTTCGCCAGCGGCGAACGTGTCTACAAGGTGATCGACTTCGGCCTGGCCTCGCTGAAGCTGCCGCCCGAGGCCACCCGGTTGACGCTGCCCTTCACCTTCCTCGGCACCATGGCCTACGCGGCGCCCGAGCAGCTCGCCGGCGAGGCGGTGGGTCCGGCCGTCGATCAATACGCGCTCGGTGTCATCGCCTACGAGATGCTGGTCGGCCGACGGCCGTTCGATGCCGCCGATCCGCTGGCCCTGGCCCAGCAGGTGCTGAGTGGCACGACCGCGCTGCCCTCGGCCGTGCAACCGGCCGTGATGCGGGCCGCCGACGAGGCCATCCTGCGGGCGATGGCCCGGCGCCCTGAGGATCGGTGGCCGAGCGTGACGGCGTTCGTCGAAGCGTTGGCCGCGGCGTTCCCGCCCGCGGAGGGCGGCGAGCGCGACGACGCGCCGATCGACGGCTCCGGGCTGCTGACGCGCTACGACGTCGGCGAGGTGCTCGGTCCGGGTCGGCTCGGCAGCGTCGTGCGCCGCGGCACGCACCGGGCGCTCGGCGTCCCGGTAGCGATCCGCCACCTGCAGCGCCAGGGCCAGCCGAACTGGGAGGCGCTGCGCGCCCGCTTTCTGCTCGAGGCGCGCACGCTGCAGGTACGGCATCGACACCTGCTCCAGGTCCACGACTTCGGCGAGGACGCCAGCGGCGTGTTCGTCGTGACCGATCTGGTCGACGGGCCGAGCCTGCGCCAGGTGGTGGCCGCGGCGCCGCTGACCTGGCCCGCGGCGCGCCGGCTGGTCTTGCAGATGACCGATGCCGCCGAGGCCCTGCACGCCCACGGCGGGCTGCTCACCGGCATGAACCCCGACATGATCCGCGTCACCGGCGCGCCGGGCGCCGAGCTGCTCGCACTCACCACCGGCGGCATCCGGGCACTCGCCGACGTGCTCGCCACGATGCGCGAGCAACAGCTGCGTGGCCAGGAATCGAGCGAGTTGGAGCTGCCGTACATGGCCCCCGAAGTGCTGACCGGCGGCGCCCCCGATCCGCGGGCCGACCTGTTCACCGTCGGGGCCATTACGACCTACCTCGTCACCGGCCGGCCCCCGTTCCGCGCCGCGAGCCTGCCCGAGCTGATCGGCCAGATGCTGCAGCCCAGGGCCGCGGTGACGCTGCCGGCCGACGTGCCGCCGCTGGCCGCCGCGGCCATCGCCGGCTGTCTGGCGGCCGATCCGGCCGCCCGCGGCACGCTCGCCGCACTGCGCGAGGCGGTGCGCGGCCCGCGGCCACCAGGCTGACCTCCGAGGCGGCCGCTCACGCGGGCGAGCTCGACGATCACGCGGACGACGTGGCGGCCGCCCGCGTCCGTCGCCTCGTCGGTGGGGGAGCCTGCGGTGCGCGGGCGAGCTCGAGCAGATCGATCAGCGCGCCGAGCTGAGAGCTGCCGACATGGGCGAGCATGCGTTCGACCGCCTGGCGCACCAGCGGATCGAGCCGCTCGAGCAGGGTCAGTCCGGGCGACGTGATCCGCGTCGTCACCACCCGCCGATCGATGTCCTCGCGGCTGCGGGCGATCAGCCCGCGGGCCTCGAGGCGATCGAGCAGTCGGGTGACGTCGGGGTCGCGGGTGACGAGGCGGCTGCCGATCTCGGAGCAGGCCAGGCCGTCGGCGCCGGCGCCGCGCAGGATGCGCAGCACGTTGTACTGCGCCTCGGAGAGCTGGTGTCGCTTGAGCACGGCCGCCACCTCGCGCGACAGCAGGTCGGCGGTGCGGACCAGATTGAGGTAGGCCTCTTCCTCGCGGCTGACAAACGGCCGCCGCTGCTTCAAATCGCGCTGGAGCGTGCCCACGCGTGGAACTTAGTCGTTTGAACAGATACTGTCAACGCGCCGCGGCGGCGACCGCCGCCCCGACCAGCCCGGCCTGGTCGTTGAGGATGACGTGCACCGGCATCGCGGCGAGCAGTGCCGTCATCGGCGGCTTGGCGGTGAACGGCGCCAGGAACGCGTCCTGCAGCGCCGGCAGCAGCTTCGGCGCGATTCCGCCGCCCACGTAGACGCCGGCGGTGGCCACTGCCCGCAGGGCCAGGTTGCCGGCCTCGGCACCGTAGGCGTCGACGAACATCGCGACGGCGCGCCGGCAGGCCGCGCAGCCGGCGACAGCGGCGGCCCCGACCCGCGCCGCGCCGTCAGCTGCGGCCGCGAAGTCGCCGGCGACGGCGCAGTGGCCGCCGTCGTGGGTGAACTCGGCGAGGCGAACGATCCCCGGTCCCGAGATCGACGTGCTCGACGTCGACCCGGCCGAAGCGGGCGCGCAGGAAATGGAAGAGGCCGACCTCGTCGTCGGTGCGAACGGCGAAGTCGCTGTGCCCGGCTTCCGACGGCACCGGCACCATGCGGCCGCCGACGTGGTGGAGGATCGCTTCGCCGAGCCCGGTGCCGGCGGCGATGAGCGCGGCGTTGCCGCCGGCGTCCGGCCGACCGGCCCGCAGCGTGTGCAGTTCGGTGGCCGTCAGCACCGGCACGGCATAGGCCATCGCTTCGAGATCGTTCAACAGCGAGACGTCGGCGGCACCGGTCACGGCGGCGACTTCGCGGCGGCGCACGCGCCACGGCACGTTGGTCATCGTCGCCTCGTCGTCGAGGATCGGGCCGGCGACGCCGAGGGCGACGCGATCGATCGCCACGCCGCGATGGCCGGCGAGGTAGGCGTCGAGCAGGGCCGGCAGGCCGTCGAAGTCGAGCGTGCGAACCGCCCGCGCGTCGACCAGCCGTGGCCGCGGCGACTCGTCGCCGAACAGCCCGACCAGCGTCTTCGACCCGCCGACATCGCCCGCCAGGATCATCGCCGCCATTGTAACGGCCGATTCAGTGGCCCGTCCTGGTCATGTGCACGACCAGGACCGACCACTCGCGCGTTGACAGCGCGCGCGACATTCAGCATCTTGGTGTGGCCGATGACCGCCGAGCCCCGCGACACGACGCCCACGCCGGCCCCGGCCGCGTCGTCGGTGGCCTCGCGCGACGTGGTCGGGATGTATCCGGCGCTGCGCGACGATCACGTCCGCTACCTGCAGAAGTGGGGCTTCGTCACGCCGCGGCGCAGCGGCGGCACCCAGTTCTCGTTCCAGGACGTGAGCCTGCTGCGGCAGATCCACGGCGAGCTGCAGCGCGGCGTGCCGTTCCGCGCGGCGCTGCGCGAGCTGCAGGCGTCGCGCCAGGGGCAACTGGCGTTCGATTTCCGCCTCGACGCCGAACCGGCGCGCATCATCGCGCTGTCGAAGCGCGAGCCGCCGGTGGCGGCGGTGCGCTCGGTCGCCGACGTCACCCTGGCCGGCAGCCGGCCGCTGTCGCGGGCCGAGCAGCACTTCCTCGACGGCTCACTGCTCGACGACGGGACGCCGGAGCGGCAGCAGGAGGCGGCGCTGGCCTACCGCCGCGCCCTGCACGACGATCCCGACCTGGTCGCCGCGCTCATCAATCTGGCGAACATCCGCTACGCCTGGGACGAGTTGCCCGAGGCGCAAGCCCTCTACGAGCGGGCGATTCGGCTCGACGACAGTTTCTTCGAGGCACACTTCAACCTCGGAAACATCCACCACGACCTCGGTCGCCACGGCGACGCGGTCGAGCATTACCGGCGGGCGCTGTCGTTGAACGGCGAATACGCCGAGGGCCACTTCTACCTCGCGGTCACGCTCGAGAAGATGGGCCGCTCGCCCGAGGCGCGCCAGCACTGGCGCGCCTACCAGTTCCTGGCCCCCGACGGCGAATGGGTCGATCTGGCCCGCGAGTTCGGCGACGACCCGCCGCGCTGACCGGCCGCGAGCGGTCGCGGCGCCGCCGGCCGGCTACCAGCGCGAGGGTTCGGGACGCTCGGTGCGGGGCTTGGGCGCGCGCTTGGCCTTGTAGTAGACGCAGTCGCCGCACCACGACTCCGGGTTGAACCCGGTCGTGCCCGCCATCGGCAGCACGTCGCGATGGCCGCAGCAGGCCGGCGAGTCGCCCTCGGCCGGCCGCTGCCAGCGGCACGACACGAAGCGCGCCTGCGCCGGCGTCGCCGCCGCCGGCTCGCCGGGGACCGCTGGATCGCTAGGAAAGTTCGAGTCCAAGCGCCGTCTCCATCGCGCGCCACTCGCGGCGTTGCTCGGGGGCGACCAGCGTGAGGGCCCGACCGCTCGATCCGGCGCGTCCGGTGCGGCCCACGCGGTGCACGTAGCTTTCCTTGGTATCGGGCACTTCGAAATTCACCACGACCGCGATGCCGTCGATGTCGAGACCACGGGCGGCGATGTCGGTGGCGACCAGCACCGGATGGGCTCCCGAGCGGAAGCCCTCGACCGCACGCTGGCGCTCGAGCTGCGAGCGGTCGGCATGCAGGGCCGCGGCGCGGACGCCTTTGGCCTGCAGGTTGCGCGCGACCTTGTCGGCGCCGATCTTGGTGCGGACGAACACCAGGACCGGACCGTCGGCCGCCTGGCGGATGAAGCGCGCCAGATGGTCGACCTTGTCGCGCGTCTCGACTTCCTCCATCGCGTGCGTGATCGTGCGCGCCACCGCGCCCTGGCGCCCGCCGATCTGCACGTAACGCGGGTCACGCTGCATCTCCTTGGCCAGGGACACGATCTCGTTGGGCATCGTCGCCGAGAACAGCAGCGTCTGCCGATCCTTGGGCAGCGATCCGAGGATGCGCTGCACGTCGGGCCAGAAGCCCATGTCGAGCATGCGGTCGCCCTCGTCGAGGACCAGCGTCTGCACGCGCAGGAAGTCGCCGGAGCCGTGGCGCATGTGATCCATCAGCCGGCCGGGCGTGGCGACGACGATGTCGACGCCGGCCTTGAGGGCGCGCTCCTGCGGCCACATCTCGACCCCGCCGTAGACCGGCACGCTCGAACACGGCGTGTGGTAGGTCAGGCCGACGATGGTGTCCTCGATCTGCGCCGCCAGCTCGCGGGTCGGCGCCAGGATGAGGGCGCGGCTGAACGGCTCGTGCGCCGGGTCGCCGTACGGCGGCAGTTCGGTGAGCAGCCGCTGCAGGATCGGCACCACGAACGCGAGCGTCTTGCCGGTACCGGTCTCGGCGCACGCGACCACGTCGCGGCCGTCGAGGGCGAGCGGGATGACCGCAGTCTGCACCGGCCGGGTCTCGGCGTAGCCCATGTCGGCGCACCCGGCCATCAGCCGCGAGTCGAGGCCGAGCGAGACGAACGTACGCGGCGGGACGTCGTCGGCGAGTTCCCAGGGGATGCCGGAGGCAATCTCGGCGGTGGGCGCGGCGAGGGGCATGGAGGACTGACGGCGTCCGCCTCGCGGCGGCCCTCCCCGTCGCCGGTGGGCGCGAGGAGGCGTGGAAGAAGGAGAGGGCAACGGCGGCGCCTGTCTTGACAACTATCTGGCGCGGAAGGTGATGATGCCGCGTACCGGGTCGTAGGGAGAGACCCCCACGGTCACGCGATCACCGGGGACGACCTTGATGCGGAAGCGCCGCATCCGGCCGCTCAACTGCGCCAATACTTCGTGGCCCGACTCCGTCTGGACGCGATACAGGCCACCCGAGTGCACCGCGACGACGGTGCCTTGCATGTCGATCAGATCATCTTTGCTCAAGACAACTCCAACCAAGAAGTGTGCCACATCGCCGCAGCCAGGGGCAACTGCCCGGAGATTGGTGCACAATACGGGGGCCTGCCCGAGCGCGATGCCTCCCGCCGGCCCATTTCATCGATGCCCACGCTGCCGCCAGCGCTCGCTGTAGGGGCTCTTTACGACAGCCTGCTTCAGTCGGCGCTCACCCAATTCTTCGAGCGGGCCTCGCTCGAGACCGAGGCCGTGCCCTCGCCCTCGTCCGACGGCCGTCTGGCGATCGAGTCGACGCACGACCCGTCGGCGCTGTCGATCCGCTGGTTCGGCAACCGCTACACGCTGCGCGTCCCGCCGGCCCGACCCTTCACCGCCCACGAGTCCCGCTTCGCGCGGGCGATCGGCGCGGTGCTGTCGGCCCGCTACCGCGCCATCCTCAGCCCGCAGCTGATGGTCGAACGCGGCGATCTGTTCCGCGGCGCGATCGAGGATCGCTACATCGGCGCGTTCTTCGACCGTGAGCCCTACCGGCTCGAGCCCGGTTTGTCGTCGCCCCTCGACCGGGTCGCGCAGGCGATCGAGATGATGCGCGTGGCGGCGCTGTCCACCTACGAGAACCAGCCGGTCTCGACCGGCGTGCTCCTGCTCGGGACCGAGGAGGATCCGGTCGGGCGCTACCCGGCGGCCGAACGCGACGAGGTGCACTACACGGGCGCGCTGACGTCGATCAAGAGCTTCTATCGACTGGCCGACGGGCTGCGCACGGTGTTCCTCGTCAACCGCGCCGGCCGGCTGCTCGACATCATCGACGTCGGCCGCTGGGCCGACGACGCCGCCGCCCGCCCGGTCGACGTGCCCTGTGCCCAGACTTACAACGGCCACGCCCGGGCCACGCTCGCCGGCGCACACGTCTGCGTGGTGCTCAACCCGCGCCGCGAGATCAAGGTGTTCGCCGAAGGCGCGCAGGTGTTCAGCTTCAGCCACGCCGATTGGCGGCTGCTCGATCAGACCTCGAAGTACGCGCTCTGGCAATCGGCCGTGGGCAGCGCGGCGCTGGCCGAGCGGTTGTTCCGCAGCGCCCTGGACCTGTCGGATGCGCGCCAGGGCGCGCTGTTCGTGGTGTTGCGCCGGCCCTCGGAGTCGCTGGCCCAGCTGGTCGCGGCCACCGATCGGCTCGACATGGAGCTGCTCGGCCCGGCCAGCACGCCATGGGCGCCGTCGCGCCGCGACCTCCTGCACCTGCTCGCCGGCCGCACCGTGACCGAGCTCGACCCGAGCGTGCTGGCGGCGCTGGCGACGATGGACGGCGCCACGGTGACCGACGCCGACGGCTCGCTGCTCGCGGTGGGCGCGATTCTGCGCCATCCGCTCACCAGTGACCACGTCAAGAGCGACGGATTGGCCGAGGGGGCCCGGACGACCGCGGCCCTGGCGGCGAGCCGGTTCGGCCCGGTGCTGAAGGTGAGCGAGGACGGCCTCATCTCGTTCTACGACGCCGGCCGCGTCTGGGACCTGTGACGGCGATTGACGCCCGGTGGCGCTGGGAGGCCCCGGCCAAGTAGAATCGCGCCCTCCCCTGGCGGCCTGATCTCATGCGTGTGTTCCTCACCGGCGGCACCGGCTACATCGGGTCCGCCGTCCTCGACGCCCTCATCAAGGCCGGTCATCACGTGACCGCACTTGCCCGCGACTCCGAGAAGGCCGAACGTCTCGACGCCCGCGGCGCGACGCCGGTGCTGGGTGACCTCGGAACGCCGGCCCGGTTCCTGGCCCAGGCCGTCGAGCTCGACGCCGTGGTCCACACCGCGCTGGGCGAGAAGCCGAAGGGGCCCCCGGTCGAGAAAGCGTTCCTCGACGCGGTGCTGCCGGCGCTGGCGTCGGCGCAGGGGCCGCGGCGCTTCATCTACACCTCCGGGGTGTGGGTGCTCGGGGCGCGGCCGACCGCGGCCGACGAGACCGTGACGCCCGATCCGATCCCGTACGTCTCCTGGCGGGCTGGCCACGAGGCGCAGGTGCTGGCCGCCGCCGGCCCGACCCTGACCACGACCGTCATCCGCCCGGGCATCGTCTACGGCAGCAGCCGCGGCCTGGTCTCCGACATGTTGCGCGACGCGCTCAACGGCCTGGTCCGGGTGATTGGCGATGGACGGAACCGCTGGCCGTGCGTCTACGACCGCGACCTCGCCGAGTTGTACGTGCGCGTGTTGTCGGTGCCGGGCGCGTCGGGCGTCTTCCACGCCACCGGCGAAGAGGACGAGCGGGTCACCGACATCGCCGAGGCGATCACCCGGCACGTGACGCCGGCCGCCGACATCCGCCACGTGCCCCTGGGCGAGGCCCGCGGCAAGCTCGGCCTCTACGCCGACGCGCTGTCGCTCGACCAGGTGGTGCGCAGCCCGCGGGCGCGTGCGCTCGGCTGGACGCCGACGATGCACGGCATCACCGGCAACGCCCCGCGCCTGTTCGAGGAATACCGGCGCTCGGCACGCGGATGATCGACCTGTCGGTCGTGCTGCCGGCGAACGGCGAGGCGGCGCTCGTCACGCCGCTGCTGCCGCGCCTGCACCAGGCGCTGGCGACGGCCGGCTGCCGGGCCGAACTGCTGGTCGTGACGGTGCCCGCCGACGGCCCGGTCGCGATCCCCGACGGCGTGCCCGGCCGGGTGATCCACCAGGCGGCTCGGGGCTACGGCGAGGCGCTGCGGACGGGGTTCCGCGCCGCCGCCGGCCAGTGGGTACTGACCCTCGACGCCGACACCATCGACGCCGAGAGCATCGCCGTGGCGCTGTGGACGCGTCGTCACGACGCCGATGTCGTCGTCGGTTCGCGCTACGTCACCGGCGGCGAGGCGCGGATGCCGTTTCCGCGTGGCGGTCTCAGCCGGGCGCTGAACGCCGTGTTCGGCCGCGGGCTGTCGCTGGGCATCCGCGACCTGTCGAGCGGCCTGCGCCTGTATCGGGCGGCGACCATCGGCGCCCTGCACGACCTGCCGTCCGAGCTCGACGTCCTCCAGACCATCCTGGTGCAGGTCTACGCCGAGGGCTGGACCGTGGCCGAGGTGCCGGTGCGCTATGCGCCCCGGCCCGGCGGGCAGTCGCACGCGCGCGCATGGCGCTTCGCCGCCGACTACGCCCGCACCTTCTGGCGGCTCTGGAAGCTGCGCAACTCGATCGAGTGCGCCGACTACGACGCTCGCGCCCACGACAGCGCCATTCCGCTGCAGCGCTACTGGCAACGTTCCCGCCATCGCCACGTCACCGACCTCATCGCCGGCGAGGGGCCGGTCCTCGACGTCGGCTGCGGTTCGAGCCGCATCATCGGCGCGCTGGCGCCGGGCAGCGTCGCCGTCGACGTGCTGCTGCGCAAGCTGCGCTACGACCGGCGCTTCGGCCGGCCGCGGGTGCAGGCGTCGGGATTCGCGCTGCCGTTCGCCGACGCCAGCTTCCCGTGCGTGCTCTGCTCACAGGTGATCGAGCACGTGCCCAAGGAATCGCCGATTCTCCGCGAGCTGGTGCGCGTGCTCCGGCCCGGCGGCCGTCTCGTCCTCGGCACGCCCGACTACGCCAACTGGGAGTGGGTCGCCACCGAATGGCTCTACGGGAAAGTGGCGCCCGGTGCCTACGCCGATGAACACATCGCGCACTACACCCGCGCCGAGCTGGTCGGCCGGTTCGAGGCGCTCGGGTTCAGGCACGAGGCGACGCGCTACATCCTGCGTGGCGAGCTGATTCTCGCGTTCAGAAAGCCCGCGGCCTAGACACTAGTCGCCGTTGCCGAGTTGTTCTTCCTTGACGGCGATCTCGACCCGCTCGTGCTTGATGTCGACGCGCAGCCGTCCGAACAGGCTCAAGTACATGTTGGCGACCGCGACCAGTGAGAAGAAGGCGATGACGACACCTCGCCAATCGTCGAGCAGGAGCCGGTAGCCGGTGACGGCCAGCGCCGCCACGGTGACGTAGTGGCTGAAGCAGTATTCACACGTGAAGATGTAGAAGAACTTGCGCGCGGCGAGCGAGCGGCACTTGGCGCTCGCCCGTTCGCAGCGCTCGCGGATTTCGCGGAAGATTTCCTCGTGGGTCACGGTCCAGGCGACCGAGGCAATCGGCAGCGCCAGAACCAGCAGCCAGACCAGCTGCAGACCGAGGTGCCCGGCATCGGGAGGAGCGGTCGCCATCGACACGAGGATAGCGGCTTTGCTGCATGGCTGTGGAGCCCTCGTGCGGCGGTGCCACTTTGTATACTGCCGGGATGCGATATCGCTCGACGCCCCTCGTCATCCCGGTGGCCGTCCTCGTGCTGGCCGCGGGGTGCGCGCCGGCCGCGCCGCCACCGGCGGCGCCGTCTGGTGCCGGCCCGGCAGAATCCGAGATCACCGCGTCGGCGATCGCCACGCACGTCAGGTTTCTGTCCCACGATCTGCTCGAAGGGCGGGCGCCGGCCACGCGCGGTGGCCAGCTGGCCACCGAGTACCTGGCGACCCAGCTGGCACTGGCGGGGTTTGCTCCGGGCGGTGAGGGTGGCAGCTGGTTCCAGCCGGTGCCAATCGTCGAATCGACCGTCGACCGGTCGTTCACGCTGAGCGTGCCCGGCCGCACCTACAAGTACTTCGACGACGTGGTGGCGTTCTCGGGCCTCGAGGACGCCAGGGTCGCGGTGCGCGGCGAGGTCGTGTTCGTGGGCCACGGCATCGTCGCGCCGGAGCAGCAGTGGAACGACTACGAAGGCGTCGACGTGAAGGGCAAGTGGGTGCTGGTCATGGTCAACGACCCGCCGGCGCCCGCCGACGAGCCGACGCTCTTCGGCGGCAAGGCGCTGACCTACTACGGACGCTGGACCTACAAGTTCGAAGAAGCCGCCCGCCAGGGCGCGGCCGGCGCCCTGCTCATCCACACCGACGAATCGGCCACCTATCCGTGGCAGGTCGTGCAGTCGTCGTGGACCGGCACGCGGTACTCGTTGCCGCCGGCGCCGGGCGCTCCGGCCCTCGGCGTCAAGGCGTGGATCGCCAACGCCGCCGCCGTCGACCTGGTCAAGCGCGGCGGCCACAACCTCGATGCGCTGCGCGCCGCCGCTGCCAAGCGCGGGTTCAAGGCCCAGCCGCTCGCCGTCAACGCCACCGCCGCGCTGACCCAGACCTCGGCGCGCAAGGCGTCGCCCAACGTCGTCGGTGTGCTGAAGGGCACCAACGCCGGCGAGGCGGTGGCGATTACGGCCCACTGGGATCACTTCGGCACCCGGGCGCCCTCGCCCGGCGATGCGCCGGACGTCAATCGCATCAACAACGGTGCCTACGACAACGCCTCGGGTTGCGCCGCGGTGCTGACGATGGCGCAGGCGCTGTCCCGCGCCGGCGCGGCGCCGGGCCGTTCGATCTACGTCGTGTTCACGACGGCCGAAGAGTCGGGCCTGCTCGGCAGCGAGTACTTTGCCCAGCATCCGCCGCTGCCGATGGGGCAGTTCGCCGCCAACATCAACGTCGACGGCGCCAACTACCTGGGCCGGACCAAGGACATCGTGATGCTGGGGTCCGACCGGTCGTCACTCGGCGGCCTGCTCGCGACGCTGGCGGCCGAGCGCGGCCGGGTGGTGGGCGAGGACACCCATCCCGAGCGCGGTTACTTCTTCCGTTCGGATCACTTTCCGCTGGCCAAGGCCGGCGTGCCGGCGCTGTCGCTGTCCGAGCCGAAGCAGTTCGAGGGCCCGAACGCGGCGGCGCTGCTCGCCAAACAGGAGGCCTACAACGGCAAGGACTATCACCAGCCGTCCGACGAGTACGACCCGGCGTGGGACTTCAACGGCGCCGCCGAAGACGCCAAGTTGCTCACGCAGCTCGCGTGGCGCGTGGCCGCCGCCCCGGCCCTGCCCACCTACAACGCCGGCGACCAGTTCGCGCAGGTCCGCACGCGATGACGCTGGTCTCGCTCGACGACATCCGCGCCGCCGCCGACCGGGTGCGCGGCACCGCCGTGCGCACGCCGGTGCTGCAGCTGCCGTGGCCGGGGGCGGGCGCGCCGCATCCGTTCTGGATCAAGTGCGAGAACCTGCAGCCGATGGGGGCGTTCAAGATCCGCGGCGCCTTCAACATGCTGGCGCAACTGCCCGCCGAGGCCAGGACCCGCGGGGTCATCACCTATTCGTCCGGTAACCACGGCCAGGGCGTGGCGATGGCGGCGCACGCGCATGGGCGTGCCGGCGGTCGTCGTCATGCCGACGACGGCACCCGGCGTGAAGGTCGAGGGCGTGAAGCACTACGGCGCCGAAGTGATTTTCGACGGCACCACGTCGATCGACCGCCAGCGCCGCGCCGAGGCCGAAGCGCGCGCGCGCGGGCTGACGATCATCCCGCCGTTCGATCATCCGATGGTGATCGCCGGCCAGGGGACGCTGGCCCTCGAGATCCTGGAGCAGGTGCCGGATGCCGGCACCGTGTACGTGCCGATGGGCGGCGGCGGCATCATCGCCGGCGTGGCCACGGCGGTGAAGCAGTCGCGGCCCGAGGTGCGCGTGGTCGGCGTCGAGCCCGCAGGCGCCGCCAAGATGCGCGCGGCGCGGGACGCCGGCCAGCCGGTGACCCTGCCGCACACCGCCAGCATCGCCGACGGGATCATGAACATGCGGGCCGGCGACCTCACTTTCGCGCACGTCCAGCGCTACGTCGACGACCTGGTGACCGTGCCCGACGACGCCATTGCCGCGGCGGTCGGTTGGCTCTATCGCACCGCCCGCCTGGTCGTGGAGCCGAGCGGCGCGGCGGCGACCGCCGCCGTGACCCTCGGCCTCGGTGACCCGCAGGGCACGGTGGTGGCGGTGGTGAGCGGCGGCAACGTACAGCCGGAGAAGTTCGCCGAGTACATCGGGGCGGGCCGCTAGCACGTTTTCATGAGCTGCTGCGTGCGAGCAAGGTCTGAGCCGCAAGGAATTGCTCGCGCATCCGAGACTTGGTGCGCACATGCACGAGCCTTCACTTGGTCCTCGGCCAGCCAGCACACGTGAAGCGCGCCTTCCAGCAGATGGAGGCGGGTGGCGCCGATTCGAAGTTGGCCCACGGCGGTCACGGCCGCCACGAGGTGGCGCGGCCGCTAGCCGGGAAGCCGCAGTCCCTCGGGTTCCGGCAGCCATCGACTGGCGATGAGCGCGACCAGAAAGCTCGTCACGCCCACGACTCCGGCCGCATACGCCAGCTGCGTTGAGGGCAGGCCGCCCGGCATCGCCACGGCCAGCATCGTCGTTAGCAGCGCACCGCCCGTGCCGATCATCCGGCCGCCAACGTTGACGGCGAAGCCTTCCCCGGTTCCGCGCAGATGCGTCGGGTACATCCGCGGCAGGTAGTTGCCCCAGAAGCTGAACTGGCCAACGGTGACGAATCCCGCGAGAAAAGTGCCGAACCCGACGAGGCGGAGGTCGCGCGTCGCAACGAAGAAGACCAGCGGCATGATCACGACGCCAGGCACCAGGAAGAGGCGAATGAGCCGGCGGCGGCCCACGATGTGGACGGCGAGCGCCGCGAGGGCGACGCGCCCGGCCAGGCCCCCAAGCTCCTGCAACAACTGCACCGCCCCGACCGTCTGTTCCTGCGCCGTCTTCGACATCGCTTGGACCTCGGCGATGCCGGGCACGATGCGTGGCACCTGGAGGTTCGCGCCGAAGGACGCCGCATAGCCGCACGCCATCATGACAGTGGCCACGATGGTCGTGCGGCGGAACGGCGGGCGGAAGATCTCCCCGATACTCGGCCGCGGTGGCGTGGCCGAGGTCTGCCGCTGCTGCCAGATCGGCGACTCAGGAAGGAAGGGCCGCACCACCAGCAGCGGCAGCGCCGGAATGAGACCAGAAATGAGCATGTAACGCCACGGCTCATGACCGCCATGGACGGCTGGTAAGGACTCCGCCGCGGTCACGATGGCATAGTATGCGGCGCTTACCATCAGGCCGCCGAGCGACGCAGACGCCTGCGTGTAGCCGAGTACCCGTTCGCGTTCAGCGGGATCGGGAAACAGTTCGGCCAGCCAGGCCACCGCCGCGACGAACTCGACGCACACCCCGGCGAAGGTCGCGCATCGGAGAATCAGCAGGACTTCGACCGTCGGCGCAAACGCGGCGCCGCACGCCGACGTGGCATAGATCAAAATGCTCCAGACGAGCACGCGCCGGCGCCCGAGCCGGTCGGTCAGGTATCCGCCGAGCATCCCGACGATCCCGCCGACGATGGCCGGCACATAGAACAGGATGCCGACCCACGTGTTGAACTCCACGCTCCCCGGCAAGGCCTTCGTCAGCTCCATCAGCGCCGGCCGAGCGATCAGCGGCAGCATGAGCAACTCGTAGGTATCGAACGCGAATCCGATCGCCGCGATACCGCAGATCAACCATTTCACGTGAGGAGTCTGTATCATGGCCCCACATGCGAAAGCTGGACGTCTTCAACCATTTCTTCCCGGAGCAGTACTACCGGAAGATGGTGGAGATTGCACCGGGCCACAAGGACATGGGGAAGCGGACCCGCAGTGTGCCGCTGCTGCACGACCTCGAAGGCCGCTTCCGCGTGATGGACGAGTTCGGAGAGGACTACCAGCAGATTCTCTCGTTGCCATCGCCGCCGATCGAAGCCATGGCCGGGCCGCGCGACGCCGTGCTGCTGGCACGAATCGCCAACGACGGGCTGGCCGATCTCGTCAGGCGCCATCCCGATCGTTTTCCAGGTTTCGTGGCGTCGTTGCCCATGAACGCCCCCGACGCGGTGATGGCCGAGGCCGGGCGCGCCATGGACGACCTGGGCGCGTGTGGTGTGCAGGTGTTCAGCAACGTGAATGGCGCGCCGCTGACCTCGCCGGAGTTGTTGCCGCTGTTCGACCTCATGGCCGGATACGACCGGCCGATCTGGATTCATCCCGCGCGCGGGGCCGACGTCGCCGACTACAAGACCGAGAAGACGTCCGAGTTCGAAATCTGGTGGACGCTGGGGTGGCCGTATGAAACCAGCGTGGCGATGGCACGAATCGTCTTCGCGGCGCTCTTCGACAAGCATCCCAACCTCAAGATCATCACGCACCACATGGGCGGCATGATTCCCTATTTCGAGGGGCGCGTCGGACACGGGTGGGACCAGTTGGGCACGCGGTCGTCCGATGTGGACAACGCCGCCGTGCTCAAGCGGTTGAAGCGCCGGCCGATCGACTACTTTCGGCAGTTTTACGCCGACACGGCCCTCTTCGGGGCCGCCGCGGGCACCGCGTGTGGCCTGAGCTTCTTCGGCGCGGACCGTGTCCTCTTCGCGTCGGACACGCCGTTTGAACCCACGCCGGGCCTCTTCATCCGCGAAACGATCGACATCATCGACGGGCTGGCGATCTCGGACGAGGCGCGGGCGGGCATCTATGCCGGCAATGCCGCGAGGCTGCTCGGCCTGCCGGCGCGTTGAGCATCACAAGCGCGCCGAAGTTCGCTGAGTACATCGGGGTGCCGAAGCCTAGCACGTTGCCGGTCAGCTGCCGGCTAGGATGGCTGGCGCGGGGCGGGCGCCGAGTGTTTCGCGGGCGGCCGCCACCGCGTCGTCGAGTGTCACGACACTGCCGTCCAATTGACGTTCATAGACCGCCCTTAGGATCTCGCCCATGCGTGGCCCGGGCGCCACGCCGAGATCGAGTAGATGGCGGCCCATCAGGATCGGTTTCGGCGCCTCGTGTTCGACGCCGAGCGCGCGGGCGCGCTCGAGGAACCAGTCCATCGCCGAGCAGTCGAACGTGCCGGTGCGACCGTGGCAGTCGGCGCGTGCGAAGCGGACGAGCAGTTCGAGGTCGACGCGCGCCGCCAGGCGTCGGAAGGCGCCGTCGCCGACCGTCTCCCTGGCTTTGTGGAAGGCGCTGGGGCGCAGGTGCTCGGCGACGATGCCGAGCACCTGGCGGCGTACGTCGAAGCCGTCGATCGTCTGCACGTTGAATCGATCGAGCACGCGCGTGGCCGGCTCGACGCCGGCCGCTTCGTGGCCTGGTGAGCGCCACCGCCCGTCGATCACCGCGGTCGTGGACGGCTTGCCGAGGTCGTGACAGACCGCGCCGAGCATCACGGTGGCCAGCCGCGGCCGGTCGAGGTCGCCATTCCGTCGGCGTGCCTCGTCGATGACCATCAGCGTGTGCGTCCACACGTCGCCCTCGGGATGCCACTCGGGATCCTGTGGACAGTCGTAGAGCGGCACCATCTCCGGCAGCAGCTGCTCGATGACCCCGAGTTCACGGGCCAGCGCCAACCCGATCGACGGCCGGTCGGCGACGAGCAGCAGCTTCTCGATCTCGCCCCACAGCCGTTCCGCGGGCAGGTCGTCGAGCCGGACGTCACGGCAGATCGCCCGCGCCTCGTCGTCGAGCGTGCACTCGAAGCGCGCGGCGAACTGCAGGGCCCGCAGCACCCGCAAGCTGTCATCGGCGAAGGTGCGTGGGTCGACGACGCGGAGACGACGGGCGGCGAGGTCATCGCGGCCGCGGCACGGATCGAGGTACTCGCCGGTCAGCGGATCCCAGGAGATGGCGTTGATGGTGAAATCGCGGCGCCGGGCAGCGTCCTCGACCGACATCGCCGGGTCGCCTTCGACGTGGAAGGCGGTGTGGCCGCGGCCGGCCTTCGACTCGCGCCGCGGCAGCGCCACGTCGATGGGCCCGAGCTTGAAGACCGGGAACGCCCGTCCCACTGGCTCGACGCGGCCGATGGCCCCGAGCATCGCCGGCAGCTGGTCGCCCGCGACGCCGAACACTTCCAAGTCGAGATCCTTGGCGGCGTGGCCGAGCAGCCGATCACGCACGTAGCCGCCGACGACCAGCGCCCGGCCACCCCTGGCCCGTGCGGCGTGCGCCACCGCGGTGGCCAGCGCCAGCGGCGATGGTGGTTCGGGCTCGGCTGGGCCGGTCACGCCCCATGGTACTCACGCCGTCGACAGCCAACTGCAGATCGGCCGAGGAAACGCAGCTTCGGCGCCGCCGGCCACTGTAACCGGGACAGACCCCGTTACAATCCCCGGGCGATGACCACCGTGGACCGCCTGCTGCGCGACCTGGTCGCGATCGACTCCGTCAACCCGACGCTGGTGCCCGGCGCCGCCGGCGAGGCGGCGATCGCGCGACGGCTGGTGCAGGAGTTCGAGGCGATAGGCGTGCCGGTCGAGGTGCAGGAGGTCGCGCCCGGCCGTCCCAACGTCGTGGCCACCCTCGAGGGTCGTGCCACCGGCCAATCGCTGATGCTGTGCGGACACGTCGATACCGTGGGCGTCGCCGGGATGACGGCGCCCTTCGCGCCGGTGGAGCGCGAGGGCCGGCTGCACGGCCGGGGCGCCCAGGACATGAAAAGCGGCGTCGCGGCGATGATCGACGCCGTGCGCGCCGTGACCGAAGGCGGTGGGCTCGCCGAGGGCCGCGTCGTCGTCGCCTGCGTGGTCGACGAGGAGCACTCGAGCATTGGCGCCGACGCGCTGGTGACCCGCTGGCGCGCCGACGCCGGGGTGGTCACCGAGCCGACCGACCTCGACATCGCCGTCGCGCACAAAGGCTTCGAGTGGTCACAGATCGACACCATCGGGCGGGCGGCGCACGGCAGCCGCCCGGCCGAGGGCATCGACGCGATCGTCCACATGGGCCGGGTGCTGAGCGGGCTCGAGACGCTGGATCGCGCGCTGCAGTCGGGCCGCCGCCACCCTCGCCTCGGCACGGCGTCGCTGCACGCCGCGACCATCGGCGGCGGCCGCGAGCTCAGCAGCTACCCCGATCTCTGCACGCTGCAGGTCGAACGTCGCACCTTGCCGGGCGAGCCGGCCACCGCCCTCGCCGACGAAGTCGACGCGCTCCTGACTCGTCTGACGGCCGATGACCCGGCGTTCAACGGCCGCGCGCGATTGCTGTTCGCCCGTCCGCCTTATGAGATCGACGCCGCGCATCCCCTGCCTGGACTACTGACGACGGCCGCTCGCGGCGTCGGCTGCCGCGCCGACACCATCGGCATGAGCTTCTGGACCGACGCCGCCGTGCTCGGTGCCGCCGGCATCCCATCCGTGCTCTTCGGTCCAATCGGCGCCGGTCTCCACGGCGTCGACGAATGGGTGGATCTGCCAAGTGTGCGGAAATGTCGCGATGCTCTTGCGCAGCTGATCCGCGTCTGGTGCCACGGCTAGTGTTGGTGCCTGGCACCAGCGGCACGAGACTTGTGCCACCGGGGCCAGGCCCCAACGGCACGGTTGTTGTGCCCACAGTTGCGGATTTTGCGATCTAGCGGTCCTTCACGATCCCCTTCAAGACGAAGCCGACATTCGCCGGGCGCTCGCCGAGCCGCCGCATGAAGTACGGGAACCACTGCTTGCCGAAGGGCACGTAGACGCGCACCCGGTAGCCTTCGGCCGCCAGCGACGCTTGCAGATCCCGCCGGATGCCGTACAGCATCTGGAACTCGAAGCGATCGGCGGCGATGCCGCGGCGGCGCGCATAGGCCGTGACGGCGTCGATCATCGCCGGATCGTGGGTGGCGAACGCCGGATAGGGATTGTCGTCGAGCAGGCGTTCGGCCAGCGCCACGTAAGCGTCGTTGACCTCGCCCATGCGCTGGTGCGCGACGCTCGCCGGTTCGCGATAGGCGCCCTTCACCAGCCGCACGCGCGACCCGAGCGCGTTCAGCCGGTCGACGTCGCCCGGGCTGCGCACCAGGCTCGACTGGATCACCGTGCCGACCTCGCGATAGCCCAGTCCCCACACCGTCTCGAGGACGCCGAGCGTCGCCTCGGTGTAGGGCGAGTTCTCCATGTCGATGCGGACGAAGAAGCCCTGGCCGGCGCAGGCGTCGAGAATCCGCCGCAGGTTGTCGGTCGCGGTCGCCCGGTCGACGTCAAGCCCCAGTTGGGTGAGCTTGAGCGACAGGTTGCGTTCGACCCCCGACGCCATGACCTGCTCGATGATGCGCAGGTACTCGCGCGTGGCCGCGTCGGCCAGTTCGAGCGTGGCGACGCTTTCGCCGAGGTAGTCGAGCGACACGCCGAACCCGCGGGTGGCCAGCGCCCGCGCCGTCTCGATGGCTTCGTCGGCGGTTTCGCCGGCGATGAACCGGCGGGCGAACCCGGTGCCGGGCGCCATGCCGTAGCGCGACGCCAGCCGCTGCAGCGGACGCAGGCCGGCCAGCCCGTGGAAGAGCGCCTTCGACGCGGCGGCGAACATCAGCGTGAGGCGCGCGCGGCCGGCAGGAGGTGCTCGATCGTTCGGGCGTAGTAGCGCAGAACCGAGCGGTCGCGGACCCGGAAGCGGCCGCCCTCGCGGACGATGATGCCGCGGGCCTCGAGCGGCTCGGCGGCGTGCGCGATGGCCTCGGCCGCCGAGTCCACGCTCAGGTTGGCGCCGGTGGCCCGCAGATGATCGAGCATCGCCGTGATGCGATCGGTGAACTCGGCCTTGGGATTCGACGGCCGCATCGCCGCCGCGACCAGGGCCGTCGGCAGCACCTTCATCTGCCGCCCGACACGCTCCATCACCAGGTGACCCAGCTCCAGCACCGAGGTGCGTGAGTCGGCGTGGCAGCCGTCGACCGCAATCGGATCGCCGAAGGTGACGAACGCGCGGCTCCGGTAGCCGACCGCGTAGCGCACCATCTCGGCGACTTCGCGGCTGAAGGCGCGCTGGCGCTTCTTGATCTTCTGGCGGGCGAGGACGCGGTCTTCGAGCACCAGGTCGTAGGCGATGGCCACCGGGACGATGGCCAGCGTCGGTTCGCCCGCCTGCAGGCACGCGGTCAGCAGCCCGGTCTTGGGCGACTTCATCTCGCCGCTGTAGCTGCGGCCGCCTTCCGGATAGAAGAAGAAGTCCTGCGCTCGCAGCAGCTCGGCCACGTAGGCCTTGAGCGTGATGTGGTAGGCGGGGTCCTTGGTGTTGCGGCGGATCGGCAGGGCGCCGGTGACGTGACGGTGGATGAGCCCGAGCGGTCCGCCGAAGAGGTTGATCCCGGCGGCGATGATCGGCGGCTTGAGCCCGGCGTCGTCGAGGACCAGCAGCTCCACCAGGTAGTCCATGTGACTGCGGTGGTTGGAGGCGTAGACCAGCCGGCGGCCGCTGGCCGAAGCGTCGAGCGCCTTCGACACCTGCTCGGTGTGCCGCTCGAGCTTGCGCAGGATCGGATAGAGGGGATACTCGAGCGCCCGATAGAGCTCGTAGCGCTGGGTGGTGCGCAGCTCGTCGAGATACCCTTCGACGCGCGCCCGCGCCTCGTCGCCGCGCAGGCCGTGGCTGCCGCCGATGTACTTGGCGACTTCGTCGCGGGCGAAGACGGCTTGGGTGATCTCGTCGATCATCGACACGATGTCCGGACCCGATGGTACGGCATCACGGCCTGGTTCGATCCAGGGCGCGGCAGATTTCGTCGGCAAAGGCCGTCGTCGAGGCGGTGCCGCCGATGTCCCGGGTCCGGACAGTGCCGTCGGCGAGCACCGCCGTCACCGCCCGCATCACGTGGTCGGCCTTCGCGTCCTCGTTCAGGTGGCGGAGCATCAGCACGCCCGACAGCAGCAGCGCCAGCGGGTTGGCCACGTCCTGGCCGGCGATGTCGGGCGCCGACCCGTGCACGGCCTCGAACACACCGACGCCGGCCAGCCCCAGGTTCGCGGCCGGCACGACGCCGAGACCGCCGACCAGGCCGGCGCACAGATCCGAGACGATGTCGCCGTAGAGATTGGGCAGCAGCAGGACGTCGAAGCGCTCCGGGAACATCACCAGCTGCATGCACGCCGCATCGACGATCCGCTCGTCGTACTGAATGTCGGGGAAGTCCCTGGCGACGCGGCGCGCGCAGTCGATGAACAGCCCGTCGCTCAACTTCATGATGTTGGCTTTGTGCACCGACGTGACCCGCGCCCGCCGGTGCCGGCGCGCGTGCTCGAAGGCGAACCGCGCGATGCGCGTCGACGCGGCGTCGGTGATGATCTTCAGGCTCTCGACCACGCCTGGCACGACCACGTGCTCCAGCCCGGCGTAGAGGTCCTCGGTGTTCTCGCGCACGATGACCAGGTCCACGCCCTGGTAGCGCGATCGCACGTTGGGCAGGTTCCACACCGGGCGCAGGTTGGCATAGAGGTCGAGGGCCTTGCGCAGCCCGACGTTCACGCTGGTGAAGCCCTCGCCGATCGGGGTCGTGACCGGCCCCTTGAGCGCGACCTTGGTGCGACGGATCGACTCGAGCAGCGGCGCCGGCAGCGTCGTGCCGTGTTCGGCGACGGCGGCAGCCCCGGCGGAGAAGGGCTCCCAGGTGGCGTCGAGGCCGGCGGCCTCGAGCACCTGGACGACGGCGCGGGTCACTTCGGGACCGATGCCGTCCCCGGCAATGAGCGTGATGGCGTGAGACATGTCGATCGGCTACTCGCGGGCTTCCCAGACGGCGACGATCAGTCCGGCCAGGGTGGTGGCCATGACCAGGGTGGTCGACAGGCTGTGGAGGGCGTCGAAGCGGGCCCGACGCGGGTCGCCGGTCGCAACGCTGGACGGCAGCGCCAACTCGCGGCGCAGCGTCTCGGCCTCGGGCAGGACCACGTGCGCGGTGTAGGCCGTGGTGCCGAGCATCAGGGTGAGCAGCACGGCGCGCACGCCGTAGCTCAGGGGCTTGGGGCCGAGCAGCCGCAGCACCGTCATCGTCATCAGCATCACGACGCCGGCGACCTCACCCACCGTCAGCAGGCGGCGCAGGACCTCGCCGAAGGCGGCGCCGGCCAGCGCGCGCCCGGCCGCCGCCCCGGCCTCGGCGGGCAGCACGGCGAAGAGCGCCGGCGCCACCATCGCGCCGGCCGCCACCAGACCGCCGACCCACACGATCAGCGCCACCACGTAGAGATAGCGCAGCACGATCATCCGCTCATTGTAAATCGCCGGCGGCAGGTCGATCGAGCGGTGTCCGCCGTGGCCGGCGCTTTCCGCGTTGCCGGCGTCACGATCGCGCTGCTACACTCGCGACGGAGGATTGTGCGTGCCCGTTGAGACGTCCCGTGTGCCGGCCCTGAAAAACCTCGCGACGCGGCTCCGTATCGAGTCGATTCGCGCGACGACCGAAGCGGGCAGCGGGCATCCGACCACGTGCATGTCGGCGGCCGACCTGGTCGCCGCCCTGTTCTTCGGCGAAATGCGCTACGACCCGGCCGATCCCCAGCACCAACACGCCGACCGGTTCGTGCTGTCGAAGGGCCACGCCGCCCCGCTGCTCTACGCCGCCTGGTCGGAGGCCGGCTTCGTCAGTCGCGACGATCTGCTCACGCTGCGGCTGTTCACCTCCGACCTGGAAGGCCACCCGACGCCACGGCTGCCGTTTGTCGACGTCGCCACTGGTTCGCTCGGCCAGGGCCTGTGCGCCGGCATCGGCATCGCGCTCAACGCGCGCCGCATCGGCTCCGACTACCGCACCTACGTGCTGATGGGCGACGGCGAGTCGGCCGAAGGGTCGGTGTGGGAGGCGGCCGCCTCGGGTCAGCACTTCGCTCTCGATAACCTGGTCGGGATCACCGACGTCAACGCGCTCGGGCAGAGCCGCGCGACGCAGTTCGGGCACGACCTGGCCGTCTTCGAACGCCGCTGGCGCGCGTTCGGCTGGCACACCGTGACCATCGACGGCCACGACATGGACCAGATCCTGTCGGCGCTCGCCGAAGCGCGGGCGACGAAGGGCGTGCCGACGATGATCCTGGCGCGCACCGAGAAGGGGCAGGGCGTCAGCTTCCTGGCTGGCAAGCCCAACTGGCACGGCAAGGCGCTGAAGAAGGGCGACGAGCTGGCCAAGGCCATCGCCGAGCTCGAAGCGCAACTGGTCGATGACGGGGGGCAGCACCCGGCGATTCCCCGACCCGCGAACGCTCCGGCGCCCGAGCCGGCGCCGGCCGCGGTCGCTCCACCGGCGTACGCGCTGGGCGACCTGGTCGCCACACGCGAGGCCTATGGCACCGCGCTCGCCAAGCTCGGCGATGCCGATCCGCGAGTCGTCGCACTCGACGCCGACGTCAAGAATTCCACCTTCAGCGAGCGCTTCGAGGCCAAGCACCCCGATCGCTTCTACCAGTGCTTCATCGCCGAACAGGTGATGATTGGCGCGGCGATGGGGCTGGCCAGCCGCGGCGCCCTGCCCTTCCCGTCGACCTTCGCGACCTTCCTCTCGCGCGCCGCCGACTTCATCCGCATGGCCGCGATCAGCGGCGTCAACGTCAAGATGGCCGGGTCGCACGCCGGCGTCTCGATCGGCGAGGACGGCGCCTCGCAAATGGCTCTCGAGGACCTGGCGATGATGAGCGCCGAGCCGAACATGACGGTGCTCTACCCGAGCGATGCCGTCTGCGCCGAGCGGCTCATGGCGCTGGCCGCCTACCATCCCGGGCCGGTCTACCTCCGCATGTCGCGGCCGAAGACGCCGGTGATCTACCCCAACGACGCGCCGTTCGCGATTGGCGGCTCGACGGTGCTGCGACAGAGTGCGGCTGACGTCGCCACGGTGATCGGCGCCGGTGTCACGCTGTTCGAAGCCCTCAAGGCCTATGACCTGCTGGCCGCCGAGGGCATCGCCGTGCGCGTGGTCGACGCCTACTCGGTGCAGCCGATCGACGCCGACACGATGCGGCGGTGCGCCCGCGAGACCGGACGTCTCATCACGGTCGAGGATCACTACGCGGTCGGCGGCCTCGGCGATGCGGTGGCGCGGGCCGTGGCGATCGATGGCGCCGCGGTCACGCGGCTCGCCGTCCGCGAGATCCCGCGCAGCGGCACGCCCGACCAGCTGATCGACGTCTACGGTCTCTCGGCCCGCCGCATCGCCGACGTGGTGCGCGCGAAGTAAGGTCGGCGCGCCGGCTGCGGCCGGCGTCATAATCAGAGGTTCGGGCGCACCGAGTGGTCGTGCCCGTGCCGCCCATGTCCCCGGCCACCCGCCCCACCGCGCTCGTCGACGTGCACCTGCGTGTGCCGGCGATGGACTGTGCCGACGAAGTGGCACTGGTGCGCCGGGCCGTCGAAGCCGACCCCGGCGTCGTCCACGTCGGCTTCGACCTCGTCGACAGCCGCGTCGACCTGACCATCAATCCAACGCACACCACCGAGGCGCGGGTGCGCGACGCCATCGCCCGCACCGGACTGGCCGTGGAAGCGATGCCGGCGGCCTCGGCCCCGCGGGTGCTGCGGCTGCGCGCCTCGTCGTCGGACCTCGTCGCCAGCGGCGTGCTCGTGCTGCTCGGCTGGCTCATCGACGGCGCCGCCGCCGACACCTGGCGCGAGGCGATCCTCGGGCACGTCGGCGAGGACGCCTTCGGCCACACGCACGCGGCGTGGGCAATTCCAGCCTACGCCCTCGCCGTCATCGTCGGGCTGTGGCGGATGTGGCCGCGCGCGCTGGCGGCGCTGCGACACCTGCGCCTCGACATGCACGTGCTGGTCTGTCTGTCGGCGATCGGGGCGGCGGCGGTGGGGCAGTGGGCAGAGGCGGCGGCGGTCGCGTTCCTGTTCGCCCTGGCGCATCGCCTCGAGGCGTGGAGCCTCGAGCGCGCGCGCGAAGCCCTGGCCACGGTCGCCGAACGCGGCGTGCTCAGCACCGATGGCCGCCAGCCGTCGGCGCCGGTCGAGCGGTGGATCGAGCGGTTCGCCGCCGTCTACACCCCGGCAGTAACGATCGCCGCGATCGTCGTCGCCATCGTCCCGCCGCTGTTCGACGGCCTGTGGGCGCAGTGGTTCTATCGCGCCCTGGTCTTCCTGGTTCTGGCGTGTCCGTGCGCGCTCGTGATCTCGACTCCCGTCACCGTCGTCGCCGCGGTCACGGCCCTGGCCCGGTCGGGCATCGTCGTGAAGGGCGGCGGGCCGCTCGAACTGGCCGCCTCGACCAGGCACGCGTCGCGCGAAGCCCTCGCCTGTGCCGGCTTGCGGGTGGCGTCAGGCGCCGACGGCCCAGCCATGATGGCGGCGGCCGATGTCGTCCTGGTCGACGACCTGCCCGACGACGCCGGCCTGCGGCTCTTCGTCACCCAGGCGCGACGCGCCGTGGCGGTCATCCGCCAGAACGTCGGCATCGCGCTGGTCACCAAGCTCGCGTTCCTGGTCTCGGCACTGCTCGGTTCGGCGCCGTTGTGGATGGCCGTGCTGGCCGACACCGGCGCCACCGTCGCGGTGACGCTCAACGGCCTGCGGCTGCTGCGCGCGCCGCGCCCGCGCTGAGCGCCGGGCGCACGCCGTCACGAGGTCGCGCCTCCGCGGCGAACGGGCGGCCCGCGCCGCCCGTTCCTCCATCGAGGGCGTCGGTCAGCCTTGCTGCTGCCGTTGCTGCCGCTGGTTACGGCGCTGCTCGAACCGCTCGCGCATCTGCGCGCGGCGCTCGGCCCGCTGGGCCTTCAGCTCACGTGCCTTCTGCTGCTGTTCGGGCGTGAGCAAAGCCCACACCTCGGAGTGCACTTTCGCGCGCAGCACGGCGGCGTCGGCTTCCACGGCGGCCACGTCGACTGCCTTCTGCCGTACACCGGCCTCGTCGAAGGCGTCGGCGGTCACGGCGTCCTGCAGTGCCGTCCGCGCCGTCTGCATCCGACCGCGGATGGCGTCGAACTCAGCCTTGTGGGCCCCGACCGCCGTCCGCACCTGCTCACGCTGTGTGTCGGTGAGCGCGAGCGCTCGCAGTGGGAGCGCAATCGGTCCATCGTGGCCGCCCGGGCCACCAGGTCCGCGCCGCCCCATCATGCCGCGAGGGCCGTCCGGGCCGCCCGGTTCCTGTTCGCGCGCGGCCACCGTTGCCAGGCCCACGCCCGCCGCCAGCGCCACGCCGAGCCCGATTGCCGCAATCCGTTGCCAAGTCTTGGTCATCGAGGTGTCCTCCGCCTTCTGTTCCAGTAGACGGCGCATTCGTGGCGTGGGGCTGTCTCCCGTGTGACAAGAGTATGGCAGGGCCATCGGCGTCGCCCGCCGCCGGCCGCCGCCCGTAAGATTCAGAGCGCCCAGTCATGGCCCACGTCCTGGTCGTCGAAGACGACCCACACATCCGCGAGCTGATCGCCCTGCACCTCGAGCTCGAGGGGCTCGACGGTACCGGTGTGGCCGACGGCCGCGAGGCGCTGACCCGGCTGGGCGGGACGCGGTTCGACCTGGTCGTGCTCGACGTGATGCTTCCCGGCGTCGACGGCGTCACGGTGTGCTCGGCGCTTCGTCGGAGCGGCCCCAATCTCGACACGCCGGTGCTGATGCTGACCGCGCGCGGCGAGGAGTCGGACAAGGTCCTCGGCCTCGAGAGCGGCGCCGACGACTACCTGGCCAAGCCCTTCGGGGTCCGTGAGTTCGTCGCCCGTGTCCGGGCGTTGCTGCGGCGGCCGCGGGCCAGCGCCGTCGCGTCGCCGGCCGACCCCGCCGACCGCCCGGTGGCCGTCCACGGCGTGGAGGTCGACCCGGCGCGGCGCCGGGTGCGGGTGCGCGGCCGCGACGTCGAACTCACCGCGCAGGAATTCCGGCTCCTGCATCTGCTGGCCTCGCACCCCGGCATCGTCTTCAGCCGCGAGGCGCTGCTGGCTCGCGTGTGGCCCGGTCAGACGTTCGTCACGCCGCGGAGCGTCGACACCCTGGTGAAGCGGCTGCGTAAGCGGATCGAACTGGACACCGACTCGCCGGCCCTGGTTCTCACGGTGTGGGGCGCCGGCTACAAGTTCGCCGATGTCTGAACCCCTGTCGCCGCCCCGTCACTGGTATCGCAGCCTCTACTGGCGCATCGCCGCCGGCTTCATCGCCTTTCTGGCGGTGATGCTGCTGGCCCAGGTCGGATTCTTCGTCTGGCTGTCGACCGTGCGTGACGACGCCTTGCCGCCCCGGCTGCTGGCCGACCTCGCGGCGCTGGTCGCCGACGAGCTCGGCGCCGAGGCGGCGCGGGCGCCCGGCAGCGACCTGGCCGACCTGGCCCGGACCCGGTTCGAAGACTTGAGGCGGCCGGCGGTGCTGCTGTTCCCCGACGGCCGGATCGTCGCGTCGGGCGCGACGGTGCCACCCGATCCGCTGCTGCGGGCGACGATCCGCCGCCTGACGAACGCCGATGGCGACCAGGCCTGGGGGCGGGCGCGCCGACCAGGCATGTTCGGCCGGCGCGGACCGCCGGGCCCGCGGGACGAGGCCCGCCCGGCCGGCCCGCCCAGACCGCTGGGCGCGCCGCAGTGGGCGGTAGCGCCCGTGCGCGTCGGTCAGCACGTCGCCGCCGCGCTGCTGGTGGCCCGGGGGCGGTCCCCTGGCGCGGTCGCCCGCGAGCTGGCGCCGTGGCTCGCGGCCGGTCTGGCCGCGTTGCTCGCGGCCGGCACCGCGCTGGCGTCTCTGGCCGTCTTCCGTCCGGCGCACGCCCGACTGCGCGATCTCGAGGACGCGGTTCGGCGCTTCGGCGACGGCGACCGCACGGCTCGCGCGTCAGCCCGGGGTGGCGACGAGGTGTCGGCGGTGGCGCAGGCGTTCAACCGGATGGCCGACGAAGCGGCGGCCCGTGAGGCCGCGCTGGTCGACGCCGATCGCGCCCGGCGCCAGCTGCTGGCCGACGTGTCGCATGAGTTGCGCACTCCGCTCACCTCGATTCGTGGCTACGCCGAGACGCTGACGGTGCCGGGGTTCGCGCCGGCTACGCCTCAAGGACAGCACGCCGTGCACGTCGTGAGCGTGGAGGCGCAGCGGCTCGAGCGGATCGTCAACGACCTGCTCGACCTGGCGCGGCTCGATGCCGGCGGCGCGCCGCTCGAGATGTCGACGGTGCCGATCCGCGATCTGTTCACGCGGGTGCACGAGCGTCATGGTCCGGCTGCGACCGCCGCGGCCGTGTCGCTCGAGCTCGGCGTGGACGACGATGCGGTCGCGGTGCGGGGCGACGCGGTCCGTCTCGAGCAGGCGTTGCAGAACCTGACGGCCAACGCCCTGCGGCACGTCGGCAGCGGCGGCCACGTGCGGCTGCGGGCGAGCCGCGACGGCGATCATGTCGTGATCCGCGTGACCGACGACGGCGCCGGCATCGCGCCGGCCCATCTGCCGTACGTCTTCGACCGCTTCTACAAGGCCGACCCGTCCCGGGCCGGGGGCGCCGGCACCGGCCTCGGGCTGTCGATCGTGAAGGCGATCGTGGAGCGGCATGGCGGCACCGTGCGGGTGTCGAGCACGCCTGGCGTCGCGACCCTCTTCGAGCTGCGCCTGCCGGCCTAGACGCCGCTACGTCGCCGCATGGGTATGCACGGCCTCGGCCGCGGGCGGCGCGGCAGGGGCGGCGTGCAACAGTCCGCTGAAGATCCCCTGGAGCAGCGGGATGTTGTCGGCCATCAGCTCGAAGAGCTCGCCGCGATCGATGCGGAGCGCGTTGCCGGCGGCGGTCACGGTGCCCTGGGAGACCATGAAGCGGCCGCTGAGCGCCTCGTAGATGCCGACCACGTCGCCGTTGTCGGCCGTGTCGGTGGCAGCCCCCTCGGCCGCGACGGTCAGCTGGCCGGTCAGCACGGCATGGATCGCGGCGGCGTCGCCGGGCTTGAACAGGGCGCTCCCGGGATTGAGCGGGACGACGCGGGCCACCGCGGCCAGGCGCACCAGCTCGGCCGACGTGGCGCGATGGAGCAGCGGACTCGACTGCAGGAGGATCAAGCCGTCGAGGGCTTGCACGCCGTCGGACACACGCCGCTTCAGCTCCGGCGTCAGCTCGCCGTGCACGACCGTGCGCCACGACGGCGCACACCGCGTCTCGAGAAGCAGGCGGAAGATGCCCTGCGCAATCTCGACGTTCTCGGACACCAGCGTCAGGAACTCCTCGGTGGTCATCGACAGGGTAATCGTCGGTTCGAGCGCCGTCGCGGTGCCGCGTACGGGATGGCCTTCGAGCACGTCCTCGAAGTTGATGACGTCGGGCGCGGCGACCTCGACCCGGCGGCCGCGGGCGCTCTGCACCGCGACGCGCCCGTCGAGCACGAAATGCAGCGCCTCGGCCAACTGACCTTCCTGGGCCAGCGTGCGTCCCACTTCGTGGCGCACCTGGCGACCGAGGCTGGCGACACGGAAGAGCTCGTCGACCGACACGAAGTCGAAGAGCCGGATGCGGCGGAGGCGATCGGCCAACTCGACCGCGGGCAGCGGCTCCTGCCACAGCACGCGGCGCCGCTCCGGCGGCATCCGCTGCGCGGCCAGCGCCCAGGATGCGGCCTCGAACACCCACCAGTCCTTGGCCGGCCGGTGCTCCAGCACGTGCTCGAGATCGCCGGCCAGCGACCACAGCTGGCGGGCCTCGACGAGCTGGATCGCCGTGGCCGCGACCTCCTGACTCTCGTCGTAGACCAGCTGCGCGAGCGTGTCCTCGGAATCGCGCTGCCGCGTGCGGAACAGGGTGTTGCCCTTGCGAACCCGTTCGGCCAGCGGCATGTCCTCGACCAGCAGCATCACGCGATGCCGGGCGTCGCCGCGCAGGGTGTTGTCGAGGAACTCGGCGGCGCTCGAACGCGCCCGGGCGTCGCCGGTCGTGAGCGCGTGGCGTACGGCGGCGATGTCCTCCGGTGGATGCACCAGCGCCAGCAGCGTGAACACGCGGTCGAAGGCCCGATCGTACTTCTCGCTC
Organism: uncultured Acidobacteriota bacterium; assembly: GCA_963786365.1. Taxonomy (GTDB): domain Bacteria; phylum Acidobacteriota; class Vicinamibacteria; order Vicinamibacterales; family UBA2999; genus CAWAYR01. The sequence continues at coordinate 62,757 of CAWAYR010000017.1, forward strand.
AAGGCGCGCGCCAGCAGACAGTCCTGATCGAGGCCTCCGGCGTGGAACAGGTTGTAGTGCAGCGTGAGCCGATCGAAGGCGCGGCTGGTCTCGGCAGCGATCAGCTTCTCGACGGTCGGCGGCGGCACGACCGAGATCGGGCTGGTTGCGGCGCAGCTGCTCTACGGCCGACAGCGCCTTGTAGCGCAGGAACCCGTCGGGGTCCTCGAGCGCGCCGAGCAGCGCCTGCAACGACGCCTGGCACGGAATCCGGGCCAGGGTCGCCGGGATGTGGCGCCGCACCCAGAGATCCTCGTCGCGGTCCTTCATGAAGTAGACGAGCGTCGGGACCACGTCCTCGCCGTAGCTCGATCAGCACGTCGCGGGCCGCGCCTTTGAGCAGCCGGTTGCGCAGCAGCGACACCAGCGGCGGCACGTACAGGAAGTCGCCGGCGCCGAGCCGGGCGGCGCTGCGGATCGCATCGCGGGCGACGTCGACATCGGCGTCGAACATCAGCGGCACGAGCAGCGGCCGGAACTCCGGATTGGTGACGCGACCGAGGGCGCGGGCGACCTCGGCGCGGGTGTGTGCCCGCTGTTCGCGCGAGTCGTCGATGAGCTTGCGGAACGCCTCGCTGGCGCGCTCCAGGTCGGAGGGGTCGGTGCTGTTCGAGAGAGCGGAGGCGGCGGTGACGACCAGCGCCGGATCGGCGTCGTCGAGATACGGCCGCATGAGGGCAGCGGCCTCCTGACCCTTCACGCTCGCCAGCGCGCGCACCGCCGCACCGCGGACCTCGCCTTCGTGATCGGTCAGGCTGCGCTGGATGCCTCGCAGCCAGCGGTCGGCGCCCGTCGGCCCGGTGGCCTCGGCCAGGCGCAGCACCCGCACGCGCACGTCAGGGTCCTCGTGGTAGAGCATCAGCGGGCTGACCAGGTGCCGCTTGTCGAGTGACTCGAGCAGGTCGAGCGCATAGGCCACGCGCTTCGGCTCGGGATGCGCCAGCTCCTCGACCAGGGCTTCGATGGTCGAGAGGTCGGCGGTCTCGAGCCGGATCTCACCGGCCTTCATGTCCTGCTGGACGATGCTGCGGCGGAACGCCGCCATGTACTCGGCGCGGGCCCGCAGCGCGAAGAAGATCCACAGCACCATGATCGACAGGCTGGCGTAGCTCAGCTGCTGCCAGGTGAGCCCCAGGCCCCAGTCCTTGATCAGCACCAGGATCAGCAGGGCGCCGGCGCCCTTCGACAGCCGATCGACGGTGACGTCGATGAACGGCTTGGCGCGGTACTTCACGTCGGCGGGCAGCGGCAGGAACAGGATCTCGCGGGTGGTCTTGTCGACCGTGTAGCGCAGCGACGTGTCGAGCACGCGGGCCACGCCCGACGTCCACAGCGCGCCGACGGTGAGCATGAGCATGCCCGAGGCGCCCAGGCTGACCGGCAGGATCATCAGCGCGAAGCCGATGCCGAGCAGGCGATGGATGCGGCTCGTCAGCGCCACCTGGATGAACAGCCCGATGAGCGACAGGTAGACCGTGACCTGCGCCAGGAACGCGGTGATGCTGTCGGTGTTGGCCTGGCCCTTGGCTTCGGCCGCCGCCATGTTGAGCTGCTGTTCGATGATGGCGGCGCCGATGGCGGCAAACGTGATCACCATGGCGATGATCTGCAGGTGGCGCGAGCCGCGCAGCAGCGTCAGCGCCTCGCCGCCGCCAACGCCTTCCTCTTCGCCCGTCTTCGACGCATCCGACTGGCCGGCGCGCTCGTTCGTGCGGATGATGCGCACGACGATCACCAGGCACACGGCCATGATGCTCGCGCTCACGAGCAGCATCGTCGTGGTGCCGAGTTTCTCGACCAGCCCGGCCGTGATCGCCGCGCCGGTGGCGCCGCCCAGGCTCGCCCCGCCGCCGATCAGGCCGAACAACCGCTTGGCCTGGCGCGGGTCGTAGATGTCGTTGGCCAGGGTCCAGAACTGGCTGATGAGCAGGATGCCGAGGATCAGCCCGTAGAGGTAGAAGCCGACCGACACCCAATCGGCGCCGAACCGAGTGAACAGCATCCAGAAGGTGACGAGCAGGACGATCATCCCGGCCTGGGTGACCGGGATGGTCCAGCGGCGAGGCACAGTGGCAATCGCCTTGGTGTAGGCCTGCATCAGCACGCCGATGACCATGCCGGCGGCGAACTGCACCCACGGCAGGTTGTCGGCGCCGAGGCTGGAGATGAACTGCGACCGCGTGACCGGCTTGACGATGTTGTAGGACGTCATCGCCAGGAACGAGTACAGGAACAGCAACAGCGCCGTGCCGCCCTCGCCGGCACGCAGTTCGGCAATGGGTGCGAGCCAGCGGGTGAGCAGGGAGCGGCGGGGGGTGGCGTCAGCCATAGGAGCCTGGGGGAATCTTATGCACCGCCGGACCGAGCGGCAATACGATACACAGCTGGATGCTGAGGGCGGTCGGGCGGCTCCTTGACCTGAGCGACGACGAGCTGAGGCGCTCGTGGCCGGTCTTCGCCTACCTGTTCCTGACCATGTCGGGCACGGTGGCCAGCAAGGCGACCCGCGACGCCCTGTTCCTCGACCGCTACCGCGCCGTCGACCTGCCCTACGTCGACATCGCCATCGCCGTGCTGGTCGGCCTGTCGATCTCGCTCTACATCCGGGCCAGCCGCTGGCTGCCGCTGCGCACCCTGCAGATCGGCAGCCTGCTGTTTTTCGCGGCCAATTGCCTCGGATTCTGGTGGCTCCACCGGCTGGACCTGGGCGGCGGCGGGCTGTTCGTGGCCATCTACCTGTGGGTCGGGCTCTTCAGCGTGCTGGCCCCGGCCCAGGTCTGGACGCTGGCCAATTTCGTGCTGACCACCCGCGAGGCCAAGCGGGCCTTCGGCTTCATCGGCAGCGGGGCGATCCTGGGGTGGATCGTCGGCGGCTTCGCCACCCGGGTGACCGCGGCGTGGCTGGGCACCGAGAGCCCTGCTGCTGTGGGTGGCGGGTAGCCTGGTGCTGTCGTCGGCGCTGGTCCATCTGGCCTGGCAACGCGCCGAGCCGCCCTCGGTCGATACCCGTATGCAGGCGCTCGGCCTGCGCGTCGAGCCTGCGGCAGATCGCCGAGTCGCCGTACCTGCGGTCGATCGCCTGGGTGATCGGCCTGTCGGCCTTCGCGACCACGATTGGCGGCTGGCAGTTCAAGGCGCTGGCCAAGGAGCACGTGCCCGACACCGACCAGCTGGCCGCGTTCTTCGGCACGTTCAACATGGTGGCCGGTGCCGCGTCGCTGGTGCTGCAGCTCGTCCTCACCAGTCGCGTGCTGCGTTTCTTCGGCGTCGGCGTGGCGTTGTTCATCGTGCCGGTGGCGATGGCGTCGGCGTCGCTGGGCGTGGTCGTGTTCGGCACGCTGGCGGCGGCGGCGGCCCTGAAGGCCAGCGATCAGGTGCTGCGCTATTCGATCGACAAGGCCACCGTCGAGCTGCTCTATCTGCCGCTCTCGGCGGCCGAGACGTTCCGGGTGAAATCGTTCATCGACACGGTGGTCTACCGGCTCGGCGACGGGTTGGGCGGCCTGACCGTGCTGGCGTGCGCGGCCGTGGCTGGGCTGGAACCCGATGCGGGTCGGCTGGGTGACGCTCGTGGCCGTGTGCGCGTGGATGGCGGCCGCGGCGGCGGCGCGCTCGCGCTACGTGACCAACCTGCAGGACAGCATCCACCAGCACCGCGTCGACGCCGAGCGGGCCCGCGCGCCGATGCTCGACCGCGATGCGACCGAGGTGCTGGCCGGCAAGCTGCGCGGCGATCCGGCCGAGATCCTCTACGCGCTCAGCCTGTTCGAGTCGTCGAACGCCCGCACCGTGCATCCGGCCGTCCCGGGCCTGCTGGCCCACGAGTCGGCCGAGGTGCGGCTGCGGGCCGTGGCGCTGCTGTCGAAGACCAACGTCCTCTCGGTGCGCCGTGAAGTCGAGAAACTGCTCCGCGACCCGCATCTCGAGGTGCGCACCGAGGCGCTGCTCTATGTGACGCGGCACACCAACACCGATCCGTTGACCCTCATCGAGCAGGTCGGCGACTTCCCCGACTTCTCGATCCGCGCGTCGATGATCGCGTTTCTGGCCCGGCCCGGACGCGCGCAGAACCTCGAGGCGGCGCAGCTGATGCTCCAGCGGATGGTGAACGAGTCGGGCGAGGCAGGTCTGCGCAGCCGCGCCGAGGCCGCCCGGGTGATTGGCCTGGTGCCCGACGTGTTCGACCGCGAGCTGCGCAAGCTGCTCGAGGACGACGCCCCGGAGGTGGCCCGCGAGGCGGTGCGGGCCGCCGGTCTGCTCGCCAAGCGCGCCGCTGGCCCATCGGCTCATCGATCGGATCGCCGAGCCGTGGCTCACCGACGACATCGTCGACGCCCTGGCGCGCATGGGCGACCGCGTCGTCGGCACGATTCGCGACCAGATGGTGGATCGCGACACGCCGGCGACCACCCGACGCGAGCTGCCGGCGGTGTTGCAGGCGATCGGCTCGCCGGCGGCGCAGCACGTGCTGGTCGAGAGCATGCTCGACGCCGATACGGTCCTGCGGACCCGGGTCCTGACCGCGCTCAACAAGCTCGTGCAACTCCACCCGGACGCGGCGGCTCGATCGGCAGATCGTCGAGACAGCGCTGGCCGCCGAGATCACCGGACACTACCGGTCGTACCAGATGCTGGCGACGATGGGCGGATCGCTCGGCAGCGCCGAGCCGGTCGTGCAGGCGCTGGGCGAATCGCTCGACAACGAGAGCGAGCGGATCTTCCGGCTGCTCAAGATCCTCTACCCGGAGCACGATCTGCACAGCGCCTTCGTCGGCATCCAGTCGGACGACCCGGGCGTGCACGACAACGCCCTCGAGTTCCTCGACAACATCCTGGCGCCGCACGTGCGGGCGCTCGTCGTGCCCCTGTTCGACCGGGCGATCACTCCTGAGACGCGGGCGCGGACCGCCGACCGCCTGGTGGGTGTGGCAGTGGGGACGCGCGACGAGGCGATCGCCGTGATGACCCAGAGCCGCGATCCGTGGCTCCAGTCGTGCGCCGCCTACGCGATCGGCGAGTTGCGCCTGGTGGCCTTCGCCGATGTCATCGATCGCTGGACGACCGATGCCGATCCGCTGTTGCGGGCGACAGCGGTGGCGGCGCGCGCCAAGCTCAAGGATCGCGCCGCCGTCCCGGCCGTGGACGTCGGCTGACGGCGCGCGTTGACTTGCGCGCATGACGCCGCGAGAATCGCGGCAGGCCGCCGGCCGCGGCGATGCACCTGGAGGAGTCACGTGATGCGCCGCGTACTGTTCAGCTTGCTCCTGTCGCTACTCGCCGTCGCCGCGCCCGTGTCGGCTCAGACGCCCACCGTTGCCGCGCGCACCGCAGGCCTCCAGCGTCAGGACGGGTTCGTGCCGCTCTACTGGGACGCGGCGCGCGGCCGGGTGTTGATCGAGGTTCCCGCCTTCGACCGGGACGTCCTCTACTACGTGTCGGCGGCCTCGGGCGCCGGGTCGGTGGAGCTGCCGTTCGATCGCGGCATCCTCACCACCGACGTGATCCACTTCCAGCGGTCGGGTCCGCGTGTGCTGGTGGTGGCCCAGAACCTCCGCTACCGCGTCGTGGGCGGGTCGGCCGCTCAGGCCGAGAACGTCCGCGATTCGTTCGCGACGTCGGTCCTGGCCTCGCTGCCGGTGGAGGCCGACGAGGGGTCACGGGTGGTCGTTGACGCCACGCCGCTCTTCCTGCGCGACGCCGCCGACGTCGAGGGACGCCTGCGCCGGGCCAACCAGGGCGCGTTCCGGCTCGATGCCGGCCGCAGCGGCTTCCACGCCGCGCGCATCAAGAGCTTCCCGCAGAACGCCGAAGTGGAGACCATCGTCACGTTCGCGGCCGACAATCCCGGCCTGCTCGTCAACAACGTCACTCCCGACGGCCGCGCGTTCACGCTGCGGATTCACCACTCCTTTCTGCGCGCGCGCGAGGGCTACACGCCGCGCGTCGCCGATCCCCGCATCGGCGTCAGCACCATCGCCTTCCGCGACTACGCCCGCCCGGTGAACGAAGACACCGAGGTGCAGTGGATCACGCGCTGGCGGCTCGAGAAGCAGGACCCGGCGGCGGCGATGAGCGAGCCGAAGGTGCCGATCGTCTTCTACCTCGACGCGGGGATTCCCGAGCCGACCCGGACGGCGATGCGCGAGGGCGCCCTGTGGTGGAACAAGGCTTTCGAGGCGGCGGGCTTCCGCAACGCCGTCCAGGTGCGCGATCCGACTCCCGACATGGATCCGATGGACATCCGCTACGCGTGGATCCTGTGGATCAACCGCGACGAGCGCGGGTTCTCGAGCGGCGGCACCTTCCGCGATCCGCGTACCGGCGAGATCCTCGGATCGAAGACGCGGATGGACTCGCATCGGATCCGCACGATCGGCAACTACTGGGAGAGCTACACGCCGACCACCGGCGGCGGCGACGACGACGGCTTGTTCCTGGGCGATCCGGCACTGCTCGAGGCGCTGGCCCAGCCGGCCACGGCCGCTATGCCGCAGGCCCAGCGCGACCTGGTGCTGCTGCGCCAGTCGCTGCTGACGGCCCACGAACTGGGCCACGTGATGGGCTTCCAGCACAACTTCTCAGCCAGCCTCGACAACTTCGCGTCGGTGATGGAGTACCCGACGCCGCGCGTGAAGGTGACGGCGGGGAAACTGGATCTCAGCGACGCGTTTCAGCGGGCGATCGGCCCGTACGACGAGATGACGGCGCGCTACGCCTACAGCGAGTTCCCGGCCGCGAAGGAACGCGAGGGCCTCGACGCGGTGATTCGCGACATGCGCGCCAAGGGGCTCCACTACGTCCCGGAGACCGATCCGCGCTGGTCCTGGTACGACGACCGGGCGACGCCGGCGGAGTATCTGCGCGAGACGATGGCCGCGCGCCAGCTGATGCTTGCCAGTTACGGCCCCAGCATTCTCAGAGCCGGTGAACCCATCGGCGCGCTGCGTGACATGCGGCTGTGGATGACCTACCTCCATCACCGCTGGGCCATCGAGTCGGGATTGCGCTACGTCGGCGGCATGTTCCACGAGTACGCCGTCAAGGGCGATGCGGTGGCGCCGACGGCGATTGTGCCGGCGGCGACACAGCGCGAGGTGCTGGCCCTGCTGCTCAGCGCCCTCGACCCGGCGTCGCTGGAGCTGCCCGAGCGGCTGCTGGCACAGCTGCCGCCGCATCCGAATGGCACTCTCGAGGATCTCGCCGGTGACTACGCCTTCGACCATCTGCGCGCGGCGCGGATTCTGTCGGCGATGGTCCTGGCCGACCTGCTCGAGCCGGCGCGTGCCGCCCGGCTGGTGGCCTTCGCCGACCGGCAGGCCGAGGCGCTGACGTTGCCCGAGGTCCTGCAATCGGTCCTGCGTGCGACCTGGAGCGCGCCGCGCCCCGCCTCGGCGATGCAGCGGTCGCTGCGCCGGGTGACCGAGCGCGCCGCGCTCGACGCCATGATGATCCTGGGCGGCCACGCTGAGGTGACGCCGGACGTGCGGGCGGTGGTGTTGCAGGAGGTCGCGCGGCTGGGTCAGTCGCTGAGCTCGCGCAAGGATGACGATGCGGTGACCGAGGCCCATCTGCGCCAGGCCGAGCGCGACATCACGCGCTATCTGCAGAATCCGACGGCGAATGCCCCCAAAGCCGTCGCGCCGGGCTGGGGCGAGCGGCCGCGGTCGCGCTACCCGCTCAATCCCGGTCCGCCGTTGGGCGGCGGCAACTGATCAGTCGTCGATCTTGAGCCGCTGGCGCTTCAGGTAGAGTCCCTTGCGCGACAACCCGAGGCGCTTGGCGGCCAGCTCGACGTTGCCGGTGGAGCGCAACGCGTCCTGGATCAGCGCCCGCTCCACGTGCTCCACCGCGGCACCGAGTGGCTGGTCACGTCGGACGACGAGCTCGGTGGGCTCGAGCGGACGCTCGGCGACCGGCACGGTACGGCGAGTGGCGGCAATCTTCGGCGACAGGTGCTCGGGCATCACGACCGCGCCGGACTCGGCCAGGGCGACCATCCGCCGCACTTCGTTGGCCAGTTCACGCACGTTGCCCGGCCAGGCGTAGAGCAGCAGGAATTCGGAGGTCGATTCCGCGAGCCTGACGCCCGTCTTGCCAGCCTCCTTGAGCGTGCGTTCGAGGAAGTGGTCGAGCAGCAGCGGGATCTCCTCGCGCCGCTCGCGGAGCGGCGGAATCGGCAGGCGGACGACGTTGAGGCGGTAGAAGAGATCCTCGCGGAACCGGCCCTCGGCCATCAGCTCGGTCGAGGTCGGCGTTGGTGGCGGCGACGACCCTGACGTCGACGGTGACCGGCGCCGATTCGCCCAACGGGTGCACTTCGCTCGACTCGAGGAAGCGCAACAGCTTGGGCTGCACGTCCAGGCCAATCTCGCCGATTTCGTCGAGGAAGAGGGTGCCGCCCGCCGCGCCGCGAATCACGCCCTGGGAACGCCTCATGCGCGCCAGTGAAGGCGCCTCGCTTGTGGCCGAACAACTGGCTGTCGAGCAGGTCGCGGGGCACAGCGGTGCAGTTGAACGGAATGAACCGCGACGAGCTGCGCTGCGAACATTGATGCACGGCCCGGGCCAGGAGCTCTTTGCCCGTGCCGGTCTCGCCAGTGATGAGCACGGTGATGTTGCTCGATGCCACTCGCCGCGTCGTCCGCATGAGATCGAGCATCGACTCGGACGCGCAGACGAAGCCCAGCTGCTGCTCGGGCAGCGGATCGGGCCAGATCGCCGAGCGCTCGCTCTCGGCGAGGTGGGCGGCGTGCAGCGCGCGGGCGCTGGCGACGAGCCGCTGCAGGGCCAGGAGCGTAATCCTGGCCGAGGTGTCGTTGGACGGAACGACGACGAGTTCGTACGGAGTGCCGAGTTCCTCGCCGAGGGGGATGCTGACGAGGTCCGCCTCTTCTCCGACGAATTCTTCTAAGCCTGTCCAAGCAAATGACGTCCGGTGCGTTCTGCCTCCCGAGAGCACAGCAGCTCTGCTTGCCAAACCGCTGCGTGCAATCAAGCCTAGGACTTCAATCCCTGCGAGTGCCGGGCTCGCTCCTAGGTCGACCAATGCCGCCACGCTCCGAAGGGCCGAGTTGACGCTCGGGAAGTCACGGGCGTCGACTGGCGCATCAATAAGCCCTCCGACTTGAATGGGTCCTTCAGGTAACTCACCCCCTAGGTGCATCTCCCGAAGCGCTTGTTTCTGGCCGGAGATGTGGCCAATCCACCCCAGAGTTCTGGCAGCCCTGGCAAAGTGTTCGGCGTGTGCACTATCGCCACTGCCTAGGTAACCAAAAACGCGCTCAGTTCCGGCGACAAGCTCGGCGACCCTGCCCAATGGGCCTAAGGCTACCGCCTCCAGCAAACTGGAGGCCTCCCTATGACGCCCGGAGCGCGCGAGAGCCTCAGCTACCACCAAGCGAGTTCGGTCGAGTAGATCACGGTCCGAGCTGCCGTCTACACGCTGAAGGACCACTTCGGAGAGCCGATGTGCCTCTGCTACTCGACCTTCTCTCAGCATGTAGCCAGCCCGAGCAAGATTGAACCAGTGCGCGTGGACGGACTCTCTTCCTGCCGCGACCTCTCCGAACTCGGTCTCGATAGAGGCCGCGACGTCCGCTGCTCCCGTCTCAGATGCAAGTTGCAATTGGGTCGCTCGCCGCAGCAGCTCCACATCAAGAGACTTTGGCCGTGGGCTAACAAGCTGCAGGATTAGCTTCTGGGCAGCGTCGGTACCGCCCTTGCGCGACTTGAAGGTGTGCGAGGTTGTTCCTACTCGGTTCTTCGATTGTGATAGCGCCCGCTTGTTCCGCTAACGCTGCTGCTCTCTGCGTCTGGACAAGCGCGCGATTTAGCTGTCCCAAACTGATCGACACAACTCCGCTGACGAAGGCAAGCTGCGCTTCTCTCGCCAGATTTGGCAGAGCGGCTTGGTGAACCTCCGCTAGTTCAAGCTCCCGTGCCGCCCTCTGAACTCGCCCCGCCTTGAGTTCGGCCTCAGCAAGCAGGGTTCGGAGCATGAAGAGATCGTCCGGGCGCCCGGAACGAATCGCGGCGCGCCTGAACTCGCTCAGGTGCGCCACGCCACTCTCGAAGCTCTCAAAATGGAAAAGACAATCCACCTGAGCACCCAAAACGGCGCAACTCAGATGGGCATCTCTTGCGGCTGAAGCAAGTCCCCGTGCCACTTGGAAGTGACCATGGCCGACGGAGGCCCGGCCGAGGTAGTAGTCAATCTTGCCAAGAACCAAGAGTGCTCGAACCCTCTGGAGGTTTGAGCAGTCTCTTGACAGGAGCGAGCGCGCGACGTCGTATGCTTCGGCTCGATTGCCGGCGGCCAACTCGAGTTCGCAGCCTAGTAGCTGTTCATCGACTGTCGCGGTCCGGAGCCCTCGGACGATCACGAGGGCGTCTCGCAGGCGACCTGCCTCGACGAGCTCGGATAGCCCGTTCCGCAACTTAGTGTACCCGTCTGGAAGCGTCGGAGCGGTTGCCTACACTGGCACCATTCTCCAAGATGCGCCGAACTCCATCCTGCAGCAGCTGAGGCGTACCGATCCAAGTCGTCGATAGAGAGGTCGTTTGTAGAGCATTCGAACTCCCCGCTCTGCTTACATCGGCCCTTAACTGGTCGCGCGAAGCCTGCCCGCCTGCGTACACCAGGATGTGGCGATCGCTCAGCCGAAGTACAACGCGGTCTCGCGTTGAGTCGAGCAGCATCTCAACCAATGCGTTCATCTGTGCTTCACACGTTGGACTGCTGGCCGCCGCGGCTATGTCATTCGAGATTGGGAACAGGGAGACCGCTGGTCCAGTTTCCTCAGGTTCGTCGCCATGAGCATGTCTGCCATGCGATAGCAAGGAATCGAGCACCGACAACGCCGCCAAGCGTGTTGTCTCATTTCGGCAGTCGATTCCTGCGGCGCGGTGCCTCGCGGCCGACGCGACGGCTGCACCGATGGCAGGGAGCAACGACTCGATAGCGCGCCGTTGTGACACCGACACTTCCTTACTGGCAACCGAGTAGAGGGTGAGTACCCAACGACGGATGCGTCGTTAACTAGCGGCATGCTTGACGCAATCTTGGCGCCGCCTCGTGAGGCAATAGGCGCATCGAGCGCTGCGTCTGAGTTCCACACCGGAGTTCTATGCGCGCCGACCCACCCAGTAAGCTGCTCAGCCATCGGGATCTTCACATGGTCGAACTGAGTCTGCGAGAGATCCCGCTGAATAGACACTATCCAAGCTAAGCAGGGACTCGTCCGCCAAGTAGATAACAGCTGTGTCGAATGTCGCTACACCGCGCAAGTGTGCAACGAGGTCGCGACAAACCGCCTCAAGCGAGGGCGTTTGGACCGCGGGTGCTAGAGTCGCCAATAGGCGAAGGCACGCGAGTAGCTCATCGCCGCTATTGGGACCGCCTATGGGGGCAGGGGCAGGGTTGGCAAGTCTCGGCCGACCCGGTAGCGCTGTTATCGGAGTGTCATGTTCCACCTGCGTCTTGAGCGTCGCGTATTCCCTGACGAAGGCGTCCACTACAAGTGGGTCGTACATTCGTCCCGCGCCGCTGTACAGAATCGCTAATGCTTGTTCGTCGGTCATTGCTGGCCGATAAGGCCGATCGGAGGTCAGCGCATCGTAGCAGTCGACGACGGAAAGAATACGAGCGCCGATTGGGATGTCGGAACCCTTTACGCCATCCGGGTAGCCCTTGCCATCCCAATTTTCGTGATGGTGTCGGACAATGGGGACGACTGGATAGGGAAATTGGATTGACGAAAGGATGTCGGCGCCGAGGGCGGCATGCGTCTTCATGACGTCGAACTCACTCGGCAGTCAGCTTTCCTGGCTTGTTGAGAATGAACTCAGGAATCGCGAGCTTGCCCATGTCGTGCAAGAGAGCCGCAGCTTCGATAGCCTTCAATCTGACGTTCTTCGGTTACGCCGAACCTTGGCAAGTTCGACCGCAAATTTTTGAACTCGTCGAATGTGTCCATGGGTCACCTGGTCCTTGGCGTCAACTGCCATGGCCAGTGTTTCGATCGTTGACAGATACAGCTGATTGACTTCGCCAGATGCTGATTCGCATCGTCGAGTCGGCCAAGCGTTGTGCGGACTGCGACGAATGAGACGCGACGAGCGGAAGAAGAAGGCCAATTAGCGCCCAATTGAACGTGTTCGTAAATGTGACGAGGATCGCCGCAATTGAGGCGCTGGCAAGATATGTGGCCGAGAGCCAAAGGAATTGGCTCGGCGCCAGATCGAGAATGGCTGAGGAGTTCGTTCGAAACCTAGTGCGATCGCCACTAGCCAGCTATTAATCGTGAAGACTCCACCCGCGAAGACGTAGAGTGGGCCAACGAACGTCTCGATTGATCCGTAGACGGGCCTGCCGTATGTCCAGACCAGCAAGGCTGAAAGTACAGCTGCGCCGGCTAATGTAGACAGCGATCGCGAGGGTCCCGACGTTGAAATAGAACCTATGGGGAGTTCTGAGGCGAGGAAGGAGCCGCAGCGACATGACGAAGGCGTCGACGCCTGCGGTGATGGCCCCGGCGGCTGGCCCAAACAGGAAGGTTGAGAGAAATACCGTGGGTTCTGACACCGACAGTCTGACAACCAGCCCCGGAATTTGAATCGTGTAGGCGCCAGTCAGTGCGGTCAGGGCAGTGAGGAGTAGCCAGCCACGGTGAAGGAGGAGCGGCCACAAACTCAAGCGTGGCCGCGACAAGCACCGCACGCCGGCTAGTGGAACCGCCAGCAGGAAGGCTGCACCGAGGCTAGAGGTGGTGTCTCGTCGCCACTCCCTGTGTCCGACCGGGGAGAGGTGGGCCCCTACTGGCTATTCGTCCCAGATGATCAGCGGATTCATATTCTACCTCGGTTGTTCCATGCGAACTCCGATATGGGGTTGCGCAGTTTGGCACGCGTCAGTCGCCCCAGATGATCGAGTCGCCCCAGATGATCGAGTCGCCCCAGATGATCGAATCGCCCCAGATGATCGACTCGCCCCAGATGATCGAGTCGCCCCAGATGATCGAGTCGCCCCAGATGATCGAGTCGCCCCAGATGATCGATCGCCCCAGATGATCGATCGCCCCAGATGATCGACTCGCCCCAGATGATCGACTCACCCCAGATGATCGACTCGCCCCAGATGATCGAGTCACCCCAGATGATCGATCGCCCCAGATGATCGACTCGCCGCGAGCGCGGTTCCACTGGACGTTCCCGTTGATCTGAGCGCCCCACGACGCCGGGAACAGGTCCGCCGCCGTCCTGGCCGGCAGGGCTTGATTGGCCTCGAGCGCGTGGCGGAGGTTCAGGCTCCCGGCCCCCGCGCCGAGCAGGCCGGCCTCCGGCACGAAGTCGGCCGAGGCCTGCAGCGCCAGGCGCACACCCAGCGGGGTCAGGTTCGGGTTGGCGTCGAGCAGAAGTGCCACGGCGCCGCTCACTACCGCCGCTGCCAGCTGGTGCCGCTCAGGGTGATGTAGGCCGCAGTGCCCTGGCCGCGCACGCGGTCAGGACGCAGGGCCGCCAGGGCCGAGCCCTTGGCGCTGGCCGACTCGATCAGGCTGCCGGGCGCCGCCAGGTCGGGTTTCACCAGGTAGTCGAACGGGGTTGGTCCGCGCGAACTCCAGGGCGCCAGCGTGTCGTCGCGGGTGGTTGGCGCAGGGCGCCAACCGTGATGGCGTAGGGCGAGTTGCCCGGTGAGCGGACGCTCGCCATCACCGTCTTGCCGTCGGGCGTCTCGCCGCCGTTCCCGGCGGAGGCGACGACGACCATCCCCGCCTTCACGGCGCGCTCCACGGCCTGGCCCATCGGGTCGTCCCGGTACGACTGCGTGACCGGCGTTCCCAGCGACAGGTTGATGACGCGGATGTTGTATTCCACGCGGTGGTCGATCGCGTAGTCGATGGCCTCGACGACGTCGGCCACCTGGCCGGCACCGGTGTCGTCGAGCACCCGCAGGTTGATCAGGTGTGCGCCGGGCGCCATGCCGGCCGCGCCGGTCTGCCGCGTGCCGTCGCACTTCGCGCCGGCGACGATGCCGGCCGCGTGCGTGCCGTGCCCGTAGCCGTCGAGCCCGCGGCCACGGTTGCGGTTGCGCGTGAAGTCCACGCTGACCACCACCTTGTCCGCCAGCGCGCAGTGCGGCGAGATGCCCGAGTCCACGATGGCCACGCCGATGCCGGAGCCGTCCACCGCCCCCAGCGACGCCACCTGGCCCGTCCACGCCGCCACGGCGCCCGTGGTGATCGTGGTCTGCGCCATGTTCCCGGTCACGACGGCGTTGGCCGATACGGCCTGCACGTCGGGGTCGGCCGCCAGCGCGTCGAGCATGCCGGCCGGAACCTCGAGAACGCAGCTGCGACGCAGCCGCCGCTTCAGTTCCAGCGGATGACGCCCGAGCACTCTGCTGATCGTCTCGTCGGTGCAGTCGACGATCACTTCGACGGTGCGGCGGTTGCCCTGGCGAATCTCGTCCTGCAGGTCGCCCGACAGGCGCGCGCGCCGCTGGGCGGCGTCGACGGTGCCTGGAAGGGCCACCAGGAGGGCGATCAGGGCGGCGGAGAGGCGCGTGGTCATTTTTGGGCGGGTCCTTGACTCGGGGCGAGCTAGTGCTGGGCGCGGGAGACGGTGAGCGATTCGACGACCACGCGCTGCGATCCACCGCGCGTGCGAATGGTCTGGAGCACACCTTCGCTGATGCGGTAGTAGACGGTGCGCCGCGACACGCCGAGGATTTCGGCGGCGCGCTGGATGGTCACGCTGCGTCCCAGTTGAGGAACTGCCGCAGGGGTGTCGGTCAGGTTCTGGGTGGTTTCCATACGAACTCCGCCGATATGTATGGCAGGGCTGGTGCCAGGGCCGACGGGGCCACCGGTAGGTGCCCCTAAGTGATTGCCGCGTATGGGTTTGGTGGTCTACGATGCGGGCCGTGCTGGTGGTGCGATGGGAGCGGCGATCGGCGGTTAATCGATTGTCCGGCGTTGCACGGATTCCGCGCGGCTCGCAGGAAGCGTGCAAAGCCCAACATTTCGGCCTGAAAACAGGGCCGCGGGGCGATCGGCCAACTTCTTGGCCGGTCGGCTAACACGTGAACCGACAGTCTCGCGCGCTCCTCGTCCTGCTGCTGGTTGGCGGTCTGCTCGGCTGGGGATGGTGGATTCGGCGCGCCGATGCGCCTGGCACCGAAGGTGCTCCCAAGACGACCGAGGCGCAGGCTCCGGTTCGCGGCGGCCGGCTCCTGGCGTCGGTCCGTGCCGAGCCGCGTTCGTTCAATCGACTCGTCTCCCGCGACTTTATCAGCGAGGTCGTCGCCGTCCTGACCCAAGCCCGGCTGGTGCGGGTCAACCGTGCCACCCAGCAGGTCGAACCCTGGCTGGCCGAACGGTGGACCACATCGCCCGACGGGCGGACGTTCACCCTGACGCTGCGCCCGGGACTGGCGTGGTCCGACGGCGAACCGTTCACGTCGGCCGACGTCGTCTTCACCATTCGCGCCGCGCACCAGTTGCTCGCCAAGGGCCAACTGGTCGTCTCGCTGACCGTGGACGGCGAGCCCGTGCAGGTCGAGGCGCCCGATCCGGCCACTGTCGTGGTCACGCTCCCGCGGCCGTTCGGTCCCGGCATCCGCCTGCTCGACAACCTGTGGATCCTGCCGCGGCATCGGCTCGAAGCGGCCTTCGCAGCCGGTGGGTTCGCGCAGGCGTGGCCGGTGACCACGCCTCCGGCCGAGATTGTCGGCATGGGACCGTTCCGGATCGTCAGCTACGAGCCCGGACAGCGGCTCACGTTCGAGCGGAATCCACACTACTGGCGGCGCGACGACAATGGAGCCGCCCTGCCGTATCTGGACGGCGTGGTCCTCGAGATCGTGCCCGACCAGAGTGCCGAGCTCGTCCGCCTCCAATCCGGTGCCATCGACATGACGCAGAACCCACTGCGGGCCGAGGACTACGCGGCCGCCCGCGAGCTGGAACGCCAGGGCACTCTCGGGGTCCGCGAGGTCGGCGTGGGGCTGAATCCCGACCTGTTCTTCTTCAATCTCCGTCCCACGCATTGGGCGAAGGATCCACGTGCTGCGTGGATGCCCACCGCGGAGTTCCGGAAGGCGATTTCGCATGCCGTCGATCGGGAGGCGTATGCGAACACCGTGTTCCTGGGCGCCGCGGTGCCGATTCACGGGCCGGTCTCCCCGGGCAACAAGGATTGGTTCTGGCCCGACCTGCCGCGCTACCAATTCAACCGGGCGACGGCCCAGGAACTGCTGCAGGGAGTGGGCCTCGCCAATCGCGACGCCGATGCCTGGCTCGAGGACGCTGCCGGGGCCGAGGCGCGCTTCACCATGCTGACCTATCGCGGCAACACCGCCCTCGAACGCGGCGCCCAGGTGCTCAAGGAGAGCCTCGAACAGGTGGGCGTCGCCGTCGATGTCGTGCCCCTGGAGACGGGCGCGTTGATTGAGCGCATGCTCTCGGGCGGCTTCGACGCCATTTTCTTCAACATGGTCAACACCGACACCGACCCGGCAATGCAGCGCGACTTCTGGCTCAGCTCGGGCAGCGCGCACGTCTGGAACATCGGGCAGAAGTCTCCGGCGACCGACTGGGAACGTCGCATCGACGAGCTGATGACCGCGCAGGCCGCGACGGCGGATCCCGCCGAGCGCACCCGGCTGTTCCGGGCGGCGCTGCAGGTGTTCGCCGAACAGCTCCCGGCGCTGTACTTTGCCGCTCCGCGCGTCTACGTCGCGGTCAGCGCGCGCCTCCGCAACCTGGCGCCGGCCCTCACGCCGCCGCCACTGCTGTGGAGCGTCGACACGCTCTCGGTGGCTCCCGCCGCGGGCACGCCGTGAGCGCATGAGCATGGCGCGCTTCATCGCGCGGCGACTGGCGGGCGCGGTGCTGTTCGTCCTCGCGGTGGCCTCGATTGCGTTCCTGCTGGCGCTGATGGCGCCAGGTTCGGCCGACGAGATCGCGATCGGCCCTCAGGAGCGCGCCGCACGGCGCGCCGCTCTCGGCCTCGACCAGCCGTTGTGGATCCAGTACGGACGCTGGCTCGCGGGGCTCACCCGGTTCGATCTGGGCCGCTCGTCGCTCTACAACCGCCCGGTGACCGATCTCGTCGGCGAGCGCGCCCTCAACACCGCCATCCTCGCGGCGGCCAGCCTCCTCCTGGCCACGCTCATCGGCCTTCCGCTGGGCCGCTATACCGGCGTCGCGCACACGTGGATGGCGCGGGCCGCCCGCCTGGGGTCGCTGGCGCTGCTGTCGCTGCCGCCGCTCGTCGGTTCGCTGCTGCTGGTGCTGATCGCCACGGTCACCGGCTGGGCGCCGGCCGGCGGCATGACCTCCGGCGACCTGCGCGGCGGCGCCTGGCTCCTCGACGTGCTGCGGCATCTGCCGGTGCCGACGCTGGCGCTGGCGCTGCCCGTGGCCGCCACGCTCGAACGCCTGCAGGCACGGGCGATGGCCGATGCCGCCAGCCAGCCCTTCGTCCGCGCCAGCCTGGCTCGTGGTCGCACTGGCGCCGAGGCGCTGCGCCTGCACGCATGGCCGGTGTCACTGACCCCGGTGCTCGGCGTCTACGGCGTGATCGTGGCGTCGCTGTTCAGCGGATCGTTCGTGGTCGAAGCCGTCACCGCCTGGCCTGGGCTCGGACGGCTGCTCGTCGATGCGTTGCACGCTCGCGACGTCTGGCTGGTCGCTGGCTGCGGCGCAACCGGGGCGGCCTTCCTGGCCGCCGCCACGTTCGCCGTGGATCTCGTGCACGCGGCGATCGACCCGCGCGCGCTGCCGGAGTCGTCACGGTGACTCGAGCGCCCGCGTGGCTCCTCGGTGTCTTCGTGGCCGCCGTGTTCGTGGCCCCGGCGCTCGCACCGTACGGCGCATCGCAGCGCTTCGCCGGGTACCCGTTCGCCCCGCCGATGCCTGTACGCATCGACGGCGGCGGCCTCCATGTCGTGCCGGTGCGGCTGGTCGATCGCCTGCTGCTGCAGTACGAGCCGGTAGCCGGACGGCCGCGCGCCGCTGCCGTGGTCGACGGCGGCCGAGACTCCCGTGTTTCTCCTCGGCGCCGACGCGCTCGGCAGGGACGTGCTCTCGCAGACCCTGCTGGGAGTGCGGTCGTCGCTGGGGCTCGCCCTCCTCGCCACCTTAGGGACCCTGGTGGTCGGAGGGCTGCTCGGCGCGTGGGCGGGCACGGCCGGAGGCCGGGTCGAGGCGGCGGTCGAGAAAGGCGGTGACGTCCTGCTCGTGCTCCCGATGGTGTACGCGGTCGTAGCGCTCCGTGCCGCGCTGCCGCTCGTGCTGCCTCCTGGCGTCGTCGTAGCGTCGCTGACCGGCATCTTCGTCCTGCTCGGCTGGCCGCGCGTGGCCCGGGGCGTGCGGGCGATCGTGCGGGTCGAAGCGAGTCGCGAACACGTGCTGGCTGCCGTGGCCCTCGGTGCCTCGCGGTGGCGGGTCATCACCCGTCACCTGCTGCCGGCGTGTGCCGGGTTCCTTGCGGTGCAGACGGCGTTGCTCGTCCCCGCGTTCGTGCTCACCGAGTCGACGTTGTCGTATGTCGGACTCGGCTTTCCCGACGGTGTCCCCAGCTGGGGCCGCGCTCTGGCCGATGCCGCCCAGATCTCGTCGCTCACCCGGGCGCCGTGGACACTGGCCCCGGCGGGCGCCATCTTCCTGGTCGTGCTGGTCACGAACCTGCTGCTCGATCCGGCAAAGAGCGACGACCCCGCCGCCCCGCCTCGAACCGGCTAGCGCCGGCGTCGGGCGTCGGCGCGCGAATGCCGGCGCCGGCCCCAGCCTGGGCTGCTAAACTCGACGGATGCCGTCGCTGCCAGGCCTCTACACACCCATCGTCACGCCCTTCCGCAACGACACGGTCGACGACGCCGCGATCCGCCGCAACGTCGAACGCTACATGCACACCCGCCTGACCGGCCTCGTCGTGCTCGGGTCGAACGGCGAGGCGGTGTTGCTCGACGACGGCGAAGCCGACCGCGTAATTGCCGCGGCGCGGTCGGCGATGCCGACGACGCGCCCGCTCATCGCCGGCACCGGCGCCGAATCCACCAAGGGCACGATTGCCGCGTGCAAGCGGGCGGCGAACCATGGCGTCGACGCCGTGCTCGTGCGGACACCGTCGTTCTTCAAGAACATGATGACCAGCGACGCGTTCGTGCAGCACTACGTCGCCGTCGCCGAGGAGTCGCCGGTGCCGGTGCTGCTCTACAACGTGACGATGTTCACCGGCGTCACGCTGCCGCCCGATGCCGTGGGCCTGCTCGCCGAGCATCCCAACGTCGTCGGCATCAAGGACTCGGGCACCGACATCGCCCTGCTCGCCGACTACTGTTCGAAAGCGAGCCCGCACTTCTTCGTGCTGTGCGGCAGCGGCGCCACCTATTTCTCCGGGCTGGTCACCGGCGCGCAGGGCGCGATCCTGGCGTTGGCGGGCGTCGTCCCCGACCACTGTGCGGAGATCGGCGACCTGGTCGGCGCCGGACGGCTCGATGAGGCCCGGGCGCTGCAGCGGCGGCTGACGCCGCTGGCGCGTACCATCGGCGGCCTGCATGGCGTGCCGGCCCTCAAAGCCGCGCTCGACCTGATGGGCTACGACGGAGGCTTGCCGCGGTCGCCGCTGCGGGCCACCCCGAAGCCGGTGGTCGAGACGCTGCGTCGGCAGCTCACCGAGCTCGGCGTGCCACTGGTCGAGCCGGCACCCTCGGATACCGACGCCGCGGTGCTGTGACGCCTTAGAGTGGCGTCGAGCGCGGACGACGGCTGACCCTCGCGGGCGACAGCGGCCCGGTGGTCTCGGGCACAAGTCGACCGCATCGGGCGGGATCCTGGGCAATTCCCTGGACAAGGGCGTCGGCACTGCCGTGGTACGGCAGTTGCACCGGCGCTCTGCGGAGGCTTGTCACGATGCCACGGACGATGCGGTCATGGGCGCGGCGTCTTCGCGGATTGGCGGGCGGACTCGCCGTCGGCGGCGCCCTCCTCGCCACCGCGTGCGCGTCCAACCCCGTCACCGGTCACCGCGAGGTCTCCCTCATCAGCGAGGCCGAAGAGCTCGAGATTGGCCGCCGTGGCGACGCCGAGATCCGTCGCGAGATGGGCGTCTACGACGACGACGAGCTGCAGCGCTACGTGACCGGCGTCGGCGAACGGATCGCCGCCGTCTCGCACCGTCCGAACCTGCCCTGGACCTTCACCGTAGTCGATGCGCCGGCCGTGAACGCGTTCGCGCTGCCGGGCGGGATTCGTCTACGTGACCCGGGGGCTGCTCGCGCACCTGGGCGACGAGGCCGAGCTCGCCGGCGTGATCGGACACGAGGTGGGCCACGTCACCGCCCGCCACGTGTCGCAGCAGTACACGCGATCGGCAGGTGGCACAATCGGCGTGCTGCTGGCCAGCATCTTCGTGCCCGGCGTCGCCCCATTCGGCGATCTGGCCAACGTCGGCCTCGGCACGCTCTTCCTCAAGTACGGCCGCGACGACGAGCTCGAATCCGACCGGCTCGGGGTCGAGTACGCCACCAAGGCCGGATGGGATCCCACCGGCGTGCCGCGTTTCCTGGAGACGCTGTCACGCCTCGACGCCTTGAGCGAGCGTGGCATTCCCAACTGGCTCTCGACGCACCCCAATCCCGGGTCGCGCGTGGTCAAGGCGCAACCGATCGCCGAACAGGCCGCCTCCGGCACGGTGGCCGAGCGCAATCGCGAGGCCTACATGCAGCGCGTCGACGGCCTGGCCTACGGCGACGATCCAGCCGAGGGCGTCGTCCGCGGCCACCAGTTCCTGCATCCAGACCTGCGCCTCGGCATCGACTTCCCGGAGGGTTGGGAGGTGCTCAACGCGCCCGAGCAGGTCGTCGCCCGGCTCGACGGCGAGAAGGCGCTGATGGTGATGCAGGCGGCCAATACCGCCCGTGGTGCCTCGCTGAGCGACGGCGCCACCAAGCACATGCGCGAACTCGGTTTCAAGCTCGAGTCCGGCATGCTCGAACAGCACGGCGGGCTCGAGGCGTTCGTGGGCGTCTACACCGGCAAGACCAAGGGCGTCGGCGAGGTGCGCGTTCGGGCGGCGCACGTCACCGTCGGCCGGCAGGTCTACATGCTCGCGGGCATCGCGCCGAAGGACGAGTTTCCGCGCCTCGAGGCCGAGTTCACGCAGGCGGTCGCGTCGTTCCGCGAGCTCTCGAGCAGCGAGGCCGGCGGCCGTGCGTCCCAACCGGCTCGGCGTCTACGTCGCGAGGCTCGGCGACTCGTGGCAGTCGATTGCGCAGCGTGCCGGCAAGGGGCTCGTGCCGGCGACGCGTCTCGCGCTCATGAACGGCTTCGCGGTCAACGTGCAGCCGCCGGCCGGCACGGCGCTGAAGATCGTCGTCGAAGGCTGACCGGCCAGGTTGTGGCTGGGCCCTATAATCGGGCCACATGCGGCGGCGCTGGGCTCGCTGGCTCGTCGGGGCGCTCGGCGCCGGGTTCGCCTCCGTCGCCTACGTCTATCTCGCGTTGCCCGACGTGCGGGCGCTGGCCACCGAAAACCCGGCGACCACGGCGTTCATCGAGCTGCGGCGCGAGGAAGCGCACGACCGTGGCCGGAACTTCAATCTCCGCCGGCGCTGGGTGCCGTACAACCGGATCGCCAACAGCCTGAAGCGCGCAGTCATCGTCGCCGAAGACAGCGCCTTCTTCGCGCACGAGGGCCTCGACTACGAGCAGATCCGCGAGTCGATCGAGGACAGCCTCGAGGACGGCGGGGCGATCCGCGGCGCCAGCACCATCACCCAGCAGCTGGCCAAGAACCTTTACCTGTCGGAATCCCGTAACCCGGTGCGGAAGCTGCGCGAGCTGCTCATCACCCGGCGGCTCGAAGCGGCGCTCAGCAAGCGGCGGATCCTCGAGATCTATTTGAACTCGATCGAGTGGGGCGACGGCATCTTCGGGTGCGAGGCGGCCGCCCGCGCCTATTTCGGCAAAGGGGCCGCGGAGCTCGGCGCCAGCGAAGCGGCGCTGCTCGCCGGCGCGATCATCAACCCCCGGGTCCACAGCCCGGCACGGCCGACGCGCCGGCTCCTGCGCCGCCAGCAGATCATCCTGCGGCGCATGGGAGCAGCGGAGCCACCACCCAACGTGTCGGCACCCGCCGAGCCGCCCCCGGCCGCGCCGCCGCCCGACCCGCCACCGCCGCCGCGGTGACCGGCGTCAGCGAACGCGGCGGGCGCCGACGAAGCGCGTGCGCCAGTACTCGGTGGTGAGCCGCTCGACGCGCACGACGCCACGGCTGTTCGGGGCGTGCACGAACTCGTCGTCGTCGAGCGCGATGCCGACGTGCGAGGCCCCGGGCGCCACGGTGCTGAAGAAGACGAGGTCGCCGGCGCGAAGCTTGTCGCGCGACACCCGCACCCCGGCCGTGAACTGCTCGCGCGTCTGGCGCGGCACGTCGCGGCCGTAGCGGGCGAGGATATAGCGCACGAACCCGCTGCAGTCGAACCCGGCCGGCGTCGCGCCGCCGTTGCGATACGGGACACCGCGGTACTCGAGCGCCGTGGCGGCGATGCGATATCCGAGCGCCTCGCCCTCCGGTAGCGGCGCCTCGACTGCCGGCGTCGAGGGCGCCTCCGCAGCCGGTGCCGAGGGTGTCGGCAACGGGCGCGACCCGGCGCCGCTCGAGGCACAGGCCCCCGTCGCGCCTGCCAGGATGACGACCGCCGCCACGCGTCGCAGCATCGCCCCCAGTATCGGCCCGTCGCCGCGCCGTCAGCCAGCGCGGCTCGAAGGGGCCGCCGTGCAATACCGCTAACTCCATCGCATACAGGATCTTACGCCGTTCGCGCCTTGACAGCCCTCGCGCCGCACGGGCACACTCTTGAGCGGGTAGCCGACATGGAGCAGACGCTCCTCCTCAACGCCACCTTCGAACCGCTCAAGGTCGTCCACTGGCAGAAGGCCGTCACGCTCTGGTGCCAGGGCAAGGTGGAGATCATCGCGTCGCACGACCGCGAGGTGCGGGCCGTGTCGTTCAGCCTGCGCCTGCCGTCGGTGATCCGCCTGCTCCGCTACGTGCGAATAAAAAAACGATTCGATTATGTGCCGTTCTCGCGCGCCAACATCTACGCGCGCGACCAGCACCGCTGCCAGTACTGCAACTCGCACCACGCCACGCAGGACCTCACGTTCGATCACGTCATTCCCGTTTCCCAAGGCGGCCGCAAGGACTGGGAGAACATCGTCACTTGCTGTGTGTCGTGCAACCGCCGCAAGGGCGGTCGCACGCCGTCCGAGGCCGGCATGCATCTGGTCCGCCCGCCGCGGCGCCCGAACGCGGCGCCCGCCATCCGCATCACCATCGGACTGCGCCGCACGCCCGAGAGCTGGCGCGACTACCTGTACTGGAACCTCGAACTCGAGGACGACTCGGGGTAGCGGCCGGTCACGACCGCAGCGTCTTCAGCACGTCGGCGAAGAGCGAGACGCCGGCCTCGACCAGATCGATCGACGGGGTCGCACCGCCGCCGCGGTTCAGCTCGGCGAACACGGCTTCGGTCTGGCGGCGGGCCTGCGCGGCCCGCAACGGCCACGACGGATCCACGGTCGCGCGCCGGTCGGCCGCGGCTTCGAGGTCGGCCAGGGTTCGCGCCAGCTGTCCCTCGTCGATGACTGCGACCGGCGATTGGCAGAACGCGCATGCCGAGTGGGTCCGCACGTCGACCGACGCGCCGCAATTCACGCACTTGATCACGGCCACACGGACGCCCAGATCCCGCACCTCGGCCGGGCTCAGGTCGCGGACGAAATGGCGGGCGCGCAGGAACGCGGCGAAGGTCATGAACCGCCCGTGGCCCTGCGCGCAGCGGAAGAACTCGTAGCGCGAGTCGCGCACCTGGTCGTGGGCGCGGAGCAGCCCGGTCTGGCAGCGCGGACAGACCTTGCGATTGGCCATCGCCGTGCGCGCCCCGGGCGCCGCCTGGCCCATCGACTCGAACAGCGCGATCACGCCGCCCGGCGCCAGGTGCAGGTCTTCGTGGCCGTCGAACCACACGCCGTTGCAGGCGTGGCAGAGGTCGATGGTCAGGACCCGGCCGTACTGCCCGTCGAGGGACAGCGGCGTCGTCGGTGCGCGGCAGCCGGGGCAGGTCACGACGTGGATGCTATCAAGTAGGATGCCCGAATGAGCTACGCCGCCGTGACGCTCACCGGCATCGATCCGCGCGGGGTGATCGAAGGTGGCCGGCTGTGGCTGCGAGGCGAGGGCCTGCCGGCGCCACCGGCCCGCGACGCCCAGATCTCGGTGGGTGGCGCGGCGGCGCGCGTCGTCTTCGCCGCGCCCGACCGGATCGCGGTGGTCGTGCCACCGGCGGCGACGCCCGGCCGCGCCGCCGTGCGCGCCTCGTGGGCCCCCGGCGCCACGTTGTTCGTCGACGTCGGCATGCGGCTGGCGACCGGGCTGCATCAGGTGGATAGCCCGGCCGTCGATCCGGGGGGACGGATCTACGCCGCGTTCAGCGGCTCGCGCGGGCAGGAAACGGCCGTCTCGGTCTATCGCGTCTCGCCCGACGGCAGCCGCGAGGCGTTCGTGGAGGGCATCGTGAACGCCACCGGCCTGGCCGTGGCCGACGACGGGATGCTCCACGTGTCGAGTCGTTACGACGGCGTCGTCTATCGCATCGCCGACGACGGCCGACCCGAACGGTTCGCCTCCGAGCTCGGCGTCGCCTGCGGCCTCGCGTTCGCGCCCGACGGGTCGCTCTTCGTCGGCGATCGCTCCGGGTCGATTCACCGCGTGAGTCGCGACGGCGCACAGGTCGAGACCTTTGCCACGCTGCCGCCGAGCGTGGCGGCGTTCCATCTCGCCGTCGGCCCCGACGATTGTCTCTACGTGACGGCGCCGACGCTGGCCACCCACGACGCGGTGCACCGCTTCGAGGCGTCGGGACGCCACGAGACGCTCGATACGACCTTCGGCCGGCCCCAAGGCCTCGCGTTCGATTCCCACGGCGTGCTGCACGTCGTGGAGGCATTGGCCGGTTCGAGCGCGGTCTACCGGCTCGACGCCGGCGCGCCGCGCCGGCCGGTGGTCTCGGGTCCGGGGCTGGTCGGCGTGGCCTTCGCGGCCGACGGCGCCCTGCTGGCGGCGACCACCGACAGCCTCTACCGCTTTCCGCCCACACCTTGATTGCGTCTCCCGGCGCGGACTGCTAGTGTCGTTTCGCCCGAACGCACCGGCCGGCGTTCGTTGCCGAACCATCGATCCGGTATGTCGCAGCTGTTCCGCCGCAAGCCCATCGCCGCCCTCATGGCGAACGAGGGGACCGAGCACTCGCTGCGCCGGGTGCTGGGCGCCGGCGACCTGATGATGCTGGCGATCGGCGCGGTGATCGGCGCCGGCATCTTCGGCGCCATCGGCACCGCCGCTGCTGGCCAGACCGACCCGGCGGGCGAGGTGATCCGCTACGGCGCCGGGCCGGCCCTGGTCTTCTCGTTCCTGTTGCTCGGCGGAGCCTGTGCGCTGGCGGCGCTCTGCTACGCCGAGCTGGCGGCGATGATCCCGCAGGCGGGCAGCGCCTACGCCTACGCCTACGCGACGCTCGGCGAGTTGGTCGCCTGGATCATCGGCTGGGATCTGATTCTCGAGTACACCGTCGGCAACGTCGCGGTCGCGATCTCGTGGGGCGACTACTTCAACACGCTGATGCGGACGGTCGGCGTCGACGTGCCGGCCTGGCTGACCACCGGCTACCGAACGGCGGCGCTCAGCGCGAATCCCGAGGTGCGCGGCCTGCTCGACACGGCGCCACGCCTGCTCGGCCTGCCGCTGCTGGTGAATCTGCCGGCGTTCCTGATCGTGCTGTTCATCACCTGGCTGCTCCTGCGCGGGGCCCGCGAGAGCACGACCGCCAACAACGTGATGGTGGTCGTGAAGCTGCTCGCCTTGGGCCTGTTCGTCGGCGTCGGCCTCGGCAGCATCAACCCGGCCAACTACCAGCCCTTTGCGCCCAACGGCTTCACCGGCGTCCACCAGGGCGCCGCGATCGTGTTCTTTGCCTACATCGGCTTCGACGCGATCTCGACTGCGGCTGAGGAGACCGTCAACCCGCAGCGCAACCTGCCGATTGGCATCCTCGGCGGCCTCGCCGTCTGCACTCTCATCTACATGATCGTCGGGGCGGTACTCACCGGCATGGTGCCGTACCAGCAGTTGGCGGTGGCCGACCCGCTCGCCCGCGCCCTCGAGATCGCGGGCTACTCGACCGTCGGCTGGATCGTCGCGCTCGGCGCCGCCGTCTCGATGGCCGCGGTGCTGCTCGTGTTCCAGGTACGGGCAACCGCGTATTTTCTTCGCGATGGCCCGTGACGGCCTGCTGCCGGCCTGGGCCGCCCGCGTCGATGCCCGAACCCGCGTGCCATGGGCGACCACGCTCGTCACTGGTGTGCTCGTGGCGGTCGCCTCGGCGATCGGCGATGCCGCCGAGACCTACGACCTCACCAACATCGGCACCCTCTTCGCGTTCGCGCTCGTCTGCATCGGCGTGCTGGTACTGCGCGTCGTCGAGCCGGAGCGCGAGCGGCCGTTCCGCGTGCCGCTGGTGTGGGTGGTCGCCCCCCTCGGCGCCGCCGCCTGCGCGTTCATCATGGCCGGCCTGCCGACCCAGGCCTGGGAACGGTTCGGCGGCTGGCTGATGGTCGGGCTGGGCCTCTACGGCGCCTACGGCTACGGACACTCCCGGCTGCGAGCCTAGCGTGAGCGACGCGTTGAGCGGGCGGATGACGACACTCCTGGTGCAGGGTCCTGGCGGCCGGTCGTTCGTCGTCCCGGTCCGTGACGGCGAGACCTCGATCGGCCGCGATACCACCAACAGTCTGGCCCTCAACGACGCTCGCGTCTCGCGCCGCCACGCGGTGCTGCGCAGCGACGGCCGGCAGGTGACCGTGGCCGACCTGTCGAGCCGCAATGGCACGTACCACAACGGGGAGCGGCTCGGCGCCGCCGCGGTCACGCTCGCGCCCGGCGACATCGTGAAGGTCGGCGACTTCACCCTGCTCTTCGATACCGACGAGGGCAACCGGTTCGACGAAGAGGCGGCCGCGGTGATGCGGCCGGTGCTGCAGAAGGCCCCGCACGAGGTGCTGCTGTCGGGGCCGACACCGGCCGCCGCCGGGCGCGAGCTGTCGGCCGAGGGTCTGCGCGTCGAGCTCGAGAAGAAGACCAAGGTCCTCGGCCTCTTCTACGAACTGAGCCGCACGCTGGGCTCGGTCTTCTCGCTCGACGACGTCTACGCCAAGGCGATGGCGCTGCTCCTGCAGGTGACGCCGGCGGCGCGGGTGATCATCTATCAGCGGATGGAGGACGGCGAGATGCGGCAGGTCGCGGCGCTGACGCGCGGCGCGTCGCCGGCGGCCCCGGCCGAGGCGGTCACCGAGCCGCTCCGCGTCAGCCGGACGATCTTCGACAACGTCGCCAATCAGCGGGTCTCGGTCCTGCTCGAGAACACCCGGCGCAACGCGCTGCCGATACCCGACAGCCTGACCCTCCACCAGACGCACTCGGTGATGGCCGCGCCGATTCTCGGGCGCAAAGGGTTGCTCGGCCTCATCTACACCGACCAGCAGGACGTCGCGAACGTCTTCTCGTCCGACGATCTCGATCTGCTCAACGCCGTGGCGGTGCAGACCGGCGTCGCTCTCGACACCGTCCACGCGCACGAGGCGCTGCAGCGTGAGGCCCAGGCGCGCGAGAAGTACGAGCGCTTCCTGCCGCAACAGCTCGTCGACGACGTGCTGCTCGACCCGAACAAGGAGGTAAAGCCGGGCGGTCGCCGCCAGACGTTGACCGTGCTCTTCGCCGATTTGCGGGGCTTCACCACGCTGTCGGAAGCGCACACCCCTGAGGTCGTCGTCGACCTGCTCAATCGCTTCTTCACCCTGATGAGCGAGGTCATCTTCCGTCACGGCGGGACCCTCGACAAGTACATCGGCGATGGCGTGATGGCGCTGTTCGGTGCCCCCTACAGCACCGAGCGCGACGCCGTGAAGGCGGTGCGCGCGGCCGTCGAGATGCAGCGTTCGGTCGTCACCTTCAACCAGGAGCTGGCCGCGGCCGCGCTGCCGACGATCGGCCTGGGCATCGGCGTCAACACCGGCCCGGCCATCGTCGGCTTCATCGGGTCGGAGACGCGGCTCGACTACACGGCCATCGGCGATACCGTGAACCTGGCGGCGCGGCTCGAGCACCTGGCCAAGGCCGGGCAGATCATCATCAGCGAATACACGATGCAGGCCCTCGACGCCGGCATCAGCTGCACGGCGCTCGAGGCGGTGCAGGTCAAGGGCCGGACGGCGCGGCTGCAGGTCGCCGAGGTGATCTGGGCGAAGCGATAGCCCGGCGTCACTGGCGACGTAAGGTCGATGGTGCCCGGGGCCGATCCGGTGCAGGTGCTGAATGAATAGGTGCCGGCGAGTTCGGTGCCGGCGACGGTCGCCGTGATCGAGAACGTCCCCGGCGGGACCAACGGGAGCGGCGCGCAGGTGACCGCCGGCATCGGGTTCGCCGTGATCGACAGCTGGCTGCCCGACAGGATGCCGCCGACGCGTGCCGGTGGCGTTCTTCGATGGATCCGCGAACGTCGTGGTCCACGCGCCGCCGAGCAGGCTGCGCGAGGTGTCGATCGTCAGCTCGGTGAGCTCGATCCGCATCGTGCCGGAGCCGTTGATGTCGTCGGTGACGGCGCCGGCCCAGGTGCCCGTGTGAGGGCCGAAGGCCGGCGTGGGCGCTGTCGGCGAGTCGTGACCGCACGCCGGAACGAGAGCCAGGGCGACGAGCAGGACGGCGACCTTCATGGCCACGACTCCCCAGGGGCGGCGGACAGGGCATGGAAGCCGGCGTACGCGCCGCCGACGTAGAGGCGGCCGCCGGCCGGCGTCGGCGGCCAGATGAACCCCTTCGTGAAGTCACCGGTGCGCCACCGTTCGCCGCCGGTGGCAAGATCCAGCGCGACGATGAATCCGCCGAAGAACGGGATGTAAGCGAGCCGATCGTCGGCCGAGAACCAGAACATCGTCGAACCGGAGACGCCGTCGTAGAACCGCCATCGCTCGGTCCGGGTATCGAGATCGTAGGCGACGACATAGCCGGTCGCCGACCCGGCGATGATCAGGCGCCCGGCCCGCACGATCGCGCGATGGTCGGTGTCGGTCCCAATCGCGGTCTGATGGTCGGCGGCCAAATCGGCCAGCCGTGGAAACGCCCAGCGGAAGGCGCCAGTCGAGCGGTCGAGGGCATAGATGTTGCCGTCGCCAGCGGAGCCGAGGATCAGGTCGTCGACGACGATCGGGCCGCCGGCGAGATTGGTGTGCTGCCAGCGCTCCCGCGCCTTGGGGAACTCGCTCCGCCAGCGCACGCGGCCCGACTCGGCATCGAGGACGGCCAGGCCGCCGACGCTCGGATGGCGATAGGTGGAATACCCGACCGCGACGATGTCGCCGGCCGCGACCGGCGGGAACACCGACGTCCACTCCCGCTCGTCAATCGGCGTGATCCACCTCGGCTTGCCGGTGAGCGCGTCGATGGCATAGACGCGACCGCCGGGCGACCCGGTGAACACGACGCCGCCGGCCGCGGCGCCGAGAAAGAGGCCGGGGCCATCGCCGGCCGGGGCGCTGTAGGTCCACCGGCGCGCGCCCGAGGCGCGGTCGAAGCCGATGACGTCCCAGTCTCCGCCGACGACGTTGGGCCCGGCGATGGCCAGGGAGGTGCCGGCGGTGGTCGCGCCGAAGATGGCGTCCTCACTGGTCACGCCGGTGCTGGTCCGCCACCGGACCGCGCCGCTCCGGGCGTCGATGGCGACGACCTCCCGCTCCCGCGACAGGAAATACGCGGTGTCGCCGTCGAAGGCCGGGCTACCGCGCGCTGCGCCGGGCACGCGCCAGAGCGGCTGGCGCCCTGGGTCGTACGCCTGACCGACGACGGTCTCGCCGACGACGAGTCCGCCGACCACGATCGTGATTGCAGCGGCCACACCACGCATGATGTCCATACCCACTCCGGCGCGGCGGCGGGCGTCAACCCGCCGCCGCGCGAACCGCCGTGCCTACGGTTGGCCGCTGCCGCTCCACCAGATCCCGACGTTCGACGCGTCGTGGACCATCACGTAGCCCTCGCGGTGGACCTTGAGATATGCCCCTGACGCCGAAGTCTCGGAGGCCCAGACCGGCCTGTTGCTCGCGTCGTAGACGACGAAGTTGCCGTCGGTCTGCATCTCGGCGCGTCCGGCGCTGATGCCCCACGTGCCGGTGTCCCACAACACGGTGCCGCCGGCTCCGTAGAGGACCAGGTTGCCGTCGGACTGGTAGCGCAGCGCGACCGCGCCGTCCGCGGAGACGATCTGCTGGTCGGGGTAGAGGCGTTGTCCGCCGGTCAGCGTATCGGCGCCCCCGCCACCTCCGCCGCCGGGCGGCGGGGCCGGTGCCGCGCCGCGGGCGACCACTCCCATCACCCCGGTCAGCACCGACGAGATCACCGCGTCGCTCTGCCGCGTCTCCTGTGTGTGGGCCGGGCCGTTGACGGCGAAGTTGAGCGCGCCCGGGCCCGGATAACGCTGGTTGACCACCGAGACGATGCCGTCGTGCGGGATGCCGCAGCCGCGATCGCCGGTCACCGCCCAGCACCACTGCGGATCCATGTCGCGCATCACGGCCGCCAGATTGCGCAGCCGCATCGCGAACGATCGCGCCAGGAAGTGGGTGGGTGGAAAGTTGGTGTCGAGCCACGCGGCCGCGAAGTCGAAGACCGGCGGGGTGACCTGGATCACGTGCCACGCCTGCTCGCGCAGCGACGGCGCCAGCCCGACGGCGATGCCGGCGCGCCAGTAGTCGGTGGCGGTGTAGGCCAGCGCCACCCGTTTGGCCACGGCGAGATCCTCGCGCCCGAGATTGCCGCCGGTGTTGAGGTTGTTGAGGAAGCTCGACCCGGGCACGAGCTGGGGCGCCACCGCGACGTAGTTGGCGACCGCGACCGACGACGCGAGCGTCGTGGCGCCGTTCCACGACAGCCACTGCGCCTGGGAGAGGTAGGCCTGCAAGCCGGCGTAGACGAGCCAGGCGAAGTCCGGGGCCGACGAGGTGCCCAGCGCCAGCCCGGCGAGGTTGTAGACCATGTAGTTGAAGTTGATGAGGTCGAGGCCGCGGGCGGTGAGCTGCGAGCCGGTGTGCGGCGTGCCGAGCGTGAGGATGCCGCGCAGCGCCTTGGTCCGGCTCCACTGTCGCGAGATGAGACCGCCCTGGCTGTGGCCGACGGCGATGGCGTTGGCCGGCAGCCCGGCAAAGGCGTTGTTGAGCACCGCGGTCTGCGTCTCGAACACGGCGGTGGAGGGCATGTCGACGAGATAGGGGGCGATCTGCAGGACGTTGGCCAGCCGCTGCGAGGTCGCCCGCCACGTGTCGGAGCTGCTGAAGATGCCGTGGACGAAGACGACGGGCACGTCCTGCCCGCTCGCCGCCACCGGACACGCCAGCGCCAGGAGCAGCGCCCACGCACGCGGGCGGGTCATCGCGCACCTCCCGCGACGCGGATGCCGCTCAACGACGTCACCGCGACCAGGCGTGCGCCGTGCCCCTGCGGCAGCGCGGTGTCACTGCGGGTCCGCGCGCGCACGAGGCGGCCATCGCCGACCGGCGCGTACTCGAACGTGTGATGCTCCACCAGCACGCCGTCTTCGAGCCGGTTCAGCTCGGCGGGAAGGGCAGTGTCCGGCGCGACGAGCACTTCCTCCACCATCCGGCCACTCCGGGCGAGGTAGCGGTGCAGGGCGCGCACCGAACCCACCGGTCGCCCGAAGCGCTCGACCAGGGCGGCGCTGCGCTGCGCCCGGTCGGCGGTGAAGACCAGGCCGTCGTCGCCGCCGGCGGGCGCCGCCGGCACGCTGCCGACCGCCGGTGTCTCGAGACGCCGGCCCTGCGCGTCCCGTACCTGCAACGCGCCGGTGGACGGATCGGCTGTCGACCGTGATGCCGGCGTACACATCCGCGAGCGGGCCGCGCACCGGCCTGGGCCGCGTCGCCATCATCGTCAATCGCATCTGTCCGCCGGCGCGTCGTTCGAGCCGGTAGCGCGACTCCGGCAGCTGGCGCGTGGCCTTGCCGGTGCGGTCGACGATCGTCTGCGTCACCGTGACGTCGGCGCTGAAGGTCACCTCCGGATCCGAGGACTGACCTGGCTCCTGCGCCGCGGTGCGCACGCCGACCGCCATCGCCGCCGCCATCACGGCGGCCTGCCATCCCGTGTTCCTGCCTGTCATTGCCCGCCTCGCTTTCCTGACCTCTGGTGTGAGTGCCTCCTTGTCCGCCGGCAGGGTTCCAGTGCGGTGCGCGACGTGCCGTGGACGTCGAGCTGACGAGCAAGGCGTGGGCCACGCGTGGGTCCGCGGGCCTCCGGGCAAAATCAGCGGCAGCACCGCCGACGTCGGCGGAGGCGAGGAACCCGCTACCCGCGCGGACGCCATCGGCGGGGCACTCGGTGCCCGGCGGGGTAGCGGCTACTCTTGCTCTGTGGGGCGCCGGAGGTAGAATCAGGGGTTGGGTTTCGTCCCGATTTCCACTCCATAGGCATGCCGCACAACTGGATCGCGGTGCGTGGCGCCCGCGTGCACAACCTGAAGGAGGTCGACGTCGACCTGCCGCGCAACCAGCTCGTGGTCATCACGGGGCTGTCGGGCTCGGGCAAGTCGTCGCTCGCCTTCGACACGCTGTACGCCGAAGGCCAGCGCCGCTACGTCGAATCGCTGTCGGCCTACGCCCGCCAGTTCCTCGAGCAGATGGAGAAGCCCGACGTCGATCTCATCGACGGCCTGTCGCCGGCCATCTCGATCGAGCAGAAGACCACCGGCTCGAACCCGCGCTCGACGGTCGGCACGGTGACCGAGATCTACGACTACCTGCGCCTGTTCTTCGCCAACGTCGGCGTGCCGCACTGCCCGAACTGCGGCCGCGAGATCGCCAGCCAGTCGCTCGAGCGGATCGTCGACCTGGTGATGACCTATCCCCAGGACAGCCGCATCAACGTGCTGGCGCCGATCGTCCGCGGCCGCAAGGGGGAGTTCAAGAAAGAGCTGCAGGCCGTCGCCGCCCGCGGCTTCACCAAGGCCCGCATCGACGGCCAGTACAAGGGCCTCGATGACGACCTGGCGCTCAACCGGCGGAAGAACCACGCCATCGACGTCGTGGTCGACCGCCTGATCGTGCGCTCGGGCATCGAACGGCGCCTGGCCGAGTCGGTGCAGACGGCGCTCGACCTGGCCGACGGCGTCGTCGTCATCAACGCGCTCGACAGCGGCGACCGGCTGTTCTCGCGCAAGCTCGCCTGCGTCGTCTGCGGCATCAGCGTGCCCGAGATGTCGCCGCGCGCCTTCTCGTTCAACTCGCCGCATGGCGCCTGCACCGCCTGCCAGGGGCTGGGGGCGACCTGGGATTTCGATCCGGTCAAGGTCGTACCCGACGACGGCAAGTCGCTCCTCGACGGCGCCATCGCGCCGTGGGGCCGCGGCGACAAGAAGCTGGTCAGGGCCGCCATCGACGCCATTGCGGCGCATTGGGCCATCGACCCGGCCGTGCCCTTCGCCAAGCTGCCGAAGAAACAGCGCGATCTGCTGCTCTACGGTCCTGGGGCCGGGGCGCGGAGCGCCGAGGCGCCGGCCGCCCGGCCGCGCAAGGGCAAGGCGCGTGGCGTCGAACCGTACGGCAAGGACTTCGAGGGCGTCATCCCCAACCTGCGCCGCCGCTTCGAGGAAGGCGTCTGGACGGTGCAGACCGAGCTCGACGGCTACCGCGCGCTGCGCGGGTGCAGCGAGTGCCACGGCGCGCGGCTCAAGGCCGAAAGCCGGTCGGTCAAGCTCAAGGGCCGCTCGATCGGCGACTACGTGTCGCTGCCGGTCAGCGAGGCCCTGCAGGTGTTCGAGGCGATGGCCTTGAACGAGCGGGAGACGGCGATCGCCGGCCGGATCCTCAAAGAGATTCGCGAGCGGCTGCGTTTCCTCGACGACGTCGGCGTCGGCTATCTCACCCTGGCGCGCAGCGCCGCGACGCTGTCGGGCGGGGAAGGGCAGCGCATCCGGCTGGCCACGCAGATCGGCTCGAATCTCACCGGCGTGCTCTACGTCCTGGACGAGCCGTCGATCGGCCTGCACCAACGCGACAACCGCCGGCTGCTGGCGACGCTGGCCCGGTTGCGCGACCTCGGCAACACGGTGATCGTGGTCGAGCACGACGAGGAGACGATCCGCATGGCGGACTACGTCGTCGATCTGGGCCCGGGGGCCGGCGAACACGGTGGCCGGGTGATGTTCCAGGGCACGCCGGCGGCGCTGGCCCTCGATCCGGAATCGCTCACCGGGGCCTATCTCAGCGGCCGCAAGAGGATCGAGGCGCCGCGCACCCGGCGCAAGCCCGGCAAGTCGGAGCTGATCGTCAAGGGCGCCCGCGCCAACAACCTCAAGGACATCGACGTGCGGATCCCGCTGGGCCTGCTCGTCGCCGTCACCGGCGTGAGCGGATCGGGGAAGAGCACCCTCGTCAACGACATCCTCTACAAGGCGCTGGCCAAACAGCTCTACCGCGCTCGGACGAGCCCGGCCAGCACAAGGCGGTCGAGGGCATCACCCAGGTCGACAAGGTGATCGAGATCGACCAGTCGCCGATCGGCCGGACGCCGCGGTCGAATCCCGCGACCTATACCGGGCTGTTCTCCTTCATCCGCGACCTCTTCGCGATGGTGCCCGAGGCCAAGGCCCGCGGCTACCGACCGGGCCGCTTCTCGTTCAACGTCAAGGGCGGACGGTGCGAGGCGTGCCAGGGCGACGGCGTGATCGCCATCGAGATGCACTTCCTGCCCGACGTGTTCGTCACCTGCGAACAGTGCAAGGGCCGGCGCTACAACCGCGAGACCCTCGACGTGAAGTATCGCGGCAAGTCGATTGCCGAGGTGCTCGACCTGACGGTGAGCCAGGCGCTGCCGCTGCTCGAGAACTTTCCGCTCGATCGCCAACAAGCTGCGGACGCTCGAGAGCGTCGGCCTCGGCTACGTCACTCTGGGCCAGTCGGCGACGACCCTCTCGGGTGGCGAGGCCCAGCGCGTCAAGCTGTCCCGTGAGCTGTCCAAGCGCGGCACCGGCCGGACGCTCTACATCCTCGACGAACCGACGACCGGGCTGCACTTCGAGGACGTGCGCAAGTTGCTCGACGTGCTGAATCGCCTGGTCGACCAGGGCAACACGGTGCTCGTGATCGAGCACAACCTCGACATCGTCAAGGCCGCCGACTGGATCGTCGACCTCGGCCCGGAAGGCGGCGCGGCGGGCGGCCGGCTGGTGGCGCAGGGGACTCCGGAGGCCGTGGCGCGGGCCAAGGCCTCGCATACCGGCCGTTTTCTGGCCGACACGCTCGGCGTGGTGAGGTCGTAGCAGTGTGTCAATCCGACCACAGTTGTGGCCGAGTCGCCTGTGGTTACACGGCCACACATTTGTCGAATCGGGTCGCCGGGCCATGTCGCCTAACACCCAACGGCGCAACGAGTTAGATGTCCCAGGTGAGGCGCTTGAGTTCCGGGCATTTCGTTTGCTTCAGTCTCGGCCGGAACAGATGAGGGTGGACGCTCAGCAGACACTTCGCCGTCAGGTCTCGTGCGCCGGCATCGGCCTGCACTCGGGCACCAAGGTCAGCCTCACGCTCAAGCCCGCCGTCGCCGGCACCGGCATCGTGTTCCGCCGCGTCGACCTCGGGATCGACATCCCGGCCTCGGTCGACTACGTCAAGAGCCTCCACTACGCGACCGTGCTCGGCCGCGACGGCGCCACCGTCGAAACCGTCGAGCACCTGCTGGCCGCGCTCGTCTCGGCCGGCGTCGACAACGTGGTGATCGAACTCAGCCAGCGCGAAGTGCCGATCATGGACGGCAGCTCGGCGCCGTTCCTGTACCTCATCCAGGAAGCCGGCGTGAAGCGGCTGGCGGCGGCGCGCCGCTACCTGAAGGTGCTGCGCCCGGTGAGCGTGGCGCACGGCGACAAGCACATCGCCATCTACCCGTCGGATCACTTCAAGGTCAGCTACACCATCAGCTTCGACCACCCGCTGCTGCGTCACCAGTCACGCACGACGCGGATCACCGAGCAGAGCTTCGCCGACGACATCGCCTCGGCGCGCACCTTCGGCTTCCTGAAGGAAGTGGAGTGGATGCGTCAGCAGGGCCTGGCGCTCGGCGGATCGCTCGAGAACGCCATCGTCATCGGCGACACCGGTGTGCTCAACGCGCTGCGCTTCGAAGACGAGTTCGTGCGCCACAAGATCCTCGACGCGGTCGGCGATCTGGCGCTGCTCGGCCATCCGGTGCTCGGCCACGTCGTCGCCCACCGCGCCGGCCACGCGCTGCACACCACGCTCGCCTCCCAGCTGCTCGCCGAGGCCGACGCGTGGACGCTCGTCGAATCGACCGCACCTGGTCACGTGGCGCCCGAGGGCGTCCCGGCGACGGTGCGGGCACACTGATCGCCCGCGAATCAACCTCCATGTCCCACGGCCGCGGGTGCTTCGCGGCCGTTTCTTTTCCCGGGGCCAGACGGCGGGGCCATCCCGCTGACGGCTCGGTCCTGAGCCGCCGATTCGGTCCCCGACGGTGCCGGGCGTGTCGGTGTAGCATCTCGGGACGGCCGGGCCGTCGTGCGATGAGCTTCCCTCCTGACTCTCTCGATCGGCGCGATTTCCTGAGAGTTGGCGGCGCGGCCGTGGCCGCGACATCCGCGGCTCTCGGCGGCCGGCGTTGCCGGCGCAGCCCGCAGCCGCCGGCTTCTTCGCCGCGCCGCCGCTCGCCGGCTGGTGCGCATCGGGATGGTGGGCATCGGTCTGCAGGGCGGCGGTCACGTCGAAAACTTCCTGAAGATCCCCGGCTGTCGCATCACCGCCGTGTGCGACGTCCGCGAGGAGCGCATCGCCTGGGCCGCGCAGGCCATCACCGCGGCCGGGCATCCGGCGCCCACCGCCTACACACGGGGACCGCGCGACTTCGAGCGCCTGTGCGGCAGCGAAGACCTGGATCTCGTGTTCACGGCCACGCCGTGGGAGTGGCACGTGCCGGTGATGCTCGCCGCGATGAAGACGGGCAAGCACGCCGCCACGGAAGTGCCGGCGGCGATGACGCTCGACGACTGCTGGGCCCTGGTCGAGGCCGCCGAGCGCCATCAGCGGCACGCGGTGATGATGGAGAACTGCAACTACGACCGGGCTCGAGATGATGGCCTTCAACCTCGTGCGCCAGGGAGCGCTGGGCGAGGTCGCTGCACGCCGAAGGCGGCTACCTGCACGACCTGCGCGCGATCAAGTTCGAGAAGAAGGACGAAGGGCTGTGGCGGCGCGCCTGGTCGAGGAAGCTCGACGGCAATCCGTATCCCACCCACGGCCTCGGGCCGATCAGCAACTGCCTCGACATCAATCGCGGCGATCGTTTCGACTACCTGGTCTCGATGAGCGGTCCGTCGCGGGGGCTGCAGGACTGGGCCCGTGAGCACTTCCCGGCCGATGCGCCCGAGCAGCGGGAGCACTTCACGCTCGGCGATGTGAACACCAGCCTGATCAAGACCGCGCTCGGGCAAGACCGTGATGGTGCAACACTGCACCAACCTGCCGCGCCCCTACAGCCGCATCAACCTGGTGCAGGGCACCAAGGGGATGTTCCAGGGTTATCCGCATCGTGTCTACATCGAGGGACGAGGCACGCCGCATCAGTGGATCCATGCCGCCGACCTGCGGGCCGAGTTCGAACATCCGCTGTGGCGGGCGATCGAGGCCGAGGCGGCCGGCGCCGGACACGGCGGCATGGACTACATCGAGGACTACCGGCTGGTGAAGTGCCTGCGCGAGGGGCTGCCCACCGACATGAACGTCTACGACGCGGCCGCGCTCAGTTCGGTGGTCGAGCTGAGCATGCAGTCGACGACCGGACGCGCCCGGCCGGTGGACGTGCCCGATTTCACGCGCGGACGATGGCGCACCAACCCGAAGCTCGGCCTCGTGGGCGTGTAGCCGGCGCCGGATTGCTCACGAGTCCCGCATGCAGCTCGGCACGCTCGATTGGGTCATCGTCGCGGTCTCGCTGGTGCTCTCGTTCGCGCCCGCCGTGTGGTTGGCGCGCCGTGCGGGATCCAGCACGACCGAGTTCTTCACCTCGGGACGGGCGGCGCCGTGGTGGCTCATCGGCGTGTCGATGGTGGCCACGACTTTCAGTACCGACACGCCCAACCTGGTGACCAACCTGGTGCGCGAGGGCGGCGTCGCTTCGAATTGGGCCTGGTGGGCGTTCCTGCTCACCGGCATGACGACAGTGTTCTTCTACGCGCGACTGTGGCGCCGCATCGGCGTGCTCACCGACCTGGAATTCTATGAGCTGCGCTATTCGGGCGCCGCCGCCACCTGGGTGCGCGGCTTCCGCGCCGTCTACCTCGGCGTCGTCTTCAACGTGGTCATCATGGCCTCGGTGAACCTGGCCGCCGCCAAGATCGCCAACGTGCTGCTTGGCTGGCCCATCGTCCAGACGCTGGTCGTCTGCGGCGTGATCAACGTGGCCTTTGCCGCCACCTCGGGCCTGTGGGGCGTGCTCGTCACCGATTTCATCCAGTTCGGCATCGCGATGGGCGGGTCGGTGGCCGCCGCGGTCTACGCGCTGCGCCACCCGGCGGTCGGCGGACTGGACGGGCTCTTCTCCAGGGTTGATGCCAAGACGCTGGCGTTCGTGCCCGACCTGTCGGACTGGACGGTGGCGCTGCCCATCTTCATCGTCCCGCTCACCGTGCAATGGTGGTCCACCTGGTATCCCGGTTCGGAGCCGGGCGGTGGCAGCTACGTGGCGCAGCGCATGCTCGCGGCCAGGACCGAGCGCGACGCGCTGGCCGGCACGCTGCTATTCAACGTGGCGAATTACGCGCTGCGGCCGTGGCCGTGGATCATCGTGGCGCTGGCGTCGATGCTGGTCTTCCCCGAGATCGCCGACATCCGGCGCGCCTTGCCGCACGTCGACCCGGCGCTGGTCGGCCACGACATGGCGTATTCGGCGATGCTGACGTTCCTGCCGCCCGGGATCCTCGGCGTGATGGTGGCAGGCCTGCTCGCGGCCTACGTCTCGACCATCTCGACGCACCTCAACTGGGGCACGTCGTACCTGGTCCACGATCTCTACCGCCGCTTCCTGCGGCCGGACGCCGACGAGCGGCACTACGTCGCGGCCGGGCGCCTGGTGACGGCGGCGCTCATGGTCGCCGCCGCGCTCCTCACGCTGGTGCTGGAATCGGCGAGCGGCGCCTTCAACCTGCTCCTGT
Source organism: uncultured Acidobacteriota bacterium (assembly GCA_963786365.1). Taxonomy (GTDB): domain Bacteria; phylum Acidobacteriota; class Vicinamibacteria; order Vicinamibacterales; family UBA2999; genus CAWAYR01. The sequence goes on from CAWAYR010000017.1 coordinate 102,136, forward strand.
CGATCGGCGCCGGCACCGGCCTGCTGTATCTGCTGCGCTGGTTCTGGTGGCGCATCAACGCGTGGAGCGAGATTGCGGCGATGGCCAGCTCGTTCGGGCTGGCGGTGGCGCTCGTGCTGGTGGCGCGGCGCGGCACGGTGATCCCATCGCACGTCTCGCTCGTCGCCACCGTCGTCATCACGACCGCCGTATGGCTGGCCGCCACCTGGCTGACGCCAGCGACCGACCCCGCGGTGTTGCGCCGGTTCTACACTCTGGCGCGCCCGGCCGGGCCGGGCTGGACACACGTCCGGCGCGAGTGTGGCGATCTGGCGCCGTCGGGCGATCTCGCGGCGGCATTCGTCGGCTGGGCGGCGAGCTGCGCGTTCGTGTACGGCGCGCTCTTCGGGGCCGGCTTTCTGCTCATGGGCCGGCTCCCACAGGCGGTCGCGGCGGCCATCGTCGTCGCCGTGAGCGGCGCGGTCGGCTGGCGCGCGCTCGCGCGCGTCTGGAGTCGATGACCGCTGTCGTGCTGGCACGTGGGGCGGGACAGCGCATGCGCGCCGCCGACGCCACCGCCGAACTCGACGACGACCAGCAGGCCGCTGCGGCCCGGGGCGCCAAGGTGATGATGCCGATGGGGACGGGAGCGCTCCGCCGGCCGTTCCTCGACTTCGTGCTCGGCGCGCTGGCCGACGCCGGCTGTCGCCACGTCTGCCTCGTCGTGGCGCCCGACCACGCGGCTATCCTGGAGCACTATCGAAACCTGCGGCCATCGCGGTTGCAGATCGAGTTCGCGGTCCAGACCCGCCCGTCGGGCACGGCCGCGGCCGTGCTGGCGGCACGTGGTCGGGTCGGCGGCGGTGCATTTCTCGTCGTCAACGGCGACAACCTCTACCCGGTCGACGCCATCCGGGCCCTTGTCGATCTCGAGGGCTGCGGGCTGGTGGCGTTCGAGCGCCGGCCGCTCGTGGAGAGAGGCGGCTTCCCGGCGAGTCGCGTCGCCAGCTTCGCGAGCGTGCGGGCCGACGACGCTGGATGGCTCGCCGAGATCAACGAGAAGCCTGATCCCGTGGCCGTGGCCGCCTCGGGACCGCGAACGCTGGTCAGCATGAACCTGTGGCGCATGGACGGCGCGATCTTCGACGCGTGCCGCGATGTCGCGCCGTCGAGCCGCGGCGAACGCGAACTGCCCGATGCCGTGAGGCTGGCAATCGCCCGAGGCGGGCAGTTCCGGGTGCTCGTCAGTCGCGGGGCGGTGTTCGACGTCACCAGCCGCGCCGATGTCGCCGTGGTCGAGCGTCGCCTGGCGGCGCTCCAGCCGCCACGCCTGTGAGCGTCGCCGATCATTCGCGTCGCTCGGGATGGCCGCCGATGACGCGGTGTCGCGGGCCGGGCTCGTGGCGAGATCCGAGGCCGGCTTTGCCCAGGCGTTCGGCGCGCCGGCGCGCTGGCGCTGGTTCGTCCCGGGACGGCTCGAAGTGTTCGGCAAACACACCGATTACGCCGGGGGCCGCGCGCTCGTCGCCGCTGTGCCGCGCGGCTTCGCCGTCGCGGCCGCGCCCCGGGCCGACCAGCGGTCGTCGTCGTCGACGTACGCGATGGCCGGCGCGCCGAGATCGATCCGCTCGACGAGCGGCCGCGCCAAGGGTGGGCGGCGTACCTGCAGGTCACCGTGCGCCGTTTCGCGGCCAACTTCCCCGGCGCGTCGCTGGGCACAACGTGGCGCTGCTCAGCGACCTCCCCTCCGCCGCTGGTCTGTCGAGCTCGAGCGCCCTGGTCGTCGGCGTCGCCACGGCGCTCTCGACGCGGGCGCGATTGGCCGAGCGCGCGGAGTGGCAGGCGAGCATCCAGCGGGTCGAGGATCTGGCGTCGTACTTCGGCGGAGTCGAGAACGGCGGCGGGTTCGGCACGCTGTCGGGCACCGCCGGCGTGGGCACGCTCGGCGGCAGCGAGGACCACACGGCCATCCTGGGCTGCCACGCCGGGCAGGTCAGCCAGTATCGCTTTCTGCCCACGGTGCCGCTTGGCCACACTGCGCTGCCCGCGCAGTGGGTATTCGTCGTCGCCGTCAGCGGGGTGCACGCCGCCAAGGCCGGATCGGCACGGGACCGTTTCAACCGCGCGTCACTGGCGTGCCGAGCGCTGGTCGAATGCGGGCACCGCGCAACCGAGCCGCCCGCGCCTTCCCTGGCCGCCGCGTTGGCACCGCCAGGAGCGCTCGAGGCCTTGACCGCGCCGCGCGACTTCGGCGCCGCCCGATGGCTTCTCCGGCGAGGAGCTGACGCGACGGCTGGCGCATTTCGTGGCCGAGGATCGGCGGGTGCCCCAGGCCGTCGACGCCTGTCGCTCTGCCGATCGCGACGCCATGACCCACTTGGCGGAGGCGTCGCAGGAAGATGCCGAGCGCCTGCTCGGCAACCAGGTGCCCGAGACGGTCGCGCTCGCGGCCTTGGCCCGCTCGTGCGGAGCGTTCGCTGCCACCAGCTTCGGCGCCGGCTTCGGCGGAAGCGTCTGGGCGCTGGTCGATCGCGCCGACCGTCGACGCCGTGGTCAGGGACTTGGAGGCGGAGTATCTGCGCCGATTCCCGGCAAGCATCCGGCTACCGTGGTTCGTGGCCCATCCCGGCCCGGCGCTCACCGCAATCCCGGTCACCGCCGGTCGAGCGGTCCGTCTGAGTGGCGTCGCGAACTGGTGGTGAGGCGCGGCGAATGTCACCGCGGGCCCTGGTGATAGCATTCCGCCACCGCGCCCGCGCCGCCATTCCCCTTCATGCACGCCGACCTCCAGGACGCCCTCGATTTCCACCGAGCCGTGATCGCCGAAGGAGGGCGGGCGCTCGTCGGCTACGAGACCGCCAAGGCGGTGGCCAACGTGGTGCTGCTGGCGGAGATTCCGACCACCTACGACAAGCGGTCGGAACGCCAGGTCAACGCCGGCAACCTGCTGCTGCGCGGCGTCCCCGGCGTCGGCAAGACGTTCTTCGGGGTGATCCTGGCGGCGATCAGCGACGCCAAGTTCGCCCGCATCCAGGGCCGGGCCGACCTCCAGCCAACCGAGGTGGTCGGCTTCCAGATGATCAACCCGGCGACCGGGCAGCTGGTGACCGAGTTCGGCCCGATGGCATCGGCCGAGGTGATCCTGCTCGACGAGATCAACCGCATCCCGCTCAAGTCGCAGAGCGCCTTCCTCGAGGGCCTGCAGGACCGCAGCATCACCGTCGGCAAGGACACCTACGACCTGCCGGCGTTCAGCTTCGCGATCGCCACCATGAACCCGGTGGAGCTCGGCCAGGGCACGTTCCCGCTGTCGGAAGCCGCCACGGATCGCTTCGCCGCGATGGTCCAGATCGGCTACCTGCCGCCGGCCGAGGAGGAGCGGCTGGTCGACTTCGACTTCAAGCGCATGACCCTGCGCCCGCTCCTGTCCAAGCAGCGCATCATCGAGCTGCGGGCAGTGATCGGCGAGCGCGTCGTCCTGCACCGCAGCCTCGGCCGCTACGTGCAGCGCCTGGTCGGGGCGACCCGGCCGCAGGATCCGGAGACCGACTGGCGGCAGCGGTCGCCGTCGGAACTGGTCGAGCGGGGGGTCGATCTGGGGGCCTCGCCGCGTGCCATCATCTGCTGGAGCCGGCTGGCCAAGGCCTGGGCGCTGCTGCAGGGCGGCCGCGCCGAGGTGTATCCCGAAGACATCCAGGCGCTGGCGCCCTTCGTGCTCGGTCACCGGATCTGGCTGGGGCCGCACGCCGCCGCACATGGCCTGACCGCCGATCAGGTCATCGCCGACGTCCTCGCCGAGGTGCCGATCCCATGACCCACGCGCCCGCCGTCACCGGGCTCGTCGACCTGAACGAGATCGCCAAGATCGAGCTGCTGGTGTTGCGCCGGCTCGCCGGCGGCGTCACCGGCGACCACCGCAGCCGCGCCGACGGCACCGGGTTCGACTTCGTCGGCCTGCGCGACTGGCAGGCCGGCGACCGGTTCTCGGCGATCGATTGGGCGCAGTCGTCGCTGACCAACTTCGCCCCGCTCGTCGTGCGCGAGTTCGATCAGCCGAGCACCGCCACGGTGCTGGCGGTGGCCGATGCCTCGCTCTCGACCCGCTGCGGGGCCGGCGGCGTGCCGCTGGCGGCGGTGGTCGCCCGGGCGCTGGCGACGATCGGCTTGTCGGCGGCGTTCTTCCAGGATCGCTTCGGCCTGTTGACCTTCGATCGCGGCTTCGCCGCCGTCGCCGGCGTGGCCGCCCGCACCGGTCGCGGGCACGTCGTCCATTGCCTCGAGGCCTACGAGTCGCGTCGCGGTCTCGAGCCGGTGGCCGGCGGGCTCGGCGTCGCCGCCGCGGTCGCCGGCAGCCTGCGGACGACGGCCCTGGTGCCGGTCGTCTCCGACTTCCTCTTCGACGACGCGCTCGACGTCGTGCGCGAGCTGTCGCTCGTCAACGCGACCCACGACGTCTTCCTCGTCCTCGTCGACAGCGCCTGGGCGTTTGCCAGCGTGGCGCTGGCCTCGGGCTGGGTCACCGTGCACGACGTGGAAGCCGGCGCGCCATGCGTCATCTCGCGTCGGGCCTACCAGGCCCTCGCCACCGAGGCGGCCGCGTGGCAATCACGGGTCGCGCGCGCCGCCCGCGACGCCGAACTCGACGTCGTCGTGCTGGGCGTCGACGAGCGGCACGGCGAGCTGGCCCTCGCCGAGTTCGTGGCCGAACGTCGCTTGCGCCGGGTGACGCGATGAGGCGACCGCTGCGCTGGTGGCTGGTCGCGACCCTCCTGACCATGTGGGCGCCAGCGGCGTCAGCCCAGCCGCCCGGCCGCCCGGCCAGCGCGGTCGACGCGTCGGTGCCGTTCCAGTGCTGGTGGCGCAGCGGGACCGGGGCGCTTCGCCTCGGCGAGATCGTCGAGGTGGCCCTGACCTGCGCCGCTTATGAGGGCGACGACCTGCGTGCCGTGCCCGACGAGTCCCGCCTCACCGTGGCCGCCATCCAGATGGCGCCGTTCGAGATCGTCGATGGCGATCATCCGCCGGACCTGCGGGCGGGCGGCCGTCGGATTTTCGAGTACCGGTATCGGTTGCGCCTCATCGACGCCGACGTGATCGGCCGCGACGTCAAGCTGCCGCCGCTCGCCATTCCATACCGCGTCGAGAGTCGAGTCGCTGCGGGTGCCACCATGGCCGGGCGCGATCTCGTGCACCTGATGCCGCAGCTCGTGTTCCGGATCGTGTCGCAGGTGCCCGCCGACGCCACCGACATCCGCGACTCTGGCGACGCCACCCTCGGGCGGATCGACGCGCTGCGGTTCCGAGCCTCGGCCTTCCGTATCGCGGCGCTGATGCTCGGCGGCCTGGCGCTCGTCGTCGCCCTGAGCGCGGGACCGGCGCTGCTCGTCCGCCTGCGCGGTGGCCGCGCCCGGCGCGTCACCGGTGTCTCGGAGGCGGCCGTGCTGCGCGCAAGTCGCGGCTCGCCTGGGCACACTGCTCGACGCGCATCCGACCGGTGAGCTCGACGCCGACGCCGTCGCTGACGCGCATCACCTGGTGCGCCTCGTCGCTGCTGTGGCCGCCGGTCTGGGTGTCCGGCAAGCGGCGTTGGCCCGCGGCCAGGACGTGCCCGAGGGACGTCTGCTCGTCGAGAGCTGGCTCGGACGCGTCCGGGCCGCCGTGACGTCGAGCGTCACTGCCGACGCCATAACCCGCGCGCTCGACGCCCGGTCGGCGTCACCGGCTCGAAACCGCGCCCGTCTCGAGGGCCTACGCGACGCGCTGGCCGTCGTGACCAGGGCCCAGTACGGCGCCGAGACGGCGCCGGGCCACGCCGATGTCGTCGAGGCGCTGCGAGCGGCACGAGAGGCGGCGCGGGATCTGGCCCGCGAGCGTCGGTGGACCCTGCGGCCGGCCGCGTCCCCGATGGCGGCGGTCCCGGTGCGGGAGCTGTGATGGATCTCACGCCGCTCCGCGAATTGGCTGCAGCCCTCGCCGCCGACTGGCGGGCGGCGGGCGATGGCCTGTTCTTCGCGTCGCGCGACGCGCCGCTGCTGGCTGCGGCGGTCCTGGCCGGGGTGGCGTCGATCGTGCTCGCGGCGCGGACGCTGCAGGGGCGCCGCATCGACCGCGACGCGGTGAGCGTGCCGGCCATGCTCAACGGCCGGCGCGGATCACGTCTGGCGTGGGTCCGCCACACGCCGCTCGTCGTCGCCGGCGCCGGGCTGCCGCTGGCGCTGCTGGCCCTCGCCGACCCGTACACCGCACTGGTCAGTCAGACCGTGTCGTATCCGGGCCGGCGCATCGCGCTGATGATCGACGCCTCCGACAGCATGCAGACGGCGTTCACCGCCGCCACGCTCAACACCCGCGCCGCCACCGAGCCGGCGTTCTTCACGACGGTGGCGGCCGCGCGGCGCTTCGTCGAGCTGCGCCGCACCGGCAAGTACCGCGACCTCATGGCGCTCGATCGAGTTCGGCGATCGCGCCTACGTGATCACGCCGTTCACCAGCGACTACGACAACCTGTTGCTCAGCATCGCCCTGATCGGCGATCCGATAGAGTTCTCGCGGTTCCCTGACCCCGGCACGGTGATCGCGAGCGCCCTCGAGCAGAGCATCGAGATCTTCAAGGCCTTCCAGTTCCTCGAGGCGTCGGGCAATCTGATGGTGATCTTCACCGACGGCGAGGACACGACGTCGCTGGTCCACGGCCGCAGCCTCGACGACATCCTCAAGGCGGCCGTCGACAACCGCATCCCTCTGTACTTCGTCCGCACCAACTACCAGAAGGGCTTCGGCGAGGGCATTCCCGACGCGCAGTGGCAGGCCGCCGTCGAGAAGACCGGCGGGCGCTACTACGTGGCCCGCGACGAACAGAGCCTGCTCGCGGCCGTGAACGACATCGATCGGGCCGCGGCCGGCACGATCCAGCTCACGCAGTACACGAGCCGAGAGCCGCGCTTCGCCCTGCTGGCGCTGGCGGCGGCGAGCTGCTGGCTGGTGGCCGCGGCGCTGCGGCTCGCCGTCCCGATGTTCTCGACATTCCCCTGAGGCGCGACATGACGACCGTAGTGGGACGGGTAGTGTGTGCGGTGATCCTGGCGGCGGCCGGGCTGTGGTCGTGGCGCGAGGCGGCGCGGGCCGACGCGACCGCCGCGGCGTGGCAGGATCTCGCGGCGCTGGCCGCCGCGGTGCGAGTGCCACCGGCGCCCTCGGCGCTGTCGGGGTGGCTGCCGGCGATGCTGCGGAGCGACGACCCTGGTCCCCGCCTGATCGCCACGCACGACTACTGGCAGGGGCGCTACGACGACCTGGTCCGCAGCCGCGGCGGCGATCCCGACGCCGACGTGATGTTCACGGCCGCCAACGCCGCCTACCGCCTGGCCCGCCAGGGCGGGGGCGTCGGTAGCGAGGCGGCCGGGCGCCTCGATCCGGTGCTCGAGGCCTACGACGCGGTGCTCAAGGCGGCACCCGGTCACGCCGACGCCGCGTGGAACTTCGAGTTCGTGTCGCGGGCGCGCGACGTGCTCGCCCGCACCCGGCCCGCTGCGCGTGGCCGGCCTGCGCCCGAGACGCCGGGCCTGGCCGATCCGTCGTCCGCCCGGTCGGTGCACGGCGTGCCCGGAGCCCCGCCGCCGGACGTCAAGGCCGAGGAGTTCGAGACCATCGCGCCGATGGACTTCGGCGATCGCGAGGCCCAGCCCGAGGCGACGCCGGGCACCACCATCAAGCGCAAGGGGTGAGCCGGCTGTGTCGTTTGCTGCCCCCGGCGCCGTGTGGCTCCTCGCCGTCCCGGCCGTGCTGCTCCTGCTCTGGTGCTGGCAGGCCGGACGGCGCTGGCGCGACGTCCGGGCGCTGCGCGCCGCCCGCACCGCGCCGTGGCGTGAACGTCACAGCGTCGTCGGCGTCCTGCCGGCGTGGCTCTGTCTGGTGGCGGCGGCAGCGTGCCTGCTCGGGGCGGTGGCCAGGCCCTTCGGGACGGCGACGGCGGTGGGCCGCGCCGGTGTCGACATCGTCGTGCTCGCCGACGCGTCCGCCTCGATGCACGTCGCCGACGTGGCCGGCGGGCGTTGGGCCCGGTCGATGCTCTTCCTGCGCCGGCTCGGTGATGCCCTGAGCTGGCGGGACGACCGGGTGGCGCTGGCGGCATTCGCCCACATCGCGACGCCGCAGATCCGCCTGACCCGCGATCCCAATACCGTCTTCTTCTTCCTCGACCACCTGGGCGCGCGTCCGCCTTATCGCCTCGAAGACGACACGACGTGGAACACCGATTTGGAGCAGGCGATCGCCTGGGGCCTGCGCATCCTCGACAAGGACGAGGAACTGCACGGCGTCTCGCCCAACGCGCAGGTGTTCCTGCTGCTGTCTGACGGCGAGGCGTGGAGCGGCCAGGTCGCCCGATCGATCGCCCGCGCCCGCGACGCGCGGGTGCCGATCTTCGTGGTCGGCGTCGGCACCCTGGCCGGTGACTGGCTGCCCGAGATTCCACAGCCGCCCGGCGAACCCCCGGTACCGCACGCCATCTCGCGCCTGAATCGCGCCTCGCTGATGCGGATCGCCGACAGCGCCGGCGGCCGCTACTTCGAGCTCGATCGTGATGCCGATCGCGACATCGCCGTCGCCATCGTCGATGCCGGACGGCGCCTGGCCCCGCCCAAGCCGGCCGAGCCGACGGTGATCGAGTTCTATCCGCGGCTGCTGCTGGCGGCGATCGTCCTCGCCGGCATCGGCATGCTGTTCATGCGCGGCCGCACCGACCTGTGGCTGCAGTGTGCCGCGGCGGCCGGGGCCCTTGCCGTGGTCGCGCGCGTGCTGGCGTGACGCGCCGGGGAGCGATGCGCCCGCACCGGCGATCGACGATGCGTTACCATCCGGCCATGCCACGAATTCCCGCGCTGATTCGCCGCGGCGGTCGCCGCCGCCGTCCTGGGCCGCGTGCCGGTCGCCGCCGACGATCCGGTCGTGGCCTTCGAGCCGATCCAGGCCGACCTCTTCAAGGCCGGCGCCAACCTGGTCAATGCCTTCGCCGACATCGACGGCGACCACGATCTCGATCTGTTCGTGGGCTTCGACGGCACGCCGAACCGGCTCTACCGCAACGACCGCGGCGTCTTCACCGACATCGCCGCCGCGGCTGGGGTCGCCGACGCCCGTGCCACCCGTGCCGCCGCCTTCGGCGACGCCGATGCCGACGGCGATCCGGATCTCTTGCTCGGCTTCACCCCGGGACCAGCCGGGCCGGTCCTGCGCTTCTACCGGAACGACGGCGGTCGCTTCACCGATCAGACATCGGCCTCCGGCCTGGTCGTGCCGACCGGTGCGGTGCGACAACCGGCGTGGGTGGACACGGACGGGGACGGCGATCTCGATCTGTTCGTCGGGTTGCGCGACCAGCCCAACCTGCTGTTCCGCAACGACCGCGGCACCTTCACCGAGGTCGCGGCGGCGCTCGGGCTGGCCGATCCGCGCAAGACGGTCGGCGCCGTGTGGTTCGACTTCGACGAGGACGGCGATCTCGACCTGGCGGTCGCCAACATGGACGGCGATGCCAACGGGCTGTTCCGCAACGACGGCGGCCGGTTCACCGACGTCGCCGAGACGGCCGGCCTCGCTTGGGGTGGCCGCAAGCCGGCCGACACCGCCAACGGCACCGTTCGCGTCTGTGCCGCCGATATGGACGGCGACAGCCGTCTCGACCTCCTCGCCGCCAACTACGGGCCGCTCGGCTATTTCGTCAACCGTGGGCAGGGCCGCTTCGACGACCGGGCCGCGGCAGCGGGGCTGGCGATCGACAGCCGCTACGACGCCTGTGCGCCCGCCGACGTCGATCACGACGGCCGGCTCGATCTCTACGTGAATGGCACGGTGACCGGCGGCGTGTCCTATAAAGACGCGTTGTATCGCAACACCGGCGCGACGTTCGTCGACGTGACGCCGGCGAATCTGAAGGCGCTCGAAGCCGACCATGGCGTGCAGTGGGCCGACGTCGACGGCGACGGCGACCTCGACCTGGCGCTCACCGGGTCGCGCCCCGACGGCATGCACTTCGTGATGCGCAACCTGCTGCCGGCCGCCGCCGCCCGCCGATCGATCCAGATCCGCGCGCTCGACGCGGCTGGGCATGCGACGCTGGCCGGCGCGGAGGTTCGGGTCTTCGCCGCCGGCTCCGAGCGCCTGATCGGCCTGCGCCTCGTCGACGCCGGTTCCGGCTACGACGCGCAGAGCGACGCGCCCGTGCACGTCGGGTTGCCCGCCGGCACGACCCGTGTCGATCTCCAGTTGATCGTGCCGCGGCGCGGAACGCGGGCCGCGACGTGGCGGCGGGGCGTGGATCCGGCAGCCGCGACGGGCCAGGCCCTCGTGCTCCGCCAGGAGCGCTGAACGCACCGCCGACCGCGATGGCGCGCACCCGACGCCGGGCGCCTGCGGCGCCCCCGACCCCGCCCGCGTCGGCGAGTTGGCTCTCGCGGTCGTGGCGGCGGGCCCTGGTGGTCACGGTCGGTGTCTTCGCCTTCGCGACGGCCCTTGGCACGCCGTTCTTCCTCGACGACGGCGAGGCCATCGAGCGCAATCCCTACATCCGCTCGTTGTCCCCGTTGTCCGCCGCGCTCAGCTCGCCGCCGCAGAGTGCGGTGTCGGGTCGGCCACTCATCAGCCTGTCGCTGGCCGTGAACTACGCCGCCGGTGGCCTGACGCCGACCGGCTATCACCTGTGGAACCTCGCCGTGCACATCGCCTGCGCCCTGCTCCTCTGGGGCATCGTCCGACGCACGCTGCGCGCCTCGCCTGCGACCGTGCCGCTGGCCGGCAGCGCCGAGGTCATCGCCCTGGCCGTGGCCCTGGTGTGGGTCGCGCACCCGCTGCACACCGAGGTCATCGCCTACGTCGTCGCGCGCACCGAATCGATGATGGCCGTGTGCTATCTGCTGACGATGTACGGCGCCGTGCGCGGCATCGCGGCGGGCGGCTCGGCCGGCTGGCTGGCGCTGGCCACCGGCGCGTGCCTGCTCGGTGCCACGGCCAAGGAATCGATCGTCACCGCGCCGCTGATGGTGCTGCTCTACGACGTCACGTTCGGCGCCGGGTCAGTGCGTGGTGCCCTGCGTCGCCGCGCCGGGTTCTACGCGTCGCTGCTGGCGAGCTGGGTGGTGCTGGCGACGTTGCACTGGGACACGCCACGCTTCCGCAGCGCCGGCTTCGCGACCGGGGTGTCGGGGTGGGATTACCTGCTCACGCAGGCGCCGATGCTCGTGCACTACCTGCGCCTCGCCCTGTGGCCGCATCCGCTCGTCGCCGACTACGGGATCACCGAGCCGACGACGGTCGGCGCCGCGGCGCCGTTCGGGATCGTCGTCATTGCCTTGGCCGCGGTCACGCTGTGGCTGTGGCGCCGGCAGCGTGCGCTGGCGTTCCTGGCGACGTGGTGGTTCGTGACGCTCGCGCCGTCGTCCAGTCTCGTGCCGATCGCCACCGAGGTCGGCGCCGAGCGCCGCATGTACCTGCCGCTCATGGCGCTGGTCGTGCTCGGCGTGCTCGGCGTGCGCACGCTGTGGCGGGCCTGGTCGGCGGGTTCGGCGCGCCCGATCTTCGCCGCCGGGTCGGTGGGCGTCGTGGTCTCGGGGCTCGCTGCGGTGAGCGCCGCTCGCGGGCTCGACTATCGCGATCCGGTGGGAATCTGGCAGTCGGTCGTCGATGTGCGGCCGCATGGCCGGGCCGAGCACAATCTGGGGATTGCCTTGGCGGCGCGGGGGCGCGAGGACGAAGCGCTGTCGCACTACCGGGCGGCGGCCGCGACCCTGCCCGAAGCGCGCTACTCGCTGGGCTTCCTGCTCGCCTCACGCGGCGACGACGCGGCCGCCGTCGTCGAACTGCGCGAGTTCCTGACGCGCAAGCCCGATGACGTATTGGCGCCGCCCGCCACCAACCTGCTCGGGATGGTCCTGACCCGGCAACGCGACCTGCCGGGTGCGGTTGCGGCCTTCGAGCGCACGCTGGGGATGCGGCCGCAGGACGCCGATGCCCGTCGCCGGCTGGCCGAGGCGCTGACCGATCTGGGCGCGACGCTGGCGGGGCAGGGTCGACTCGGCGCCGCTGCCGATGCCTTCGCGCGGAGCGCCACGGTGGCCCCCGACGCGCCCGGCGCCTATCTCAATCACGGTGCGATGCTGATGCAGTTGGGCCGCGCCAGCGAGGCCGAAGCGGTGTTCCGGCGCGGTCTGGCCGTGGCCCCGGCGCATGTGCCGCTGGGCAACGCGCTGGCGGCGGCCCTGGCCACGCGTGGCGCCCGCGACGAGGGGATCGCCGAGTTCACCCGCGTGCTCGCCCTGGAGCCGGGCAACGCCGAGGCCCAGGCCGGCCTGCGCCTGCTGCAGGGCCGGCGCGGTCCGGGCTCGCGCCGGTGAACGCTACTGGCGCTCGAGCGGGGTGTCGACGGCCTGCCCGGACGCTCACGCCGGCGCGGCGCCGGTGAACGTCGTGGTCGCATCCACGAAGCTGATCGGGTTGCCGAACGGGTCGCGGGCGTAGAGCATGCGCTCGCCCCAGGGCATCCGCTCGATCGCCGTGAGATCGCCCGCGCCGGCGGCGGCCAGGCGGTCGTGGACCGCTTCGAGGTCGGCGACCGCGAAGTAGAGATATTGACTCGGATGGTGGCGCCAGCCCTCGCCCAGGGCGTCGCCGTCGGCGACCGGGTCGTAGCAGGCCAGGATGGTCCCGCCGCACTGGAAGTAGTGGCGCCCCGGCGAGATGCGCGTCCCCGGCGCCTCGAACACGGCGGCCCAGAACGCCGCCGCTCGGGCGATGTCGGTCACCGGCAGGATGACGCGGAACAGGTGCGCGGCCGGCTTGGTCATTCGGGTGACGGTAGCACCAATGCACCGCCGGTGGCGGGCGTCGAGGCGGCGCACCGCGCCGTCGCCGCGGCGGCTATCCTGCCTGACTGGGGCCCGGGCCCAGCGCGTCCTTGGGCGCCCACAACACGTCGACGCCGTTGCGCTTGAACAGGCCGAGCAGCCCCGACTTGTCGAGCGCCTTGCCCTAGGCGTCCTCGGGTCTGACCAGCTGCCGCTTCACCAGCTCCAGGAAGCTGTCGTTCATCAGGCCGCGGCCGGTACCGCCACTGCCACGACGGCGTCACGATTGAGGATGGTGAGCGCGCGGGCGTCGTGCGAGCGGAACGGAAAGAAAGCGTGCACCGTGTCGCTCCACTCATCGATCCGCATCGGGCCCGACTGGCGCGACGACTGCGACGGCAAAAAGATCTCACCGGCAATCGAGCGGCCGTCGGCGGCTTCACCAGCGACGGACGAGCTGGCTGCCGTGCAGCACCGCCGGCCGATGAAGCGCGGACTCGTCCCCCTCGCGTCCGACGCGCGGCGCTCATGCGATAATCGCGCTTCTCTAGACGTGACCTCAGGCCTGTGTCGACCCCCCCAGCGAGCCACGGAGACCTCTGGACCGAGCGGTGGCGCTGGCTGCCCGCGGTCTTGCTCGCCGCGTACGTTTCTCCTCATCCTCGTCGTCAACGTCGTCGTCGTGCCGTATCCGGTCGACAACGACCTCGACGAGATCGGCTGGATCGCCGCTCATCAGTCGCTGAGCCGGCCGGAATCGCTGGCCAACTGGGCCTACCCCTTCGGCTATCCGCTGCTCCTGCGGCTGCTCAGCCCGCTGGTCGGGTCGCTGCTGATCGCGGCGCTGCTGTGCTCGACCGTCGGCGCCACCGCCAGCCTGCTCTTCGTCTACAAGATCACGCGCTGGCTCCTCCCGGCCAGCCCGGGAACCGCCGTTGCCGCCGCCGCCACCGCCGCCGTGCTGCTCCTGCCGGTGGCGACCAGCGAGTTCTCCGACAACCTGACGACGGCCGTGCTGCTGGCCAGTCTCTACGCGGTCATCACCCGGCCGGCCGCCGACCGTGCGGCGCTGCTGTTCGGCGCCGGCACCGGGCTGTGCCTGCTGCTGCGGTTCCACTACCTCCTGTTTCTCGGCCATCGGGCCGATCGCGCTCGCCGTCCTCGGCGAGACGGCCCGCGCCCGCTGGCGCGCGGCCGGGCTGTTCGTGGCCGCCTACCTGATCGTGGCCATGCCGTTCCTGGTCATCAACACCATCGTGCACGGCCAGCCGTTCCATACCGGCATCTCGCCCTACATGATCGGGTGGCGCGTCGACGAAAGCATCGACTTCGACAACTTCCTGGCGACCTTCAACCTGTGGCCGCTGACGCGGCTGGTGGCCGAGAAGCCGGTGGCGCTGGCGCAGCTGCTCTATCACTACGCCCAGTACTGGCTGACGCGTCCCGAGACGACCGCCGGCATCGTGCTGATTCCGTTGAGCCTGGCCTGGGCGCTGCCGGTCGAGCGGCGGCGCGCCGCCGGCGCGCTGGCCGTGGTGCTGGCGCTGTACGTCGCCACGGTCATCGCCCCGTCGCTGTTCACGCTGCGGGCGTTCGCACCGGCGATCTGCCTGGTGTGCGCGCTGTCCTTCCCGGCGCTGACTCGGCTGAGCGCGCTGTTGCCCCGTGGTCCGGAGGGCTGGCGTCTGCCGGTCGTCCGCGTGGCGTGGCTGTCGGCCACGCTGGTGCTGCTGTACCTGGGCCTCGGCAACCCGATCCGGCCGCTGCTCGACAAGCACGCGCAGCTGGCCTGGAACCGCCACGTGCTCGATTCCATGCGCGAGGCGGGATGGCGCCCGGACGACAAGGTATTCTGCAACTTCTGGGAACTCTACAACCTCGACGACCCGCGCTTCATCACGTTCCACAACTACGGCGGCTACCTGCTGCTCGATCCGCTGTACAACGCCACCATGCCGCGGCCCGAAGCGCGGAGTGCCGACGAGTGGCAGACGTTCTTCGATCACCACGGCACGCGATTCGTCGTCGCACGGCCGACGGCGGCGATTGCCGATTTCCTCGAGCACCGGGACTCGGTGCAGTGGCCGGAGATCTATCGCGATGAAGGTGTGGTCGTCTTCAAACGCGCCGGGACCGCGGCCGGCGGCGATCGTCATCCCGGCGCCCCGCCGACGAGTGTGGCTCGCGGTGGCCGTGGCCGCTGCCGCGAGCGCCGCGGTCCTGGCGCCTGTCGTCCGGTCTGAGCAGCCGCCGCCCGGCTTCGTGGTGACCGGGGCCCGGATCGCCGACGGCACCGGTGCCTCCCTGCGCCGCGCCGACGTGCGCATCGAGGGCGACACCATCGCCGCGGTCGGCGAGGTCACCCTGCGGCCGGGCGAGGCGGTCGTCGACGGCGCCGGCCTGGTGCTCGCCCCCGGCTTCATCGACGCTCACAACCACTCGACCGACGGGCTCGAGAAGGAGCCGGCGGCGATCACGCAGGTGTCGCAGGGCATCACCACGCTGGCCGTCGGCCAGGACGGCAGTTCGCCGTGGCCGATCGCCGGCTACATCGCCCGGCTGCGCGCCAATCCGCCGGCCGTCAACGTCGTGGTGCTGGCCGGCCACGCCACCATCCGCACCCAGGTGCTGGGCCGCGACTACAAGCGTCGGGCGCGGCCCGCCGAAGTCGCGCGGATGCGCACGCTCGTCGACCAGGCGATGACCGAGGGCGCTATCGGGCTGTCGTCGGGCCTCGAGTACGAGGTCGGCACCTACTCGGACATCGAGGAGGTCGTCGAGATGGCGCGGGGCGCCGGCGGGCGCGGCGGTTACTACATCTCGCACATCCGCGACGAAGCCGACCTCTCGCTCGACGCCATCCGCGAGGCCATCGCCATCGGCGAACGCGGCAAGCTGCCGGTTCAGATCACCCACATCAAGCTCGGGACGGTCGGGGTGTGGGGCAAGGCGACGGAGGTCGTGGCGCTGGTCGAGGCGGCGCAGAAACGCGGCGTCGACGTGACCGCCGACGCCTATCCCTATCTGGCCTGGCAGTCGACGCCCAAAGTGCTCGTCCCGAACAAGAAGTATGACGACCCGGCCAGCGTGAAGCGCGGGCTCGACGACATCGGCGGCGCGAAGAACGTGCAGATCACGCGCTGGAGCGCCTTCCCGCAATACATCGGCAAGCGCCTCGACGAGATGGCGCGGGCCGAGGGCCTCACCGACATCGAGGCCTACATCCGCTTCGCCCGGGACGACGACGCCGGGATGATCGGCCACGCGATGATCGCGGACGACCTGCGCGTCTTTTACCAGCAGCCGTGGGTGATGGTGGCGAGCGACGGCGGCATCGCCAACAACCACCCGCGCGGCGCCGGGACATTTCCGCGCGTGCTCGGACGCTACGTGCGCGAGCAGCCGTGGCTGACGCTGGCAGAGGCGATCCGCAAGATGACGTCGATGCCGGCGGCGCGCATGGGCCTGAAGGACCGCGGCCTTCTGAAGCCGGGGATGAAGGCCGACCTCGTGCTGTTCGATCCCTCGACCGTCACCGACCATTCGACATTCGAGAACCCGCGGGCGCTGTCCACCGGCATCGCCACGGTGTGGGTGAACGGCGTCGTGGTGTGGAATGGCCGCGCGCCTGGCGATGCGACCCCCGGCAGGGTGCTGGCGCGCTGATCGCGGCGATCGTGCGCCGCCTGCTTACCGCGTCGGTAAGAAATCGGTAAGCGCGGCGGCTTTGGTGGCGGGTTCCCGATACTCCTAATGACGGCGGCCCAATCACCGGTCCGGTGCCACGCGCCGGCTGGCTGACGCTCGGCCGTCGCCGCTCGCTGTCCGTTCCGGTTCAACCCAGTCGCTCATGGCGGCGTCGCCGACGTCGCGTCGATGGAGGTGTGTGATGTTTCGCATCGTCGTGCCCGCAGCCGTGATGGCTGCGGCAATTCTCGCGTCGCCCGCGTCGGTGGCGGCTCAAGTCTTCGGAACCTTCGTGTGGCAGACGCAGCCGTTCTGCAACCGCCTCGCGCTCACACTCACCAGCACGCCCGGTGGGTTCACGGTGGCGGGCACCGACGACGGCTGCAGCTCGGCGCGGAAGGCAAGCGTCACCGGCGCGGTGCTACTGAACGGCGATGGGACCGCCGGATTGCGGGTGTCGATTGCGCCGACCGACGGCGCTCCGGTCGTCGACCTGTGGGCCACGGTGAGCACGGCGCATGGCGGCGGCACCTGGTCCGACAGCGCCGGCCACAGCGGCACGTTGACCCTCGGCGGCTATGTGGGCGGGCTGCCAATCCGGCCAGCGAGTCCGACGCCGATCGACGTCGCCGACAACCCGATGATCCAGGACGATCCGTGCTTTGCCGCGGTGCGGCCCGAGACGCCAATGCTCTGCGGCGATTCGGACGGGCACTGGAAGCACGGCGGGCTCTTCTTGCCCGGTCTCCAGATCTGGAAGGATGCCGACGGCCGCGTCCATCTGCGCGGGTCGGTCTACCGCACCTCGACGTTGGCCCCGCTGTCCGTGGTCAGCCTGCCGCCGGGCTGGCGGCCCAAGCGCACGGTGGCCATGTCGCTCGCCAGCAGTCGCGTCGCCGAGGGCGTCGGAGGGACGGCGTTCGTCATCTTCTACGGCGACGACTTTCCCCAGGCGCTCTACCGCGGGCTCGTGTGGATCAACTCCCAGACCGACCCCCAGCACGGGGCGCTGCACTTCGGGGAGATTGTGCTCACCGTCGACCGCTAGCGTCGTGAAGCGTGAGCGGCGGCGGTCTCAGCCGACGACGACGGCGCGTGTCGTCGTCGGCGAGCCGCACTTCTCGAACCAGTCGATGCCTTCGCTGACCAGGTCGAACTTGAGCGCGTAGCGGCCCGGCGTCGGCGGGCAGCGGCACGTCGATCGGCACGTCGGCCGCGCCGCCGGCCGGGATGTCGCCAGGCAGCCACGCCCGCGCGTGGTCGCGGTTGATGAGGGCGCCGTCGGGACCGACCAGCTGGGCGCCGAGCCGCACCAGGCGGCGGCCGTAGCTGGCCAGCTTGCGGAACGGGCGCGTCGGAGAGGTTGCGCACGTGCGTGTGCACGGTCAGCGGTCTCGCCCGGGCGGCCCGACAGCGGCGGCGTCGGCCGGCACCCGGCACGGCGATCTCGGCCCGCGGCGTGGCGCCGGGAATGGCGTTGCCGAGCCCGGAGTGATCCCAGACCTCGTACTTGATGCGGTCGAAGTCGGCGGTGCCGGGGGCGAAGCGGCGCGAGAACGAGTCCTCGGGGTGGTCGGTGATCTCCCAGGTCAGCCGATCGACGCCGAGCTCGACGGCCAGCCGTCGCGCCTTCTCCATCTCCTCGTCCGAGTCGTTCCAGTTGAAGAGGATGTAGCGCCAGTTGAGCTGCGGCACGTCGCGGCCGTGCCGTGGCCTTCTCGTCGGCCATCGCGCGCAGGTTGGCCGATCGCCAGGTCGAACTTGCCGCGCTGGCGGTAGCGCACGTAGGTGTCCTGCGACGCGCCGTCGATCGAGAAGGTCACCTCGTCGATGCCCGAGTGGACCAGCCGACGCGCCTTCTCCTCGTTCAGGGCCAGGCCGTTGGTGCTGGTGTAGAGATAGATGTGCGGGAACTTGGTCTTGATGTACTCGCACATCTCGACGGCGCGCTTGTGCAGGAACGCCTCGCCGTAGTTGAAGAAGTCGACGCGGCCCAGCGTCGGCCCGGCCTCGTCGAGCACCCGGGTGAACAGGTCGAAGTCGAGCATCCCGGCCTGGCGGGTGCGCGTGATGCCGGTTTCGGGCGCGCAGCAGGCCTGGAAACACGAGATGTTGCAGGCGGCCGTGCACTCGACGTAGAGCCGGCTGGGCAGCGGCCCGACGTTCAGGTCGCGCACCGGCGCGGCCTCGTCGTCGGCCAGCGGCAGCTTCAGCGGGCAGTCGCCGCAGAACCCCGACCCGCCGGTGTTGATGTCCTCGCGCAGCTCGGTGGCGGTCGGGCCCCGCCACACCTCGGCCAGGCTGACGGCGCGCGTGTCGCCGAGCACACGCTTGGCATAGGGGTCGGAGCAGCCGCACGAGATGCGGCCGTCGCACAGCAGGATGGCCGTGGACCACGGCCACGAGCAGGTGAAACGTTCGGCCTGGTAGTTCAGCGACATGGACGCCCGGTCACGGCTCGCCGGCGCCGAGCTTCTTCATCACCCGCTCGAGCCGGCCGTTCTCGTAGGTGGTGTAGCACAGCGTCAGCGCCTCGCTGAGGTACTGCCGCGACTCGGCATCGGTCAGCTGGCCGAGCAGGTGGCCGACCTCGCGGACGGTGTGCTCGTAGGAGTAGTCGTCGGGGTCGCTCCAGCAGGTCTTGAACAGCGCCTCCAGCACCGACTGGATGTCGCCGTCGAGCTCGATCGACACGCCCTTGGACGTCGTGATCGTGCGCATCGTCGTCACGCCCCGAAGCTGGCGAGCGCAGCCGCTTCGTCGGGGTGCAGGGCCAGGAAGTTGTGCGCCCCGGTCATCGTCAGCATGGTCTCGACCCGCTTCTGGACGCCGGCCAGCTTGAGCGCCCCGCCCTTGCCGGTCGCCTGCCGGTAGAGGTCCATCAGGCAGCCGATGGTCGCGCTGTCGACGTAGGTGACCTTCGAGAAGTCGAGGAGCACCTTGCGGTCGCCGCCGTCGAGCAGCCCGGTGACGGCGCCGGCGAAGTCGGCGAGCAGGGGATACATGAGACGCGCCTCGTCGAGCCGCACGATGGCGACGTCCTGGCTCCGGTCGATGGTGAAGTTCATCCTGCCACTCCGCTCCGGCGGGGATCCGGGCCGCCGCCCGCTGTGCGTGCGGCGACCGCGCGGTCGTCGCTTTCGCGAATGCGGCTGATCTGCCGCGCCAACTCCGTCCGGCCGCGGTTGATCCGCGACTTCACCGTGCCCTCGGGCAAGCCGAGGGCGTCGGCGATCTCCTGATACGACAGCTCCTGGATGTCCCGCATCAGCACCGCCTGGCGCAGCGTCGGCGCCAGTTCCTTCAGCCCGCGCTGGAGCAGCTGCCGCCGGTCGACCTGCTCGAGCGCCGCATACGGGCTCACCGTGTTCGACACCGGCGCCAGCTCGCCCGGGTCGACGTCGCGGTCGATCGTCTCCCGCTCCTTGCGCACGCTGCGGTAGTGATCGATGCACAGATTGCGGCTCACGCTCACCAGCCAGGTCTGGAAGTTGGCGCGCCGGTCGAAGGTGTCGAGCGACTTGAAGATCTTGACGAAGACGTCCTGGGTCAGGTCCTCGGCCAGGTCGTGGCGGCCGGTGAACTTGTAGGCGATGTTGAAGACCTTGCGCCAGTGCAGGCGGACGATCTGCTCCCACGCCGCCTGGTCGCCCGCCAGACAGCGCTGGATCAGCGTATCGATGGCGTCGGGCTGGGCCGACGAGGTGTCCACAGACATGAGGAGGATCGCGCGGCGAGCCGCCGCTCAGAATACCACGGACCTTCGGCTCGATCCGGCCGTGAGCTTCACGGTATCATCGCAGGTCCCCGCCGTGAATCAGGCCTTCCTGCACCACACTCCGGACGGTTTTCGCGTCGAGTCGGTGACCGCCACGGCGGTGGCCGCGGCCCTCGGCACGCCGTGCTACGTCTACAGCGCCGGGGCGATCCGCGACGCCTACCGGCGCCTCGACGCCGCGTTCGGCGCGCGCCGGCACGCCATCCACTACGCCCTGAAGGCCAACTCCACGCTGGCCGTGGTGCGGCTGATGCGCTCGCTCGGCAGCCGCGTCGACGCCAATTCGATGGGCGAGGTCGACGTGGCGCTGCGCTGCGGCTTCGCGGCGCGCGACATCGTCTTCACCGGGGTCGGCAAGTCGGCCGAGGAACTGGCCCGTGCCGTCACGCTCGACGTCCATGCCATCAACGTCGAGTCACCCGGCGAGCTGGATCGCCTCGACCAGCTCGCCGTCGCCGCCGGCCGGCGCGTCCGCGTGGCCCTGCGCGTGAATCCCGACATCGACGCCCGGAGCCACCCGCACATCTCGACCGGGCTGCGCGACAACAAGTTCGGCGTGCCGATTGCCCTGGCCCGCTCGCTGATGAGCGACATGGCGACGCGGCGCGGCCTGGTGCCGGTTGGCATCCACGTCCACATCGGCTCGCAGATCACCAGCCTCGACCCGCTGACCCGCGCCGCCGAGGCCGTGACCGCGCTGGCCCGCGAGCTGGTCGGCGACGGCGTGCCGCTCGAACAGCTCGACTTCGGCGGCGGTCTGGGCATCTCGTACGACGGGGCGCCGGTGCCGGAGCCGGCCGACTACGTGCGGGCGCTGGTCGACGCCGCGGCCGGTTGTCCGCTGGCCATCGCCATCGAGCCGGGCCGTTCGATCGTCGGCCCGGCCGGGGTGCTGCTCGACCACCGTGGTCGACGTCAAGCATGTCGCCGGCGGCCGCCGCTTCGTCGTGCTCGACGCCGGCATGACCGAGCTGATGCGGCCGGCGCTCTACGGCGCCTTCCACCGCATCGAGCCGGTGCGTCCGCGCGCCGGCGCCGCCGAGCCCAGCGACGTCGTCGGCCCGATCTGCGAGAGCACCGACCGGTTCGCGCGCGATCTGCCGCTCGCCCCGGTCGAGGTCGGCGACCTGATGGCCATCCGCGACGTCGGCGCCTACGGCGCCGTGCTCGGCTCCACCTATCTCCGGCGGCCGTTGCCGCCCGAAGCGCTGGTCGACGGCGACACCTGGACGACGATCCGCCGCCGCCAGTCGCTCGACGAGCTGCTGCAGCTCGAGGTGTGAGCTGATGACGCCGGGCCGGCTGATCGCCTTCGAGGGGCTCGACCAGAGCGGCAAGCAGACCCAGGCCGAATGGCTGGCCGAGTGGCTGCGCGCGGCCGGGCACACCGTGCAGACGCTCTCGTTTCCCGACTACCAGACGACCATCGGCATGGAGATCGGCGCCGCCCTCCACGGCCAGCGCGCTTACACCGCCGAGGTCCTGCAGCTTCTCTACATCGCCAACCGCTATGAATACGCGCCCCGGATCCGCGCCTGGCTGGCCGCGGGCGAGATCGTCGTGGCCGACCGCTACGCGGCATCGAGCCTGGCTTACGGGGAAGCGCAAGGGCTCGACGTGGCGTGGCTGGTCGACGCGCAGCGGCTGCTGCCGCCGGCCGATTTGACGCTCGTGCTCGACATCACGCCCGAGACCTCGCTGGCCCGCAAGCGCGCCGCCCGCGACCGCTTCGAGCGGGATCTGCCGCTGCTGTCGCGGGTCCGCGACAGCTACCGACGCCAGGCCGGCGCCGCGGCGTGGCGCCTCCTCGACGGCGCCCAGTCGCCCGACCTGGTGCGGAGTGCGGTCACCGCCGCCGTTCGATCAGTGCTCGAGCCGCAGTAAGCGCCACGATCGACCGCGGGCCGGCGGCGGCCAGCGCCTCGGCACAGGCGGCCATGGTGGCGCCGGTGGTCAGCACGTCGTCGACGAGCGCGACCCGCCGGCCGCGCACGTCCCGGGCCGCAGCGTTGAGCGCGAACGCGCCGCGCAGGTTGTCCAGCCGCGCCTCACCCGACAGGCCGACCTGGGGTGCCGTCGGGCGGCACCGGCACACCGCCCGACACACCGGCGGACCCAGACGTCGGGCCAGCAGCTCCGCCTGGTTGAAGCCGCGCTCGTCCTCGCGCCGTCGATGCAGCGGCACCGGCACGACGACCTCGACGGCGGCGAGCAGGTCGCGCCCCGCAGCGCGCATCAGCACGGCGAGCGGCGGCGCCACCGACGGACGCCGGCCGTACTTCAGGGCGTGGACGACGTCGGCCAGCACGCCGTCGAAGGCCCCGACCGCGCGCGCCTGCATGACCCGACCGAGCGCGACCGAGCACGCACGGCACTGGCCGGCCGGCGCGGCTCGTGCACTCGGCAGCGGCTCGCCGCAGCGCTGGCAGAGCGGCGGGCTGAAGCGCGCGACGCGGGCCCAGCAGGCGGCGCAGACCGCGCCGTCGAGCGGCCGTCTCAGCACCGTGCCGCACAGGGCGCAGCACGGCGCCAGCAGCACCGACAGCGCGGCGTCGGCCAGCAGCCGCAGCATCAGCGGCCGGACGGTGCCGTCGCCGGCGCCTCAGCCGGCCGCGGTGGGTTCGGGCAGGGCCACGGCGCGGGCGTTGCCCCACAGCCGCTCGAGGCCGTAGAACATGCGCGCGTTGGGCGCGAACACGTGGACCACGAAGTCGAAGTAGTCGAGCAGCACCCACTCGCCGCGCGCGTACCCTTCGACGTGGCTGGGCCGCAGCTTCTTGGCTTTGAGCGCGGCCTCGACGGCATCGGCGATGGCCTGCACCTGACGGCGGTTCTGGCCGGTGCACATGATGAAGTAGTCGGTGAAGGCGTCGGCCTCGCGCAGGTCGAGGGCCAGCACGTCGTCGCCCTTCTTGGCCCGCACGGCGTCGACCGCCGCCAGGATGGCCGCCGGCACCCGCGGCCGCTTCGCACTTCGTCCACTACTCGACTTGGCCATGCAAGGCACCTACCACTGACGTGTACAACCCATGCCGACGAATGTACTGCTCCACTCGAGGGGGCACCAGCCCCGCCAGCGAGTAGCCCCTGGCAGCGCGCCCGCGGATGGCCGTCGACGACACGTCGGGGGTTGCCGCTTCCACGAGCAGGATGCTGGTGCCCGGCTGTCGATCGACGTCGCCCACCGGCCGCACGCGGCTCGCCAGCTCGGGCAGGCGCGCGGTGATCGCCGTCAGGGTCGTGCCCGGCCGGGTCACGACGACGAAGTGGGCCAGGTCGAGCACGGCCGGATAGCGCGACCAGGTGGCGATTTCCGCGAAGGCGTCGGCGCCGGTGATGAAGAAAATTTGCGACGCGGTGAGCCCAGTGGCCTGGGCCGCCGCCAGCGTGTCGTAGGTGAACGACGGGCCGTCGCGTTCGAGTTCGACGTCCGACACCGCCCAGCCAGGTTCGTCGAGCGCGGCGATGGCGGCCATCGCGAAACGGTGTGGCGTGGAGGCGCGCGGTCCCACCGCCCGGTGCGGCGGGACGTGCGCCGGCACCAGCCGCACCTGGTCGAGGGCGAGCGCGGCGCGCGCCGCCCGGCCGGCGGCCAGGTGGCCCTCGTGGACCGGATCGAACGTGCCGCCGAGCAATCCCAGGCGCATCAGCGATCGTGACCGGCGGCGTTCGCCGCCTCGTCGTCAGCCGCGGCGATGAGCACCGCCGCGGCCCGCGCCGCCGCCACGTGCGGCCAGGCGGCTTCGAGCAGGGCGCCGACGCCGGTGCCGGCGGCGGCCGAAATCGCCAGGCACGGCAGGCCGAGCGCGGCGGCCCGCGCCTGCAGGGCCGCCAGCCGCTCCGGCTCGTCGAGCGCATCGATCTTGTTGGCGGCGACCAGCTGCGGCTTGTCGAGCAGGGCGGCGTCGAACAGCGACAGTTCGCGGCGCACGGTGTCGAGATCCTCGACCGGGTCGCGGCCCGAGGCCCCCGAGACGTCGACGACGTGCACCAGCACGGCGGTGCGCTCGACGTGGCGCAGGAACTGGTGGCCCAGCCCGTGGCCCTCGTGCGCGCCTTCGATGAGTCCGGGCACGTCGGCGACCACGAACGTCCGGTCGTCGCTCAATTGGACGACGCCGAGATTGGGCGTCAGCGTGGTGAAGGGGTAGGCGGCGATCTTGGGCCGCGCCGCGCTGGACCGGGCGATCAGCGTCGACTTGCCGGCGTTGGGGAAGCCGACCAGCCCGACGTCGGCCAACAGCTTCAACTGGAGCTTCAGCCGCCGCTCTTCGCCGGGCTCGCCCGGCTGGACCTTGCGCGGGGCGCGATTGGTGGCGCTGACGAAGCGCGCGTTGCCCAGCCCGCCGCGCCCGCCCTTGGCGACGAGCACCCGCTGTCCCGGCGTGGTGAGATCGGCGAACGGCAGCCAGGTGCCCGGCGCGTCGGGGTCGGCGACGAGCACGGTCGTGCCCGGCGGCACCGGCACGTCGAGGTCGCGGCCCGCGCCGCCGGTGCGCAACGCGCCCTGGCCGCCCTTGCCGCGCTCGGCGCGATGCTCGGGGGTGTAGCGGAAGTGGAGCAGCGTGTTGCGGTGGGGATCGGCGACGAGATAGACCGAGCCGCCCGGGCCGCCGTCGCCGCCGTCGGGCCCGCCGCGCGGCACGAACTTCTCGCGCCGGAAGCTGAGACAGCCGGCGCCGCCATGGCCCGACTCCACGACGATCTCGACGTCGTCGACAAACATAGCGGCTAGCGGCTAGGGGCTAGCGGCTAGGGAACCTGGCGGCTAGGACGATGGCGGGACCTGGTTCTCGAGCGGCAGGATGCTGATGAAGCGGCCGCGCGACCCGTGATCCTCGAACTTCACGGTGCCGGGGACCTTGGCGAACAGCGTGTCGTCCTTGCCGATCCCGACGTTCAACCCGGGCCGGAACTTGCGGCCGCGCTGCCGAACCAGGATCGATCCGCCGGTGACGACGTTGCCGTCGAACCGCTTCACGCCCAGGCGCTGCGAGTGGCTGTCGCGTCCGTTGCGGGAACTGCCTTGCCCTTTTTTCGTTGCCATGACGTCTGTGACCCGGCCGCGTGGCGCGGCAAGCGGTCGCCCTGCTAGGCGACGATCTCGGTGATGCGTACGCGCGTCAACGCGCTGCGATGACCCGCGGTACGGCGGTACTGCTTGCGCCGCTTCTTCTTGAAGATGCGCACCTTCGGTCCGCGATGCGCCTCGACGACGACGCCGACCACT
This sequence comes from uncultured Acidobacteriota bacterium, assembly GCA_963786365.1. Taxonomy (GTDB): domain Bacteria; phylum Acidobacteriota; class Vicinamibacteria; order Vicinamibacterales; family UBA2999; genus CAWAYR01. Next base: position 127,646 of record CAWAYR010000017.1, read on the forward strand.
TTGGCCCCGGCCACCGTCGGCGCGCCGGTCAACACCTCGCCGCCGTCCGTGCCGACGACGAGCACCTGATCGATGGTCACCGCCGCCCCGGCTTCGCCGGTGCCGTCGAGCTCGATCTCCGAACCCGGCTCGACGCGGAACTGATGGCCCTGGGCCTGAATCACTGCAAACACGGGAACTCTCCGTGGGGTCGCGGCCGGCGCCCCGCCCGAACATCGGGCCCGCCCCCTGTGGGCGGCCTCAAAGCCCGGCCAGAACCATCAAGGCTACCAGATCCTGGGGGCTGGGGGCTAGGGGCTGGGGTGTGCCCGACCTACTGGAGCAGGGTTCTGCTCCCCCGCACCTTCTGGGCGCTCAGGGTGTTCAGGAAGCTCGGCAGCAGGCGGTCCATCAGCTCGAAGTAGGAGGACAGCGCCGGGGTGCTCTGGCTGGCGTTGTAGAGGACCTCCTCGCGGAAGGTCTCGGTGTGCAGGGTCTCGCCGGTGCGGCCGTCGATGAAGATGAAGTTCGGCCGCAGGATGAAGCCCTTGCGCTCCATGTAGGTGCGCTCCGGCTGCACGACGCGCCGGCCGAGCGAGTCGAAGGTCTCGCGCTCACGCTGGACGAAGCCGCTGCGCGACTGCGGGCGGAAGAGCACCGTGCCGGTGACGATCAGCGGCTGCTGGAACTCCTCGCCGATCTTCTTCCAGGTACTCCTTGTCGGCGAAGACCTTGTCGACGCCGGCGAACTGCGTCTCGTCGGTGAGATTGGCGGCGTCGCCGGTCGGTTGCGGCGGCGGCGAGCCGGCGGCGCCGTTGGCCGCAGGACTGGCCTCGGCGCCGGCGACACCGGCGACGTCGGCGAGATCGAGCGCGTCGGCGTCGATCACGCGCAACTGGCCCTTGTTGCGGAGCTGGCTGCGGAGCAGCCGCACCGTTTCGAGGTTGCCGTCGACGTCCTGCGTGCCCGCGGTGAGGAACCCGGCGACGAAGATCCGCGAGAACGGCCGGACGTCCAGCTTCGGCTGGATCGGCGTCTCGATCGGTACCTCGACGTAACCGGTGCTGCAGCCGCCGAGAAGAACGGCGGTCAAGGCCAGGCTAACGACCGTCTGTGCGCCCCGTCCGGTCATTGATCTCCTTGAACAGATCGTAATTCTGTTTGATGAGGGAGTTGTTCGGCTCCAGCTTCATGGCCTTCTCGTAGGCCTCGCGGGCCTTGTCGAGCTGGCCCTCTTGTTCGTGGGCGATCGCCAGATTGTTGAACGCCTGCGCGTAAGTGGGGTCGATTTCGGTGGCCCGCTGCCACCTGAAGATCGCCTCACGCCACAGCCCTCGTTGGGCCACCGAAATGCCGAACTCCACCTGTTTCTTAGCATCCCCCCGCGCGTCGGCGTAGGCGGGCGCTGCAGTGAGCGCCGACAGCAGGGTGAGCACGACCAGTCGCTGAACCATGATGGGCCGTAAGGCCACTATAGTCCCGCCGCCAGGTCCGGGCAAGCAATCCGCGGCACCTCTTGCGAGCCCGGGCGCTGGCCCCGATAATCGATCCAGCCGAGGTCACGGCCCCCGCGTTTGCGGGTGCCCACGTTCGCTGCGGCGGCGTGCGGGCGCCCCTCCGGAGGTCTTCCATGACCGACCTCGAGGCCATCGCCTTGGCCGTGCTCGGCTATCCCCGTCGCCGATTGCTCGGCGCCCTCATCCGCCACTGGCTCGCACGCCCGATTCCCGAGCTCGACGATCTGCCGGCGCGCGACCCGGCCGACAGCCTCCTCGCCTGGGCATGCCGGTGCGCGTGCGGGCCCGACGGTGCGGCGGCGGAGCTCGCGCACCTGACCGGCCAGGCCGCGCGCCACCTGGCGGCGGGGATCGCCGCCGGACAACGCGCCGTGTCGATCGCCTCGCCGGCCTACCCGCCGGCGCTGCGCGAGATCCCTGACCCGCCGCCGGTCCTGTGGCTGCGCGGCCAGCCCGAGGTGCTCCGCGCGCCGCGCCTCGTGGCGGTCGTCGGCGCCCGCGCCGCGTCACGCCAGGGGCTCGAGGTCGCCGCGGCGCTCGCCGCCGATCTCGGCGGCCGCCGGCGTCGTCGTCGTGAGCGGGCTGGCGCGTGGCATCGACTCGGCGGCGCATCGCGCCGCCCTCGACGCCGCCGGGACGAGCGTCGCTGTCCTCGGCTCGGGGCTCGATCGTGTCTATCCTGCCGAGCACGAGCGGCTCGCTGCCGCGCTCGCCGAACGCGGCGCGGTCGTCAGCGAGTGCGTGCCGGGCACCCTGCCGCTCGCCTACCACTTCCCGTGGCGCAACCGCATCATCAGCGGGCTCACCGCGGCGACCGTGGTGGTGGAAGCCTCGGAGAAGAGCGGCTCGCTGATCACTGCGGGCGCGGCGCTCGAGCAGGGCCGTGAGGTGATGGCCGTGCCCGGGGCGGTCTCGACCGGACGGCATCGCGGCGCCCACGCGTTGCTGCGTGACGGCGCGACGCTGGTCGAACGCGCCGCCGACGTGCTGACCGCTCTCGGGTGGGCCGCGCCGGCCGCCGCCGGGCCGGACGCGGCGCCGATGCTCGATCCCGAGGTGGCCGCGGAGCTGGGTCTCGATCCCCGCACCGACGAGTTCACCGCCGACGACGTCTCGGCGGCCACCGGCTGGGCGGTGGCCGAAGTGTGTGCCCGGCTCGGTGCCCTCGAAATCGCCGGGCGCATCCAGCGCGGCGGCGGCGGCCGTTTCGTGGGATCCCGGAACCGCGTGCTAACGTAGGCGATTCTGAGTCCGCCAGGAGCCCATGCCTAAGCCGTTGGTCATCGTCGAGTCGCCCGCCAAAGCCCGAACCCTGTCACGGTTCCTGGGCAGCGACTACCGTGTGGAGGCCAGTTACGGGCACATCCGCGACCTGCCGGAATCGGCCAGCGAAGTGCCGGCCGCCATCAAGGGCAAGTCGTGGGGGCGGCTCGGGGTCGACACCGACGGCGACTTCACGCCCTACTACGTCGTCCCGGCCGACAAGCGCAAGCACGTCCAGGCGCTCAAGGACGCGATGAAGGACGCCTCGGAGGTGATCCTCGCCACCGACCCGGATCGCGAAGGCGAGTCAATCAGCTGGCATCTCAAGCAGCTCCTGAAGCCCAAGGTGGCGGTGCGCCGCATCGTCTTCCACGAGATCACCGAGGAAGCCATCCGCAGCGCCCTCGGCGACGCGCACGAGGACGTCGACGAGAACCTGGTGCGGGCCCAGGAGAGCCGCCGCATCCTCGACCGGCTCTACGGCTACACGCTCTCGCCGGTGCTGTGGAAGAAGGTGCAGACCGGACTCTCCGCCGGCCGGGTCCAGAGCGTCGCGGTGCGGCTGATCGTCGAACGCGAGGAAGAGCGGCTGGCGTTCCGGACGGCGAACTACTGGGACCTCGAGGCGACGCTCAAGAGCGCCGACGGCCGCGAATTCGGCGCCACGCTGGGTCGCGTCGACGATCGCCGGGTCGCCACCGGCAAGGACTTCGACGCCCAGGGCCAGCTCACCTCGACCACGGTGATCCGCCTCGATCAGCCGGCCGCCGCGGCGCTCGCCGACGGGCTCAAGCGCGGCATGCCGTGGCGCGTGTCGAACGTCGACGAGAAGCCGGCCACGCAACGGCCGGCGGCGCCGTTCACGACCTCGACCCTGCAGCAGGAGGCCAACCGCAAGCTCGGATTCTCGTCCGATCGCACGATGAACGTCGCCCAGCGGCTGTTCCAGGGCATCGACATCGGCGGCGGCGACCTCGAGGGCCTGATCTCGTATCACCGCACCGACTCGACCACGCTCAGCGACAAGGCGCTCGGCGAAGCCGGTCACGCCGTGCGCGAGATGTACGGCAACGACTACTACAAGGGGCCGCGCCAGTACCAGACCAAGGTCCGCAACGCCCAGGAAGCGCACGAGGCGATCCGCCCGACCGACTTCCGCCGCACGCCGCAGTCGCTGGAGCGGGTGCTCGAGAGCGACGAGCTGAAGCTCTACGAGCTGATCTGGAAGCGTGCCGTGGCCTCGCAGATGGCCGACGCCCAGCTGTTGCGCACGGCGGTGGAGATCACCGGCACCGCGCCCGACGGGCGGCGCGGCATCTTTTCGGCCAGCGGCAAGGCGATCGAGTTCGCCGGCTACCTGCGGGCCTACGTCGAGGGCAGTGACGACCCGTCGGCCGAGCTCGGCGAGCAGGAGACGCTGTTGCCGAAGCTGAGCGTCGGCGACGAAGTGCACGCCCCCGATCGGCTCGACCAGCCGTTGTACCTGGCGGCGCTGACCGCCAAGGGCCACGACACCTCGCCGCCGCCGCGCTTCACCGAAGCGTCGCTGGTCAAGCGGCTCGAGGAGGAGGGCATCGGCCGGCCGTCCACCTACGCGCCGACGGTCGCGACCATCCAGCGTCGCGGCTACGTCACGCGCCAGGGCAAGGCCCTGGTCCCGAGCTTCACGGCGTTTGCCGTCACCCGCCTGCTGCGCGAGCACTTCGCCGACTACGTCGACATCGGCTTCACCGCGGAGATGGAGGAGATCCTCGACGAGATCTCCAACGGCCAGAAGGACTGGCTCGACTTCATCAAGGCGTTCTATCGCGGTGATGGCAAGCACACCGGGCTCGAGACCATCGTCCAGGGCAAGGAACAGGCGATCGACTACCCGATGATCGATCTGGGCACCGATCCGGAGTCGGGCAAGAACGTCCGCGTCCGCATCGGGCGCTACGGACCGTTCCTGCAGCTGGGCGAGTCGACCGACGACGCGCCGCGAGCGTCGGTCCCCGAGGAGATCGGTCCGGCCGACCTGACCCTCGACGAGGCGCTCCGGCTGCTCAAGGCCAAGGCCGACGGCCCGCGGTCGCTCGGTGCCGACCCGACGACCGGGTTGCCGGTCTACGTCATGCACGGGCGCTTCGGGCCCTACGTGCAGCTGGGCGAGCATCCCGAGAAGGGCAGCAAGGAGAAGCCCAAACGCGCGTCGCTCGACCGCGAGATGTCCGAGGACACCGTGTCGCTCGCCGAGGCGCTGCGTCTGCTGTCGCTGCCGCGGGAGCTGGGCGCCGCCGACGACGGCGCGACCATCCTCGCCAACCGCGGCCGCTTCGGGCCCTACGTGCAGCACGGCTCGGAGTACCGCTCGCTCGAAGCCGACGACGACGTCTACACCATCACGTTGGCCCGGGCCAAGGAGCTGCTGGCCAAGCCCAAGGGGCAGCGGCGGCAGCGCGCCGCCGCCAAGGAACTGCGCGCCCTCGGCGCGCATCCGACCGGCGGGGCGCCGGTGCGCATCCTCGACGGCCGCTACGGCCCGTACGTGACCGACGGCACGACCAACGCCTCGCTGCCCAAGGGCACGGCGCCCGAGGCGGTGACGATGGAGCAGGCGGTCGAGCTGATGAACGCGCGGGCCGGCAGCGCGCCGGCCCCGAAACGGCGCGGCGCGGGCCGCGGCCGTGACGCCACCGCCAGGCCGGCCAAGGCCGCCAAGGTCGCCAAGGCACCGAAGGCCGCGGCCGAAGCGGGCGCCGAAGGCCTAGCCTCAGGAGACATCCGCCGCGCGTTCGTGGCAAGCTTGCCTGAAGGAGTGCCGATGACACCGCGACCCGCACGACTCGGGCCGATTGCGCTGGCCATCGCGGTATCGATCGCCTGCCAGGGCAAGACCAGCGCGCCCGATGGACGCGACAACCCGTATGTCGCCGATGTGCTCAGCCAGCACGCGCCGACCATCGAGGACGCCGCCAACGCCACCTACTGGGGCGAACTCGGGCTGCGCATCAAACTCGATCACGGCGAATGGAACAGCGACGGCGGCGCCCGGGTGCGGCTGCTCCCCGAGTTCTACGCCACTGCCGACCTGAACGGCGACGGCGCGCAGAATGCGGCGGTGATCCTCGAGGTCAGCAACGCCGGCGACCGGTCGGGCCATTACCTGGCGGTGCTGCGCGCCGACCAGTTGCAGACCATCAGCCTTGGCACCATCCGGATCGGCCAGCGGGTGCAGGTACGGGCGTTGCGCCTCGACGGCCGGCGGATGATCGTGGACTACCTGCGCCACGGCGCCGCCGATGCCGACGGCGCGATGACCGAGCCGGCGACCGCCACCTACGCCTTCGAGGGCACCGGTCTGGTGGACGTGTCGGCCGCGGCGTCAGCCCGCTGAGTCGGTCCCCGACGTCATTTTGCCGCGGCCGCCGGCACCGTCAAACGCGCGTATGCCGCGGCGACCCTGAGGGCCACGACCAGCGCCAGCGACACGACGACGACGTTGGTGATGGCGAAACCGCCGGGCCCGAGCGCCAGGTAGTTGGTGCCGACGAACACCACCGCGGCCGACAGCAGGTCGCCGCCGCGGACGAAGAACGTATCGATCGCCTGCTTGGCCTTGAACTTCTGCTCGCGGGTGGTCGGCAGCCACAGCATCTGCTTGGCGGTGTTCATCATCGAGTAGTCGGCCGAGTTCTCCGCCGTCTTGATCACCCGCACCGCCATCAGGCCGGCGCCCAGCGCGGCGGCGGAGTAGGCGCCCAGCGCCAGGATCGGCAGGGTGAGGAGCGCGCCCTTGAAGCCCCAGCGTTTCACCACCCGCGAGACCAGGAACGCCTGCAGCACCACCGACGCGACATTGACCCAGAAAAAGTAGCTGCCGTAGAAGGCGCCGATGTAGGGGCCACGCTGGAAGGTGGTCGAGGCGGCGGCCAGCTCGGCGGCGCGCTCGGTGACCAGCCGGGCGAGGATGAACTCGCCGGTCGAGTTGACGATGTTCAGCAACACCAGCAGCAGCGCGACCAGCCGCAGGTACGGATCGGAGAGCACCAGGGTGAAGCCGCCGCTCTTGCTCGGCGCCGCGGTGCCGGTGGCCATCGATGGCCGGGCCCACACTCGGGTGTACAGCGCCAAGTGCAGCAGTAGCAGCACCGAGGCGATCTGCATCATCGCCCAGGGTGAGACGCCGCGCGAGAACAGCGCCTGCGCCGCCGCCGCGCCGAGCGGTGCGCCGGCGGTCGAGCCGACGGCGATGAGCGGGAACAGCCGGTTGCCGTCGTCCTTCGAGTAGACGTCGTTGGCGAAGGACCAGAACTGCGAGATCATCGTCAGGCTGAAAATCCCGACCCACACGTAGAACGCGAAGCCCAGATACGGCACGCCGAGCTGACCGCCGACGAAGAACAGCTGGATGCAGGCGACGAACGCCAGCACCACCGTCACCAGCAGCCGGCTCCGCGACAGGCTCGACACCAGCCATCCGTAGAGCGGCACGTAGCCGAGCAGCACCGCAGCCTGCGCGCCGGCGGCATACGACTTCAGCTCGGCGCCGCCGGTGGTGAGGATCAGCGGCTCGCGCACCGTCTTCAGGATGTAGTAGGCGACCAGCAGGATGAAGACGTTGCTGAACATCAGCAGCGCCTGGACGCCTTCACCCGGCCGCACGTCGCCGAAGACTTTCAGCGCGCGGTCGAGGGCCGTGCCGGCCGGTGAGGAATCCGCGGTGCGCATCTCGTGATGAGTCAGAGGGGGCGAGGCCCGGAGCAACGGGCCTCGCCATCATACGCACCTTCGCGGTTTATGTCGCAGACAACAAGCTTGGTCCACGCCCGAGCCGGCTAGACCGGTGGCCTGCGATTGCGAAATTCCGGACTCTTCCGCAGCTCGCGCTCGACATCGCCCTGCGTCCAGCGATCGCGCATCACGCGATCGACGTAGCCGCGGGCGCCTTCGTCGGGGTCGCGCCCGAGCGTGGATCGATAGGCCCGCCGCACGACCTCTTCGGCTTGTTCGCGGGTCACGCGGGCGAAGTCGAGGCGGACGCGCAGCGACGACACGGTGTCGTTCCAGCCCTCCTCCTGGAGGTTCGACACGTCATCGGTGAACCGGGTCGAGCGGCCGCCGAAGTTGGGGTTGCGGTAGACCGTGACCGAGGCGTCACCGAACAGGCGGATCGACGAGATGCGGTCGTTCAGGCCTTCGGGCACGACGTCGTAGGCGTCTCCGGCCTCGACGCAGAAGTAGTCGCCGCGGTAGTTGGCGTCCTGATAGAAGCAGGCCCCGGCTCGCGGCGGCCGTGGCCGACCCCACCCCTGCGCGCCGGCAGCGGCGGGGAAGAACACGACCAGCCCGAGCATCCACGCGACGGCGAGCCGGTGGCTCCTGGCGAGCCGAGCGTCCATGACAGACCTCCGATGCGGCGCCTGGCGACCCGACGACGCCAGGGTAATACAGGTTGTTTCGGCGCCAGCCGGGCCGGCCGACACCGGGGTGTGGGTATCATGAGCCGCTCCCGGGCGGATGGCCCGCCAGGAAACGGAGGTCTCGTGGCCCTGTCGCGCGATGAGCTCGTCGCCCTGCTGCAGCACGAAGTGAAGATCGTCGGGCACCTGGCCGGCAAGGTCGAGCGTGCCATGCTCGACTACCGCCCGACGCCCAAACAGCGCACCACCATCGACCTGCTGCGCTATCTGACGATGATGGGGCCGGCACTGGTCGACGTCGCCGAGTCCGGCACGTTCGATCCGGCGGCATGGACGGCGCGCGAGCGCGCGACCGACGGCTTCGGCTACGACGAGTGCCTGGCGGCGATCGCCGCGCATGCCGGCCTCTACGCCCGCCAGGCGGCCGGGTGGTCCGAGGCCTGGCTCCAGACCGAGATCGCGCCGTGGGGCGTGCGGTCGTCGCGCGGCCGCTTCCTGGTCCAGTTCGTCCTCTGCGGCTACACCGCCTACCGCATGCAGCTCTTCCTCTACCTCAAGGCCTGCGGCCGCGATGAGCTGGGCACGAGCGACCTGTGGGACGGCGTCGACCCGCCACCCAAGACCTGACCGCGGCGGTCGTCATTTCACCAGGAACAGGCGGTCCTGCCGCCGCAGCGCCCATCGCACCCGTCCGGCGGCGTCGACGATCGCGTCCTCCTCCTGCGCCATCCGGACGCGCTGGCCGCCCCATTCCGGCACCGGCGTCGTCGCCTGCAGCTCGATCGAGAACCACATGCTGGGGATGACCGGTGCGTCGCCGCGGCCGGGCACGCCCGCCTGGTAGTCCCACAGCCCGATGAGCGGGCCGGCGCCGTGGCCGTGCAGCCCGATCGGATGCGTGTAGAGGCTGCCGTCGATGCCCTTGGCCTTGAGCCGGGCCAGCGACGCCGAGAGAATCTGATTGCCCGAGCGGCCTGGCTTGAGCTCGTCCATCGTGATGTCCTGCAGCGTGTTGGCGTTGGCCAGCGCCTGGCGCAGTCCGGCCGGCGCGTCGCTCTCGCCCGCGCGCAGCACGTAGGCCATGTGCTGGGTGTCGGTGTTGAGGCGCGCCACGGTGATGCCGACGTCGCAGTGCAGCACGTCGCCCCGCTGGATCACCGGGTCGTCGCCCAGGTCGGCGTCGGTCGCGCCCTGGCGCTGCACTTCGATGCTCGGCTGGAACCAGGTGCCGAGCCCGAGGTCGTTGGTCCGCTGCCGCCACCACCACACGAGGTCGCTGGTCCGCGTCGTGCCCGGCGTGATCGTCTTGGCCGAGAACATCTCCTGGGTCATCGACCAGACGAGCTCCTGCATCTTCGCGTAGAACACTTCCTCGTCGGGCAGGCGCACGGCGATGAGCTCGAGCGGCAGGCCTTCGGCGTCCTTGAAGCGGGCCGTCCATTTCTCGCCGAGCTGCGCGCTCATGCCCTTCAGCTCGCCGCTCGACAGCCCGTCGGAGAAGGCGAACACGGTCGAGCGGTTGATGCCGATGACCTTCGGGTTGCGCTCCTCGATGACGGCCTTGAGTGCCTGCCACTGGTCGTCGCCCCACAGCTCGGCCTGCTGGCCACGGCCGACGTTGGAATCGGCCGGCGTGGTCGCGCGGCGCGCGTCGAAGACCCCGCCCTGCGAGGTGCCGCCCAGCGCGATGCGCTGCACGCAGGCCGCCGCCGCCGGCTGGCCGGTGGCGGCGCAGGTGTCGAAGAACACGTAGATCGTGCGGCGTCGCGCCGCGAAGGTGTCCGGAGCGACGATCGCGGCGAAGACGGGGTCCTCGTTGTACTCGCGCATCGACACCACCCACATGTCGATGCCGTGCTTGCGCATCAGACCAGGCAGGAAGGTGTCGAGGCGCTGGCGTAGCCACGCCTGCTGCAGCGTCGCCTGTTCCCGCAAGGTGCCGAACGGGCGCTGCGGCGTCACCTGGGCTGCGGCCGGGCAGGCCGCAAACAGCATGACGACCATCAGGACCGGGCGGATGCAACGACCGGCGAGGGCGCGAGTGACCATGCCCGGCATCTTATCGCGGCGTCCCGCGGCGGAGCCGGCACCGATCAGCGGAAGATTCGCCCGACGCCGACATAGGTGCGCCATCGGCCATCGAAGCCGTACGACCCCGCTACCACCATCGGCCCCAGCAGGGTGTCGAGAATCAACCCGGCGCTGACGTTGGTGCGCCACTTCGCCAGGTCCCACTCGTCGAACGCGTCGCCGTTCTCCAGCCAGGCCCCGGCGAAGACCGGCCCGCCGACGAAGTCCGGGAGGCGCCCCAGACGATGCAGGAGTCCTCCGGTCGCCGCGTAGTAGTGGTTGCCAATCACTTCGCCCTGGTTGTAAGCGCCGAGGCGGGCAAACGACCCGAGCCCGAACTTGCTCGGCGGCAGGGGCTCGCTGTCGAATGACGTGCCCAACCCCCGGACAGGAACACGCGGTTGCGCTCGCCGACACTCCAGAATCGGTTCGCGGTCCCCGACAGCTGCGTGATCGACGAGGTCACGACCTCGCTGCCAATCGTCACGTCGGGGGCGTCGAATGCGTGCAACATCCCCACGGTGGCCAGGGTCCCGCCCGATGGCACGACCGGACTGTCCTGGCCGTCGTAGCGCCAGACGGCGTCGCCGGCCTTTTCCTTGCCGGCCACTGAAGGCAATCCCGGGTCGCCAATCGCGACGTCGGCGTCGAGCCGGCCGATGTAGGCGCCCACCCGCAGATCGCTGCGCGCCCCGAGGTTGACGCCCACCCTGGCGCCCGCGCGGGTGAACACCTGATGGTACTGCGCCACAAGGTTGTCGTCGTCGACCACGTTGAACGTCGTGGTCGTGATCCCGGCAAAGGGCGCGATGAAGAAGGCGGACGAGCCAATCGGCTGGTAGAACTCGCCGACGAGCGCCGGATCCGACCCCAGTGTGCCGTCGAGACGCACCTCCGAGCCCGAGGTGAGGACGCCAAACGCCAGGTAGCGCGCGGTCAAGCTGATGCGGAAGCTGCTCGACGTGGTGTTCTCCAGGTTGAGGCCCAGCATCATGAACGGCGGCGCGTAGGCCTTGGTGCGGGCGGTGACGACCAGACCGCTCTCGCCGGCATCGTTCTTCGCCAGGCTCCAGGTGATGGTCTCGTAGCGGTCGAGCCCGGTGAGCTCCGCCAGGTCTTTCTCGATCGCCGGGAGCACGATCGGCACGCCGACATGACGCGCCAGCAGCGCGTTGAGGCGGCGCGCATCGCCGTCGGCGACGCCGACGAGCGTGATGAAGGTCGGGATCGGCAGCGCGCGGCTGCGGCGGCTCTGCCGGTCCTGCGTCCACTGCTGGTACTCGGCCTCGGTCACGGCGAGCGGCAGCAGGCGGTCGCGCATCCGCTCGGCCGCGTCGTAACCCTCGCGAATCAGGTCGGCGCTGCGCCTCCAGTCGAGCGATCCGTAGGCGGCCAGCGGCACGTCGAGGATGACGTCGGCCGAGGTAATCGAGGACTTCGTCGACGCCCGCATCATCGCGTCGAGCGTGGCGCCGGCCAGCCCGGACATGCTGTAGTTGATGCCTTCGCGGTCGTTCAGATCGCCGACGTTGACGGCGATGACGCGGTCGGCGCCCATCGCCCGCACGACATCGGCGGGCACGTTGTTCATCGTGCCGCCGTCGACCAGGATCCGCCCGTCGCGCTCGACCGGCGGGAAGATCAGGGGCAGCGACATGGTCGCGCGCATCGCCTGGGCCAGCGACCCGCGATCCATCACCACTTCGGTGGCACTCACCAGGTCGACGGCTACCGCCCGGAAGGGGGTCGGGAGGCGGTCGAAGTGGTCGATGTCGGAGTACGACGCGGCGATGCGCCCGAGCAGCAGTTCGATCTGCTCGCCGTTGTTGAGCGCGGTCGGGGCGACGAGGCCGCCCTTCAAGCCGAACTCCAGCCGGCTCGGGTAGGCCCGCGCGTCGGTCTTGCGGCGGATGTTCTTGTAGGCGAAGCTCGACGAGCCGAACATCAGGTCCCAGTCGATTCCGCCGAGCATCGCGGCGATCTCGTCGGCGTCCATCCCGGTCGCGAACGAGCCACCGATCAGGCCGCCCATGCTCGTCCCGGCCGCCACGTCGATCGGGATACGGTGCTCGGCGAGCCAGCGGATGACACCGACATGAGCGATGCCGCGCGCGCTCCCACCGCCGAAGGCCACGCCGATTGACGGCCGGGACTGCGCCGTATACCTCGGCGACCGAGCCTTGCTGGGACAGCTGGACCGGCACCGGGGCAGTGACGGCCAACGGGCGCTGGATCGGGGCGGCACACGCGGCCGAGAGCACGACCACGATCGTGAAGAGCAGGCTGAGGGGGAAATGGGGGCGCATAGGGAGACTTGGAAACGTTGGATCAATGTTGAGACGCCGCCCAGCGCTCGAGCCGGTCGGCCAGGTAGCTGAAAAACGGGTTCCACGACACCCGCATGAGCACTTCGACGGGGACGATGAGCACGTCCTTCTCCCCGCGGGGTGTCACGCGGCCCAGCGACAGGCCGCCGGTGTCGCGCGCGGTGCTGGCGCCCCCGTACAGCGGGTCGTCCGGCGGAAAGGGCAGCGCGACGTGCGAGAGCGAGAACATGTCGGGCGGCCAGGCGAGGCCCAGGGGCGTGTCCTCCAGGGTTGTCGACCCCGCCGTCACCGTCTTCGCCGAGACGTCGAGGGTCTCGGCGCCCTGGTTGGTGACCAGGGTCACCGTGAAGGGCCGCGGGCCGTCGCCGGTGAGGCGGGGCAGCACCTCACCCGGCTTGGTGAACGCGTCCACGCCCGACGTCCGATTGAGGTCGAACAGCACCAGTTCGTGGCCGCCAGCCGGCAGCCGGCTGAAGAGGAGGTTCACCACCGCCGCCGTGCTCACGCGTGGTGTCGACCACCGACTGGAAGGCCAGCACCGGCGGGAACCGGGTCAGCCGGCCGGCCTCGGCCGCGCGGCTCAAGCGGCTCTGAATCGCGGCCGTGAACCGCCCCGTCTGCAGCCCGGCATTGGCCGGAAACGAGTTGTACTTGAACGGGTTGTACTCGGGCACGACGTCGAGCCAGCGGGCCTTCTCGAAGAACGGGAACGGGCCGAGCAGGCTGATGAGGCGGGCGACCCGCGCGACCGGCGACACGCCAATCATCGGCGACAGCAGCACCAGCGCCGTCGGGGTCGGCCAGCCTGGCGTCTTCGAGCGCCTCGAGCGTGTAGTTGACGGCCAGGGCACCGCCGTTCGAATAGCCGACGATCACGAGCGGCTGGCCCTCGCCGATCGCGCCCCGGACGTGACGCGCCGCCATCCGGACGGCGGCGGCCCAGTCTTCCCACGTGACGCCGACGAGGCCGCCGGGCACGGTGCCGTGACCCTGCATGCGGAGCGACAGCGTGATGAACCCGTCCGCCTGCAGCCGCTCGGCCATCGCGCGCATGCTGTACGGCGCATCGGTGAGGCCGTGGAGCAACAGCGCACCGCCCCGCACCTCGGTCGGCGCCACGATTTGCGTGCGGTTGAAGTCGGTGGCGAACCGCGAGGGCGCGCTGCGGCTGGCCGCGACGTAGCGATTGGGCACGAGGGGATCGGCGCCGGCGGCCACCACCGCCTCGATCTGTTGCCGGGCCTCGGCGAACACCGCGTCTTCGCGCCGCAGGTAATCGTCGAGCGTGAAGCCTTCGCCGATGTCATCGGCGCGCGGCTCCAGGCTGGTCACCAGATGGTGCCAGGGCTGCAGATCCGGCAGGCGGCTCATCGCGGAGACGGCGCCGCCGAGGGCGAACGCCCCGACCAGGGCCGCCAGCGCGCCCACGACGCGAACCATCCAACGCCACATCACCGGGGGCAGTGTCTCACGGCCGCCGGCCGCCACGGGATCGGCGTCGGCGCGGCCTCGTTCACGACAGGTAGTGCGTTTCGACGTACGTCGCGCCACGCGGCCTCGAAAGCGGACACCGAGACCCCCAACACGGCGCTGACGTCGCCGTTGGCGCGAATCAACGACACCAGCGCCGCGTGTCCCCATCGCGCCACGACGAACTCACCGAGCAGGAAGCCGACCTCGTAGATCTGCGTCGCCGCGTTCGGATCCGCGTTGAGCTGCTGCAAGGTCGGGAAGGCGCCGCGGCTCAGGTAATCGAGCGACCGCGGTTCGACCCGCTCGCCGCTCTCGTAGACGGCTACCGTTTCCCACAACCACCGGGGATTGTTCGCCAACGACGGGTTGACCGCGAGGCTGGCGGCGTGCACGAACTCGTGGACGGCGTTCTGCCCGAGCTGGGGGGTCGCCAGCAGCCGCAATTCCGACGGGCCGGTGATGTACCCCGTGGCCTGATAGCGGACGCCGAAATAGCGGACGAGTTCGGCGGTGTAGGTCGCCTCGTCCTGCCAGATGCGCACCGTGACGCCGGGCACACTGGAGAGCTCGAAGCCGGCGAGGAATCCGCGCGAACTCGGACTCGAGCCGATCCGCCGTCGCCCGCACGACCCGTCGGGCGTGGGCCCCGGCGAAGATCCGGAAGTGTTCCGACTGCCAGCGCAGCTCCAGCGTCTCGGCCTGGGCGACCGGCGAGGGCCCGGTCGCTCCGCCGCCGCCACAGGACAGGGCGGCGACGATGGCGCACCCGGCCAGGACGCCGCGCATGCGGCATGCTACCGACCCGGCGCCGGGCCGCGTTCGGGCGCCGTCGGACCCGTCGGCCCCCCGGCCCCGCTTAAGATATCAGGGTGATTCACGTCATCGGCGGCGGACTGGCCGGCTGCGAAGCGGCGTGGCAGGCCGCGCGTCTTGGCCAGGCGGTGACGCTGCACGAGATGCGGCCGATGGCTGCCACCGCCGTCCACAAGACCGGCGACCTCGCCGAGCTCGTGTGCAGCAACTCGTTTCGCGGCGACAAGCTCGACAACGCCGTCGGGCTGATCAAAGAGGAGATGCGCCGGCTCGACTCGGTGGTGATGGCGGCCGCCGAAGTCGGCGCGGGTCCCGGCCGGCGCCGCCCTGGCCGTCGACCGCCAGGTGTTCTCGCGCGAGGTCGCGGCGCGGCTCGCCGGCGCAGCCGCTGCATCACCGTGCAGCGTGGCGAGGTCGCCGCCGTGCCGCCGCCCACCCCCGGCGACGTCAGCGTCATCGCCACCGGCCCGCTCACCTCCGACGCCCTGTCACGGTCGATTCAGGACTTCGTCGGCGAGGAACACCTCGCGTTCTACGACGCCATCAGCCCGATCGTCCAGGCCGAGTCGATCGACCTCGACACCGTCTTCCGGCAGTCGCGCTGGGGCCGCAGCCTGCGGCGTGAGCCGCCGGCGGCCGCCACCGCATCGGCGGCGGTGCCGGGGCGGCCCCCGAGTCGGCCGGCACAGCAGTGGCGTGCGGCGTCGACGACGGCGAGGGCGACTACCTGAACTGCCCGTTCACCCAGGCCGAGTACGACGCCTTCTACGACGCGCTGGTCGCGGCCGAGTCGGCGACGATCCACGACTTCGACCAGGCGACCTTCTTCGAGGGCTGTCTGCCGATCGAAGTGATGGCGCATCGCGGCCGCGACACGCTGCGTTTCGGCCCGATGAAGCCGGTGGGCCTCGAGGATCCGCGCACCGGCCGGCGTCCCTATGCGGCGGTGCAGCTGCGCCAGGACACCCTGGCCGGCGATCACTACAGCCTGGTCGGCTTCCAGACGCAGCTCAAATGGGGCGAGCAGGCGCGGGTCCTGCGGATGATTCCCGGTCTCGGGCGCGCCGAGTTCGTCCGCTTCGGCATGGTGCACCGCAACACCTTCATCAACGGCCCCAAGGTGCTGCGGCCGACGTGGCAGACCAAGGTCCGCGACGACCTGTTCTTCGCCGGCCAGATCTCGGGCGTGGAGGGCTACGTCGAATCGGCGGCCTCGGGGCTGCTCGCCGGACGCAACGCCGCCCGCGTCGTCCACGGCCTGCCCCCGCTCGTGGCCCCGCGCACCACCGCCATCGGCGCGCTGGCGCACTACGCCTCGCACGCCGACCCGCGGCACTACCAGCCGTCGAACATCACGTTCGGCATCATGCCCGGCCTCGACGACCCGCCGCGCGACAAGGCGGTACGCAAGACCAGGCTCGCCGAGCGCGCGCTCGCCGACCTGGCGGCCTGGGATAGCACGGACCGCTAGATGAAGGACGCCCTCAAGGCCTTCATCGAGCACCTCACCTACAACCGTCACCTGTCCGCGCACTCGGTGCGCGCCTACACCAGCGACGTCGAGCAATACCTGTCCGCCGTCGCGGCGACGCGGCGACAGCCGGTGTCGGCGCTGACCACGGCCGATCTCGACGCCGACTCGGTGCGAGGCTTCGTCGTCGGCCTCAACAAGGCGGCGCAGGCGCGGACGTCGGTGGCGCGCAAGCTGTCGGGCGTGCGGGCGTTCCTGCGCTATCTGCGCCGTGAAGGCTGGCTCGACGGCGACCCGGCCGGGGCGGTCGTGGCGCCGCGGCTCGACCGCACGATGCCGCGGCATCTGAGCGAGGCCGAGATGCGCCGGCTGCTCGATACGCCCGATCCGTCGACACCGCTCGGCCGCCGCGATCGCGCCATGCTCGAGCTCTTCTACGCGTCCGGCCTGCGCTTGAGCGAACTGGTCGGCCTCGACCTGGAGGACGTGCACCTGTCGGCCCGGATGCTGCGCGTGCTCGGCAAGGGCGGCAAGGAGCGGCTGCTGCCGTTCAACCGGGCCGCTGAAACGGCGCTCAAGGACTGGCTGCCCGACCGCGAGCGGTATCGCCGGCTGGCGGGACCGGCGACTACGCGGGAGGCGGAGCCCGCTGGACGCGCGGCGCGGTCGCGCCTGGGTGAAGCCCGCGCGACCGGGCGCGGACGGGCGTCGCGGCCCGATCGCGAGCCGGTGTTCGTGAACGCCCGCGGCGGGCGCCTGACTGGCCGCAGCGTGCACCGGCTGGTGCGGCGCTACGTGCTGCAGTGCAGCCAGCGGGCGGGCATCAGCCCGCACGCCCTGCGCCATTCCTTCGCCACGCATCTCCTGCAGCGGGGCGCCGACCTGCGGGCGATCCAGGAATTGCTCGGCCACGCCCGGCTCACCACCACGGAGCGCTATACGCACGTCAATGCGGCGCAGCTCAAGGAGGTGTACAGCGAAGCGCGCATCCACGCGCGAAGGACCGGGGCCCGGGGACTCGGGGCCAGGTGACGCCGGGACTGCCGGATCCGTCGAGAACTTTCGAGATCATCAGCGGCGGTGCGATTCGTCTTTCCAGGGTCCCTAGTCCCGGAGCCCGAGCCCCGCCCTTACGCGACGTCGCTGGCTGGCGGCATGCGCCGCCGCGGCAGCTCGATGTTCAGCGTCTTGATCTTGTAGTTCATCACCCGCGGGCTGATCGACAGCAGCTCGGCGGCGTCCTTCTGCACCCAGTTGGCCATGCGCAACGCCTCGATCAGCGCCTGGCGCTCGATCTGCTCGAGGGCGACGCCGCTCGGCGGGATGCGGACGACCGACGACGGCTCCTTGCTGCCGGGGCTCTGGGCGCTGTCGCCCAGGCGCAGGTCCTCGCCGGTGATGTGATGGCCCTCGGCCAGCAACGCCGCCCGCTCGATCGCGTTCTCGAGCTCGCGGATGTTGCCCGGCCAGTTGTAGCGGGTCAGCATCTTCTGGGCGTCGGTGTGGACGCCGTCGACCTTCTTCTTCAGCTCCTGCGAGAAGCGGCGCAGGAAGTGCATCGCCAGCGGCAGGATGTCCTCCTTGCGTTCGCGCAGCGGCGGCGTCTCGATGGTGACGACGTTCAGCCGGTAGTAGAGGTCCTCGCGGAATTGGCCGGCGCCGACCATCGCCGGCAGGTCGCGGTTGGTCGCGGCGATGAGCCGCACGTCCACCTTCAGCGTGCGGGTGCCGCCCAGCCGCTCGAACTCGTGTTCCTGGAGCACGCGCAGGATCTTGGCCTGGGTGCTCGGGCTCATGTCGCCGATCTCGTCGAGGAACAGCGAGCCGCCGTCGGCCTGCTCGAAGCGGCCGATGCGCTGGCGATCGGCGCCGGTGAAGGCGCCCTTCTCGTGGCCGAACAGCTCCGACTCGAGCAGGTTCTCCTGCAGCGCCGCGCAGTTGACCTTGACGAAGTTGCGGCCGGCGCGCAGCGAGTTGTGGTGGATGGCGCCGGCGATGAGCTCCTTGCCGGTGCCGGTCTCGCCGCGGATGAGCACGGTCGAGTTGCTCTTGGCCACCTTGCGGACGACGCCGAGCACGCGCTGCAGCGAGTCGCTGGCGCCGATGATCTTGTCGAAGTCGTAGTTTTCCTGCTGCTCGTGGCGCAGGTAGTCGAGCTCGTGGCGCAGGCGCTTCAGCTCGAGCGCCTTCTCGATCTTGACCTCCATCTCCTCGATCTCGAACGGCTTCTGCACGTAGTCGAAGGCGCCGTTCTTCATCGCCTCGACGGCGGTCGAGACCGACCCGAACGCCGTCATCAGGATCACCGACGAGGTCGGATGGGTGGTGCGGGTCGTGCGCAGCACGTCGAGGCCGTCGGATCCGCCCATGCGCAGGTCGCTGACGACGACGTCGAAGTAGCCGTTGTGCAGCCGCTCGATGGCGGCGTTGCCGTTGGGCGCCTCCTCCACTTCGTGGCCCGCCGTGCGCAGGGCGAGCGCCAGCCCGCGGCGCAGCGCGTCGTGATCGTCGGCGACCAGAATACGACTCATGTTCGATCCGCTCCCTACCACACCCGGGCGTCGCCGCTCTCGGGCAGCGACACGCGGAACGTCGTGCCGGCGCCTGGCCGGCTGGTCAGGTCGATCCGCCCATCGTGGGCGTCGACGATCTTGCGGACGATGGCCAGGCCGAGGCCCGATCCCTGCGGTTTGGTCGTGAAGAACGCGCTGAAGATCTTGTCGGTGAGCTCGGGCGGCACGCCGGGACCGGTGTCGCTGACCTCGACCAGCAGCGTCGGCACCGGGTGCATGCCGTCCTGGGCCAGGGCGCCGTCCTCTTCACGCGTCACCTCGCGGGCGATGACGGTCACCGAGCCCGTGCCGTCGAGGGCCTCGTAGGCGTTGATCAGCAGGTTGGCGAACACCTGGACCAGCTGTACGCGATCGGCGTCGACCATCGGCAGGCCGTCGGCGACGTCGAGCCGCACCTCGACCTGCCCGCGCTTGCCCTTGCTGTCGGCCAGGCCGACCGCCGACTGGATCGCGGCGCCGACGGCGGTGCGCTCCATCTGCAGCCGGACCGGCCGGACAAAGTCGAGGATCTCCTGGACGATGGCGTTGGCCATCTTGGCTTCGCTGATGATGTCGCCGACCAGCGCGGTGGCCTGGGCGTTGTCGCGCAGCTGACGGCGCAGGAGCCCGGCCATCACCTCGATGCCGGCCAGCGGGTTCTTGATCTCGTGGGCGACGGCCGCGGCCATCTCGCCCAGCGCCGCCAACCGATCGCGCAGCCGTTCGCGCTCCTCGAGCTGTTCGACCCGGGTGAGGTCCTTGAAGAACATCGCCGCGCCAATGGTCACGCCTTCGCTGTTGCGGATGAGCGACAGCGTGTAGCCGAGCACTTTGTCGGCCGGCGTCAGGCGCAGCTCGGCGCGGTTGGGGAGGAACGCCAGTTCGTACGCCCCGGCCAGCACGCGGACGACGCCGGGATGGGCGTGGAACACCTCGGTGAACGGCCGCCCGAGATAGCCCTCACCAGCCGGCAGGCCGAAGATCCGGCACGCCTCGTCGTTGATGAGCACGAGCTCGCCGGCCCGGTCAATCGCCAGCACGCCGTTGCGCATGTGCGCAACCAGGTGACGGAAGAAGGCGTCGTCGACGAAATGGGCGGCGGCGATCGGCGCGCGATGCGCCGGCCGGGTGCGGACGCCGGGCATCGACGCTTTCGCCGGGCGACGGCTGGGGGCCAGTTTGGGTGCGGACATGACTCGGCTTGGCGGCGACATACGCAACTGTCGTGCCTGTCACCGTTGTGACGAGCCTGAGGGCTTCGGCCGAGCCGAACCGTGTAATTTCGCGGGGGAGTGGCCGCCAAACTTACGCTTTCAGCAGCAGGAATGTCGAAACCGTGACGACGGTCGTCGACTGACTGACGAATGTTGCCACTTGGACTGACGCGGGGTCTCACGTCGTGAGGGTCGATTTCATCTCTTCTGCCTCAGCCTGGAGCATTTCCCACTGCGCCAGGAGCTCGCCGACCTCCCACATCAGCGCCTGGTGCTGGTCGAGCACCGCCTTGGCCGCCTCACGGTCGTCGTAGAAGCCCGGCGCCGTCATCGCCGCCTCGGCGGCTTTGACTGTGTTCTCACGCTCGGCGATGCGAGCCTCGAGGGCGGCGATCCGCGCGCCCAGGGCCTGCAGGGCCCGCTCGCGCTTCTTGCGGTCGGCGGCCTCACGCTTGCGGGCGTCGTGCTCGGTGGCTTTGTCGACGATCGGCGGCGCCGGCGCGGCAGCGCGCGCACCCGCCGGCCGGGCCTTCGCCGCGGCGACGGCCGGCGCGGCGCTTACGCCCTGCGCCTTGCGCCACAGGAACTCGGCATAGGTGCCGGGATAGAGCTCGGCGCGTCCGCCACCCACTTCGACCACCTTGGTGGCGAGACGCTCGACGAAATAGCGGTCGTGGGACACGAACAGCATGGTGCCGCCGTAGTCCTCGAGCGCGTCGAGCAGCACGTCCTTCGAGTCGAGGTCGAGGTGATTGGTCGGCTCGTCGAGCACCAGCGTGTTCGAGGGCAGCAGCAGCATCCGCGCCACCGCCAGCCGGGTTCGCTCGCCGCCCGACAGCACGCCGGCCTTCTTGTAGACGTCGTCGCCGGCGAACAGGAACCCGCCCAGGATGTTGCGGATCGCCGGCACCATCTGCATCGGCGATCCGGCCGACAGCGTCTCGTAGACGGTGAGGTCCGGGTCGAGGCGGGTCGCTTCGTCCTGTGCGAAGTACTGCATCACCACCTGGTGCCCCTCGGTCCGGGTGCCGGCGTCGGGCGGCTCCACGCCGGCGAGCATCCGCATCAGCGTCGACTTGCCGGCGCCGTTGGGCCCGACCAGCGCCACCCGGTCGCCACGCTCGATGTGCAGGTCGACAGCCGGCGAGCACGACCTTCGGCCCATAGGTCTTGCGCAGGCCCTTCAGCTCGAGCACGACGCGGCCGCTCTTGACCGCCGGCGGGAACTGGAAATGGATGCGCTTGCGCTCGGCCGGGACCTCGATGCGCTCGATCTTCTCGAGCATCTTGACCCGGCTCTGGACCTGTGCGGCCTTCGTCGCCTTGTAGCGGAAGCGATCGATGAATTCCTGCACGCGGGCGATTTCCTCGTCCTGCCGCTTCTTGGCCTCGCGCAGCCGCTCGACCCGTTCGTGCCGCTGGACCAGGTACTGCGAGTAGTTGCAGACGTAGTCGGTGATGGTGCGCAACGACAGGTCGGCGATTCGCTCGACCACGGCGTCGAGAAAGTAGCGGTCGTGCGACACCAGGATGACGGCGTGCGGATACCGGCTCAAATACTCCTCGAGCCAATTGCGGGCCTCGAGGTCGAGGTGATTGGTCGGCTCGTCGAGCAGCAGCAGCCCGGGCTCGCGCAGCAGCAGCTTGGCCAGCGCCAGACGCATCTGCCAGCCGCCCGAGAGATGCTCGGCCGGGAGCTCGAAGTCCGCCGGCGTGAAGCCCAAGCCGCGCAGGATGGTCGCCACGCGCAGCTCGATCGAGTAGCCGTCGCCGATCCGGAAGCGCTCCTGGGCGGCGCTGTAGCGTTCGAGCAGCGCCGCGTGGGCCTCCGCCGGCACCGTTTCGTCGGCCAACCGGTGCTCGAGGTCGTGCATCTCGGCTTTCAGGTCGAGCAGCGGCCGCAGCGCCTCGCAGGCCTCGGCGAAGACGGTGCGGCCGGCGTGCTGCAGGCCGTCCTGCGGCAGGTAGCCGAAGGTGAGCGCCGTTGGCCGGATCACCTCGCCGCCGTCGGCTTCGTCGAGCCCGGCGAGGATCCGCAGCAGCGTGGTCTTGCCGGCGCCGTTGGGCCCGCACAGGCCGATCCGATCGCGATCGCCGACGTGCCACGTCACGTGATCGAGGAGCACCCGCTCGCCGAAGCGCTTCGAGAGTGACGAGAGTTGAATCATGTCGCTGGGCCAGGCAAGCCCGCTTCCTAGCCGCTAGCCCCGAGCCGCTTGAAGTATCAGTGTCACCCGCCCAGCACCCGCGCGGCGGTGGCGGCGATCTCGGTCGGGCGGCTGGGCTTCACGAGGTAGCCGGCGACGCCGAGGTTGAGGGCTTCGATGGCCGCCGTCTCGGTCGAGTGACCGGTCACGATCATCACCCGGAGCGCCGGCGCGCCCCGCCACGCCTCGCGAACCAGGGCGAAGGCGTCGAGTCCCGGGAGGTGCAACTCCGTCACCAGCAGGTCGTATCGCGCGCGCTGCAGGCGCTCGAGGGCGACCGGCCCGTCGGGCGCGGTGTCGACTGCCCACAGGGCGTCGCGCAACGCGCCGGCCGCCAGATCGCGGGCCGGCCCGTCGGGGTCGACGACCAGCGCCCGGCCGCCCTCGACCGACCGCGGCGGCGCCGGATCGGCGGCGGCGCCGCGGGCCCTCTGGCCGTCGAGCCAGGCGTCGATGTCGCGGCGGCGGAAACGCCATTGCCGGCCCACGCGCACCGCCGGCAGCTTGCCGGCGTCGATGAGCCGGTAGACGGTGCGCAGGTTGACCTGGAGGTAGGCCAGGACCTCTTCGGTGGTGAGAAACCCTTCTGTGCCAGTCAAATCCGCGTCCCCGTGGCCCTCGATTGTACCCGCCCCGCGCCCCGCGTGCCGGCGCCGGCGCCTCCTATAATCAGAGCGCGGGCCCGCCCGGGACGTCCGGCCAAAGGCCGGCGCCCGCCGTCATAGTGGGTGTTGGGGCTCGAGCTCACGGCGCAGTCGGCACCCAACGCCGAGGGCGCTGCACATCGGGAAGGGGCGACGCTGGCCGTGCAGGGACTGACGATCACCGACGAGGAACTCGTCGTGCGATCGGTGAACGGCGACGTCGACAGTTTCAACCAGCTGATTCGCCGCTGGGAGCGGCCGATCTACGCCTTGGCGTATCGCACGATCGGCCGCGAAGACGAGGCCCGCGACGTCTGCCAGGAGACGTTCCTCCGGGCGTTCCGGGCCCTGAAGGGCTTCAAGGGCCAGGCGAAGTTCTCGTCGTGGCTCTACCGCATCGCCCTCAACCTCTGCCGCGACTGGATCCGCCGGCAACGGCGCACGCCGGTCGTGCAGATGCCCGAGGACGTCGACATCGCCGAACTCGCCGCGGCCCAGGGGCCGGTCGAGTCAATCGAGACGCTGGTGGCGCGCCGGGAGCTGGGACGCGCCGTCGCGCAGGCGATGGCCACGTTGCCCGAAGAGCAGCGGACGGCCATCATCCTGAAGGAGTACCACGGCTTGACGTTCCAGGAGATCGCCGACCTGCAGGGGTGCCCGTTGAGTCCCCGTTAAGACGCGGCTCTACCAAGGGCTGAGCGTCGTGCGGCGACAGTTGGAAGGAGGCGGTATGTCGGTCGCTGACATCCGCGGGGACTAATCATGAGCACTGGCTTCACCTGCGACGACACCGACACCCTCGTCGCCTATCTCTACGACGAACTCGACGCCGGCCGCCGCGCCGCGGTGGTGCGGCACCTGGAGACGTGCGCCGCCTGCGCCGCCGAGGCCGCTGCGCTCGGCGGTGTGCGGCGGGTGCTGAGCGAATGGACGCCACCGGCTCCGCCGCTCCGCTTCACGATGGCCGAGCCGCCGCCGACGGTCATCCGTCCGGGCGGCTCGCGCTGGCAGACCGTGCCGGCGTGGGCCCAACTGGTGGCGGCCACCCTGGCGCTGGCGGTGGGCGCGGCGGTGGCCAACGTCCAGGTGCGGCACGACCCGCGTGGCTGGACGGTGAGCACCGGCTGGCTGCCGCAACCGGCGCGCAGCCGCACCGGACACCGCCGCGGCCGCGAGTGAACCGTGGCGGCCGGCCTTGGCGGCGCTCGAGCAGTCGTTGCGCGGCGAGCTGGCGGCCGAGGCGCCGGCCCGGCCCCAGGCGGTGGCCGCCACCGACGTCGAGGCGCAGACGCTGGCGCGCCTGCGCACGCTGATTCAGGACAGCGAGCGGCGTCAGCAGCAGGAGCTGGCGCTGCGGCTGGCGCAGTTCAGCCGCGACCTCGACCTGCAGCGGCGGGCCGACCTGGTCCGCATCGATCAGGGCATCGGGCAGCTCGAAGGCCGCACCGGCGCCGAGGTCGCGCGGCAGCGCGAGATGCTCAACTACATCGTCCGCGCGGGGCTGCGGCCCCCGCAGTGAGGTCGAGGCAGAGGGTCATGACACGCACGTCTTCGTCGTTATTCGCGGCGCTGATCGCCGTCGTCGCCACCACGGCGCAGGCCCAGCCGGCCGCCCAGGCGTCGGCGGCGCAGGCCCGCTCGGTCAACCTGCGCCACCAGATCTACCTGATGGAAGGGGCGCTGGCCCGCGCCGTGAACTTCGGGGCCGCCAGCCTCAATCAGGAGATTCGCGCCGTGATGCCCGACATGCTGGTGCTGGCCGGCGAGTCGACGGCGCGCGGCTTCCACCTCGACGGCTACGGCGTCTTCTTCGACGTCGAGGTGCCGGTGCTCCGCCAGAGCATGCTGTGGGGCCTGCGGACCATGCTCGATCAGGATCAGCAGGGCGCTGCTGACGCCTTGAGCGCGCTGCGCCGTTTCGTCGCGACGTCGAACGGTCCGGAACGCGCTTCGGCCGAGGCGGCGCTGCGCCGGCTCGAAGTGCAGATCCGCCCCTTCGGCACACCGAGCCGCGAGAGCGGCGGCCCGGGCGTGCTGGCGGCCGGCACCGGCGATCCGGCGGGAGCCACCGACCCGGCTCGCCCCCGGCCGAAGGTCAATTCGCAACTGCTGAACGACCCGAACAAGGCCTATACCGACGCGGTCGTCAAGGCGCTGATCGACGCGATGGTCGACTACTCGCTGCCGATGGTCTCGTCGATGCAGCCGGGCGAGGTCCTGACCGTGGCCGCACGCGACAACGAGCGCCGCGACCTGCTGGCGCCGCCCAACCCCTACGAAGAGGTGTCGACCTTCATGCTCCGCATCGCCGGGAGCGACCTGGCCGAGTACCGCGCCGGGAAGATCGACCGCGACGAGGCCCGCAAGCGGGTGCAGGTGCAGGAGTTCTGATTCTCCCCTAGGGGCTGGGGACTGGGGGCCGGGGCGTGACACGGGGTCGTGTCACGGAGCCTTCCGCGGGCCGTCGGTGTCTGATGCAGTACCCGGTGGAGGGACTGCTATGCTACGCGCCATGAGCCGCCTGTGCCGCCCGCTTGCCCTGGCCTTGCTCGTCGTCACGCTGGCCGGCTGCAACTCGGTGAAGCCGATCGAAGTGCTCGAGCCGATCGACGTCACCACCGGCTGGTACGACGCCGGGATCCTCGAGGACGGCAAGAACAAGCTGGTGCCGTCGGTGTCGCTCAAGCTGCGCAACAAGTCGGCCGAGCCGATCGACGGCGTGCAGATCAATGCCATCTTCCGCCGGGTCAACGAGCAGGAGATGTGGGGCGAGCATTACGGCTGGGCGGTGCAGCGCGACCAGCTGGCGCCAGGGCAGGCCACCAAGGACCTCGTCCTCCGCTCCGCCCTGGGCTACACCGGCGAACAGCCGCGCATGCAGATCCTCCAGCACAAGGACTTCCTCGACGCCAAGGTCGAGATCTACCTGAAGAAGGGCTCGCAGGTCTGGGCCAAGCTCGGCGAGTTCCCGATCGAGCGTCAGCTGCTGACGCAGTGATCGGCGCCTCACGCGGACGCGAGGGCGCTCTATAATCCCCGGCATGCCGCAGGCCTCCGCGACCGCCCCCACCCTGGAACGCCGGCTCGGGTCGCTCGACGCGGCAGCGATCGTCGTCTCCAACGTCATCGGTGGCGGCATCCTCTTCACGCCGCCGCAGGTCGCGGCGACCGTGCCGCATCCGGCCCTCTTCCTCCTCACCTGGCTGGCCGCCGGGGCGCTGGCGTTTGCCGGCGCGATGGCCTACGCGGAGCTGGCTGCGCTCCGGCCCCGGGCCGGCGGCGAGTACGTCTACCTGCACGCCGGGTTCGGGCGCGTCGCCGCGTTCCTCACCGGCTGGACCTCGTTCGTCGCCGGCTTCTCCGGCGCGATCGCCGCCAGCTCAGTGGTCCTCGCCTTCTACCTCGGACGCTTCCTGCCGATTGCCGGCAGCGACCAGGCCATCGTCAGCGTGCCGCTCGGCATCGTGACGCTGACCCTCTCGCCGCAGACGATCACCGCGCTGGTCGCGATCTGGCTGATGTCGTGGATCCACCTGCGCGGGGTCGGCCCGGGCCGGCTGGTCGGCAACGTCCTGGCCAGCCTGAAAATCAGCGCGCTGCTGCTCTTCATCGTGCTCGGGTTCGCCTTCGGCACCGGGTCGATGACCAACCTCACGACGGTCGCCGGCTCGCCCTCGCCCGGCTCGTGGCTCTTCGCCCTGGTGCCGGTGCTCTTCACCGTACGCCGGGTGGAACGCCGCGTCCTACGTCGCCGAGGAGATCCGCGACCCCGGGCGCAACGTGCCGCGCGCGCTGGCGCTCGGGACGCTCGCCGTCGTGGTCATCTACCTGCTGCTGAACACGCTCTACCTCTACGTGCTGCCGGTGGGCGAGCTGGCCGCGGTGCGCGGCAGCGTGCTCGACGTCATCGCCGACCGGCTGCTCGGCCCGCGCGCCGGCGACATCATGGGCGTCGTCTCGATCGTCAGCCTGCTCGCCAGCATCAGCGCCATGGTCTTCGCCGGCCCGCGGGTCTACTACGCAATGGCCCGCGACGGCATGTTCTTCCCGGCGGCGGCGCGCGTGCATCCGCGTTTCCGCACGCCGGCCACGTCGATCGTCGCGCAAGGCCTGTGGAGCAGCGTGCTGGTGCTGTCGGGCAGCGCCAACGCCCTGACCACTTACACCGGATTCTCGATCATTCTCTTCAACGGCGTGGCGGTTGCGGCGCTGTTCGTCCTGCGCCGCCGCGAGCCGAACGCGCCGCGTCCCTACTCCACTTGGGGCTATCCGGTGGTGCCCGGCATCTTCGTGGTGGTCAGCGCGCTCATCGTCGCCAACGCGCTGTGGACCGATCTGGCGGCGCCGTTGACCAGCGGGCGGGCGATGGGACCGTCGGCGGCGGGACTCCTGATCATCGGGCTCGGCTTGCCGCTCTACTACTGGTTCAATCGGACCACGTCGGCGCAGCGCTGAGATCGGGCAGCGGTCGCGTACGAACGAAACGGCCGGCGGAGACCCGCCGGCCGTTGGTGTCTTCACGGCCCAGACTGGTATGTCAGGGGATGACCCGCATGTCGCCGCGATAGGTGATGGTGCGTCCCGGCTGCACCATGACATCGAAGGTGAGCGTCGTCAGCCCCGGCTTGCGAACCTCGATGCGGTGCCCGCCGTCGTCGAGCCGCAGCTGCTGCCAGATGCCGTCGAAGTCGTCGACGATGCCGGCGTAGTAGCCGTCGACGTAGACCTCGGCGTCTCTGGGCTCGACTTTCAGACGGACGCTGCCGATGCTCCAGCCGGAGGGACCGGCGTAGACGCCGCCGTAGCCGCCGCCGTACCCGGCGCCGTAATAGCCGGGGAAGACGCTGCCGTAGTAGCCGGGCCCGACGCCATAGTAGGCGCCCCAGGTGCTGCCGTAGTAGCCGCCCCATCCGCCGTAGCCGTACCAGCTCCACGGATCGTAGAAGTAGTAGCCGAGGCCCGTCGGCCCGTAGTAGTAGCGGCGCCCGTAGCCGTAGCCGTAACCGTAGCCCGGCGCGACGTAGACCGAATGCGGCGGACGTGGGGCCTGGCTTCGCGGGATGGCCTGGGCGCGCGACGTGCCGCCGTCGACGCCGGGATTGCGGACGCCGCCTGGACGAGTACGGACCGCGCCGACGTCACCGCCGCCGCCGCGACCGGAGCGGCCGCCGCTGACCGACCCGCCACCGCCGACCGATCCACCGCCGCTGGGCCGGCGCCGGGCGCCGCCCTGTTCTTCGGCGTCGGCCGCAGTGCCGGCGTTGGCGGCGGTGCTGTCGGGAACGACCGCGCGGACGCGCGGCTGGACTGCCTGGGAGTCCGACCCGGCCGCCTCGGCCCGCTTGGGCGAGCGTACCGATCTGGTCTCGCCATCGGCGCGCTCGGATCGCGCACGCTCTGCCCGCGGCGCGGCCGCTTGTGGTTGCTCGACGGGCGCGGGCGGATCCTGAGCGCGGGCCGTGCTGGCGGTCAGGAGCGCGAACGCCGCCACCACGGGAAGGACCCTTCTGGCTGTCATGGTGACACCTCGGGCAAGCAGGGCAGACGACACGCAAGTGTGGTGTGCAACAACGCTGCCACGGCGGACCCCCACAACATCAGGCCGAGTCGAGTGCCTGGCGTCCGGATTCCTTGACACTGGTTTTCTCTCGCATGGACACTACCATGCGATGCGGCTTTCCTGGCGGCGCCTCTCGTGCGCTGCTGTCCTCTTGCTGCCAGCGGCCGCCTGCGGCAAGAAGGGGCCGCCGCTGGCCCCGCTACTCCGGGTCCCGGCCCAAGTCGCCGAGCTGTCGGCCCAGCGTTCGGCCGACGCCGTCTACCTCACCGCTCTCGTGCCGTCGACCAACGTGGGCGGCGATGCCCCCGGCGACGTTGGCGGCCTCGAGGTGTATGCCGCGACGGCCGAGCGGGAGCCACCCCTCGGCGAGGGCGAACCTGGCCCACCGTGGGAGCTGGTGCAGCGGCTGCGGGTCCGGCGCCCGGTGCCGCCGCCCCCTCCGGCCAAGGCGGGCGCGCCGGCGGTGCCGCCGCTGCCGCTCGAGCCCGGGGTCAATCAGGGCCAGCGGGTGACGCTCCGAGAAGCACTGACCGCAGCCCACCTCGAGCCGTCGGATGTGCCGGTGCCGGCGGCGCCCGCCGCGTCGGGGGAGGCCGACGAGCTCGAGCGACCGGCCATCGCCCTTCCGGTCGTCGCGCCGATCGTGGATCGCAGCGCGCGCCGGTTCTACGTGGCGCGCGCCCTGACCCGGGGCGGCCGGCCCGGGAAGTGGAGCACGATTCGCGCCGTCCCGACGGCGACCCTGCTGGGCGCGCCGGTGGCGGCACTGCCGACCTACAACGCCACCACCCTCGCCCTGTCGTGGACGCCGCCGCCCGGGGCCCGCACCGCCCCGGCGCCACCAGGCGACGGCCTGCTCGCGTCCCGCCCCTTCGGGCCGGCCCCGGTTACGACCAAGTACAACGTCTACCTGGATGCCCCCGAGAGCGCGGCCGACGCCCTCGGCTTGGTGACGCGCGCGGCGCCGCTCAACCGAGCGCCGATCGACGCGCTCTCCGCCGCCGTCCCGGGCGTGACCTTCGATCAGGAGCGGTGCTTCGTCGTCCGCAGCCTCGACGAGATGGCCGGCGTCCCGGTCGAGAGCCCGGCCTCGGCGCCGGTCTGCGTGACCCCGCGCGACAGCTTCCCGCCGCCGGCGCCGACGGCGCTCGAGGCGGTCGGCGGTGCCGGGGTGATCAGCCTGATCTGGGAAGCGGTCGAGGCGCCCGACCTGGCGGGGTACCTGGTCTTGAGGGGCGAAGCCGGCGGCGAGCCGACGACACCGCTGACGCCGGCGCCGATCCGCGACACCAGCTTCGAGGACCGCACCGTCACGCCGGGCGTCCGCTACGGCTACGTGGTGGTCGCGATAGACTCGGCCACGCCCGCCAATCAGAGCGCGCCGTCGAATCGGGCGGAAGAGACGGCGCGACAGTAGGCGGGGCTCGGGATCCGGGACTCGGAGCTCGGGAAGAACCAGGGGAGCGATGGACAGAATCTATCGGGTGCGCGGCGGAATGGGCGGACGGTACGCGATCGAGCGTGACGACGCGCTCTACTGGCTCGAGGGCGACGTGTTCGGCGACTACCGCACCGGCGCGGGCATCGACCAGCCGCTGCACGACTTCCTGCCGCCGGTCATGCCGTCGAAGATCATGGCCATCGGCCTCAACTACAAGGATCACGCCGCCGAGATGAAGAAGGCGTTGCCGGCCGAGCCGCTGCTGTTCATCAAGCCGCCGACGACGGTGATCGGCCCCGAGGCGGCGATTCAGATTCCGTCCTGGCCGGGACGCATCGAGCACGAGGCCGAGATGGCGGTGGTCATCGGCCGCCGCGCCTCGCGGGTGAAGGCGCGCGACGCGATGGACTACATCCTCGGCGTCACCTGCCTGTGTGACGTCACCGCGCGCGAGCTGCAGGCCAAGGACGTCCAGGTACTCGCGCGCCAAGGGCTTCGACACGTTCGCGCCGATCGGGCCGTGCATCGCCGTCGGCCTCGACCCGTCCGAGCTCGAGGTCGAAGGCTGGGTCAACGGGCAGAAGCGGCAGCACTCGAACACCCGCGAGCTGATCTTCCCGGTGCCCGAGGTGGTGGAGTGGCTGACGCGCTTCTGCACGCTGGAGCCCGGCGACGTCATCACCACCGGCACGCCTTCGGGGGTCGGGCCGCTGGTCGCCGGTGACCGCATGATGGTCAAGGTGCAGGGCGTCGGCGCGCTCAGCAACCCGTGCATCGAGGCGTGATGCGCGATCCGATGGCCAAGCTCGACGCGCTCGAACGGCTGGCCGAGCTGGGCGGCGGCGAGGACCGGCTGCGGCGCCAGCACGAGGCCGGCAAGCTGGTCGCCCGCGAGCGCATGGAGCTGCTGTTCGATCCCGGCACGTTCGAGGAGGTCGACAAGCTGGTCACCCACCGCTGCCTCGACTTCGGCATGGCCGAGCAGATCGTGCCCGGCGACGGCGTCGTCAGCGGCCATGGCCGGGTCGACGGCCGGGTCGTCTACGTCTTCGCCCAGGACTTCACCGTCTTCGGCGGATCGCTCTCCGAGACCAACGCCGCGAAGATCGTCAAGATCATGGACATGGCGATGAAGGTCGGGGCGCCGATCGTCGGCCTGAACGACTCGGGCGGCGCACGCATCCAGGAAGGCGTGCTGTCGCTCGCCGGCTACGCCGATATCTTCCTGCGCAACACCCTGGCCAGCGGCGTGGTCCCGCAGATCTCGGCGATCCTCGGCCCGTGCGCCGGCGGCGCCGTCTACTCGCCGGCGATCACCGACTTCATCGTGATGGCCAAGGCGTCGAGCTACATGTTCATCACCGGCCCCGACGTGATCAAGACGGTCACCCACGAGGACGTGACCAAGGAGGAGCTCGGCGGGGCGATGACCCACAACGAGAAGAGCGGCGTGGCGCACTTCGCCGTGGCCGACGACCGCGAGGCCATCGCGCTGGTCCGCGAGCTGCTCGGGTTCATGCCGTCGAACAACCTCGACGACCCGCCGCGTCGGGTCAGCGACGATCCGGTCGATCGCGAGGACGCGGCGCTCGACACGCTGGTGCCGGTGTCGCCCAACCAGCCCTACGACATGCACGACCTGGTGCACAGCATCGCCGACGACGGCGAGTTCCTCGAGGTCCAGGAGCACTACGCGAAGAACATCGTCGTCGGGTTCGCGCGGCTCGGCGGCCGGCCGGTCGGCATCGTCGCCAACCAGCCGGCGCAGCTCGCCGGCACCCTCGACATCGACGCCTCGGTCAAGGGCGCGCGGTTCGTGCGCTTCTGCGACTGCTTCAACATCCCGCTCGTCACCTTCGAGGACGTGCCCGGCTTCCTGCCCGGCACCGTGCAGGAGTTCGGCGGCATCATCCGCCACGGCGCCAAGCTGCTCTACGCCTACGCCGAGGCCACGGTGCCCAAGGTGACCGTCATCACCCGCAAGGCCTACGGCGGCGCCTACTGCGTGATGTCGAGCAAGCACATCCGCACCGACTTCAACTACGCGTGGCCGACCGCCGAGATCGCGGTGATGGGCGCCGAGGGTGCGGTGAACATCCTCTACAAGCGCGAGATCGAGAAGGCCACCGACCCGGCGGCGACCCGGGCCGAGAAGATCGCCGAGTACCGCGAGAAGTTCGCCAACCCGTACAAGGCCGCCGAGCGCGGCTTCATCGACGAGGTGATCCGGCCGCGGACCACGCGCCGACGGTTGATCCAGGCCCTGGCGACCCTCGAGACCAAGCGCGATCGCAACCCCCCGAAGAAGCACGGCAACATCCCGCTGTGACCAAGCCCGGCCCGACGCTGGTGCTGGCGGCCTGCGGCACCGGCCCGAGGTCGGCGCCCCGCGGCCCTTCGGCCCTCGTCGCCTGCGCGCCGCAAGTGCTAGACTTTTCAAACACTTGTGAGCGTTTCCAAGGTGCTGATCGCCAACCGCGGCGAGATCGCCGTGCGCGTCATCCGGGCATGCCGCGATATGGGCATCGCCACGGTGGCGGTCTACAGCGACTGCGATCGTCCCGCCCTGCACGTCCGCCTGGCCGACGAGGCCTGGCCGGTCGGGCCGAACCCCCCGCGCGAGAGCTACCTCAGGATCGACACGCTCATCGACGTGGCGCGCCGCAGCGGCGCCGACGCCGTGCATCCCGGCTACGGCTTCCTCGCCGAGAACGAAGACTTCGCCCGCGCCTGTCGTGACGCCGGCCTGACCTTCATCGGGCCCGACGCCCGAGGCCATCGAGCTGATGGGCAGCAAGACCGCCGCCCGCCGCGCGGCAATCGCCGCCGGCGTGCCGGTGGTCCCGGGCACCGAGACTCCGCTCGGCGAGGACGTCTCCGATGCGGAGGTGCGGCGGCTCGCCGAGGGCATCGGCTATCCGCTGATGCTCAAGGCGGTGGCTGGCGGCGGCGGCAAGGGCATGCGGATGGTGGCCGCGCCCGACGAGCTGGCCGGCGCAGCTGCGTGCCGCCCGCTCCGAGGCCGGGTCGGCCTTCGGCGACTCGGCGGTCTACCTCGAACGCCGGTTGCTCCGACCCCGCCACATCGAGGTACAGCTGCTCGGTGATCACCACGGCACCGTCGTGGCCTGCGTGGAACGCGAGTGCTCGATTCAGCGCCGGCACCAGAAGGTGATCGAAGAGAGCCCGTCGCTGGCGATCACCCCCGACGTGCGCACGCCGGCTCACCGGCGCGGCCGCCGCGGTGGCCCGCCAGGTCGGCTACACCAATGCCGGCACCATCGAGTTCCTGCTCGACGACGACGGGTCGTTCTACTTCCTCGAGATGAACACGCGCCTTCAGGTCGAGCATCCGATCACGGAGCTCGTGACCGGCCTGGACCTGGTGCAGTGGCAGATCCGGATCGCCCGCGGCGAGCGCCTCACGCTCGACCCCGAGGCGCTGCTGGTGCCGCGCGGGCACGCCGTCGAGTGCCGCGTCTATGCCGAGGATCCCGACAACGGCTTCCTGCCCTCGCCCGGGCGGATCGTGCGCCTGCGCGTGCCTCAGGGGCCAGGCGTGCGCGACGACAGCGGCGCCACCGAGGGCCTCGAGGTGCCGATTTTCTACGACCCGCTGGTCTCGAAGCTCATCACCTGGGGCGACGACCGCGCGCATGCCCTGGCGCGAATGAAGCGGGCCCTGGCCGAATACGAGGTGGTCGGCATCCGGACGACCATTCCCTTCTTCCAGTGGGTGCTCGACGACGCCGACTTCCTGGCCGCGCGCTTCGACACGACGTTCATCGACCGCAAGCTGGCCGATCGGAACGGCACGCCGTTCCAGACGGCCACGCCCGACGATGAGGATCTCGCGGCCGTGGCCGCCGCCTTGCATGCCGTGCTTCGTGTCCCGGTTCGTGCGTCCGAGCCGATCGCGCCGCCGAGCCGCTGGCAACAACAGGCGCGGGTCGAGGGCCTGAGGTAGCTGTGCAATACGATGTGGCGATCAGCGGTCGCATGCGTCGCGTGCTGGTGCAGCGGACGGGCGAGCGGTGGCGGGTGACGCTCGACGGCGCCCCGCATCTGGTGCATGCCGCCGTCGTCGACAACGCGACGCTGTCCCTGCTGGTCGGCGGCGCCGACCCGGCGACGGCCGTGCGCAGCGTCCGCGCCGTGGTCGCGTCGCGGCCGGCGCCGGGGAGCTCGATGTCCACATCAACGGCCGGCATGTCGCCGTCAGCAGTACGCCCGGCCGGCGTCGGGCGCCGTCGCGGCGGTCACCCCGAGGGCGCCGGCGGGCCGCAGCGGCTCGTCGCGCCGATGCCCGGCAAGGTGGTGCGCGTCCTGGTGGCCGCGGGCGATCAGGTGTCGGCCCGGCAGGGACTGGTCGTCGTCGAAGCCATGAAGATGGAGAACGAGCTCCGCGCCGCCCGGGCCGGCCGGGTCGTGTCGGTCGCCGTGGCCGAAGGGCAGTCGGTGGACGCCGGGGCAGTGCTGGCGGTCGTGGAGTAGTGGGGTAGGCGGTGCGGCGGGCGCTTCTCCGATCGGTCGTGGCGGCGGTTCGCGGTGTGCGGGCCGTCTGGGTGGTGGTGGCCGCGGCGGTCGCGGTGCTGCTGGTCTCGCTCGTCACCATCGACCTGGGGCCAGCCGTGCGTCGCCGCGCCGAGATCGAGGGGTCGAAGTTCATCGATCGGCCGCTCCACATCGGCCGCCTCGGCCTGAATCTCGGCCGCGGCCGCCTGGTGCTCGAGGACGTGCGGGTCGAGGGGCTGACGCCGGCCCACGATCCGTGGCTGCGGGCCGGGCACGTCGAGCTGTCGCTCACCTGGCGGGCGCTCCTCGACCGCAGCGTCCTCATCGACAACGTCGAGCTGCGTGACTGGACGCTGATCGTCGAGAGCTATGCCAACGCCGTGCACAACATGCCGCGCCTCACCGGCCCGCCGCGCCCGCCGCGCACCGGCCCGCGCATCGTCACGACCACGGTCCAGTACCTGCGCGCGACGCGTGGCCGGCTGATCGTCCGCGACTTCGGCTCGTCGTGGGGGATGGACGCCCCGAACCTCGAAGTGGAGATCGCCAAGGACACCGAGTACCGCGGCGTCATGCGCTTCGCGGGCGCCACCCTCCTCATCCAGCAGTACCGAACCGATGTGGGCCAACTTCACCTCCGCCTTCGTCGTCCGCAACGGCCAGGTGGTGATGGAGAAGATGGCCCTCGACGTCGACGGCGCGCAGGTCGAAGGCACCGGGACGATCGACGCGGCGAAGTGGCCGGAGTCGACCTTTCAGATCACCGCGCGCCATCAACTGCCGCGCGCCCGCGCCATCTTCTACGCCAAAGAGGCCTTCACCCTGCACGGCGAGGGCGACTTCACCGGCACCGTCCACAAGTACAGCGGCGGCTACGAAGTGAAAGGCGAGTTCGTCAGCCCCGAAGTCGGCTACGACGACTACCGCTTCCAGCGCTTCAAGGCGTCGGTCGTCTGGGTGCCGACGCGCTTCGACGTGCTGGCGGCCGAAGCGGACCTCTACGGTGGCCGCGCCGACTTCACCTATCAGCTGGCCCCGCTCGGCGTCCCGCAGCGGCGGCCCGACGCCACCTGGGACGTGTCGTATCGCGACGTCGACCTGACCACCTTCACGAACTTTCTCGAGACGCGCGGCCTTCGTCTCGCCGGGCGGGCGACCGGCCGGAACACGCTCACCTGGACGCTCGGACGCCTCGCCGACGCCGTCGGCGAGGGTTCGCTCACCGCGGTCATGCCGCCTGGCGTCGTCCCGGCCACCCGGGTGCTGCCCGGCGAGGCCGTGGCCGCCGTCGCGCGCCGCGCCGAGGACCTCGGCCCGTTCAGTCCGCACAACGCGCTCGGTCCGCTGCCGGTGGCCGGACAGGTCGACTACACCTTCGACGGCAGCGAAATCCGGTTCACGCCGAGCAGCGTCGCCACGGCCGAGACCTTCGTCGCCTTCGAGGGCCGCACCGCCTGGGGCCAGGCCTCGCGCCTGCCGTTCCACGTGACCAGCAGCAACTGGCAGGAGAGTCACCGCTTCCTCACCGGCATCATGACGATGGTGGCGACGCCGACCGCCGCGACGCCGATCGACGGCGTCGGCGACTTCGACGGCGTGGTGCTCGGCGCGCTGGCCAACCCGCAGGTCGAGGGCACGTTCGCCGGCCGCGCGATGCGCGCCTGGAACGTGACCTGGGGCGACATCGAAGGCGAGGTGGTGATCGCTGACGCCTACGCCTACGTCAAGAACGTCGTCGTGCGCAACGGCGTCGCCGGGCGGATGGACGTCGAGGGCACGTTCGCGCTCGGCTACCCACGCCGCGACGGCGGCGAGGAGATCGACGCGCGGATCCGCGTCGCCGAGTGGCCGCTGACCGACTACCGCGCCGCGTTCGAGCTCTACGACTACCCGGTGTTCGGGGCGTTCGGCGGCGAGATCCACGTCTACGGCAAGTACCAGGAGCCATTCGGGTTCGGCCGCATCACCATCGACCGCGGCACCGCCTACGACGAGCCGTTCGCCACCGCCGTGAGCAGCCTGCGCTTCGAGGGCGCCGGGGTGCGCCTCGACGGGCTCGAGATCCAGAAGGCCGGCACGACGATCACCGGCGCCGCCTACGTCGGCTGGGACGGCGCCTACTCGTTCAACGCCGACGGCCGCCGTCTCGCCGTCGATGCGCTCGGTCTCACCTATTTCCCCGGGCTGCCGGCCCTCAGCGGCTACGCCGATTTCAGCGCCGCCGGCAGCGGGACCTTCGAGGAGCCGCGCTACGACGTCAAGGTGAGCGTCTTCGACCTCTTCGTCGGCGACGAAGGCATCGGCCAGATGACGGCGCAGGTGACGCTGCGCGGCCTCACGGTGCTCTACAGCTTCGACATCGCCTCGCCGCGGCTGGCGGCGTCGGGCACGGGGCAGTATCGGCTTGACCGAGGCCGGCGAGATCGAGATGACCATCCGGCTGTCGGACACCTCGCTCGACCCCTACGCGCGGGTCTTCCTGCCGACGCTGTCGCCGTACACGGCGGCCACCGGCAGCGGCACGGTGCGGGTCTGGGGCGAGGTCTACACGCCCAACGCGCTGCATGTCGAGTCGGCCGTCGACGACCTGCGGGTGCGGCTGTTCGACTACGAGCTGCGCAACCGCGGTGTGCTGCGCCTCGGCCTCGACGGGCAGATCATCCGCGTCGAGCAGTTCGTCCTCACCGGGGACCGCACCGCACTCGATGTCAGCGGCCAGGTCGACCTCGAGCACGACGTGGTCATGCTGCGGGCCAACGGCGACGCCAACCTGGCCGTGCTCCAGGGCGTCCTGCCCGAAGTGCGCGGCGCCGGCCGCGCCGAGATCTCGGCGCAGATCGGCGGCACTACTGCCACGCCGACCCTGTCGGGCAACGCCCTCATCACCGACGGACGCCTCCGAATTGTTCACCTTCCCGCACGCCCTCGAGGCGATCAACGGCATCGTCACCTTCGACGCCTCGGCGGTGCGCCTCGACGGGCTGCGCGCCCGCCTCGCCGACGGCAGCGTGCAGTTCGGCGGGCGCCTCGGGTTGCGCGGCCTCGCCCTCGCCGACTACGACGTGACGCTCACCGGCCTCGACCTGCGACTGCGCTATCCCGAAGGCATGCGGTCGCTGGTCGACGCCACGCTGACGCTGCAGGGCCCGGTCGACGACGCCGTGCTCGGCGGATCGGTGCTGGTCCGCTCGGCGGTGTGGACGCCGCCGTTCGACGGCGCCAACGTATTCGGCGGCGGCGGGACCGCGGCCGTGGCGCCGACCGGTCCCGCCGTCGCCGGCGCCGTCGCGCCCGAGACCCCGACGCCGCTGCGCTACGACGTGCGGCTGGTCGCGCCGTCGACCTTCCGCGTCGAGAACGACCTGGCGCGCATCGTCGCCAGCGCCGACGTCAACGTGCGCGGCAGCTTCGATCGGCCGCTGGTCTTCGGTCGCGCCGACATCGAGCGCGGCGAAGTCAGCTTCGAGGGCCGCCGCTATCTCATCGCGCGCGGCAGCCTCGACTTCACCAACCCCGAGCGGATCCAGCCGTTCTTCGACATCGAGGCCGAGACGCGGGTCCGGGTTCCGGCGCAGACCTACCGCGTGACGCTGCGCATTGCCGGCACCACCGACCGGCTGCAACCCGAGTTCACCTCCGACCCGCCGTTGCCGCCGGCCGACGTGTTGTCGCTGCTGCTCGCCGACACGACACCGGGCGACGCCGAGCTGGCCTCGCTGCGCTCGCCCAACCAGCTGGAACAGGAGCTGCTGCAGGCGCGGGCGACCCGGGCGCTCACCGGGGCGCTCTCGGCCGAGGTCGGCAAGGTCGTGCAGGACACGTTCGGCGTCGACACCTTCCAGATCACGCCCTTGCTCGTCGACCCCTACCAGCAGGCGGTCGGTCTCAGCGTCAACCCGGCGGCGCGGGTCACCATCGGCAAGCGCATCTCGGATCGCGTCTACCTCACCTATGCCCGCAGTCTGTCGTCGTCGACCCGCAACGAGATCATCCTGCTGGAGTACGACCAGAGCGACACGCTCGGCTGGGTGTTGTCGCAGAACGAGGACGGCACCTACGCCCTCGAGATGCGAAAGCGGGTGGTGTTCTGATTCGCGTTGCGATCGCCGCGCTGTCGCTGGCCATCGCGGCCGCCCCGGCCGCCGCCGCCGACCTCGAAGCGCTGCTCGGGCGGCGCCTCACCGACGTCCGCCTGGTCGCCGACGGCGCGCCGGTGACCGAACCGGCGCTGCTCACGCTGGTCGAGACGCGGATCGGCGAGCCGCTGCTGATGGCCAATGTGCGCCAGACCATCGACCACCTGGTCACGCTCGGCCGTTTCGCCGACATCCGCGTCTACGGTGAGCCCGATGGCGACGGCGTGCGACTGCGCTACGGGCTGGTGGCACTCGACCGCGTCGCCCACGTCCGCTTCGTCGGACCGCTCGCCCTCGACGAGGGGACGCTGCGATCCGAGCTGACCGAGCGCTTCGGCGCGACGCCGCTGGCCAGCCGTCGCGACGAGATGGTGCAGGTGCTCGAAGCCCGCTACCACGCGCGCGGCTTCGCCTCGGCCACGGTCGACGTGCGCCTGTCGCCGAGCGGCCGGCCCGGTGAAGTGGTCGCGACCGTCGCGGTGACGCCGGGGCCGCGGACCCTGGTCGGCGAGGCAACGCTCGAGGGCGACGGGCCGGCCGACCTGCTCACGCGCCTCGAGCTGGCCCCCGGGCGTCCCCTCGACCGCGAGACGCTCGACGAGCGCGTCCGCGCCGCCGAGGACGCGCTGCGCGACCAGCGCTACTACGAAGCCGTGGTCTCAGCCACGGTGCGCGACACCGGCCCGGCGCGGGCCGACGTCACCGTCCGCGCGACGCTCGGCGACCGGGTCCGCGTCGATGTCACTGGCGATGAGTTGCCGGCCTCGCGCCGCCGCACCCTGGTGCCGATCGAACAGCTCCGCTCGGTGGAGGAGGAGGTCATCGAGGACGCGAGCCGCAACATCGAGCAGTACCTGCGCCTCGAAGGCTATCGCCTGGCCGCGGCGCCGTCGTCGCGACGGCGCGAGGGCGGCCAGCTGGTCATCGCCTTTGCCGTGCGGCGCGGACCACTCCACGTCCTGGAATCGATCGGCGTCGACGGCCGCTCTCAGCTGCCGCCAGCCGAGGTGGAGGGCGTGCTCAAGCTGGAGGCCGGCGAGCCCTTCGTCGAGGAGCGCGTGGCGACGGTCGCCGCCGCGCTGGCCGAGCTCTACCGTGTCCGCGGCTTTGCCGCCGTGCGGGTCAGCCCGCGGTTGATCAGCCAGCCGATGATTGGCGATCAGGTGCCAGTCACCGTACGGCTCGAGGTCGTCGAGGGACCGCATGCCGTCGTCGCGGCGGTCGGGTTCGAGGGCGCCACGGCCATCGCGGCTGCCGATCTGGCCGGCGGGCTCGGCCTCACGGCCGGGAAGCCGTACTACCGGCCGCAACAGACGCTCGACCGCGCCGCCGTCGAGCGCCGCTACCGCAACCTCGGCTACCAGCGTGCTGCTGTCGACGTCCGAGAGACGCCGTCGGCGGACGGGACCAGCGTCGCGATCGCCTACCTGGTGCGCGAAGGTCCGCAGACACGGGTCGATCACGTGCTGGTCAGCGGCACCGAGCGCGTGTCGCCTGAACTGGTGCGCCGCGAGCTGAACCTGGAGCGCGGCAGCCCGCTCGGCTACGACGCGCTGCTGGAGGGCCAGCAGCGCCTGAGCGCGCTGGGGTTGTTCCGGCGGGTGCGGATCACCGAGGCGCCGCACGGCTCCGACGAGATCAACCGTGACGTCCTGGTCGAGGTGGAGGAGGCGCCGGCGACATCGGCCAGCTACGGCGGCGGGCTCGAGATGGGGCAGCAGCCGCGCCTCGGCGACGACGGCGTCGTCACCGACCGGTTCTACGCGGCGCCGCGCGGCTTCTTCGAGGTAACGAGGCGCAATCTGTGGGGCAAGAACCGATCGCTCAGTCTGCTCACCTCGGCGAGCCTGCGCCCCACCGATCCCGGCATCGAAGAGGAGCAGAACACCGACGGCGGCTATGGGCTGAACCAGTACCGCGTCATCGGTACCTTCCGCGAGCCGCGCGCCTTCGGCACCCAGGGCGACGCCCAGGCGAGCCTGTTCGTCGAGCGCGGCGTTCGCTCGTCATTCAACTTCGATCGCCGCGGCGGGCGCGCGGAGTACGCCAAACGCTTCCCGAACCGCGTCGTCGCGCTCGGCCGTTACTCCTACGAACACACCGAGTTGTTCGACGCGAAGATTGCCGAGGACGACCAGCTGCTGGTCGACCGGCTGTTCCCGCAGGTACGGCTGTCGACGATCTTCGGGTCGCTCGTCCGCGACACGCGCAACGACATCCTGGACCCCGACCGCGGCCACGTGCTCGGCGCCGACTGGGAACTCGGGCTGCCGGCAATCGGATCGGAGGTCGGCTTCAGCAAGGGCTTCATGCAGGCCTTCACCTACCGGCGGCTGCCGGGCGGCCGCTCGTTCGTGGTCGCCGCCGGCGCCCGGCTCGGCCTGGCGCGCGGCTTCGAGACGCCGGTGCCGCGCGTCGACGATGCCGGGCAGCCGGTGCTCGGGCCCGACGGGGAACAGATCGTCGACGTCGTGACCGACCTGCCGGCCAGCGAACGCTTCTTCGCCGGCGGCGACAGCACGGTACGCGGCTTCGCGCTCGACCGGCTCGGCACCGAAGCGACGTTGAACGCCGACGGCTATCCGACCGGCGGCAATGCCATGGCCGTCTTCAACCTCGAGCTGCGGACGCCTCACGTGAAGGGGGTCGGCCTGGTCGGCTTCCTCGACGCCGGTAACGTCTTTCTCCGCGTCAGTGACCTCAACTTCGGCGAGCTGCGCGCCGCGGCGGGGGTCGGCATCCGCTACCGCTCGCCGCTCGGGCCGCTGCGCCTCGACGTCGGATTCAAGCTCGACCAGCGCGACCTGAACAACGGCACCGAACGCCGGGTGGTGTATCACCTGTCACTAGGCCAGGCGTTCTAGTGGCCGGTGAATGTCTCGGGGTCTGTCCCGGTTACATTTGGCGGTGATGCCCCGCCGGCGAACGTCGCAGGAACTGCCAGCCGCCGTCCTGATGCTGGCGCTGACGGTCGCGGCGCCGGCGGCGGTCACGGCGCGTCAGGAGACGCTCGTCGAGCGCACCGTGGCGATCGTCGGCGGAGCCGTGATCACCCTGTCGGACGTCCGGACCGCGCTGGCCCTCGGCCTGGTCGAAGCCGGCGGGCCTGACCCCGAACGCGTCGCCACGACCCGGCTGATCGAGCGTTGGCTCGTGCTCCACGAGGTGGCGCGCTTCGCGCCGCCCGAACCACCGCAAGCCGCCGTCGACGGGCGGGTGGCGACGATCGAGGCGCGCGCCGGGTCGCCGGCGGCGCTGCAGGGGATCCTGGCGCGTGGCGGCTTCACCCCGGCCCGCATCGCGGCCTGGGTGCGCGACGACCTGCGCATCGCCGCCTACCTCGACCAGCGCTTTGCGACCGCCGGCGTGGCCGGTGAAGCCGAAGTGGCCGAGTATGCGCGGGCGCACGACGCCGACCTCGATGCCGCCGGGGTCGCCGCCGACGACCGCGTGCGGGTGGCGCGCGAGCGCCTGCAGGCCGAGCGCCGGCGCGAGCTGATTGCCGATTGGCTGAGCGAGCTGCGCCGGCGTACGCCGGTGGTCGAGATCGGCTAGCCGCTAGGGCGGCGGCAGCGTGTCGCCGATGGCCCACGCGATCGCCACCTGGGCGAGGTTGAAGAGGCCGTGGCTCACCGCCGCGGCGACGACGCTGCGGCGCCCGAGATAGAGCAACCCCCAGAAGGCGCCGAGCGCGCCGGTGGCGACGGCGACGTCGTAGCCCTGAAGGGTGTGGCCGGCGCCGAAGGCGACGCTGGTCAGCACCAGCGCCAGCCCCGGGCCGCACACGTGCCCGGTGAGGCGGTGGAGCTGGAACCCGCGCTGCAGTTCCTCGCGGACGCCGCCGGCCAGCACGACGACGACGGCGAAGGTCACCGCGAGGATCGGGTCGCGCATCAGCGCGCCCATCGGATTGGTCGGCACGTTGTGCAGGACCGGCGCCGCGGCGCGGATCGCCGCGACCAGCAGCGAGATGCCGACAAGCACCAGCGGCGCCAGGCCGACGCCCAGTCCGACCTCGCGCCACGCCGGACGCCCGGCCACGAAGACCTGGGCCATCGACTCGCCGTTACGGCGGATGAACCAGATGATGAGGGCCACGACCAGGGCGGCGTCACCGAGCGAGACGGCAATGACGAACGGCGCGTTGAGGCTGCCGTCGGCCTTGACGCCGGGCACGCCGGCGGCGGCCAGGGCGCCAGCGACGACCAGCTGCGTCGGATAACTGGAGCAAAGCAGCACTTCGAGGAGCGCCCGCGCCGCCGTCATGTGCGACGCGGGCAGCGGCGGTGATGGAAGAGGGGCGGGCGCGGCAGGCACCTCGCGCATGTCGGGCGCCAAGTCCGTCATCGAAGTGCGTCGTCGGTCGATGGTACACTTTCCCGGTGAGCGATGCGGCGCGAGCGGCGATTGCCGCACAACGGGTGCTGATCGTCGAGGACGACGAAGCGGCACGTCTCGGCCTGACCGAGCTGGTCAGGACCTGGGGCTTCACCGTGGAGGCGGCCGCCGACGGCGAAGAGGCGATGGCGGCGGTGACGTCGTTCCGGCCGACCATCATCGTCAGCGACCTGGTCATGCCGCGGATGGACGGGCTGCAGCTGCTCGCCGCGCTCGGCGACGACCTGTCGCACCTGTACTTCGTGCTGCTCACCGCCCAGGGCACGATCGAGACGGCGGTCGATGCCTTGAAGCACGGCGCCGAGGACTACCTGACCAAGCCGGTCGACCCGCAGCGGCTGCGCCACCTGCTCGAGCGCCTGGCGGAGCTGAGCGCTGCGCGGCGCGAGAACACCGAACTCCGGCGCCGGCTGCGCGAAGAGGGCCGATTCGGCCGCATGGTCGGCGCCAGCCGCGAGATGCGCAAGGTCTACAACGTCATCGAGCAGGCCGCGCCGACGACGGCGTCGGTGCTGATCATCGGCGAGTCGGGCACCGGCAAGGAGCTGGTCGCGCAGACGCTGCACCAGCTGAGCCCGCGCCTGCAG
The DNA here is from genome assembly GCA_963786365.1 of uncultured Acidobacteriota bacterium. GTDB lineage: Bacteria > Acidobacteriota > Vicinamibacteria > Vicinamibacterales > UBA2999 > CAWAYR01. The sequence continues at coordinate 171,216 of CAWAYR010000017.1, forward strand.
CTGCCGTATGTCGCGATCAACTGCGCGGCGATCCCCGAGACGCTGCTCGAGAGCGAGATCTTCGGCCACGAGAAGGGGGCGTTCACCGGCGCCTACGAGCGGCGGGCCGGCTGCTTCGAGCTGGCCGATCGCGGCACGTTGTTCCTCGACGAGATCGCCGAGATGATGCCGGCGACCCAGGTCAAGCTGCTGCGCGTGCTGCAGGAGCGCCGCTTCCGGCGTCTGGGCGGGCGCGCCGAGCAGGACGTCGACGTGCGGGTCCTCGCCGCCACCAACGCCGACCCGGCCGCGGCGGTGCGCAGCGGCAAGCTGCGCGAGGATCTCTACTACCGGTTGAACGTCTTCACCATCGGCCTGCCGCCGCTGCGCGACCGGCGCGAAGACCTGCCGTTGCTGGTCCAGACCTTCCTCGAGGAGTTCAACCAGCGCGACCAGAAGAGCGTGAAGGCGATCGACCCCGAGGCGATGCGCCGCCTCGAGGCCTACACCTGGCCGGGCAACGTCCGCGAACTGCGCAACGTGATCGAACGGGCGGTCATCCTGGCCAAGGGCGACTTCATCGAGGCGCGGCACCTGCCGCCGCTGACGGCGGCGGATCGGCGGGTCACGCCGTCGGCGACCGCATCCACCGAAGTCATGCTGACACCCGGGATGACGGTCGACGAGGCCGAGCAGAAGCTGATTCTCGCCACCCTCGACGCCGCGTCGGGCAACAAGACCCGCGCCGCCGAGATGCTCGGCATCAGCCTGAAGACGCTGCACAACAAGCTGAACCGCATGAAGCAGGGCGCGTGACCGCGGCCGCGTGAGCCGCGGCCGGCGCCCCGCCCCGGGCCCGACCGGTATGTCGATCCGCCTCAAGCAGATCCTCGGCGTCACGGCGCTGGTCGGTGCCGTGGTCGTCGCGCTGAGCGTCGCCCACCTGGCGCGTATCGCCCGGCTGTCGCTCGAGGAGAGCCGCGCCCGCGGCGAGCTGCTGACCAACGCCGTGTTCCATCGCGCCTACGAGGTGGTGACGAGCCGTGACGCCGCTTACGCCGAGCTGGCCGCCGATGCCGGCATCCGCTCGATCCTGCAGGCCTCGATCTACTCCGACGACGTCACCTACGCCGCCATCGTCGACGCCGCCGGCGTGGCGGTGGCGCACAGCGATCCGGCGCAGGTCGGGCAGCGGCTCGCCGTCGGTGGCAGCCTGCAGGATCTGCTGGCCAGGAACGGGCTGTCACAGCTGATGGAGATCTGGTCATCGCGCGGCCGCACGCTCGAGTGGAGTGCGCCGCTGTTGCTCGACGACGACGCGCTGGGCGAGATCCGCATCGGCATCTCGACGCTGCTGGTCCGGCGATCGCTCGAAGAAACGGTGACGCCGGCGCTGGCGGCGGCGCTCGGGCTGCTGCTGGTGTCCGTGCTGGTCGCCATTTTCCTCGCCCAGGCGGTGCTGCGCCCGATCCACATCATCCAGAGCAGCTTGACGCGCCTCGGCCGCGGCGAGCTCGGCGTGACGCTCGACCTCGAGGAAGCGGAGATGCAGGACCTGCGCGGCGTCTTCGACACGGTGAGCGCGCAGCTGCGGGCGCTGCCGGCTGGCGGCGAGGTGCGGCGGGAGATCACCCAGCTCTCCAAACGGGTGACGGCGCTGGGCCGGCTCACCGCCGGGGTCGCCCACGAAGTCAAGAACCCGCTCAACGCGATGACCATCCATCTGGAGCTGCTGCGTCAGAAGCTCGAGAAGGGGGCGCCGACGGCCGACGTGCGCGCCCACGCCGACGTCATCGGCCAGGAGATCCGCCGGCTCGACGCCGTGGTCCAGGGCTTCTTGAAGTTCGCCCGGCCCGAGGACATGCGCATCGAGCGCATCGAGGTGGCGACGCTGGCCGCCGACGTCACGCGGACGGTCGGTCCCGAGGCCGAGGCCGCCCGCGTGTCGGTCGACGCCGTCGTCGGCGATGCGGCGCTGGCCGTGGATGCCGATCCGACGATGCTGCGCCAGGCGCTGATGAACCTGGCCGTGAACGCCGTGCAGGCGATGCCGCACGGGGGCACGCTGAAGATCTACTGCGAGGGTGCGCGCGACGGCCGCGTGCTGATCCGGGTCCGCGACACCGGCCAGGGCATCCCGGCGGATCAGCTGGCCCGCATCTTCGATCTCTACTTCACGACCAAGCGCGGCGGCAGCGGCATCGGCCTGTCGATGGTCTTCCGCACCGTACAGCTGCACCACGGTGACATCGACGTCGAGTCGACGCCCGGCGTCGGCACCACCTTCACCATCTCGTTACCGCGAGCCGCCTGAGCGGTGACGGCCGGTGTGCCGGCTCGGCGCCAGGGGCGCTACAATGCCGGTATGCTCCCCCGCGTGGTCGCGATGGTGTGCGGCCTGACGGCGGCAGCCCTGACCAGCGGCTGCGCCTCGGCCCGCGCGTCGGCGCCGGCGCCGATGCCGATGCTGGCCCCGCCCGAGGCCCCGCCGCGCGTCGTCGCCGAGTACCAGCCCGATCCGCCGCTGCCGGCAGAGCCGGTTTCGGCCGAGGCGGTGACCGCCTCGCCGCGCCCGACCCGCCCGGCTCGCCGCGACCCGCCCCGCCCCGAAACGGCGGTCGAGGAGCCGCAGGGGCCGCCGGCGCGGGCGTCGGCGCCGCAGCCGCAGCCGTCGCTGGCGATGCAGAACACCGGCGCCAACGCCAAGGCCGATCTGTCGGTGCGGACCCTGCTGGCGCAGGCGGCGCGCGATCTCGAGCGGGTCGTCTACCAGACCCTCGACGCCGACGGCCGGGCCCAGTACGACACCGCGCGCCGCTTCATGCAGCAGGCCGACGAGGCCTTGAAGTCGCGCAACGTGGTCTTCGCCGGCAAACTCGCCGACAAAGCGGCGACGATGGCCGCCGTGCTGGTCCGTAGCCCCGGCCGCCCTCCGCCCGCCACCTTCGGCAGCCCCGTTTCTCCTGGAATTCGCTGGCATTTTCTCGTTGCAAAAGCGAAAATAAAGCAAATGTTTCGATTCCTGGCGGGAACCGGAACATCTTGCGTTCGACCTAAAATTTATCCGCAAGATGTTGTGGTTGCAGCGCTTGACAAACCGTCGTTACACGCGCATTCTTGGCGTCGCGCGCGAGGCGCCATGCGGCTTCAGACGCTACCCAGCCATCTGAGCCCTGGCCCACATCGAGCGACGACGAAGTCTGACGAAGAAGTGCAAAATCGGGAAGTCTACTAGTCGCGCGCACACACCAGACATCAGGGCCAGGCCAGATATTTTTGACGTGACCCCCTTGAGGGAGGGGCAGTCTCGTCTCTGAACGAGGCGGAGGACGCATGCAGGAAGGCGCTGGGCACAAGCTGGCGGCTGCGGCTGCCGGGCAGGAGGCAGCCGGAGGACACGTGGAGCCGGTCGGGGCGACGACGGCCGCGGGCCGGACATCGGCGGTCACGATTCCGGGGCTCGATTTCCCCCGCTACTTCACCGTCGCCGGGGTCGACCCGTTCGACGAGGTGGAGTGGGAGCTTCGCGACGCGGTCATCGGCAACGAAAAGGGCAAGGTCGTCTTCGAGCAACGCAACGTCGAGATGCCGAAGACGTGGTCGCAGCAGGCGACCAACATCGTGGTCTCGAAGTACTTTCGCGGCCACATCGGCTCGCCGGAGCGCGAACACTCGGTCAAGCAGCTGATCGGGCGCGTCGTCGACACGATTACCGACTGGGCGCGGCGCCAGCAGTACTTCGCC
>CAWAYR010000018.1:0-745116 GCA_963786365.1 uncultured Acidobacteriota bacterium
TTTTCGGTTGTGAGAAATGCAATCTGCTCGTGTTGTGTGAGCGCGCTGACGTTGTCGGCGTCGCTCGTCTTCGCCCAGAACGGTTCGATCCCCGCCGCACCTGCTACTGGAGCCGTCGTCTCCGGCGCCCCCGGTAAGATAGAAGAGACCGGCACTCCCCCACGATCGACGGCCGGGTCAACGACGCGGTCTGGGAGTCCGTAGAGCCCTATTCGACGTTCACCCAGCAGGATCCTCAGGGCGCGCCGGCCACCGAACGGACCGAAGTGCGGCTGCTCGTCGGCAAGGCAACATCTACATCGGCGTCATCGCTTCGACAGCGAGCCCTCGAAGATCATCGTGTCGCAGGCGCGTCGCGACGCCTCGCTGAGCGAAACCGACTCGATCGTGCTGGTGTTCGACACCTTCAACGACAACCAGAACGCGTTCGTGTTCGGCACCAACCCGCTCGGCATCGAGTACGACGGCCAGGTCGCACGCGAGGGACAGACCAGCGGCATCTCGTTCGGCGGCGGCGGCGCCGGCGGCACGCAGCGCGGCGGCATCAGCGCCTTCAATCCGAACTGGGACGGCGACTGGACGGTGGAGTCGCAGATCACGGAGCGCGGATGGGAAACCGAGATGGCGATTCCGCTCAAGACGCTTCGCTATCCGACCGGCGACCGACCGGACCTGGGGCTTCAACGTGCTGCGCAACATCCGGCACAAGAACGAGCAGGTCTACCTCGCGCCGATTCCGCGCGGCTTCGACATCTACCGCGTCTCGCTGGCGGCGAAGATGTCCGGGCCTCGACCTGCCGGCGCGCCGCGACATCAAGCTGATTCCATACGCGCTCGGCTCGGTCAACAAGGACTTCACGCGCGCCGGACGACGAGCGTCGACAAGAAAGCGCGACGTCGGCCTCGACGTGAAGTGGGGAATCCGTCCCAACCTGACGCTCGACGTCACGGTCAACACCGACTTCGCGCAGGTCGAGGCCGACGAAGAGCAGGTCAACCTGACGCGCTTCGACCTGTTCTTCCCCGAGAAGCGGCCGTTCTTCCTCGAGAACGCCTCGACGTTCCAGTTCGGCCAGCCGCAGCCGATCGACCTGTTCTTCTCGCGCCGCATCGGCCTGTCGGCCGACCGGCGTGCCGATCGACATCCTCGGCGGCGCGCGGCTTCAGCGGCAAGATCGGCGGCTGGAACGTCGGCGTGCTGAACATCCAGACCGACGACGCCGAGGACGCGCGCGGCGGCACCGATCGCGCCCGGCCAACAACTTCAGCGTGGTGCGCGCTGCAGCGTGAAGTCGGCCGCTCGAGCTACGGCGCGATCTTCGTCAACCGACAGGGCACCGGCGACGACTCGACGCGCGCTCGACGACTGGAACCGCGCCTATGGCGTGGACGCCAACATCCAGCTGTCCGCGAGCCAGCGGATCTCGGCGTTCATGGCGCGCACCGACACGCCGGATACCGCCCGACCGGCGCCGAGGGCAGCGACTACTCCGGCCGCGCGTTCTACAACTTCACCAACAATCTGTGGCAGATCTCCGGCGGCTATTCGCAGGTCGGCGAACACTTCAACCCCGAGGTCGGCTTTCTGCCGCGCCGCGGCTACCGGCGGCCCGAGTTCCGCGCGTTCTTCCAGCCGCAGCCGAAGAACATCGAGTGGATCCGCCGCATTGCGCCGCATATGTCCTACAACTCGTACTACGGCTTCGACGGCGAGCTGCAGACCGAGTCGTGGCACCTTCACGCGTTCGAAATCCAGCCGATGCAGGGCGGCCGGTTCGGCTGGTTCGCGGACTAAACAAAGACCACCCCACGGCGCCATTCCAGGTGTACAACCGTGACGGCAACCGCGTGGTGATTCCCGCCGGCGATACCTGGTGGCAGAACTCGTTCGAGTATCGCACAACCCGAGCGCGCGCGTCACGGGCACCGTCCGCTACCGCATCGGCAATACTACGACGGCGACTTCAAGCATCGAGCTCACCAGCGCCTACCGCATCACGCCGACGATCACCGCCAACCCCGGGTGGACCAGGCAGGACGTGGATTTACCGTACGGCTCGTTCGTCAACAACCTGGTACCGATCAAAGCCACCTACTCCTTCACCACGCTGGCCAACGTCTCGGCGCTGCTGCAGTACAACGGCCAGACCGGGCAGTTCTCGTCCAACATCCGGCTCGCGCTGCTCAACCGCAGCGGCACCGGCCTGTTCGTGGTCTACAACGACCGCCGTGGATATATTCAGCTCGACCGCACTCGAAACACTCGGCCGATCGTTCGTGGTCAGAGTACACGAGCCTGTCGATCTCTAATCCCGCCCGCCAGGCAATCCGCCCAGCGTTCTTTGACCGTCTGTGCGTTTGGCGGGCCACGGTGTTTATACCCGGCGGAGAGCCCTATGTATAAATCTGCCCTCGCCGCGGTGCTGGTTCGCTTCGCTCGGTCGTCGTTCGCCAAGAGATCCACCTTCATACTCGCGATCGTCGTAGCAACCGGCGCGGTCGGCCTTGCCCAGGGGAGCGTCGAGAAAATGCTGCTCGACTTGGAGGCGCAGTGGGAGAAGGCCGCTGAGGCCAGCGACGGCAAGGCGCTCGACCCACTGCTGGCGCCAAGCTTCGTCTTCTATGCACCCGACGGCACGATGCAGACGAAGGCGGAGTTCGTGGCCGACGCAACAGGTTCCAAGTGGCAGGACACGACGGGCACGGAGATGAAGGTGACAGTCACGGGCGATCCGCGATCGTCACCGGTATCTGGACTGGGAAGGGAACCGATCCGAAGGGGCAACCGGTTGCGGGAAAGCAGCGCTTCGTGGATACCTGGGTGAAGATGTCGGACGGAAAGTGGCGGTGTGTGGCTGGCGTCAACATACCCTTGAAGTAGCCGTTACTGCAATCGAATCACGCGACTAAATGATGCCGTTCGACTTTTTGTCGAAGGAGGCTAGCTCGCCGTCAGGGTGCGGCGCGTCTCGCCTCCAAGGCAGCGAGCGCGATTGTCTCGCCGCGGCGACGAACACGATCGCCGTCAGCAACCACGCCGCCGCGGGGACGACGAGGAACAGGAAGGCGCCCTTCGAGCTGAGCGGTCTGACGGCATTGGTGCCGTACACCGCCAGGGAACCGACCGCCACAGCGACCATCAGGCCGTGCAGGGCGCGCCTCGCTGACGTTGGCCATAGCGAACCGAGATCAGCCAGCAGCAGGCCCATGAACGGCGACGCCACCCATCCCGTGAAGAGCGTAATCAGGATCGCGGACTGCTGGCGTCGTCCGGCGTAGAACATCAGGGCGAGCGATCCGGCAGCACCGGCCACGAGGGCCACGCGGGCGGCGTTCCGCAGTAGACGGCTGGCGTTCGTGGAGCCTCATCGCGGCCTCCTGCAACCGGAGGACCTCGGCGTAGTGCGCCCGTGCTGGCACACGATCACTGCATCAGTAGGTACACAGCATTCTCGAAGTCGGAGTGCTGCATGGTCAGGTCGTACTGGACCGTCAGCGTATCCCCACTGAGAGTGGCCGTCGCATCATCCCAGATGTCGTCGACGGTCCGGCCTTGGAACTCGAACAGAAACAGAAGGACGCCGTTGGCGTTCTGATATTGGCCAGTGTACTATAAGCAGGGCCAAAGCTATTTGCTTCGTAGCGCAGCCCGAACGCGCCATTCTCGTAGAGGACAAACCGCGACTGTTTCGTGAAGTCCCTGACTGGGTACCCCACTTCGCTAGCGAAGATGAAGGTGCGCGATGGCCCAGACAACGGAGGAAAACTGATCGGCGGCCGCGGAGTTGGCGCCGGAGTTGGCGCCGGAGTGGGCGTCGGTGAGGGACTGGGTGAGGGCTGACTGAATCCACTTGGCGAAGTTGGCCCCGAACTCCCGCATGCGACGAAAACCACCAGAAGTGCGACGACGGCGCCACCACGAACAGCGGTATTTATCATGCTGGCCCTCCGTAGAGGCTTGGGCTCGCGCGAGTCCGCTCAGGATGCCACCAACACCGAAGGGCCGCAAGCGTTCGCCTGACGTCCCGCTTTGAATGCTGTAACCACCAAACTTCGCCGGGGTCGGCGAGCCGCAGGTGCGCTGGCGAAAGGCGTGCAAGCCGTTGGCGTGGTACGGCTAGAATCGCCACGCCCCGCTGATCGAGGGGCTCCGAGGCTCCGAGTCACCCTCCGCCCTGGCTCGGGGCTTCGCAGGGCTGGTGATTCGTTCTGGACGAGCCAATAGCTCATCCATGGCTATCAGCCACGTCCTAGTGCGGCTGGCCCCGCGGCCTTTGCCCTGAGCCTGGTATCGGCGGCGTGCCGGCTGCTGACCCCCCGGATCGGCAGCAGGGTCCTGAGGACCCTCCACCACGATCCCGTCAGCGCCAAGCCTGAAGTCCTTGGCGCTAATGATGCGACGCTCTGGCCCGACCTCAACTGCGACCGCTTGTGCGGTGTGATACCACGACACGATGTGGCCCACTTTGCCGTCTTTGAGCAGGACGCGAGTATTGCCCGGCAACCGGAGCACCTCGTCGTAGGTCACACAGCCGGTACCTGCAAGATTCGATTCCTGCAGCTCATGGCTCGCCGTTAGAGGATTTCCGTAAGTCGGGTTAGTGCGCTTGCGGCCCGCTGGCTGCCACCCATCGGCCAGCAGCATCTTTGCTGCGCCGTCGCCGCCGACTCCATCAGCGGCTCGACGAGCTCCGGCGCGAACGCTTACGCCCAGAACAGTTCGCCGTCGACGGTCACCGATCAGCTCAAGGCCGACGGGGTGGCGCCGCGTACGCGCCTCGGCGCGCTGCGGGCCTTTGACCCTCGTCCACAGCGTCAGCGATCTTTGCGGCCTCGACCTCGCCCTGGTGCTGGCGCGCAAGCTGGTTGATCAGGTCGTCGTAGTTGCCCACGACTGGTGCTCCAGTGACCCGGTGTGACCCCGTGCAGAATCACCGATCGCGACTCCGAGCGGATGATCGCGAAAATTAACCGGTTTTGTTGGCGTTTTAAGGTGGTGGCCAGGGACGGGATCGAACCGCCGACACCGTGATTTTCAGTCACGTGCTCTACCAACTGAGCTACCTGGCCACGCTGCGCCCTCGCGTTCGGGCACAGAATCCGAATCATAACATAGGGAAAATGACGCCAATCCTGCGGTATGCCCGCGTCGGGAGGGGCTGCCGTCTCCGAGCCGAATCGGTTCGTACAGCGTCAGTTCTGAGGCCGGAGACGGGAGCCCCTCTAGTGCCGCGTGCGGGTGAAGACGGCACCAGCGATATGGACCCTGGCTCGTCTGTCTGCCAACGCGGAGAGGGGCGGATCCCTCCGCCAGGCCGAATTCGTATCAGCGAAAGGTCCTGAGGCCAAGGCGGAGGGATCGCCCCTCGACGCGGTTCAGCGCGACAGCAAAACCACTCACGGCACGTAGCGCGAACCGGGCGGGGGAGGGCCCGACCGCGACCACGTGGAAGGGTGACGGCCCCCGAGCACCAGCCACACGCAGGCGGCGCCGAGCAGCAGGCCGGCGAGGACGTCGGTGGGGTAGTGGACGCCGACGTAGATCCGTGAGTAAGCGATGAGCGCACCGAGGATCGCCAGCGCCCAGCGGGCCTGCGGCCACACGCGGGCCAGCGACACGGCGCCGACCACGGCCGTAGCCGAGTGGCCCGACGGAAACGAGGGCGTCGTCGGGCGCGGGCGTTGGATGACCCGCGCGTCGGCGAGCTGACTCACGAACGGCCGCGGTCGAGCGACGAGTCGCTTGACGGTGAGATCGTTGATCCCGAGGGTGACCGCCAGCGCCAGGATCGCCCGTGTGGCCGCGGCGCGATGCCGGGGCCGGGACATGGCGATCAGGGACAGCGCGAACCAGACGGCAGCCCCGACGCCCAGCCACGTGACGGCGACCATCACCGGATCGGCGACGGCCGCGTGCGCGCCGTTGATCAGCCGGAAGAGCGCGACGTCCACGGCCGGTGGACGCTAGACGACCGCGGCCTCGGTCTCGCGCACGAGCCCGAGCTCGCGCCGGACCTTGTCTTCGATGGCCTGCCGCAGGTCGATGTGTTCCTTGAGGAAGATCTTGACGTTCTCGCGGCCCTGGCCGAGCCGCTCGCCGGCGAACGAGAACCAGGCGCCGCTCTTGTCGATGATCTTGCGCTCGACCGCCTGGTCGATGAGGTCGCCTTCGCGCGATACGCCCTCGCCGTACATCATGTCGACTTCGGCTTCGCGGAACGGCGGCGCCATCTTGTTCTTCACGATCTTGACGCGGGTGCGGCCGCCGACCACGACCTCGCCGTCTTTGATGGCGCCGATGCGCCGGATGTCGATGCGCACCGACGAGTAGAACTTGAGCGCGCGGCCGCCGGTCGTCGTTTCGGGGCTGCCGAACATCACGCCGATCTTCTCGCGCAGCTGGTTGATGAACACCAGGCAGGTCTTCGACTTCGACACCGCGCCGGTGAGCTTGCGCAGCGCCTGCGACATCAGCCGCGCCTGCAGGCCGACCTGCGCATCGCCCATTTCGCCCTCGATCTCGGCGCGGGGCACCAGCGCCGCCACCGAGTCGACGACCACGACGTCGACCGAGTTGGAGCGGACCAGCACCTCGACGATCTCGAGCGCCTGTTCGCCGTTGTCGGGCTGCGACACCAGCAGGTTGTCGATGTCGACGCCGAGCTTCTTGGCGTACTCGGCGTCGAGCGCGTGTTCGGCATCGACGAACGCCGCCATGCCGCCGGCGCGCTGGGCCTCGGCAATCACCTGCAGCGTGAGCGTGGTCTTGCCCGAGGACTCGGGGCCGAAGACCTCGACGACGCGACCGCGCGGGAACCCGCCGATGCCCAGGGCGTAGTCGATGCTGATCGATCCCGTGGAGATCGCATCGGCCGGCTGAACGCCGCCCTTCTGGCCCAGGCGCATGATGGCGCCCTTGCCGAACTGCTTCTCGATCTGGCCGACCGCCATCTCGATGGCTTTGAGTCGCTCTTTGGTCTCGTCCACAGGCATGGGAATCTCCGTCGAGTTGGGGACGGCCCGCGCCGGCGGGCCATCGTTCGACCGTGCAAATGCTAACCACAGGCCAAGCGAAAGTCAAGCGAAAATACGTGAACTTCGATAGAACTAGCGCTTATTTATCAGTGACTTACGGGAGTCACTCACTTTCGCCCCATGCGTCCAGGCCGAACCCGGATCGCGGGACTGCCATCGTCGCGGTTTGACCGGGTCGGCAACTGTTGCGTACGGTGGGGCGATGATCAGGATCGCGACGTAGTGCCGAGCCCGATCGGACATGCGCTCGGCGGCGTCATCTGCGCGTTGGCATTCGGCGGCGACCAGCCGGGACTCGGTCGGGCCGGGCCGCTGCGCCGCTTGGTGCGGGATCCGCTGGTCCGAGTGGCCGCGGTGGTGGCGATGCTGCCCGACCTCGACTTCCTATGGGGCCGCCACAGCATGGAGACGCACAGCCTCGGCGCCGCCGCCCTCGCCGGCGTCGTGGCGCTGGCGTGGTCCCGCTGGCGCGACCCGCGGCTGGCAGTCGTGGTCGCGGCCGCCTGGACCTCCCACGTGCTCTTCGACTGGCTCGGCTCCGACGACACCCCGCCGCTCGGCGTGATGGCGTTGTGGCCGCTCTCGTCGGCGTTCTTCTTCGCCGACGCGTTCGTGTTCGACGCGATCTCGCGCCGCTATTGGCTGTCGGGCTTCTGGCGGCACAACCTGTGGGCGATGGCGACCGAGACCGTGATGCTCGCGCCGTTGGCTGCAGCCATCGCGTTGTGGCGTGGGCGACCGCGGCCGCCGGCACTCTAGCCGGATCGCGCGTCAGCGCGGCGTCGGGCGGCGGGTGGTCGACTCGGCGAAGTACACCCCGAGCGTGCTGGCGTCGGTCAGCGCCTGCCCCTCGTATTTCCAGGTGCGCTTGTAGAGGAGGCGCGCCACCAATGAGGCGCCGGCCGGGACGCGCAGCGGCGTCGTCAGCTGCACCGGCTGGTCCTGGCCCGGCACCCAGGTGCCCAGCTCTCGCGGCGCGCCGCTCCCCGACTTGAGCAGCAGCGTTGCGCTGCGGACGATCGCCGGCGTGCCTGGCTTCAGATCGAACGCCCGCACGGTGCGCCCCGTCGCCTTAGCCAGTGACAGCTCGACGTCGTGGGTCGCTTCCGCCACCGACGCCTCGAGCGTGAAGGGCGCCGGCATCGGCAGCTCGAAATCCGGCCGACCGGCCGGCCACTCCGTGACCAGCGTGACCGGCGGCGGGGCGTTCTCGGGCTTGCCGCGCGGGGCGCCGCCAGTGGCCCAGACCAGCACGAGGTCGAGCTCCCGCGCCGTGAGCTTCAGCGGGTGCCACGCCGGGATCGTGTCGGCGAGCAGCTCAATCCGCAGCGACTCGGCCCACGGCGACGCCTCGTCGTAGGTCATGAGCGACATCGGCGCCACGCCGCCCTCGACGTGGCAGCGGCCGCAGTGCGCCTTGAACACCGGGAAGACGTCCTCGTTGTAGAGGAACTTCGAGGTGATCGACTTGTGCGCCTCACCGGGGATGGTCTGCCCGACCGCGGCGGCCCACAGACCGACGGCCGCAACCAGAGCTCGCGATGGCATGCGCATGGTCGCTCTCATGGTCGACTCGACGGGAACAGGGACTCGATCGTGGTCACGGCCGTGAGCAGCGACGCCGACGCCCGTGCCACTTCCTCGCGTTCGCCGCGGTCCCCGGCGGCGTCGAGGCGAAACGCGGCCAGCACCACCTCGCGAACCGCGGCGCCCATCTGCAGCCGCTGCCGCTCGGGGAACTCGCGCGCGTGCAGCTCGAGAGCCAGGGCCAGTTCCTTGGCCTGGAGGGCCGGCACCCACACTTCGGTCAGGCTGCCGCGGCTGACGATCTCCTTCACCTGATCCCGGCGCTCGCGCAGCAACGCCAGCACCCCGCCGGGGTCGTCGGGGATGTCCATCGCCAGCCGCGTCGCGCCGTCGATGGTCTGTGGCGCCGTGGCCACCGAGTGTTCGGTGAAGGTGAAGTCGAAGCGCTGCTCCTTGCTGCCGGCGGTGAAGCTGGCCTGGACGATCAGGCTGGCCGGCAGGGGCACCGAGTCGATCGCGGCTTCGAGGTAGGGGCCGTCCTTGGACGGCGTGAGCGGCACGGCGGTGACTTCCCGCGTCTCGAAGGTCTGCGGGTTGGTTTCTTCCTTGGTCACCACCCGCGCGGTCACGGCGGCGATCCGGTCGGCGGCGAGCGGCTTGGTGTAGTCGTCGAACAGGTAGAGGCGGAAGACGCCGGGCGACGGGTAGGTGCCTTCGATGTGGTGCCAGCTGTCGGCCGCCATGAAGAACTGGCCGCCGTGCTGGGGGTTGTGGTTGCCGTGGGCGAGGGTCTTCTGCACCCGGATCGCCGCCGTGCCGTCGGCACATTTCTCCGGTGCGGTCAGTTCCTTGTCCGAGCCGCCGCACTTCCAGGCCACCGAGACCGTGACTTCGCCCAGCGGGCGCGAGCAAATCGGGCACTTGCCGGGGTGCCGCTCGGAGACGACCGCGTGGATCGGGCAGGTGTAGACGGTGTCGAGCCGCATCGGCTCGAGGCCCATGCCGCAGATCGGGCATTCGCCCTTCTCGTGCGACACCTGATCGGAGTGCATCGGGCAGACGTAGACGAGCGGGGGCAGGTCCGCTTCCTGGCCGTGCAGATGCGCCGGCGGGGCGGCCAGGGCGAGGAGCAGCCCCGCGCCGGCAAGGGCCACACGCAAGGCAGCGACCGAACTGGGCCATCGGCTGGATGATACCGCGCCGGGCGTAGAATCGACCCATCATGGCCACCCTCACCCGTCGGGCGCTGCTCGCGTCACTGGGCGCCGTGTCGGTGCCCCTCGGCCTGCCGCGTCTGGCGGCGGGCGAGGGCCGCCAGGCCGCGGCTCCGCGACCCGTGATCCGGACGCTGACCGGCGACGTGCCGCCCGATCGGCTGTCCGGTCCGGTGCTGTTCCACGAACACCTGTCGATGCGTTTTCCGCTCGATGCCGCCGCGCATTTCACCGACGACGTCGCGCTGATGACCGAGGAAGCGCGCGCGGCCAAGGCCGACGGCCTTGCCCTGCTCGTCGACGGCGGACATCCCGACATGCACCGCAGCCTCGACGCGCTCACGCGGATCACGAAGGACAGCGGGCTGCCGGTCGTCGCCAGCGGCGGCTACTACATGCAGCGGTCGTATCCGGGGGAACTCACCGGCAAGTCGGCCGAGCAGATCGCCGACGTCCTGGTCGCCGAAGCCAAGCGCGATCGGCTGGGCGCGTTCGGCGAGATCGGGCAGGAAAGGGGCACGCTGACTGACACCGAACGAGTAGTGTTCCGCGCCATCGGCCTCGCCCAGGCGCGCACCGGCCTGCCGATTTTCACGCACAACGCCTATCTGGGCCAGCGCCCGGGGGCCGCCGAGGTGCCGCCCGAGGCCGCGCTGCGCCAGCTCGACATCCTCGAGCAGGCCGGGGCGGATCTCGACCACGTCGCCATCGGCCACCTGTGCTGCCTGCACGATCCGAAGGCCGAGGTGGCGATCGCGATCGCCCGGCGCGGCGCGTTCGTCGGCTTCGATCGCGTGACGCTGCCGATCGTCCACGACGCCGACAAGGTCGTGGCGGCGATGGCGCTGGTCCAGGCCGGCCACGCCGACAAGCTGCTGCTGTCCTCGGACTTCGCGTCGCCGCGATCGCTGAAGAAGAACGGCGGCGCCGGCCTGGCGCAGACCGTCACCGTGTTCGGACCGATGCTGGTCAAGGCCGGGCTGCCGCCGGCGATGCTGCGGCGCATCCTCGAGGACAACCCCAAGCGCTTCCTCGCCGGCACGCCGACGTGAGCGCAGCGGCGGTGCTACGGCAGCGCCTTCAGGAACGCCGCCAGCTGCTCGCCCCACACGGCCGGCAGGCTGTGCGTGCCGTGGCCGCGGGTCGCGTCGGTGGACGGCAGCAGCACGAAGCGGCCGTGCTTCACCTTGCCGATGAGCGCCTGCATCATCGGCATCTCCGGCGGGTTCACGAAATCGTCGGCGGAGTTGATGGCGAGCAGCGGCGCCGAGATCTCGCCCAGGTGCGACGACGGGTCGTAGTCCTCCGACGCCCGGAAGTGATAGATGGTGTCGTTGGCGTCGGTCGTCTTCAGGCGCGTCGCGATCTGCTCGGCCAGCCACTGGTCGACTGCCGCGGCCGTCGGCCACTGCTTCTGCCACTGCCGCGGCGTGCTGGTCGCGATCAGCAGGAAGCCGAGGGCGCTGGCCATGCCGCGCGGCGGCTCGGTGTAGTCGCCGTTCTTCCACGTCGGGTCGGTGACGATGGCGTCGACCAGGGCCTTGCGCCACATGCGGTTGCGCCCGGCAATCTCCACGGGATTGCTGGCCAGGGGCACCAGCCCGTCGGCAAAGGTGGGGAACATGTAGCCCCACATCCAGCTGTGCATCGCCCCCATCGACGTGCCCATGACGAGGCGCAGATGGGTGAGTCCGAGGCCCTCGGTCACGAGCCGATGCTGCAGCCGCACCATGTCGGTGTAGCGGTAGGCCGGGAACTTCATCCGCAGGCCGTCGCTCGGCTTGCTCGACTGGCCGTGGCCGACGTTGTCGGGCAGGATGATGTAGTAGCGCTCGGCGTCGAGCAGCTGGCCCTTGCCGAACAGCAGCCCGCCGTAGGTCGGGCTGAGGAAGCCAGCGCCCGACCCGCCGGTGCCGTGCAGGATCAACACGCCGTTGCGGACCACGCCGTCGGCGTCCTTGCGCGGCGTGCCGACGGTGCGGTAGTGCAGCCGTACCTCGGGCAGGCGCTCGCCGCTGGCGAAGGTGACGTCCCGGGCGACGTAGTCGGCTTCGCGCGGGGCGGGAAAGGACGCCTGTGCCGCCGCGTGCGTCGCCAGCGTCAGCATCGCGACGAGCGACGCCGGCACGGATCAGATGGGTCGACATCCGCGCATCCTACACCCTCGGAACGCGCGGCCATTTGCCGTTGACATGGACGCGAGCGGAGCGATAATCGCGGCACCTCGGCGGAATCCGCCGGGTCGCTTCACCCAGGAGGGCGCATGGCCGGCTCGATGCACGTCTCGCGACGCAGGTTCCTCGGCGGTTCGGCCGCCGCACTCGGCGGGCTCGGCACCGGGCTCTTCGGCGCGCCGCTCGCCGCCCAGCCCAAGGCCCCGGCGCTGGCGTTGCCGCTTGGTCAGCTGAAGCCCACCGGCGCGCTCGACGAAGCCTACTGGTGGAAGGTGCGCAGCCAGTTCAACGTCGTCGACGGCCTGACGTTCATGAACAACGGCACCTACGGCCCGACGCCGCGGGTCGTGGTCGACGCGTTCCGCCGCTACAACGACCTGCTCGCCGAGGACCCGACCAACAACTACTGGAACGAGGGCCGCGACGCGGTGCGCAAGCGGATGGCCGACTTCGTCGGCGCCACCGCCGACGAGATCGCGCTGACCCGCAGCACCAGCGAAGGGATGAACATCTTCATCCGCGGTCTCGACTGGAAGGCCGGCGACGAGGTGGTCTACTGCACCCACGAGCACGGCGGCGGCATCCAGCCGCTGCTGCAGATCGAGGCGCGCTACGGCGTCAAGCTGATCAAGATCGAAGTGCCGTCGCCGCCCGAGAGCGTCGATCAGATCGTGAAGATCTACGAGCGGGCGATGACGGCCAAGACGCGGCTGATCATGGTCAGCCACATGACCTACGTCACCGGCCTGATCACGCCGATCAAGGCGCTGTCCGACCTCGCGCACAGCAAGGGCGCGCTGATCTCGGTCGACGGCGCGCATCCGCTCGGCATGCTCGACCTCGACCTGAAGGCGACCGGCATCGATCACTATGCGGCGGCCGGGCAGAAGTGGCTGCTGGCCGGCACCGGCAGCGGCGTCTGTTACGTCAAGCGCGACGTGCAGGACAAGATCTGGCCGCTCATGGGCTATGCCGACCTCAAGACCACCAACGACCCGAAGGCCGGCAGCTACGGCGCGCGGAAGTACGAGCTCGGCGGGCAGCGCAACGTCCCGGGCTTCATGGTCATGGCCGACGCGATGGACTTCCACGAGGCGATCGGCAAGAAGAACGTCGAAGCCCGCGTGCGTCAGCTCAGCACCAAGCTGCGCGCCGGCTTGAAGACCATCCCCGGCGTCAAGATGTGGACCTCCGAGGATCCGCAGTTCGCCGCCGGCCTGACGCTGTTCTCGGTGCGCGACATCCCGATGGAGAACGTCGTCAAGGGCATCTACGACCACAACCGGGTGTGGATCCGCACGATGTCGACCGGCAACCTCAACGGCGTGCGCGCCGCGACCCACGTCTACAACATGCCCGAGGAGGTCGATCGCCTGCTCGAGGCGGTGACCCACGTCGCCGGCAACGCGTCGCAGTACATGACGACGACGGCCGCGGCCCGGGGCGCCGCCGAGTCTCGACTGTAGCGAGCTAGCCGCCCGCCGCTCAGATCGAGTTCGACGGCGAGCGCGACGCCGTTGCCGCCGCCCAGGCACAGCGTGGCGATGCCGCGCTTGCCGCCGCGGTCCTTGAGGGCGTAGAGCAGCGTCGTCAGCACGCGGGCGCCCGATGCGCCGATCGGGTGGCCCAGGGCCACGGCGCCGCCGTTGACGTTGACCCGGCGCGGCATCGATGCCGAGCTCGCGGATGACGGCCACCGCCTGCACCGCGAAGGCCTCGTTGAGCTCGAAGAGGTCGACGTCCTGCAGGTTCCACCCGGCCTTCTTCGCCACCTTGCGCGACGCTTCGACCGGCGTCATCAGCAGCATCTTCGGTTCGAGCCCGCTGGTCGCCTGGGCGACGATGCGGGCCAGCGGCGTCAGCCCGAGCGCGGCGGCGCGCGCGCGCCGACATCACGACCAGCGCCGCGGCGCCGTCGTTGACCGGCGGGGCATTGCCGGCGGTGACGCTGCCGTCCTTCTTGAACGCGGGCTTCAGCGCGCGCAGCACCTCGGCGGTCGTCTCGGCGCGCACCGACTCGTCGTGGGCGAAGAGCAGCGGCTCGCCCTTCTTCTGCGGGATCGGCACCGGCAGCAGCTCGGCGGCGAACTTCCCGGCGGCGTGAGCCGCCGCGGCCTTGCGGTGGCTGTCGGCGGCGAAGGCGTCCTGCTCGTCGCGCGTCACCTTGTAGACGTCGGCCACCGTCTCCCCGGCGTTGCCCATGTGCCAGTTCTCGAACGGGCACCACAGGCCGTCGTGGATCATCGAGTCGACCATCTGCGCGTGGCCCATGCGCAGGCCCTCGCGGGCCTTGGCCAGCAGGTACGGCGCGTTGCTCATCGACTCCATGCCGCCGGCCACCGCGATCTCGATGTCGCCGGTGAGGATGCCCTGGTGGGCGAGCATCACCGCCTTCAGGCCCGAGCCGCACACCTTGTTGATGGTGAGCGCGGCGACGTGGATTCGGCGAGCCCGCCCTTGAGCGCCGCCTGCCGGGCCGGGGCCTGGCCGGCTCCGGCCGAGACCACGTTGCCCATGATGCACTCGTCGACACTGGCCGGGTCGATGCCGGCGCGTCGCACCGCCTCGCGCACGACCAGCGCGCCGAGGGCGGGCGCCGGGTGGTCCTTGAGCGTGCCGAGGAACTTGCCGGTGGGGACGCGGACGGCGCTGACGATGACGGCTTCGGACATGACGGAGTCGGTCTCCCGGAAACTGGTCAGGCGCGCGGCTTGGGCGCGCGCCGGCGACGCCGCGGCGGCGTGCCGCCCTCGACCTCGATCGCCGTGACGGTGCCGGCACCGAGCCAGGGCTCGAGCTGGCGCAACAGATGCGCGCGGATGCCACGCACGGCGTCGATCCACTGCGGGTCGTCGCCGCTCACGCGCAGCACGTGGTCCTCGCCGAGCGAGACCCGCGTCGCGCGGGCAATCGCCAGCCCGCCGGCGGCGCGCCACGCGAACGCCACTTTCTCCGGCGTCAAAGGCGCCTGGCGGATTGCCGGTGCCAGCGCCGCCGCCAGCACTTCGGGCGCACGAACCATCTTCGAAGAATAGCACCCGCCTGCGGCGCGGCGTGATCGGCGCCGCTCGCAGCAGCCGTGATGTAATTCCCCCGATGCCACCGGCCGCGCCCCTCGTCCTCGCCTCGGCCTCGCCGCGTCGCGCCGAGCTGATGCGGCTGGCCGGCTACGTCTTCACCGTCGCCCACGCCGACCTCGACGAGACGCCGCACGCCGGCGAAGCGCCCGCCACCTACGTCCGGCGCCTGGCCGAGGCCAAGGCCGCCGCCGTGGCCGCTGATCGGCCGGGGGCGGTGGTGCTGGGCGCCGACACGACCGTCGTCGTCGATGGCGCCATCCTCGGGAAGCCGGCCGACGCGGCCGAGGCCACGGCCATGCTGGAGCAGCTGCAAGGCCGGGCCCATGACGTCTTGACCGGGGTGGCCGTGACCGGCCCGGCCGGGCGCGACAGCGCCGTCGCCGTCACCCGCGTCTGGTTCGCGCCGATGTCGGCGGCCGAGATCGCCGCCTATGTCGCCTCCGGTGAGCCGATGGACAAGGCCGGCGCCTACGCGATTCAGGGGCTGGCGTCGCGCTACGTCACCCGGATCGACGGCTCGCACCCCAACGTGGTCGGGCTGCCGGTGGCCGTGGTTCACGATCTGCTCCGGAAACAACGCCGGGACGAGCCGGAGGATCCGCGCGTTTCCACCCCGGCAATTGGTTGACCGCGGCGAGAGGGCGGCATATTCTGTGAGCGTGCGGCGGTGCCGCGATGTCTCCGGAAGTCATTGACCATGAAGCACAAAGCCATCAAAGTCGGCGTCACGAGTCTGGTGCTGGCGCTGTCGTTCGCCGGTCTGATGTACACGACCATGGCGGAGAGCACCGAGTACTACAAGCACGTGGAAGAAGTGATGGGCGAGCCCGACGTCTGGTACGGCAAGCCGCTGCAGCTGCATGGGTTCGTCAAGCCGGATTCGATCTTCAAGAAACGCAACTCGATGGAGTACCGCTTCGAGGTGCAGAGCCAGGGCCACGTGGTGCAGGCCAGCTACACCGGCGTCGTGCCCGACACCTTCAAGGACGACTCCGAGGTGGTGCTGAAGGGCGTGCTCGGGCCCGACGGCTTCAAGGTGCACCCCAACGGCGTGATGGCGAAATGCCCGTCGAAGTACGAAGCCAAGGTCGGTGCGGCCGGTGCCGCGGCCGCCACCGCCGGTTCGCCGGGCGGCACCAACTAGCCGCGCGGCGCCGGCGCCCGGGCGGTGCCGGCCGGTAACCGGTAGAGGATCCCGATGGCCACACTCGGCGCGTTCCTGCTCCTGCTCGCCTTCGTGATCTCCGCGCTATGCGGCCGCCGCCTCCGTGGTCGGCGCCCGGCGTCGCAACTCGCGACTCACGGCCAGCGGTGTCGGCGCGCTCTACCTGGTGGCCGCGGTGATGACGGTCGCCTCGGGCGTCATCGTCCACGCCTTCGTCGTCGGCGACTTCACGATCCGCTACGTGCAGCGCTACTCCGAATCGGCGCAGCCGCTCGGCTACAAGATCGCCTCGTACTGGGGCGGGCTCGACGGCTCGGTGATGTTCTGGGTGTTCCTGCTGTCGCTGTTCGGCGCCGCCGCCGTCCGCATCAACCGCGAGCGGCATCGCGAGCTCATCCCCTACGTCGTCGCCACGCTCAGCGTGGTGCAGATGTTCTTCCTGTTCCTGATGATCGTCCACAACAACCCGTTCTCGACCTTCGTCACCGAGTCGCCGGGAGCGGGGCAGGGGTTGAATCCGCTCCTGCAGAACTTCTACATGGCGATCCATCCGCCGACGATGTACCTCGGCTTCGTCGGGATGACGATCCCGTTCGCGTTCTGCATCGCGGCGCTGATCACCGGCCACCTCGACGACTCGTGGCTGCGCGCCGTCCGGCGCTGGACGATGATCTCGTGGTTCTGCCTGTCGCTGGGGCTGACGCTCGGGATGATCTGGGCCTACGAGGAACTGGGCTGGGGCGGTTTCTGGGGCTGGGATCCGGTCGAGAACGCCGGGCTGTTGCCGTGGTTCACCGCCACCGCCTTCCTGCACTCGGTGATGGTGCAGGAGCGGCGCGGGATGCTGCGCGTGTGGAACGTCACGCTGGTCATCATCACCTTCTTCCTGACGCTGTTCGGCACCTTCATGACGCGCTCGGGCATCGTCCAGTCGGTGCACGCCTTCGGCGAGGACCGCGAGCTGGCGCTGATGTTCACCCTCTTCATGAGCGCGACGCTGCTCTTCAGCTTCGGCTGGGTGATCTACCGGCTGCCGCTGCTGAAGGCCCGCAACGAGCTCGATTCGTGGGCGTCGCGCGAGGCGGCGTTCATGGCCAACAACTGGGTGCTGGTGTTCTCCGCCACCTTCGTCCTGTTCGCGACGATGTTCCCGACGCTCTCGGAAGCGATCGCCGGCGAGCGGCTGACGGTCGGGCCGCCGTTCTTCAACGCGTGGATGACGCCGGTCGGGCTGATCCTGCTGCTGCTCACCGGCATCGGGCCGCTGCTGGCGTGGCGCAGCTCGACGCTGGCCAACCTCCGCGAGCAGTTCCTGTGGCCGATCGCCGCCGGCGCTGGCCGCCGGCTCGATCGCGGTCGCCGTCGGGATCCGGGTGTGGAGCTCGGGCATCTGCTTCGCGCTGTGCGGGTTCGTCGTCGGCACGATGGTCCAGGAGTTCGTCCGCGGCGCGGCGGTGCGGCGGCTGAGCACCGGCACCGATCTGTTCACGGCGATGGTCGGGATGGTCGCCCGCAACAAGCGGCGCTACGGCGGCTACATCGTCCACGTCGGCATCGTGCTGATGTTCCTCGGCTTCGCCGGCGAGGGCTTCGGCCGCGACGAGCAGGCGCTGCTCAAGCCCGGCGAGCAGGTCCAGGTCGACCGCTACGTCCTGCGGCTCGACGCCATCCGCGCCACCGAGGACAGCCAGAAGCAGATGGTCACCGCCCACGTGACCGTGCTCGAATCCGGCGGGCGCGAGCTGGGCAAGATGTATCCGGCCAAGTGGTATTACCGCTCGCGGCCCAACGAGCCGACGACCGAGGTCGCCATCTGGCGGTCGCTGGCCGAGGACCTCTACCTGGTGATGGCCGGGTTCGAGCTCGGCGAGCAGACCGCCAGCGTCGAGATCCACGTCAACGAGCTGGTCAACTGGATCTGGATCGGCTTCGGTCTGCTGGCCCTGGGCACCGGCATCGCGCTGCTGCCCGAGCGCGTGTTCGCGTTCGCGACCTCGCGGGTCGGCGTCGAAGCGGCGACCGCGACGCTGCTCCTGATCAGCCTGCTGGCGGCGCCGGCGAGCGTGTTCGCGCAGACCACCGGCACGCTGATCGAGCGGTCGCAGCTGGAGCGCGATCTCGCCAACGAGGTGATGTGCACCTGCGGCTGCCGGCTGCCCGCCGGCACGTGCGGGATGATGAACTGCCAGGGCAAGGCGTCGCAGCTGGCCAAGGTCCACACCCTGGTGTCGGAAGGGAAGTCGCGTGACGAAGTCCTCGACACCTTCGTGCGCGATTTCGGCGGCCAGTACATCCTGGCGCGTCCGAAGGACGAGGGCTATCACCGCCTGCTGTGGCTGTTGCCCTACACCCTGGCGGCGCTGAGCGCGGTCGGGGTGTGGATGCTGGCGCGGCGCTGGTCGCGCGGCGGCGGCAACAACACGGTGCCGGCGATGGCCGGCGGTGGGATCGACGCCGGACTGCAGCAGCAGCTCGACGATGAACTCCGCGACCTCGACTGACCCCGGGCTCCGCCCGTGGCAGTTGTTCCTGCTGGCGGGCATGCTGGCCGCCACCGCCGTGGTGCTCGTGTCGTCCGGCCGCACGATGTCGAGCATCATCGTGCTGAGCCTCACCGTCGTCGCCACGAGTCTCGTCGCGATCGCGGCCTACCAGGCGCTGGGGCCGCTCTTCGGCCCGGGCGCGCCGGTGGAGGAAGCGCCGGCCGAGGGCCATGCCCGGCAGGCCCTCGAGCGTGAGAAGGCGCTGGTGCTCCGGTCGATCAAGGAGCTCGAGTTCGACCACGCGATGCGGAAGACGGCGACCGCCGATTTCGAGGAGATGCGTGACCGCCTGCGCCGCCGTGCCGTCGGCCTGATCCAGCAGCTCGACGCCAGCGGTTACCGCGCGGCCGTCGAGCGCGACCTGGCGCAGCGAGGCGGCCCCCGCCGGACCGGCCGTCGTCGCTGCGCCGGCGGCGGCACCGGCCACCGGACGGCACCGCCTGCGCGAGCTGTCAGACGGCGAACGACGCCGACGCCCGCTTCTGCAAGCGGTGCGGCGCCGCCGCTGGCGAGGCCGGCATGAGCATCGGACTCGGGACGGCCGTCACCACGACGCTGATCGCCTTGACGTTGGCGGCGGCCCCGGCCGCCGGCCAGGTGGCGATGCCGGATGCCGCACAGATGTCGGGCGTGCCGCTTGCCGGCGCCCGAACTGCCCAATGCCGCCGTGACCGTGCGGGTGGTCCGCGAGCGCATGGGCAACAACCTGCCCGATCAGCAAGTGACCCTCGTCACGCCCGATGGCCCGGTCACCGGAGTGACCGACGGCCAGGGCCGGGCGCAGTTCATGGCCGTGCCGGCCGGGTCGCGGGTGACCGCCGAGGTCGTCGTCGACGGCGAGACCATCCGCTCACAGGAGTTCACCGTGCCCGCGGCCGGCGGCGTTCGCGTGGCGCTGGTCGCCGGCGTCGCCAAGGCGGCGGCGGCCGATGCCGCCGCCAAGGCGGAAGCGGCCAAGGCGCCGGCCCGCCCGGGCTCGGTGGTGTTCGGCGCCGACACCCGCGTCATCCTCGAGTTCCAGGACGACCGGCCGACCGTGTTCTATCTGTTCAGCGTCGTCAACAACGCCCGCACGCCGGTCGACACCGGGCAGCCGCTGGTGCTCGACCTCCCGGACGCCGCCGAGGGGGCGTCGCTGGTCTCGGGGCCGGCGACGATCGCCCGGATGCAGGATCGCCGGCTGACGTTGACCGGGCCGTTCCCTCCGGGGCCGACCGCGTTCCAGGTGGCCTACCGCCTGCCGCTCACCTCGACCATGCGGATCGACCAGGCGTGGCCGGCGGCGGTCGAGGGCGCGCTCGTGGCCGCCGAGAAGATCGGCGGGCTGACCCTCACGTCGCCGCAGCTCACCGCCAGCCGCGAGGGCGAATCGAACGGCCAGGTCTTCGTGATGGGCACCGCCGGCCGTCTCGCCGAAGGCCAGCCGCTCACGCTGGAGTTCTCCGGGCTGCCGGCGCCGACCACCTGGCCGCGCAACGTCGCCCTGGCGCTGGCGGCGCTGTTCGCCGCCTGGGCGGCGTGGGCGGTGTGGCGCGGGGCGCCCGAGGCCCAGCTGGCGCGCGAGGCGCTGATCAAGGAGCGCGAGCGTCTGCTCGGCGCAATCGCGGCCATCGACGCCGAGCGCCGGGCGCGGGGCGAGGATGCCCGCGCGGCCGCCAAGCGCGAACGGCTGGTGGCCGCCGCCGAGCAGGTCTACGCCGAGCTCGACCGGCTGCCCGGCGGTTCGGGTACGGCCGCGTGAACGCCGACTTCGACCGTGTCGCCGCGGTGCGCGTCGGACGGCACTACGGGCGGCGGCGGGCGTTGAACGACATCTCCTTCACGGCCGCGGCCGGCGACATCGTCGGGCTGCTCGGGCCGAACGGCGCCGGCAAGTCGACGCTCCTGGCCATCCTCGCCACCCTGCTCGCTCCCTCGACGGGACGCATCGACTACGGCGGCGAGTCCGGGCCGTCGGAGGACCGCGCCTGGGTGCGGGCGCGCATCGGCATGCTCGGCCATGACCTGTTCCTGTATCCGGAGCTGACCGCCGTCGAGAACCTGGTGTTCTTCGGGCGCCTCTACGGAGTGCCCGACGCGCCGGGCCGCGCGGCCCAGGCGCTCGAGCGCGCCGGTCTGGCCGCCCGGGCCGACGACGCCGTGTTGTCGCTGTCGCGGGGCATGCGCCAGCGGGTCGCGCTCGAGCGGGCGCTGCTCCACGAGCCGCGGCTGCTGCTCCTCGACGAGCCCTTCACCGGCCTCGACCAGACCTCGGCCGCGGCGCTGGTGGCGCGCCTGCGTGATCAGCAGCGGCGCGGTGTCGTGACGGTGCTGGCGACCCACGATCTCGACGTCGTCGATGGCCTGCTGACGGCGACGCTGTTCCTCAGCGGCGGGCGCCAGGTCGAGCCGGGGGGCGACGGCGGCCCGCTGCGCGACCGCTACCGCGAGGCGATGCTGTCGCCATGAGGGAGTTCTTCCGCGTCGCCGGGATTGTCGTCCGCAAGGACCTGACCGTCGAGGTGCGCAGCCTCGAGGTGCTGTCGACGACGATCTTCTTCGCGGTGACGGTCGTCCTCATCTTCGCGTTCGGGTTCGTGAAGGAAGGCGTGCCGCCCGACGACGTCGCCGCCGCCATCCTGTGGATCGCGCTGTCGTTCTCCGGCACCCTGGCGCTGGGCCGGACGTTCGAGCGGGAACGCCAGGCCGACACCCTGCGCGCGCTGCTGCTGGCGCCGGCCGACCGGCCGGCGATCTACGCCGGCAAGCTCGCCGGCATCCTGCTGCTGCTGGCGATGGTCGAAGCGGTGCTGGTGCCGCTGGTCGGGCTGTTCTTCCAGGCGCCGATCCTGGCCGTCGGCGGCGTGGCTCGCGGCGCTGCTCGCCGCCGGCACCGATCGGGCTTCGCCGCCGTCGGCACGCTGTTCGCCGCGATGCTGGTCCGGACCCGCAGCCGCGACGTGCTGCTGCCGGTGCTGTTGTATCCGATGACCGTTCCAGTCATGATTGCCGGGGTTCGCGGCACCGCGGCGTTGTTCCAGCCGGTGCCCGACCTCGGGCTGGTGCAGTTCTGGCTCGCGCTGCTGGTGTTCTTCGACGTCGTGTTCGTCACCCTGGCGCTGTGGACGTTCGAGCCGGTGATGACCGATTGACGGGCGCGGGCCCGGCCAGACGGAGAGGAGTGTTCGCGTGTCGACGGCCGTGAAAGTGCAGCTGGCGCTGGCCGGCGCGATGTTCGCGGCCGCGCCGTGGATCATCGATGCCGCCCCCTACGAGGCGACGATGGGCCTCGTCTACAAGATCTACTTCTTCCACATGCCGTCGGCGTGGATGTTCCTCCTGGCGGCGATCGTCGCCGGTGTCGCCAGCGCGCGCTACCTGTTCGCCAAGCGCCAGGCGTCGGACGCCACGGCGGTGGCCGCCGCCGAACTGGCCGTGCTCTTCGGGCTGCTGGCGCTGGTCACCGGCCCGCTGTGGGCGCGCAAGGCCTGGGGCGTGTGGTGGGTGTGGGACGCCCGCCTCACCTCCAGCCTGATGACCTTCCTGATCTTCGTCGCCTACCTGATCCTGCGGCGCTTCGGCGGGCCCGGGTCGGAGAAGCTGGCGGCCGGCCTGGCCGTGTTCGGGATGGCCAACGTGCCGTTCATCTACGTGTCGGTGAACGTGTGGCGGACGCTGCACCCGAAGACCTCGGTGGTGCCGACGCTGCCGGTCGAGATGGGCCGGCCGCTGTGGTTCTGTGTGACCGCGTTCCTGCTGCTGTTCCTGGCGCTGCTGTCGCTGCGCGCCCAGCTCGAACGGCAGCGCTGGCGGATCGACGGGCTGTACCTGGCCCAGGACGAATCGTGATGCGATACCTGCGCGTGACCGTGTGCCTGGCTCTGCTGCTGATGCCCGCCGTGGCGGGCGCGCAGCCGCAGCCCTCGCCCGATGAGTTCATCCCGATCTCGGAAGTCCCGCCCGAAGAGCAGATTCCGGCGATCACCCTGGTCGGCGTCGGCGTACGGATTCGTGTGGGTGGCGGTGTTCGCCTACGTCTGGTCGCTGGGCCGGCGGCTCCAGGCCGCCGAGCGCGAGATCGCCCGCCTCGAGTCGAAGCAGGACTGAGACGCGATGGAGTTCGGCACGCCGACCGCCGGGCACTTCATCTACATCCCGATGGTGCTGCTGCTCGGGGTCGTGATCGGCTGGGTGCTCGGCTCGCGGGCCGCGGCCGATGCCATGGCGATGGAGCGGCGCAAGCGCGAAGAGCGCGCCCAGCGACAGCGGGACAGCGGGACCGCTTGACGGTCCTTGCCCGGTTCATTCGTCCCTTGGAAGGTCGATCGCACGCTCAGCTAGCTGGACGCGTCGCGTCCTCCTGGTGGAAAATTACAGAATGACACACTTGACGCGTGCACTCGTTCTGGCCGTTGCCGTCCTCTTCACTTACGGCGGGCCCTGGCCTGGCGCAATCAGCCAGCCAGAGCGACGACTGGAAGGTCGTCCGTCTACCCCATCTACGCGTGGATCCCGCTCGGCATCGACATCGACGTCACGGTGCCGCCGCTGCCAGACGGCGGCGGGGGCGGCGGCGGCAAGATTGTCGATGGCCGCTTCGACGGGGCCTATTTCGGCGGCCTCTCGGTCGCCGGCGGCCCGTTCCGCATCGATGCCGACGGCTTGTGGGCAGCAGTGGGCGGTGACCGTCCCGAGAGTCCCGTGCTCCGCGTGGACGTGGATGCGATCTACTTCCACGTCTCGGGCGGCCTGAGAGTGGCCAGACGATCTCTATGTCACGGCGGGCGTGCGCCGGCTGGCGTTGAAGTACAAGATCGAGATTGGCGACCAGCCCGACTTCCAGCGAAAGCCCGGCGTCTGGGACCCGCTGGTGGGCCTGGCCTGGCACCGCGTGGGCGAGAAACTGGAGGTCCATGCCATGTTCGAGGGCGGCGGATTCGGTGTCGGCACCGACGTCGAGCTGTCCGGCGGGTTGCGGCTGGATTGGAAGCCCTTCGAGCACTTCGGGTTCACAGGTGGCTACAACTTCCTGTATTTCAAGCTCTCGAACACGTTGGACCGGGCGGGAGTTCACCGTCAAGCAGACGATGCACGGCCCAGCCGTCGGTGTCGGGATCTATTTCTGATTCCTTCCAGCTGTCAGCAGCCCCAGCCCCTGGCCGCGCTACCTGCCGATCATGAGTCGCTGCGCCAGCGCCTCGGGGAGCCCGGCCTCGCGGATGCGCGCCTGAGTCCGCTCGACCGGATACGCGGATCCGATAGATTTCGATCACCTTGGTCGCCGGCGTCGTAGACGGCGAAACCGGCCCTGGGATCGCCGTCGCGCGGCTGTCCCACCGACCCCGGGTTGATCAGATAGTGGCCGTCGCCGACGGCGACGTGCAGCGGGCGGCGCTGGTCGGCCGTCTCCAGCGTGAGGGAGGCCTGGGCCAGCCGGTAGCCGACCTGGACGTGGGTGTGACCGAACAGGCACAGCCGGCGGCTCGAGGCCTGCATCGAACGCAGCACGTCGGCCTCGTCGAACACATAGGCGTCTTCGTCGAACGGCGTGCCGTGGCAGATCTCCAGCAGCTCGTCGATGGCCACCGGACCGGCGGGAAGGTCGGCCAGCCAGTCGCGGTTGTCGTCGCTCAGCGCCTCGTAGGTCCAGCGGATCGCGGTGCGAGCCACGGCGTTGAAGGCGTCCGACGGCTCGAGGCCGGCGCCGACCTTGTCGTGGTTGCCGCGGATGACCGAGAAGGGCTGCAGCTCCCGGATGCGCTCGACGACGGCGTTCGGATCGGCGCCGTAGCCGACCAGGTCGCCCAGGACGAGCACCCGCTCGTGCGGGAATCTCGGCCGCCGCCTCGATGACGGTCTCGAGCGCCTCGAGATTGGCGTGGATGTCACTCAGGACGAGATAGCGCATCAGAGCCTCAGCCAGTCCGCGATCTGGTCCACGACTTCGTCCACCGCCGCGCGCGACACGTCGAAGCGCGCATGCGCCTGCTGATACGCCACGAGGCGTTGATTATAGAGCCGCTCCATCTCGGCGCGATCGGCAGCCAGCGGGCGCCGGCCGTCGGGCGGGATCCGCTCGACGACCCGATCGAACGGCAGATCGAGCCACGCGACCGCGCCGTCGCGCAGCATCAGGGCGCGGTTGGCCGGGTCGCCGGCGGTGCCGCCGCCGGTCGCCACCACCACGCCGCGCTGCGGGCAGCAGATCGACGAGCACCTGGCGCTCGACGCGCGCGGAAGTAGGCTTCGCCCGCCTGCCGGAAGATGGTCGGCGATGTCGCGCTGTTCGAGTCGCTCGACGTGGGCGTCGATGTCTTCGGCCCGCCAGTCGAGCCGTCTGGCCAGGGCGCGGGCCACCGTCGACTTCCCGGCCCCCATGAAGCCCCAGAGGTAGACCTTGTCGGCGGTCACGCCCGCAGCCCGTCGAGGGTCGCGAAGAAGCGCGGGAAGGACACCGCCGCCACCTCGGCGCCGTGGATGGCGGTGGTCCCGGTCGCTCCCAGCGCCGCCACCGCGAACGCCATCGCCAATCGGTGGTCGTGGTGGGCGTCGACGACGCCGCCGCTCAGCCGTCGGCTGCCGCGGACGGCGAAGCCGTCGTCGAACTCGTCGGCGTCGGCGCCCATCGCCCGGAGGCCCGACACCAGGGCGGTGATGCGGTCGCTCTCCTTGACGCGCAGCTCGGCGGCGCCGCGGACCGTGCAGCTGCCGCCGAAGGTGGCCAGGGCGGCCAGCGCCGGCAGCTCGTCGATGAGCAGCGGCACGTCGGCGGGAGTCACCACCACGTCGCCGAGCGGGCCCGAGGCGATCCGGACCGTGCCGACCGGCTCGCCGTGCCACATGTCTTCGATCGTCACCTGCCACCTCCGCGCCGGCGCGGCGCAGCACGTCGAACAGCGCCGTGCGGGTCGGATTCAACCCGACGTGGCGGATCTCGATCGCCGACCCCGGCAGGCCGGCGGCGGCCACGCCCAGGAACGCGCACGCCGACGGATCGCCCGGGACGCGCAGTGCCAGCCCGCCGGTGAGCCGTGCGCCGCCGCGCACGGTGAGCCGGTCCGGCCACCGCACGGTCGAGCGCGACCCCGAAGGCGGCCAGCGCCCGCTCGGTGTGGTCGCGGGTCGGCCTCCGGCTCGACCACCGTCGTCGTACCCGATGCCTGGAGCCCGGCCAGCAGGACGGCGCTCTTGATCTGCGCGCTCGGCACTTCCGGGGTGTGGGTGATCCCGGTCAGCGGACCGCCGGTGACGGCGATCGGCGGCCGCCCGCCCTCGGCGGCGTCGATACCGCGCGCCCATCGCGGTGAGGGGGGCGATGACGCGGCGCATCGGCCGGCGCGAGAGCGAGGCGTCGCCGACCAGCCGCGCCGTGAAGGGGGCGGCGGCCAGCACGCCGGCCAGCAGCCGCATCGTCGTCCCCGAGTTGCCGCAGTCGACGTCGCCGCGCGGTGGACGGAAGCGGCCGGCGCCGCCGGCGATCCGCACCCGCAGGCCCTCGGCCGCGTCCTGGCGTGCCACCTCGATGCCCAGGGACTCGAGGCAGGCCAGGGTCGAGAGGCAGTCGGCCCCGGTCGAGTAGCGATCGATGCTGGTGACGCCGTCGGCCAGCGCGGCGAGCAGCGCGTAGCGGTGAGAAATCGACTTGTCCGGAGGCACTTCGAGGGCGCCGCGGAGGGCCCGCGCGGGCCGCACCTCGGTCGCGCGGGCGACGGTCATGGCGATCACTATAGTCAGCGGCGTGCAACTGCGGCAATGCGCCGCCGCGCCGCGTATACTACTGATGATGCCAGGCGTCCTGGTCGTCCGCCCCGCGACCGCATGACACTCGCCAGCCACACGGTCCGTCTGGACATCGGCAGCGCGTTCGACATGCTCGACTTCGTCGAGGTGGTGAGCGGCCACATGTCGCGCATGGTCGGCTTCGACGAGGACGCGCTGCACTGGATCAGCATCGCGGTGCGCGAGTCGGTCGCCAACGCGATGAAGCACGGCAACAAGGGCGACGAGTCCAAGCGCGTGAAGGTCGAGTTCACGACCTCGCCGGCCGATCGGCCGTCCGAGCTGGTCATCCTGGTGCGCGACCAGGGCGAGGGCTTCGACCCCGAACAGGTGGCCGATCCCCTGGCGCCCGAGAACCTGCTGAAGTCGAGCGGCCGCGGCATCTTCCTCATCCGGTCGTTCATGGACGACGTCGCTCTGCGCCGGGTCCCGGAAGGCGGCATGGAGGTGCGCATGGTCAAGCGCCTCGCCCCGGCCGACGCCGCCGCCTCGTGACGCCGCCCGATCCGCGCTACCTGGCCACGGCCATCGAAGTGGTCACGCGGGCCGGGGCGATCCAGCGCGCCCGCTTCGGATCCGACGTCCGCGTCGACAAGAAGGGCGCCATCGACCTGGTCACCGAGGTCGACGTCGAAGTCGAGCACATGTGCCGGGCGTTGCTCGGCGAGCGGTTCCCCGATCACGACATCCTGGCCGAGGAGATGGGCGGCGCGGCCACGGCCGGCCGATCCCACCGCTGGGTCTTCGACCCGCTCGACGGCACCACCAACTTCGCGCACGGCGTGCCGATCTTCTGCGCCTCGCTGGCGCTCGAGATCGACGGCGAGGCGGTGGTCGGCGCGGTGTTCGATCCCAACCGCCACGAGCTCTTCACCGCCGAACGCGGCGTCGGCGCCTGGCTCAACGGCACGCCGATCCGAGTGTCGTCGACCGCGGTGCTGATCGACGCGCTGCTGGTCACCGGATTCCCCTACGACGTGCACGCCACCCTCGATCAGGTGATGGGCCTGTTCTCGGCGTTCGTCGGCCGAGGCGCGGGCGGTCCGCCGGCTCGGATCGGCGGCGATCGATCTGTGTTGGGTGGCCGCCGGGCGGATGGACGGGTTCTGGGAGGAGCGGCTGCAGCCGTGGGACACCCGCGCCGCGGCGCTGCTCGTCCAGGAAGCGGGCGGCCACGTCACCGGGCTCGACGGCGGGGCGTGGGACGCCGCGGCCGGGCACCTGCTGGCGTCCAACGGCCACCTGCACGAGGCGATGCGTCAGGTCGTGCAGCGTTTCCGCGATCGTCGCCCAAACAAGACGGTCTGACGCGCCGGCCGACGAGCGGCGGCGTGTTTCCCGCGCGATTTCCGTATTCGTTCGGCTGGCATTGCACGTGCAGTGAGTGCCGGTGCGTGCTCGGTGGCGCGCCGTCGCGGGGCTGAGCCCGCTGTCGTTCGAGAGGGGGACCGCGATGCGTGCCGTGCGCCGCACGGCCTGGCTGCTCGCCGTCGCTGTGGTGGGAATGCCCGCCCAGCCGGCACTGGCGCAACAGGCCATCAACATCTCACTGGGGTATTTCTCCGTGAACGGCGAGGACAACCGTGTCGACGGCGACGTCCTGGTCGCCAACCGCGAGATTCTCGCCTTCGACGTCGACGACTTCGACACCTTCTCGGCCGGCGTCGAGTGGCTGCTGCCGATCGGCGAGTTCGTCGAGGTCGGCGCCGGCGCGGCCTACACCAGCAGCACGGTCCCCAGCGTCTACGACGACTTCGTCAACCGCGACGGCAGCGAGATCTTCCAGGAGATGAAGCTGCGCGTCGTGCCGTTCACCGCGACCGCGCGGCTGCTGCCGTTCGGCCGGTCACGCGCCGTGCAACCGTACGTCGGTGGCGGCGTCGGCTTCTTCAACTACCGCTACAGCGAGGTCGGCGACTTCGTCGACTTCACCGACCGCAGCGTCTTCCACGACCAGTTCGTGGCCGACGGCACCGAGGTTGGCGGCGTGGCCCTGGCCGGGATCCGCTTTCCGATCGGCGACGCCTGGTCGCTGGGCGGGGAAGTGCGCTGGCAGAAGGCGAGCGCCGACCTCAGCGACGACTTCCTGGGCACGAAGCTCGACCTCGGCGGCTTCCACTACCTGGCGACGATCCACGTGAAGTTCTGAGGCGCGTCGGCGGACAGCGACGCCGCCGCGCGAGCGTGAGCTCGCGTCTGGCCAGAAGGCAGGGGAGCGGGCCGGGACGGTTGGCGGGCCGGACCCTGCGGGTATACTTCCAGGATCGGGCTCGTCGCCCGGACCGATGCCCCCAGAGCTGTCGATCGTCATCCCGATCCGCAACGAGTCGCCGAACATCCGGCCGCTCTACGACGAGCTGATGGCGGCGCTCGGCGCCGCCGGCCGGCCCTTCGAAGTGATCGTCATCGACGACGGCTCGACCGACGACTCCTTCAGCCAGCTGGCCGCCCTCCAGGCCGCCGATCCGCGGCTGCGCGTGATCCGCTTCCGCCGCAACTTCGGCCAGACCGCCGCCTTCGCCGCCGGGTTCGCCTACGCGCGCGGCCGGCTGGTCGTCACCTCCGACGGCGATCTGCAGAACGACCCGCACGACATCGAGACGATGGTGCGCCTCGCCGATGACGACGGCTACGACATCGTCTGCGGCTGGCGCAAGGACCGCAAGGACACCTTCGTCACCCGGCGCGTGCCGTCGATGATGGCCAACTGGCTCATCTCGACGGCGACCGGCGTGGCCTTGCACGACTACGGCTGCTCGCTGAAGGTGTTCCGCGCCGAGATCGTCAAGCCGCTGCGGCTCTACGGCGAGATGCACCGCTTCCTGCCGGCCATCGCCAGCGAGCAGGGGGTGCGGATTGCCGAGGTCGTGGTCAACCACCGGGCGCGCCGCGCCGGCACCTCGAAGTACGGCCTGTCGCGCACCGTCCGCGTCGTCCTCGATCTGGTCACCGTCAAGTTCCTGCTCAGCTACTCGACGCGTCCCCTGCAGATCTTCGGACTGGCGGGCCTGGTGGCCGGCGGGCTGGGAGCGGCGATCACCGCCTGGCTCGGCTGGGTGCGCCTGGTGCTGCACCAGCCGATCGCCGACCGCCCGTTGCTGCTGCTCGGGGTGCTGCTGGTGTTCACCGGCGTGCAGTTCCTGACCTTCGGCCTGCTCGCCGAGCTCATGGCCCGCACCTATTACGAGTCGCAGAGCAAGCCGACCTACGTCATACGCGAGGTGCGGCAGAGCGAGGGCCAGCCGGCGGCGGTGCGCTGATGGCGTCGCCGAGCCGGCCGCACGACCCGCGCATCACGGTCATCCAGCAGGAACTGTTCGACGAGCGGCGGTCGAAGGCCGACAAGTACCGCGACCTGGTCATCGGCCGGCCGGGTTGGGGGCCGCTGCTGGCCTTCGAGCTGGTGATGCTGGTCGCCTCATGGGTGCCCGGGGCGCTCGGCCTGTTCCTGCGCGCCCGCCTGTATCCGCTGGTCCTCGGCCGCGTCGGCCGCAACGTCGTGTTCGGCGTCAACGTCACGCTGCGCCATCCGCACAAGATCGCCATCGCCGACAACGTCGTCGTCGACGACCAGTGCTGCCTCGACGCCAAGGGCACCGACAACCGCGGCATCGTCATCGGCAGCGGCGTCTTCGTCGGCCGCAACACCATCCTCAGCTGCAAGAACGGCGACATCGTGCTCGAGGACCGGGCCAACCTCGGCTTCAACTGCGAGATCTTCTCGGCGTCGACGGTGCGCGTCGGCAGCGACGTGCTGATGGCCGCCTACACCTATCTCGTCGGCGGCGATCACCTCTACGACCGCACCGACATCCCGGTGCTGCAGCAGGGCCGGACCGCGCGCGGCATCGACGTCGGCGCCGGCGCCTGGCTCGGCGCCCACGTCGTGGTGACCGACGGGTCGACCGTCGGCCGCGATGCGATCATCGGCGCCGGCGCCGTCGTCGTCGGCGCCATTCCCGAGTTCGCGATCGCCGTCGGCACACCGGCGAAGGTCATTCGTGACCGGCGGAGCGACGAGTCGGCGAGCGCGCAGCGCGAGCCGTCCCCGGTCCCTGGTCCCTAGCCCCGGTCCCTGTCCTCATGTGCGGCATCGCCGGCATCGTCGATCGCGACCTGAACGCGCCGATTCCCGAGGCGGAGCTCGCCGGCATGGTCCGGGCGCTCGCCCACCGCGGGCCCGACGGCGAGGGAGTCGTGCACCTGCCCGGCGTCGCGCTGGGCATGCGGCGCCTGGCGATCGTCGACGTCGCCACCGGCCAGCAGCCCATCGCCAACGAGACCGGCACGGTGCACATCGTCGCCAACGGCGAGATCTACAACTTCCTCGAGCTGCAGCACGAGCTGCGGGCCCGCGGGCACACGTTCCGCAGCCTGGCCTCGGACATCGAAGTGCTGGTCCACGGCTACGAGGAATGGGGCGAGGCGCTGCCGACGAAGATTCGCGGCATGGTCGCCTTCGCGATTTGGGACGGCCGCACGCAGACCCTGTTCGCCGCCCGCGACCGCGCCGGCGAGAAGCCGCTCTACTGGACGCTGACGCCGCGCGGCCTGCTGTTCGCCTCCGAGGTCAAGGCGCTGCTGACCCGGCCCGAGGTGGCGCGGGACCTCGACCTCGAGGCCCTCGACCAGTTCCTCACCTACGAGTACGTCGTCACCCCGCGGACGATGCTGCGCGGCGTGCAGGCGCTGCCGGCCGGGGCCGCGCTCCGCTACCACGAAGGCACGGTGTCGATCACCCGCTACTGGGATCCGGCGGCGATCGCCGCGCGGCCGTGGCGCGATGACGACGCCGCCGACGGCGCTGCGCGAGGCGCTGCAGCGGCGCGGTGACGCAGCCAGCTGATGTCGGAAGTGCCGCTCGGCGCCTTCCTCTCCGGCGGCATCGACTCGAGCAGCATCGTCGCCCTGATGAGCCGGGCCAGCCGCCAGCCGGTGAAGACCTTCAGCATGGGCTTCGAAGACGGCTCCTACAACGAGCTGCCCTACGCCCGACAGGTGGCCAGCCTGTTCGGCACCGAGCACACGCGAGCGGCTCGTCAGCGCCCGACCTGGCCACGCTCTTCGACAGGCTGGTGCCGCATCTCGACTGCGCCGTTCGCCGACGTGTCGCTGTTTCCGACCTACCTGGTCTCGAAGGTGGCGCGCGAGCACGTCACCGTCGCGCTGTCGGGCGACGGCGGCGACGAGCTGTTCGGCGGCTACGACGCGTACGAAGCACAGGCCCTGGCCTCGCGGTTCGAGTCGGTGGGCGCGCCGCTGGTGCCGGCGCTGGCCGCGGTCGGCGCGGCGCTGCCGCCGACCGGCCAGAAGAAGGGCCTGGTCAACAAGTTCAAGCGGTTCATCGGCGGCGTCGCCACGGCGCCGGCCGACCTCGAGCACTATCGCTGGATGGTGCACCTGGGCAGCCGCGCCAAGCGCCGCCTCTACGCCCCGGCGTTCGCCGCCGCGCTCGACGGCAGCGACGTCTACGCCCCGGTGCGCGAGGTGCTGGCCCGCGGCAGCCGCGACGACGTGCTCAACCGCCAGCTCTTCACCGATCTGGTGGTGTATCTCGCCGACGACATCCTGGTGAAGGTCGATCGGATGAGCATGGCCACGTCGCTCGAGACGCGGGCGCCGTTTCTCGACGTCGACGTGATGGAGCTGGCCTTCTCGATGCCGGGGACGCTCAAGGTCCGCGACGGCGTCCGCAAGTACGTGCTGAAGCAGGCGATGCGCGGGGTCGTGCCCGACCGGATCCTGCACCGCAAGAAGGAGGGCTTCAGCATCCCGATCAAGAACTGGCTGCGTCGCGAGCTCGAGCCGATGATGCGCGACCTGCTGTCGCCGGCACGCATGGCGCGGCGCGGGCTGTTCGAGCCGGCCGAGGTGACGCGGCTGATCGATGCCCACGTCGCCGGACGTGAGAACCACGCGCACACGCTGTTCCCGCTGATGGTGTTCGAGCGCTGGGCCGACGCCCATTCGCTGACGGCGGTCGCGAGCGGGTTCGGTCCCGCCCCGTATCGCGGTCGACTCCACGCGAGGCGATGGAAACGCCCTGACCACGCCGGCGCCGCGGTAGACGGCGTCGAACGCGGCGACCTCGGCCGTTGCTCTGCGCCGCGTCCCAGCCGAGCGTCGCGCGCCATCACCGCGGCGGCGGCGTCGACCGCCGCCGCGTCCTGGATGGCCGGCGGTGCCGGCCTCGGTGCGGCGCAGCAGCGCGTCGGCCAGGGTGAGCGCGGCTTCGTGGCGCACGGCGTACAGCACCTCGGCGCCGGTCACCGCGCAGCGCTCGCGACCAGCGGCGTGGCCGAGGCCGGGAATCTGCGCCGGCCAGGGCCGCGACCTGCGCGCCACTCGGTGCCGTAGGTGCCGGCCAGGCGCTGGCGCAATGCGGCGTCGGTACCCGGCAGGTCGGCCGGCGCGGCCTCGTCAGCAGTCCCTCCACGGTGGCGAATGCGCGCTGGCCACCGCGCGTGGTCGCGGTCGCGCACGGCGCGGTGCGGCCTGCCGAGCCGGCGGACGACGGCGTCGACGGCCGCCTCGGCGCCGTGTGGCGGGCGGTGGTGTAGCGCACGCTGAAGATCGAGACCAGCCCGGGGTGGCCGCTGACGGCGTGGTCGACGACCTGGCTTTCCTTGAGCAGCGCGACGCTGCGTGCCGTGCGCCGGCGACCATCGGCAGCAGGCCGCGGTGGACGAGCCGCACCGCGGCCGGCGTCAGCCCGGCGCGCGGAAACGCCCGCGCCGCGTCGTGCGAGCAGGGCCGCGACGTGGGCCGGCGGTGCCGTGCGCGCGCGTCGGCGTCGCCGTCGTGGACGTCGTGGCTGGTGCCGACGATCGAGACGTCGCGCCACGGCACGACGAACAGGAACCGTCCGTCGACGACGCCGCCGCAGGCGTGCGACGCCGGTGACGCGATCGATGACCAGGTTCATGGCCCGCGACAGCCGCGCCGCCGGCAGCGGCGACCGGCGGCGCCGAGCAGCCGCGCAGCACCGCGCCGGCCCATGGACCGGCGGCGTTCAACACCGCCGTGGCCCGCACGTCGAAACGTTCGCTGGTCAGCCGGTCTTCGACCTGGACGCCGGCCACGCGTGCCCCGGCCCGCACCAGGCCGCGCGCCTCGACGTAGTTGGCGGCCACCGCGCCGCCGGCCTCGGCCGATTGCACGGCCGCCAGCACCACCCGCTCGGCCTGCCGCATCTGGTAGTCGAACCACACCGCGCCGCCGGTGACGCCGGCCGGGTCGATGAGCGGATTGAGCGCGAGGCACTCGTCGCGCGACACGATCCGGCCCGCGTGGCAGCTGCAGGGACGGGTCGTCGATGCCGGCGTTGCGGTCGGCGCCGACGGCATCGGTGACCGCCAGGGCGGCGCGCAGTGCCAGTGCGCTGCGTGTGAGATGACCGTAGGTCGGGACGCAGAAGGGCAGGGCCTGCACCAGGTGCGGCGCCATGCGGGCCACGGCCCGGCGTTCGCGGATGAACAGCCGCATCTGCGGCCAGGCTGAAGCTCTGCAGCGAGCGCAGGCCGCCGTGCAGCGTCTTCAGGCTGTTGAAGGACGTGCCGCCGCCGAAATCGCCGCGGTCGACCAGCGCCACCCGCAGGCCCCGCTGCGCCGCATCCCATGCGGCCAGGGCGCCGTAGATGCCGGCGCCGACGACGAGCAGATCGAAGGTGCCGTCGGCCAGCCGGCGCAGATCGCGCATCAGCCGGACATTGTACGATAGCGGGCTGTGACCACCGATCAGGTCCGCCGCTACTGGAACGAGCGCATCCACGATCTCGAGATGACCACGCATCCGGTGGGCAGCCGCGAGTTCTTCGCCGATCTCGACGACTATCGCTTCGACAAGCTGCGCTACCTGCCCGAGCTCGTCGACTTCGGCGGCTTCGCCGGCCAGCGCCTGCTCGAAGTGGGATGCGGCATCGGCACCGACCTGGCCCGGTTCGCCGGCGGCGGCGCGATCGTGACCGGCCTCGATCTGTCGCAGACGGCCATCGACCTGGCGACGACGAACTTCGCCGGCCTCGGGCTGCGCGGCGACCTGCGCGTCGCCGACGGCGAAGCCCTGCCGTTTCCCGACGCCTCCTTCGACGTCGTCTACGGCCACGGCGTGCTGCAGTACGCCGTCCGGCCCGATCGCCTCGTCGCCGAAGCGCATCGCGTGCTCGCGCCGGGCGGTCAGGCCATCTTCATGGTCTACAACCGCATCTCGTGGCTGAACGGCCTGTCCAAGGTGATGAAGGTGGCGCTCGAGCACGAGGACGCGCCGGTGCTGCGCAAGTACACCATCGCCGAGTTCCGGGCGCTGCTGGCGCCGTTCGCCGACGTGCGGATCGTGCCGGAGCGGTTCCCGGTCAAGTCACGGCTGCACGGCGGCTGGAAGGGGGCGGCGTTCAACACGCTGTTCGTCGGCACGTTCAACGCCCTGCCGCGGCGGCTGGTGCGCCCGCTCGGCTGGCACCTGATGGCGTTCTGCCGCAAATAGCGCGCGGCTAGCGGGCGCTGCGGACGGCGTAGACCGACAACGCGTCGTTGTGGAAGACCTGGGGCAGCAGGTCGGGCGCCGCTGCGAAGCGGGCGTCGATGCCGGGGTGGGCGCGGCGCTCGGGTTCGCCGACGACGATGTAGTCGATGCCGACCCGGGCCGCCATCTCGTGGGCGGCGCCGGGGGAGACGACGTCGTACATCCACTGCACGGCGTGCGATCCCTCCTGGTACTTGAGCAGCGGCACCATCGACATCGGCAGGCCGACACCCATCCGGCGCTCGGCAAAGGCCGGGATGTAGGCCCAGGTGTCGGTGTCGCGGGCGTAGGCGTCGACCTGCACGACCGCGTTCCGCGGCGTGTGCTCGCGAATCCACATCAGGCCCTCCCATTCGGCCGGCGACAGGATCTGCACCCAGCGGAACCCCGGGCCCATCTCCCGCTGGACGATGTCCTGCGTGTTGTAGAAGTCGATGGCGACGGTCGGCAGTGCGGTCGCGACGACCAGCGCCGCGGCCGCCGCGCCCAGCCATCGCCGTGACCGGGTCGGCTGGCCGGCGATGGCCACGGCGGCGAGGCCGACGAAGGGAATGAGCGCCATGAAGGTCAGATGGCCGACGCGCCAGCCCACGTAGACGTCCTGGTGATCGCGGACGTCGACGTAGAAATAGAACCAGGCGCCGACCAGGATCGTCACCGCGAACGGCCAGACGTCGGCGCGGCGCTGGCGCACGGCGGCGACGATGCCGGCGCCGCCGAGCAGCAGGATCGGCCCGGCGCTCATCGCCGTCACCTTCCAGAAGTGGGCGATCGAGAGCTGGTTGAGTCCGAACCGGATCACCGACAGGTCGGTATTGCCCGGGTGGTCGACGTACTGCAGCGCGGTCACGACGGCGGCGCCGACGACCAGCGGCAACGCCGCGTACGCCGCGTTGAAGACGGCCGCGCTCCACGAGCGCTGCCAGATCGTGCGTCCGGCCTCGTAGGCGGCGGCGGCGGCGGTGAACATCACGCCGGCGAACGAACTGATGAGCGTGCTCGCCGCGAGCAGGGCGCCGGCCACGGCGAAGACGGCCGGGTCGCGATCGCGGGTCCGGCGCGCCACCGCCAGCAGGCCGAGCAGGCCCAGCGTGTAGCCGGCGGCGTGGTGGGGCTGGTACCACAGCACGCGCTGCAGTCCGTCGATCGGCATCCCGCCGTAGAGCCAGCGCGCGACCGCGTCGATATTGAGGTAGCGCACCAGCGCCATCGGCGCGCCCTGGGCCCAGTGCGCCCACAGGCCGACCGCGCCCTCGGCGCTGGTCGCCAGGAAGCCGCACAGCACCCCGACCAGGGCCGCCCAGGGCACCGGCACGACCAGGCGCGCCGTACCGTAGAGCGCGGCGACGAAGGTCGCGTCGACCAGCACCGAGCGGGTCAGCAGCAGCGTATCGAGGCTGACGGCCGGTCCCCAGGCGCGGTACTCAACGGCGCTGAGCAGGTGGGGGAGCCAGTAGTAGTGCAGCACGTCGCCGACGTAGTACGGATTGCCGGGGAGGAAGTCGCCCTTGGCGAGCTCGGCGACGACGGCCCGGCTCCACACGTAATCGGCGGTGAAGTAGGCCCGATAGACGTGGCCCTCGGGAATCTCCACGCCGACGAAGGCGAACGGCCGGGCCACCACCAGCGGCACGATCAGCAGTGCGCACAGGAGGAAGGTGGCGTCGGACGCCTCGAGGGCCTGGAACCGCCAGCGGTCACGCAGCCGAGCAGCAGGGACGGCGAGCAGCGCCGCCAGGCCAGCCGCCGCGGGGATCACCCAGACGCCGCGGCCGCCGGCGGCCCAGAGGCCGAGCAGGGTCACGCTGCTCGCGGCCAGCCCGACCACCGGGCCGAAGGTGAGCGCCGGCAGCCATCGTCGGCCAGGCGGCGCCAGGCGCGCGACGATGGCGACCCCGGGGGCCATGACCAGCGCCTGCACCACCACGCCGATGACGGCGGCCGACAGGCTGCTGACCAGCAGGAGCGTGACTGCGTAGGCCGCCACCACTGCGGCGGCAAGCCCCCCTGTGAGGCGCCTGTCGCCGGCACTCATCGCGATCTCGCCAGCCCGGCGAGCGCCCGCGCGCGCTGGCCGACGCTCTGCTGCTCGACGACGAGAATCGAACGCGACTCGAAGCGCAGGCCCTGCTGTCGCCAGTCGCGCAGCAGCTGGCGCACCTCGGTGAGCGCGGCGCGCTGGGCGGCGGGGAGCGCCGGCAGGTCGAGGCGATCGACGACCGCCACTTCCAGGTCGGCCAGTCCCCGGCCCGATTCGAGCGCCAGGAACCCC
The DNA here is from genome assembly GCA_963786365.1 of uncultured Acidobacteriota bacterium. Taxonomy (GTDB): domain Bacteria; phylum Acidobacteriota; class Vicinamibacteria; order Vicinamibacterales; family UBA2999; genus CAWAYR01. Next base: position 37,290 of record CAWAYR010000018.1, read on the forward strand.
CGGCCGTCCGACAGCGGGATCGACCGAGACGCCCTCGAGGTCGTCGAAGGCGTCGGGTCGCACCAGAATCAGCGCCCGCTTACCGGGCAGCTGCACCAGGTCGGCGGCGCGCAGCGGTCCGGCGCTGGTGCGGCGCTGGGCCTTCTCGAAGAGCGCGACGATTGCCCAGGCCGGGTCGGGGTCGAGGTGCTTGAGCCAGCCGACGACGTCGGCCGGCAGTGAGAGGGTGAGGAGCTGGGTCGGACGTCCGAATTTGAGTGGGCGGCCGCGCTTGGCAGGCACGTTCTTACCCTAGCCGAAATCGGTCGGAGGGCAATTTATTCGTAACAATGTCCGCGGACGCGCGACCAGCCCGAGGGCCGTCGGCTTACAGCGCGGTCGACTGGGCCGCGGCCGCGGCCGGCGGCGGCGCGGCTGGCGCGTCCGGGGACGGCCGGCGCTTCTCCATCGAGGCGCGCACCAGGAACTTGGCGTAGGGCACGACCTGCTTGATCGCCGCGACGTTCATCTGGCAGGGACTGAGGCAGCTCGGGCACTTCTCGTCGCGGATGTGCTTGCGGTGCTGCCTGCGCCGCCTCGCGGAAGTAGATCGCCGCCGGGTCTTCCTTGGTGACGTTGCCGACGACGTCGCTGTTCTCGCAGAAGAACATGTCGCCGTTCGGGTTGAGCATCACGCCCTGGGTCTGGAACGGGCACGGCGTCAGCCGGTGGTAGCCGTTGGCGATCATGTCCGCGTAGTGCATGTAGATGTAGTTCTGGCCGTCGAGCAGCGGGTCCTGACGGACCCGTTCCATGAAGAACTGGCGCATCCGCTGTTCTTCGGGGCCCATCGGCTTCAAGGTCCGTTCGAGCTCGGCGTTGCCCAGCATGGCGTCGGTGAAGCGCACCATGTTGAAGACGATGTCGAGCTTCTCCTTCTTCGCCCAGGCCAGGATGTTGTCGGCGTCCTCGAGGTTCTTCGAGAAGATGGTCGACGAGATGCCGAAGTTGAAGCGGTACTTCTTCTGCAGCTCCTGCATCGCCGCGATGGTCTTGCCGGCCTTCTCGAACGCCTTGCGGACGTTGCGCACCTCGCCGTGCATGTCGCCGACGCCGTCGACCGACACGCGCGTCGAGAAGATCACGTTGCGCTCGTGGCACATCTCGACGACCTTGGTCAGCATCGGGATGGCGCGCTGCGGGGTCAGGCCGGTGGTGTTGATGGTGAGCTTGCGCAGTTTCGGGAACTTGTCGATCATCAGCCGGCAGATGTCGACCATGTCGTTGCGCGTGGTCGGTTCGCCGCCCGAGAGGCTGGCGTTCTCGATCTGGCTCCACAGCGGCGAACTGAAGGCGCGCTCGATCTGCGTCGAGCGACATGTCTTCCTTGCGGTTGCCGCGCGTCCAGTTGCTGCACATCTCGCAGCGGGCGTCGCAGACGAACGTGCAGTGGAAGATGAAAACGGTGGGGTGGAGGGGCGTGTACTTCGCCACCACGGCCTTGACCATGTCTCTGGGGGCGGAGAGGGCAGCCTTGGCGAGGTACTTCGCAGCGTAGACCTGTGCCATCTAAGTATCAGATTCTACTGGGTTTCTCGGTCTGCCGCCAAGGGCGACCGGCGGGGCGGTCCGGGGCGGCCGGCGGCCGGCTCAGATACAGCCACAAGCCCGGGCAGGTTGCCCGCCAGCCCGGACAGCACGATCAGCGTGGACAGCGCGAACGCCAGCGGCTCGGCGCACGCCCATGGGCCGGAGCAGCCAGACGATGACGCCCTGCGGCAGGCCGAAGCCGCTGACCGACACCGGCAGCAGCAGCAACAGCAGGCCCGATCGGCATGAACAGCAGGTAGTAGCCGAACGGCACCGTCAAGCCCAGCCCCAGGCCCAGCACGTAGGCCTGCGTGATGCGCAGCACCTGCACGACGATCGACCAGGCCATCACCACCGCCAGCGTGCCGCGGTGACCGCGGTAGTCGGCCATCGCGTCGGCGACGCGCAGCAGCCGGCGCGTCGATCGGCCGCCGGAATGGCCGGACGCGGGCACCACCGCGCGGATCAGCCGCGTCGGCCCAGAAGGCCGCGACGCACGCCGCGGCGAGCACGGCCACGCGCCGGCACGACGCGTCCGGCGCCGCCGCCCGACGGCGCCCACGCCAGGAGCCCGGCCACGCCCATCGCCGCCAGCGACAGCACGCCGAGCAGCCGGTCGACCGCCACCGAGGCCAGCGCCTCGCCGCCACGCGCGTGATCTGGGCCAGGCTCCAGGCCCGCGCCGCGTCGCCGCCGACGCCCGGCGGGCAGGAAGCTGCCGACGAACGAGCTGACCAGGAAGACTGCGCGGCCTGCGCCGGTCGCGACCGGAACGCCGCTGGCGCGCAGCAGCAGGATCCAGCGCCAGATCATCACCGCGCGATCGACGGCGACCAGCGCCAGCACCAGCCAGCAGATGCGGACGGCGACACCGCCAGCACCGCGCGCGCCGCGGCCGCCATGTCGATGCGCGTCGCGAGACACGCCAGGATCGCGGCGGTGACCGCCAGCCGCGTCCACCACGAGCCGGCCAACCGCGCGAGCACGGCGGCTACCGGGCTCCAGACGTCTGGAGCGCTCGCTGGCCTTGCGCGCGACGAAGGTCAGCGTCTCGAACAGGTTCTTGCGGATCTTGAACAGCAGCTCGGTCGTGCCGGTGTAGCGCGACAGCGCGTCGACGCCCGGGATGTTCACCAGCAGCGCCGCCGCCGCCAGCGCGTCGCGGGCGAAGCCGGTGGCCAGGCCGATGCCGCGCTCGACCTCGAGACCTCGAAGCCGCCGTCGTTGAACAGCTGCCGGACGCGCCGCTCGGTGGTGACGAAGTTGTGCGTGTAGTCGACGTCCCAGAAGAACGTGCGCTCCTTCAGGTAGTCGGGCACGACGACGAAGAACACGCCGCCGGGGCGCAGCGCCCGCAGCGCTTCGGCCGTGAACGCGCGCGCCTGCTCGATGCCGGTCATGTGCTCGAGCACCTGGTCGGCATAGACGACGTCGGTGCTGGCGTCGGGCACCGGGAATCGGCGGCGTCCACGACTCGATGACGCGCAGGCCCTTCCTCTGCAGCACGTCGATGAGGATCGGGCTGGCCTCGATGGCGGTGTAGCGCCAGCCGGCGGCGACCGCCTGCTCGGCCAGCGTGCCGTGGCCCGGGCCGACCTCGACCATGTCGCCCGGCGCCGGCTTGTGGCGGTGGAGCAGGGCGAGGCGGTGCTGCTCGATGCGGCTGCGGCGGCCCGACGCCGTAGCCGGTCAGCTTCTTCTCGGAGAACGACTTGTAGAAGGTGTCCTGGGTCTCAGCCACGGCGCGTCCGACTGTACGTGAAAACGGGCGACGGCCGCAGCCGTCGCCCGTGTCGAGTCGATGCCGTCGCCGGCCTCAGCGGTTGAGGAAGTTCAGCGCGCTGACCGGCGGCGGATAGACGTTCTGGATCGCCCGGCAGCGCGCCGAGGTAGTCGTCGTGGAAGAAGTAGCCGTTGCCGCCGGCGCCGCCGACGAGGTCCCACGCGTCGCGCGACCGGCAGCAGCACCAGCACGTCGTCGGACGGCGGACGGCCGCCGCCGGCGTCCTTGACGCACCAGCTCGGATCCGGCCCGCCGGGTTGAAGCGCGGGTGGCCGTAGTGGATGGCGGCGACCGCCGCGAACAGGAAGTCGACGCGGAACTCGCGCGTCGAGTCGCGGGCCGAGGTTGATGCGCAGCTCGTTGTGGATGCGGACGATGATGTCGAACGCTTCGTCGAAGAAGATCGAGCGCTGCGGGCCGACGCCGCCGGTGAACGGACCGCCGGCCACTGGACGCAGCGGCGTCTTGAACTGCGCCGAGCGCCGACCACGGCCCGGCGTCGGCCCTGCAGCTCGGCGCGCACGCGCCACTGGAAGTCGGCTGTCGAAGGCGAAATCGACATCGGTCTCGTAGACTGGTCTGCCCGCCGCCGCCCTGCGCGACGATGCGCTCGCCCATGCACGGCGCCGCCCGCTCGAGAGCTGGAGCGGTAGTCGGCGCACCGTCGTGAATACTTGCCGCTGGCGTTGTTCCAGCGTGAATGTCGGGCCGCAGCGTCTCGGTGCGGTCGCCGTTGACCGGCGACACCGACTCGGCGCCGTGACCTTCAGCGTCGATCCATCAGGGTTGGCCGTCGATCGCCCCGGCGGCGACGCTGGGCGACACGGGGCTCTGAGGGCTCTGCGAGCACGCCGCGGCAAGGAGCACAGGCCCGGAAGCGCGAGGCCACGGAACGCAAAACTTCGAAGCATCAGGCGAATTCTCCTCAAGTGCAGGTAACTGGCCTCAGACCCGGCGGGCCGCCGGCATGATAGCCGCAAATTCCACGGGAAATATAGTGCTTTCGCGTGCCTGCATGCTACCATCGCGGATTCGTTGGGCCTGGCACGGGCCCGTCCGAGGCGCGGGCCGCGGAAATCGGAGGAGCACACGATGCGAGTTGCAGCGGCAGTGGTGGTGGCGGCGGTGGCGGCGTTCGGCCCGAGCGTCGCCTTTGCGCAGACCGAAGAGGCCCGAGTCCTCATCTCGGCGAGCGTCGGCTTCCAGCCCGGGGATCAGGCGTGGACCGACGACGGCACCTTCACCCTGTACGACGAAACCGGGCGGCTCACTGTCGGCAGCGACGTCTCGATCGGTGCGTTCTGGGATCTCAGCGTTGCCGTGCGGGTCAATCGCGGATTCACCCTCGGCGTCGGCATGCACCGCGGCAGCGGCACCGAACCGATCGTGGTGGCCGGCCAGGCACCGCGACCCCGCCTTCTTCAACCGGCTGCGGCCATTCACGGCGACGGTGGACGAGGGGAAACGCGTCGAGAAGGCCATCCACCTGAGCGCCGGCTATCTGGTGCCGCTCGGCACGCAAGTTCGACATGCATGTCTTCGCCGGGCCCTCGAAGTTCCGCTTACGAGCAGGACGTCGTCGACAGCGTGACGATCGTCCGAGACCGGCGCCACGTTTACGGCGACCCCGAACGTCGTGACGCGGAAGGACAGCACCTGGGGCGCGCACTTCGGCGCCGACGTGTCCTATCCCGTCTACCAGTCGTTCGTCGACCTCGGTGCGGCTTGGCGCCTTCCTGCGCTACGCCAAGGGCTCGTCGGAGTTGCAGGTCGTGAGCAACCGGGTCGACACCGATTCCGGCGGCGTGCAGTACGGCGGCGGCCTTCGCTTCCGCTTCTGATCGGCCGCCAGGCGCAGCTGACGGCCTCGGGCCGGCCTCGACGGCCGGCCCGAGCCATGTACGGCTGCAGCGCCCGCGGCTCGCGGTCAGCGCGGCAGAGACGAGCGCGGCGGCGGGTAGACATTCTGATCGCCAGGCAGCCGACCGATGTAGTCGATGTGGAACGAGTAGCCGCTGGCGCCGGCGCCACCGACCATGTCCCAGGCGTCGCGTGAGTCGCAGCGGACGATCACGTCATCCGACTGCGGGCGGCCGCTGCCGCCGTCCTTGATGCACCAGCCCGAGTCCGGGCCCCTCGGGTTGTAGCGCGTGTGGCCGTAGTGCACGGCGGCCACGGCGCTCGCCCAGAAGGCGTTGCGGCTGTCGCGCGACGAGCCGCCGCCGAGGTTGGCGCCGGTGCCGTCGTGCACCCCGCGGATGATGGCCGCCGCTTCGTTGATGTCGATCGACCGGGTCGCACCGACCGGTCCGCCGGCGGCGGGTGGCCCCGATGACGGCGGCGGGGTCGCGGCCGCGTCGGGCGTACGGAACGCCGCCCACGGCGAATAGCCGCTCTGGACCGCGCCGTTGGTCGCGTAGGCGCGCCAGTAGAGGATGGTGGCGTAGGGCGCGTTGCCGCCCGACACCGAGGTCGTGCCGCCGGAGCCGACGCCGGTACTCAGCACGACGGCAATCTGCCCCGGATCCGGGCGCCACGCCGACCTCGACGCGGTAGGTGACCGGGCCGGCCGGTCCGGACGATCCGCCCGTTCTGCACCTTGAAGACCGGGGCGATGGTCGAGATTTGCCCGAGCGGCTCCAGCGGCGTCGGCGCGTCGATGAAGACCGGCTCGGTCATCGTGAAGTTGCTCGGCGCGGAGTAGGGCCCGGTGTTGGCGCCGTCGAAGGCGCGCACGCGCCAGTGGTAGGTGCCGCCGGAGCCGAGCGTCTCGGTCAACCGGTAGGTCGTTCGCCCGTTGGCGCCGGGCGCCACGCGGTCGGCCTGGTGCAGGACGCTCTGGAAGTTGGCGTCGGCCGACAGCTGGAACTGCAGGGACAACGGGCGGACCCCTGAGGTGCTCGCGTTCTCGATCAGGAAGTCGAGCGGCTGCTGGGTGGCCTCGATCTGCTGGCCGACGAACGGCTCGAGGTTCCGCGGCGCCGTGATGGCCACGCCGGGGATCGGGCCGGCGACGTCCGGACTGAGCGGGTTGGCGCTCTTGGTCTGCTGACAGGCGGCGGCGACCAGCGCCAGCACGCCCACTCCCACCACGCCACATGCACGCATGCTCGTCATCTCCTGGGCACGGACTCGGTCGGGGCGGCTGCCGGTGGGAGGCGGCAGACGGCGCCGAGCGAGTCGTCCGGGCAGCCGTGTTTATCGGCGTCGGCTGCACGGGGCTTTACGCGAGCGTGGAGACGTACTACGGCCGGGCCCGGTCTGTGCAGTTCAGTGTCGCCGCATGAGGAACAGTGCACCGCCGCCCATCGAAAACAGCATCACCAGGGCGGTGCCGAGGAGGGAGACGGCCACGGCCGCCTCGACGCCCAGGCCGAAGCGGACGAAGAAGAAGCTGAACACGGCCTCGCGGACGCCGAAGCCGTTGATCGACACCGGGGCCATCTGCACCGCCATCGCGACCGGCACCAGGACCCCGGCCAGGAACAGGGGCAGCGGCACGGCCAGGCTGCGGGCGGCGAGGGCGTAGAACACGACGATGACGACCTGGACGACCACCGCGCCGGCCAGCGCCCCGACGAGCGACGAGGGGCGGGCGCGAAACCGTCCGAACGCGTCCTGCAGCAGCGTGGCGCGCTCGAGGATCCAGGGATGGCCGAGGGCGCGCAGGGGCGCCAGCAGCGCGTCCAGGAGCCGGGGCGCGGCGAACACCGGGATCGCCGACCGCAGCGGCGCGCGAAGGCGGCCACCTGGAGCCACCACACGCCGGGGATGTCCACGCCGAGGGCGCGGGCGGCGACCGCGCCGATGGCGCCGACGGTGAGCAGCGCGAAGAGGCCCAGCAGTCCGATCGACGAGCACCACCGTGGTGGCCAGGGTCTTCGATCCGGCCGGCTTCGACGTGTCGGCGATGCGGACGACGTCGCCGCCGATGTTGCTGGGCAGGAAGTTGTTGAAGAACGACGCGACCCAGAACGACTCGGAGAGCGTGCGCGTCGGGACCTCGACGTGCTGGGCGCGCAACAGGAGGGCCCACCGCCAGACGCTGACGGCCATCATCACGCCGTGGGCAGCCAGGGCGGCGAGCACCCAGCCCGGCTCGACCCGGCGCAGCGTCGTCCACAACGCGCCGAGACTGGTGTCGCGCAGGACGAAGGCCATCAGGCCGAGGCTCAGCGCCAGCTTCGACGGCGACGGCCGAGGGCGCGACGGGCGGGGTGGGGCCGGTGGTCGCTCATCGACATGGCGGCCACTCTCCGCGCGCGTCCGCGCGGCCAGGCCACAACCGGTCGAAACGTAGCATAAGTGACTGCGGGTCAGCAAGAAGCGGCGATCCGGATGGTAGAATACGGCGGTGCGGCTCCACCGCGACGCCGGCGCTGTGACCACGCCCATCCGCCCGCTTCGTCTGCTGATGCTCGCGCCCGAGCCGTTCTTCGAGCCGCGGGGCACGCCGTTCAGCGAGTACCACCGGATCAAGGCCCTGGTCGAGCTGGGCCATCACGTCGACCTGGTCACCTACCCGATCGGCCGCGACGTCGACCTGCCGAACCTGCGCATCTTCCGCGGCCTGCGGCCGCCGTTCGTGCGGCGGGTGCCGATCGGCCCCTCGGCGGTGAAGGTCGTCCTCGACGCGCTGATGCTCGTCACCGTGGCTCGCCGGGCGCTGGCCGGCGGCTACGACGCCATCCACTCGCACGAGGAGATGGGGCTCGTCGGCGTGTGGGTGGCGCGGTGGCTCGGCGTCCCGCACCTCTACGACATGCACTCGAGCCTGCCGCAGCAGCTCGGCAACTTCCAGTTCAGCGGCTCGCGCCTGCTGCGCCGCGTCGTTCGACGGGGCGGAGCGGCGCATGGTGCAGCGGCTCCGACGTCGTGATCACCATCTGCCAGGAGCTGCAGGACACCGTGACCGCATGGGCCACGGCGCGCGCGCCATCCTGATCGAGAACGTGATGGGCGGCGACGTCGACGAGCCGCCGACCTTGACCGGCGCCGAGATTCGCCAGCCGCTGGGGCGATGCCCGCCGGCGGCGCCGCTCGTGCTCTACACCGGCACGTTCGAGGCATACCAGGGCCTGGACCTGCTGTTCGACGCGGCGGCGCGGCTGCAGGAGTCGCACCCGACGGCGCGGGTGCTGGTCGTCGGCGGCAGCGCCGACCAGGTCGAGGCAGGCGCAGCGCCCGTGCCGCGGCGCTCGGCGCCCGGCCACGTCGTGTTCACCGGCCAGCAGCCGGCCCGCGAGATCCCGGCGTTCGTCGCCGCGGCGGCGTGCTGGCCTCGCCGCGAATCCGCGGCACCAACACGCCGCTGAAGATCTACTCGTATCTGCGCTCGGGCGTGCCGATCGTCGCGACCAACCTGCTGACCCACACGCAGGTGCTGTCGCCCGCGTGGCCCGCCTGGCGGCGCCCGAGCGCCGAGGCGTTCGCCGCCGGCGATCGCCGGGCTGCTCGACGATCCGGCGGCCGGCCAGGCCGCTGGCCGCGGCGGCGCGCCGTCTGTCGGACGCGAGGTACAGCCGCGAGGTCTACCTCGGCCGCACCGCCGAGGCCGCGCGCCGGCTGGCCGCACGTGCGCCACCGCATCGGTCGGCGCGGCCGTGGCCGAGGAGACCTCGCCGCGGTGACGGCGCTGGTCACCGGCGCGACCGGGCTTCACCGGCGGCCATCTGGCCGCCATGCTCGCGCGCCGCGGCGACCAGGTGCGGGCGCTGGTGCGCGCCCAGAGCCTGGACCGGTTTCGACGCCTCGGACGCGGCGCGCCGCCGGCGTGGTGGCCGTCGAGGGCGATCTCGGGTCGGCCCGCCGCGCTGCGCGCGCGCCTGCGACGGCGTCGAGGTCGTCTATCACATCGCCGCCACCTATCGCGAAGCGGGGCAGCCCGACTCCGCCTACCGCGCCATCAACGTCGAGGGCACGCGCCACGTCCTCGAGGCGGCGCGGGCCCGGCCGGCGTGCGCCGCGTCGTCCACTGCTGGACCGGCGGCGTCCACGGCCACATCGCGCATCCGCCGGCGAACGAGGACGCGCCGTTCAATCCCGGCGACGTCTATCAGGAGACCAAGCTCGAGGCCGAGACGCTGGCGCGCGACTTACGGGCAGACCAACGGCCTCGAGGTCGTCATCGCCCGTCCCATCGGCATCCACGGTCCGGGCGACACGCGCTTCCTGAAGATGTTCCGCGGCCTGGCCCGCGGCCGCTTCCCGATGCTCGGCGCGGGCGAGGTCTTCTACCACCTCACCTACATCGACGACCTCGTCGAGGGCTTCCGCCTGTGCGGGGAGGTGCCGGCAGCCGCCGGACGCACCTACATCCTGGCGGGCGAGCGCTACACGACCTTGAACGCGCTGGTCGCGCTGGTGGCCGAAGAGCTCGGCGTCGCGCCGCCGCGGCTGCACCTGCCGGTGTGGCCGTTGTGGCTCGCCGGGCTGGCCTGCGAGCTGGTCTGCGTGCCGCTGCGGATCGAGCCGCCGCTCTATCGCCGCCGGGTAGACTTCTACACGAAGAGCCGCGCCTTCGACATCACGCGCGCCCGCACCGAACTGGGTTACCGCCCGCAGGTCGAGCTGCGCGAGGGCATCCGGCGGACGATCGCGTGGTACCGCGGCCAGGAATGGTTGGTCTTGTGACCGGCGCTAGGGCAGGAATGCTCGAAGCTGAACGTCGTCCACGTCTGCGACCACCTCGGGTGGGCCGGATCCCGCATGCACGGGGTCAAGCGGCTGTTCGCCTGGATGATGCCGCGCTTCGATCCGACGCGCTTCACCGCGTCGCTCGTCAGCCTGCGCGGCAAGGACCTGTCCGAGGACACGCTCGAGCAGTTCGGGATCGACGTCACCTACCTCGGGCCGCCACAAGTTCGATCCGGCGACGTTCACGCACCTGCTGAAGGTGCTGCGGCGACAAGCAGGCCGACGTCGTGCATCTGCACGGCTACGGCGCCACCACCTTCGGGCGGATGTGCGCGGCGCTGGATGGGCATCCCGGCGGTCCTGCACGAGCACGCCAACCACACGACGACGCCGTGGTTCCAGCAGCTGGCCGACAAGGCGCTGGCGCGCTACACCGACCTGGCCATCGGCGTCTCGGCGTCGACCGCCGAGTTCACCACCCGGGCGCGCCTGGTGCCGGCCGAACGGACCAAGGTCGTGTATCTCGGCGCGCCGCTCGACGAGTTCGCCCGTCCGCGCGGCGCCGAGGAGATCGCGGCGGCGCGCCGGCACCTCGGCGATGCCGGACGGCGCGTTCGCCGTCGGCGCCGTGACCCGGCTGATGCCGTCCAAGGGCAACGAGCACCTGGTGGCCGCGGCGCCGGCGGTGCTGGCGGCGCATCCCGAGGTGCGCTTCGTGCTCGTCGGCGAGGGCGAGCTCGAGGCGCTGCTCAAGGCCCAGGCCGCGGCGCTCGGCCTCGGCGATCGCTTCGTCTTCGCCGGCTTCGCCGCGCGACGTCGCCGCGGCGTTCAGCGCCCTCGACGTCGTGGTGTTCCCGTCGCTGTGGGAGGGCACGCCGCTGACGGCGTTCGAGGCGCTGGCGATGGGCAAGCCGATTGTCGCCACCGACGCCGACGGGCTGCTCGACATCCTGCAGCGACGGCCGCGACGCGCTGATCGTGCCCAAGGCGGACCCGGCGGCGCTGGCCGCAGGCCATCGTCGCGCTCATCGAGCAGCCGGCGCTGGCGGCGCAGGCTCGTCGGCCGGCGCGCGCCTGACCGGCGCGCGCTACGACATCGGCGTCTTCGTCCGCAAGATGGAGCGACTCTACGAGCTGCTGCACGAGTCGTCGAAGCGGACGAAGCGGCAGGGCATCCTCACGCGCCGACCTCGCGTTCCTGTCCGAGGGCGGCGCGCCGTGACCGCGACGGCGGATGGGCCGCGCGGTCGGAGGCGTGGCGCCTCGGCGCGGCGTCGACCGCGATGCTCGCCGTCGTCCTGCTCGGCTGGGCGCTCACCGTCAACTACCCGAAGCTCGTCGTACGGCTTCTTCTCGCGACGCATCCACCTACTACGGTCTCGGCCACAGCCTGGCCGACGACGGCGACTTCGAGTTCCGGCGCGAGGATCTGGTGCGCGTGTGGCGCGAGTTCCCGAGCGGGCCCGAGGGCATCTTCCTCAAGCGCGGCGCCGACCCCGACGCTGCGCCTCGACGGCACCGCGCCGTTCCTGCACGTCGACGTCCGGCCCGACGCCGACCCGATCCGGCTCTACTTCGCCAAGTCGTTCCTCTATCCGCTGTTCGCGGCGCCGTTCATCTGGCTGGCCGGCACCAACGGCTTCCTGGTGCTGCACGTGCTGGTCGTGCTGGCGACGTTCCTGTGCGCCTACGCCTTCCTGGCGGCGCGCAGCCAGCCGGTGGCCGCGCTGCTCTTCGCCGGCGCGTTCGTGTTCGTCTCGGTCGTGCCGGTGTATCTGGTGTGGCTGACGCCCGACTGTTCAACCTCGGGCTGGTGATGCTCGGCTACTTCTTCTGGCTCTACAAGGAAGTGGCGACGCCGGCGGCGCCGGCAGGGCACGCCAGCGCTCGGCGTGGCTGGTCGGGCGCGCGCACCGATCTCGTCGCCGCCGTCTGGCTCGGCCTGGCGACCTTCTCGAAGCCGACGCACGTGCTGCTGATGCTGCCGGTGCTGGCGCTCTTCGCGCTGCGCCGGCAGTGGCGCCGCGGCTCTGGTCACCGGCGTCGTGTATCTCGGCGGTCGTGCTCGGGCTCTTCGCGCGCCAACATCGCCGTCACCGGCGAGTGGAACTACCAGGGCGGCGACCGCAAGACGTTCTACAGCGGCGGCGACTCGGGCGGCTTCCCGTTCCAGACCGAGGACCGCACGTTCGACACCACCGGCATCGGCCGCGCCACCAACGGCGTGCCGCTCGAGGTGCTGGCCAACCGCGACGCCGTCGTCGACGTGTTCCGCCACAACCTGGTCTACTTCCTCGTCGGGCCGGCACACCGGCTTCGCCGCCTACTACCTGCCGGGCCTGGCGGCGCTGGTGCTGTTCCTGCTCGCGCGGCGCGCAGCGGCGCGCGCCTGGGGCTGGCTGGCGCTGGCCGGCGGCGTCGGCTCGGCGGTGTTCCTGATGCTCTACATGCCGTTCACCTACTCGGGCGGCGGCGGGCCGGTCGGGCAATCGCTACTTCCTCGGCGTCTATCCGGTGTTCCTGTTCCTGGTGCCGGCACTCGCCACGCCGTGGCCGGCGGTGGCGACGGCGGCGCTGAGCGCGCTCTTCGTCGCGCCGCTGCTCAACAACCCGTTCTACACGTCGTTCTATCCGGGCGAGCACACCAAGACCGGGCTGTATCCGGCGGCTGCCGCTCGAGCTGTCGCTGGTCAACGACCTGCCGGTGAACGTCAGCCCGTCGCGCTCGCGCCAGCCGCTCGGCGGGCACGCCGCCGCTCAGTGGCTACTTCATGGACGACAACGCCTACAACCGCGAGGGCGAGTGGTTCTGGGTGCGGGCGAGAGCCGCGCCGACGTCATGCTGCGCGCGCCGGCGCCGATGGAGGCGACGCCGGAGGGCGAGCGGGCCCGGCCGCTGCGCGTGCCGCGCATGGAGATGACGCTCGAGACCGGGCCGAAGGCCAATCGCGTCACCATCCGCACCGCTGCCGGTGACCAGGTGGTGGACGTGCCGGCCAACGACCGCCGCACGGTCGTCGTCGAGATGGGGCCCGGGCTGCCCTACAAGCCGTATCCGGAGAACCCGACCAACTACGTCTACGCGCATCTCGATCGCCAGCACGGCCGGCTTCATCCCGCTGTTCGAGACCGGCGGCCGCGACAACCGCTTCCTCGGCGTCAACGTGCGGATGACGCCGCTCTACGAGTAGGCGGCCGACGCGTGCGCATCGCCGTCGTCACCTCGAGCCCGCCGTTCGTCGAGGGCGGCCATCTGGTGATCGCGCGCGAGCTGGTGCGGGCCTGCCGGAGGCCGGCCACGACGCCGACCTGGTCGTCACGCCGCAGAACCGCTTCGGACGGCAGGGCGCCGCCTATCTCGCCGCCTGGCTGACCGACGTCGGCGTCGCCGCCGACGGCGGCGCCGTCGATCAGGTGATCAGCCTGCGCTATCCGGCCTTCGCCGCCCGCCACCCGCACCACACCTGCTGGCTGAACCACACGATGCGCGAGTACTACGACCGCTGGCCGGCGTTCTCGGCGTCGATCTCGTGGAAGAACCGCGTCAAGGAGTCGGTGCGGCGGGCGCTCATCCATCGCGCCGACCGCCATTTCCTCATGGGCCTGCAGCGCCGCTTCGTGATCTCCGTCGACGGTGCAGGCGCGGCTGGCCCGGTGGGGCGGGGTGCCGAGCGACGTGCTCCATCCACCGGCGCCGGCGCGCGCCTATCGCTGCGACGGCTACGGCGACTACATCTTCGCGGTGTCGCGGTTGACGCCGCTCAAGCGGTTCGACCTGCTGCTCGACGCGCTGGCCGCAACCGGCCGCGCAGGGCATCCGGGCGGTGATCGCCGGCGAGGGCGAGGCGGCGACGCGCTGCTCGAGCAGCGGCGGCGGCTCGGGCTCGACCGGCGCGTCGAGTTCGTCGGCCGGCTCGACGACGGCCAGCTCCTCGACCACCTGGCGCGCTGCCGTGCGGTGGCGTTCACGCCGCTCGACGAAGACTACGGCTTCGTCACCGTCGAGGCGTTCGCCGCGCACAAGGCGGTCGTGACCGTGCCGCGACAGCGGTGGTCCGACCGAACTGGTGAGCGACGGGGTCGACGGGCTGGTGTGTGCGCCGACGGCGGCGGCGGTCGCTGCCGGCCTGCGCCGTCTGATGGACGACGCCGCGGCGGCCGAACGCATGGGCCACGCCGGCGCGGCCCGAGCGGCGCTGCTCACGTGGCCGGCGACGGTGCAGCGGCTGCTCGCCGGCGACGGTCGACCTGCAGTGTAGACTGAGGCCAGTGGTCCACTAATCATGGCGTATCGATCGCCGCTCGAAGCGCGGCTCGCCAAGCACGTCACCGAGCGATCACCGAGTACGGACTCATCGAGCACGGCGACCGCGTCATGGTCGGCCTCTCGGGCGGCAAGGACAGCTGGGCGCTGCTCCAGATCCTCGACGTGCTGCGCCAGCGCGCGCCGATCGACTTCAGCCTGATCGCCGTCAACGTCGACTCCGGCTACAAGGACTACAAGCACGACGTCATCGCCGAGACCTGCCGGGCGCGCGGTTGGGAACTGCGCATCGAGCACACCTCGATCGGCGAGGTGATGGACGACATCCTCGACGCCGGCGACACGCCGTGCTCGCTGTGCGCCCGCCTGCGGCGCGGCGTGCTGTATCGACTCGCCGGCGAAGTCGGCGCCACCAAGATCGCGCTCGGCCACCACCTCGACGACGTGGTCGAGACCCTGCTGCTGAACACGTTCTTCGCCGGCGCGCTCAAGGCGATGCCGGCGCGGCTGGTCTCCGACGACGGACGCCACGTGGTGATCCGGCCGATGGTCTACGTGCAGGAGGCCGACGCCCGCGCCTACACCCAGGAATCGGCGCTGCCGGTGATCGGCTGCTGCTGTCCGGCGTGCGGCGATCTCAGCCTGCAGCGCCAGCGCGTCAAACGGCTGATCATGGACCTCGAGCGCGAGCATCCGCACGTCAAGGCGTCGATGATGAAGGCGCTGACCAACGTCATGCCGCGTCATCTGCTCGACCGTCGTCTGGCCGCGGGCCCGTCGACGCCGCCGCGGCGGCCGAGCCCGAGGCCGGGTTCCCGCAGCTGGTGGGGCTGCGCACGTCCTGATGCGGGCCGTCGTGCAGCGGGTCCGCTACGCGCGCGTCGAAGTCGACGACGCGCGTCGTCGGCAGCATCGGCCATGGACTGCTCGCCCTGGTCGGCGTCGAGCGCGGCGACGGCGCCGCCGATGTCGCCCACGTCGCCGCCAAGCTCCGCGAGCTGCGCATCTTCGACGACGACGGCGGGCGCCGACGGCCGGACCGCGGATGAACCGATCGGTCGTCGACGTCGGCGGCATCGGTGCTGGTCGTGTCGCAGTTCACGCTGGCCGCCGATACCCGCCGCGGCCGGCGGCCGTCGTTCGACGCGGCGGCGCCGCCCGACGAGGCGCGCCGGCTCTACGAAGACGTCGTCGCCGACCTGCGGGCGTCGGGGGTGGTCGTGGCCACCGGCGAGTTCCAGGCGGCGATGCGCGTGACGCTCGAGAACGACGGGCCGGTCACCTTCGTCGTCGAGAGCCGCCCGGCGTGATTCCGTCTGCCCGTCTCATTCCCGTGGTGCTGGCGACGCAGGCCGGCCTGGCCGGCGCCGCCGTGCTCGGGGCGCAGGTCGCCGGCGTGCGCTTCGCCTGGGGCCGTCCCGCTCCGCGACGTCCTGGTCGGCGCACTGGTCGCGGCCGCTCTGGCCGCCGCCAACCTCTGGCTGCTCGAGCGTCCTGCCGGCGGCTGGCGCCCGATGCGGACCGCCGTCGACGAAGTGCTGATTCCGACCTTCGTCGGCCTGTCGCGCTGGCAGGTCGTGATCCTGTCGGTGGCCGCCGGCGTCGGCGAGGAGCTGTTCTTCCGCGGGTTCCTGCAGCCGCTGGCCGGTCGTCGTCGCGGCGGCGCTGGCGTTCGGCGCGGCGCACGTCGCCGGCGCCCGCATGGTCGCGTTCGGCGTGTGGGCGGCGGCGATGGGCCTGGTGCTCGGCGGCCTGGTCGCTGGCGACCGGCGGCATCGTGGCGTCGATGACCGCGCACGCCTGCTACGACGTGCTGGCCTTCAACTATCTGAACGCCCAGGGGCGGCGCCGGACGGCTTCGCGGGGGAGCGCGGCGGGTGACGCGTAAGCGACTGGCGGAGTGCGCGAGGCGGCACGGCGTGGCCGCCGCCGTGATGGTGGCGGCGTGGACCACGCCGGTCGGAGGCGCAGCAGCGTCCGCTGGTGACCGAGGATCCGCTCACGGTCGGCGGCGGCCAGGTTCTCGTCGAGATGGGCGTCGACTGGGCGCGCGACATCAGCCTTTCCGGTCTCGGGCTCTGCGCGGCGACCTGCTGACGGCGCCGGCCATCGGCATCAGCGTCGGCGTCGGTCCGATCGCCGAGATTCAGATCGACGGCAGTCCGTATCGACGCGTTGCGCGTCACCGAGCAGGCCGAGGCGCCGCTGTCGGGCCTGCTGCCGCCCGACCTCACCGAGACCCACGCCGTCGACGACATCGTGATTGCCACCAAGCTGCGGCTGGTGAACGAGGCCGCCGGCCGCCCGGCCATCGGCTTGCGTTTCGCGACCCGGCTGCCGAACGCGTCGAACGAGTCGGGCCTCGGGCACGACACGACCGACTTCTACGCGTCGTTCCTCATCGGCAAGACGGTGCAGTCGGTGCGCGTGGTCGCCAACGCCGGCCTGGCCATCGTCGGCGATCCGACGACCGCGGCCCGGCAGGACGATCTGCTGACCCTCGGACTGTCGACGGCGCTGGGCGTCACCAAGGCGTTCGAGCTCGTCGCCGAATACAACGGCCGGATGAACCTGGCCGACAGCTCGCCGATCCCCGGAGCCGAGAATCGCGGCGTCGCCCGTGCCGGCCTGCGCTTCACGCGCGGGTCACTTCGTCTCGATACCGCGGCGCTGTTCGGTGCCACGACCACGCGATCTCGACATCGGTGCGACGGCGGGCTTCACCTGGATCTTCACCGCGTTCCGCATGCCATGACCCTTCCCGTCACCAAGGCTCACGCTTACGGCAACGACTTCCTGTTCGCGGCGGAGGACGACGTGCGCGGCGCCGATCTGGCGACGCTGGCGCGGCGGCTCTGCGCCCGCCACACCGGCATCGGCGGCGACGGCCTGATCGTCTACGGCTTCACGGCCGACGGCGCGACGATGCGCCTCCTCAACGCCGACGGCAGTCCGTCGGAGCTCTCGGGCAACGGCCTGCGCTGTCTGGCCGCGCTGGTGATGCGCGAGCGCGAGCGGCGCGGTGGGCCGGCGGCGGCGTCGGCCGAGGTGCGCGCCGATACCGGCGCCGGCGAGCGGCAGCTGGTGCTGGTCTCGCGCGGCCGACGGCGGCTACATGTTTCGCGCCGCGATGGGGCAGCCGCCGCGACCTGCAGCAGGAGACCCTGGACGTCGCCGGGGAGTCGCTGGTCGTCGCCACGCTCGACATCGGCAACCCGCAATGCGTCGCCCTGATGCCGGCGCTGCCCGAGCCGGCGCGCTTTCAGCGGCTGGGGCCGGGGCTGGCCACCCATCCGCGGTTCGCCGCCGGCACCAACGTCGAGTTCGCGGTCGTCGAGGCGCCCGACCGCGTGCGCATCCTGATCTGGGAGCGCGGCGTGGGCCCGACCGAGGCGTCCGGCACCGGGCGCCTGCGCGGCGGCCATCGCGGCGATCGCGTTCGGCGGCGCGGCGCGCGACGTCGACGTCCTGTCACCAGGCGGGACCCAGCGCGTCGAGTGGACGCCGGACGGCGTGTTCCTGACCGGCTGGGCGGAGATTCTCTTCGACGCGACCTGGCACCAGTGACGGCGGCGTGGGCCCGGTCGCAAGAAGTGCGCGCCGGCCGGGCTGACCAATCGGCGATTCCTGCGTCGCTGACCGCCCGCCCCGGCGTCAGCCGCGGGATCGCGGCCGCGCCGGCGGTGGAGCCGGGGTCCCGAGCGCGGCCAGCGCCGCGGCCAGTGCCTCGCGGTGCGGCGCCAGGGCTGCGCCGACGGCGAGCTGGCCGGTGGCTACGGCGGCCCGGGCCGCGGCCAGCGCCGATTCGGCGGCCATGACGGCCTGCTGGGCGCTGCGGCGCGCCGCCGCTGGCACGCGTCTCGCTTCGGGCGCGGTCAGACGGGCCTGCACTTGCGCGACCGCCGCCGCGACGTCTCCGATCGCCTGCCCGGCCGCCCGCTCGGCCATGCACCCGGCCCTCCACCGCCGACTTGGCCGCGGCCTGCGCGCGGGCGCTGCTGTCGAGCGCGTGGCTCAGCGCCGCGCGGTAGTCGCGCTCGGTCACCGCCTGGTGGGCGCGGGCCAGCATGTCGCTGGCCGCCGTGAACTCCTGGGTGGCGTACTCGGCCGCGCCGGCGGCGCGGGCGGCGTCGAGCGCGCCCTGGGCCTGCGACAGTTCTTTGGAAGGGGGCGCGGCGCATCCCGGGAAGGGGAGCGAGCGAGACAGACGACCAGCAGCAGGCGCGCCTGGCGCAGCGACGGCATCGGGCGCGAGTATACCGGACGGCGATCGGCGCGACATCGCGGAGTCGCCGCCGGTGACGCGTCGCCGCGATCCTGGCCGTGCCTCGAGCGCGCTCGATGGCCTGCCGCCCGACGAGCGTCCGCGCGAACGGCTGCTCCGGCTGGGCGCGCGTCGCTGGCCGACGCGGAGCTGGTCGCGCTGGTGCTGGGCACCGGCGTGCGTGGCCGCGACGCGCTCGCCGTCGCCCACGACGTGCTGCGCGTGTCGGGCGGCGTCGATGGGCCTGGCCGGCCTGCCGCTGACGCGATTGACGCGGGCCTCGGGCATCGGTCCGAGCCGCGGCGCCGGTCTGGTGGCGGCGATCGAGCTCGGCCGGCGGGCCGTCGCCGGCCCGCGCGCCGGATCGTCCGCGCGTCGCGTCGCCGGCCGCCGCGGCCGAGTATCTGCTGCCGCGGATCGGTCGGTTGCGCGAAGAGCACTTCGGCGTGCTGCTGCTCGACACGCGGCACCGGCTGATTGGCGCCGTCGTCGTCTCGGTCGGCTCGCTCGACGCCAGTCTGGTGCACCCGCGCGAGGTGTTCCGCGCCGCGGCGGAACACTCGGCGGCGGCGATCGTGCTCTTCCACAACCACCCGTCGGGCGATCCGTCGCCGAGCGCCGATGACCTGACGCTCACGCGGCGACTGGTGCAGGCCGGCGAGCTGATGGGGATCGGCGTCGTCGATCACGTCGTGCTCGGCGACGGCTGCTGGCACAGCGTGCGCGAGTCGTCGCCGGCGGTGTTCAGCCGCTGAGTCCGCTGTGCGATCGAGGAATGAAGTACGCTGGACGCTTCTCGACGTCCGCACGATGAAGACCCTCTACTTCGACTGCTTCGCCGGCGCCGCCGGCGACATGATCCTCGGCGCGCTGGTCGACGCCGGCCTGCCCTTCGACGAGCTGCAGCGGGCGCTCGGCAGCCTGGCGGTCGACGGCTACGAGATCGCCGCCGACCGCGTCGTCAAGGGCGGCATCACGGCCGTGAAGTTCCGCGTCCGCGAGCTGGCCACGGTCGCTGTCGGACCCGGGTCCGGACGGCGTGGCGTCGCCGGCGTCGGCGCACAAGCACTATCACCTGAAGCACATCCGGGCGGCGATCGCGCGGTCGGCGTTGAGCGAATCGGGCCAGGCGCGCGCCGTCCGGATGTTCATGCGACTGGCCGAAGCCGAAGCCGCGATCCACGGGATGTCGATCGAGAAGGTGCACCTGCACGAGGTCGGGGCGATCGACTCGATCATCGACATCGTCGGCGCGGTGTTCGCGCTCGAGTGGTTCGCCGCCGACCGCATCGTCGTGTCGCCGATGAACGTCGGCGGCGGCATGGTGCGATCGGCCCACGGTGTGTTCCCGGTGCCGGCCCCGGCCACGCTGCGGATTCTGGGCGACGCTCCGGTGTATTCGAGCGGCATCCAGGCCGAGCTGCTGACGCCGACCGGCGCCCTGGTGCTGACCGAGTACGCCACCGCCTTCGGCCCGGTCCCGGCGATGCGCATCGAGCGCATCGGCTACGGCGCCGGCGACCGCGACCTGCCCGAGACGCCGAACGTGCTGCGCGTGGTCGTCGGCACCGCCGCGAGCCGCCGTCGACGGCGGCGCCGGCGATGCGGGTAATGGTCATGGCGTGCGAGATCGACGACATGAACCCGCAGATCTTCGGCGCGCTGATGGACCGGCTCCATGCCGCCGGTGCGCTCGAGGTGTTCTATCAGCCGGTGCAGATGAAGAAGAACCGCCCCGGCACCCTGATGACCGTCGTCTGCCGACCCGCTGACCGGCGGGCGCTGGCCGACCTCGTCTTCCGCGAGACGACGACCATCGGCGTCCGCTACCATGAGATGGATCGGGAGTGCCTCGACCGCGAGATCGTGCCGGTGCCGACGCCGTGGGGCGAGGTGCGGGTCAAGGTCGCGCGCCGCGGTGGCGACGTGCTGAACGCCCAGCCGGAGTTCGAGGACGTGGCCCGGCTGGCCGCCGAGCACGGCGTGCCGATCAAGGACGTCCACGCCCAGGCCCAGAAAGCCTGGCTGGACAAGAAACTGTGAGCGCCGCCGAAGGCGGCGGCCATTCCCGAGCCCCGAGCCCCGGGCCCCGAGCCCCGAGATGCGCTACTTCCTGACCACCGCCATCGACTACGTGAACAGCCGGCCGCACCTGGGCACGGCCTACGAGAAGATCACGGCCGACGTCATCGCCCGCTATCACCGGCTGAAGGGCGACGACACGTGGTTCCTGATGGGGAACGACGAGCACTCGCAGAACGTCTTCCGGCGGGCGCAGGAGCAGGGCAAGGATCCGCTGGCCTACTGCGACGAGATGGAGCAGACGTTCCGCGACACCTGGCGCGGGCTCGACGTCTCGTTCGACGACTTCATCCGCACCACCGATCGGCGCCGCCATTTCCCGGCGGTGCGGGCCATGGCCCAGGCCTGCCTCGACAACGGCGACATCTACGAGGGCTTCTACGAGGGCCGGTACTGCGTCGGCTGCGAGGAGTTCAAGCCCGAGAAGGACCTCGTCGACGGCCTGCTGTCCGATTCACAAGACCAAGCCGGAGTGGATCAAGGAGAAGAACTGGTTCTTCCGGCTGTCGAAGTACCAGCAGCCGCTGCTCGACCATTACGCGGCCCATCCGTCGTTCGTCGAGCCGGAGACGCGCCGCAACGAGATCCTCCGCCTGGTCGAAGGCGGCCTCGAGGACATCTCGATGAGCCGGGCCGGGCAGTCGTGGGGCATCCCGCTGCCGTTCGACGAGACGAGCGTCGTCTACGTCTGGTTCGACGCGCTCATCAACTACGCCGCGGCCGTCGGCTACGGCTGGGACCAGGCGCGCTTCCAGGCGCAGTGGCCGGCCAACCTGCACATCGTCGGCAAGGACATCACCCGCTTCCACTGCGTCATCTGGCCGGCGATGCTGATGAGCGCGAAGGTGCCGTTGCCCGGACAGGTGTTCGGCCACGGCTGGGTGTTCTTCAAGGGCGAGCGGATGAGCAAGTCGCTCGGCAACATCGTCGATCCGCTCGACGCCGCCAAGCGTTTCGGCCCGGATCCGCTGCGGCTGTACCTGGCCAAGGAAGTGCCCTACGGCGCCGACGGCGACTTCACCTGGGAGCGCTTCGAGGAGAAGTACAACGCCGACCTCGCCAACAACCTCGGCAACCTCGTGAACCGCGTCGCGTCGATGACCGAGCGCTACCGCCAGGGCCGGTTGAGCGCCGGGGCGCCACGCGGGTCGGCGCTGCCGGGCATCGCCGAGAACGCCGCCGCGGCCTACCGCGAGGCGATGGATCGGCACGCACTGCACGAGGCGACGGCGGCGGTGTTCCGCCTGATCAGCGCTACCAACGAATTCGTCGCCGACGAGTCAGCCGTGGGCGCTGGCCAAGGATCCGGCGCGCGCGGCCGAGCTGAACGGCGTGCTCTACGACGCCGCCGAGGCGGTGCGCATCGCCGCCGTGCTGCTGCAGCCGGTGATGCCGACGTCGGCGGCCGAGATCCTGCGCCGCGTCGGCGACACCGCGCCGGCCGGCGCGCTTCGCCTGAGCGACGCCGCGTGGCGCGCCGGCGACGCCCGCCAGATCACCAACAGCGGGGCCCTGTGGCCCCGCATCGAAGACAAGGGAGCACCTGTCGTGAGCGAGATACCCACTCCGAATCCCACCCCGGCGGCCCCGGCCGCCGAATCCGCTGCACCTGCCGCGGCGGCCCCCGCCGCGGCGCCGGGTGTGGCCCCGGCCGCTCCGGCCGGCGACGGCTTCATCGCCATCGACGATTTCATGAAGGTCGAGCTCAGGACGGCGAAGATCCTCGCCGCCGAGCGACTGCCGAAGTCGAAGAAGCTGCTCAAGCTCTCGGTCGACGCCGGCGAGCCGCAGCCGCGGACGATCCTCGCCGGCATCGCCGAGAGCTACGAGCCAGAGGCGATCGTCGGCCGCTCGATCGTGATCGTCGCCAACCTCAAGCCGCGCGAGATGATGGGCATGGTGTCGAACGGCATGGTCCTGGCCGCGAGCACCGACAACGGCCCGGCCATGCTGGTCAATCCCGAACCCGCGCCGCCGGGCACACGGGTTCGGTGAGTCGCACGGCGGGGCGTTTCCGGGTCTCGGGGCTCGGGGCTCGGGTCTCGGGAAAGACCTCCAACGGAACTGACGACGGCTTGAAGAGCTGCGTGACTGGCTCCTGCCCGAGCCCCGGGCCCCGAGCCCCGAGCCCCGCTCGTGATCGATAGTCATTGCCATCTCGCCGGCGAGGAGTTCGTCGCCGACCGCGACGCGGTGATCGCCCGGGCGCGCGACGCCGGCGTCGAACGGGCGCTGGTGATCCTGGCGGCGGAGAACGACGCCGAGTGGGGCCGCGGGCAGGACGTGGCGGCAGCCTGGGACGCCGTGCGGTTCGCTGTCGGGGTCCATCCGCACCAGGCCCATGTCTTCAGCGGCGATCCGGGCGGCGCCGCGCGGGCGGTGGCGGCCCGGCTCGCTGCCTCGCCGCTCGTGCGCGCGGTTGGCGAGATCGGGCTCGACTACCACTACGATTTCTCGCCGCGCGGAGGTCCAGCAGGCGGTCTTCGCCGGCCAACTGGCGTTGGCCCAGGATCGGCGCCTGCCGGTCGTCATCCACACCCGCGAGGCCGAGGCCGACACGCTGCGGCTGATCGGCGAGGCGCAGTCGCGCGGGCCGCTGGCCGGGGTGTTCCACTGCTTCACCGGCGACCCGGCCGTGGCCGAACGGGCGCTGGCGACCGGCTTCTATCTCTCGTTTGCCGGCATCGTCACCTTTCCGCGGGCGGTCGAACTCCGCGAGGCGGTGCGCATCGTGCCGCTCGATCGGCTGCTGGTCGAGACCGACGCCCCGTATCTGGCGCCCGTTCCCCACCGCGGCAAGCGCAACGAGCCGGCCTGGGTCGGGCTCACGCTGGCGGCCGTGGCGCGCGAGCGTGGCCTGCCGGCGGCGGCGCTGGCGGCGGCGGTGCGCGACAACTACGACCGCCTGTTCGCCCCCTAGCGCCCGCAAATTGCACCGTCACAAGGACTAAGCGCGACCGCGCCGCGTTGACACCGGCCCGAACGCTATGGTCGAATTGTCGGGTTCGGTCCCTTCCGTGTCGAAGACGACTCTCGATTTGCTGCAGCTGTTCGAGCCCATTCGCGCCGACCTCGACGAGGTCGAGCGGGAGTACTTGCGGCAGGTCGAGTCGAAGGTCGGGGTCATCCCCGAGATCGGCGCCTACATCCAGAAGAGCGGCGGCAAGCGGGTGCGCCCGGCGGTGCTGCTGATGGCGGCGCGGCTGTGCGGCTACACCGGCCCGCGCGCGGTGCTGAACGCCGCGGTCGTCGAGTTCATCCACACCGCCACGCTGGTCCACGACGACATCATCGACGACGCCGAGCTCCGCCGCGGGCAGAAGGCGGTGCACTCGCGCTGGGGCAACGACGTCACGGTCCTGGCCGGCGACTTCCTCTACATCAAGTCGATGGCGATGGCGCTGACCCAGGACACGCTCGACGTCGTCCGGCTGCTGTGCGACATCACGCTCCGCATGATCGAAGGCGAGATCTACCAGCTGACCAAGAACGGCGACATCGACATCACCGAGGACGAGCACTTCGAGATCATCCGCCGCAAGACCGCCCATCTCTTCGGCGGCTGCGCCGAAATCGGCGCGATGCTCGGCGAGGCCGGGGCCGAGAAGCAGGCGGCGCTGCGGGAGTACGGGTTCAACCTGGGGGTGATGTTCCAGCTGGTCGACGACCAACTCGATTTCACCGGGGAAGCCGAGGCGCTGGGCAAGCCGATCGGCGGCGACCTGCTCGAGGGCAAGATGACCCTGCCGCTGATCCACCTCCGCGACCACGCCGGGACCGAGGCGACGACGCTCATCCGGCGGATCGTCGGCGAGCAGCGGGCGACGAGCGAGGAGTGGGCGCGGCTGCGGCACCTGATGGTCGAGCATCGCTCGCTCGACTACGCGCGCACCCGCGCCATCGGCTTCGGCGAGGCCGCCAAGCGGCAGCTGGCGATCTTCCCGGATCGGCCCGAACGCGACGCGCTCCAGGCGCTCGCCGACTACGTCGTCACCCGCGACCGCTGACAGCGGCTCCGTCGTGTCGGCCACGCCCGCCCAGCGCATCGAGGAGCTCCGGCGCGAGATCCGGCGCCACGAAGAGCTCTATTTCGTCCACGACGCGCCGCAGATTCCCGACGCCGACTTCGACGCGCTGATGCGCGCGCTCAAAGCCCTCGAGGCCGAGCACCCCGACCTGGTCACCCCCGACTCGCCGACCCAGCGCATCGGCGGCCGCCCGGCCGAGGGCTTCGAGACGGTGGCCCACCTGGCGCCGATGCAGAGTCTCGACAACGCCTTCGGCGAGGCCGATCTGCGCGCCTTCGACGAGCGCGTGCGCAAGGGGCTCGACGCGCCGGGCGCGGTGCGCTACGTGGCCGAGCTGAAGATCGACGGGCTGAGCCTGGCCCTCACCTACGAGGATGGGCGGCTGGTGCGCGGGGCGACGCGCGGCGACGGCGAGCGCGGCGAAGACGTCACCGCCAACGTCCGCACGATCCGCGCCATCCCGCTGCGGCTGCGCGAGCCGCTGGCCGGACGGATCGAGATCCGCGGCGAGGCCTACCTGCCGCTGGCCGCGTTCGCGCGGACCAACCGCGAGCGCGAAGAGGCCGGGCTGCCGCTCTACGCCAATCCCCGCAACACCGCCGCCGGCGCGATGCGCAACCTGGATCCGACCCACGTCGCCAGCCGCGGGTTGAAGGCGTGGATGTACAGCGTCGTCGAGTCGGGCCCGCCGCGCTGGCCGACCCACGAGGCCTTGCTGCAGGCGCTCGCCGGCCTGGGCCTGCCGGTCGAGCCGCATTGGCGCGTCTGCACCGGCATCGACGAGGTCTGGGCCTTCTGCGACGAGTGGGCCGAGAAGCGGCGCGCGCTGCCGTTCGAGACCGACGGCGTCGTGGTGAAGGTCGATCGCCTCGCCGATCGCCAGGCGCTCGGCTCGACCAGCAAGTTCCCGCGCTGGGCGGTCGCGTTCAAGTTCCCGGCCGAGCGGGTGACGACGCGTGCTCAAGGAGATTCGCGTCAACGTCGGCCGCACCGGCGCGGCCACGCCCTACGCCGTCCTCGAGCCGGCGGTGGTCTCGGGCTCGACCGTGTCGATGGCGACGCTGCACAACGCCGACGACGTCGCGCGCAAGGACATCCGCGAAGGCGATCTGGTGGTGCTGGAGAAGGCCGGCGACGTGATCCCGCGGGTCGTCGGCCCGGTGATCCGCGACGGCGTCGAACGCCAGCCGCCCTGGGTGATGCCGACCGACTGCCCGGTGTGCGGCAGCCCGTTGCACCGCGACGCCGACGAAGTGGTGTGGCGGTGCGGGAACAGCAGCTGCCCGGCCCGGCTGCGGCGGAGCCTCGAGCACTTCGCCGGGCGCTGGGCGATGAACATCGAAGGGCTGGGCGAGGCGCTGGTCGATCAGTTGGTGACCGCCGGGCTGGTCCACGACGCCGCCGACCTCTACGCGCTGACGGCGGCGCAGCTCGAGGCGCTGGAGCGGATGGGCAAGAAATCGGCGGCCAAGCTGCTCGCCGAGATCGACAAATCGCGCGGCAACGACGTGTGGCGGCTGATTTACGGCCTCGGCATCCGCCACGTCGGCGAGCGCGTGGCGCAGGTGCTGGCGCGGGCGCTCGGCGGCACCGCGACGCTGGCCGAGGCATCGGTGGAGCGGCTGGAGGAGATCGACGAGGTCGGTCCGGTGCTGGCGGCGTCGGTGCACGAGTGGTTCGCCGACCCGGCCAACCGGCGGCTGGTCGACAAACTGGCCGCGCACGGCGTCAAGACCACCGGGCCGATCGCGCCGGCGACGCCGGTGGACGGCCCGCTGACGGGGAAGACCTACGTGCTGACCGGCACCCTGGCGGCGATGAGCCGCGACCAGGCGACCACGGCGATCGAGGCACTGGGCGGCAAGGTGTCGGGGTCGGTCAGCAAGAAGACCAGCGGCGTGGTGGTGGGCAGCGAGCCGGGATCGAAAGCCGACAAGGCGCGCGCCCTGGGCGTGCCGCTCATCGAAGAAGCCGAGTTCCTGACGCTTATAATGAAGCCATGACCCGGCGCTTCGCCTGGTTCACGGCAGGGCTCACGGCGACCGTCGGCTTCCTGGTCGGCGCCATCGTCGCCGGGTCGCTGTCGCCCGCCCCGGCCGTGTCCGCGCCGGCGGCGGCTCGTGAGCCGGCCCGTGGACTCCGCTCCCGCCGTCGGCGCCGCGCCGGCGGTGGCGGCGCTGCCGACGGCGTTTCCGACCAGCTTCGCCGACGTCGCCGAGGCCGCCAACCCGGCCGTGGTCAGCATCGAGGTCGCCTCGCGCACGCGCCGCCGCGCCGCCACCGCGCGCCCGCCGAACGAGCCCTTCGGGTTCCGCCGCCCCGAGACGCCGCGGCGTGGCACCGGCACCGGCTTCCTCATCGATGCGGCCGGGCACCTGCTCACCAACCAGCACGTGATTGAGGGCGCCGAGCGCGTGACGGTGAAGCTCACCGACGGCCGCAGCTTCCGTGCCCGGGTCGTCGGCGCCGATCCCGACACCGATGTCGCCGTCCTCAAGGTCGAGGCCGGGGTGCGCGCTGCCGCACGTGCGGCTCGGCGATTCCGACCGGCTGCGCGTCGGCGAGTGGGTCTGCGCCATCGGCAACCCGTTGGCCTACGAGCACACGGTCACGGTCGGCGTCGTGAGCTTCGTCGGGCGCAAGCTCTTCGACCAGAGCCTCGACCATTACATCCAGACCGACGCCGCGATCAGCTTCGGCAACAGCGGCGGGCCGCTGCTCAACACCGCCGGCGACGTCGTCGGCATCAACTCGGCGGTCAGCCGCCAGGCCAACAACATCGGCTTCTCGATTCCGATCAATCAGGCCAAGGACATCCTGCCGCAGTTGCTGGCGTCGGGGCGTGTCGCTCGCGGCTATCTCGGCGTCGCGCTGCGCGACGTCGATGCCGACGTGCAGCAGGCGCTCGGGCTGGGCGGCGTCGCCGGGGCCCTGGTCCAGGACGTGACGCCGGGCTCGCCGGCCGAGCGCGCCGGGCTCAGGCCCTACGACCTCATCACCGCCATCGACGGCCACGACGTCGACGGCGACGACCCGGCGATCCGCGCCGTCGCGCGCAGCGAGCCGGGCCGGGCAGCGCGCCTCGACTTCGTGCGCGACGGCCGCCGCCAGACCGTGACCGTGCGGCTGGCCGAACGGCCGGCGCGCGTCGCGCCCGACGGCACGCCGGCGGCGCGCGAATCGGCGCGCAGTGCGCGACCTCGGGCCGGCCGAGCTCGGCATGACGGTGATCGAAGTGAACCCGGCCAACGCCCGGCGCTACGACGTGCCCGACGGCGTCACCGGCCTGCTGGTGCAGCGGGTCGAGCCGGTGAGCGCCGCCGCCGAAGCCGGTATCGAGCGCGGCCAGGTCGTGCTCCACATCAACCGTCAGCCGGTGGCGACCGTGGTGGCACTGCGTCATGCGGTGGGACTGGCGCGCGCCGGCGACCCGGTGGCGCTGCTCGTCTACGATCCCGACCTCGATCAGCGCCTGATCCGTATCCTCCACGCCGAGTCGCGCTGAGCCACCGCGCGCCCTACCTGCCCTCCATGACACGATCGGGAACCAACGCCCGCATTCTGGTAATCGACGACGACTCCGGCGATCCGCGAGTCACTGCGCATGGCGCTCGAGTATCAGGGCTACGCGGTGATGCTGGCCTCCGGCGGCGAGGAAGGCGCGGCGCTGGTCGAGCGCGAGGCGCCCGACCTGGTGTTCCTCGACATCAAGATGCCCGGCATGGACGGCCTCGAAGTGCTGCAGCGGCTCCGTCCGCTGGCCGACATCACGCCCATCGTCGTGCTCTCGGGCAACGCCGACATCCAGACCGCCGTCGAAGCGACCCGTCTCGGCGCGTTCGACATCGTCGAAAAGCCGCTGTCCACCGATCGGCTGCTGGTGCTGGTCCGCAACGCCCTCGATTCGCGGCGGCTGCGCACCGAGAACCGCTCGTTCCGCAAGGATCAGGAGCGGCGGCACCAGATCGTCGGCGACAGCGCCGGGCTGGCCGGCGTGCGGGCGGCAATCGGCAAGGCGGCGCCGACCAATGCCACGGTGCTGATCTGGGGCGAGAGCGGCGTCGGCAAGGAACTGGTGGCCCGCGCCGTCCACCGCGAGAGCCTGCGCCGCGACGGGCCGTTCGTGCAGGTGAACTGCGCGGCCATCCCCGACGAGCTGATCGAGTCGGAGCTCTTCGGCCACGAGAAGGGGTCGTTCACCGGCGCCACCGACAAGCAGATCGGCAAGTTCGAGCAGGCCGACAAAGGCACCATCTTCCTCGACGAGATCGGGGACATGAGCCTGAAGACCCAGGCCAAGGTGCTGCGCGTGCTGCAGGAGCAGGAGCTCGAGCGGCTCGGCTCGAACCGGCTGCTCAAGGTCGACGTGCGGGTCATCGCCGCGACCAACAAGGATCTCGAAGAGCAGATCGCCAAGGGGGCGTTCCGCGAGGACCTGTTCTACCGCCTCAACGTCGTGCCGATCTGGGTGCCGCCGCTGCGCGAACGGCGCGAGGACATCCCGGTGCTGGTGCGCCATTTCGCCGACGCCTTCTCGCGCGACAACAACTTCCGGCGCAAGTCGGTGACGTCGGCGGCGATGGAGCGGCTGCGCCAGCACGCCTGGCGCGGCAACATCCGCGAGCTGCGCAACACCATCGAGCGGCTGATGATCATGTCCAACGGCGACATCATCGACGTCAGCGATCTGAAGCTGGACGAGCCCGGCCGCGTTGACGCTGCGGCAGTCGCCCCGGATAATGACTGGATGGCCGCACCGACGTTGCACGCGTTCAAGGCCAGCTCGGAGCGGGCCTACCTGGTGGCCAAGCTGCGGGAGAACGGCTGGAACATCTCGAAGACGGCCGAGGTGATCGACACACCGCGGAGCAATCTCTACAAGAAGCTCGAGCAGTACAGCATTTCACAGGAGACCGACGGCTAGGGAGACGCCGCAGCGGACCGGATGACCGCCGCGGAGGGCAACCGCGCTCGTGCGAAGTACCTTCCAGGGGAGGAAAGTCCGAACTCCACAGGGCAGTGCGCCGGGTAATTCCCGGGCGGGGCGACCCGACGGAAAGTGGCACAGAAAAGATACCGCCTCGTGTGCTTTGGAGGTAAGGGTGAAAAGGTGCGGTAAGAGCGCACCGCGCGGCTGGCAACAGCCGTGGCAGGCCAAACCCCGCACGGAGCAAGACCAAATAGGGAAGCGCATGGCTCCGGCCATTCGGACGGCCCGTCCGATTGTCGCTTCCGGGTAGGTCGCTCGAGCGCGTCAGCGATGGCGCGCCTAGAGGAATGGTCATCTCGCCGGCGCCCGGTCGCAAGGCCGGGCGGCGGCGGACAGAATTCGGCTTACAGGTCCACTGCGGCGTTTTTCCACGGCCCGTGC
This sequence comes from uncultured Acidobacteriota bacterium, assembly GCA_963786365.1. Classification (GTDB taxonomy): domain Bacteria; phylum Acidobacteriota; class Vicinamibacteria; order Vicinamibacterales; family UBA2999; genus CAWAYR01. Next base: position 67,287 of record CAWAYR010000018.1, read on the forward strand.
TCTCCGAGGACGTCCACGCATGCGCACATCGTTCGTCTGGTTGACCGCCGTGGCCCTGGTCGCGGCCGGGCTCCTGCTCGGCGCCCAGGCGCCGGCGCCGTCGTCGCCGGGCGCCACGTCCGTCTGGGCTGCGCGGGCGGCCGGGCGACGGCCGGACGCCGGAGTTCCCCGAGCCGACGATCACCCAGTACAAGCCGCGGACGACGCTGAAGACCGCCGAGCACCCGGTGCCGAAGGCCAAGTTCCCGGTCATCGACATCCACAGCCACCAGCCGACGGCGATGTCGGACGACCAGTTCGCCCGGGTGGTCGCCGGCATGGACGCCATCAACCTGCGCCTCCTGGTGAATGCCAGCGGCACCTCGGGCGAACGGCTGGTCCGGGCGGTGGCGGCGCTCAAGACCTCGCGCTACGCCGGCCGGATGGTGCAGTTCACCGACATCGACTTCGGCAACGTCGGCCCGGGCTGGGGGGCCAGGGCGGCCGCGCAGCTCGAGGCCGACGCGAAGGCCGGCGCGGTCGGCATCGGCGAGATCTCGAAGTCCTTCGGCCTGCGAATTCGCAAGGCCGACGGAACGCGGCTGAAGAATCGACGATCCGGAGCTGGATCCGGCGTGGGCCGCCGCCGGCCGCCTCGGGCTGCCGGTGCTGATCCACACCGCCGAGCCGCAGGAATTCTTCGAGCCGATCGACTTCCAGAACGAGCGCTGGCTCGAGCTGGCGCTCTACCGCGACCGCCGCTATCCGGCCGGTGAGTTCCCGCGTTTCGAAGAGCTGATCGCCGAACGCAACCGGATGTTCAAGAAGCATCCGAAGACGGTCTTCATCGCCGCCCACTTCGCCTACCACGCCAACGACCTGGCGCGCATGGCCCGGCTCTTCGACGAGATGCCGAACGTCTATACCGAGGTCGGGGCGATCCTCGCCGAGCTCGGCCGGCAGCCGCGGGCGGCGCGCGAGTTCTTCGTCAAGTACCAGGACCGGATCCTGTTCGGCAAGGACAGCTACCAGCCCGACGAGTTCCCGGACCACTGGCGGGTCTTCGAGACCAACGACGAGTACTTCGACTACTACCGCGACTACCACGCGTTCTGGAAGCTGTACGGGCTGGGTCTCCCCGACGAGGTCCTGAAGAAGCTCTACTACAAGAACGCGCTGCGTCTGGTGCCTGGCCTGCCCAAGGACGGGTGGCCGCAGTAATGCCCGTCTATCTCGTCACTGGTGGCGCCGGGTTCATCGGATCGCACCTGGTCGAAGAGCTGCTGCGCCGCGGAGAAGCGGTGCGGGTCGTCGACGACCTGAGCACCGGACGGCGTCACAACCTCGACGCGGCCGTGGCCGGCGCCGGCGGCGACGGCCCGGCCGGAGTTCATCGAGGGCGATCTGGCCGACGAACGGGTTGCCGCCGCCGCGGTCGCCGGCGTCGACTACGTGCTTCACCAGGCGGCGATCCCCTCGGTGCCGCGCTCGGTGGCCGAGCCGATTGCCTCGAACCGCGCCAACATCGACGCCACGCTCCAGCTCCTGGTCGCGGCCCGCGACGCCGGCGTCAAGCGCGTGGTGTTCGCCGGCTCGTCGTCGGTCTACGGCGACGCGCTCGAACTGCCCAAGCACGAGGAGCTGCCGCCGCGCCCGCTCTCGCCGTACGCGCTGCAGAAGCTGACCGGCGAGCAGTACCTGCGGCTGTTCACCGCGCTCTACGGGCTCGACACGGTGACGACGCGCTACTTCAACGTCTTCGGCCCGCGTCAGGACCCGTCCTCGCCCTATTCCGGCGTCATCTCGCTGTTCATCCGGGCGGTGCTCGACCGCCGCGCGCCGATTGTCTACGGCGACGGCGAGCAGACGCGCGACTTCACCTACGTGGCCAACACCGTCGACGGGGTGCTGCGGGCGGCGGTGACGCCGGGAATCGGCGGCGAGGTGATCAACGTCGCCACCAGCGGCCGGGTGTCGCTGAATGCGCTGCTGGCCGAAGTGCAGCGGCTGCTCGGCACCGACCTGACGGCGACGTTCCTGCCGCCGCGCGCCGGCGACATCCGCGACTCGCAGGCCGACATCGCCAAGGCCGTCCGTCTGCTCGGCTACACGCCGACCGTGTCGTTTGCCGAGGGGCTGCGCCGGACCGTGGAATGGGCGGCGGGGCGGCCGATCCAGGGCTGACCGATCGCGGTCTACGGCGTGTAGGTGTAGATCGACGACGGCACGGCCTCGAACTTCTTCACGATGGCGTCGCGGCGGGCGATGATCGCGCTGATCTCCTCGCCGACCAGCCAGCGGCCCAGGCGGGCCTGCAGCGCCGCCTCGTCGAGGCCCTTGAGCGCCTCGAACAGCCGCCGATCGCAGCGCACCAGGTGACCCGGATCGAGGATCTCGGAGGAGCGACGGAAGGCGCGGGTGTGGTCGATGAACCACAGCCTCCAGTCCTTGTCGATCAGCAGGTTGCCCTTGTTGCGGTCGGTGTTGGCGATGAGGGCGTCGAAGACGCGCAGCGTCGCCATCTGATGCTCCCAGCGGCGCGGGTCGGGATCCTCGGCCTTCTTCTCCTGGCGGCTGCCCTCGTCCATGATCACGTCGTCGACCCACCACGTGAACGACGCCGGCTCCCCGCGGTAGTCGCGCTCGACGGTGGCCGGCACGGCGTCGAGCTCCAGCAACTGGGCCAGGTGATACGCCGCCAGGTTGAACGTCCAGCTGTCGCGGAAGCCGAACTCGCGCTGCCGCCGGGGCGCGGAACGACCTTCTTGGTCTCGTCGATGCGCTGCACGCTGGCGTCGTGCCGCGCGGGTGCCGTCGTCGAGCGTCACCCGCAGCGTGCCGGTGATGCCGGTGGAGACCGGCTTGGCGCCGGCGACGCGGGCCGAGGCGAGGAAGCGCTCCTGGCTCGCGGCCGAGCGGGGTCTGGGCCGGCGGCGTCGGCGCCGCCGGCGACCTGGGCGCCGCCGGCGCATCGCCACGACGACGCAGGCCGCGGCAGCCAGCGCCGCCGATGCGGCGGAGAGCGAGGCTGCCCCGCGGCGCGCGCGGCGCTCGCGGTGAGGAGCCTGGCGGTGCCGACGATGGCCGTCATGGGTGGCTACCTCACTGGCGTGCGCGTGCCATCGGGGTAGAGGGCCGTCGTCGTGGTGCCGACGATTTCCAGGGCCGACGCCGTCCCCTTGTAGACGGGCGCGAGCATCCCGGTATCGATCAGGAACACCGACCCGAAACGGGCGTGGATGCGGTAGTCGCGGTTCACGGTGTGGCCGACGACGATCCGCGACGCCTTCCACCGCGAGAGCAGGAGTCGGGACCCGGCCCTGCAGCGCCTCGTCGATCGCATTGGCGTAGCCGCGATACCACAACGGGCCCTCACCGGCCAGCAGCGACCAGGTGCCGATCTGCAGGACCTCGCTGGCCTCGCGCGACCAGCTCGACGTCGATGCCCTCGAGGTTCGGCGTCTCGCCCTTGGCCTTGGCGTCGGCCAGCAGCGCCGCCGTCCAGCGGACCTCGGCGGCGGCGACGGCGAGGATGTCCTCGAAGCGGAACCACGGCCGCGCCAGCCGCGCGTCGACGAGCCGCTGCAGAAAGCGGTCGAAACGCTCGAGCTCCTGGCGCGCCTTCGTGTTGAGCTCGGCGACGCTGGCCACACTGGACGGGTCCGGACCGGCGTGCATGAAGACGCTGTCGCCGACCTGCACGGCAATCGGCCGGCCGCGCAGCCAGCGTCCGTACGGACCGCGCGGCCCGAGGGCCTGACGGTACTCGATGCAACCCGGCGGATACGCCTTGAGCCACGTTTCCTTGGTACGGGTGTAGGCGGCCGGTGTTTCCTTCGGACGGGTGCGGGCCCGGGCGGCTATCAGATCCTCGTACTCTTCCCAGGACTTGTCGCGGGTCCGTGCCGAGTCGTCGTCGGCGAAGGCCGCGCAGATCTCCGGGGTGGCGTCACGCAGGTCGCCCAGCATGTTCATGACCTCGTGGTTGCCGACGACCTGCTCGACCCTGCCCTTGCTCTTCGGCGCCTCCTCATCGAGGGCCATCATCAGGTCGAGCACGCCGCGCACTTCGGCGCCGCGGTCGGTCAGGTCGCCGGTCTGCACGAGGGTGGTCGTGCCGCCCGCCCAGTGTCGAGCGTCGTCGATGAGGCCGGCCGCCTTGAGGATCCCGACCAGGCCCGAGAGGCTGCCGTGCACGTCGCCGATGGCGACGAGGCGGCCTTCGGGCCGCGGCTGCGCCACGGCCGCCGCGCCGGCGACGACGACGGCAGCCGCAGCCGCCAGCAGGGCAGTGACGCGCCTCACCACGATCTCACGTTACTGCAGGAAGACGCTGGCGGCGCCCTTCTCCTTGACCAGCTTCGTGATCGCCTGCTCCATCCGCTCCCGGCGGGCGAAGATCGCCTCCTGCTCGTCCTTTGACAGCCACTTGCCCAGCGCGGCTTCGACCGCCTCGGGGGTCAGGGCCTGGATCTGCTTCCAGTATGCCGCGTCGATCACGCCGGGGACGGCGATGCCGTCGAGCGACTTGCGCGAGGTGAACGCGCGCGAGTGATCGATCAGGAAGAGGTGCCAGTCGGCGTCGTAGATCAGGTTGCCCTGATTGCGGTCGATGTTGCCGATCAGCTGGTCGAAGAGCTTCATCCGGCTGATCTGCTTCGACCAGCGCGGCTCGGGACCCTGCACCGGCTTCTTCATGTCCCAGCCCTTCGTGTTCTCGATCCACAGCACCGCGGCGCCGATCTTCCCCTCGACGGTGCGCTCGACGACGGGCGGCACCATGTGCATGTCGAGCAACTGGTCCATGCTGATACGCGGCGATCTCCGCCTTGTAGCTCTCCATGTAGCCGCTGCGCCGCTGCGGCGGCAGTTGCTTCCACGCGAATCGAGTGACCGGCCCCGGCTCGAGATACGCCCGCTGCGGTTTGGTCACGCCGATCGGCACGGCCTCCACGCGCGTGACCTTGCCCGAGGCCATGAACGCCTCGAACTCGGCTTCGTGCCCGACCCACACCTGGGAGCACGCCGGCGCCGGTGCGGCGGCTGGCGCCGCCTGGCGGGCCTCGGCGGCAAACGGCACGGCGGTGGCCAGCAACGCGACCAGCGCCTGGCGGACGAGTCTCGTCTGTGTCACGGGGAGCCTCCCTCGGGCGCATTGTAGACGCGCCCGGGGACGCCGCCACAGATTTCCTGGCGCGGCAGCGGGTCCTGCCGTTGCCCCGGCGACAACTTCGTTTGCCGCGCCGGCGGGCGCTCGGCGTTGGCGCGACGTGAACGTCGGTTGTCGGTCAACCCGACCGGTCGTCCTCGCCACCTGGCGCCCGGGACCGTGGATCTCGTTGTCGGCGGGGCGGTTGTCGCGCCGTCGCGAGGCGTGGCGGCGGCCTTGCAGCCGGCCACGTGTCGCCACGAGGCGTTCGTCGCGGTGGTCCGTGACCTCGGCCGTCGTCCCGGCGCTTCGTGTGCGACGTCGACGTCCACACCTCACCTCTCAAGGAGATTCGACCATGACCTCAACGTTCGCGCGGGCCGCCCTGGCGGTCGCTCTGTCCACGGGACCCGTCATGGCGGGGTTCGCTCAGGAGGCGGCGCCCAAGGCCGCCGCCACCAGCGCCCCGGCCGTCAACCTCAACACCGCCACCGCCGGTCAGCTCGAGGGGCTCCCGGGTATCGGCGCCCGCGTGGCGCAGCGGATCATCGAGTACCGCACCAAGAACGGCGGTTTCAAGAAGGTCGAAGAGCTCATGAAGGTGCAGGGCATCGGCGAGCGCAGCTTCCTGCGCCTGCGGCCGCTGGTCACGGTGACCGCGGCGAAGGCCGACGATCGGCCGCAGCCCTGACGTCGCCGGGGGCCGCAGGTCCGACGGCCGCGCCGCGTGCGGACCCGGCCTGTGGCCCCTGGGCGTGAACGACCATGCCCCGTGGATCGTGCTCCGGCTACTCGCTGGTCGAGCTGCTGGTCGTCATCGGGATCGTCACGTCGGTGGCCGGACTCAGCGTGCCCGTCTTCACCAATACCGCCGACGCCGCCGACGCGGTGTCGGCCGCCCGCCATCTCGCCGGTGTCATCGCCCGCGCCCGGTTCGAGGCGGCCCGCCGCCACCGTACCGTCGCCGTGCGGTTCGGCGACGATGCCGCGGATCCGCCGTTCTCGCTGATCGTCGACGGCGATGGCGACGGCGTCGGCGCCGCCGACGTCGACGCCGGGATCGATGCGGCCCTGACGCCCCCCGACCGGCTGTCGGATCACTTCGGCGGCGCGCGGTTCGCGATCGCCGGCGGCATGCCGGGCATCGACGGCGCCGGCGCCGCTGACGTCGCTCGACGCGCCGATTCGGCTCGGCCCGGCGCGGCAGGTGAGCGTGACCCCCCTCGGCACCTCCACGAGCGGCACCCTCTACGTCGCCAGCCGCCGCGGCGTCCAATACGCCGTCCGCATCGCCGGGGTGACCGGCCGCGTCCGTGTGCTGCGCTACGTGCCCGGGGAGATGCGGTGGCTGGGGCAGTGACGCGGGCCGATCGCCGGGCCGCGCCGCGCCGGGCGGCCGCCGCATACGGTCTCGAGTACCACGGCCAACTCCGTCCGGGCACCACGGTCCTGGTCCTCAACTTGTCGTCGTTCGGCGCGCTGCTCGAGAGCGCGCTGCCGTGCCGGCCGGGCTGCCGCACTGAACTTCACCTCGACTCACCAGACGGCCGTCGTCGCAGCGCCGCCGGCGCGGTGTTGCGATGCTGGGTCACGTCGGTTGCCCCGCTGCGGTTCCGGAGCGCGGTGCGCTTCGAACGGGAGACGGATCTCTTCGGCTCGGCCGAGGCCGGATAGCGGGGTAGTTGGGTAGCAGATTCTCCCGCCGGCCATGGTCGGGCTGGGAAGCAAGTGCCCGGCGGCCGACGGCCGGCCAGATCCTCGCGAAATCCGGCCTGATTTTCGCGGGCCGTCGCGGCCGCTCGGCTGGCATCCCGCTTGGAATGGACTCCCGCACGGAGGGCGGCATGACGAACAGCATGGCGTGCGGAACCGAGCGGCAGTGGGTGCGGCGGCCGGAGGACCGGCGTCAGGGTGTGCATCATCTCGTCCGGGCGTTGGCCGAACACGTCGTGTCGGGCGACCCTGAAGTGCGTCTGCATGGCCTGTTGGAACTGCGCCTGGCCCGGCTCCTCGGCGCCGCGCGGGCCAGTGTCGTACCGGCCCGCCTCGCCACGGCTCCCGGGCTCACGCGGCCGAACCCGTCGAGAACGCACGCGGCCATCCCGGGGCCGGCGCACGGCCAGCCGCTCGCCCTGGAAGTGGACATGGCCGACCGCACGCCGGACCCGTGGGACCGGCAGGTGATGGAGACCGCCGCCCACCTCGCCGCTCTGGCGCTGGCCGCCGATCGCGGTCGGGCGCCGCGCCTGCATGCGCGCGCCTCGACCGGTGCCGCCCCGCTCATCGGAGCGAGCCCGGTCATGCGGGCGCTGCGCGATCGCATCGAGCGCGTGGCGGTGTCGGATTTCACCGTGCTGATCGAGGGCGAGAGCGGCACCGGCAAGGAGCTCGTCGCCCGCCAGATCCACGACCTCAGCCCGCGGCGATCGGGGCCGTTCGTGGCCATCAACTGCGCCGCGCTCGTCGAGACGCTGCTCGAAGCCGAGCTCTTCGGCATCGAGGAACGGACGGCCACCGGCGTGCGCGGCCGACGTGGCAAGTTCGAGCACGCCGACGGCGGCACGCTGTTCCTCGATGAGGTCGCCGATCTGTCGCTGGCCGCCCAGGCCAAGCTGCTGCGCGCGATTCAGGAGATGGCCGTCGAGCGGGTCGGCGGCCACGGCACGCGCCGGCTCAACGTCCGGATCGTCGCCGCGACCAACGGCTCGCTCGCGGCGCTGGTGCAGCGGGGCCTGTTCCGCGCCGACCTCTACTACCGGCTGAGCGGCCTCGACCTGCGCGTGCCGGCCTTGCGCAACCGTCGGGAGGACATCCTGGAGCTGGCGCAGTACTTCCTGGCGTGCCACGACGATCGGGTCCAGATGACGCTGTCGGCCACGGCCCGCGACGCCCTCATGGCGTATGACTGGCCGGGCAACGTGCGCGAGCTGCAGCGCACGCTCGAAGGCGCGGTGGCGATGGCCGACTCGCGGGTGATCGATCTCGACGACCTGCCGCCGGCGCTGCGCACCCCCTATGCCGATGCGGTCGTGCCGTCGCTCGAGGCCAACGACTCGCTGCGGATGTGGGCGGCGCGCTACACCCGGCTGGTGCTCGAACGGTCGGGCCACAACAAGCGCCGGGCCTGCCGCGTCCTCGGGATCAGCTACCACACGCTCCAGGCGCACCTGCGCTACCCGGCGCCGGCGGCGAATCCGCGGCGCGTGCGGGACGACGTGGCGTAGCTCCGGGGCGGCGCTCCGGTCGCCGCCGAATCCTTGACACTCGTGAGCGGGCGTAGGACGTTCAGGCGATTTTTTCACCGCCAGCCGCCCTCACATGAGCACTCCCGCCGATTCGCCGCTGAAGCGCACCTCCCTCCATGCTACGCACGTCGCCCTCGGAGCCCGGATGGTCCCGTTCGGCGGCTGGGACATGCCGGTCGAGTACTCCGGCATCAGCGCCGAGCACCAGGCCGTGCGCACCGCCGCCGGGCTGTTCGACGTCTCGCACATGGGGCAGATCGAACTGGCCGGGCCGAATGCCCTGGCGGCGGTGCAGCACCTCACCTCCAACGACGCGTCGAAGCTGCAGGTCGGGCAGGCGCAGTACTCCGGGCTGACGACGCCGGCCGGCACGTTCGTCGACGACGTGCTGGTCTACCGGATGGGCCCAAGCCACTTCCTGCTCGTGGTCAACGCCTCGAACATCGAGAAGGACCACGCCTGGATCGTCGCCAACGCGTCGGCGGCCGGCGAGGTGGCGGTGGTGAACTCGAGCGACCGCTATGCGCTGGTGGCGGTGCAGGGCCCGAAGGCCCGCGCCATCGTGCAGGCGCTCACCGCCGTGCCGCTCGACACGATGAAGTACTACTGGTTCGCGCACGGCGAAGTCGCCGGCGTCCGCGGCACCGTGTCGCGTACCGGCTACACCGGCGAGGACGGCTACGAGATCTTCGTGCCGCCGCAGTTCGCACCGGCGTTGTGGACGGCGCTGCTCGAGGCGGGGAAGCAACATGGCCTGATCCCGTGCGGTCTCGGTGCCCGCGACACGCTGCGTCTCGAAGCGGCGATGCGGCTCTACGGCAACGACATCGACGAGACCACCACGGTGCTGGAGGCGGACCTGGGCTGGATCGTCGGCTGGAACAAGCCGGCGTTTCTCGGCCACGAAGTGCTGCGCCAGCAGAAGGCCGAGGGCGTCGCGCGCACCATCGTCGGCTTCGAGATGCTGGCCGAGCGCGCGATCGCCCGCCAGGGCTACGCCGTGCGTCACGCCGGCGTCGAGGTCGGCAAGGTCACGAGCGGCACGCAGACGCCGTTCCTCAGGAAGGCCATCGGCATGGCCTACGTGCCCAGGACCCTGGCGGCGCCTGGCACCGAGATCGACATCGACGTGCGCGGCCGCGCCGCCAAGGCGCGCGTCGTGCCGTTGCCGTTCTACAAGCGCCCGCGCTAGGAGCTCCCGATGTATCCGACGACGCTGAAGTACACCAACGACCACGAGTGGGTGAAGATCGACGGGCAGGAAGGCACCGTCGGCATCACCGACTTCGCCCAGCAGCAGCTCGGCGATGTCGTCTATGTGGAACTGCCCGAGGTCGGCGCGACGCTGACCAAGGGCCAGGCCTTCGGCACGATCGAGTCGGTGAAGGCGGTCTCGGAGCTGTTCGCGCCGCTGTCCGGCACCGTGACCGAGGTCAACACCTCGCTCAAGGATCAGCCCGACGCAGTCAACAGCGCGCCGCACGACTCGTGGATGATCAAGCTGCGGCTCGCCGACCCGGCCGAGGCCGGCAGCCTGCTCGACGCCGCCGCCTACGAAGCCCTCGCGCACTGACCGCGCCGTCCGATGGAAACATTCGTCCGCCGTCACATAGGTCCACGCCCGCACGAACTGCCCGAGATGCTGGCGACGATTGGCGCGCCGTCGCTCGACGCGCTCATCGACGAAGCCATTCCCGCCGCCATCCGCCGGCCGACGCCAGTGGCGCTGCCCGACGGCGAGTCGGAGCACGAGTATCTGACCCGGCTCGCCGCCGTGGCCAAGACCAACACGCGTGCTGCGGAGCTTCATCGGCCTGGGCTACTACGACACGATCACCCCGAGCGTGATTCGCCGCTGCGTGTTCGAGAATCCGAGCTGGTACACACCCTACACGCCCTACCAGGCCGAGATCGCCCAGGGCCGCCTCGAATCGCTGCTGAACTTCCAGACCGTCGTCACCGATCTCACCGGGCTGCCCGTGGCCGGAGCCTCGCTGCTCGACGAGGCGACCGCGGCCGGCGAGGCGATGACGCTGCTGCATCGGGTGTCGCCGAAGAAGCCGGCCGACGGCGGCGTCTTCCTGGTCTCGGACCGGATCTTCCCGCAGACCATGGCCGTGCTGCAGAGCCGCGCCGAGCCGCTCGGGATCCGGCTCCAGGTCGCCGCTCCCGACACGTGGGCCCTCGACGCGCCGGAGGTGTTCGGCGCGCTGCTGCAGTACCCGGACGATCACGGCGCCGTCGTCGACATCGGACCGGTCATCGCCCGCGCCCACGCCGCGCAGGTGCTGGTCGCGGCCGCCACCGATCTGCTCGCGCTCACGCTGCTGACGCCGCCCGGCGAGCTCGGCGCCGACGTCGTCGTCGGCAACTCGCAACGCTTCGGCGTGCCGCTCGGGTTCGGCGGGCCGCACGCCGCCTTCTTCGCGACGCGCCAGGAGTTCGTGCGGCACGCGCCGGGGCGGCTGATTGGCGTCTCGGTCGACGCCCAGGGCCATCGCGCCTACCGCATGGCGCTGCAGACCCGCGAGCAGCACATCCGCCGCGAGAAGGCGACCTCGAACATCTGCACGGCGCAGGCGCTGCTCGCCAACATGGCGGCGATGTACGCCGTCTACCACGGCCCCGACGGCTTGACGGCGATTGCGCGTCACGTGCACGGCTTGGCCCGCTCGCTGGCGGCCGGGTTGACGGCGCTCGGCGTCCGGCTGGAGCACGCCCACTATTTCGACACGCTGCGGATCACGCTGACCGCAGCGCAAGCTGCTGCCGTGCGACGCGAGAGCGTCGCCGCCGGCTACAACCTGCGTCACGTGTCCGACACCGCCATCGGCATCTCGCTCGACGAGACGGCCACGGCCGGCGATGTCGCGGCCCTGGTCGCGCGTCGTCGCGGCGGCCGTGGGCAAGCCGGCGCCGTCCGGCCCGGCCGCCGGCGCCGGCGATGCGCTGCCGCCGGCGCTGCGCCGGACCTCGGCGTTCCTCACCCACCCGGTCTTCCATCGTCATCGCTCCGAGAGCGAGATGATGCGCTACATGAAGACCCTCGAGCGCAAGGACATCGGGCTCGACCACTCGATGATCCCGCTCGGCTCGTGCACGATGAAGCTGAACGCCGCCAGCGAGATGTTCCCGGTCAGCTGGCCGGAGTTCTCGCGCATGCACCCGTTCGCGCCGGCCGATCAGACCCGCGGCTACCAGACGATCTGTCGCGAGCTCGAAGCGGCGCTGGCCGAGATCACCGGATTTGCGGCGACGTCGCTGCAGCCCAACTCGGGCGCACAGGGCGAGCTGGCCGGCCTGCTGGTGATCCGCGCCTGGCACCGCGACCGCGGCCAGGGGCATCGGCACGTGGTGCTGATCCCGGCCTCGGCGCACGGCACCAATCCGGCCAGCGCGGTCATGGCCGGCTACCGCGTCGTGGTCGTGGCCTCCGATCCGGCCGGCAACATCAACGTCGACGACCTGAAGGCCAAGGCGGCGCAGCACGCCGGCGATCTGGCGGCGTTGATGGTCACCTACCCCTCGACCCACGGCGTGTTCGAGGATGCCATCCGTGACATCTGTGCGACCGTGCACGCGCACGGCGGACAGGTCTACATGGACGGCGCCAACATGAACGCGCAGGTCGGGCTGACCAGCCCGGCACTGATCGGCGCCGATGTCTGCCACATCAACCTGCACAAGACCTTCGCCATCCCGCACGGCGGCGGCGGTCCGGGCATGGGACCGATTGCCGTGGCGGCGCACCTGGCCCCGTATCTGCCTGGGCATCCGCTGGTACCGACCGGCGGCGACAAGGCGATTGCGCCGGTCGCGGCGGCCCCGTGGGGCAGCGCCAGCATCCTGCTCATCTCCTACGGCTATATCCGGATGCTCGGCGGCCCCGGGGTGACCGAGGCCACCAAGTACGCGATCCTGAACGCCAACTACCTCAAGGCGCGGTTGCAGGGGCACTACGACGTGCTCTACACCCGGCCGAATGGCCGGGTGGCGCACGAGATGATCTTCGACCTGCGCAAGTTCAAGGCCGCTGGTGTCGAGGAAGGCGACGTTGCCAAGCGATTGATGGACTACGGCTTCCACGCCCCGACGGTGTCGTTCCCGGTGCCGGGCACGCTCATGGTCGAGCCCACCGAGAGCGAGCCCAAGGCCGAGCTCGATCGGTTCTGCGAGGCGTTGATCGCCATCCGCGCCGAGATCGACGCGGTGGTGACCGGGACCGCGGATGCCAAGGACAACGTCCTCAAGCACGCGCCGCACACCGCCGCCGTGGTCACCGCCGACACCTGGGCGCACGCCTACTCGCGCGAGGCGGCCGCCTTCCCGCTGCCCTGGGTCCGGGCCAACAAGTTCTGGCCGAGCGTCGGTCGCATCGACAACCCGTACGGCGACCGCAACCTGGTCTGCGTCTGCCCGCCGCTGGAGGCCTACGAGGACTGAGGCCGCCGCCCGGCCCCACCCTCCCGTCGCGCGCGCTCGCCGGTGACCGCCATGCGGGTCCTCAATGCTCGGCAGATGCGCGCCGTCGATCGCCAGACGATCGACGAGATCGGCATCCCGTCGATCGTGCTGATGGAGAACGCCGGCCGCCAGGTGGTGGCGGCGATGGAGTCGCTGGTCGACGACCTGTCGTCGCGGCGCATCGCCGTACTGTGCGGGACCGGCAGCAACGGCGGCGACGGCTTCGTCGTCGCCCGCACGCTCCAGCAGCGCGGCATCGAGGTCGGCGTCTACGTGGTCGGCGCCCTGCCCGACGTCGGCGGCGATGCCCGCGTCAACCTCGACGTCATCGGGCGGCTCGGCCTGTCGATCGTCGAGCTGGCCGATGCCCAGGCGTGGGAGCTGCACGGATCGCAGGTCACGGCCGCCGAGGTCATCGTCGACGCCATCGTCGGCACCGGCCTCAGCCGGGCGCTCACCGGCCTCCACGAGACGATCGTCGCCGACGTCAACGCCTCGGCCGCCACGGTCGTGGCCATCGACCTGCCGTCGGGACTGTCGGCCGACACCAGCGAGCTGCCCGGTCCGGTGCTCGAGGCCGATCTGACCGTGACGCTGGCGGCGCCGAAGGTGCCGCTGGTCCTGCCGCCGGGCGAGCACGTCGCCGGCGACGTCGTCATCGCCGACATCGGCATCCCGATGTCGGCCGTCGACGCGGTCGACGGGCCGCGACTCCACCTCCTGACCCGCGACTCGGTGCGGGCCCTGGTGCACCCGCGCGCACCCGACGCCCACAAGGGCGACTGCGGCCGCGTGCTGATCGTCGCCGGGTCGCGCGGCAAGACCGGCGCGGCGGTGCTCGCGGCCCGCGGCGCGCTGCGCAGCGGCGCCGGCCTGGTCACCGTCGCCACTCCGGCCAGCTGCCAACCGGTGGTCGCGTCGTACGGCGTCGAGTTCATGACCGCGGCGCTCGATGACAGCGACGGCGCCTGCGATCTGGCGGCGGTGGAGCACGTGCTCGCCCTCGATGCCGACGTCGTCGCCATCGGCCCCGGTCTGGGCACCGGAGCCGGCGGTCGCGGCCTTCGCGCGCGAGGTGATCGCGCGCTGCGAACAGCCGCTGGTCGTCGACGCCGATGCGCTCAACGCCTGCGTCGGTGACGCCGGGGTCCTGCGCGGCCGCGAGGGACGTCCGGTCATCATCACCCCGCACCCCGGCGAGATGGCGCGGCTGCTCGGGTGCAGCGTCGCCGACGTGCAAGCCAACCGGGTGGGACTGGCCACGGAGCTGGCGACCACGCATCAGCTCTACGTGGTCCTGAAGGGCTATCGCACCGTGATCGCGACCCCCGAGGGCGTGGTCTACGTCAATCCGACGGGCACGCCGGGGATGGCGACGGGCGGCACCGGGGACGTGCTGACCGGCATGATCGCCGCGTGGCTGGCCCAGCTGCTCGATCCCGAGACGGCGTGCCAGGTGGCGGTCTACGTTCACGGTGCGGCCGGGGAGCTGAGCGACGCCGACGAGGGCGAGGTGTCGATGACGGCCGGCGATCTGGTGGCGCACGTCGGCGAGGCGCTGCTCGAGCTCACGGCGCGCGGGCGAGTGGCGGCGCCGGCCGAGTGATCGGCGTCCGCCGATCGTCGTCCGAGGCCGAGACGGAGGCGATCGGCGAGGCCCTGGCCGAGACGCTGGGGCCGGGCGACACCGTCCTGGTCCGCGGCGATCTTGGGGCCGGCAAGACCGTCCTGGTGCGCGGGCTGGCGACCGGCCTCGGTCTCGACGGCGATGTGGTCAGCAGCCCGACCTTCACCCTGGTGCACGAGTACACGGGCGGACAGCTGCCGCTCGTGCACCTCGACCTCTATCGTCTCGAGCGCGTCGACCTCGATGAGATCGGGCTCGACCCCGACCTGGCGGTGCGCGGCATCGTCGTGGTCGAGTGGCCGGAGCGGTTGCGCCACGCCGTGCCCGGCGCCGTCCGCGTGACGATTGCCGACCGGGGCGGCGACGAGCGGGAGATTGCCATCGAGCACGGCCGCGGCCCGGGAGCGTGAATGGAGCGCGCGGTCCCAATCCTCCCGGCTGACGACCTCGTCGTGGCCAAGGCGTTCTACCTCGAGCGCCTCGGCTTCACGCTGCTGTTCGAAGCGTCGGACGACGGCCGGTCGGGGCTGCTCGGACTGGCGCGCGGGACGATCCGGCTGACCCTCGACTGCCCGATGGCCGGGCATGGCCGCCAGGCGTGCGTGGCCCTCGAAGTCGCCGACGCCGATGCCTACTACCGCGAGTGGAGCGCCAGCGTCGCGGTCCTGCGGCCGCCGCGCGACGAACCGTGGGGCGCGCGAACCTTCGACCTCCTCGACCCGTTCGGCAACACCCTCTTCGTCATCGGTCCGCCAGCGGCGTGATCAGGCCGGGTCCAGCCGCGGCGGCCGTCGGCCACGCCGCGGGGTGTGCGCGCTCAGCGGCGCGTAGTCCAGCTCGACGCCGCTGGCCGCGCTCCGCAACAGCAGCCCGCCACGACTCATGTCGCCACGGCCGATGAACGCCGGCGGGTAGTGCAGCCGGCCGCCGAGGGCCGGCGCCAGCACGTCCAGGTACTTGTCGCTGGCGATACTACCGAGCAGCACGACCTGGGCGTTCGCGGCCAGGCTGCCGATCAGGCGGGTGAGGTCGCGTTCGAGCGGCACCCGGTAGCGCTGGTCGTGTGCGGCGATGTCGGTGGCCGCGAACTCCTCGAGCAGCGCCACCGACGCCATCGTGTTGGGGGAGAGCAGACCGCGCGTCGGCGTGATCACCAGCGCCGTCGCGGTATCCCCGCGCTGGGCGACCACGGCCCGGGCGTAGGCGAGCTTGCCGCGGAAGTAGAGACTGCTCATCAGCGCGAACGCGTCGCCCAGGGTCAGCGTGCCGGAGCGCAACTGGACCGCGGCCGCCGACGCGGCCCCGGGCCGGAGCAGCATCCGCGCCCGTTTGCCGCCGCAGTGGGCGGGGGAGAGGAGCAGGACGTGGGAGAGCAGGGACATGACTAGCGGCTAGGGGCTAGCGGCTAGCGGCTAGGAAATCACGCCGCCGGCACACGGAACTGACGCAGTCTGGCGGCTAGTCGCAAACACTGTGGCTAGTGTGACAGTTTGGCAGTGGCTTTCTAGCCGCTAGTCCCTAGCCGCTAGCCGCTACTCAGTCCTGTAGTTGGGCGCTTCCTTGGTAATCGTCACGTCGTGCACGTGACTCTCGCGGACACCAGCCGGTGTGATCCGCACCAGCTGGGCGTCGCGCTGAAAGTCGGGGATGGTCGCGCACCCGCAGTAGCCCATGCCGGCGCGCAGGCCGCCGACCAGCTGGTGGGTGAGGGAGGCCAGGCTGCCCTTGTGCGGCACCCGGCCCTCGATGCCTTCGGGGACGAGCTTCTCGCTGCCGCCGGCGGCGCCGGCCGCCGCCCGGCCTTCGAGCTGGAACTCGTCCTGGAAGTAGCGGTCGCGGCTCCCCTGGCGCATCGCGCCGATCGAGCCCATGCCCCGGTACTCCTTGAAGCTGCGGCCCTGGAACAGAATCAGCTCGCCCGGGCTCTCGTCGGTGCCGGCGAAGAGGTTGCCGATCATCACCGAGCTGGCGCCGACGGCGAGCGCCTTGACGATGTCGCCCGAATAGCGCACGCCGCCATCGGCGATGACCGGCACGCCATAGGGCGCGGCGGCGCGGGCGCACTCGTGGATCGACGGAGATCATCGGCATGCCGATACCGGCCACGACCCGGGTGGTGCAGATCGATCCGGCGCCGATGCCGACCTTGACCGCGTCGACGCCGAGACGGACCAGGGCTTCGGTCGCCTCGGCGGTGGCGACGTTGCCGGCGATGAGGTCGACGTCGGGGAAGTGCCGGCGCAGCTCGCGCACCATGTCGAGCACGCCCTGGTGGTGGCCGTGCGCGGTGTCGACGACCAGCACGTCGACGTGGGCGGCGACCAGGGCTTCGGCCCGCTCAATCGTGTTCTTCGCCGTCCCGACCGCCGCCCCGCAGCGCAGCCGGCCGAGCGAGTCCTTGCAGGCGTTCGGGTACTCGATCGCCTTCTGGATGTCCTTGACCGTAATCAGGCCCTTGAGCCGGAAGGCCTTGTCGACGACCAGGAGCTTCTCGACCTTGTGGCGGTGCAGGATCTCGCGCGCCTCGTCGAGGGTCGTGCCGACCGGGACGGTGATCAGGTGCTCCTTGGTCATCACGTCGGCGACGGCCTGCTGGGTGTTGGTCTCGAAGCGCAGATCGCGGTTGGTCAGGATGCCGACCAGGCGGCCCTCCTTGCTGCCGTCCTCGGTGACCGGCACGCCCGAGATGCGGTAGTGCGCCATCAGCTCGAGGGCTTCGTGGATGCGGTGCTTGGGCGAGAGGGTGATCGGGTTGACGATCATGCCGCTCTCCGAGCGCTTCACGCGGTCGACCTCGGCGGCTTGTTCCTCGAGCGGGAGGTTCTTGTGGATGACGCCGAGTCCGCCCTGCTGGGCCATGGCGATGGCCATCGACGACTCGGTCACCGTGTCCATGGCGGCGCTGAGCAGCGGCACGAACAGCGGGATGTTGCGCGTCAGCCGGGTCGAGACGTCGACCTGCGCCGGCAGCACGTTCGAGTAGCGCGGCACGAGCAGCACGTCGTCGAAGGTCAGGGCGGTGGAGATCGACGCATCCAGGCTGGAGCGGGTCGGTGCGACGGTGGCGGTGGGAGCGTTCATGGGCGGGGCTCTCGGGTCACGAAGACAGAACGGGCCGACGCACGAGTCGGCCCAGGGCAGTGCACGTTCGGATCGAGGGACGGGACCGCTCCATCAGTTGGCCCCGTGGCACTTCTTGTACTTCTTGCCGCTGCCGCACCAGCACGGGTCGTTGCGGCCGATCTTCGGCTCGTCACGCTTCACCGTCGTCACCGGGGCGTCGTCGCCGCCGGTCCGGGCCGGGCGCGGGGCCGTCGCCGCCGGCGGCGGAAAGCCGCTGGCCGGCGTCGGCGGCGGGAATCCGGCCGGGGCCGCGTCCGACGGCCCGCTGTAGATGAGCGACGCCGCCCGGCGCGGCGCCGGACGAGCCGGGGCGACGATGGCGTCGGGCTGACCGTCGACCGGCCGCAGCCACCACAGGTAGCGGACCATCTCGGCCTCGATGCGGCTGCGCATGTCCTGGAAGAGCTGATAGCTCTCCTTCTTGTATTCGACCAGCGGGTCGCGCTGGCCGTAGCTGCGCAGGCTGATGCCGTCCTTCAAGTGGTCGAGCGAGTAGAGGTGGTCCTTCCACTGCGCGTCGACGATCTGCAGCATCAGGTCGCGCTCGACGCGGCGCAGGATCTCGGCCGGGACGACCTTCTCCTTGTCGACGTAGCGGGCCTCGACCCGCGGCCAGAGCGCGTCGCGGATCTCCGACGACCGGCCGGTGCCGAAGGGCACGGTTGCGTAGTCGTCGTCGTCCAGGGCGAAGAGCTCCGACAGCTCGCGCTTCAGGGCGCCGACGTCCCAGGTCTCGGCGTCGGCCTCCTTGCCGCAGTAGAGGGCGACCTTGTCGGCGACGATGTCCTCGGCGGTGGCCAGCAGGTAGCCGCGGGTGTCGGTCGTGTCGTCCTCCGAGACCCGGACGACCCCGTCGAGGATCTCGCGGCGCAGCGTGTAGACGCTCTCACGCTGCTTGTTCATCACGTCGTCGTACTCGAGCAGGTGCTTGCGGACGGCGAAGTTCTGCGCCTCGACCTGCTTCTGGGCCCGCTCGATCGCCCGGGTCACCATCCCGTGCTCGATCGGCACGCCTTCTTCCATGCCCAGCCGCTGCATCAGCCCGGAGATGCGGTCGGAGCCGAAGATCCGCATCAGGTCGTCTTCGAGCGACAGGTAGAAGCGCGAGCTGCCCGGGTCGCCCTGCCGGCCGGCCCGGCCGCGCAGCTGGTTGTCGATGCGGCGCGCCTCGTGGCGCTCGGTGCCGAGGATGTGGAGGCCGCCGAGGGCGACCACCTCGTCGTGCTCGGCATCGCACTGCTTCTTGAAGTGCGTGAAGATCCGCTCCCAGTCCGGGCGCGGCACCCGGTAGTTGTCGCCGTGCGAGAAGTAGACGAACTCGTCGTCGTCGACGAAGCGCTCTTCGCCGCGCTCGAGCTTCTGCGCGACCTCTTCGTTCAGGCACTGCTGGCGGGCGGCGTGCTCGGCGCTGCCGCCGAGCAGGATGTCGGTGCCGCGGCCGGCCATGTTGGTGGCGATGGTCACGGCCCCGAGGCGGCCGGCCTGGGCGACGATCTCGGCTTCCTGGGCGTGGTACTTGGCGTTCAGCACGACGTGCTTGATGCCGCGCCGCTTCAGCATCGTCGAGATCTTCTCGGACTTCTCGATGCTGACGGTGCCGACCAGCACCGGCCGGCCCTTCGACTGCTGGTCGATGATGTCGGCGACGATCGCCTCGTACTTCTCGGCGGCGGTGCGGTAGACGAGATCGGGCTCCTCGATCCGCAGCATCGGCTTGTTGGTCGGGATGACCATCACGTCGAGCTTGTAGATCTTGTTGAACTCCGGCGCCTCGGTCTCGGCGGTGCCGGTCATGCCGGCCAGCTTGCCGTACTTGCGGAAGTAGTTCTGGAAGGTGATGGTGGCGAGGGTCTGGTTCTCGCGCTCGATCTTCACGCCCTCTTTGGCCTCGACCGCCTGGTGCAGCCCGTCGCTCCAGCGCCGCCCGGGCATCAGCCGGCCGGTGAACTCGTCGACGATCACGACCTGCCCGTCCTTGATCATGTACTCGACGTCGCGGCGGTAGTGGGTGTGGGCGCGCAGCCCCTGCTGCACGTGGTGGAGCAGCGGCATGTTGGCGGGGTCGTAGAGGCCGCCGGGCAGCAGGCGGTGGGCCATCAGCCGCTCGGCCTTGGCGATGCCCTGCTCGGTCAGCGAGACGGTCTTGTTCTTCTCGTCGACCGTGTAGTCGCCCGACTCCTCCATCATCTCGCGGTCTTCGGTCTTCATCTGGCCCTGGTGGACCAGGCCGCGGGTCAGCGACGGGATGACGCGATCGACCTCGTAGTAGAGGTCGTTGGATTCCTCGGCCGGGCCCGAGATGATCAGCGGCGTCCGCGCCTCGTCGATCAGGATGCTGTCGACTTCGTCGACGATGGCGAAGTTGTGGCCGCGCTGCACCATCCGCGACAGATCGAACTTCATGTTGTCGCGCAGGTAGTCGAAGCCGAACTCGTTGTTGGTGCCGTAGGTGATGTCGCAGGCGTAGGCGGTCTGGCGCTGTTCGTCGTTGAGGTCGTGCTGGATGACGCCGACGGTCAGGCCGAGGAAGCGGTAGATGCGGCCCATCCACTCGGCGTCGCGGCGCGCCAGGTAGTCGTTGACGGTGACGACGTGGACGCCCTTGCTGGACAGGGCGTTGAGATAGGCGGGCAGCGTCGCCATGAGCGTCTTGCCCTCGCCGGTCTTCATCTCGCCGATCTTGCCGTGGTGCAGCACCATCCCGCCGATCAGCTGGACGTCGTAGTGCCGCATGTTGAGCACCCGGCGGCCGGCTTCGCGGACCGTGGCGAAGGCCTCGGGCAGCAGCTCGTCGAGCGGCGCACCGCCGGTCACGCGCTGCCGCAACGCCGCCGTGCGTTCGCGCAGCTCCGCCTCCGAGAGTCCGCGGAGCGAGGCTTCGAGCTCGCCGATCTGGACGACGAGCGGGCGGAGCCGCTTCAGGTCGCGGTCGTTCTGGGTGCCGAAGACCTTGGCGAGGAGGTTACCGACCATGCGGGACGGACACGAACCGGGTAATCCGACGATCTTACCGGTGGCGTCGGACAGCGTCAAGGAAGGGACGCCGCCGCGGCAGCGGCGTCAGTTGTCCTGGCGGGCGCTCTTCAGCAGGAACTGGAGCGGATTGAGCAGCCGGTCGTTGACCCGCACCTCGTAGTGGAGGTGCGGCCCGGTGGCGCGGCCGGTCGCGCCGACGGCGCCGATGCGATCGCCGCGCCGGACCTTGCCGCCACGCGCGACGTCGAGACGCGACAGGTGGCCGTAGCGCGACTCGAGGCCGAAGCCGTGATCGATGGTGATCAGGTTGCCGTACGCGCCCGACGCGCCGGCGAAGCTCACGGTGCCGTCGGCGGTGGCATGAACGGGCGAGCCGCGGTCGGCCGAGATGTCGAGCCCGGGATGGAAGTCGGGGGCGCCGGTGAACGGATCGCCGCGCGAGCCCATCGAGGACGTGAGCCAGCCCGTCGCCGGCCAGATCGATGGCGTCGCGGCGGCGAGCGCGTTGCGCTTCTCGACGCCGGTCTGCACCGAACGCAGCCGCGACTCGAGGCCCTGCAGCATGTCGCGCAGCAGCCCGAAGGTGTCTTCGGGCGAGTTCAAGCCGGGCAGCATGGCGACCGCGGCCGCGGTGCCCTCGCCGCCGCCCATGGCGCGGGCCTTGACGATGGCGGGCAGCTTGTCCATCGCCGACTTGAGCGCCGGGTCGAGCGCCGCGCGGCCCCCGAGATCGTCGAGCGCGGTCTGCAGTCCCTGAATCTGCCCGGTGAGCGACTCGGTCGCGCCGCGATAGTTCGACAGCTCGAGCTCGAGCGTGGCGTTCGCGGCGAAGAGGTCGGCGACGTCGGCCTTGGCCTTCCAGGCCGCCCCCATGCCGATCAGCACTGGCAGACCGGCAACCAGCGCGATCATCAGCAGCGCCGACTTCACCCCGACGGTGAACCGGCGGACGACGCCGCTCTGCCGGTCGGCGATGAGGACGGTGTAGCGAGTGGACGGCATCAGCCTGGGGGACGCCCGACGACGTGCGAGCAACCCTCGGAGAATATCACGAGGCCCAGGCGCGTCCGGCCGCGGTGTCAACGTCCGCGAACACAAGGCGAAGACGTTACGGCGACGACGGGACCGCGTCGCGGTACTGGGCCGCTTCGGCGACGTGGTCGGCCCGCACCAGCGGCGAGCTGTCGAGATCGGCGACGGTGCGGGCGACGCGCAACAGCCGATGCACGGCCCGGGCGCTGAGCCCGAGACGGGCCGCGGCCTGCCGCAGCGTGCGTGTCCCGGCGCCGTCGAGCGCGGCGTCGTTGGCGAGCCGCGGCGCCGTCAGTCGTGCGTTCAACACCGAGCCGCGGGCGCGCTGTCGATCACGGGCCGCGACCACGCGGGCGCGGACCGCCGCGCTGGCTTCGCCCGGTGTCGCCGTGAGCGCGTCGAAGGGCACGGCCGTGACCTCGACGGCGAGGTCGATGCGATCGCGCAGCGGCCCCGAGAGGCGGCCCTGATACTGCTGCACCTGGATTGGCGTGCAGCGGCACCGGCGGATCGGGTGTCCCTGGTAGCCGCACGGGCAGGGATTCATGGCCGCGATCAGGCTGAACGCCGCGGGGAACGACACACTGCCGGCGGCGCGGGCGACGCGAATGCGCCCCTCCTCGAGCGGCTGACGAAGCACCTCGATGGCGCGGCGCGGGAACTCGGGCAGCTCGTCGAGGAAGAGCACGCCGTGATGCGCCAGCGAGATCTCGCCGGGGCGTGGCACGCTGCCGCCGCCGACGAGCGCGACCTCGGAACAGGTGTGGTGCGGGGCGCGGAACGGCCGCTCGCGCAGCAGCCCGGTGCCGGCCGGCAGCAGGCCGGCCACCGAATGCACGGCGGTGACGTCGAGGGCCTCCTCGAAGGTCAACGCCGGCAGCACTCCGGAGAGCCGCCGCGCCAGCATCGTCTTGCCGGTGCCGGGCGGTCCCACCAGCAGCAGATGGTGGCCGCCGGCGGCGGCGACCTCAAGCGCGCGTCGTGCCGCGGCCTGACCGCGCAGGTCGGCCAGGTCCGGTGCGGTCCGGTCCGTGGCGCGCGCCGCGTCGATCGGTGGCGGAGGACTTGGCCACGTCGCCGGGTCGCCGCGCAGACACTCGACCGCCTCGACCAGCGTTCGTACCGGCACGACCCGCACGCCGCGCACGACCGCGGCCTCTGGGGCATTGGCGGCGGGCAGCATCAGCATCGAGACGCCGAGCCGATGCAGGCCGGCCGCGACCGGCAGGGCCCCGCGCGTCGGCAGGACGGCGCCGTCGAGCGCCAGTTCGCCGACGATGGCGATGCCGTCGCCGCCGGGCCGGGCAAGCGCGCCGCTGGCGGCGAGGATCGCCACCGCGATCGGCAGATCGAAAGCCGATCCGGCTTTGCGGACGTCGGCCGGCGAGAGGTTCACGGTGATGCGGTGCGCCGGGAAGTCGAAACCGGAGTTGCGGATCGCCGCCCGCACGCGGTCGCGGCTCTCCCGGACGCTCGCGTCGGGCAGACCGACCATCGCGAAGACCGGGAGGCCGAAGGCCACGTCGGCCTCGACCGACACCGGCAGCGCGTCGATGCCGACGACGGCGGCGCTCTGGACCTGGGCGAGCACGTCGGCAGGTGATTCAAGGCGGATGCCTGCGCCGCCGCTGAGGATTCACCGCGCGATGTGGCCCGCGAGAAATGGCACGGCGCAGAAACCGCACTGCGCGGCGCGCGCCAACGGCGCAGTTCCCGACGCGCCGCTACTGGGCGGCGGCGGCGCGCGTGGTGTGGATGCTGAGGCGGGTGCCGATGCCGAGCGCCGAGCCGCGCAGGTGGTTCCACGAGCGCAGGTCCTCGACGGTCACGCCGTGCTTGCGGGCGATGTCGTAGAGCGTGTCGCCCTTGCGGACGCGGTAGACGATCCTGGTCGGCGCGCTGTCGGCCGGCGCGTCGCGCCGACCGCCTTGGCGCCGTGTCGGCTCCGGCCGGGGCGTCGCCGCGCCGGGCCAACAAGGCCGGCGACGGCGCGCGCGGCACGACCAGCTTCTGCCCGGGGTAGACGCGGGCGTTGGTGCGCAGGTAGTTGGCTTCGGCCAGGTCGGCGCGCGAGACACGGAGCTTGCGGGCGATGGTCGGCAGCGATTCGCCCTTCTTCACGGCGTAGTACTGAAGCGACGCCGCCTCTTCAGGGGCGGTCGCGGCGTGCGCCTCGGCGACCGCCGCGGCGGTGCCGGCCGGCACCTTCAGCTGATAGGCGTCCTCCCGTACCGGCGTCGTCCAGCGCCGCAGTTCCGGATTGAGCGCGCGAATCGTGTCGGCCGGCACGCTCGCCCACTCGGCGATGCGCCGCAGATCGACCGGTCCGGTCAGGGTGACGACGTCGGTGGTCACCGGCGGCGGCGCCGGCGACGTCGAAGCCGTACTGCGCAGGGTTGCGGGCGATGATCATCGCCGCCAGGATCATCGGCACGTACTCGCGCGTCTCACGCGGCAACAGCCGCTTCTTGGACGCACTCAGCTGCCAGAAGTCGTCGACGCCCGAGCGCTTGACCGCGCGCTGGACGCGTCCCGGGCCGCCGTTGTACGACGCCAGCGCCAGGTGCCAATCGCCGTCGAAGAGGCGATGCAGCGTCTTCAAGTACTTGGCCGCGGCCCGCGTCGCCTTCTCCGGGTCGGCTCGCTCGTCGATGTACCAGTCGTGCGTCAGACCATTTTCTCGGGCCGTGGGCCGCATGAACTGCCACACGCCGCGGGCGCTCGCCCGTGACAGCGCCGTCGGCTTGAAGGCGCTCTCGACCAGCGGCACGTAGGCGAGGTCGAGCGGCAGGCCTTCCTCACGGAAGACCGACTGGATCATCGGCATGAACTCGGCACCGCGCGCCAGGCCCTCGGTCAGGAACGTCCGCAGCCGGCCCTGGAACGCCTCGACGTAGCCGAGCACGCGGTCGTTCTGCGGAATCGGGATGTCGTGGGCGGTGGCCGCCAGATCTTCGCGCACGGCGGTGACCACCGACGGCGCCGGGGTCGCCTCCGGCGGCGGCATCGACAACAGCGAGTCGATCGAGGCCGGCTCGGAGGCCGTTTCGGTGAAGCCGTCGCCGCGCGCCAGCGCGTCGAGCTCCACGGCGCTGATCCGATCGACCAGGGCGTCGAGCGCCGTGGCCAGCCGCGCATCGGCACGGGCACCGCCCGGCACCAGCAGCAGGATGTCGAGGGCCTGGTCGAAGGCCAGCCGGGCGTCGCTCAGGTGACCGTCCTCGACGGCCCGGCGGCCGGCTTCGAAGGCCCGCTCCGAGGCCGCCAGCGCCTCGGTCACCGGATCCGGCGGTGCCGGAGCTGGCGGCTGGACCGGTGCGGCGGCGACCGGCACCGGCGGCGTCGACACCACCGCCGGACGCGACGAGGCGCACGCCGAGGTCACGACGAGGGCGAGCGTGAAAACGAGCGCGTGTCGCATTTGGCCGGAAGTCTCGAACCGTAGCACGCGGCCGGGGCCGGGGTCAACGCGCCAACCCGGCCGTGCAGTACCTGCAACTGTCTCTCGCTGCACTACTTAGCGTGACGATCCAGTCGAGCCACACGAGCACGTCGCTGGCGGCGGCGGCGTCGCGCGCGGCCGGCGTCACGATGGTTCGCGGCCCGGCGATCAGGCGCCGTCCCGCTTGCGCGGCCCGGCGCACGTCGTCCTCGCAGATGAACGCCTCGGCGATCGCGGTGTCCGGCAGGCTGGGGCCGGGGGTGCCGGCGGCGCTGAGCGCGAGGATATCCAGCGGTCGATGCCCTCGGCCAGCCGCGCGGCGGGAATCGGCGCCGCCGCCGGTGCCAGTGGCGCGCGCGGCAATGCCGGCACCGGTGCCGACGGCGTCACCGCCGGTGCCGGCGGCGACGGCGGCCCCGGCGGCGCGGACCCGTGGCCGCAGCTCGTAGGCGACCCGCTTCACGTTCAGCAGGTGGCGCGGCGTGATGTTGTCGGAGGTGATGTTGCCGCCGAAACCGCCGCAGCCCAGGGTCATCGCCGGATCGAGGCCGGTGGTGAGGCCGATCGAGCCGTGCGTGGTCGGCGTGTTGACGCAGATGCGGAACGCCGGCTTGCGCAATCCGAACTCGAGGATCACCTGGTCGTTCCGCGAATGGATCGACATGGTGTGGCCGAGGCCGCCGTAGCGCAGGATCTGGGTGCACCGCTCGCAGCCCTCACGCCAGTCGTTGACCTCGTAGTAGGCGAGCACCGGACAGAGCTTCTCAATCGACAGCGGATGGTCGCGGCCGACGCCCGCCAGCTCGACGATCAGCGCCCGCGTGCCCTCGGGCACCGGTGATGCCGACGTGGCGGGCGATGTGGGCGGCCGACTTGCCGACCAGCGCCGGGTTGGGCAGTCGCTCCGGACCGACCAGGGCACGGGCGAGGCGGTCGGCGTCGGCCGCCGCCAGGAAGTGGCCGCCGCCCTGGACGAGCGCGGCGCGCAGCGCCGGCGCGATCGCGCGGTCGACGACGACCGAGTTGGGCGACGAGCACAGCACGCCGTGATCGAAGGTCTTGCCGGCGAGGATGTCGTCGGCGGCTTTGGCGATATCGGCCGACGACTCGACGTAGCACGGCGCGTTGCCCGGGCCGACGCCGTAGGCCGGCTTGCCGGCCGAGTAGGCGGCGCGCACCAGGCCGAGTCCGCCGGTGGCGAGGATCACCGAGATCTCGCGCGCCGACATCAGCGCCTGCGTGCCGGCCAGGGTCACCGTCGTCATCCAGCCGATCGCTCCCTCGGGCAGCCCGGCCGCCCGGGCCGCGTCGTGGAGCAGCGCCGCCGTCGTCGTGATGCAGCGCGCTGCCGACGGGTGCGGGCTGATGACGACGGCGCACCGCGCCTTGATGGCGATCAGCAGCTTGTAGATCGCGGTCGAGGTCGGATTGGTCGACGGCACGATCGCCGCCACCACGCCGAACGGCTCGGCGATCTCGATGATGCGGCGCTCCGGGTGGCGGGCGATCACGCCGACGGTGGCCATCGGCCGGATGAACGCGTGCACGTCGCGGGCCGCGAACAGGTTCTTCTCGACCTTGTCGGCGACGACGCCGTAGCCCGTCTCTTCGACGGCGAGCCGGGCCAGCGACTCGGCGTGCGCGGCTGCGGCCTCGGCCATGCGGTCGACGAGGCGTCGATCTGCGACTGGCTGAGCTCGGCGAGGGCGGTCTGGGCCCGCTTGGCCCGCGCGGCGAGCGTGCGCGCGTCGGCGACCGAGGCCTGGTCGCGTTCGCTGAGGACCGGAGGCGGGCTGGGCCGCCATCGACGCCGGTGTGGCCGCGGCCTCAGGCCTTCGGCAGGATGCGATCGACCTCGGCGTGCGGCCGCGGGATGACGTGCACGGCCACCAGCTCGCCGACCCGCCGGGCGGCCGCGGCCCCGGCATCGGTCGCCGCCTTCACCGCGCCGACGTCGCCGCGGACCATCACCGTGACGTAGGCGGCGCCGATGTACTCGGTGCCGACCAGCACGACGTTGGCCGCCTTGACCATGGCGTCGGCGGCCTCGACCGACCCGATGAAGCCTCGGGTCTCGACCATGCCCAGCGCGTCGCGAACGGTGTCCATCGGAATCGGGGAGGGCGGCGGGGCCGCCCGGCGCCCGACTCTAGCACACCTGTCGCGGTGGGCTGTGGCGCGGCCGTCGCCGAGCGGCTATCATGTTGGTGCACAAGGCTATGCACACCTTCAACGTCAAGATTCGTCGGCCCCTGATCGGCGGATTGGTCGTCGCGGCGGCCGCCCTGGCCGGATGCGGCGGCTCGGAAGACGCGGCGCCCGGCCCAGGGCACGATGGCCGTTCAGCTGTCCCGCGCCCGGGTGGCGCTGGGGAGTCCGGTCGAGGTGACCTACCGGTTCACCGTGGCCGGCGACGCCGCCGCCCTGGGCAACCGCAAGGTCTTCGCCCATTTCGTCGATGCCGACGGCGAGCAGATGTGGACCGACGACCACGATCCGCCGACCCCGACCTCGGCGTGGAAGCCCGGCCAGACCGTCGAATACAGCCGGACGGTCTTCGCGCCCGTCTATCCCTACGTGGGCCAGGCCAAGGTCATCGCCGGGCTGTACGACATCGCCTCCGGCGAGCGGGTGAGGCTCTCGGGCACCGAGGTCGGCGGCCGCGCCTACGAGGTGGCCCAGCTCGAGCTGCTGCCCCAGACCGAGAACATCTTCCTCATCTTCAAGGACGGCTGGCACGCCGTCGAGACCGCCGGCGACAACTCGATGGTGGAGTGGCAGTGGACCAAGAAGGAGGCCACCATCACCTTCCGGAACCCGCGCCGCGACGCCGTCCTCTATTTCCAGGCCGACAACCCCGGCAAGGCGGCGACCGCGGCCCGCCAGGTCGAGATCCGGCTCGGCGACCAGGTCCTGCAGACCGTGGCCCTCAAGGCCGATGAGATGCCCGTGCACAAGATTCCCGATCAGCGCTGCCGCCATGGGCAGCGGCGAGATGGTCGAGCTGCGGCTGGTCGTCGACCAGACCTTCGTGCCGGCGCTGGAGCCGGGCGCGACCGGCAACGACCCGCGGGAGCTCGGCGCCCGCGTCTTCCACGCGTTCGTCCAGCCGGTGGGGTCGTAGCCCCGGCCATCCTCCATGGAGTTCCGCTGCAGGCTGGGCACCGCGGGAGGGCAGGTCATCGAGGGCGTCTACGTCGCCCCGAGCGAGGCGCACCTGCGCCGGGAGCTCGAGGACAAGGGCCTGCACGTCCTGTCGCTGTCGCCGCGCGGCCGGCGTCAAGGGCCTGTCGCTCGGCCGCGGGTCCATCAAGCGCCACGAGTTCCTGATCTTCAACCAGGAGCTGGCGACGCTGCTCAAGGCCGGGATGCCGCTGGTCCAGTCGCTCGACATCCTGCGCCAGCGGCTGACCAACCCGATGTTCAAGGCGGTGCTCGACGACGTCCACGAGAAGGTGCGCGGCGGGGCGGCGCTGTCCGACGCCTTCGGCGCCCACGCCGACCTCTTCTCCGGCGTCTACACCGCGTCGCTGGTCGCCGGCGAGCGCAGCGGCAGTCTCGACACGGTGCTGCGCCGCTTCGTCGCCTACTCCAAGGTCATCGACACGGTGCGGCGCAAGACGGTGTCGGCGCTGCTGTATCCGGCGATTCTCGTCGCCCTGGCGGTCGGGCTGGTGGCGATCATCGTCGTAAAGGTCGTGCCGGCGTTCTCGGGTTTCTACTCGAGCTTCAACCAGGAGCTGCCGCTCGTCACCCAGGGCATCGTCGCGGTCTCCGATTTCGTCCGTGCCAACCTCTGGCTGCTGCTCGGGGTCACCGCCGGCGCGGTCGTGGCCTTTCTGTCGTGGGTGCGCCGGCCCGGCCAGCGCGCGCGCTTCGACCGCTGGCTCCTGCGGCTGCCGGTGCTCGGGCCGATCGCCCACAAGTTCGCCACCTCGCAGATCGCCCGCACCCTGGCCGCGCTGATCGGCGGCGGCATTCCGCTGGTCAACGCCCTCGACACCGCCGCGACGTCGACCAGCAATCGTCACCTCGGTGCCGAGCTGCGAACCGTCGCCGTCCGCGTCCGCGAGGGCCGGGGCTTCGCCGCGACGCTGCTCGATCGCCAGGTCCTGCCCGACGTCGCCATCAAGATGATCGAAGTGGGGGAGTCGACCGGGTCGCTGACCGAGATGCTGACCTCGCTCGCCGACTTCTATGACGAGGACGTCGAGACCGAGGTCGGCCGCTTCGTGACGCTGATCGAGCCGCTGCTGCTGGTGTTCATGGGCGTGGTGATCGCCGGCGTGGTGCTGGCGCTCTACCTGCCGCTGTTCCAGCTCTCCTCGGTGATGGGACGCTGACCGGAGCCGCCGAAATGGACGTCACCCCTTCCGCCGACGCGTTCGACCCCGAGGCCCTGGCCGCGGCCGAGGAGTTTGCGCCGCTGCCGACCAACACGCGGCCGCGAGGAGGAGGAAGGGCACGCCCGCCGGCTGGCCGAGCGCTACCGCCTCGAGTTCCTCGACATGGGACTCTTCCGCATCGACCAGGAGCTGTTCCGGGCCATCCCCGCCGATCTGATGCTGCGCTACGGCTTCGTGCCGTTCCGCCGCGACGGCCGGGCGCTGGTCATCGTCGTGTCCGATCCGACCGACCTGCCGATGATCGACGAGCTCGCCGTGCTGCTCGGCACGCCGGTGCGGGTCATGGTCGGCGCCCGCTCGGCGATCGAGTCGATCCTCAAGACGCAGCGAGAGCTCGCAGCGCGTGCTCGACGACGCCACCGAGGGCTTCCAGATCCAGGTCCTCAAGGACGAGGACTCGAGCGAAGACATCACCGTCGAGCGGCTGACCAGCGACAACAGCCCGATCATCCGGCTGGTCGACTCGATGGTGTTCACCGCCATCCAGCGCCGGGCCAGCGACATCCACATCGAGACCCAGGACGACGCGGTGATGGTCAAGTACCGCATCGACGGCGTGCTGCAGCCGGCCAGCCGGCCGATCGCCAAGCGCTCGCACAGTGCGATCATCTCGCGCATCAAGGTGATGGCCGAGCTCGACATCGCCGAGAAGCGGGTGCCGCAGGACGGCCGCTTCCGGCTGCGGGTGCGCGGCAAGACGATCGACTTCCGCGTCTCGATCATGCCGAGCGCGCACGGCGAGGACGCCGTCATCCGCATCCTCGACAAGCAGTCGATCAGCGAGCAGTTCACCGAGCTGCGCCTCGACATCCTCGGCTTCCCGGACCTCGAGCTGAAGCGCTTCCGCAAGTACATCCGCGAACCCTACGGCATGGTGCTGGTCACCGGGCCGACCGGGTCGGGCAAGACCACGACGCTCTACGGCGCGCTGGCCGAGATCAGATCGATCGAAGACAAGATCATCACCATCGAGGACCCGGTCGAGTACCAGCTCAAGGGCATCACCCAGATTCCCGATCAACGAGAAGAAGGGGCTGACCTTCGCCCGCGGGCTGCGCTCGATCCTGCGGCACGACCCCGACAAGATCATGGTCGGCGAGATCCGCGACCCCGAAACGGCGCAGATCGCCATCCAGTCGGCGCTCACCGGCCATCTCGTCTTCACCACCGTCCACGCCAACAACGT
Source organism: uncultured Acidobacteriota bacterium (assembly GCA_963786365.1). Classification (GTDB taxonomy): domain Bacteria; phylum Acidobacteriota; class Vicinamibacteria; order Vicinamibacterales; family UBA2999; genus CAWAYR01. The sequence goes on from CAWAYR010000018.1 coordinate 97,916, forward strand.
CTTCGACGTGCTCGGCCGCTTCCTGAACATGGGCGTCGAGCCGTACCAGTTCATCTCGGCGCTCAACTGCGTCATGGCCCAGCGGCTGGTGCGGAAGATCTGCGAGAAGTGCCGGCAGCCGGTCGATGCTGTCGCGCGAGATGCTGACCGAGTCGGCGATGGACCCGGCGCTGGCGACCACCCACACCTTCTACGAGGGCACCGGCTGCGTCGAATGCGGCGGCACCGGGTTCAAGGGCCGGATGGCCATCTGCGAGCTGCTCGACCTGACCGACCACATCCGCGAGCTCATCCTCGACCGCCGGCCGATTTCGGAGATCAAGCGCGGCGCCAAGGATCAGGGCATGCGCTTCCTGCGCGAGTCGGCGGTCGACCGCGTGATGCTCGGCCTGACGACGCTGCGCGAGATCAACAAGGTGACGTTCGTCGAATGACGCTCCCTGCGTTCCTCCAGCAGGCGCCGCCGGCCGTCGCCGTCGACATCGCGCCGGGCCGGGTCGCCGTCGCCCGGATCGAACGCCGGCTCGGCGGGCCGGTCCTGGCGGCGCACGCCGTCGAGGCGCTGCCCGACGGCGCGGTCACCGGCGCGCTGGCCGGCGCCCAACATGGCCGACGTGGCCGTGGTGGCGGCCGCGGTCGAGCGCGCCTGCGCGGCGGCGGGTGGCCGGCCGCGCGGCCGCGTCTGCCTGGTGGTGCCCGACTCGATCGCGCGGGTCAGCATCGTCCGGTTCGAGACGCGTGCCGGCGCGCGCCGCCGACCTCGAGGAGCTGATTCGCTGGCAGGTGAAGAAGACGACGCCGTTCCCGCTCGACGAGGCGCCGTCGTCGCCTTCACGCCCGGCGCGGCGGCCGGGGCCGGGGCCGGCGCAGGAGTTCGTGGTCACGGTGGCGCGGCGCGACGTCGTCGAGCAGTACGAGGCAGGCGTGCGCGAGGCCGGCTGCGCATGCCGGGGTCGTCGACATGGCGACCTTCAACGTCACCAATGCCGTGCTCGCCGCCGACCGATCGGCGCAGGGCGACTGGCTGCTGGTCCACGCCGCGGCCAGCTACGTGAGCCTGGCCGTCCTGCGCGACGGCCACCTGATCTTCTACCGCACGCGCGGCGAGGAGTCCGAAGGCTCGATCGCCGACCTGGTGCACCAGACGGCGATGTACTACGAGGACCGGCTGCAAGGGCCAGCCGCTTCCAGCGGGTGCTGCTGGCCGGCGGATCGACGGCGGCCGGCGCCGACGCATCTGCGTCGCGAGCTGTCCGAACGGCTCGGGCTCGAGGTGGCGGCGGTCGATCCGTTCCTGGCGGCGCCGGCCGCGGTCGGCCGGCCCTCGCCGGCGATGGCCGACCTGCTGGCCGCCGGGCGTCGGCCTGCTGCTGCGCGAAGGGATGGGCGCCTGACCGTGCTGCGCGGCAACCTGGCGACCCGGCCGTTCTACAACGAGCGCCTGGTCCGCGTCGTGCTGGTGGCGGCGCTGGCCTCGGCGGCGGCGTGGGCCGCCGTGAACGTGGCCACGGTGGTCAGCCTGTCGCAGCAGGGCGCGATGCTGGCCGACCGCGTGCGCACCGAGGGGCTGGCGGCCTCGGCCGCGCGCGCCGACGCCGAGGCGCTGCGCGCCTCGTTGAACCCGGCGGAGATCGCCGCCGCGTCGCGCGCGGCCACCGAGGCCAATCAGCTGATCGTGCAGCGGACGTTCTCCTGGACGACGCTGTTCAACCGCGTCGAGGCCACCCTGCCGCCCGACGTCCGGCTCGTGCAGGTGCAGCCGCAGGCCGACGACGACGGCCGGATGATGGTGTCGCTGACCGTCGTCTCGCGCCGGATCGAGGACCTCGACGCCTTCATCGACCGCCTCGAGGCGACCGGGGCGTTCCGCGGCGTGCTGTCGCGTGCCGACGACGCCCTCGAGGACGGCACGATCGAGTCGAACCTGCAGGGCTACTACGTGCAGGCGGCCAACCCCGTCCCGGCGGCGTCTGACCCTGCAGGAACGCCGGTCCCCCCACGCGGCGTCGAGGGCAGCCGATGATGCAGACACGCGGCGCGCTGACCCGCCGGGTGCTGGCCGAGCACCGGGCGTGGGTGTGGCCCCTGGCGCTGCTCGCTCGCCGCCAACGCCGTGGTGCTGGCGCTGGCCGTCCTGCCGATGTCGCGGTCGGTGCAGCCGGCCGAGGGGCGGGCCCGGCAGGCGAGCGCGGAAGCCAGCGAGGCGGCGGCCGAGCTCAAGGCAGTGACCGCCACCCGCGACGGCCGCGACGCCGCCGCGCGCGAAGCTGGCGGTGTTCTATCGCGACGTGCTCCCGGCCAACGTCTCGGCGGCGCGACGGCTGCTGCAGCTGCGCGTCGCGCAGCTCGCCCGCACCCACGACGTGACTCGTTTGCGCGCAGCGTCGCCACGCCCGAGTCGATTCGTGACAGCTCGCTGGCGCGGCTGCGCGGTGAGCGCCGAACTGGTCGGCCGCTACGACGACATGCGCGCCTTCCTCTACGCGCTCGAGACCGCCAACGATTTCGTGGTGGTCGATTCGATCGTGCTGGCCGAGGGCGACGAGTCGTCGTCGCCACTCAATCTCACGTTGAACGTGTCGACTTACTACAGGACCGGTCCGGATGTCCGCTGAGCAGCGTCGGCGCGTCCAGCTCGGGGCGTGGTCGCGGCCGCGCTCCTGCTGTGGCCGGCTGGCAGTACTTAGGCCGCTCGAGCCCCGGCCGAGCAGGTCGCGGCGGCGGCGCGCCGCGCCGCGCGGGCGGCGACGCCGGCCGCCACCGGCCGACGTCCGGCTCGAGGACCTCGCCCGCCCCGGCGGCGGCGCCGGCGAGGCGACGCGCAACCCGTTCGTGTTCGGGGCCCGGCCCGCTGGCGCCGGCACCGGCCCGCGACCCGGCCGCCACCGGCGCCGGCCGCGACCGCGCCGGTGGTGTTCGCGCCCGCCGGCCCGCCGCCGCCGCCGCCGATTCGCTCAAGTTCATCGGCCTGGTCGAAGGCGCCGCCGGGGTCGCAGATCGCCGTGCTAGCGACTCGCGCGGGCTCGTCGTCCACGGGAGCGAAGGGGCTATCATCGACGGGCGGTTCAGAATCCTCGCGATCGGAGCCGAGTCAATCGACATCGCCTATGCCGATGGCCGCGGCCGTCAGACGCTGCGGCTGACCGGACAATGAACGTGGAGGACATGGGAGATCGCGTAGTGAGACGACGAGTGCAGGGGTGCTGATGGTGGCGCTGGTGGCGGCGCTGGTCGCCGGATGCGGCGCCAGCCGGGCCAACTTCCGTCGGGCCGAGAGCCTGGCGATGCAGCAGCAATGGGACGAGGCGGTGGAATATTACCGGCAGGCGCTGCAGCAGGACCCCGACCGGCCCGAAATCAAGATCGCGCTCGAGCGGGCGATGCAGTCGGCGGCCATGGACCACGCCCAGAAGGCCCGTATCTTCGAGGAGCAGGGCCGGCTCGACGAAGCGCTGCGCGAATACCGCCTGGCCAGCGAGTTCGATCCGTCGAACCGGTCGATTGCCGCGCGAGCCGGCGAACTCGACCGCGAGCTGCGCGAGCGGCTCGAGGCGACGCGGCCGCGTCCGGCGATCGAGCAGATGCGCGAGCAGGTGCGGCGCAGCACCCAGGAGCCGACGCTCAACCCGTCGTCGCGCGATCCGCTCAACCTGCGCTTCGCCAACACCAGCCTGCGCGACCTGCTCAACTTCATCGGCAGCGCGACCGGCATCAACGTCACCTACGACCGCGACTTCCAGGACCGCAGCGTCACCGTTCAGCTCGAGGGCGTCACGCTCGAACAGGCGCTGCAGCAGGTGATGGTCTCGAACCAGATCTTCTACAAGGTGATGAACGAGCGGACGATCATCGTCGCCACCGACAACACCGCCAAGCGGCAGCAGTACCGAGGAACAGGTCATCAAGACGTTCTTCGTGTCGCACGCCGACGCCACCGAGCTGGCGCAGCTGGTCAACACCGTGATCCTGGCGCCGCAGATGGCCATCCAACCGCGGATCGCCGCCAACAAGACCGCCAACACGATCACCGTGCGGGCCTCGACGCCGGTGGTCGAGATCATCGAGCAGATCATCAAGATCAACGATCGGCCGCGCGCCGAGGTGGTGATCGACGTCCAGATCCTCGAGGTCAGCCGCGAGCGCGCCAAGCGCTACGGCCTGAACCTGACCGACTACGCCGTCGGCGCGATCTTCTCGCCCGAGCAGTCGCCCGGCGGCAGCACCGTGATCGAAGGGACGCCGACCCCCACCACCGGTACCGGCACCGCGCCGTCCAACGTCAGCTCGGCGACGATCTTCAACGCCAACACGATCTCGACCGGGATCAGCGCCGCCGACTTCTACCTCGCCGTGCCGGCGGCGATCGTCCGCTTCCTCGAGAGCGACTCGCAGACCAAGACCGTGGCCAAGCCGCAGCTGCGCGGCCAGGAGGGGACCAAGGTCACCCTCAACCTCGGCGAGGACGTGCCGGTGCCGAGCACGACCTTCACCCCGATTGCCGCCGGCGGCGCCTCGGCGAACCCGCTCACGTCGTTCACCTATCGGCCGATCGGCGTCATCGTCGAGATGACGCCGCGCGTGACCTACGAGGGCGACATCGTGATGGATCTCACGGTGGAGAACAGCGCCCGCGGCCAGGACTCGGTCATCGCCGGGCAGACCTTGCCGGCCTTCGCGTCGCGCAAGGTGACGACGCGGCTGCGGCTGCGTGACGGCGAGTCGAACCTGCTGGCCGGCCTGCTGCGCGAGGACGAACGCCGCGCGCTGCAAGGGCTTCCCGGGGATCATGCGGCTGCCGATCCTGCAGCAGCTGTTCGCCGACAACGACACCAACATCCGCCAGACCGACATCGTGATGCTGCTGACACCGCGGATCGTGCGGTCGCACCAGCTGACGGCGAACGATCTGAGCCCGATCTACATCGGCACCCAGGGGAACATGGCGGTCGGCGGCCCGCCGCCGGTGTTCGGCGGCGGCGCTGCGCCGGTCGCGCCGCCGCCGCCCGGACCGGCGCCGCCGCCGGTGCCCGGCTCGGGTCCGCCTGGGGCGCCGGTGCCGCCGGCGGCGCCGACGGCGCCGACAGGTGCCGCCCGGCAGCTCGCCGATTCCCGGGACGACGACGGCGCCCTTCGGCGTGCCGCCCGCCGCCGCCGCCGGCGGCGCCGACGCAGCGGCATCGTGACGTTCCCGCCGCCGGAACCGTCCCGGCGCCAGCGCCAGCGCCCGCGGCCACGCCGCCGGCGCCACCCGAGACCCCGCCAGCGCCTCCCGCCGCGCCGCCCACGCGGCCTGGCGCCCGGCGACGCCCGGACCGGCACAGGTGCTGCTCAGCCCGCCTGGCACCGAATTCCGTCTCGGCGGCGGCCCCTATCTCGTGCCGGTGTCGATCTCGGGCGCGACGCGGCTGTCGACCGTGTCGCTGTCGGTGAACTTCAATCCGGCGGTGCTGCGCGTGCGCACGCGTCCAGGAGGGCAATCTGCTGCGCCAGGGCGGCGTCCAGGCGACCTTCACGCAGAAGATCGACGCCGCCGCCGGACGTGTCGACGTCGCGGTCGTGCGGCCGGGCGACGTCCTGGGCGTGTCGGGCACCGGCGTCGTCGCCGCCCTGCTCGTCGATGTCGTCGCCGCCGGTTCGTCGACGATCACGGTGAACGGCGTCGGGACGCTGGCCGGCGGCGGGGCCGCGCCGCTGCAGTTCCAGGCCGTGACCATCACCGTCAAGTAGGAGCGTTGTGCGAGTGAGGGGCGTCGCCGCGGACGGATTCAGCTTCGTCGAGCTGCTCGTCGTCACGTCGATCCTGCTGATCCTCGCCTCGGCCATCCAGCCGCTCGCCCGCGTGACCATCCAGCGCCAGAAGGAGAGCGAGCTGCGCCACAACCTGCGCGAGCTGCGCCAGGCCATCGACGGCTACTACGACCTGGTCGCGGCCGGCCAGGTGCCGGCCACCGAGCTCAAGCCGGGCAACGAAGGGTATCCGCCCGACCTCGAGACGCTGGTCGAGGGCGTGGCGATCGCCAACGACGCGAGCGGTCGCAAGGTCAAGTTCCTGCGCCGCATCCCGATCGACCCGATGACCGGCGAGGCCGAGTGGGTGCTGCGCTCCTACCAGGACAAGCCCGACGCGACGCGCTGGGGCGGGCAGAACGTCTTCGACGTGCGCTCGACCAGCGGCGGCAAGGCCCTCGACGGCACGAAGTACAGCGACTGGTAGCCGGCGATGCCGAGGTCCTTCACGACGCGCGCCCGCACGGCCGCCGCCGCCGGCTTCACGCTGATCGAGCTGATCGTCGTGACGGCGCTCATCGTCGTGCTGTCGACGATCGCGATGGTGTCGTACCAGAACAGCGTCACCCGCGCCCGCGAGGCGGTGTTGAAGGAAGATCTGTTCCGGCTGCGCGACGCCATCGACCAGGTACTACGCCGACAAGAACAAGTGGCCGCAGACGCTCCAGGACCTGGTCGCCGACGGCTACGTCCGCGAGATCCCGAAGGACCCGATGACCGACTCGGTCGAGACGTGGCAGACGGTGCCGGCCGAGGCCGATCCGATCGAGCGGCATCGGCCGAGCCGGGCGTGTTCGACGTCAAGAGCGGGTCCGACCGGATGGCGCTCGACGGCACGCCGTACACCGAGTGGTGAGACCTGGCGATGTCGAGCCGCGCCGCCGGCTGCTAGAGCAGGGTGACGCGCACGGTCTGCTCGGCGAAGCCTTCCTGGCCGGTGGTCGTCACCACGCGGAGCCGCACGACGTAGGTGCCGGCCGACGTGTAGCGGTGCGAGGTGCTCGGCCCGGTCGTCGTCGCCGACCCGCCGTCGCCGAAGTCCCACTCGTAGATGCCGGATCGAGCCGCCGCCGCCGATGGTGCCGGTGATGCTGGCGCTGAAGGTGACGATGCCGCCGGTGCCCGGCGGTCGCGAGAATCGTCACCGGCACGGTCGACGCTTCGTTGATGGTCACGGCGGTCGACGACGTGGCGGTGAAGTTCATCACGTCGGTGGCCGTCGCGGTGACGGTGTAGACCCCGGCCCGGTTGTAGGTATAGGCGACGGTCGTCCGCGCCAGCAGCGCGCCGAGGTTGCGGACGGTGCCGTCGCCGAAGTTCAGGATCACTTCGCGGATGGCGTTGCTGGTCGCGGCGGCGGGCGGCTCGAGGGTGAAGACCGTCGGCAGCCCGACCTCGCCGGCGTTGTTGGTGCCGGCGGTGATGGTCACGGTGGGGACCGACCTGGCCTGGACGGTGACCTCGGCGGTCGGGGCGCTCGTGCCGCCACCGACCCTGGCGGTGACCTTGGCTTCGACGTTGGTCGTGAGCTGCGTGCGGGCTTCGCCGGCGGTGTCGGAGATGGCGGTGGCCGCCGACAGCGTGCCGAACGTGGTCGAGAAGGTCACGGCGGCGCCGCGCAGCGGGTTGCCGCCGGTATCGACGACGGTGGCGACGATTTCGGCCGTGCCGCCGGTGGACGGCACGATCGCCGGGATTGGCGCGCACCGTGACGCCCCGGCGGCGGCCGAACCGACCAGGATCTCGAGGTCGTCGGACTTGTTGCCGCCCGAGAACGCGCCGACCTTGGCCGTGCCCGACTGGCTGCCGGAGTTGTAGCGCACCGTGACCTGGCCGTTGTTGGTGCGCGCCTCGCGCGGCTCGACCATGCCGAGCGACGACGTGAAGGTGACGACCGTGCCGTTCTGCACGGCGTGCCCGCGGATTCGATGACCACCGCCGTGATGTCGGCGGTGCTGTTGGTGGGCAGGACGCTGACGCTCGAAATCAGGCGGATGGTGCTGTTGGTCGGCGCCAGCAGCGGGACCTTGTCGCAGGCGGCGGCGACCAGGCTGGCCCCAAGAGCGATCGCGGCGACGGCGCGCAGAGGAAGATGACATGTGGCGGGCGGCTAACGATAATAGTTGCATGAAGTTAGGTGGTCAAGGCGGCGGCGGTGCCGCGGCCCGGCAGTGGCGCCGGACCGACGGCTACGCGATGGCGGCGCTGCTGGTCGGCATGAGCATCATGGCCATCCTGATGGGCGCGGCGCTGCCGGTGTGGAACAAGCAGGCCCAGCGCGAGCGGGAAGAGGAGTACCTGTTCCGGGCGCACGAGTACGCGCGCGCCGTGATGAAGTTCCGCCAGCGCATCGCCAACACCAATCCGCCGAGCGTCGACGTCCTGGTGGAACAGCGGTTCCTCCGGAAGAAATACAAGGACCCGATCACCGGGGAAGACTTCCAGCTTGTCTATCAGACGGCGGCTGCCGGCATCCAGCCGGGCGGCCCCGGTTCGGCGACGCCCGGCACGATCGCGCCGATCGGCGCGGCGCCGCCGCCCACGCCGGCGGGCCGTCCACCGCCGGCAGCGGGCTGGGACGTCTACGTTCGGCACGGGCGGAACATCTTCGTTCGGCACGGGCGGAACGTCGACCGCCGGCACCGGCGGGACACCGACCGCCGGCACCGGCGGCACACCGACCGCCGGCACCGGCGCGCCCGTGCCAGGCGCCGGCATCATCGGCGTGGTCTCCAAGAGCAAGGGGACGAGCATCAAGATCTACAACGGGCGCACCCGCTACGACCAGTGGGCGGTCACCTACCAGGACGTGAAGCCCGGCAAGGGGCTGCCGCCCGACCTGCTCCAGGCCTCAACATGCGGCGGCCGCGGCCGCCGGCGGCGCGGCCCGGCGGCGCGCCGGGGGGCACCGCTCGGTGGCGGCACGGCGCAGCCCGGCGGGATGAATCCCTTCGGCCGCGGCGGCCAGAACCCGTTCGGCGGCGCTGGCGCGGCCGAGTCCGTTCGGCACGCGGCGGCGGCACGAATCCGTTTGGCGGCGGCGGCTTCGGACAGCCGATGGCGCCTCCCGGCGGATGTCAGCCGCGCCGCCAGGGAGCGCCGCGCCCGTTCAGCCCCGCGTATCCGCCGCCGCCCGGGGCGGCGCCGGCGGCCCTCTTCGGCCCGCCGCCGAAGAAGGGCAACTGATCCGGCCGACGCGGGACCGGCGGTACGACCGACGCCTATCGTTGCGGCAGCGCGCGGGCGACCAGCCATCCGCAGACGACGGCCACTGCGAAGTAGGGCAGCGCTGTCGTGAGCGAGTGGAGCAGCAGGTGACCGACGCCGAAGAGCACGGCGTAGACGAGGCGCGGTGCCGGCCAGCCATGCGCCGACGAGCGGTCCGATGGGTGAGGGAGAGCGTCCGAGGCGCGCCGCCACCGGCGCCCAGCCGGGACCAGGCGGCGACACACGCGCGTAGAACGCGTCGAGCGTCGCGTCGGGCTCGGGCGGGGTCAGCCAGGTGACGAGGAGCCACCACGCCGTGGTCCACGCCACGACCGCGACCAGCGAGAGCGGAAACACCCAGTCGGTGGCCATCCGCACCAGCGCGAAACCGATGGCGGCGGCGATCATCGCGACGATCTCCGACCACGCGTTCACGCGCCACCAGTACCAGCGCAGCATCAGCACCAGGCCGATGCCGGCGCCGGATTCGAGGACGAACTCCCACGCCTGGCGGATGCTCTCGAGGTAGAAGGTCACGACTGCCGACAGCGCCATCAGCAGCAGCGTGGTGAGGCGCGAGACCCAGACGTAGTGCGCCTCGGTCCCGTCGGTGCGGACGAACCGCTTGTAGACGTCGCTCACGAGGTAGGACGTGCCCCAGTTGAGCTGTGACGAGATCGTCGACATGTAGGCGGCGAAGAACGCGCCGAGCAGCAGCCCGCGCCAGCCCGGGCCGAGATGGTCGCGCATCGCGAGCACGTAGGCCGCTTCCTTGTCGACGGCGTTGGGGTAGAGCACCAGCGTCGCCAGTCCGACCAGGATCCACGGCCACGGCCGGACGCAGTAGTGGGCGATGGTGAACCACAGCGTCGCGGCCAGCGCGTCGCGCTCGGTTCGCGCCGACATCATCCGCTGCGCGATGTAGCCGCCGCCGCCGGGTTCCTGGCCCGGATACCAGCTGGCCCACCATTGGACGCCGAGATAGGTGAGGAACGCGCCGGCCGAAAGCGACGCGGCCGCGGTCGCGGCGAACGAGAAGTCGGGCACGAACGCCAGCGTCGCCTCCGGCACCTGCCGCACCAGGCCGTCGAGGCCGCCGATCGCCGGCACGCGGACGACGAACCAGGCCAGCGCGATGGTCCCGCCCATCGCGAACGCGAACTGGAGGAAGTCGGTCACGACCACGCCCCACAGCCCGGCCATGCGCCGAGTAGATCCCGGTGAGCGCGAGGCTGACCAGGACCGCGGTCAGCTCGTCCCAGCCGAGCATCACCGACAGCACCTTGGCCATCGCCAGGTTGACCCAGCCCATGATCACGCAGTTGATCGGCAGGCCGAGATAGAGCGCGCGGAAGACACGCGAGCGCCGCCGCCGGGCGGCCGTGGTAGCGCAGCTCGGCGAGCTCGACGTCGGTGACGATGCCGGCGCGGCGCCACAGCCGCGCGAACAGGAACACCGTCATCATGCTGCCGGCCGCCGCGCTCCACCAGATCCAGTTGCCGGCGATGCCCTGCCGCGCGACGATGCCGGCGACGGCCAGCGGCGTGTCGGCGGCGAAGGTCGTGGCGACCATCGAGGTGCCGGCCAGCCACCACGGCAGCTGCCGCCCGCTCAGGAAGAAGTCCTGGACGCTGCGTCCGCCCTGCCGCGTGAAGAGGACGCCGGTGACGAGCGAGGCGCCGAAGATGACGGCGACGATGACCCAGTCGAGCGGGGTGAGAGTCATGCCGGCCATCCTTCCGCGATCGCGTCGTGAACGGCGACGCGCAACGCCTGGATGCCGTCGGCGGCAGCGCCGTCAGGGTGCACGCGGTTGGTGAGCAGCACGACGTAGAGGCGCCGCACCGGATCGATCCACAGCGACGTGCCGGTGAAGCCGGTGTGGCCGATCGCCCGCGGGCGACAGGCGCGGCGCCGCACGACGAGGTCGGCAGCATCGTGTCCCAGGCCGAGCGCCCGCGAGCTGTCCGGCACCGCGCCGCGCGTCGCGAAGCGTGCCGCCATCGCCGCCGGAACGCCGGCCGAGTCGGCGACGCGTCCGAGCCACAGCGCCAGGAACCAGCGGGCGAACGCGCCGACCGCGCCGGCGGTGCCGAAGAGTCCGGCGTGTCCGGCGACGCCGCCGATTGCCGCCGCGTTGGCGTCGTGCACGTCGCCGCGCAGCACGCGTCCGCGCCACGGTGTCGGCCTCGGTCGGCGCGATCCGATCGCCGGCGATGCGCGCGCGGGCCGAACGCGACGTCGGCGCCGGCCAGCGCCTCGTCGCGCCACGAGTCGAACTGCGCGTCGAGCGGCCGCTCACCGGCGTCCTCGAGGAGCAGCCCGAGCAGCATGAAACCCGAGGTCGGTGTACTCGTGCCGGGAGCGCGGCGGATAGGCGAGCGGCTCGGCGGCGATCGCCGCGCCGTAGGCGCGACGCCCGGCGAGGCGCCGGTAGAACGGCCGATGCGCGGGCAAGCCGGCCGCATGGCCGAGCAGATCGCGCCACCGTCACGCGTCGCGGCCCGTCGGCCGGGAACTCGGGCGCAGCGCCGCGACCCGGGTGTCGAGCGGCAGGCGGCCGGCGGCGGCATGCCGCATCGCCAGCGTGCCCGTGGCCATCACCTTGGTCAGCGACGCCAGGTCGTAGACCGTGCACTCGTCGACGGCCGGCGCGTCGGCCGCGTAGGTGAGGCGTCCGACGGCCTCGACCGGCACAGGCCCCTCGGCCGATCCGACTTCGACGACCGCGCCGGGCGTGACACGTCTGCGCGACCGCGCGCGCCAGAAGGCGGCGCAGCTCGCCGCGCGAGTCGTGGCGGTCATGCCGGCGCGGGCCGCACCGCCGACAGCGGCCCGGCGGTGCCGCAGGTCGCCACCGCGCCGACGAACACATACCAGGTCCAGGCCAGCGGCGTGAAGGCCCACACCGCGGTCATCGTCGCCAGGCCGACGCCCATGCCGGCGAGCGCCTCCGGTTCGCCGCACGCCGGGCATGAGGCGTGGCGATGATGAACGCGCCGAGCACGGCGCCCGAGGCGAACGACAGCACGGCCAGCCCGGCGTCGAGCACCGAGCGTTCCATGAACTGTGCACCGAGCGCCACGCCGAGCTGCACGACGCCCCAGCCAATCGTCGCGCGGCGCGACAGCCGGAGCAGCGGGGCGTCGTCGGGCACGGTGCGGGCGCCGCGGCAGGTAGAAGTCGTTGACCGTGGTCGCGGCCATGGCGTTCAGCGACGGCGACAGCGCCGCCGCGACAATCGCCGCGACGATGAAGCCGGCGAGGCCCGCCGGCAGCTGGGTCGACGACGAACAGCGGCAGCACCTCGTCGGTGCGGCCGAGCGGCGCGGCAGCGGCACGTGCTGGTAGAAGGTGAAGAGCATCACGCCGATGCAGAGGAACAGCGTGAACTGGGCGAAGACGATGACGCCGCTCAGCACCAGGCCGGTGGCGGCGGCCCGCGGCGCTGGTGGCGGCGAGCAGCCGCTGCACCAGGAACTGATCGGTGCCGTGGGTGGCCAGGGTCAGCGCGACGCCGCCGAAGAGGCCCGTCCACAGCGTGTAGATGGTCGACGGGATTCGTGCGACAGGTCCCAGATCGCGAACTTGCCGGCCGCCATGCCGGTCGCGGACCACTTCGTCCCAGCCGCCCGGGAATCAGCCCGAGCAGCTGCACGGCCACCGCCGCGGCGCCGGCGACGTAGACGAACATCTGCACGACGTCGGTCCAGATCACCGCCGCGACGCCGCCGCGCACGGTGTAGACGATCATGACGGCGCCGACGACCAGCGTCGCCCACGCGGTGGGCACGCCGGTGACGACGCCGATGACGAGCGCCGTGGCGAACAGCCGGACGCCGTCGGCGAGCGAGCGCGTCACCAGGAACAGCCCGGCCGACAGTGCGGTGACGCGCCGCCGAACCGGCGTTGCAGCAGCTCGTAGGACGTCACCAGCTCGCCGCGGAAATAGGCCGGGATGAACAGCACGCTGACCAGGATGCGGCCGATCACGTAGCCGAGCGCCAGCTGCAGGAACGCCATGTTGCTGGCGTAGGCGGTCGCCGGGATGCCGATGAACGTCAGCGTGCTGGTCTCGGTGGCGACCACCGTGCAGCACACCGCCCACCAGGGCACGGATGGCCGCTCAGGAAGTAGTCGCGGGTGGTGTGCTGATAGCGCGCGAACCAGGAGCCGAAGGCCGTGATGGCCGCGAGGTACGCGGCGATGACGGCGTAGTCCAAGTGGGAGCCAGCACTGGCGCACAGTATAAGCTTCGAAGGTGCACGTGCTCGGGATCGACGCGGGGGGCAGCAAGACCGTGGCGTGGCTCGCCGACGCGGCCGGGCAGGTCGTCGGCGAGGGCCGCGGCGGTGGCGCCAACCTCCACAGCGCCGGCGAGCTCGGCACCGAGAAGGTGCTCTACGAGGTGATCCAGGCCGCGGTCGGTGACCGACGCGCCGCTGCCGGCGCGTGGTGTGCGTCGGCATGGCCGGCATGGACCGGGCCGACGATCGCGCGGTCGTCGACGCGATCCTCCGTCGGCTCGGATTCCGCGGCCAGGTTTTCGCGGTCAACGACGCGCTGGTCGCGCTCGTGGCCGGCGCCGACGAGGCGCCGGGCGTCGTGGTCGTCGCGGGCACCGGTTCGATCGCCTACGGTGTCGGCCCGGCGGGATCGCCGCGCGGGCCGGCGGCTGGGGCGAAGTCTACGGCGACGAAGGATCGGCGTTCTGGGTCGGGCGGCTGGCACTGGCGGCGGTGGTGCGCGCCAGCGATCGGCGCGGCCCGCAGACCGCGCTCACGCCATTGGTGCTGCGGCACGCCGGCGCCGAGCGCATCGACGGGCTGGTGGCGCAGGTCTACGCCCGCGCCGATCGCCGGCAGGCGATTGCGGCGATGGCCGGACTGGTGGCGCGGGCCGACGCCGACGGCGACGCGGTGGCGCGGCGAGATTCTGGCGGCGGCGGCCGACGAGCTGACGCTGGCGGCCCGATCGGTGGTCGAACAGCTGGGGATGCGAGGGGAGCGGTTTCGCGTGGTGCTTGTCCGGCGGACTCTTCAAGATGGCGCCGACGGTGGCGTCGATGGTGGCGCGCGCGCGTCGCCGAGCTCGCGCCGCGGGCCGTGACCGCCGTGCTCACCGACGAGCCGGCGCTGGGCGCGGTGCGGCTGGCGCTGCGCGCCGCCGCCGGGCGGCTGCGTCTGCCGGTCTACGCCGCGGCGCCGGCGAGGTCGTGATGAAGGTCACGGTGCTCTCGACGGCCGACGCGGTCGCCGACGCCGCGCGGCGCAGGTCGCGGCCGCGCTGGCGGCCACCCGCCGAGCCGGTGCTGGGGCTGCCGACCGGGCGGACGCCGACGTCGGCGATGTTCGCGCGGCTGCGCGCCGCTGGTCTCGACTGGCGCGCGTGCGCACCTTCAACCTCGACGAGTTCGACGGCCTGGCGCCGGACGCACCCGGGCAGCTTTCGCTCCTACATGGACGAGCAGCTGTTCGCCGCCGTCGACCTGCCGCGCGCGCAGATCGGATTCCTGCGCGGCGACACCGGCCGATGCCGCCGCCGAGTGCGCCCGCTACGACCGGGCGATCGCATGCCGCCGGCGGGATCGACCTGCTGGTGTGCGGACTCGGCGCCAACGGCCACATCGGCTTCAACGAGCCGGGGCCGGTGCTGTGGGGCGCCACCCACGTCGCCACGCTGCACGCGGAGACCCGGGCGGCCAACGCCGCGCCGTTCGGCGGCGACGTCGAGCGCGGTGCCGCCGCGCGCGCTGACGATGGGGATGACGGCGATTCTGCAGGCGCGGCGGATCCTGCGTGCTGGCGACCGGGACGTCGAAGGCGGCGGCGGTCGCGGCGATGGCGGCGGGCCGCTGACGACGGCGTTGCCGGCGTCGTGGCTGCAGGTGCACGGCGCTGTCGAGGTCCTGCTCGATCCGGCGGCGGCCACCGCGCTGGCGCCGACGGCCGGCGCTGCGCTGACGGGCGGCGTCAGGACTGCGCCGGTGCCGCCGGCGAGCAGGTCGCGCAGGCGCGGCTCGATGTCCTCGCCGATGGCGTCGCGCAGCCGGTCGTGCGAGCGGCGCAGGCGGCTGAGCGCCTTCTGGTACGACAGCCCGGTCTTCTGCATCACGATCGCCGCCTTCACGTTCCAGTGCGCGCGCTTGAGCAGCGCGTCGGCGGCGTCGACGTCGATCCCGGTGACGATGTGCACCATGCGCCGCGCCCGATCGCGCAGCTTCTCGGAGCCGGTGCGCACGTCGACCATCAGGTTGCCGTAGGTCTTGCCGATCAGCACCATCGCCGACGGTGGTCAGCGCGTTCAGCACCAGCTTGGTGGCGGTGCCGGCCTTGAGGCGTGTCGACCCGGCGATCACCTCCGGGCCCGACGGCCGGTGCGATCGTCAGATCGACGAAGCTCTGGAGTTCGGTGCGCGGGTCGCAGGTGACGAAGATGATGCGGGCGCCCGACCTGGCGGGCGGTGGTGAGCGCGCCGCGCACGAACGGCGTCATGCCGCTGGCCGACACTCCGACCACGACGTCCTTCTTGGTCGGGTCGAGCCGCTTGGCGGCGCGGGCGCCTTCTTCGTAGTCGTCCTCGGCGCCTTCCTTGGCCCGCAGGATTGCCGCTCTGGCCGCCGGCCATGATCGCCTGCACGAGTTCGGGGTCGGTGCCGAACGTCGGCGGCATCTCGGCCGACTCGACGCACGCCGAGCCGGCCGCTGGTGCCGGCGCCGACGAAGATGATGCGGCCGCCCTTGCGCAGCGCCTTGGCCAGCATGTCGGCGCCGACGGCGATGCGATCGCGCTCGCGGTGCACGGCGGCGAGCACCTTCTTGTCCTCGGCCAGCATGAGGTCGACGATGCCGGCGGCCGACTGCTTGTCGATGGCGAGGGTGGCGGGATTGATGGCTTCGGTGGGGAGCGACTGCCACTTCGAGGAATGGGGCATCGGGATCTGCTGCGCGCGGTACGCCAGATCCACGGCATGCTACCGTCCCCGCCGGGTCAACCGGTGATGTACGGTCAACGCACCCCGGCGCGTACAATGCGCGAGCGGCCGCTGATGGCGACCATCGACCGGTACCTGGCGCACCTCGAGCTCGAGCGGCGCGTGTCGCCGCACACGCTCGACGGCTACGGACGCGACCTGGCGGTGCTGGCGGCGTTCGCCGACGGCGCCGGCCGCGACGTGGACGCCCTGAGGCGCGCTGATCTCGAAGGGCTGGTCCGCGACCGCATGGCCGAGGGCCGATCGCCGCGCTCGGTCGGCCGGCTGGTCGCCGCGGTGCGCGGCTACTACCGCTTCGCTGCGGCGGCGGTGCCGCTGGCCGAGAACCCGGCCGCCGACCTCGACGCGCCGCGGAGCCTGGAAGCGCTGCCCAAGTTCCTGACCGTCGAGGAAGTCGACGCGCTGCTCGCCGCGCCCGACGTGTCCACGCCGCGCGGGCCTGCGCGACCGGGCGCTGCTCGAAGTGCTCTACGCCACCGGGCTGCGCGTCTCGGAGCTGCTGGCGCTGCGCGCCCGCGCACGTCGACGTCGACGCCGGCGTGCTGACCATGCATGGGCAAGGGCCGCAAGGAACGCGTCGTGCCGTTCGGCGACGAGGCGGCGACCTGGGTCGGCCGCTATCTGCGCGAGGCGCGGCCGGCGCTCGTCGGCCGGCGCGGCCGCGCCGCGACTGTTCGTGAACGCGCGCGGCGGCGGGCTGTCGCGCATGGGGTTCTGGAAGCTGCTGCGCGGCCTATGGCGTGCCAGGCCGGCATCGGCCGCGCGATCTCGCCCGCACGTGCTGCGGCACTCCTTCGCCACGCACCTGCTCGAGCGCGGCGCCGACCTGCGGGCCATCCAGATGATGCTCGGCCACGCCGATCTCTCCACGACGCAGATCTACACCCACGTCCTCGACGAACGGCTGCGCTCGGTCTACGAGCGCTTCCACCCGCGCACGTGACCACCCGGCGCCCGCGCGTCTGGCTGGCGGCTGGCGGCGGCCGTGATCGCCGTCGCGGCGGTCGCGACGACTGGCGGTGCTGCCGCCGCCGGCCGGTCCGGCGGCCGGCGCCGCGCTCGCCACCGACGTCCCGGTGGCGCTACCACGTGCACACCACGCGGTCCGACGGCACCGGCACGCGCGAGGACGTGGCCCGGGCCGCGGCGCGGGCCGGGGCCGACGTCGTCGTCGTCACCGACCACGGCAACGCGCAGCGGCGCCGCCGATCCGCCGGTCGTATCTCGACGGCGTGCTGGTCATCGACGCGGTCGAGAGTGAGCACCTGGGGCGGCCACTACGTCGCGCATCGGCGCCGCGGCCGGCGCCGTATCCGCTGGGCGGCGAGCCGCGGGCCGTGGTCGAGGACGTCCGCCGCCTGGGCGGGTTCGGCGTCGCCGCCCACCCGGGGTCGCCGAAGGACGAGCTGCGCTGGCGCGACTGGGACGCGCGCGTTCGACGGGCTCGAGTGGCTGAACGCCGACAGCGAATGGCGCGATCGGCCGCGGCGGCTGTGGCGGACGGCGCTGGCTTATCCGTGGCGGCCGGTCGAGGCGCTGACGGCGCTGATCGACCGGCCGGCGTTCGAGCTCGAACAGTGGGATCGCCTCGCCAGCGCGGCGGCCGGTGGTCGGCGCTGGCGGCGCACGATGCGCACGCGCGGCTCGGCCTGCGCGGGGTCGGGGAGCCGTACGACGGCTGGGTGGCGTTCGACGTGCCGGCCTACGAGGCGCTGTTTGCGCAGCTTCGCGAACGTCGTGCGGGTGGCCACCGCCGCTGTCGGGCGAGGCCGGTCGCGATGCCGCCGCGGTCATCGGCGCGATCGCGCGCCGGCCGCGTCTACAGCGTCTCACCGGCCTGGCGCCGGTCCGGCCGGGTGCGATTCGAGGCCGAGAGCGACGGCCGGCGCGCCGGGATGGGCGAGCACCTCGTTCCGCGCGGCGCCGTCACCGTGACTTTCGAGGCCGATGTCCCGCCGGCGGCGCGCACCGTGCTTGTGTGCGGCGGTGGCGTCGCGGCCGAGGCGCGACGGCGGCCGGCTCGCCTGGACGACCGAGCGGGGTGCCGGGCGCCTGCCGGGCCGAGGTGCACGTGCGCTGGGCCGGCGGCGAGCGGCTGTGGCTGGTGACCAATCCGATCTACGTGCGCGCCGCAGCTCGACACGGCGCCGCCGCTCGAGATGCTGCCGGTACGTCGAGACGCGCACCGCTGCGCGCCCCGGCCCGACGCGCTGGACAATCGAGACGCGCACCCGACGCCACCGGCGCGGTCACCGCGTCGACGGTCGCGGCAGGCGGCCGTGCGAGTTCACCTGGCGCCTCGGAGCGGCGGCCGCAGACCTTCGCCGCGATGCAGCTGGCCGACGCCGGCCGACCTGGCGCGGCTTCGACAGCCTGGTCGTGCACGGCCAGCGCCGATCGGCCGATGCGGGTCTGGGTGCAGCTGCGGGTGCCGGGAGGCGAGGGCCAGCGCTGGGGCCGCTCGGTGTATCTCGACGCACGACCGCGCGTGATCTCGCGTGCCGTTCGACGCCATGCTGCCGCTCGGGCGCGGTGGGGCAGTCGCGGCCGCCGCTGGCGGAGGTCACCGCGCTGCTGGTGGTCGTGCCGACACGGTGCACGCGACGGCCGGCGAGCCGCCGGCCGCGTGACCGATCGCGGCGCTGCGGCCTGGCGCGCTAGCTGACGGCCTAGGTCCGGACGGTGAGCAGCAGGTAGACCGCGCAGGCGCCGAAGATCAGGTTCGGCGCCCAGGCGGCCAGGGCCGGCGGCATCGCGCCGCCGGCGCCGAACGCGGCGAACACGCTGATCATCGTCCAGTAGACGAGCGCCAGCACGATGCCGACGCCGACGCCGTAGAGCGCGCCGCGCCGGCCGGTCGTGACGGCGAACGGCACGCCGATGAGCGTCATGACCAGCGTGACGAACGGGAAGGCGATCTTGCGGTGCAGGGCGACTTCGTCCTCGCGCACGTCGTAGCCGCTGGCGCGCAGCTCGCGCACGTAGTCGCGCAGCTGGCCGAAGTTCATCTGCGACGGCGGCGGCGCCTCGGTGACGAAGGTGTCGGGGGTATCCAGCGTCAGCGCCGTCTCGTCGAAGCGGCGGTAGTCGGTGACGGCCATCGCCTGATCGAACGTGCGGCTCCAGCCGCCGCGCGCCTGCCACGCGCGTCCGGTCGCCGCCGGCGACCGGGCGTCGCCGCGAGCGCGAAGACGCGCGACGGCGATCCGGTCGGGATCGGCGGGATCGAAACGCAGCACGGTCAGGCCGTTCAGCTCCTGCTCGCGCGGGTTGTAGAACTGGTAGTGGTAGAGCGCGCCGTCCTCGCCGGTGAGCCACTTGCGGTTGAGGACGTCGATGGTCCGCGGGCTCTGGCCGCGAATCATGTAGCTCAGCTGGCTGGCCCGCCGGTTGGCCGGCGCCAGCAGCCGCTCCTCGAGGGCGAAGAGCACCGCCGACGGCGCCCAGCGCCGCGACCAGCAGCGGCACGCGCGGTGCGGTACAGGCTGATGCCGCAGGCGCGCATCACGATGAGCTCGCTGCTCTTGGTCAGCGCGCCGATGGTCACGAGCGCCGCCAGCAGCACGGCGATCGCGATGATGTAGTAGAGGAACTGCGGCGTCGACCACCACAGGTACGCGAACAGCATGCCGGTCGGTGGCCGTGCCCTTGAAGAGGTGATCCGACAGGTCGATGAAGGTCGAGATGTAGAACAGCCCGGCCATGCCGGCGAGTCCGAGGCCGAGCATCCGCAGGTAGAGCAGGCCGACGTAGAGGTCGAGCAGCGTCGGCCGCAGCCAGGTCAGATCGGGCACGCGCGAGACGAACGACGCCGGGGCCAGGCCGCGCAGCCGGCGCGGCCAGCCGGCGCACGGCCGGCAGCGCCAGCGACCGCCGCCGGCGGACCACCGCCGGCCTGGCGCCACAGACCAGCCATGCCCGGCCGCGCCCAGCACCAGGTTGGGCAGCCACACGGCCAGCCACGGGCCGACGTACAGGCCCTTGGCCAGCGACTGACCGACCAGCAGCAGGCCCCAGTAGACGAAGATCACCGCCAGGCCGACGACGAAGCTGGCGAACTTGCCGTCCTTGCGGTGGGAGGCGCCCGAGCGCGACGCCGATCAGCGCGAACACCAGGCAGGCCGCCGGAATGGAGAACTTCTTGTGGACCTCCATCAGCGGGTTGTGCGGCGAGTAGCCGCCCTTGACCAGCGTGTCGGCGCTGGCCCGCAGCTCGGCGATCGACATCTCGCGTTCGCCGCGGGCCGGGCCGGCGCGCGGGAAGACGCTCTCGGGATCGAGCGACAGCACGATCTCGCCGAAGCGCACCACCTCGTAGCCGTCGGGATCGCGCGCTGAGGTGGCGTGGCGGGTGCCGTCGGCGAGCACCATCTGGATGGTGCGCTGGCCGCGGTCGACCAGCATGCGGCCGCGCTGCGGCCAGGAACAGCACCGGATGCTCCGGGCTGACGCGTGTCGGCGGCGAGGACGCCGGTCCAGCCGCCGTCGGCCGGGACCTCGCGCACGTAGACGACGAAGCCGGGGAAGTCCTCGAAGAAGACGCGCGGCTTGACCTCGCCCTCGGCGCGATCGGCGACCAGCCGGGTGGTGATCTCGCGGAACTCTGGTTGGCGTCGGGGATCGCCCACAGCATCACCCACGAAGTGGCCGCCCAGGCGACCAGTGCCGAGCGCCAGCGCCGGGCGGAGCAGCCGCAGCGGGCTCAGCGCCGCAGGCCAGCATCGCCACCACCTCGCGGTCGCCGGACAGACGGCCCGAGCGCCACCAGCAGCGCGACCAGCAGCGCCATCGGGATTGTCAGGCCGAGCGCCTGCGGCAGCAGCGTGCACCATCACCTGGGCCACGGTCAGCCACGGCACGCCCTTGGCGATCATCGTCTCGGCCTGAGCGATGATGAAGGGGATGATCAGGATGAAGGTGAGGACGAGCAGCGCGAGCGCGAAGGGCGCCAGGGTCTCGCGGAGCACGTATCGGTCGAGCGTGCGCATCGCGGCTGAGCCGGATTGTACCAGCAGCCCATGCCATCCCCCGCGTCCGGCTCGCCCTGCTGTGGCACATGCACCAGCCGTACTACCTCGACCCGTCGACCGGGGAGTCGATCCTGCCGTGGGTGCGGCTCCACGCGCTGAAGGACTACTGGGGCATGGTCGCGACGGTCCGGGCGGTGCCCGGGCATGCGGGTCACCTTCAACCTGGTGCCGTCGCTCGTCGAGCAGGTCGAGGCGTACGCCGTCGAGCGCACCTGGGACCGGCACCTCGTCGTCGGACTGGCCGAGGCCGCGACCGGTCGGCGCCGCCGACGCCGAGTGGTTCGTCCGCGAGGGCTTCCACGCCCACGCGCCGACGATGATCCAGCCGTATCCGCGCTACGCCGAGCTGGCGGCGATGCGGCTGCGCGCGGCGCCGAGTTCACGACCGCCGACCTGCGCGATCTGCAGGTGTGGCAGAAGCTGGCCTGGGTCGACCCCGACGTGCTCGCCACCGACGCCCGCGCGCTGCGGCTGGTGGGGAAGGGCCGCGACTTCGACGAGCACGACAAGGCGCGCGCTGCGGGCGCTCGAACTCGACGTGCTGCGGCGGGTGATCCCGTCCTGCCGCGAGGCCGCGTCGTCAGGCCAGGTCGAGCTGTCGACGTCGCCGTACTTCCATCCGATCCTGCCGCTTGCTGTGCGACTCGGCGGCGCACCACGCCGCGCACCCGACCGCGCCGCTGCCGGACCCGCCGTTTCGCTATCCCGAAGACGCGGCGCTGCAGCTGCACGCGGGCCGTCGACGGCGCACCGGCGCTGGTTCGGCGAGGCGCCGGCGGGCGTCTGGCCGTCGGAGGGCAGCGTGTCGGACGCCGGCGGCCACCGAAATCGCCCGCGCCGGGTTGCGATGGATGGCGAGCGACGAGGAGATTCTGGTCCGCTCGACGTCGCCCGAGCCGCTCGACGCGCGGATCGCGCTGCCGGCCCCACGCGCTGGCGACGGCGGCCGGGGAAGTCCGCGTCCTGTTTCGCGACCACGCCCTGTCGGACCTGGTCGGGCTTCACCTATCAGGGCTGGAGCGCCGAGGCGGCGGCCGCCGACTTCCTCGCCCGGGTGCGCGACGCCGGCCGGCGGGCGTCGGCGCACGGGCGTGGCCGATCCGGTGGTGCCGGTGATCCTCGACGGCGAGAACGCCTGGGAGCACTACGGCGGCGGCGGCCGGCCGTTCCTGCGGGCGCTGTACCGGCGCTCTGGTCGCGGCGCCGCGACATGGCGCCGGTCGGCATGCGGGCGGCGGCCGAGGGCCCGGCCCGGCCGCTGTCGTCGATCTTCGCCGGGCTCGTGGATCAACGCCGACTTCGGGATCTGGATCGGCCACCGCGACGACCGCCGGGCCTGGGAACTGCTCGAGCCAGGCCCGGGCCCGATACTGCGGCGCGGACCGACGCGCCGGCCGGGCGGCCCGGGCCGAGGCGCTCGACGCGCTCCTCGCCGCCGAGGGCAGCGACTGGTGCTGGTGGTACGGCGACGACCACTCGTCGGCGCACGACCGGGAGTTCGACGCGTTGTTCCGCCGCCACCTGTCGCGCGTCTACACCGCGCTCGGCGAGCCGGTCCCGGAGGCGCTTGCACCGGCACGATCATCACGACCAGCACCGAGCCCGACGACCTCGTCCGGCCGGGCCCGGTCGAAGCCGGCGGCACGGCCGGCGTCGTACTTCATCGATTGCCGGGAGCGTGACGCTCGAACGGTCCGGCTGGGGTCATGCACCGGGCATCGGCCGGGCCGGTCGCCGACGCCCGGGTCGGGCTGACCGCGGATGGGCTGGCTGTCTCCGTCGAGATCGGACCGCGTCGGCCGGTGCCGAGGTGACGGCGTCACTCGAGGTTCGGCGATCGCCGCTGGACCCGGCCAGCGAATGGCCGGTGGCCGACAGTCGTCCGGGTGCCGTGGGCGGCGCTCGGCGTCACGCCGGGCGACCAGGTTCACCTGCGGGTCGTGGTGCGTGACGCCAGCGGCCAGATCGTCCAGATGGTGCCCGGCGACGGCCTCGACCGCGTCCTCCAGGTGCCGGCGGACCGACGTCAACGGCCGGCGCTGGCGCGCCTGACGGCAGGACCGCGGGCAGAAGCCCCACAGACCATCAACAGCGGCTTCTTTAGGCCAAATATCATCAGAAGGTCTGATAATATATCTTATGTAAACTAAAAGATCAGGAGCCAGGCGGGAACTAGCGGGTTTGACGAGCCTCGGCCGCCCAGTCGAGGGACCGACCTCGTTGAGTCCGGTTCCTGGTGGTCGTATCGAGGCGATTCGCGCGTCTCGCGGCGCCCGAGTAGCCGCTGTCAGTCAGCTGTGCCGCAGGTCCTCGAGGATTGCCTCGAGCGCGCTGATCACTTCGTCCTTCGAGGCGTTCTTCTTGGCGAACGTCAGCCGCAGATTGAACGCCTTGGTCGGGGGCTCTGAAACTGAAGACGAAGGACTTCGGACGGCCCGGCTTTGGGCTTGTCCTGTTCCTTGCGGAGCTGCTCCCGGGTGACGCCCTGGGTGGCGATCTTCTCGACCAGCGCCAGCATCTTCTTGGGGTCGCCCTGGCGGGCCACCTGCAGGAGGATCGACTTGCTGGAGATGTCGGCGAGGCGGCAGACCTTGCGGACCTCGGGCGGAATCGAGGTCAGCGACAGCGACTCGGTGATCGAGGTGCGCGACTTCCCCAGGCGCTTGGCCAGGTCCTCGTGGGTGTAGCCGCACTTGTGGCTGAGGCTGTGCAGCGCCTCGGCTTCTTCGAACGCCGTCAGGTCCTTGCGCTGGATGTTCTCGACCAGCGCCAGCTCCAGCATCTCGGTGTCGTCGACGTCGCGGACGACCACCGGCAGCTCGGTGATTCCGGCGCGGATCGCCGCCTGGTAGCGGCGTTCGCCGGCGATGATCTGATAGCGGGCGCCGCGCTGGCGGACGATCAGCGGCTCGATGATCCCCTTCTCGGTCAGCGAGGCGACCAGGTCCGACAGGTCGCCCATGGCCTGGCGGGGCTGGTCGGGGTTGGGGTCGACGAGGTCGATTGGCACCATCCGCCCGATGGGTGGCGCCGCCGATGACGCCAGCGCCTCGACGTAGTGCGCGTCGTGGCGCATCTGCAGGGCTTCCGGGAGGCCGCGTTTAGGCACGGTCAATCACCTCCTCGCACAGACGGTAGTACTCACTGGCGCCCGACGACTCGGGCGCGAACGTAAAAATCGACTCGCGATAGGCCGGGCTCTCTTCGAGCCGCACGCTCTTGCTGATGACCGTCGTGAACACCTTGTCGCCGAACACCTTGCGGATCTGCTCGCGGATGTCCCGGCCGAGGGCGGTGCGGCGGTCGTGCATGGTGATGACGACGCCGAGGATCTTGAGCGCCGGGTTGGGGCGCTGCCGTACCTTCTCGATGGTCTCGAGCAGGTCGTCGGTGCCCTCGAGGGCGAAGTAGGACGACTGGATCGGGATCAGGAGATGGGTGGCGGCCACCAGGGCGTTGACGGTGAGCAGGCCCAGGGCCGGCGGGCAATCGATGACGACGTGGCTGAAGCCCTCGAGCTTGGCGAGCTGGTCCTTGAGACGGAACGGCGCGTCCAGCTCCCCGACCAGCCGCGACTCGAGCTTGGCCAGCGAGATGCGCGCCGGCGCGACCGAGAGGTTGGCCACGGCCGTCGGCCGGATGATCGACGCGAGCGGCAACTCGGTGTCCATGAAGACGTCGTACATCCCCTTCTCGATCTCCCGCAGGTCGAGATACGACATGCTGCTGTTGGCCTGGGGGTCGAGATCGATGAGCAGCGTGGTCTTGCCGCGCAAGCGCGAGCGCGGCAGCGAGGTTGAGCGCGGTCGTCGTCTTACCGACGCCGCCCTTCTGATTCGCGATGGCGAGGATCATCTGGGGTTGCGGCCGCCGCGCGCGCAGCCGGATCCTCGGAGGGGAAGCCGAGTGGCGACATTCTAGGAGCGCGGCTGGTGGCGTCAAGCGGCGTGTGCGTCTGAATCACCCGCCATTTCGGTAATTGGCGCGCGTAAAGTGCTGCAAATGTGGGAGTTACGGGAAATGTCGGCCGGCCGACATCGATCCTGGCCGTGACTGCCCTGCCGAAGTGCGCCGAAGTGAGCCGCGGCGCGCCGCCGTGTGCTACATCTTGTACTTGCCGAGGTCGTCCGGGTCGAGGCTCTCGAGCCACTGGTGCAGCCGCTCGCCGTCGACCTTGTCGTGGGCAACGTCGAGGGTCTTGGCGTTGTCGATGACGTGCTGCTCCACCAGGATCGGCGCCCGCGTGCGCAGCGCCAGCGCGATCGCATCGCTCGGTCTGGCGTCGACGGCGACGTGGCCGCCCGGCGTGTCGAGATGGATGAGCGCGAAGAAGGTGTTGTCCTTCACGTCGCAGACGACGACCCGCTCGACGGTGGCGCGCAGGTCCTGGATGACGTTGCGCAGCAGGTCGTGGGTCATCGGCCGCGGCGTGTGGACGTTCTCGATCTGCAGCGCGATGGCGTTGGCCTCGAACACCCCGACCCAGATCGGCAGCACCCGCTGATCGTGCTCGTCGCGCAGGATCACGATCGGCATATTGGTCACGGGATCGACCGTGAGCCCCTTGATCGTCATCTCGATCAGCATGGCTGCGCCTCGATCAGCCTGCGCTCGCCGCGGCCAGCGCCGATGGCGCGGCGGCCGGCCGTCCCCAGACGCCGAAGGCGCCGGCGCGCTCGATGGTGACCGGCGACATCTGGCCGAGCCAGGACGGGTCGCCCGGCAGGTTGACCACCGTGTTGCCGGTGGTGCGGCCGGCCAGCTCCCAGGCGCGCCGCCGGCTGGTGGTGTCGACCAGGACCTCCACGGTGCGTCCGACGGATCGCTGGTGCAGCCGGGCCTGAATGCCCTTCTGCAGGCTCTGCAGGGCCATGATGCGCCGCGTCTTCTCCGCCTCCGGGACGTCGTCCGGCATGCGCTGGGCAGCCAGCGTGTTGGGGCGCGGCGAGTACTTGAACGAGAACATGCTGTGGAACTGGACGGCTTCGGTCAGTGACATGCGTCGTCGGCGAAGTCCTCGGCCGTCTCTCCTGGGAACCCGACGATCATATCGGTCGAGAGCTGGATGTCCGGCAGGGCTGCGCGCAGCTGGCGCACGAGATCGAGATAGGCCTCGCGCGTGTGCCGCCGGCGCATCGCTTTCAGCACGCGCGACGAGCCGGATTGCACCGGCAGATGCAGGTGCTTGCACACCTTGGGGAGGTCGCGCAGCGCGGCGATCAGCCGCGGCGAGCAATGGCGCGGGTGCGGGCTGGCGAACCTGATGCGGTCGATGCCCGGCACGCGTGCACCGCCTCGAGCAGCGCCGGGAAGTCGCACGTCCGGATCGTCTGGCGCCTGGTAGTGGTTCACGATCTGGCCGAGCAGCTGCACTTCCCTGCGCCCGCTGGCCGCCAGCGCTTCGACCTCGCGCAGATCTCGGCCTTGGCGCGCATACGCTCCTGGCCCCGGGTATACGGCACGACGCAGTACGCGCAGTAGTCGTTGCAGCCCTCGACGATCGTCACGAAGCCCTTGACCGGGTCGCCGCGCCGGGTCAGGCCCGAACGGAAACGTCGGCTCGTCGTAGGGCGTGGTCACGTCGATCAGCGGCTCGGCCGAGGCGGCCGCAGCCGCTCGACCAGCATCGGCAGCATCCGCGCCCGCTGGGTGCCGACGACCACGTCGACCAGCGGCGACCGCGCCAGCACCTGGCCGGCCTCCTGCTGGGCGACGCATCCGGTGACGGCGACCATCGGCGCGCGTCCGATGCGCTGCTGCAGGCCCTTCAGATCGCCGAGCCGCGTGTAGAGCTTCTCTTCGGCCTTCTCGCGCACCGAGCAGGTGTTGATGACCACCGAGATCGGCGTCTTCGTCGGCGTCGGTCGGCTCGAAGCCGGCGGCCTCGAGCAGGCCGGCCATCCGCTCCGAGTCGTGGACGTTCATCTGACAGCCGTAGGTCTCGATCAGGTACTTGCGCGCCATGTCGTGTTCTACCGCACTTTCGCTTTCGCCCGCGGGCGACTTTCGCCTTTCGCCTTCGGCCCGGCCGGCGCTTTCGCCTTCGCCTGGGCGAGGAGTTCGCGCGCGCCGGCCAGCACCTGCGGCGTGGCCGTGCCCTCCCCTCCCATCATCCTCGCAATTTCGTTCTCGCGCGCGTCGTCTTCGAGCCGGGCGACGGCGTGACGGTCCGCGGGCCGCGGACCGACTTGGCGATGGCGAAGTGCGTGGCGGCCTGAGCCGCGATCGGCGGCAGGTGGGTGATGCACAGCACCTGGGTCGCCTGGCCGAGCCGGCGGAGCTTCTCCCCCACCACCGTCGCCGTGCGGCCGCCGATGCCGGCGTCGACCTCGTCGAAGACCAGCGTGCGGCCTGGCTGGTCGCCGGCGCCGAGCGTCTTGAACGCCAGCATCACCCGCGAGAGCTCGCCGCCGGACGCGATCCGCGCCAGCGGCCTGGGTGCCTCGCCGACGTTCGGCGCCAGGAAGAACTCGCCCCGGTCGATGCCCGCCGGGCTGCCACGCCGGGCGCGGCCTCGTCGGTCGACGAGGCGCAACTCGAAGCGGGTGCCGGCCATCGCCAGGTCGGCGAGCTCGCGCTCGATCGCCGCGGCGAATCGCGGCCCGGATGCCCGTGGCGCGACGCCGACAGGGCGACGGGCGGCGGTCAGGAAGTGTTCCCGGGCCGCGGTCACCGCGGCCTCGGCGGCGTCGCGATGCGCCGGGTCCGGCGTCGAGGGCGGCCCGCTCCTGTTCGAGCGCGGCGGCCTTGGCGAGCGACGTCGTCGAGCGTCGGGCCGTGCTTCCGCTTCAGCCGCTCGATCAGCGCGAGCCGGTCCTCCACCTCCTGGAGCCGCGCCGGGCGAGGCGTCGATGACGCTGCTGGTAGTCGCGGAGCGTCAGCGCCAGGTCCTCGAGCTGGGCCTTGATGCCGTCGCGGGCCGCGGCATGCGACGGCGAACACCGGATCGATCGCCGCCAGCTCCCCGACTCGCTTCCAGACCTGGCCGAGGGTCGGAGAGCGCCGCCGACTCGTCGTCGTAGAGCAGGCGGTAGGCTTCGCCGCACAGCGTGGTGAGACGTCCGGCGTGCCGGAGCACCTCCGGGTCTGCTGCCAGCTCGTCATCCTCGCCGGGCGTGAGCCTGCGCCTTGCTGCAGCTCGCCGAGATGGAAGTCGACCAGCTCCAGCCGCGCGGCGCGCTCGCCGGCGTCCATCGCCGCCCGCTCGAGGGTGCGCTCGGCGTCGGTCAGCACCTCCCAGGCGTCGCGCACGGCGGCGGCCTGCGGTCCAGCCCGGCCCATTCGTCGAGCAGCGGCAGATGCGTGAGCGGATCGAGCAGCAGCTGGTGTTCGTGCTGGCCGTGCAGCTCGACGAACTCCGCGACGATCGGCCGCGAGTGCGCGTCGAGGTGGTGAGCTGGCCGTTGACGAAGGCGCGGCTGCGGCCCTGCGCGGTCACTTCCCGCCTGACGATGACCTCGCCGCCGTCGGCGGTCTTCGAAGATGGCCTCGACGGTGGCGACGTCTTCGCCGGTGCGCACCAGGTCCTCGGAGGCGCGTCCGCCGAGGAGCAGGCCCACGGCGCCGACGAGCATCGACTTGCCGGCGCCGGTCTCGCCCGTGAGCACGTTGAACGACTGTTCAAACTCGACCGACACCGACTCGATGACCGCGAGGTTGCTGATCGCCAGGTACCGGATCATCGGGTGGTCGTCCCCGGAGAAGGGCCGATCGGGTGGAGACGGAAGTGCCATCCTATCATGGGTTTGACAGAATTTCACAGTTCGTGTTACGGTTGCACACTCGCGCTGTTCCCAGCGGCGCATCCACTCCCTGTCGGCGGAGGTGTCGTTGCGCACGTCTGGTTCAGTGTTCCTGGCCCTGCAACAGGTCCAGGAAGCAGACGCGCCCGTTCGCGGCGCGATCAGCATCTTCGAACTCATCGCCGACGCCAGTCCGGTGTCGAAGGCGGCCCTGCTGGTGCTGCTGGCGTTCTCGGTCGTCTCGTGGGGCATCATCCTCTCGAAGGCCTTCTCGCTGGTCGCGCGCCGAGCGTCAGACCCGGTCGTTCCTCGACGTCTTCCGCAAGAGCGCCAAGTTCTCGGAGGTTCAGGGCGTCTGCAAGTCGCTGGAGCACAGCCCGCTGGTCGGCGTCTTCCAGGCCGGGTACGCCGAGTTGAACCTGCAGCTGCGGCCGGAGGCCAAGCCGGCCGGCAGTCCGACCGCCACGCCCCCTCGTCCAACCTGAAGAGCCTGGCGGCGCTCGATCGGGCGCTGCTCAGGGCGTCGTCGGCGGAGGTGAACAAACTGGAGCGGCGGGTGACGTTCCTGGCGACGACCGCCAGCCTCGCGCCCTTCGTCGGGCTGTTCGGCACGGTGTGGGGCATCATGACCGCCTTCGCCGGCATCGGCGCCCAGGGCTCCACCGACCTGGCGGTGGTCGCCCCCGGCATCGCCGAGGCGCTGGTCGCCACCGCGGTCGGGCTCTTCGCCGCGATGCCGGCCGTCTATTTCTACAACCAGTTCACCTCGCGGGTGAAGGTGCTGGCCTCGGAGATGGACGACTTCGCGCTGGAGTTCCTCAACATCTCCGAGCGCCACTTCGGAGGTAACGCCGATGCCCAAGGTCATGTCCCAGAGCGCCGGCGGCCGGCGGCCGCCAGCGCGGCCGCCGGGTGACGACGTCGCTGGCCGAGATCAACGTCATCCCGCTCGTCGACGTCATGCTGGTGCTGCTCATCGTCTTCATGGTGGCGGCGCCGATGCTGCAGAAGGGCGTGGAGGTGAACCTGCCGGTGGCGCAGCGCTCGCAGAAGCTCAACGACCAGCGCATCTACGTGACGGTGCCGCTCACCTACCGCAAGGACCAGCGTGTGTATCCTCGACGACGAAGGCATCCCGCTCACCGCGCTGGCCGAACGGATGCGGCAGACGATGAGCACGGGCGACCGAGCGCGAGGTGTTCCTGCGCGGCGACGGCGGCGTGCAGCTCCAGGAGATCACCGAGGTGATGGATCGCCTCAAGGCCGGCGGCGTCGAGCGCGTCGGCATCCTCACCCAGCCGGGGACGACGAGGCCGCGCTGAGCCGATGGATGCCGTGAGCCAGGTACTGGCCGGGCGGATGGCGGCCGACGAGGACGCCGGCGCGGATGCTCGGCGCGTCGCTGCGTCGGCCACGCCGTGCTGTTCGCGGCGGTGCTGCTCGTGCCGGCGAGCTGGATGGGGGCGCAGCGCGCCGCGCCCGAATCGGTGATGACCGTGAGCCTGGCCGGGCCGCAGGGGCCGCTGAACGGCGGGCGCGTCGCCGAGGGCGCCCGGCCGGTGCAGGAAGTCGCGCCGCCGACCACCCGCCCCGAGCCGGTGCGGCCGCCGGCGGCGGCGCGCCCGAGATGGTCGAGCCGGTGAAGGCGCCGGTGAAGGCGCCGCCAAAGAAGACGCCGCCGCAAGGCGCCACCCAAGGTCGAGCCGACCGCGGGAGCAGACCGCGCGCACGACGCCGTCGACGGGCGATCAGGTGCGCAAGGGAGAGGCGGTGGCCGAAACGCGCGGCCAGGGCTTCAACGCCGGGCTCTCGTCAGGCGCCGGCGGCACCGGCGGCTCCGGCTCGACGTCGGCAACTTCTGCTGCCCGCAGTACCTGGCGACGATGCAGAGCCGCATCCACAGCGTGTGGGAGAGCCGGCAGCAGTCGCTCGGCATCACCATCGTGCAAGTTCGTCATCCAACGCGACGGCAGCATGACCGACGTCGAGGTCGAACGGTCGTCGGGCAATGCCACCCTCGACCTCATCGCCACTCGCGCCATGCGGCTGGCGCGGCAGTTGCCGCCGCTGCCGGCGGAGTATCCCAACCCGTCGCTGACGGTCCACCTGACGTTCGAGTACCAGCGATGACGCCCATGCCCCGAATCTTCGCCTGCCTCGTCGCTGTGCTCGGCGCCATCGTGCGTGGCGCGTGCTCGGCCCAGACGCCGCCCAGCCCGCCAGCCCCGCAGCAGCCGAGCTCGGTCGGCGTCACGGATCACCAGCGATCCCGGCGAGATGCCGCAGATCGCCGTGCCCGACTTCATCGCCCCGGGCGCCGACCGCGAGACCGCCGAGATGGCGAAGCTGCTGGCCCAGGTGCTGTTCGACGACCTGTCGTTCGAGCGCGAGTACCAGATGGTGCCGCGCGACACCTACGCCTCGATTCCCGCCGGCGCGGTCGTTCACCGACGCGCCGTTCGACCGCTGGCGCGAGCTCGGCGCCGATGCGCTGGTGCTCGGCAGCCTGACGCGCACCGGCACCACCATCCGGGTCGAGATGCGGCTGTTCGACGTGCGCAGCCGGCAGCAGGTGCTGGGCCGCGAGTACAACGGCGCCGCCGCCAATCCCCGGCTCTACGCCCACACCATGGCCGACGAGATCCACCAGACGCAGAGCCAGCTGCGCGGCGTCGCGCGCACCAAGCTGGCCTTCTCCTCGGATCGCGTCCGCGACCGCGCCGACAACACCGTGCAGCAGCGCAACGTCAAGGAGATCTTCATCGCCGACTACGACGGCGCCAACCAGCGCCGGGTGACGGTCAACCGGCAGCTGAACGTGTTCCCGAGCTGGTCGCCCGACGGTCGCGCCATCGCCTACACCTCGTACCGTCGCGGCTATCCCGACATCTTCATCTCGCTCATCTACCAGGGCACGATGGAGACGCCGACCAACGGCCAGCGGCCAGAACTGGCTGCCGGTGTTCTCGCCCGACGGCGCCCGCATCGCCTTCACGTCGAACCGCGACGGCAACTCGGAGATCTACGTGATGAACCGCGACGGCTCCGGCGTCCGGCGGCTCACCAACCATCCGGCGATCGACGTGACGCCGACGTGGTCGCCGTCGGGAGCGCAGATCGCCTTCACCTCGGATCGCACCGGCACGCCGCAGATCTGGGTGATCGGCGCCGACGGGTCTGAACCTGCGGCGGCTGACGTCCGAGTCCTACGCCGATCGGCCGACGTGGTCGCCGGCGCCGTACAACGAGATCGCCTTCGCCGCCCGCACCGGCACGTATTACGACATCAAGATCTTCCAGGTGACCGACAGCGTGACCCGCCAGATTACGTTCGGACAGGGCTCGAACGAGAGCCCGGCGTGGGCGCCCAACGGCCGCCACCTCGCGTTCATGTCGACCCGGGCCGGTCGAGCGAGCCAGGTCTTCACGGTCGGCCGCGACGGCAAGGACGTGCGTCAGGTGACGCGCGACGGCAACAACTTCACGCCCCACTGGTCGCAATAGCGAGCCGACGGACAGGAGCATTCAACGATGACGCGTATGGGATTCGCTCGAGTGGTCGGAGTCGCCGTAATCACGGCGCTCGTCGCCGCCGGCTGTGGCAAGAAACCGGCGACCGTGGCCCGGCCGATGCCGCCGCCGCCGGCCTCCGGCGGGATCGGCATGCCGGCGCCGCCACCACCGCCGCCGCCCATCGACGAGACCCCGGTCCTGCCGGCGCCGCCGCCGGTCGACGCCATCGGCAGCAAGGATCTCGACGCGCTGAATCGTGACTCGCCGCTGGCGCCGGTCTTCTTCGCCCTCGACAGTTTCGAGGTCAGCGAGGAGGGACGGAACATCCTGCAGAACACCGCCCGGGTCATGCGCCAGCAGTCGACCTGGCAGGTGACCGTCGAGGGCCACTGCGACGAACGCGGCACCGCCGAGTACAACCTCTCGCTCGGCGAGCGCCGGGCGGTGGCCGCCAAGACCTATCTGGTGTCGCTCGGCATCGCCGCCGAGCGCCTGCGCACCGTCAGCTACGGCAAGGAGTTCCCGTTCGATCCCGGCCACGACGAAACGGCGTGGGCCAAGAACCGGCGGGCGCACTTCGTCATCACCGCAAAGTAGCGCCGACGGCCCGCGAGCGATCCTGTATGCTGACGACGAGGGTGATGATGACGTCGAAAATCACCGGCGCACTCGCGCTGGCGGCCGTGCTGCTGGCGGCCGTGCCGGCCCAGGCCCAGCGACGGGAACTGCAGCAGATGGCCGCCGACCTGCGCATCCTGCAGGAGCAGACCCAGCTGCTGCAGAACGCCGTGGCGACGTTGACCGAAGCCGTCAAGGCGGTCAACGTCCGCATCGACGAGCAGACCGGCGCGTCCCGCAAGGACTTCGCCGACGCCAAGCTCCAGGCCGACGCGATGGGCGGCGACATCCGCGTCGTCCGCGAGCGGGTCGACGACACCAACGTCCGGATTACGTCGCTGTCCCAGGAAGTCGAGGCGTTGCGCGAGGCCGTCTCGGCGATGCCGGTCATGACGGCGCCGACCGACACGACCGCCGCGAGCCCCGGCGTGCCCGGCGATCCGTCGAATCCGGCGGCCTTGGCGCCGCCAGTCGGACAGACGCCGACGCCCGCCGCCGCGACCCCGGCGCCCGGCGCCGCGGTGCCGGCCGCGGGACGCCGCCGGCGGCCCCGGCCCCCGGTTCGCCGACCCGCCTCTACGACATGGCGTGGGCCGACTACACCGCCGGGAGCTACGACCTGGCCATCGAGGGCTTCACCAGCTACGTCCGCTCGTTCCCCAAGAGCGAGTTCGCCGACAACGCGCAGTTCTACATCGGCGAGAGCTACTACCAGCGCGGACGCTGGCCCGAGGCGGTGGATGCGTTCGCCCGCGTCATCTCGACCTATCCGCGCAGCGACGTCGTCGCCCAGGCCTACTACAAGCGCGGCCTGAGCTACGAGCGGATGAACCAGCCGGATCGATCGCGGGCCGACTACGAGTACGTCATGAAGACCGCCGCCGACAGCGATCCGGGCCGGCTGGCCAAGCAGCGGCTCGACGCGCTCAATCGCGCCCGGCCGCAATAGTCCGGCTGGCCGCGGCCGATGCCGCCGCGCCGGCCCCTCCCCGAGGACGACGACATCATGGGCAGCGTCAACAAGGTAATTCTGGTGGGCAACCTGGGGCGCGACGCCGAAGTGCGGTTCACTCCGAGCGGCGCGCCGGTGGCCAGCTTCAGCATCGCCACGACCGAGAACTGGACGGCGAAGGACGGTCAGAAGCAGGAACAGACCGAGTGGCACCGCATCGTGCTGTGGGGCAAGACCGCCGAGACGCTGCAGCCCTACCTCACCAAGGGCAAACAGATCTACCTCGAAGGCCGGCTGCAGACCCGGCAATGGGAGAAGGACGGCCAGAAGCACTACACGACCGAGGTCAAGGCCGACAAGGTCGTGCTGCTCGGCGGCGGCCGTGGCGGTGAGCGCGGCGATCGCGGCGACGCCGGTGGCTACAACGAGCCGATGGGCCAGCCGGCCGCGGCGATCACCGACGACGATATTCCCTTCTAGGGGCTGGGTCGGGGACTGGGGGCTGGCGCTTGACAGGGCAACTCGAGCCCTAGTCCCCGATCCCCGGTCCCTAGCCCCGCCGCGCGCTTCGCGCGCTGCTAGGTTCCCTGCCGTCCGTAGCGATCCTCGAGCCGGACGACGTCGTCGGTCTCGGGCGTCGAGACTTCGAAGATGTCGCTGTCTTCGAGCGCCGTCATCCGGTGCACGGTCGGCGGCGTGACGTGCACGGCGTCGCCGGGCACCAGTTCCCTGGCGACGAGCGTGTCGCCTTCCTTGCGCTCGAACAGGATCTTCCCCGCCCA
This sequence comes from uncultured Acidobacteriota bacterium, assembly GCA_963786365.1. Lineage (GTDB taxonomy): Bacteria > Acidobacteriota > Vicinamibacteria > Vicinamibacterales > UBA2999 > CAWAYR01. The sequence goes on from CAWAYR010000018.1 coordinate 132,543, forward strand.
GACGAAGATCGTCTCGTCCTTGCGGTTGTGGTACTGCAGGCTGAGCGCGTGGCCCTTGTTGACGTGGATCACCTTGCCCACGTACCTGTCCGTCCGGGCCCACCACAGTTCATAGCCCCAGGGCTTCTCCACTCGCTTCAACGTCTCGATCACGGGTCTCTCCTACGTCATGAGTCGGTCACGCCGCTCGGTCAGCGCCGCGGTTCGGGGCCGAGGTTGGCGGCGGCCAGGGCGTCGAACAGGTGCTGCTCCACCTCGGCGGCGGTCGCCAGCCCGAGCGCTTCGCGCGCGATCCGACGGGCGTCGCTGGCGGCGAGCTCGCCGATCACCTGGCGGGCAACCGGCAGCGCCGCCGCCGTCATGCTGAACGCGGTGAACCCCAGGCCGATGAGCAGGCCGATGAGCGCCGGGTCGGAGGCCATCTCCCCGCACACCGACGCATCGATGCGCAGCCGCGTCGCCGCGCGCCGCACCACTCGCAGCAGGCGAATCACCGCCGGATGGAGCGGCTCGTAGAGATCGGACACCCGTTCGTCGTTGCGATCGACGGCCAGCGTGTATTGGATCAGGTCGTTGGTGCCGATGGTGAAGAACGCGGCGTCGCGGCCGAGCAGGTCGGCGGCCAGGGCCGCCGCCGGCACCTCGACCATCGCCCCGACCGGCACGGCGTGCCCGCCGACGTCGGCAGCCACTTCGCCCAGCAGGGCCCGCGCCCGGCGCAATTCCTCCACCGACGTGACGAAGGGAAACATGATGCGCAGCGTGCCGGCCGGTGCCGCGCGCAGCAGCGCCCGGATCTGCGTGCGCAACACCTGCGGCCGTGCCAGGCCGAGGCGCAGGCCGCGCAGGCCCGGCCGCGCATCACGCCGATCACGGGTGCCCCACGCGGCGGGCTGCCGCTCGTCGAGGTCGAACGTGCGGATGGTGACCGGCCGCGGCGCCACGGCCGCCAGCAGGTCGCGGTAGATCGCGACCTGCTGGTCTTCGGAGAGGCTGTCGGGATCGCGGCCGGAGAGCAGGAACTCCGAGCGGAACAGGCCGATGCCGTCGGCGCCGGCGTCGAGCACGGCCGCCACGTCGTCGATCCGCTCGAGGTTGGCGTCGAGCCGGATGGCCACGCCGTCGCTGGTCACGGCCGGGCCGACCGGTCGCCCGCGCGACGCCGAGCCCGGCTTCCGCCGGCGATCGGCAAGCAGCTGGGCGCGAGCCACGTCGTCGGCCGACGGTGCCAGGTCGACTTCTCCGGCCGTGCCGTCGATGATGACCGGCGTGCCCGGCCGCACGCGACGGCTGGCGTCGCGGAGACCGACGACCGCCGGCACCTTGAGCGAGCGGGCCAGGATCGCCGTGTGGTGCGTGCGCCCACCGGCGTCGGTGGCGAAGCCGAGCACCCGCGACCAGTCGAGCTGCGCCGCCAGCGAAGCGGTGAGCTCGTCGGCGATGAGCACGGCCGGGCCGTCGATCTCGTGCAGCGGGTCGGTGGCCAACGTCCCGTCACTGCTCCGCCGCAGGTTCATCCGCACCCGGCCGGCGACGTCGGCGACGTCACTGTCGCGTTCGCGCAGGTAGGGATCCTCGACCGAGGCGAACACTTCGCACAGCTCCTCGTAGGCGCGATGCACGGCCCACGCGGCATTGACGCGCTCGGTCTCGATCAGCGCGCGGGCGCGTCCCAGGAACATCGAGTCGTCGAGGATGAGGAGCTGGGCGTCGAAGAGCGGCGCCAGGTCGTGCCCGGCGCCGTCGGCGAGCCGGTCGCGGATCTCGGTGAGCTGGGTGTGCGAGCGCTGGCGGGCCTGCTCGAGCACCTCCACCTCGTGGGCGACGCGCTCGGGCGGGATCGGCCACCGGACCACTTCGGTGCGCTGGGTCAGGACGACGGCCCGCCCGACGGCGATGCCGGGCGAGACGCCGAAGCCGGTCAGTCGCTCCACGTTTCTTCTCCGAATCCGGTGCGCACCAGCGCCGCCAGCGACGACAGCGCGTCGGCTTCGTCGATGCCGTCGGCGCTGATGGTGATGACGGCGCCACGCGCCGCGGCGAGGAGCAGGATGCCCATGATGCTCTTGCCGTCGACCTGGCGGCCGTCGCGGGTCACCCGGACCTTGGCCCGGTAGCGGCCGGCGAGCTGGACGAAGCGCGCCGCGGCCCGCGCGTGCAGGCCGAGCTTGTTCACGATGGTCACCTCGGTGGTCGTCACGGCGATCCCTGCCCTCCCGGGTCGCCATGCAGCAGGTCTGAGGCCACCCAGATTGCGTTGCGTCCGTGTTCGCGGATCTGCCGCGCCGCGTCGAGCAGGCTCGACGTGTCACGCAGCCCCGCCAGTTTGATCAGCATCGGCAGGTTGATGCCGGTGACGACCTCGACCCGCCCGGTCTCGAGAAAGGTGATGCCGAGGTTGGCCGGAGTGCCGCCGAACATGTCGGTGACGATGAGCACGCCCTCCGGTCCGGTGACCTTGGTGATCGCGTCGCCGATCTCGCGGCGCGCGTCCTGGACGTCCTCGTGCCAGCCGATCGACACCGCGACGACGTGCGGCAGATCGCCGACGATGGTCTCGGCGGCGTTCAGCAGTTCGGTCGCCAGCTGTCCGTGGGTCACGACGACGACGCCGATCATGCCACCCGTCCCTCCCGCCCGATGTCGCGGTGGCGAACCCGCGCCGTCACCCCGGCCAGGCCCATCGTCGCCCGGCGCAGCGCCTCGGCGACGTAGACCGATCGATGACGTCCACCGGTGCAGCCGATGCCGACCGTGACGTAGCTCTTGCCCTCGGCGACGTACTGCGGCAGCAGGAACTTGAGGAAGGCGGTCAGACGGCGGAGCAGCTGGTTGGTCGCCGGCTGGCGCTTGAGGAAGGCGACGACGGCCGAATCGCGGCCGGTCTGCGGCCGTAGTTCGGGCACGAAGTGCGGGTTGGGCAGGAAGCGCACGTCGAAGACCAGATCGGCGCCCAGGGGCAGGCCGTGCTTGAACCCGAAGCTCTCGAAGGTCAGGACCAGGCGGGCCCGGCGCTTCGGATCGCGCGACAGCGCCAGGAAGACCTGCCGCAGCTCGTGCACGGTCAGGTCGGAGGTGTCGACGATCTCGTCGGCCATGGCGCGGACGCGCGCCATCTTCCGCCGCTCGAGCGCGATCGCGTCGCCGATCGGCTCCTCCGGCGCCAGCGGGTGCGGCCGCCGGGTCTCGCTGAAGCGGCGGTGCAGCACCGAGTCGCTGGCCTCGAGGAAGATCAGCGCCGGGGGCACGTCGGCGGCGGCACGCAGCCGGGCGAAGGCCGGCGGGAAGGCGGTCAGGAACCGCCGCTCCCGGATGTCGACGACGACCGCGACGCGGGCCAGTGCTTCCTCTTCGCGGTGCAGCTCGTGCAAACCCGGCAGCAGCGCCAGCGGCAGGTTGTCGACGCAGTAGTAGCCCAGGTCTTCGACGGCGTGGATCGCCTGCGACTTCCCGGCCCCGGACAGCCCGGTGATGACCAGGAAGTCGGCCCGCGACGGACGGGTGCCCAGCCGCGGCCGGCTGCGTTTCACGCCGCCCCTCCGCCGTCGATGTCGTCGCCGTCGTCGGCGTCTTCGACCCCGGCGCCGACGCGCTCCAGCCGCTGGTCGAGGGCGTCGACCAAGTCGCGGGCGGCGTGGACGCCGCGGGCCCGCAGCAGCTGGTTGCGCGCCGCCACTTCGACCAGAATCGCGACGCTGCGGCCCGGCGCCACCGGCATCGTCACCTTGGGAATCTGCAGTCCGAGCAGGTCGTGATGGGCGTCGTCGAGGCCGAGCCGGTCGTAGTCACGGGCCGTGTCCCACCGCTGCAGCTCGACGACGAACTCGACCCGCTTGGAACTGCGCGTCGCCGCCACGCCGAACAGATCGCGGATGTTGATCAGCCCGAGGCCGCGGATCTCCATGAAGTAGCGGGTCGCGCCCGGCGAGGTGCCGATGATCACCGTCTCGGCGCGGCGCCGCACCTCGACCGAGTCGTCGGCGACCAGGCGGTGCCCGCGCGTGACCAGGTCGAGCGCGCACTCGCTCTTGCCGATGCCGCTTTCACCGACCAGCAACACGCCCAGGCCGAGCACGTCCATCAGCACGCCGTGGACGACCTCGCGCGAGGCCAGGTAGTCCTCGAGGATGGCGGTGAGCTTGCCGATCGCCACCGGGGTCGAGACGCTGGCGCGCAGCAGCGGCACGCCGGCCTGATCGGCGGCGGCGGCCACCTCGGGCGGCAGCGGAATCGTGCTGGTGGCGAGCACGCACGGGATGCCGCTGGAGAACGACTCGTCGAGGGCGTCGAGCCGCGCCTGCGGCGTCAGGCCCTGCAGGTAGCGCACCTCGCTGTCGCCGTAGATGAGCACGCGGCCGGGACGCAGGTACTCGTGATAGCCGGCCAGGGCGAGGCCGGTCTTCTGGATGTAGGGACTGGTGATCTCGCGGGTCGAGACCGGCGGCGCCGGCGACGAGCTCCAACGCAAATCCGGGCGCGTCCTGGCGGCTCCGGAGCAGGCTTCCCACCGTGACGACGGGCGTGGGGGGCATGTCGGGCGGCGGCAGGGCTAGTAGAGGACCTTCCGCTGGTTCGACGTCGGGATGCGCAGCTCTTCGCGGTACTTGGCGATGGTGCGGCGCGCCAGCACCAGGCCCTCACGCTGCAGGATGCTGACGATCTTCGAGTCGCTGAGCGGCTTGCGGGCGTCCTCGGCCTCGATGATTTTGCGGATGCGCTGCTTGATCGTCACCGACGACACGGCGTCGCCGAACGAGCTGCTGATGCCGCTGTGGAAGAAGTACTTCATCTCGAACACCCCTTGCGGGGTGTGCATGTACTTGTTGGTGACCACGCGGCTGACCGTCGACTCGTGCATGCCGATGTCGTTGGCGACGTCGCGCAGGACCAGCGGCCGCAGGTGCTCGATGCCGTGATCGAGGAAGTCGCGCTGGAAGTTGATGATGCTGGTCGCGACCTTCTGGATGGTCTTCTGACGCTGTTCGACCGACTTGAGCAGCCAGCGGGCGGCGTTGAACCGCTCCTTGACGTAGGTGCGCGTGTCGGCGTCGGCCTGGTCCTTGTCGAGCAGGCGCTTGTACGACGAGCTGATGCGCAGCTGCGGCAGGCCGTCGTCGTTGAGGACCGCCACGTACTGGTCGTCGACCTTGACGACGTAGACGTCGGGCATCACGTACTCGGGCTGGCGCTGGTTGTAGCGGGCGCCCGGCTTCGGGTCGAGGTGGCGGATGACCTCGATGTGCTCGCGCAGCTCGTCGATCGACAGGCCCATCTTGCGCGACAGCTCCGGGATCTGGTGGTTCTGCAGCAGCCGCAGGTGCTCGGTGACGATGCGCTCGGTCGGCGTGCCCTCGAGCCCGAGCTGGCGCAGCTGCAGCGTGAGGCACTCCTGCAGGTCGCGGGCGGCGACGCCGGTCGGGTCGAAGCTCTGGACCAGCCGCAGCCCCTGTTCGACCCGGTCGATGTCCCAGGGACCCATCTGGGCGATCTCGCTCACCGAGGCGACCAGTATCCCGTCGTCGTCCAGGTTGCCGATGATCGCGGTGCCGATGGCGCGGTCGTCGAGGTCGTCGGTCTTGAGCGACAGCTGCCACTCGAGATGGTCGGTCAACGACGAGCTGGTCGACAGCGTGTTCTCGATCGGCGGCAGCTCCTTGACCTCGGTCGGCACCCGCGAGCGATAGTTGTCGTCCATGTAGTCGTTGAAGAAGTACTCGTAGTCGTTGTCCTCCCAGTTGTCGGTCTTGCCCTCGGTGGCGCGCTGGGCGTCCTGCTCGTCGGCCTTGTCGGTGGCGGGCTGGGCTTCGGCCGGCCTGGAGGTCCTCGGACGGGATCTCCTCCAGCAGGGGGTTCTCGACGACCTCCTGGTTGAGCATGTCGGCGAGCTCCAGCGTCGACATCGGCAGCAGCTTGATTGCCTGCTGCAGCGACGGCGTCAGGATGAGCTTTTGCGAGAGCTTCGCCTGGAGCTTCTGATGAATGGCCATGACGGTGAGCCCGGTACCGGCCCGTGCCGGACCCGTGCCCGCTCCCTATCCTAGCAGCCCCTCGCGAAAGTCATGCCACCTTTCGCCGACGGATGGCCACAAGCGGCCGGCGTGGCCGTCAATCCAGGCGGAAATCGGCGCCGAGGTAAATCCGGCGGACCTCTTCGTCGGCAGCCAGTTCACCGGGTGTGCCGCTCTTGAAGATCACCCCGTCAGCGACGATGTACGCACGATCGGTGATGCGCAGGGTTTCGCGGACGTTGTGGTCGGTGATGAGCACGCCGATACCGCGGCCCTTGAGGTGGAAGATGATCTGCTGGATGTCGGTGACGGCGATCGGGTCGATGCCGGCGAACGGCTCGTCGAGCAGGATGAACCGCGGCGACATCACCAGCGCCCGGGTGATCTCGGCCCGCCGCCGCTCGCCGCCGGACAAGCGTGTAGGCCGGCGACTTGGCCAGATGCGCCAGGCCCAGCTCGGCCAGCAGCGCCGCCAGCCGCTCGCGCCGTTCGGCCGCCGACAGCGGCAGCGTCTCGAGGATCGCCAGCAGGTTCTGCTCGACGGTGAGCCCGCGGAAGATCGACGGCTCCTGCGGCAGGTAGCCGATGCCCTTCCGTGCCCGCACGTACATCGGGTCGTCGGTGACGTCGTGCTCGTCGAGGAGGACGCGGCCGTGGTCGGGCGCCACCAGTCCCACCGTCATGTAGAAGGTGGTGGTCTTGCCGGCGCCGTTCGGGCCGAGCAGCCCGACGACCTCGCCGGAGCTGATCGCCACGCTGACGCCTCGGACGACCGTGCGCCCGCCGTAGGTCTTGGTGAGCGACTCGGTGCGAAGGGTGGCCATCGGGGCGGGGCTGGGGGCTCAGGTCCCGGGGCTCGGCGTGTCGTGTGGCGGAAGGCGATGGCTGGCGGCGACGCTCAGTCCGGTGGGGGCGGCCCGCACTTGCCCCCGCCTTTCGTGGTCGTGCGCGTCGCGTCGTTGCCGTCGACGATGATCCTACCGGCCGCTCCGAAGAAGGTCAACGTGCGGCCGGTGGTCACCCGGCAGTCCTCGGTGAACTGCACCGGCGTCCCGGTGAGCACGTACCGGCCGTCGCTCGTGTGGTGCGTGAGCGTGGCCCCGCGGGCGTCGCGCCCTCGACCCGGGCCACGACGCTGCCCTGTCCTTCGATGCGCTCGAGCGCCCGGCCCTCGGCTCCGAGCACCAGGGCGATGCGATCGGCGGCCAGGTCGCCCTGCGGGCCGCTCATCCGCGCGGTCTTGGAATAGGTGGCGGTGCGGGCGGCGTCGTCATAGCGCATCGTCTCGCCGCGGGCGATCGTGCCGCGGGCACCGCCGGCCGGCGGCGGGGTGGCGCCGGCGTCGATCGCCAGGGTCGACTGGACGCCGCCGCTCGCCGCCAGGTCGCCCCGGAGCTTCGTCGAGCACGATGCGCTCGGCGCGGATGGTGGTGTCGCCCTGCCAGAGACGGGCGCGGCCGGTGTAGGTGCCACGACGCTGCTGGCTGTCGTACTCGAGGGCGGCGGCGCTGGCGTAGACCGCCTGGGCGCTGTCGAGCAGCGCCGGGGTGCGGGCCGGCGCCGTGCCGTCGCGCGCCGATGCCGGCTGCATCACGCTCGAGACCTCGCCGGTGGCGGCCATGACGTTGGCGGTCAGGCCGACGGTGATTTCGTCGCCCTCGATCTGCAGTCCGGTGTCGGTCACGCGCGGCCGGACGTTGCCCTCCGGCCCGGTCAAGCACCAGCCGATCCTCGGTCACCAGGTAGCGGGCCTCGGCGGCGGCGCCGCGCATCGTCCCGTCCTCGAACCGGGCCTCGCCGGTGAACGTCGCGCGCTCGACGGCGCCGCTGGTCGCGAGGGCAACCGTGAGCGCCCGGGCGTGGGCGACGCGCGCCGGCGCCGTGCCGCTGGCGCCGGCTTCGCGGAACTCGACCTGCTGTTCGAAGTGCATCGAGGTCAGGCCGGCGCCGGCGGCGCCGGCGCCAGTCAGCTCGACCGACCGGATCGTCCGCGCCGGCGCGCCGGCGGTGGCCGGCAGCGTGGCCACCACCTTTTCGCGACTCGACAGGCTCGTCACCGCGCCGTCGGGCCCCAACGCGATGTCGATGAACTCCGCCGTCAGGCGCTGGCCCGGCTGCGCGGCGGCGGCCCCGGCCAGGGCGACGCTGCTCTGGCCGGCCAGGGTCGCGTGCTGCACCGTGCGGCCGTCGTCGGCGTAGTCGAGGTTGATGTCGTTGGCCTGCATCGCCCGCAGCGTGCCCATGCCCTCGCCGCCGGTGATGCGGGCGTTGCCGCGCAGCTCGATCATGTCGGGCTCGTCGCGGTCGGGCAGCAGGTAGACCATCGCCTCGTCGGCCTCGATCGTCTGGCCCGGCCGCACCAGCTTCATCCCGCGCTCGAAGCGCATGTAGCGGTCGCGGCGCGCCTCGCCGAAGGCCCCGGCGGTGACGTCCATCGCCCCGGCGGCGTCCGACCCGGCGACGTGGACCTGGGCCTGGTCGAGCAGCCACATCGTGTCGCGGCCGGAATCGTAGGTGAAGCCGATGCCCGAGCCCTTGGTGTCACCGCGCGTGAAGGTGACCGGGCCGGGGGCGCGAACGATGCCCTCGCCGTCGGCGTAGGTGGCGCTGCCGGCCGTGGCCACCAGCCCGTCGGAGGCCGTGAGCCGCACGTCGCCGGTCATCGCGACCGACGACTGCTGCGGCGCCGATGGTGCCTTCGTTGCCGGTCACCACGAAGCTCCGGCCGCCGCGGTTGGCGACTCGTACGGTGAGGCCGGTGGCGACGGTGCGGCCGTCGGCGTAGGCCTTCTGCTCCTTGAAGTCGAGCGAGAAGTCCTGGCGCGTGCCGCTCGACTGCGCCGCCTCGCCGCCGCTTCATCTGGGCGGTGACCGTCGGCCCGAGCGGCGTCACCGGCGGCGGCGGGGCGGCCGTCCGTCGCGCCCCGGTCACCCAATAGGCGCCTCCGGCCACCGAGATGGCCACGACGCCCGCAAGAAGGCGCGCTCGGCGCTGCCAGGAGGTCATCGATCAACCCATGGTGACGGATAGCCCGGGACCGCGCAAGGCGCGTGGTCAGGCCGGACGCCGGGCGTCGGACAGGCGCAGCTCGGTGTAGGTGTTGCCGTTGAACTCGTTCTGTTCCAGCGAGTAGGCGATCTCGAGGGCGCCGCCGGGCCCGGCAATCACCGGTTCCTTCTCGACGGCGTTCCAGGCCAGGGCGCGGAACGTGCGGCCGTGCTGGCGCAGCGACATCTTGAGGTGTCGCTCCTTGAGCCGGCGCGGCCCGTCGACGACGTCGATCGGCGTGGCGCTGAAGAGCGGCTTGCGGGTTGCCCATCCCGTAGGGCGCCATGGCGGCGAGTTGCTCGACGACCGCCGGTGTGATGGCGTCGAAGCCGAGCGGCCCGTCGAGATGGAGGTGCGGCCGCAGGTCGTCGGGCCCCAGGCGATCGAGCGCATGGGCGTTCACGGCCCGGCGGAACGCCGGGATGTCGGCGGCGGCCAGCTGCAGGCCAGCCGCCTGCTTGTGCCCGCCGAAACGCTGCAGCATCGGCGCGCACGATTCGAGGGCGGCCAGGATGTCGAAGCCGGGAATGCTCCGGCACGAGCCATGGGCTTCGCCATGTTCGATCGACAGCACGATCGCCGGCCGGTAGTAGGCGTCGACCAGCTTCGAGGCGACGATGCCGATGACGCCGCGGTGCCATCCCTCCCCCGCCACGACCAGCACGGGATGCGCGCCGACGTCCGGGTCGGTGTCGACGATCCTGCGGGCCGCGGCGACGATGTCCTGCTCCTCGTCGCGGCGCCGTGTGTTCTCGGCGTCGAGTTGCTGGGCCAGCGCCTGGACCTCCCCGGCCAGCGCCTCGTCGGCGGCGAGCAGGAGCCGGGTGGCGAGATCGGCCGTGGCCATCCGGCCGGCAGCGTTGACGCGGGGCGCGACCATGAAGGCGATGTGGTAGGCATCGATGGTCTTGCCGCTGAGCCCGGCGACGTCGAGCAGCGCCCGCAAGCCGACCTTGTGCGGACCGCGCGACAGCATCTCGAGGCCGAGCTTGGCGATGACGCGATTCTCGCCGACCAGCGGCACGACGTCGGCCAGGGTGCCGATGGCGGCGATCTTGACGAACGCCGGAATCCACGCCTCGCGCCCGGCCTTCTGACAGAGGGCCTGCACCACCTTCAACGCCACGCCGACGCCGGCCAGGTGCTTGTCGGGATAGCTGCAATCGCGGCGCTTGGGGTTGACGACGGCCAGCGCGCGCGGCAGCTCGCTGTCGGGCTCGTGGTGGTCGGTGATGATGAGATTGACGCCCAGCTCGGCGGCCCGTCGGGCCGCCTCCGGGGCGCGGATGCCGCAGTCGACCGACACGATCACCTGGGCGCCGGCGGCATGCAGCCGCTCGATCGTCACCGGCTGCAGGCCGTAGCCGTCGCGCAGCCGCTCGGGGATGAAGTGCGTCACGTCGCCGCCGAGCAGCTCGAGGGCCCGGCGCAGGATCACGGTCGAGGTGACGCCGTCGACGTCGTAGTCGCCGTGGATCACGACGCGCTCACGCCGGTCGACCGCGGCGCGCAGCCGCTCGACCGCCGGCGCCATGTCGGCGAGCCGCCACGGATCGATCAGGTGGTCGAGCGACGGCCGCAGGAAGCGGGCCGCCTGTTCGGGGTCGTGGTGCCCGCGGATGGCCAGCAGCCGGGCGATGACCGGCGACAATCCGAGCTCGGCGGTGAGCCGCGTCGCCGCCGCCTCATCGCACGGCCGCGGCTTCCAGACCAGAGGGGGCGGCACCGACGATCAGGCCTCGACGATCCCGACCTGGCCCATGCCGCGGAACTTGGCGTAGCGCTGGTCGAGCCGCGCCTCCGACGACAGCGCGCTGACCTCGGCCAGCACCTGGGCCAGCGCCACGTCGAGCAGCTCGCCGGCGGCCTGCGGGGCGGTGTGGGCGCCGCCGATCGGCTCGGGCACGATGGCGTCGATGAGGCCGAGGCCGAGCAGGTCGGGCGCGGTGATCTTCAGCGCCTCGGCCGCCTGCACCTTGCGGTTGGCGTCGCGCCACAGGATGGCGGCGCAGCCCTCGGGCGGAATCACGCTGTAGATGGCGAACTCGTGCATCAGCACGCGATCGCCCACGGCGATGCCGAGGGCGCCGCCGCTGCCGCCTTCCCCGTGGACGACGACGATCACCGGGACGTCGAGGACGGCCATCTCGCGCAGGTTCAACGCGATCGCTTCGGCGACGCCGCGCTCCTCGGACTCGATGCCCGGATACGCCGCCGGGGTGTCGACGAAGCAGATGATCGGGCGCGAGAACTTCTCGGCCATCTGCATCGCCCGCAGGGCCTTGCGGTAGCCCTCGGGACGGGCGTAGCCGAAGTTGCGGTAGATCTTCTGCTTGGTGTCGCTGCCCTTCTGGTGGCCGACGATCATCACCGGGGCGCCGTGATAGAGGGCCGGCCCGGCGACGACGGCATGATCGTCGGCGAAGCGGCGGTCGCCGTGGAGCTCGACGAACTCGGTGAACAGCTGCTCGACGTAGTCGAGCGTGGTCGGGCGGGCCGGATGGCGCGCGACCAGCACCCGCTGCCAGGGCGTCAGCGAGGCATAGAGATCCTGGCGGATCGACGTGATTCGATCCTGCAGCCGGCCGATGTCGCGCAGCCGATCGGCCGTCGACGGCAGCATCGACAGCGCCTCGATCTCCTTCAGCAGGATGCCGATCGGTTCTTCGAACTCGAGCAGGTCGGCCATCGGCGCTCCTATTGCAGCACAACCGAGCCGGCGCCGCACAGCCGCTCGACCGCCGAGACCAGCTGCTCGGACGGCCGGACGCGGATCTGGGTCGTGACGTCGGCGCGCACCCGCAGCCGCCGCGACGCAGGCGCGACTTCGACCTCGATCACGATCGGCCGGTCGCCCTGGTGCTGCGCCAGCAGATCCCACAACGCTTCGAGGGTCGCCCGTGACATCGCCTGCGCCGGCAGATGGATGCTGACCGCCTTGGCCAGCCGCTCCCGCAAGGCCTCGAGCGGCGAGAGCTCGGCGGCCTGGAAGCGCGACGAGTCGTCGTCGCGCTCGAACTTGCCCCGCACCAGCAGCAGGGCCCCGGTATCGATGAGGTGCCGGAAGCGGCCGTAGGTTTCCGGGAACACCACGACCTCGACCGCGCCCTGGTGATCCTCGAGGGTGAAGACCGCCATCGGGTCGCCCTTCTTGGTCTTGAGCGCCCGCACCGCGCTGACGATGCCGCCGACCGAGACGTCGTCGATGACCAGCCGGGCCGGGCTGCCGTCGTCGGCGGGCGTGGCCTCGGCCAGCACCAGGTCGGCCACGGTGCGGGCGCCGAGGGCGCGCAGCGCCGCGGCGTGGCGATCGACCGGATGGCCGCTGAGATACAACCCCAGCGCCTCCTTCTCGTAGGCCAGCCACTCCATCTCGGTCCAGGCCGGACCCTCGGGCAGGCCGCCGGCCGGCGCCTCGCCGGCGGCCGGCGCGCCGTCGCCGAACAGGTTCGCCTGCCCCTGCTCGCGGTCGCGCTGCACCCGGACGCCGTGCTCGATCGCGGCGTCGATGGCCCGCAACAGCCGCGCGCGGCCGGTCGCCGGTGGCACCGGCGCGGCGCCGGCCGTCTGGGCCAGCGCATCGCAGGCGCCGCTCTTGACCAGGGCCTCGAACACCCGGCGATTGGCGATCCGCAGGTCGAGCTCTTCCGCCAGCTGGTGCAGCGACGTGATGCGCCCGACCCGGGCGCGGACGTCGAGAATCGCCAGGATGGCGCCCTCACCGAGGCCCTTGATGGCCGTCAGGCCGAACCGCACGCCGCCGGCGACGACGCTGAACTGCTGCTGGCTCTCGTTGATGTCGGGCGGCAGCACGGCGATGCCGCGCTCGCGCGACTCGGTGATGTAGAGCGCCAGCTTGTCGGTGTTGGCGGCCTCGATGGTCAGCAGCGCGGCGGCGAAGTGGCGCGGGTAGTTGGCCTTGAGATAGGCGGTCTGATAGGCCAGGAAGGCGTACGCCGTCGAGTGCGACTTGTTGAAGCCGTAGCCGGCGAAGTACTCCATCAGGTCGAAGATCTTGGTCGCCTTCTTCTCGCCGATGCCCTTCTTCTTCGTGCCCTCGAGGAACGCCTCGCGCTGCTTGGCCATGACCTTGGGGTCCTTCTTGCCCATGGCCTTGCGCAGCACGTCGGACTGGCCGAGCGTGAAGCCGGCGAGCACGGCGGCGATCCGCATCACCTGTTCCTGGTAGGCGATGACGCCGTAGGTGTCGTTCAGGATCGGCTCGAGTGCCGCCAGCTCGTACTTGACCTCGGTCTTGCCCTGCTTGCGGGCGACGTAGTCGTCGACCATGCCGCTCTTGAGCGGGCCCGGCCGGTAGAGCGCGTTCAGGGCGATGAGGTCGTCGAGCCGCTGCGGCTTGGACTTGCGCAGCAGCTCGCGCATGCCCGAGCTCTCGAACTGGAAGATGCCGTAGGTCTGGCCGTCGCAGAACAGCTGATAGGTGGCCGGGTCGTCGAGCGCGACCGCGTCGATGTCGAGCGTCACGTCCTCGGTGCGCTTGATCTCGGCCAGCGCGTCCTGGATCAACGTCAGCGTGCTCAGGCCGAGGAAGTCCATCTTCAGGAGGCCGACCCGCTCGACCTCCTTCATCGCCCACTGGGTGGTGATTTCGTCGCGGTTGCTCTTGAACAGCGGCGCGTAGTCGGTGATCGGCCCGGGCGCGATGACCACGCCGGCGGCGTGGACGCCGGCGTTGCGTGACATGCCTTCGAGCCGCTTCCCCATCTCGAGCACGTCCTTGACGCGCGGGTCCTTGTCGCGCATCTCGCGCAGCACCGCGTTCTCGGTCACGGCGCGCTCGAGCGTCATGTCCAGCGCCGGCGGGATCTGCTTGGCGATGCGGTCGACGTCGGCGTAGGGCATGTCGAGCACGCGGCCGACGTCGCGGATCACCGCCTTGGCCTTCATCGTCCCGAAGGTGATGATCTGCGAGACGTTCTCGCGGCCGTACTTGCGGGTGACGTAGTCGATGACCTCGCTGCGGCGGCGCTCGCAGAAGTCGACGTCGATATCGGGCAGCGACACCCGTTCGGGGTTGAGGAAGCGCTCGAACAGCAGGTCGTAGTCGATCGGGTCGACGTCGGTGATGCGCAGGCAGTAGGCGACCAGGCTGCCGGCGGCCGAGCCGCGGCCCGGGCCGACCGGGATGCCCTGCTCGCGGGCGTAGCGGATGAAGTCCCAGACGATCAGGAAGTACCCGGGGTACCCCATCCGCTTGATCATCGCGATCTCGTAGTCGAGCCGGGTCGAGTACTCGTCCACGGGATGGCGCAGCTTGCCGTCGGCGGCCAGCTGCTGCAGCCGTGGCAGGCGCTCGGCGAAGCCGTGGCGCGTCACCTGCTCGAAGTAGCCGTCGAGCGTCGCGCCGGCCGGCACCTCGAACCGTGGCAGGTGGTGCTCGCCCGACGGGATGGTGACGTTGCAGCGTTCGGCGATGGCCAGCGTGTTGCGCATCGCCTCCGGATAGTCGCCGAACACCGTGGCCATCTGCGCGGCGGTCTTGAGGAAGAACTGATCGCCGTGGTACTTGAGCCGCTTCTCGTCGTTGACCGACTTGCCGGTGCCGATGCACAGCAGCAGGTCGTGCGGCTTGGCGTCGTGCTGGTGCAGGTAGTGGACGTCGTTGGTGCAGACGAGCGGCAGCCCGAGCTCGCGGGCGATCGGCAGCAGCCCGTTGTTGACGACCCGCTGCTCGTCGATGCCCTGGAACTGCATCTCGAGGAAGAAGTTGCCGGCGCCGAGGATGTCGCGGTAGCCGGCGGCGGCGGCCATCGCCCGCTTGGCGTGCTCGGTCCGGATCTCGCTGGCGACCTCGCCCTTGAGACAGCTGCTGAGGCCGATCAGGCCCTGGGCGTGCCGGGCGAGCAGCGCTTTGTCGATGCGCGGCTTGTAGTAGAAGCCGTCGGTGTAGCCCGAGGAGACCAGCGCGATCAGGTTCTTGAAGCCGGCCGGGGTCTCGGCCAGCAGGACCAGGTGGTTGGCGGTCTCGCCCGGCGTGCCGGTCCGGTCGCGCCGGTCGCCAGGCGCGACGTAGACCTCGCAGCCGAGGATCGGATTGATGCCGCGCTTGCGGGCGGCGTCGTGGAACACCACCGCCGAGAACATGTTGCCGTGCTCGGTCACCGCCAGCGCCGGCATCTTCAGCTCGGCGGCCTGATCGAGCAGTTCCTCGATCCGGCAGGCGCCGTCGAGCAGCGAATACTCGGTGTGGAGATGGAGGTGGACGAACTCGTTCATGGGCGTTGACGCAGCGCGGACGCGGTCTTCCCTGGTCCCTGTTCCCTGGTCCCCGGTCCCTGCCTGGATCCTACTCCCACTCGATCGTCGCCGGCGGCTTGCTCGACACGTCGTAGGTGACGCGGTTGATGCCGCGCACCTCGTTGGTGATCCGCCGCGACACCGTCTTCAGCAGGCCATAGGGCAGCTCGGCCCAGTCGGCGGTCATGAAGTCGCTGGTCTGCACCGCGCGCAGCGCGACGACGTAGTCGTAGGTGCGGCCGTCGCCCATGACGCCGACGCTCCTGACCGGCAGGAACACGGCGAAGGCCTGGCTGGTCAGGTCGTACCAGCTCCGGCCCGAGGCCGCGTCGCGGCAGGCGCGCAGTTCCTCGATGAAGATGGCGTCGGCGCGGCGCAGCAGGTCGGCGTACTCCCGGGTCACCTCGCCCAGGATGCGCACGCCCAGCCCCGGACCGGGGAACGGATGGCGCTGGACGATCTCGGGCGGCAGCCCGAGGGCCAGGCCGAGCTCCCGCACCTCGTCCTTGAAGAGGTCGCGCAGCGGCTCGAGCAACGTCAGGCCGAGTTCGGCCGGCAACCCGCCGACGTTGTGGTGACTCTTGATCGTCACGGCTTTCTTGGTCGTGGCGCCGCCCGACTCGATGACATCGGGATAGATCGTGCCCTGCGCCAGGAACGTGGCGCCCTGGTGGCCGTTGCCGCCCTGGGTGAGCCGCGCCGCCTCGGCCTTGAACACTTCGATGAACTCGCGGCCGATGATCTTGCGCTTCTGCTCGGGGTCGCTGACGCCGGCGAGCTTGGCGAGGAACTGGTCGCTGGCGTCGACGTGGATGACGCGGGCGTGCAGGCGGCCGGCGAACATCTCCATGACCAGCCGCGCCTCGTCCTGGCGCAACAGTCCGTGGTCGACGAAGACGCAGGTCAGCTGATCGCCGATGGCGCGGTGGATGAGCGCCGCCGCCACGCTCGAATCGACCCCGCCCGAGAGGCCGAGAATCACCTCCTCGGCGCCGACCTGGGCGCGGATCCGGTCGACGGCTTCGGCGATGTGATCGCCCATCACCCAGTCGGGCCGGGCGCCGCAGATCTCGAGCACGAAGCGCTCGAGGATCGCCGGGCCGCGGCTGGTGTGCGTCACTTCGGGGTGGAACTGCACACCGTAGAAACGGCGGGTCTCGTCGGCCATGCCGGCGATTGGACAGGTCGGCGTCGAGGCCATCAGCGTGAAGCCGGGCGGCAGCGCCGTCACCTTGTCGCCGTGGCTCATCCACACGTTCAACATCCCGTGGCCGGCGTCGCTGCGAGAGTCCTCGATGCCGTCGAGCAGCCGGGTGTGGCCGTGGGCGCGCACCGCGGCGAATCCGAACTCGCGGTGGGTGCTGGCCTCGACCTCCCCGCCCTGCTGGACGGCCATCGTGAACATGCCGTAGCAGATGCCGAGGACCGGCACGCCGAGGTCCCAGAGCGCCTGCGGGGCGCGCAGGCCCTGCGCTTCGTAGGTGCTGGCGTGGCTGCCGGAGAGGATCACGCCCTTCAGCGCGTGCTCGCGGGCGTAGCTGCGGATCCACGTGTCGCTGACGTCGCACGGGTGGACTTCGCTGTAGACGTGCGCCTCACGCACGCGGCGGGCGATCAGTTGGGTGACCTGCGATCCGAAATCGAGAACGAGGATGGTGTCGTGGGCCACTGCGGGTGCCGGGTGTCGAACCTGGGGGATGCCCTCCGAGGTGGAGGCCGCCTGTATTATAACGGGGTGCGTTGGTTCGTGACCGCTAGATATTGTGGTGTCGCGCTGGTGGCGCGCCTGGTTGTTTGCCCGGCCTCCGTCTCCGCGCAGCCTCCGGTGCCGGCCGCCACCGGCTTCGAGCTGCTGGCCGGCGGCACCCTCGACCTGCGATGGATCTCCGCCGAGGCGGTGGTCGTCGTCGCCCCGCCGGCGCTCGACGCGATGACGGCATACGTCCCGATGAAGGACGGCCGCGTCGTCGGCGTTCGACCTCGACTCCGGCCGCGTCCGCTGGGACGCCGCGGCTGAAACGGCGTGGTCGCCGGCCGTCGGTGACGGGCGCGTGTTCCTGGCGGTGGCCGGCGGCGTCAGGGCGCTCGACGCCGCGACCGGGGCGACCGTCTGGGAGCGATCGCTGCCGGCCGCTGCCGCGGCGCCGCCGCATTGGGACAACGGATGGCTGGTCGTGTCGGTCGAGGGCGGCGATTCGGTCGCCCTGCGCGCCGCCGACGGCGAGCCGCAGTGGACGTCGCCGCTCGGCGCGGCACTCGCCACGGCCCCGGTGCCGGGATTGGACGCGCTGTACCTCGGCCTCACCGACGGCCGCGTCATCGCCCTCGAGCTCACGACCGGCCGAGCGCGATGGACGCGGGCTCTCGACGGCCGGGCCACGGGCCTTCGCGCGCTCGACGAACAGCTCGTGGTCGGCACGACGGCACGGGCCGTCTACAGCCTGAATCTCGAGAACGGGCGGTCACGGTGGCGGTGGCGGGTCGGCGGCCCGGCCGTCGGCCGCGCCACCGCCGACGAGCGGCGCATCTACTTCGCGGCCTACGACCACCTGCTGCGGGCCGTCGATTGGCGGAGCGGGAACCTGCGCTGGCGACGGGCGTTGCCCCATCGTCCCGCGGGCTCGCCGATGGTCGCCGGCGCCCTGGTGCTGATGCCGTCACTGTCGCCGGAAATCTCGGCCTACGACGCCGCCACCGGGGCCCCGGCGCTCGCCATCACCAGCGCCGGTGAGGTGGCGGGCGAGACCCTGGTCCGCAGCGGCGGCAGCGCCGCCGGCACCCGGCTCCTGGCGATCTCGGTCGAGGGCCGGGTGCTCGCGTTTGCGCCCCGGGTCGAGCCGGCGCCGACGAAGCTCGAGCGGCTGCCGGGCACGGCAGTGACCGAGCCGGCGCCGGCTCAGGCCGTTCCGCCACCAGCGCGTCGGGCAGCGACCGCCGGTAGATCTGCACGTAGGCGACCAGCGCGGTCAGGCCCAGGTACTGGAAGACGAAGCTGCGGACGACCCACGCCGCCACCTGGAGCGGCAGCGCGGCCAGCCCGACGAACGGCACGAAGGCGATAAGGCCGAGCGCGGCCGTCGCCAGCAATGAGGCGGCGATCCCGAGCGCCAGCAGCGTCAGCGTGCTGGCGAAGACGAGGCCGAGATCGAACAGCCGCAGGTACAGCAGCCGCGCGACCCGGCCCATCGCCGTGCGCACGTCGCAGTCGTCGACGGTGATCGCGATCTGGGTGAGCAGATACAGCAGGTTGACGACCGTGACCGCGCCGGCGACCGCGGCGGTGAGCGCGGCGATGCGCGCCGCCTCCCACGCCGAGTCCGGCGACCCGACGCTCACGAGCGCGCCCAGGGCGGCGGCGAGCACGGCGACGTAGGCGAGGAACAGCGACCCGCCCAGCCACGCGAAGCGGCCGAACAGGCGCTGCGCACCGGCGGTGGCGCGCTCGAGCGAGAAGCGATTGGCGCGGCGGACGGCCGATGTCCGCAGTGGCGGCTGCTCCACCGGGCCGGCTTCGCGCTCGGAGTCGACCAGCACGGCGATGGTTCCGCCTTTGATGAACGCCATCAGCAGCGATCCGCCGAGCAGGACCAGCAGCACCGCGATCAGGAACGCACCGAGTGCGATCGGATGCGCGAGCAGCGCCGCGGCGACGGTCGGGATGGCGCGGCGCACGCCCTGGCGAATCACGTCGCTCGGCGCCAGACCCGAGGTGAGCAGGACCAGCATCGCTCCGCCGGCCACCGGCACGGCGAGCAAGCCAGTGAAGACGGAGTCGGCGACGAACTGCACGACCACGACCTGCCAGTTCGCCGCTGCGATCAGGGCGCCGCGCTTCAGTGCGTGCTTGGCAGTCGGTGGTGGAAGTGGTGACGGCATTCGACCGCCGCTCGGAGGCGCGATACGCGCCATTGCGGAAGGACCGGGCCACTATATCACCCGGGTTTCGCGGCCTTGGCTTGTGCGCGCGTCGATCGGCGCGCCACAATGTGCTCGGTCCCGACGCATGATCTGTCCTCCCGCGGTCCGCCGCGGTCTGCTCCGTGTCGCCGCCGGCACCGTGGGCCTGATCGGGCTCGTGGCGCTCGCCGCCGTGCCGTGGTCGCGGGCGACGCTGGGCTGGACTTCGGAGGACACCCGGGCGCGGGTGCTCGACGACATCCGCACGCGCGTCACGACCCTGGGCGAGGTGCTCGACACGGCGGTGGCCGGCGTGGGCCGCGACGCCGCCGCCGTCGAGGCCGGCGCCGCCGGGTCGACCGACGCCGTGCGCACGCTCTTCGACCGCGTCGCGGCGCTGCAAACGACGATTGCGCCGCTGGCGGCGCTGACCATCTACGACGCCGACGGCGTGCCGCTCGCGTGGGAAGGACGGCCGGCGTCTCTGCCGGCGTCACGGCTCTCGGGCGGCTCGGCGACGTTTCTCGTGCCGACGCCGCTCGGCCTGCGCCTGGCGCGTCTCGAGCCGGTGGCCGGCGTCGGCAGCGGCCGCCGCCGCGTCGGCGTCGCCGTGGCCGAGGCGGCGCTGTCGTCGGGGGTCGGGCCCAGTCAATCGGCCGCGGCGGTCGAGGTCGATACGCCGTTCGCCCCGGTGATGCTCGGGCCGAGCGCCGGCGTGTCGTCGGATCCCGCCGCCGTCGACCTGGTCGCGCCCGATGGCACGATGCTCGGCACGGCGCGGGTGTCAGCCGAGCATCTGGCCGCGGCACGTGCGCGCTGGTGGGGCCGGGTGACGGCGCTGCTGTGGGCGCTGGCGGCGATCGGCCTGGTGCTGATGACCGGCCCGCTGGCCGACTGGCGGGCGACGGCGCGGACGCGCGAACCGTATCTCGCGCGTGTCGGCGTTGGCCGCCGGTGCACTCAGCGGCGCGTGGTGGAGCGCCCACCGGGCGCTTCGCGCCGCCGCCAGCGACGACGCCGCCGCGATCGGCTTCCTGATCACGGCGCTGTTCGCCGTCGCGCTCGTCTGGCTGGCGTGGACGACGACCGGCCGCTGGCGGATCGCCCGCCGGCGCCAGCACGGCGCCGTCCGCGGATCGCCGTGGGCCTATCTCGTCCATGCCGGGCTCGGCGCCGGTATCGGCGTCGCCGTCGCCCATTACGACGTCCTGGTGACGCAGGTCCTGCCGCTGCCGGCGTCGGAGGCGATCCGCTTCGCGCTCTCGCCGTGGACATCGGATCGCCTGGCGGCCGCCGCCGGCGCGGTCGTGCTCCACGCCGCGGCCGCCGGCGCGGTGCTGGTGGTCGTGGCGGTGGCGGCCCTGCTCTTCCCCACCGGCGGCGGGGCGCGCGGCCGCCAGCGGCGCCTCGCCGTTCTCGTCGGCGGCGCCGCCCTGGGCATCACCGTGTGGCATCCCTCGGGCTGGGCGATGTGGCCGGCCGTGACCGCGCTTGCGGTGCTGCTGGCGATGACCGCGTCGGCCGACTGGGCCCGCGGCGTCCTGCGGCGCGGCACGCAGCCGGCCCGGCTGGTGGTGATGCTGGCGGCGCTGCTGCTGCCGTCGTTGGCGCTCTATCCGGCACTGTCCGGGCTGGCCGCACGCCACCGCGAAGCGGCGATCGAGGGCGAACTGGCCACGCAGATCGTGCACCAGCGGCGCGACCTGCAGCTCTATTTGCGCGAGGCGCTCGGCCAGATCGATCGCCTCGAGGGCATGTCGGACCTGGTGGCCGCGTCGGTGCCGCCGACGAGCGGCCCGGTCGCCGTCGACGCGGCCTTCCACGTCTGGTCGCTGACCACCCTGGCGGCGCGCCGCCTCACCTCGTCGGTGGAGCTCTACGACCCGGCCGGTCGGATGGTCAACCGGTTCGCGCTGAACCTGCCCGAGACCGCCGCCGATCAGGCGTGGCAGGAATCGTCGTGCGCCTGGGAGCTGTTCGAGGAGGTATCGCCGTTCTTCGCCGAAGAACGCCGGCTGCTGCATGCCGGACGCGGCGTGTGCGTCGACGACGGACGCGGGCCGCGCATCGTCGGCTCGGTGGTCGTGCACGTCGTGCTCGACTACGGCAACCTGCCGTTCCTGGCCGCCCAGAACCCCTACGTCGGCCTGCTGCGGGCCACGGCCGGACCGCCCGAGGCCGGCCCGCGCGACGACGTGGCGTTTGCCGTCTACGGCTGGAGCCGGCGTCCGCTGTTCACCTCGGGGACCGACGCCTGGCCGCTGTCGGACGCGCTCTTCGGCCGGCTCACGGCCTCGCGCCAGCCGTTCTGGGCGGTGATCGAGGATCGCGGCATCGCTTCGGACGTCTATCTGCTCAACGACCGCGGCGCCATCTATGCCGTGGGCCATCCCCGCGCCTCGGCCCTCGGGCATCTGGCGGCGCTGGCGGAGCTCGTCGCCGTCACCGCGCTCACCTTCGTGGCGCTCCTCGCCGGCTTCAGCGTGGCCTCGTGGCTGGGCGGTCGGGCGCCGGTATCGGGCCGGGCCCTGCTGCGCCAGGTCCGCGCCAGCTTCTACCGGACGCTGTTCCTCGCGTTCGTCGCCGCGGTGGTCGTGCCGGTCGTCGCGCTGGCGCTGGTCACGCGTGCCTACATGGCGACGTCGCTCTACGCCGACATCGAACGCGAGGCGGCCCGCACGGCGGTGTCGGCGAGCCGGGTGGTCGAGGACTTCGCGAGCATCGAGGCGCGGGGCGCGTCGAATCTGCCGGTGCTCGACGATTCGCTGCTGGTCTGGCTGAGCCGCGTCATCGGCGAAGACATCAACGTCTTCGCCGGGACCGGACTGCTCGCGTCGAGCGAACGCAATCTGTTCGCGTCGGGACTGCTGCCGACCCGCACGCCGGGCGCGGTCTACCGGGCCCTCGCGCTCGACGGGCGCTCGACCTATCTCGCCCGCGAGTCGGTCGGCACCTACGAGTATCTGGTCGCGTCGGCCCCGGTCCGGGTCGAGGACCGCCCGGCGATCGTCAGCGTGCCGCTGACCCTGCGGCAGCGCGGGATCGAGCGCCAGCTCGACGAGCTCGACCGCCGCGTGCTGCTGGCCGCGATCGCCTTCATCCTGCTCGGCTCGGCGATTGGCTACTGGGCGGCCGAGCGGATCTCGGACCCGGTCAGCCGTCTCACGCGGGCGACGCAGCGGCTCGCCGGCGGCGACCTCGACGCCCGCGTGCTGGTGACCTCGGCCGACGAACTCGGCCGGCTGGTCGAGGCCTTCAACGGCATGGCCGACGATCTCCAGCGCCAGCGCGCGCAGCTCGAACGCACCAACCGCCTCGAGGCCTGGGCCGAGATGGCGCGGCAGGTGGCCCACGACATCAAGAACCCGCTGACGCCGATCCAGCTGAACGCCGAGCACCTGCGCCGGGTCCACGCCGATCGCGGCCGGCCGCTCGGCCCGCTGGTCGACGACTGCGTCGCCAACGTGCTGCTGCAGGTGCGGCTGCTGCGTCAGCTGGCGGCGGAGTTCTCCAGCTTCGCCTCGTCGCCGCAGGCGCGCCCCGAGCCGACGCCGCTGGCGCCGCTGCTCGACGAGCTGCTGCAGCCCTATGTGCTGGCGCTGGCCGGGCGCATCGCCATCGCCATCGACGTGCCGGCGGGGCTGCCCGAGGCGCTGGTCGACCGGGTGCTGCTCTCGCGGGCCCTGACCAACGTCGTGGAGAACGCGCTCCACGCGATGCCCGGCGACGGCACGCTGCGGGTCACGGCTCGCCCGCTGCCGCCGGGCCAGGTCGAGATCGCGGTGGCCGACACCGGCGTCGGCATGGACCAGGCGGCGCTCGACCGGATCTTCGAGCCGTACTTCTCGACCAAGGCCACCGGCACCGGCCTCGGGCTCACCATCGCCCGGCGCAACGTCGAGCTGAACGGCGGCTCCATCGACGTGACCAGCGCGCCGGGTCTGGGCACCACCGTGACGCTGCGGCTGCCAGCGGTCTGAACGGCGGGCGGCCGGCCGGCGTCAGGCCGGGGCCGGCGGTTCGGCCGGCGGCTCGGCTGGCGCCGGCGGCGGCATGAGCGGCGGCGGTCGCCTGATCCGCACCACCGCCCACTCGATGATCGGCGACACCAGGTAGGTGTAGGCCATCACCACCAGCACCTCCTCGGTGTAGGCCGTCATCAGCGCCACCCAGGCCGCGACCGGCACGATCACCTTGTAGCTGCGTGGCGACGCGAGGTCGAGGTTCTTGAGGCTGCGGAACCGGATCGTGCTGACCATCAGCAGGGCCGGCACGAGCAGGATCGCCAGGGCCAGAAAGGCCGGGCCGCGATCGGTGATCGGCGACGAGGAGAAGAAGATCGTGGCGGCCGGGATGCCCGCGGCCGAGGGACTCGGCAGCCCGACGAAGTAGCGCTTGTCGGCGACGCGCTGGATGTTGAAGCGGGCCAGACGCACCGCCGCCGCCGCCAGGTAGATGAAGCCGATCGCCCAGCCGAGCCGGCCGAGCGGGGCCAGCCCCCACTGGAACGTGAGCGCGGCCGGAGCCATGCCGAACGAAATCAGGTCGGCGAGGGAGTCGAACTCGACGCCGAACGCGCTCGACGAGCCGGTCATCCGGGCGATGCGGCCATCCAGCATGTCGAGGACGATCGCCACCCCGATGAACGGCGCCGCGGTGTGGAACTGGCCGTGCATCGCGTAGACCACGCACGCCCAGCCGCAGAACAGATTGGCGAGGGTGAACAGGCTCGGCAGCAGGAAGACGCCTCGACGCAGGCCGCGGCGCTCGGCCGCCGTCGCGCACCTCGGCCGGCCGTCATCGGGCGTTCCACCGCGACAGCACCGTGACCCCGGCGACGGCCCGCTGCCCGGCGGCGACCTGCACCGTCAGGTCCGGCGGCAGGAAGACATCCATCCGCGATCCGAACTTCATCACGCCGACGCGTTGCCCGACCCGCAGCTGGTCGCCTTCCTGGACCCGGCTGACCACTCGGCGGGCCATGATGCCGACGACCTGGCGATAGACGGCGGTGCGGCCCTCGTGGTCGACCCACACTTCGGCCTGCTCGTTCACGGCGCCGCTCTCGGGCCGATAGGCCGGGAGGAACCGGCCCGGCTTGTAGCGGACGCTGGTGACCCGCCCGGCCACCGGAGAGCGGTTCACGTGGACGTCGAGTGGGCGAGAGGAAGATCGTGATCTGCTGCCAGGTGCCCTCAGGGGCCCCGGCCATCGCCGGCCCGACGAACTTCACCTCGCCGTCCGCCGGCGACAGGATCAGCGCCTGGTCCGCGGGCAGCGGCCGATCCGGATCGCGGAAGAAGAAGACGAAGCTCAGCGCCAGCAGCGCTCCGGGCAGGGCCCACAGACGTCCGCCCAGCCAGGCGCCGGCCAGGGCCACGGCGACGGCGCCAAGGATGAACGGCCATCCGGCGCGATCGAGTCCGATCGTCAGCACGTGGGAATTGTACTGTCCCCCGCCGATGGCGCGACAGGGCGCGACGACGCCGGTGCTGGACACCAGCGCCGTCACGACGGGAATGTCAGGCGGGCATCGAGCTCTGCAGGCCCGAGCGGTGGCGCCGGACGAGCGCCTCCATCTGATCCTTCAGTCGCAACTTCTCTTTCTTCAACGTGACTTCCTGGAATTGTTCGTCGTCGGTGAGGTGAATGCTTGGTGGCGAGGACTTTCAGTCTGTCGTCGAGTGCGTGGTGGTGTTCGGAGAGTTGACGGAATGCCTCACTGCTGGCCAGCAGCAGGCGGCGCGTTTCCTCGGTGTCAGTCATCATGACATCCGCCCCCTTCCTGGTCCCGGCGCCCCGTGCGTCAGGCCCCTTGGGCCGGACTCTAACACCGCCGGCCGGACGGTTCAAGGTCAGTCCGCCGGCGCCGGCCGACGCCGCGCGCCGACGGGTCGCGCCAGAGGATGAGGGCATCCTCGACCGGGTGGGTGTAATAGGCCGGTCGGCGGCCCGCCGGCGCGAATCCGCCGGCTTGGTACAGCCCGATCGCCGGCAGGTTCGACGCCCGGACCTCGAGCGTGGCGCGCGGCGCGCCGAATGCCGCCGCCTCGGCCAGGACGTGGGCCAACAGCGCCCGGCCGACCCCTTGCCGCCGCCACGCCGGATGGACCGCGAAGTTGTTGACGTGCACCTCGTCGAAGACTCGCCAGAACGAACAGTAGGCGACGATGGCGCCATCGGGCGACCGGGCCACGTAGAGGTAGCAGCGCGCCGGATCGGCCAGCTCGCGCTCGTACTCCTCGCGGGTCCAGGGGCGATGGAAGCAGAGCGCGTCGAGCGCGAGGATGCCGTCGAGGTCGGCGGCGGCGGTCAGGCGGCCGAACGAGACCATCACGGCGACGGCACGCCGACGCCGAGCCGGCGGTCGCGCTCGACCTCGGCATCGGGTCGGCGGACATACAACGGCGCCAGCGCATGCGGCGGCCCCGATCGCCCCGCCAGGTGCGCCCGCCAGGCGATCCGGCCGACCGGCACCGCCAACGGCGCGTCGGCGGCGACCACCGCCCGCCCGGCGGCGATGGCCTGCTCGCGGCCGCGGCCACCGGGGCCGAGCAACAGCGGCGCATCGGTCGGGACGGCGTGGCGCCAGCGTTCGAGGGTCGCTGCCGGCGTGTCCACCGACGGCGCCACGATCTCATCGAGCGGCCAGTCGCCAGCGGCGCCCGACGGACGGGCGAACGCCGCCGCGAAGACGTCCCCGCGGGCGCCGTCGAGCCACACCGCGCAGGCGGCGCCAGCCGGCTGCTGGTCGAAGTAGCGCCATGCCGCCGCCGCCAGCGACGAGACGCCGACGGTCGGCCGATCGAGCGCCAGGGCGAGCCCCTGGACGGTGGCCAATCCGACGCGGAGCCCGGTGAAGGCACCCGGTCCCGAGGCGACGGCCAGCAGGTCGAGGGCGGAGGGCGCGAGCGTCGCCGCGGCGAGCACTTCGGCGAGCGCGCCCGGCAGCCGCACGGCGTGTGGCACCGCCGGATCGCCCTCGCGTTCGACGATCACGTCGTCGTCACGCAGCAGCGCCACCGCGCCGCCCGGAGAGCTGGTGTCGACTGCGAGGACCCACATCATCCGTGCGCTTCCCGACTATACTCGACGTCTGGCGCGCTGGCCTCGAGGCCGGCCGCTCGTCCACGCCAGCCGAGGCCAGTCTGTCCCGCGCCCCTGACACCGCGCCGCCCCTGCCCGCACTCGGTGCGTCGGTCACGCCCGCGATGCGGCAGTACCTGGAGGCCAAGCGCCAGTATCCGCTCGCCCTCGTGCTCTTCCGCATGGGCGACTTCTACGAGCTGTTCTACGAGGACGCCCTGGTGGCGGCGCGGGCCCTCGATCTCACGCTGACCTCGCGGTCGAAGGACGCCACCGGCGCCGCCGTGCCGATGTGCGGCGTCCCTCATCACGCCGCCGACGGCTACATCGCCCGGCTGGTGAAGAAGGGCCATCGCGTCGCCATCTGCGAGCAGGTGGAGGACCCGAAGAAGGCCAAGGGCGTCGTCCGCCGCGAGGTCGTGCGCGTCGTGTCGCCGGGCACGCTGGCCGACGCCGGCTACCTCGACGCCCGCGAGCCGGCATTCCTGCTGGCGGTCGCCGGCCTCGACGATCCGCCCGGCCCGCAGCTCCGGCTCGGCGTGAGCCTGCTCGATCTCTCGACCGGCGAGTTCCAGGTCGCCGAGTACACCGGCCCGCATGCCCGCCAGGCCCTCGACGACGACGTCGCGGTGCTGACGCCGCGCGAGATCGTCGTCGCCGCCGGCGTCGACGTGACGGCGGCGCTGCCGGCCGCGGCCGCGATCCCGGTGACCGCCGTCGACGGCTGGACGTTCGATCTGGGCCGCGCCGACTGAGATCCTGCGCGAGCAGCTGCGGGTCAGCGGCCTCGAAGGCTTCGGCCTGGAGGGCCGGCCACGGGCGGTGGCCGCCGCCGGGGCGCTGGTCCGCTACTTGCGCGACACCCAGAAGGCCGACCTCGCGCACGTGCGCACGCTGCGGCTGCGCGAGTCGGCGGCGCGGCTGCTCGTCGATCCGACGACCATCCGCCACCTCGAGATCGTCGAGTCGGCGCACGGCGGCCGCGCCGGCTCGCTGCTCGACGAGATCGACCGCACGGTCACGGCCATGGGCGGGCGGCTGATGCGCGCCTGGCTGCTGGCGCCACTGGTCACGCTCGAGCCGATTCGCGAGCGCCTCGACGCGGTCGAGGAGCTGGCGTTCCGCGCCGCCGAGCGCGGCAAGCTGCGCGAGACGCTTGAAGACGGTGCTCGACCTCGAGCGGCTGATGTCGCGGGTCGCGCTGTCGACGGCGAGCCCGCGCGACCTGGTGGCCCTGCGGACGTCGCTGGCCGCGGTGCCGCGGGTGCGGCTGCTGCTCGGCGAGTGCCGGGCGCCGCTGGTCGCCAGCCTCGTCGCGCAGCTCGACGACCTCGCCGACGTGCGTGACGCCATCGAGGCCGCGGTCGTCGACGAGCCGCCGGCGCTGGCCCGCGACGGCGGCGTGATCCGCGACGGCGTCGACCCCGAGCTCGACGAGCTGCGCCGGGTCAGCCGCTCCGGCAAGCAGGTGATCGCCGAGCTCGAAGCCACCGAGCGGGCGCGCACCGGCATCCAGTCGCTGAAGGTCCGCTTCAACCGCGTGTTCGGCTACTACATCGAGATCTCGAAGGCCAACCTCCACGCGGTGCCCGACGACTACATCCGCAAGCAGACGATCGCCGGCGGCGAGCGCTTCGTCACCCCGGCGCTCAAGGACTACGAGGAGAAGGTGCTCGGCGCCGACGAGCGCGCCGTCGAGCGCGAGCTCGAGCTCTTCGAGGCGCTGCGCGCGCGGGTCGACCGCGGAGGCGCCGCGCGTGCTCGACACGGCGCGCGGCCCTGGCGGCGCTCGACGTGCTGGCCGGGCTGGCCGAGACCGCGGCCGTCGGCAACTACACCAAGCCGCTACGTCCACGACGGCGACGAGCTGACCGCGACCGACGTGCGCCATCCGGTGGTCGAGCGGCTCGCCGGCGGCGCCTTCGTGCCCAACGACGTGCGGCTCGAACGGCGCGCCGCAGCAGCTCGTGGTGCTGACCGGGCCGAACATGGGCGGCAAGTCGACCTACCTGCGGCAGGTCGCGCTGCTGTCGCTGCTGGCGCAGACCGGCTCGTTCGTGCCGGCGCGCGAGGCCAAGCTCGGGCTGGTCGACCGGATCTACGCCCGCGTCGGCGCCTCGGACAACATCAGCCGCGGCCAGTCCACCTTCATGGTCGAGATGCAGGAGACCGCCCACATCCTGAGCGGCGCGACCTCGCGCAGCCTGGTCGTGCTCGACGAGGTCGGCCGCGGCACGGCCACCTTCGACGGCCTGAGCATCGCCTGGGCGGTGGCCGAGCACCTCGCCACCAACACCCGGGCCCGGCCCGAAGACGCTGTTTGCGACGCACTACCACGAGCTCACCGACCTGGCCGACGGCGTCGCCGGCGTGGTCAACGCGCACGTCGCCGTGCAGGAGTGGAAGGACGACATCGTCTTCCTGCACAAGATCCTGCCGGGCCGCTCCGACCGCAGCTACGGCATCCACGTGGCGCGGCTGGCCGGCTTGCCGCCGAGCGTGGTGGCCCGCGCCCGCGACATTCTCCGGGCCCTCGAGCAGGACGAGCTGACGCGCGGCGGCCGTCCGGCGCTGAGCGGCCAGCCGGCGGAGCCGCAGCAGCAGCTCGGGCTCTTCCAGGCACCGGCCGACGACGCCGTGCGTGACCGGCTGCGCGCCGTCGACATCGACCAGACGACGCCGCTCGAGGCGTTGCGCCTGCTGGCCGAACTGAAGCGGGACGCCGACGCGTGACGACGGCGGTCCTTACCGTTCCTTCACAGTCCTGAAGGCTTTCGCGGTGGACCGGTCGTCAGCCCCGGGCCCCGAGCCCCGAGTCCCGCCTAGCTCTTGAGCTTGTCGAGCTCGGTGCGCGCCTCGGCCGCGAACGGCGACTCCGCGTGCTTCTCGACGATCTCGGTCAGGGTCTTGCGGGCGTCGTCGACCTTGCCCGACGCCCGGTACGCCTTGGCCAGTTCCATCAGCACGCCGTCGACCGGCAGGTCGGAGGTGGTCTGGGTGCTCAGCGCCTTGAGGCTCTCGATCGCCGGATCGAACTGCCCGGCCCGCATCTGCGCCTGGGCGCGGCCGAGCGCCGCCCCGCGGGCCACGAGGTCGTTGCCGCTGGCCAGCTGGTCGTACTGTGCGCGCGCCTCGTCGAAGCGGCCCAGCGCGATCAGGACCGATGCGGCGTTGAACCGGGCCAGCCGGCCGGGTCCGCTGCTCGGGCTGGCGTCGGCGGCGGCGAGGAACTTCGGCAGCGCGGCTTCGAGCTTGGCGCGCTCGGTCGGATAGGTGCCCGGGCGTCTGCGCCGGTGCCGCCGGTGGACGCGGCGTCGACCGGCGGGATCGGGGCCTGCACCGGCGCCTCGTAGACGACCATCGCCTCGGCGAGCAGGCCGCTGACGGCGTTGTCGGCGTTGCGGCTCCACGCGGTGTAGCCGGCGACGGCCACCAGCAGCGCGACGATGCCGCCGCCGATGGCGAGGTACTGCGACTGGTGCTGGCCGATGGCCTGATTGGCCGCGGCCAGGGCCTTGGCCAGTTCGTTCTCCTTCAGGTGCTCGCGCTCGGAGTGCTTCATAGAGCATTTGAGTGTAGCAGGATGCCAGCCGCGGGGCGGAACGCCGGGCGCAGCCCGCGAAAAATGGCCCGGCCGCCGCCGCTCCACCTCAAGTCGTGCTCCAGCCGGCCGACACCCCCAAGGTAGAGTGAGGTTCGTGCGTCCACCGCCGCCCGCCTTCCTGTCGCCGCCGAGCGTCACCATCGTCGTCCCCACCTACCGGGAAGTCGCCAGCCTGCCCGCATCTGCTGGATCGGCTGCGTGAGCTGCGCGAGCGGCTCGGCGGACAGATCGACGTGCTCCTGATGGACGACGACAGCCGCGACGGATCGCGGGAGCTGGTCGCGGCGCGGGCCGAGCCGTGGGTCCAGTTCGTGGTTCGCACCGCCGATCGGGGACTGAGCAGCGCCGTCCTGGACGGGTTCCATCGCGCGACCGGCGACGTGCTGGTGTGCATGGACGCCGACTTGAGCCACCCGCCGCCAGCCGTGCCGCACATGCTCGACAAGCTCGCCGCCGGCGCCGACTTCGTCATCGGATCCCGGTACGTCGAGGGCGGGTCGACCTCGGACGACTGGGGGTTCCTCCGCTGGCTGAACAGCCGCGTCGCGACGCTGCTGGCCCGGCCGCTGACCGCCGTGCGCGACCCGATGGCCGGGTTCTTCGCGATGCGGCGCTCGACCTTCGCGGCCGGCCACGACTTCAACCCCGTCGGCTACAAGATCGGCCTCGAGCTGCTGGTCAAGTGCCGGTGCGAGCGGGTGGTCGAGGTGCCGATCCACTTCGAGGACCGGCAATACGGCGAGAGCAAGCTGACCCTGAAGCAGCAACTGCTCTACCTGAAGCACCTCCGCCGTCTCTACGTCTTCAAATACGGAGTGTGGACGCAGGTCCTCCAGTTCATGGTGGTCGGCGGCCTCGGCACGATCGTGAACGTGGCCGCCCTGACCGGGTTCCTCGCCGCCGGGTTGTCCGAACAGGCTGCCGTCGCCGCGGCCATCGGCGTCGCGCTGTGCTTCAACTTCGCGCTCAATCGCCGCTTCAGCTTCGCCGGCGCCCGGCGCCGGCCGTGGCCGGCGCAGTTCCTCCGCTACGCCGCCGGAGCCTCGGTCGGAGCCATCGCCAACCTGGCCATCACGCTGCTGCTGTTGCGCGTGACGACGACCTTGTCGCCGCAGACCTGCGCCCTGTTCGGGATCGCCGCTGGCATGGGCTTCAACTTCCTCGCCAGCCGCTACTTCGTGTTCCGCGCCGCCCACATCAAGACCGCCGGCGACTGACCGCCGCCGGCCGCATTCACCGCACCGTGACCGCGGCACCGCGGCGCGTGGCGGCCACGGCTAGGCCAGCAGCCACGCCAGCAGCGACAGCTCCGCGAAGAACAGATACGACTGCAGGAAGTTCAGCGCCGACGGCGCGGTGGCGTTGGCCATCGCCCAGAAGTTCGTGCTCAGGGCCAGGACGATCGTAAATGCCGCCAGGCGCCACGGAAACGCCCGCCGTCCGCGCCGACACCTCGAGGAACAGGATCCAGAACAGCGGCAGCGTGAACCCGAAGTGGTGCTCGTAGGCGACCGGTGAGGCGATCGTCGCTGCCAGCAGCGCCAGCGGAAAGTAGACCTCCAGCTGTTCGCCGGGGCGCTGCCGCCGCAGCCGCCAGAACGAGAGACCGAGCACGACGAAGGAAAAGACCGTGGTCGCGAGATAGACGGCGCGGTTGAACTCGATCTGGGTGTGGGTGCCGTCCCACGTCAAGTTGGGCCCCAGGCCGAGCGCGCGATTCAACAGGCCGTTCAGCGACTGGTTGGCATAGAAGGATTCGCCGCGCCGCGAGAGGTAGCCGAGCAGGTTGACGTACTCGGCGTGAATCTCCCACCCGTAGGCGAAGACCGACGCGCCGAGCAGGACGAGCAGCACGCCGATCAGACCGGCGAGGAAGCGGAACTCGCGCCGCAGCGCCAGCAGCAGGCTGACGACGAGCAGATGCGGCTTGATGACGCACGCCGTCGCGAAGATGGCGCCGGCGGCGGCCTTGCTGGCCGCGGAAGAAGAGCAGCGTCGCCGTCAGCAGGGCGCAATTGATCCACAGCTGAATCTGCCCGAGCTCCCAGGCCCGGATCGCTGGATAGAACACGATCGTGCCGCCGACGCCGATGACGCCGGCGCCGATCCGCTCCAGCCGCGTCGGCGGCGAGGGCGCGTAGCGGACCAGCGCAAGGTCGAAGAGCAGGCCGGTCACGCCGGCCTGGGCCAGCAGGACGACGCAGCCGAAGAGGTTCAGCGCCGAGTACGCGCTCCACACACGCCCGCCCGCTCCATGCCCTCGAACAGGAGCAGGGCCAGGGGCGAGTAGATGAACTGGCTGTCGGTGGCGAAGTAGCGCGCGGCGTAAAAGGCGTGGGTGCCGGCCGCGTGCAGGTGCGCCAGCGACAGCGCGATTGGCTCCCAGGAATCGGCTTCGGCGGTCGGACGGAACAGGAGCAGGTCCCTGACGATGTGCGCCCAGTTGCCGGCGTGGAACACCCTGACGATGACCTGAAACCCGGCCAGCGCAATCGTCCACACGACGATGGCCCGGACGACGATCGACGTGGTGGGCCGGGTGGCCGCGGTTTGAGATGTCATCGGGGTTGGCGGTAGCGTGACGCGATCAGCAGCAGCCCGGGCGTCGCCGAATTGTCTCACGGGCCGCCCGGCCGGCGGCGCCCATGCGCCGCGCCGGCTCTCGTATTGCGCAATCCTTCGCAGTGGCGGAACCCGGCGAGCGTTGGCGCGCAGTCGGCGGTGCCCGGTGGCGGCGGATCACCAACGCGCTAGAATCCCGCATGCTCTGGATCGCGGTGGGCGTGGGCGGCGCGCTCGGATCGATGGTGCGTCATGGCGCGAACGTCGCCACGGCTCGCTGGTTCGGACAGCCGACTCCCTACGCGACCGCCTTCGTGAATATCAGCGGCTGCTTGATCATCGGCCTGCTCGCGGGATTGACGGCTGCGGGCACGTTGCGGCTGAGCGAGCCCGCTCGAGTATTCGTGTTCGTCGGCATAATTGGCGGCTTCACAACGTTCTCCAGCTTCGGGCTCGACTCGTTGACGCTGGTTCGTAGCGGGGCGACGGGCGCGGCGCTCGCCAACGTCGCGGCGCAAGTCGTCATTGGGATCGGAAGCGTGTTTCTCGGCTACTGGCTGGCCAAGTCTTTCTGAGGTCACGGTCTTCTCGATCCGCTCACCACAGAATGGCGAGTGGCTCCTCGCCCTGAAGGCGGGCGCACCTTGATCGTCGACCCCACCGGCGGTACCCTTGCGTAATGCGACCCCTTCGATATTCCATCAACGTCACATTGGACGGGTGCTGCGATCATCGTGCGATGTTCGCCGACGAAGACCTGCATCGTCACGCGGCCGAGAACCTCGCCCGGGCCGATGCACTCCTCTTTGGCCGGGTGACTTACGAAATGATGGAGGCAGCGTGGCGGACGCCGGCACGGACGGGAGCGAGGCCGGATTGGATGCAACCTTGGATGGAACCCTTCGCCCGGACGATCGACGCGGCAGAAGAAGTTCGTCGTGTCGAGCACGCTGGACCGGGTCGATTGGAACGCGGAGCTCGTGCGCGGGGATCTAGGGAAGGCCGTCCAGCAGCTCAAGCAGGAGTCGGGCAAGAGGACTGTTCGTGGGAGGCGTGAAGCTCGCGCTGGCGTTGACGGAGCTGGGATTGATCGATGAGTACGAGTTCGTGGTGCATCCCAGGCTGGCGGGCCATGGACCGACGTTGTTCGCGGGACTCTCGAAGTGGGTCGACTTGAAGCTCGTCGAGCCGGCTGGAGTTCGGCTCGGGGGCGGTGGCGATGCGGTATGAGCCGAAAGGTAGCCTTGGGCTTGTTAGCCCGCGTCGGACAGTCCACCACGAGGCGCACAGTCGAACGCCGCCGTTGCACCTTCGTGGCAAGCGGCGGCGTCAATCATGGCGCGCCCGGGCGGAATTGAACCGCCGACCCCCCGCTTAGGAGGCGGGTGCTCTATCCCCTGAGCTACGGGCGCGTGAGTCGCTACTGTACCAGACGCCGCCGCGGCGCCGGCGCCGCCGCCCTGGCCTTCTAGTACTTGACCACCGAGTGGACCGGCCGGTCGGCGAGCCGGTCGCGGCCACCCAGGAACTCCAGCTCGATCAGGAACGTCGAGGGCGTGGATGCGCCCGCCGAGCCGCGTCACCAGCGTCACGGCGGCGCGGGCCGTGCCGCCGGTGGCGAGGACGTCATCGACCAGCAGCACGCGCTGGCCGCTGGCTCAGGGCGTCGCTGTGGATCTCGAGCGAGTCGGTGCCGTACTCGAGCGCATACGACTCGCCGATGGTCGCCGCCGGCAGCTTGCCGGGTTTGCGGATCGGCACGAAGCCGGCGCCGAGCCGATCGGCGACCGCCGAGGCGAGGATGAAGCCGCGGCTCTCGATGCCGACCACCCGCTCGATGCCGGCGCCTGCGTAGGGCTCGGTCAGCGCGTCGATGGTCTCGCGCAGGCCGTCCGGATCGCCGAGCAGCGTCGTGATGTCGTAGAAGAGGATGCCCGGCTTCGGGAAGTCGGGCACGTTTCGGATCTTCGATTTGAGATGGTCCATGGGGAGACGGATCTAGGCGATGACGAAGGCGCCGGGATGGCCCGACGGGGGCAGGTCGTCGATGACGATGTCGTCGACCCGGGCCAGCGCCGGGCCGCGCCAGAGCGCGGCCTCGAAGCGGCCGAGCGCGTCGTCGTCGCCTTCCGCTTCGACCTCGACGCGGCCATCGGGTAGGTTGCGCACGTGGCCGAACAGGCCCTCGCGGCGGCCGGCATCGCGCACGAACAAGCGATACCCGACGCCTTGGACGCGGCCCGTGATCACATAGCGCCGACGCCGTCCGCACCGGCGCATTGTAGCAGGCCGGCGGGTCAGGCGCCGAGGCGGTCGATGGCCGATAGCCGCTGCCGCCGGCTGATGCCGATCCGGCGCGTGGCGCGTCGCGATGCCGCGAGCGTGCATGGCCGAGCCTAAGCCGTGCGCCTACGGGCGGGGCGGCGTCGGCGGCGTCGGCGGCGTTGCCGGCCTGGCGTTGGGGTCGACGGCCGGGATCTTCTCGCGCGCCGAGCGCCGAGTTCAGACGGGGCAGATCGGTGGCCACGGTCTGGCGCATCGTCGCGAGCTGGGCGTCGAGCGCCGTCGACAGCTCGTCGAAGACCGCGTAGCTCTGCGCCGTCGGCTTGTGGTCGGCGCTCTCGACCACGCCGGCCAGCGCCGCGATCTTGTTGTTCAGCATGATCGGATAGTTGAGCGGGTCCTGGCTGCTGCGGTTGCGCACCTGGTAGATCTCGGCTTCGACCGCGGCCAGCGGCGTGAGCACCGCGTCGGCCAGCTTCTGGATCTCGGCCTTGCGGCGCGGGCTGATCTTCTGCAGCCGCTCGTTCACCTGGTCGCGAATCGCCCGGATGGTGATGACGGCCGTGTTGGCGTCGCTGACCTCGTCGCGAATGCGCGCCGACAGCGCGAACTGCTCGCGCAGATCCTCGAGCGTGATGCCGTCGCCGGCGAGGCGCGGGTCGAGGCCGATCTGGAAGTCGCGGGTGCGCGGTCTGGCCGTTGGCCGTGATGCGCACGGTGTAGCGCCGGGCGGCGCCGCCGGTCCGCGCTGCGGCTGGGCCGCCCACATGATCATGCCGGGAAACACCGTGGCGCCCTGCGTAGCGCATGTCCCAGGTGAAGCGGTTGATGCCCTTGGCGACGCCGACGCGCGCCGGTGCCAGGCCGAAGAACGCCGCGGCTTCAGGATCGACGCCCGGCGGCAGTCCGGCGTTCGGATCGGCCTTGGGCGTGCCGGTGAACGTGCGCACCACCTGGCCGCCGGCGTCGAGGAACTCGATCTTGACCTCGTCGGCGGCGCGGCCCAGGTAGTAGTCGATCGTCACGTTGCGGTCGCGGCCGCGCAGTCGGATCGAAGGTCTGGAAGACGAACAGGTCGTTGGTCGTGAGCTCGGGCGTGGCCTGCCGCAGCACGCCGATGTTGTCGAGCACGTAGAATCCGCGGCCGTGCGTGCCGATGACCAGATCGCGCTCCTCGACCACGATGCCGTGCACCGGGGTGTCGGGCAGGTTGAGCTGCAGGGGCTGCCACGCGCCGCCGTCGTCGAACGACACGTAGACGCCGTGCTCGGTGCCGGCGTAGAGCAGCCCGCGCCGCTTGGGATCCTCGCGGACGACGCGCAGGAAGTCGTGCGTCGGGGATGCCGGAGACGATCTTCGTCCAGGTCTGCCCGAAGTCGGCGGTCTTGTAGAGATACGGCCGGCGGTCGCCGCAGCTGGTAGCGGTTGCCGGCCAGATACGCGACGCCGTTCTGATGCGGCGAGGCCTCGATCAGGCCGATGCGCGTGAACTCGGGAAGGTCGCTCGGCGTCACCTTGGTCCACGTCTTCGCGCCGTCGCGGGTGACGTGCACCCAGCCGTCGTCCGATCCGGTCCACAGGGTGCTGGCGTCCTGGCGCGACGGCGCGATCGTGAAGATGACCGCGTAGGTCTCGACGCCGGTCTGGTCGCGCGTGATCGGGCCGCCGGAGGCCTGCAGCGTCTTGGGGTCGGAACGCGTGAGATTCGGGCTGATCTTCTCCCAGCTCTGGCCGCCGTTGACCGTGCGCCACAGGTACTGCGACGAGGCGTAGAGCACCTTCGGGTCGAGCGGCGAGAACACGATCGGGAACGTCCACTGGAAGCGTTCCTTGATGTCGATGGCCGAGTAGCCCATCGGGTTGTTGGGGTAGATGTTGACCGCGCGCTGCTGGCCGGTCTCGCGATCCAGCCGGCTCAGGAATCCGCCGTAGCTGCCGGCGAAGAAGACGTTCAGGTCGGTCGGGTCGGGCGCGATGTAGCCGCTCTCGCCGCCGCCGACGGCGTAGAAGATCGGCGGCAGGCTGCCCTCGCCGGCGCCGGCCTGCGCCTGGCTGCCGACGCACGCCGTGCTGTTGTCCTGCTGCGCGCCGCAGATGTGATACGGCACGTGCCTGGTGGTGAAGACGTTGTAGAACTGGCCGGTCGGGTAGTCCTGGCCGGTCCAGCGTGCGGCCGCCGTTCACCGACACGTTGGCGCCGCCGTCGTTGGCCTGCACCATCCGCTGGTTGTCGGTCGGCGAGATCCACAGATCGTGGTTGTCGCCGTGCGGCACGCGGATCGTCGTCGAGCGTCTTGCCGGCGTCGGTCGACTTGAAGAACTGCACGTTGAGGATGTAGACGGTGTCCTTGTCCTTGGTGTCGGCGAGCAGGCGCGAGTAGTAGAACGCCCGCTGCCGGATGTTGCGGTTGTCGCTGGTCTGGCGCCAGGTGGCGCCGGCATCGTCGCTGACGTAGAGGCCGCCGGCGGCTTCGTTCTCGATCAAGCGCGTAGACCCGGTTGCCGTCGACCGGCGAGACCGACACGCCGACCTTGCCCCAGAGGCCGGCCGGCAGCCCGGCGTTCTTCGTCAGCTCGGTCCACGTCTCGCCGCCGTCGCTCGACTTGAACAGGCCGCTGCCCGGGCCGCCGCTCGACATCGACCACGGCGTGCGGAACGCCTCCCACAACGACGCGAAGAGCACCTGCGGATTCTTCGCATCGAGCGTGAGATCGACGGCCCCGGTCTTGCCGTCGCGGAACAGCGTCTTGCGCCAGGTCTGGCCGCCGTCGGTCGACTTGAAGACGCCGCGCTCCTGGTGTTCGTTGTACGGCGGGCCGAAGACCGCGGCGTAGACGGTGTCGCACGACGTCGGGTGGACGCGCAGCCGGGCGACCGCCTGCGAGTCGCGCAGACCGACGTGCGTCCAGGTCGTGCCGCCGTCGGCGGTCCGGTAGACGCCGTCGCCCTGGATGATGTTGCCGCGGAAGGCGACTTCCCCGCCGCCGATGTAGACGACGTCGGGGTTGGCCGGGCAGACGCCGAGCGCCCCGACCGACGACATGCGCGATCTTGCCGTCGGTCATCGGCGCCCAGGTCGTGCCGCCGTCGGTCGTCTTCCACGCCCCGCCGCCGGTGGCGCCGAACCAGTACTCGTTGGGCCGGGCGTCGCTGCCGCCGGCGGCGATCGACCGGCCGCCGCGCGCCGGCCCGACGCTCCGCCACTGCATGCCGCCGTAGAGCGCCGGATCGACGCGTCCGGCCTGGGCCAGCGAGCGCGGCGGCGCACTGGCGGCGACGACGACGGCGACCAGCACGGCGAGGACGAGGCGGACCGGGGCAGGAGGCATCAGGACTCTCCAGACAACAGACGCGGGGAGCGATCGATTGTAGGAAGCGCCGTCACGCGTGACAAGCGTGGGGGCGCTCGCCGTCAGCGGCGTGTCCGGGCCAGCACCGCCAGGCCGACGGCGTTCCAGATCACGATCCGCAGCTTGCGCACCAGGGCGAGCGCCACCGCGTCGGTGATCGGCACGCCGATCGCGCTGGCGACCACCGCGGCCCCGGCTTCGTCGACGCCGACGCGAAACGGCACCACCTTGAACACCACGGTGATGAGCCGCCCGGTCGATTCGAGGATGAAGGCGTCGACCAGCGAGGTGCGGCCGCCGGACAGGACCGAGAGGACGAGCCACACCTCGGCGACGGCGGCGACGTGGAACAGCGCCTGCCAGCCGGCCACGGCGGCCACCGCCGACGTCGGCCAGTCGACCACGCCGTAGAACCGCGCCTCGATTTCGCGCAGCACCTCCGGGCTGCGCGCCGCCCGGCCCGAGACCGCGCGCCGCCAGTTGCGCCGCCCACGACAGCACCGCCGGCCGGCGACGCACCGCCCAGGCGGCGGCGAGCGCGCCGGCCACCACCGCCACCAGCACGCCCTCGGCGGCCAGCCGCAGCGGTGCCGGCAGCACCGTCTGGCGCACCAGCATCCAGGCCCCGGCCGCGAGCATCAGCACGACCGAGCCCGTATAGAAGGCGTTGTCGAGCGCCACCGAGGTGAGCGCTGGTCCAGTGGCCACCGTCGGACGCAGCAGCAGCACCTTGGTCGGCTCGGAGGCGAGCAGGCCGAGCGGGGTGAGGTTGCCGACGGCGTCGGCGGCCAGTCCGGCGGCCAACGCCCGGGCCGTCGGCAGCGGGCCGGCACCGACCTGCGCCGCGCAGATCGCCCAGCCGCGGGCCCGGGCAAAGAAGCGCAGCCCGCCGAGGAGCACGACCGGGATGAACCAGAGGCCGACGCCGCGCAGGCCGGATCGGATGTCGGCCCAGCCGACCTGACGGATCGTCGCGACGAGCACGACGACACCGAGCAGAGCCATGACCACACCGAGGAGCGAGACGCGAGCGGAAGGCGATGGCGGCGAGGCGGGGGACGACACGCGTGTGTGTGATTGTAATCGCCGCGGCGCTTGACTCGCCCTACGACGGCTCATAGGCTAACCGCCAATCATGCGCATGCGTTCTCTGGCACTCGCCGCCGCCGTGATGGTCACCGCCGCCAACGCCGGGCTCGTCTCGCGCGCGCAGTCAGCCGGGCCGCGGCCGACGCGCCCGGCGCCGGCGGCAACCGTCGACGTCGTGGTCAACGAGGGCACGTCGATGGCGGTGGCCGTCTCGCCCGACGGCCGCACCCTCGCCGTCGACCTCCAAGGCAGCATCTGGACGATTCCGGCCGCCGGCGGCGCTGCCACCCGGATCACCGACGTCTTCAACGACGCGCGTCAGCCGGCGTGGTCGCCCGACGGACGCACCATCGCGTTCTTCGCCTATCGCGACGGCGGCTACGATCTGTGGACGATCGCGCCGGACGGCACCAACCAGCGCAAGCTGACCTTCGGCGCCTTCGACGATCGCGAGCCGGCGTGGTCGCACGACGGCACGCGGATCGCGTTCTCGTCCGATCGCGGCGATCCGCTCGGCAGCAACTACAACATCTGGGTCCTCGACGTGGCCAGCGGCGCGCTGCGGCAGCTGACGACGCACACGGCCGAGGACTCGATGCCGAGCTGGTCGGCGAACGACGCCGACATCGCCTTCGTCTCGACCCGCGACGGCGAGCATCACGTCTGGGCGGTGCCGGCGGCCGGCGGCGCCGAGCGGCAGATCGCCTCGTCGACGGGTCGCGTCGACGCCGCGTCGTGGGGGCCCGGCGGCCAGGTCGTGCTCCACGCCCTCGAGGGCGGGTCGAGCCGGCTCGAGCTGGGCGGCGCGGCGATCACCGGCTCCGAGAACGCCTTTCCATTTCGTCCGAGCTGGGCTCAGTGCGACCGAGTTCTTCTACACCGCCGACGGGAAGATCCGCCGTCGGGCCGTCGGCGCGGAGCGCTTCACCGACGTGCCGTTCACGGCGACGCTGCAGGCGACGCCGGCGCGCTACACGCGCGTCGCCCGGACTTCGACTCACGCACGCCGCGAAGGTGCTCGGCCTGGTGCGGCCGGTCGATCTCGCCCGACGCGTCGAAGGTGGCCTTCGCCGCCGTCGGCGACATCTGGGTGATGCCGGTCGGCGGCGCGGCCGAGAACATCACCAAGGATCGTTTCCTCGACACCGATCCGGCGTGGTCGCCCGACGGGTCCAAGCTCGTCTACTCCTCGGACAAGGGCGGCGCGCTGCTGCAGCTGTGGATCCGCGACCTGGCCACTGGCCAGGACCGGCAACTCACGAAGCTCACCACCCAGCCGCAGGGCGCCACCTGGTCGCCCGACGGGACGCGCATCGCGTTCTTCGACGTCGACGGGATGTGGCGGCGGGCGCCGGTCTCGGTCGTCGACGTCGCGACCGGCGCGGTCACGCGCGATCCACGACGCGCTGTTCTCGCCGGGCACGCCGACCTGGTCGCCGGACGGCCGGCGCGTAGCGGTGGCGATGGTCTCGTCCTACTCCACCCGCTTCCGCGAAGGCACCAACCAGGTGCTGACGATGTCGTCGACCGGCGGCGACGACCGGTGGTTCGCCCCGAATCCGAACCTGTCGATCGACTCGCGCGGCGGCGGCGGCCCGGTCTGGTCACCCGACGGCACCAAGATGGCGGCCGTCTACGAAGGCCTGCTGGCGGTGTGGCCGGTGTCGCGCACCGGCGAGCCGCTCGGACCGCCGCGCCGCGTCACGTCCGAGATGGCGCACTCGCCGAGCTGGGCCGGCGACTCGAAGCGGCTGCTCTATCAGTCGATGGACAAGCTGCGGATCGTCGACATCGAGACCGGCCAGTCGAGCGAGGTGCCGCTGTCGCTCACCTACACCCCGGCCGTGCCCGAGCGGGCGGACGACCATCCACGTGAGCCGGCTCGTCGACGGCGTGGCCGAGACGGCGCGCGGCGAGACTGGACATCGTGGTCGAGGGCAACCGCATCCGATCGGTGGCGCCGCACAGCGCCGCCGCGCACAGCGGCACGGTCGTGGATGGCGCGAGCCTGACGGCGATGCCCGGGCTCATCGAGTTCCACTCGCATCTGCAGAAGGACTTCGGCGAAGCGCAGGGCCGCGCCTGGCTGGCGTTCGGCGTGACCACGGTGCGCAGCCCCGGCAACACGCCCTACGAAGCGGTGGAGGATCGCGAGGCCAACGAAGCCGGGGTGCGACCCGGCCCGCGCGTCTACGGCACCGGCTACCTGATGGAGTGGCAGCGCGTCTACTACAAGATGGGCGTGGCCATCTCCAGTCCGGCGCACTTCGAGATGGAGCTCGAACGCGCCAAGGTGCTGCAGCACGACCTGATCAAGAGCTACGTGCGGCTGCCCGATC
Source organism: uncultured Acidobacteriota bacterium (assembly GCA_963786365.1). GTDB lineage: Bacteria > Acidobacteriota > Vicinamibacteria > Vicinamibacterales > UBA2999 > CAWAYR01. The sequence goes on from CAWAYR010000018.1 coordinate 174,069, forward strand.
TGCAGCAGAAGCGGATGGTGGAATTCGCGCACGGCATCGGCGTGCCGGTGGCGACCCACGAGATCTTCCCGGCGGCGCTGGTCGGCGTCGACAACACCGAGCACACCGCCGCCACCAGCCGGCGCGGCTACTCGCCCAAGCAGACGACGCTGCAGCGCGCCTACGCCGACGTCGTGCAGCTGTTCGGCAAGAGCGAACGCTACTGGTGCCCGATGATGTCGGGCGGCGGCGTGCGCCGCATCTTCGCCGCCGATCCGGCGCTGCGCCAGGACCCGCGCTTCTCGCTCTACCCGGAGTGGATCCAGCAGCAGGTCAAGAACCCGCAAGGCGGCGGCGCGCCCGGCGGCGGGCTCGACAGCCCGGGCAACAACCAGATGCTGATGGACATCTTCAAGGCCGGCGGCAAGGTCGTCGCCGGCACCGATACGCCGAACGCGGTCAACCTGCACGGCGAGTTGAATGCCTACGTGAACGCCGGCATGACGCCGTTCCAGGCGTTGCGCGCCGCCACGGCGACACCGGCCGAGGCGCTCAACCTCGAGGCCGGCGTCATCGCCGCCGGCAAGCTCGCCGACATCGTGCTGGTGGACGGCAACCCGCTCGAGCGCATCGGCGACGCGCTCAAGGTGCGTCGCGTGATGGCCAACGGCCGGATCTACGAGATGAGCGATCTGGTGCGCGGCGGACCGACGTCGACGGCGGCGCGCTAGTCGCGAGTCGGGCGAAACGACGAAGGGCGGCGCGTGGGCGCCGCCCTTCTGTTTTCGTGGTCGGGGCGAGTGGATTCGAACCACCGACCCCTCGGTCCCGAACCGAGTGCTCTACCAGGCTGAGCCACGCCCCGACGCCTGGAAATAGTATCACCACCCCATACAGGCTTGGCGCGCAACTTCCCAGCGCTGCCAATCCCGTCGGCTGCCGATCGAAACCGTCGGCGACTGACACTGCGCGTCAGCCAAGTGACCATGGCCGCACACTTTCGTGCGCCCACCGCGCGCGCACCGCACGAATCCGCTGAAGACATTGAGTGTTTTCCTCCGATTCTCGGCGTGGCATGGGACGTGCTCTGTCGGCGGTCGGTCCTGTCGGACTGGAGACAAAAACGTCCATGAGCCTCGGAAACAGTCAGAACGAGTTCGTCGGCGCCCAACGGCGCCTGGTGTCGATGCGCGGTGTGGCAGTGTTCGTCGCCGCGGTGTTCGCCTGGCAGGCAGGCGTGATCCGATGCGGCGGCGCAGGCGCCCGCGTCGGTTCTCAACAAGCAGGTCGTCACCCCCGGGGCTTCGGCCACGGTGACGGTGACCGGCACGCCCGGTCACTACTTTGCGATCGTGGGCAGCACCACGGGCGCCGGCTTCAGCTACGCCGGCGTGCAGTTCGCGGTTGGCCCCGATGTGGTCATTCTCGCGATGGGCAATCTCGATGGCAGCGGCCGCGCCGTGGTCAACGTGGTGCCGCCGTTCGTCGGGTCGTCGCTCGACCGCTACTACATCCAGGCGGTGACGTCGACCGTGCCGAACTTCGTGCCGCTGCAGGTCGCGCCGGGCAACGTGGTGGTGAACGGCGACCTCGCGGGGTTGGCGGCGTCGGGCCTCGTTGGTCCGGCGGGCCCGACGGGCCCGGCCGGCGCGCAGGGACCGGCCGGGCCGGCTGGCGCAACCGGTGCGGCTGGTCCACAGGGGCCGGCGGGTTCGCAGGGGCCGGCAGGCGCGGTGGGCGCCGTGGGGCCGGCTGGTCCGGACGGGGTCTGCCGGGCCACAGGGCCCGGCTGGTAACGACGGCGCGGCTGGCGCTGCCGGTGCGCAAGGGCCGGCGGGCGCTGATGGCGCGGCTGGTCCGCAGGGGCCCGCAGGTAACGACGGCGCGCCCGGTGCTCCGGGGCCACAGGGGCCTGCGGGTAACGACGGCGCCCCGGGAGCGCTTGGTCCGCAAGGCCCGGCCGGCGCCGACGGTGCCGCTGGTGCTGCGGGGCCGCAGGGACCGGTTGGCGCGCAGGGGCCAGCGGGCAACGATGGCGCGCTCGGGCCGATTGGTCCAGCGGGCCCACAGGGGCCCCAGGGCATCCAGGGTCCGCAGGGACCGGCGGGCGCTGACGGCATCGATGGCACGGGTGTGAGCGGCTACGAGCTCGCCGCCAGCGCCCTCGGTCCCAACACGGCGTCGGCCAAGAGCGTGACTGCGACCTGCCCCGCCGGCAAAGTCGTGCTCGGCGGCGGCTTCGCGGTGAGCGGGCTGATCGACGCTGGCCTGCTCGCGCAGAACGGGCCCAGCAGCACTACTGCCTGGACCGTGACGATGGCCGAGCTCGACCCCGGCTCACCGAGCTGGACGCTGACGGCGACGGCCATCTGCGCGACGCCATAGCCGCGATTCAGAGTCGCACTGCACTACACGGGACGCCCGCCGGAGCATCCGGCCGGGCGTCCCTTTTTTTGTGGTGGCGTCGTGCGTCGGATCAGCGGACGCGTCGCCGCACGCCCGGTGCCTGCCGCTTGGGCCGCGGGGCTGAGGTCGATCGCCGGGCCGTCCGTCGCGGCGTGTCGCCCTTGAGCAGCGCGCGCGCCTGGTCCAGCGCGGCGTGCGCGGTCATGTCCGGTTGCAGCGGCGTGATCGACACGTATCCGTCGCGACACGTCTGGTAGTCGCTGTGGTCGTGCGGCAGCCAGTCGTCCTCGCCTTCTTCGATCCAGAAATAGTGCAGGCCGCGCGGATCTTCACGCCGGGCGATCGTCGTGACGTGGTTGCGCTTCCCCTGGACGGTGACCCGGACGCCCTTCGGCTGGCCCTTGGGCACGTTGACGTTGAGGAAGGTCCGGTCCGGCAGTCCCGACTGCAGCACGCGCGCCGCCAGGTCGTGGGCGATCGCCGCCGACGGGCCGAAATCGAATTGCCAGTCCCTGGTGCGCATCAGGGAGACGGCGATGGCCGGCGCGCCGAGCAGCGCCGCCTCGAGCGCCCCCGACACCGTGCCCGAATAGGTCACGTCGTCGCCGAGGTTCCAACCGGTATTGATGCCCGAGACGACCAGGTCGGGCAGGCGTCCGTCGAGCAGCACGGCCACGGCGATGTTGACGCAGTCGGTCGGCGTCCCGTCGACCGCGTAGCGGTTCGGTCCGTGCTCGTCGAGACGCAGCGGGCGGCGCAGCGTGAGGGCGTGCCCGATGGCGCTCGACTCCTGATGTGGCGCGACGATGATGACGTCGCCAAGCGTCCGCATCGCTTCGGCCAGCACCGCCAGCCCGACGGCGTGGATGCCGTCGTCGTTCGTGACGAGGATCGTGGGCATGTGAGCCGACGATCTTAGCATTCGGCGGCAGCCTGGCGGCCTCGCCCGCCGCGACGCGAGGGCCGCCACGTCGGCGCCGAGGCACGACCGATCAGGAGGGCCTGAGTACGGCTGCGATGTCGACTGGCCTGTTTCCTGTTCCCCGGCCCCGGTTCCCTGTATCCTTCTCGGCCATGGACTGGTGGATCTGGCTGGCGGCGGGCTTCGTGCTGCTGGTGCTGGAGCTCGTTACGCCGAGCGGGTTCTTCATCATGTTCTTCGGCATCGGCGCGCTGGTCACCGGCGCCGTCGCCGCGGCTCGGCCTGGTCGAGAGCGCCGGGCTGCAGTGGCTGGTGTTCACCATCGCCTCGGTCGTCTGCCTGCTGCTCTTCCGCGGCAAGATCCAGGCCCGGGTCGAGTCGACCGGCGCTCGACCCCCGGTCGATTCGCTGGTCGGCGAGATCGCGTTCCCGGTCGACGTCATCGCCCCGGGTGCGGTCGGCCGGGTGGCGCTGCGTGGCTCCAATTGGGAGGCGCGCAACGAAGGCGCCGTCGCACTCGGCGCGAATCAGCGCTGCCGCGTGACCCGTGTGTCCGGACTGCAGCTCGGCGTCGTCGCCGAATAGAAAGAGGCGGAGCCCATGGAAGGCGGATTCATCGTCATCGTCCTGCTCGCGATCATGGCGCTCATCGTCATCGCCAAGACCGCGATCGTCGTGCCGCAGCAGAGTGCCTACGTCGTCGAACGTCTGGGCCGCTACTCGGGCACGCTCGACGCCGGCTTCCACATCCTGCTGCCCTTCATCGACGTCATCCGCTACAAGCACTCGCTCAAAGAGGCGGCGCTCGACATCCCGGCCCAGGTCTGCATCACCCGCGACAACGTGCAAGTGGGCGTCGACGGCGTCCTCTATCTCAAGATCCTCAACCCGGAGCGCGCCTCCTACGGGATCCAGGACTACCTGTTCGCGATCTCGCAGCTGGCGCAGACGACCTTGCGCTCCGAGGTCGGCAAGATCGACCTCGACCGCACCTTCGAGGAACGCACCAACATCAACATCGCGGTCGTGGCCGAGCTCGACAAGGCCAGCGAGCCGTGGGGCGTGAAGGTGCTGCGCTACGAGATCAAGAACATCACGCCGCCGGCCGACATCCTGGCCGCGATGGAGAAGCAGATGCGCGCCGAGCGCGAGAAGCGCGCCGTCATCCTCACCTCCGAAGGCCAGCGCGACGCCGCGGTCAACAGCGCCGAAGGCGAGAAGCAGCAGACCATCAAGGCCTCGGAAGCGCGCAAGCAGCAGCAGATCAACGAGTCGGAGGGCCAGGCGGCCGCCGATCCTGGCCGTGGCCACGGCCACCGCCGAGGGCATCAAGCGCGTCGCCGAGGCGACGCAGGCCCCTGGTGGACAAGAGGCGATCCAGCTGCGCGTCGCCGAGCAGTACATCGCCGAGTTCGGCAAGGTCATCAACAACGCCGACACCATCATCCTGCCGTCGAACGTCGCCGACGTGGCGTCGATGATCACCGACGGCGATGTCGGTCGTGAGCCAGCAGACGCCGTCGGCGCAGACCCGCCGCTAGCCCGGGCCCGGCGACCGCCGGCAGTGTGATCGGCGTGACAGCGGGGCTGCCTAGTCGATAGCCCCTAGCCGCCAGCCGCTGTTCGGGAATCAGGGAACGTAGGCGATGCGCGTCGATTTCGACGCGCAGGCCCTTGCCGGGCAGCTTGGCCGCCTGAATCGTCGTCCGCGCCGGCCGGTGCTCACCGAACATCCGCTGGTAGACGGCGTTCATCTCCTGGAAGTCGTCCATGTCGACGAGGAAGACGCCGCAGCGCAGCACGTGCTGCAGGTCGGTGCCGGCGGCCTCGAGGATCGCCTGCACGTTCCTGAGGCACTGCTCGGTCTGCAGCGCCGCGCTGTGACCGACCAGTTCGCCGGTGGCCGGATCGGTCGCCCCCTGGCCCGACACGAAGACGAGACGCTCGAAGCCCATCCCGGGCGAATACGGGCCGACCGGCGTGGGCAGGTTGGCGGCGTGGACGGGTCGGTGCGACGGCTGGGGCATGGCTCTCCTCGCGGGTGACGGCGCGCGCGTGTGTATTGTACGGAGCGTGCCTCGTTTCAAGCTGACGATCGAATACGCCGGAACACGATACAGCGGCTGGCAGAAGCAGACCAACGCCCGCACGGTCCAGGGCGAACTCGAGCGGGCGATCACCGAGGGGCTGGGCGACGTGCTGGTCGACAGCCAGGGCTCGGGTCGAACCGACGCCGGCGTCCATGCGCTGGCCCAGGTGGCGCACGTCGACCTGGTGCGGGCCCCGGCGGCCCCGCAGCTGTGCCGGCGCATCAACGACGCGCTGCCCGCCGACGTGCACGTGATCGACGCCGCGCCGGTCTCGCGCCGGTTCCACGCCCGTCACAGTGCGGTGCGCCGCAGCTACGTCTATCAGATCTCGCGCCGCCGGTCGGCGTTCGCCAAGCCGTTCGTGTGGTGGGTCAAGGAGCCGCTCGACCTGGCGCGCATGCAGGCGGCCGCCGCCGGCTTCGTCGGCCGCCACGACTTCCGCGCCTTCTCGGACGACGACCCCGACGCCAAGTCGACGGTGGTGGTGCTCGACGAGGTGACCGTCGCCGACGCCGGTGCCCTGGTCCTGGTGCGCGTCGCCGGGTCGCACTTCCTGTGGAAGATGGTGCGGCGGATGGTCGGCGTGGTCGCCGCCGTCGGCGCTGACGCCTTTCCCGCCGGTCGCGTCGCCGACTGGCTCGCCGAGCCGACGCGGGCCGGCGGTGAGCCCGCCCGGCTCACGGCGCCGGCCGCCGGACTCTTCCTCGAGCGCGTGTTCTACGAGGGCGACGCCTGGCCCGAGCCGCTGCGTCCGCCGGTGGCGATTCGCTAGCGCGCGACGCCGGTGGCGGTGTCGGCGGCAATCGCGGCGAGCGCGTCGTGGGCGACGGCGCCGTGGGCATCCACGCCCGCGCCAGCTCCACGGCCACGCGCCGAGGTAGCCGCCGCGGCGGGCGGCCGCGGCGAGGTCGCGGACGCCGAGCGCCGGCCGCTGGCGGGCGGCATCGGCGGCATCGCCCTGCCCGGCGCACTCGCCGATGACCAGCGGACGCGTCAGGCCGAGGGCGGCGGCGCGGCGTGGTGAGCAGGTCGAAGTCGTGCTCGGGGTCGTAATAGGCGTGCGCCTGCAGGAAGTCGAGGCCGAGCCGGGGATCGTCCCACCACCCGGCGAAGCGCAGCCGGGCGCCGCCGATGGTCACCCGCGCCCCGTGCCGGTGGGCCAGGTCGGCGGCATCGCGCACCCACGCCGCCAGGACGTCGAACGGCACCGGCCTCTCCACCTGGCGGGACGGGCTGAGCTCCGCGACGATCCAGTCCGGCTCGTTGAGCAGGTCCCAGGCGTGCACGGCGGCGCCGAGCGCGGCTCGCGCGCCGTGGGGACCGTAGCGGCGGATCACCGGCTCGATGACCCGCTCGAGCAACCGTGACTGCCCGTCGGGATCGCCCAGCCAGCGACCATGGCCGCCGACGCGGGCTCCGGCGGCGTCGCTGGCGCGGAATGCCAGCGTGTGGTCGAAGAGCACCGGGACGAGCCGAAGGCCGGCGGCGAGTGCCAGCTCGAACGCGGCATCGAGATCGGCGAGCGTGCCCGGCAGGAAGCCGGCCGGCCGGCCGGCAGCGTCGACGCGGATGCCGCCGCGGGCATCGGCGAACACGAACCAGCGCACCACCTGCACGCCACAGCCGGCCATCAGCGCCAGGTCGGCGGCGATGGCCGCCGGCGCTGCCGCGACGCCGGAGTGCGTCCCCCACACGGTCGGCCCGAAGTCGCCGCCGTAGTGGCGCCACGGGTAGTTGACGCCGACCATCAGCGGCGGCCTCTGAACCGGTCTTGACCGCTGCGCCGCATCGATGAGTAGACTGGTCCCATGTGCCGAAACATCCGCACGCTCTTCAACTTCGACCCGCCGGCGACCGACGCCGAGATCCGGGCGGCGTCGGTCCAGTTCGTCCGCAAGCTGAGCGGGTTCACCGCGCCGTCGAAGGCCAACCAGCCGGTGTTCGACCGGGCCGTGGACGAGGTGGCGGGCGTCGCCCGGCGGCTCATCGACGACCTGGTCACCAACGCCGAGCCCCGCAACCGCGAGATGGAAGCGGCCAAGGCCAAGGCGCGATCGGCGGAGCGCTTCGGCGCCGCGGGCTGAGGCCCGGGCGGCGTCAGCGCCCCCGGTGAGATGTCGGGCTCGGTCTCCTCGACCGGCCCGCGCCGGCGCGCGTAGACGTACGAGGCGCCGAAAATCACGACGATGAGCCCGAGCGAGAACCACTTCGGGATCTCGAAGTGCACGTAGCCGAGGGAGTGCCCGTACTCGAGCAGCAGCTTGATGCCGACCCAGGCGATGATCACGAAGGCGCCGTCGACCAGCACCGGGTAGCGGCGGATCAGCGACAGCAGCCGGCCGATCACCAGCCGCATCATGACGATGCCGAGGATCCCGCCGGTGATGACGACCCACAGCTTGTCGGAGACGGCGACCGCGACCAGGATCGAGTCGATGGCGAACACGATGTCGGTCAACTCGACCTTGACGACCGTGGCCCAGAACGGCGACATCCCCAGCCACGGCTCGGCCGGCTTGACGGTGTGGCGTGACTCGGCGTTGCTGCATGTCCGCGGAAGTGCTGGAACGGCAGGTAGAGCAGATAGAGCCCGCCGACCAGCTTCACCCAGCCGAGCGCGATCAGGTACGCCGCCAGGGCCGTGGCCGTGGCCCGGAAGGTGAACGCGCTGGCCATGCCGTAGCGCAGCGCCTTGACCTGCTGGTTCTTCGGCAGGCTCAGGACGCGGATGGCGAGGACCATCGCGTTGTCGGCGCTGAGGATGCCTTCGAGGACGACCAGGAGGGCGATGGTGACGAGGTCTGACGTCTGGATGCCGAACACGTGCCTGTTCAGTATGTACGCCGGGCCGCCGGTTGTCACGCCACGCAGTCCGTGGTGGACGTGGTGGCGCAGCATCCGCCCAGCGCCCGATATTGCCGTTCACGGCCAACGCGACACGCCGGGGCCCGGCGTGGTGGCGTCGTGGGGTGCCAATACTGGCACTTGAGGGAAGCCGCGCCTGCAGCTCGATGCTGGCACCACTCCACCAGGACTGCAAGCTCAGAACTGGAAATAGATGAAGTCGCTGGTGCCGGCGTACATCGTCGCGATGGCGTAGGTCATCGCCGCGGCGAGCATCGCCTTGGCGGCGGCGCCGAGTGGCGGCACGCGGCGCCGCTCGGCCAGCCAGCACCAGGCGTGCATCGCCACCAGCGGCGCCAGGAACCCCAGCGACGCCACCATCCACGTCTCGGGGAGCGGCCAGCCGCCGGCGGCGACGTTGCCGATGAAGGTGGTGGCGTCGACCAGCGACTCGCTGCGGAAGAAGATCCAGGCGACGAGCACCGCGGCCTGCACGACGACGAACCAGGCGACGCGCACCGCTGGGTTGCGGCGGGCGCCGGTGTCGCGGTGGAGGCCGAGCACCCGCTCCACCACCAGGCACACGCCGTGGATCGCCCCCCAGACGATGAAGGTGTAGGCGGCGCCGTGCCACAGGCCGCCGAGCAGCATCACGATCAGCAGGTTGGCCAGGCTGCGGGCGCGCGAGCCGCGATTGCCGCCGAGCGGGACGTACAGGTAGTCACGCAGCCAGCGCGACAGCGTGATGTGCCAGCGCTCCCAGAAGTTCTTGAAGGTGCCGGCGATGTACGGGGCGTCGAAGTTGATCGGGAAGCGGTAGCCGAACAGGTAGCCGAGGCCGCGGGCGATGGTCGAGTAGCCGAAGAAGTCCGCGAAGATCTGCCCCGAGAACATCAGCGCCAGCCACAACGCAAAAGTCGCGTCGGTGTCGGGGCGGGCGGCGCGCGCCCAGTACTCGTCGACGTAGGCGGCCAGGTTGTCGGCGCAGACCATCTTCAGGAAGAAGCCGCAGACCAGCAGCCACACCCCGTGGTAGAAGACGCGCAGGCGGAGGCGACGGGGCCGGGCGATCTGCGGCAGGAACTCGGTGGCGCGGACGATCGGGCCGGCGACCAGCTGCGGGAAGAAGCTGATGAAGAACAGGAAGCGCGGGAAGTTGGCGATGGCCCGCAGCTGGCCGCGGTAGACGTCGATGGTGTACGACAGCGTCTGGAAGGTGTAGAAGCTGATGCCCATCGGCAGGACGAGCCCGAGCGAGTCGAGCCGGACCGTGGTGCCGAACGCGGCCGCCGCGTCCTCGATCATGCGCTCCGCGAAGTCGCCGTACTTGAACACGGCGAGCATGCCGAGATTGGTGACCAGCGATACCAACAGCCAGCGCCGCCGCCGCGCCCGCGCCTCCAGCGGCAGGCGATCCATCGCCAGGGCGACGCCGAAATCGAGCAGCGCCGTCCCGACCAGGATCGTCAGGTAGATCGGAATGTGCCAGCCGTAGAAGACGAGGCTGGCCACCAGCAGGACGCCGATGTAGGCGGGCTCGGTCTTGCGGCGCCCGATCGTCAACCGGGCCAGGAACGTGACGGCGAACAGGCCGACGAACGCCCACGAGACGAAATTCACGGCGCCGGGCTCGCCGGACGGCGCAGCCCGGCCTCGTCGAGCAGCGGCGCCAGAGCGAAGACCAGGCCGCCGGTCCAGTCGTGAGCGCTGCCTTCGCTGAGGTGGCTGTTGTCGTGGGTGGTCAACCCGGGGACGGAGGCCAACACCAGGGGCACCCCGAGCAGCGAGGCGAACCGCGCCGGCCCCGCCCCGGGCATCGACTCGGGCGAGGGCACGTGGGTGAGCACCAGGGCGCTGCCGCGACGGTCGAGCTCGTCCTTGAAGGCGCGAGCGGCCGCGATTTCGCCGCGCGCCAGCGGCGCGCCGTCCAACGGCGGATCGTCGAAGCCGGTCGTGCCCTCGGGCCACGGCGACAGGGCCCAGGTGCCGTCTTCGCGGGCGCGGTAGGCGATGAAGCCGCGCCGTTGCGCCAGGCCCGGCAGTCCGTAGAGCCGGAACCAGTTGGGGATCAGGCGGTGCACGACCCGGCGGGCCTCGTGCGCCGCCTCCGCTTCCCACTGGAGCTTCCGTGCGCCCCACGGACTGTCGCGATTCACGACCTCGGCCCACTCGCTCAGCCCGCCGCCGAAGAACCCGTCGGCGTTGACGACCACCAGGCGCGGGCGGAGATCGAACTTGCGGATGATCTCGAGCGGGAAGCGGTCGGCCTCGCGATAACCGAAGCCCATCACGTAATAGCGGACACCGCGGGCGGCGAAGAACGGCCGCAGCTCCTCCGGGCGGAGCGCGAACAGGAGGCGGGAGTTTCCGAGGAACAGCACCTCGGCCTCCCGCAGCCGGCGCAGGACTTCGGCATCGGTGCCGAACCAGAACACGTGATGGTCGACGTGCCCGCTGATGTCGTTGGCGAGGTAATGGTCGCCGTCCGGTGGCCGTTGGGTCTCGGCCACCTGATAGGCGCGGGCGTCGACGGCCGGCAATAGGTCACGCGCCAGCGCCGTGATCGCGACCGTGGCCGCCAGCACCGCCGAGAAGACGGCCACCGGATAGAGCGGCTGCGTCGGCAGATGCGTCCGGGAGGCCGCCATTTTCCGTAGTGTAATTCAGGAATGTTCTGAGCAATTGTCTGCAGGTGTGGGCACCGTCGACGCCCAGCTCGACGGTGCGCGGCGCTAGTTGACATGACTCGTATCAATATGCAGACTTGATCCGTGTCAAGTTCGGATCTGATCTTCATCAGCGTGGCGGCGCGCATGCTCAGCATGCACCCGCAGACGCTGCGCAAGTACGAGCGGCTCGGGCTGGTGCAGCCGGCCCGCACCATCGGCAGCATGCGGCTCTACTCCGCCGCCGAGATCGCCCGGCTGCGCCTGATCAAGGATCTCGTCGAGGATGCCGGGGTCAACCTGGCCGGCGTGCAGCGCCTGCTCGCCGTGGCCGAAGGGCTGCAGCGGCTCGATCCGTTGCTCGAGGATCCGGCGCTGGGCCGGGGCGAGGCGCGCCGCCGGCTGGCGCGCGAAGTGCAGCGCCTCAAGACCGTGGTCGGAATCTAGCGATGGAGTTCCGCGACTACTACAAGACGCTCGGCGTGCCGAAGACGGCCTCGGCGAAGGAGATCAAGCAGGCCTTCCGGCGGCTGGCCCGCAAGCATCATCCCGACGTCAATCCGGGCGACCGTGCCGCCGAGACGACCTTCAAGGAGCTGAACGAGGCCTACGAGGTCCTCAGCGACCCTGCGTCACGCAAGAAGTACGACGAGCTGGGCGCCAACTGGCGCCAGTACGAGCACGTCGCACCGGGGGGCGCCGCGGCTGGCCCCGGCGGCGGCGCCAGCTACCGGACGATGACGCCCGACGAGATGGCCGATCTCTTCGGCGGCGGCAGCAGTCCGTTCTCCGACTTCTTCGAGACCTTCTTCGGCGGGCAGCGCGATGGCGGTCGGCGGGCGCGGGGCGCACCGCGCGGCCGGCCGCGCCGCGCCGACGTCGTCGAGTACGACATCGCCCTCGATCTCGAGGCGGCGCTCGGCGGGCGGGTCGAGCGCGTCACCGTGCCCGAGGCCGACGGCCGCACGCTCGAAGTGCGAATTCCGGCCGGCGTGTCCGATGGCTCTCGGCTGACCGCCGGGAATCTTCACCTCCGGGTGCGCCTCAAGCCGCACCCGCGGTTCGAACGTCAGGGACGCGATCTGACCACGCAGGCGGCCGTGCCGGTGACCACGGCCGTGCTCGGTGGCACGGTGGAGGTGGTGACGCTCTCGGGCAGCCGGCTGACCGTGAAGGTGCCGGCGGGCACGCAGCCCGGGCAGCGACTGCGGGTGAAAGGACATGGACTGCCGGCGCCCGGCGCCCAGGACGATCGCGGCGACCTCTATGTCGCGGTCGTCGTCCGCGTGCCGACCGACCTGCCGGCCGAGATGCGCGCGCACTACGAGGCGCTGCGCGGGCTCGAGCCGCCGGGACGCTGAGTGCCCAGGCCACCGGGCACGACGGAGGGAAGGGTACGACGATGAATCTCAACACCTTGACCGAAAAGGCCCAGGAAGCGGTCGTGGCGGCGTCGCGGCTGGCCAGCACGCTGTCGCACGCCCAGGTCGACCCCGAGCACGTGCTCGTCACGCTGATCGAACAGGCCGGCGGCATCGTGCCGGCGCTGCTCCAGAAGCTCGGCCAGCCGGCGGCGACGGTCGCGGCAGCCGTGCGCGACGAGCTCGGCCGCCGGCCCAAGGCCCATGGCGGCGCCGAGCCCGGCGTCTCGCCGCGGCTGCGACTGGTGCTCGAGCAGGCGCAGGCGGCCGCGACCGCCATGCAGGACCAGTTCGTCAGCACCGAGCACCTGTTCCTCGCCATCGCCGACGAAGGCGGCCGGGCGCCGGCGGCCGAGCTGCTCCGTGCCCGCGGAATCACCCACGACGCGGTGGTGCCGGCGGTCGAGTCGGTGCGTGGCGCGCAGCGGGTCACCGACCAGAACCCCGAGGGCAAGTACCAGGCGCTGGAGAAGTACGGACGTGACCTCACCGAACTGGCCGAACGCGGCAAGCTCGACCCGGTCATCGGTCGTGACGAGGAGGTGCGCCGCGTCATCCAGGTGCTGGCGCGCCGCACCAAGAACAACCCGGTGCTGATCGGCGAGCCGGGCGTCGGCAAGACCGCCATCGTCGAGGGCCTGGCCCAGCGCATCGTCCGCGGCGACGTGCCCGAGGGCTTGAAGGACAAGCGCATCGTCGCCCTCGACATGGGGTCGCTGATCGCCGGGGCCAAGTACCGCGGCGAGTTCGAGGAACGCCTGAAGGCCGTCCTGCAGGAGATCGCCAAGGCCGAAGGGCGGATCGTCCTCTTCATCGACGAGCTCCACACCGTGGTCGGCGCCGGGGCCGCCGAAGGCTCGCTCGACGCCTCCAACATGCTCAAGCCGATGCTGGCCCGCGGCGAGCTGCACACCATCGGCGCGACCACGCTCGACGAATACCGCAAGCACATCGAGAAGGACGCGGCGCTCGAGCGGCGCTTCCAGCCGGTGACCGTCGGCGAGCCGACGGTCGAGGACACGATCAGCATCCTGCGCGGCCTGCGCGAGCGCTACGAGCTCCATCACAAGGTCGGCTTCAAGGACGCGGCGCTGGTGTCGGCCGCCGTCCTCTCGCACCGCTACATCACCGACCGCTTCCTGCCCGACAAGGCCATCGACCTCATCGACGAGGCGGCCTCGCGGTTGCGCATGGAGATCGACTCGATGCCGGCTGAGCTCGACGAAGTGCGAGCGCCGGGTGATGCAGCTGGAGATCGAGCGCGAGGCCTTGCGCAAGGAGACCGACAAGGCCTCGGCCGAGCGGTTGGCCAGGCTCGAGAAGGAGCTCGCCGACCTGAAGGAGGAACAGCGCACGCTCACGGCCCACTGGAACCAGGAGAAGGAGGCGATTCAGAAGAGCGCCGAGCTCAAGGAGGAGCTCGACAACCTGCGCCGCGAGGTCGAGGCGGCGCAGCGCCACGGCGACTACGCCCGGGCGTCGGAGCTGCAGTACCGGACGGATCCCGGAGCTCGAGGCGGCGATCCAGGCGCAGGATCGCGGCACCACCGGTCCGCGCCTGTTGAAGGAGCAGGTCGACGAAGAGGACATCGCCGAGGTGGTCGCGAAGTGGACCGGCATCCCGGTCAGCCGGTTGATGGAAGGCGAGGTCCAGAAGCTGATCAAGATGGAGGACCGGCTGCACCAGCGCGTCGTCGGGCAGGACGAGGCGATTCGGGCCGTGGCCAACGCCATCCGGCGGGCCCGGGCCGGGCTGCAGGATCCCCAGCGGCCGCTCGGCAGCTTCATCTTCCTCGGGCCGACCGGCGTCGGCAAGACCGAGCTGGCGCGGGCGCTGGCCGAGTTCCTGTTCGACGACGAGCATGCGATGGTGCGCATCGACATGTCCGAGTACCAGGAGAAGCACACCGTCTCGCGCATGATCGGCGCGCCCCCGGGCTACGTCGGCTACGACGAAGCCGGACAGTTGACCGAGGCGGTACGGCGCCGGCCCTACGCCGTGGTGCTGTTCGACGAGATCGAGAAGGCGCACCCGGAAGTGTTGAACGTGCTGCTGCAGCTGCTCGACGACGGGCGGCTGACCGACGGCAAGGGCCGCACGGTCGACTTCCGCAATGCCGTCGTCATCATGACCTCGAACCTGGGCAGCCAGTTCATCGCCGAACGGACCAGCCGCGGCGGCGAGCTCGACGAGGGGGTGCGCCGGCAGGTGAACGAGGCGCTGCGGGCGCATTTCCGCCCCGAGTTCCTCAACCGGATCGACGAGACGATCATCTTCCATGCGCTCAGCCAGGACGACATCGCCGCGGTCATCGACATCCAGCTCGGCGCGCTGCTGAAGCGGCTGGCCGAGCGCAAGATCCACATCACCGTCAGTCCCGAGGCCAAGGCGGCGATCGTCGAGGAAGGGTATGATCCGGTCTACGGCGCCCGCCCGCTGAAACGCACGATCCAGCGGCGAATCCTCGACCCCCTGGCGCTGCGCGTGCTCGAAGGCGCGTTCGCCGAAGGCGACCACGTGGTGGTCGACCGCGGCGGCGACGGGCTGGTCTTCACGAAGGGCGAACCGGTGCGCGCCTGAGCGCGCGCCATGGAGGCTGAACCACCGCATGGCTGCCGCGTCCCCGTCCGGTCCGAAGGGTCGGCCCTCCCCCGCCCGGCCGAATACGATCTGGCTCGTCGTCGCCGGGCTCGGACTGCTGGCGCTGGCGCAGGCGGTCATGCTCGCGCCGCAGGGCCGCGCCGTGCCCTACAGCGAGTTCAAGTCGCTGGTCCGGAGCGGCCAGGTCGCCGAGGTGTTCGTCGGCGACACGATGATCCGCGGCACGCTGAAGAAGGCCGAGGGCCCGCCCGGGTTCACCACCGTGCGCATCGAGGACGCGACCCTGCTGGCCGACCTCGAGGCGCAGGGGGTGAAGTACAGCGGCGAGGTCATCAGCCGCTGGCTGCCCGAGGTGCTGGGCTGGATCGTGCCGATCCTGCTGCTGGTGGCGCTGTGGTCGTTCTTCATGCGGCGCATGGGCGGCGAGGGCGGGATCATGTCGTTCGCCCGCAGCAAGGCCAAGATCTACGCCGAGGACGACGTCAAGGTCGCCTTCAAGGACGTGGCTGGGGTCGACGAGGCCGAGCAGGAGCTGCGCGAGATCGTCGAGTTCCTGAAGAACCCGAAGAAGTACACGGTCCTCGGCGGCCGCATTCCCAAGGGCGTGCTGCTGGTCGGGCCGCCCGGCACCGGCAAGACGCTGCTCGCCCGCGCGGTGGCCGGCGAAGCCAAGGTGCCGTTCTTCAGCCTGAGCGGCTCGGAGTTCGTCGAGATGTTCGTCGGCGTCGGCGCGGCACGAGTCCGCGATCTCTTCGCCCAGGCCGAAGCCAAGGCGCCGTGCATCGTCTTCATCGACGAGCTCGACGCGCTCGGCAAGGTGCGCGTCGCAGAGCCCGGTCGGCAGCCACGAGGAGCGCGAGCAGACGCTCAACCAGCTGCTCGTCCGAGATGGACGGCTTCGACGCCCGCAAGGCCATCATCATCATGGCGGCGACCAACCGGCCCGAGGTCCTCGATCCGGCGCTGCTCCGTCCCGGCCGCTTCGACCGCCAGGTGCTGGTCGACAAGCCCGACGTCAACGGCCGCGAGCAGGTGCTGCTCATCCATGCCCGCCAGGTGACCCTGGGACCCGACGTCGACCTGCGGACCGTCGCGGCCCGCACGGCCGGCTTCGCCGGCGCCGATCTCGCCAACCTGGTCAACGAGGCGGCGCTGCTCGCCGCCCGCCGCGATCGCGCGGCGGTGACGATGCAGGACTTCGACGACGCCATCGACCGGCTGATCGCCGGGCTCGAGAAGAAGCGGGTGATGAGCGCCAAGGAGCGTGAGATCGTCGCCTACCACGAGTCGGGCCACGCCATCGTCGCGTCGCTGCTGCCGGGGATGGATCCGGTGCACAAGATCTCGATCGTGCAGCGCGGGTTCGGCGCGCTCGGCTACACGATGCAGCTGCCGCTCGAGGACCGCTACCTGATGCAGCGTGACGACCTGGGCCGCCAGCTCGCGGTGCTGCTCGGCGGACGGGCCGCCGAGGAGATCGCCCTGGGCGAGATTTCGACCGGCGCGCAGAACGACCTGCAGCGCACGACCGACCTGGCCCGCTCGATGGTCACCGAATGGGGCATGAGCGACGCGGTCGGCGCCGTCAACTACGCCGCGGAACGGCGCGGCCGCTTCATCGACCCCGGCGTGCCGCTGTCACGCGGCCCCTACAGCGAGGAGACGGCGCAGCGCATCGACCACGAGGTGCGGCGCATCGTCCAGGCCGCCCACGACGAAGCCCGCCGGCTGCTGACCGCGCACCGTGACCTGCTCGAGCGCGTGACGCGACGGCTGCTCGAACGCGAGGTGATGGACGGGGCCGAGCTGCGGGCCCTGATCGACGACCGGCCGGCGAACCGTCCGGGCGCCGACGTGCCGGCTCGCGATCCCGAGCCGCGCGCCCCGAGCCCGGCCTAGCAGCTAGACGGCCGGCTTGTCGACCGCCTCGGGCCCGATCGCCGCTTCGGCGGCGGCGAAGCCGATGCGGCTGTGCGTGCCGTCACAGAACGGCTTGCGCGTCGATCCCCCGCAGCGGCACAGCGCGAACGGGCGTTTCGGCAGCGTGTACTCGATGCCGTTCCAGTCGATGAGCGTCACGTCGTCGCCCTCGACGAGCAGCGAGCCGTTCTGCCGGACCTTGATCGTGGCCATCCCGTCGAGTATATCGTGCGTGGTCCGACCGGGCCGCTGAACTGCCGCTACAATCGGGGACGTGCGACGGTCGCTCGCCCCGCTGCTCGTGCTCGCGGGCCTGACGTTCTTCGTCGGGCTCGGCGCGCCGGCGATCACCGATTCCGACGAGGCGTTCTACGCCGAAGCCGCCCGCGAGATGGTCGAGTCGGGCGACTGGCTGACGCCGGCCTACAACTACGAGCCGCGCTTCCAGAAGCCGATTCTCTACTACTGGCTCACCGCCGCGACCTACGCGGTGACCGGCCCGGGCCCGGCCGGCGGGCGGCTGTGGTCGGCGCTGTCGGGCCTGGCCCTGGTGTTCGTCACCGCCGGTCTGGCGCGGCGCTGGTACGACGACGACACGGCGCTCGTCGCCGGGGCGATCGTCGCGACCAGCTTCGGCTACGTCGCGCTCGCCCGCATGGCGCTGCCCGACCTGCCCCTGGCGCTCTGCATCACCATGACCATCGCCGCGGCGCTGGTGGCCGTCGGCGACCGCGTGCCGCGGCCCCGGCACTGGTTGCTCGGCGCGGCGCTGGCGGCGGCGCTCGGCTTCCTGACCAAAGGCCCGCTGGCGGTGGTCATCCCGGCGCTGGTCGTCGGTCCGATCGTCGCCATCGAGCGGCGGGCGTCACGACTGCGCGGCAGCGAACTCGTCGCCGCGGCGCTGCTGTTCGTCGCCGTCGCCGCTCCCTGGTACCTGGCCATGTGGTGGCAGCACGGCACCGACTACCTCACCGGCTTCTTCCTCGGCGACAACCTCGAACGATTCGCGACCGATCGCTTCAACGAGCCGCGGCCGTGGTGGTACTACGGGCCGGTCGTGGTCGGCGGCCTGGTGCCGTGGGCGCCGTTCCTCCTGCTCGGCCTCGGCGCCGTCGGCCGCATGGCGACCGGGCGCGGCGGCGCCGGCAGCCTCGAGACGCGCCTGGCGCTGTGGGTGGTCGTGCCGCTGGTGCTGCTCTCGATTTCGGTCGGCAAGCAGCCGCGCTATGTGCTGCCGCTGCTGCCGCCGCTGGCGTTGCTGATCGCCCACGGCATCATGGAGCGGACCCGGGCGCGGCGCGGCATCGACGGCGGCCTCTACCGGCGGGCACCGGATCGGCTCCTGCAGACCGCGGCGATCGCCGCCGGCGTGATCCTCGCCGTCGCCGGGGCGCTGGTGTGGCGGGCGCAGCCGCTCTTCGTCGGCGTGCCGCGGTGGCAGACCATGACCGCCGCCGTGCTGACCCTGACCGGCGGGAGCGCGGTGGTCGTGACCGCGCTGTCGCGCGGCTGGCGCTACGCGCCGTGGGTGCTGGCGTGCGCCACCGCGGTGGCGATGCCGGCGCTGATGATCGGCGCGCTCGGCGGCGGACCGGACGAGACGGTGCGCCAGGTGGCGCGCGCGGTGACGGCGGCGCGGACCGGCGACGAGCCGGTCGGGGTGTCGCGGGTGTTCGTCCGCAATCTCGTCTTCTACACCGGCCAGCGCCACATCGACCTGATCGACGACGCGCAGCTCGACGCCTTCCTGCGCCAGGACGCCCGGGCGCTGATCGTCGTCCCGGCCGACATCCTCGCCCGCGTCGAGGCGGCGGGCACGCCGCGGGCGACGCGCCTGGCCGAGTTCCGGTACTTCAACGAGGGCGGCCTGCGGCTGCGGTCGATTCTGTGGCCCGAGCCGGCGCGCGACGTGCAGCGCGTGCTGCTCGTCGCGACGCGTCCCTGATCGCCGTCGCGCTCAGCCTGGACCGGGGCGGCGATCGTCGAGTCCGGCCAGGTCGGCCGGCGTCGTCTCCCACATCTTGCCGGGGTTGAGCACGCCGTGCGGGTCGAACGCGTGCTTGACGCGCGCCATCAGCGCGATCTCGGCCGCGCGCCAGCTGCAGGCCGAGGTGCGCGGCCTTGGCGAAGCCGACGCCGTGCTCGCCGGTGATCGAGCCCTCGAGGGCGACGACGCCGGCAAACAGCTCGTGCTCGGCCGCCGCGGCGCGGGCCATCTCGGCGGCATCGTCGGGATCGACCAGGAGGTTGACGTGGATGTTGCCGTCGCCGGCGTGACCGAAGCAGGCGATGCGCAGGGCGTAGCGCCGGCGCGACGTCGTCGACCAGCGCGAACAGCTCCGGCACGCGGCCGCGCGGCACCACCACGTCGTGGTTGATCTTGCGCGGCGCGACCCGACGCAAGGCGTAGGACAGCACCCGGCGCGCCTCCCACAGCGCCTCGCGCTCGGCGCGCGGTGCCGGCTTCGATGACCTGGGTGGCGCCGGCGGTCCGGCAGGCCGCGGCCGCCAGCCGCGCCTCCTCGTCGACGCCGGCGGCGTGGCCGTCGAGCTCGACGATGAGCAGCGCCGCCGTGCCCGGCGGGGCCATCGGCCGGCCCAGATGGACGGCGACGGCGTCGAGCGACGGGCCGTCGATGAGCTCCAGGACCGCCGGCACGACGCCGGCCGCCACGACCGCGCCGACCGCCCGCGCCGCGTCGTCGACCGACCGGTAGGTGGCCGACAACGCCCGTCGATGCGGCGGCAGCGGCACCAGCCGCACGGTGACCTCGGTCAGGACGGCCAGCGTGCCCTCCGATCCGACCAGCAGGTCGGTCAGGGCGTAGCCGGCGACGTTCTTCACCGCCTTCGAACCGGTGCGGATGATCTCGCCGGTCGGCAGCACCGCCTCGAGGGCGAGCACGTAGCGGCGGGTCGTGCCGTACTTGAAGGCGCGCGGTCCGCCGGCGCACTCGGCGACGTTGCCGCCGATGGCGCATTCCGCCAGGCTGGCCGGATCGGGCGGATAGAACAGGCCGCGCGCCTCGACCGCCTCGTGCAGATCGCGGGTGATGACGTTGGGCTGGACCACGGCGAGCAGGTTGTCGGCGTCGATCTCGAGGATGCGGGCGAAGCGGGCCATCGAGAGCACGACGCCGCCGCGGACCGGCACCGACCCGCCGGTGTAGCCCGTGCCGGCGCCACGGACGACCAGCGGCGTGCGCGTCTCGTGGCACAGCCGGGCGATGGCGGCGATCTCGGCGACCGCTCCGGGGGTGACCACGACGTCGGGGGCGTGGCCGCGGCCGAGGGCATCGCGCCCGTGCGCGTGCCGGGTCGCCGCGTCGGTGGCGACCCAGGCGTCGCCGGCGATGGCGGCGAGCCGGGCGGCGAGGCCGGCAGCCACGTCAGGCGGCGGCCGCGGCGCCACGGCGCTCGCGCGCGTGCACGAATTCCTGGAGCCGCGTGACGCCCTCGCGCAGCCGGTCGAGCGAGGTCGCGTAGGAGATGCGGACGAAGCCGGGTGCGTCGAAGCCCTCGCCGGCGGTCAGCGCGACGCGGGCCTCGGCCAGCAGCGCCTCGGCGAACTGCGCCGAGGTGGTCGAGGCCGCACGGCGCCAGCAGCTCGGCGATGTAGGGGAAGAGGTAGAACGCGCCACCCGGGCGTCAGGCACTCGATCCGCGGATCGGCGGTCAGCCAGGTCAGCGTCTGATCGCGGCGCTGGCCTGGTACTCTCGCCGCATCGCCGCCACGGCGTCCTGCGGTCCGGTGAGCGCCGCGACCGTCGCCTTCTGGGCGATCGACGAGACGTTCGAGGTCGAGTGGCCCTGCACCGTGTTGCAGGCGGTGACGAACGGCGCCGGCGCGATCGCCCAGCCGCAGCGCCAGCCGGTCATCGCATAGGCCTTCGACGCCGAGCCGCACAGCACCGATCGATCGCGGTGCCGGTCGGTGATGGCCCGGACCAGGTTGTAGGGGCCGGCCTCGTAGATCAGCCGCTCGTAGCACAGGTCGACGATCAACCAGATGCCGGTGCGGGCGCAGTGCTCGGCCACCGCGCCGACCATCGTCTCGGTGAAGACCCCGCCAGTCGGGTTGCTCGGCGAGTTGAGGATGATCGCCTTGGTGCGCGGGGTGACGTGGTCGAGGATCGCCTCGGCCTCGAGCGCGAAGCCGTGCTCGCGATGGGTGCGCACCAGCACCGGCGTGGCGCCCATCAGCCGGATCTGATCGACGATCGTCGGCCAATACGGCGCGTGGGTGACGACCTCGTCGCCCGGCTCGAAGAGGGCGACCGCGGCGTTGAAGAGCGCCTGCTTGCCGCCGGCCGTGGCGATGACCTCGGCCGGCGTGAACGCCACGCCGTAGTCCTCGCGGTAGCGATGGCAGACCGCCTCGCGGATATCGGCGCCGCCGGCCGACGGGGTGTACTTGGTGTAGCCGGCGTCGATGGCGGCATGCGCGGCGGCGTTGACGTTGGCCGGCGTCGGGAAATCGGGCTCGCCGGCGCCGAAGTCGACGACGTCGACGCCGGCACGGCGCAGCCGGTCGGCCTCGGCCGCCACCTTCAGCGTCGGCGACGGGGCGACGCGGCTCATCCGGGTCGCCAGGTTCATGCGTTCCTCGGCGCCGACAGCGGGTCGCGCTGCATGGCCTGCTTGCTGCGCAGCCGGTCTTCGACCAGCGGCGGGACCAGGCCGCGCACTTCCCCGCCGAGGCGGAACACCTCTTTGATCAGCCGCGAGCTGGTGTAGGTGTACTGCTCGGCCGGCATCATGAACACCGTCTCGATGTCGTGATCGAGCCGGCGGTTCATCAGCGCCATCTGGAACTCGTACTCGAAGTCCGAGACGGCGCGCAGGCCGCGCACGATCACCGAGGCGCCCTTGCCCTCGGCGTAGTCGACGAGCAGGCCGCCGGCGAAGGTGTCGACCTCGACGTTGTCGCGGCCGCGGAAGACCTCGCGGATGATCTGGACGCGCTCGGCGGCAGTGAAGAGCGGGGTCTTGCCGTCGTTGACCAGCACCGCGACGACGATGCGGTCGAACAGCCGGGAGCCGCGCTCGATGATATCGACGTGGCCGTTGGTGATCGGATCGAACGAGCCGGGATAGACGGCCACGCGCGGTCCCCTGGTGCCGCTGGTCATGGCTGACTCCGGTCTCCTTCCGCGGCGCTCGCCGCCGGCGCCGGCCGATACGTGGTCAGCGCCGAATCCCCGGCCCGGCGTGTGCGGACCCGCTCCAGCCCCGCCACGTCGGGTGGCGGCCGACGCCACGCGTGCTCGAGCACCAGCATCGCCGCCGGGCGTCAGGTGCCGGGCGGCGGCGTCGAGCGCCTCGTCGATCCACGGCGCGTCGTAAGGCGGGTCGACGACGACGACGTCGAACGGCCCGCCCACGTCGTCGGCGAGGGCGCCGACGGCCGTGCCGCGGATGATAACACAGCGATTTTCGACGCCGCAGCGGCCGGCGTTGCTCTCGATCAGCCGCAGCGCGCGTGGATCGACGTCGACGAACACGGCCCGGGCCGCACCGCGGCTGAGCGCCTCGAGCCCGATCGCGCCGGTGCCGGCGCACAGGTCGAGCACGACCGCGTCGGCGACCGCCGGCCCGAGCACGTTGAACAAGGTCTCGCGCAGCGCGTCGGACGTCGGCCGGAGCCCGTCCCACGTCGGCGATCCGAGGGTGCGGCCCTTCAGGCTGCCGGCGATGATGCGCATGATCGACTCACCCGACCAGCACCAGCCCGAAATGGTCGTGCCAGACCCGGGCGACATACGTGCGCAGGTCGTCGGGCACGGTGTCGGCGTCGACCTGGGCCCGCGCCTCGCGGTGGGCGAGCTCGAGCAGATCGGCGTCGCGAATCGGGTCGCCGGCGCGCAGCAACGCCGCTCCCGACTGGCGGGTGCCGAACACGTCGCCGGGCCCGCGCAGCGCCAGGTCGCGCTCGGCGAGCAGGAAGCCGTCTTCCGATTCGGCCATCGCCGACAGCCGCGCCTTGGCGTCGTCGCTCCACGGCGTGTCGTAGAGCAGCACGCAGGTCGAGGCATGGGCCCCGCGGCCGATGCGTCCGCGCAGCTGGTGGAGCTGGGCCAGCCCGAAGCGCTCGGCGTGTTCGACCACCATCACCGTGGCGTTGGCGACGTCGACGCCGACCTCGACGACCGTGGTGCTGACCAGCACGTCGATCTCGCCGGCGGCGAAGCGCCGCATCACCGTCTCCTTCTGATCCGACTTGAGCCGTCCGTGGAGCAGCTCGACGACCAGATCCGGGAACACGTCGGCGGCGAGATGCGCCGCCATCTCGGTCGCCGCCTTGAGGTCGGTCTTCTCGGAGGTCTCGATGATCGGATAGATGACGTAGACCTGGCGGCCCTGCGCGACCGAGGCGCGCATCAGCCGGTAGACCTCGTCGCGGCGCGTCGACGGTTGCACGACGGTGCGGATCGGCTGGCGGCCGGGCGGACGATCGCGCATCGTCGTGACGTCCATGTCGCCGCACGCGGTCAGCGCCAGCGTGCGCGGGATCGGCGTCGCCGTCATCAGCAGCACGTCGGGGTGCAGGCCCTTCCCGGCCAGCGTGCCGCGCTGCAGGACCCCGAAGCGGTGCTGTTCGTCGATCACGACGAGCGAGAGCGCGGAGAAGCCGACGTCGTCCTGCACCAGGGCGTGGGTACCGACGACCAGCTGGACGTCACCGGCCGCGACGTCGGCCATCAGCCGGCGCCGGGCGGCGTCGCCGGTCCGGCCGGTGAGCAGCGCGACCCGGAACCGCGTGCCGAACAGCCATCCCTCGAGCGTGCGGACGTGCTGTTCGGCGAGGATTTCCGTCGGTGCCATCAGCGCCACCTGGAAGCCGTTCTCCATCGCGACCAGCGCCGCCATGAACGCGACGACGGTCTTGCCCGAGCCGACGTCGCCTTGCAGCAGCCGCTGCATCGGCCACGGCCGCTGCATGTCGGCGACGATGTCGCGCAGCGCCGTGCGCTGGCCGTCGGTGAGCTTGAACGGCAGCACGGCGCGGGCCCGGGCGCGCAGCGCATCGTCGACGGCGGCGACGTGGGGCTTGCGGACGGTGGCGTTCTGCCGGCGTCGCAGCGCCAGGCCGGTCTGATAGACGAAGAAGTCCTCGAAGATCACCCGGCGCTGCGCCGGCGTGGCGAATGCGTTCAAGGCCGCGACGTCGCTCTCGGGATCCGGAAAATGGCTCTGGCGGAGCGCGGTGCGGCGATCCGGCCAGTGCTCGTCGGCGAGCAGCGCCGTCGGCAGCAGTTCGGCGAGCGGCGCGGTCAGCAGCCCGAGCACGTCGTGGACCAGGCGCCGGTGCATGTTCGGGGTGACGACGCCAGTGCGCTCGTAGATCGGCACGATGCGGCCGGTGTGCAGCGGCTCGCCCTCGGCATCGTCGGGCAGCACTTCGAATTCCGGCGCCGTCAGCTGCAGCCCGCGGCTGCCCCAGGTACTCGGCGCGTCCGAACAGCACCACGCGCTGGTGCGGTTTCAGGACGTCCTTGAGGAACGCCTGATTCGGCCACACCACCTTGACCTGGCCGGTCTGGTCCTGCACGAGGGCGGTGAAGAGGCGGAAGCCGGGCCGCCGTGTCGTCGCCAGCCCGCACTGCAGCACTTCGCCGAGCACGGCGGCGGGGACGCCTGGCCGGAGGCTGGCGATCGGTTGGAAGCGGCTGCGATCCTCGTAGCGTCGCGGGAACCGCAGGAGCAGGTCCTCGACGGTGCGCAGCCCGGCCTTCTCGAGGTCGGCGGCGCGACGCGGGCCGACGCCCTTCACGTACTGCAGCGGCGTCTGTAGCGGATCGCCGGCCAAGCAGCCGCCGCTACTGGATGACCGTCGCCTGGCCGGGGCGGACGTCGATGCGCTCGATCGCCGACGGCAGATCGAAGGGCTCGTCGAGCCGGACGCCCGACGGCTGCTCCGGCGTCCTGGTGTAGTACGCCAGCAGTTCCTGGATGAACAGCTTCGGCACCGGGATCCCGTCGACGGTCGCTTGCTGGAGATCGAAGCGGCCGCGGCCGTCCTCGGTGACGAGCAGGCCGACGACGTGCACCGGCAGGCGGCCGCTGAGATACGCCGTCGGATCGAACCAGCCGCCCGAGCTCTTGCGCCGCACGTTGTCGAGATCGGCGATCACCGTGGTGGCGACCTTGTCGACGTCGACGAAGTCGAGCCGCGGGTCGGTGATCCCGGTGGGCAGCCACGACTGGGCGCGGTACTGCAGATAGGCGTTCATCTCGTTCTGCGTGAACACGGTGCGGCGGCCGGTGCCCTTCGACGACTCGCCCGCCTTGATCACGCCCATGAGCTTGCCGTAGGTGGCGTCGGCCTGGGCTTGCGGCGACTGCGCGTCCACGGCGGCGAAGAGCAGCGCCGTCAGGATCACGGCACCAGGAAGGTATCGGGCGCGCATGTTCGTGGAGAGACGCGGCAGCGTCGCTTTCATTCTACCGCCGTTCGCCGCCAGGCCAGCTCGACCTAGCGGCGCAGCGGGCGCTGGTTCTGCCGGGCGTTCTGGCGTGCCCGCAGCATCAGCTCCAGCTTGCGGCGCTCGATCCGCTCCTCGAACACCCGGAAGCGCGCTTGCTGGCGCGGGTCGAGCAACGCGTCGAGCTCGGTGTAGGCCTTGCGGTTCTCGGCGGCGCCGCGCGACTCGAGTTCCTGCAGCGCCGCCAGTCGCTCGCGAATGGCGGCCTCGTCGGTCGTGGCCTGGGGCGCCGTCATCCGGCCGAGCTCGAGCAGCAGCTGGGCGCGGGCCTGCAGATGGCGGCGGCGGGTCTCCTGCAGCGCCCGCAGCCGCGTCAGGAACGGCGGGTACTGCGTATCCGAGAGCCCCAGCGCCTGTTGCGCCTCCATGACCAGATAGGCGTCGAACAGCCGCTGGATCTCGGCCGGCCGCAGATCGGCGGCGTCGGCGGCCGGTGGCGGCTGCGCGGCGGCGGGCGGTGTCAGCCCGCCCAGGATCGCGGCCGCCACCCAGGCGACGACGGTCGTGCGGAACCAGGACGAGCGGCGTCATGACTTGGGCCGATCCACGGCCTCGCGCAGGAGTTGCTCGAGCGCTTGGAGTTCGTCGTCGGTCAGGGCCATGGCCGCGACCTCACCCAGGTCGGGCAAGCGGCGCGAGTGCCAGGGCGTCGCCGGCCGTCTCGGGCAACGTGCCGGCCAGAGCGACGACGAGGGCGAGCGCGTCGTCGATTGGCTCGCCACTGGCGACGGGCGGCCGGATCGACCGGAACGGCGGCCTCGGCGATCGGCGGGCGGTCGAGGGCCGCCGGCGGCCGCGGGATCGCCGCCGCGAGTGCCATCAGCAGCGCCGCCATGCCCGCCAGCGGCACGACCGTGTCCCATCGGAGCCAGGCGGCCCATCCCTGGCGGGGCGGCGGCTCGCCGATCGCCGCGCGTACGCGCTGACTCAACGCCGTCCAGAAATACGGCGCCGGCTCGGGCACCTCGGCGGCGCGCGCCTCGGCCCACGTGGCGGCGAGATCGGCGGCCGCGGCGCGGCACGTCTCGCACGCGGCGGCATGCGCGGCCCGCTCGGCGGGCAGCATGCCCTCGACCAGGTCGACGAGTTCTTCGGGCCGCAGGCACGGCGTCACGGCCGTCCTCCCAGGCGCTTGCGCAGGTTGGCGAGCGCATGGAAGACGTTGGCCTTCACGGCGCCGACACTGGTGCCGACGATGTCGGCCACTTCCTGGTGCGACAGCTCGTGATAGGTGCGCAGGACCAGCGCCGCGCGCTGGCGCGGCGGCAGCGCGGCCACCGCCGCGCGCACCTGCGGCCGCGCGCTCGCGCGCCAGCAGGGCGTCGCCCGGCCGCGGTTCGCGCCGATCCTCGAGCAGGTCGGCGTCGATGACCTCGGTGGCGGGTTGCCGTGCGGCGACCTTGTTGAGGCACACGTTGACGGCGATGCGATAGAGCCAGGTCGAGAAGCGGGCCTGGCCGCGGAACGAGGCCAGCCCCCGCCACGCCCGCACGAACGCGTCCTGCGTGAGATCCGCGGCGTCCTCGTGGTGGTTCACGAAGCGGTAGCAGATCTGGTAGACGCCGCGGCGGTGACGGGTGACCAGGACGTCAAAGGCGGCGGGCGAGCCGGCCAGCGCCGCCGCGACGAGGGCGTGGTCGTCGGCGGTGTCGTCGATGGACGGCCCGGTGCCGGCGCGGTCGGTCATCACCGTGGCCGTCGCGGCCCAGCCGACGAGGGAGACATCTGCCTGCATGACACGCGGCCTCGACAGCTTGGACCGGGGCCGTCGACAAAGGTTACATGGTCTGCGCCAGAAGGGCGCGCACCTCGGCGACGGTCGGGCTGGCGGTGCGCGCCCCCAGGCCTCGGCACTTCAGGGCGGCGACGGCGTTTGCCCAACGCAGGACGTCGGGCAGGTCGGCGCGATCGCCCGCCGCCAGCCACCCGGCGACGAATCCGGCGCGGAAGACGTCGCCGGCCCCCGTGGTGTCGACGACGTCGACGGCGAAGGCCGGCGTGCGAACCTCCTGGCCCATCGCGCGGGCGAGGCTGCCCTCGGCGCCGAGGGTCACGCAGACGACGGCGGCGCCGCAGTCGGCCTGCAGCCGGGACAGCGCGGCGCCGCGCTCGCCGATGCCGGTGTAGGCCTCGGGAAAGCCGTCGGCGGCGATGACCACGTCCATCGTCCGCAGCAGCCGGTCGACGCCCGGGCGCACCCGCTCGATGTCGACCACCGTGCGCGTGCCGGCGTGTCGCGCCCGCTCGGCAATTGCGGCCATCGGCAGCGGCTCCTGGCTGTTGACGAGCAGTACCCGGGCCGCGGCCACCTTCGACGCGGGGACGTCGTCGGCCGACATCTGCAGCGCCGGATCCAGGTTCCAGATCACCGTCCGGTGTCCGCCGCGCCGATCGACGAGGACGATGGCGAACCGGCTGGTGACGCCCGGCACCGTGATCACCCCGTCGACGGCGACGCCCTCGCGGCGCAGGCTGTCGAGGCCCTGACGGCCGAAGTCGTCGTCCCCGACGCGACCGACGTAGCCGACGCGGCACCCGAGCCGCGCCAGCGCGACGGCGGCCGTCGCCGACTCCCCGCCCGGAAGGCGGGCGAAGTCGTGCATCTCGACCTTGGCGTTCGGTGGCGGATGGCCGTCGACCACGGCGACCAGGTCGATGCTGTTCTCGCCGACGGCGAGGACGTCGAGCGGTCGGGCCGGTGGCAGTTCGAGCGGCAGACGCACGACGCGGCGATCATAGCGGATGCCCCGGTTGACTTTCGCCTTTTGTTTGGCTATCCTGCCTCGGTAATTCACGGCTTTGGCCGTTTCTTCGCGTCAGCGGTTCGTGTGAACCAGAAGCCGGGTGCCGGCGCCGTGTTCGCATCGAGCCGCGAGGGAGGCGTCCGTGCAACCGCTCACCAAACGGCAGCGCGAGATTCTCGACTACTTGAACGAGTTCATCCAGCAGCACGGCTATGCGCCGAGCCTGGAGGAGATCGGCCGCCGCTTCGGCCTGTCGTCGCTGGCCACCGTGCACAAGCACATGACCAACCTCGAGACCAAGGGGTTCATCAAACGCTCGTGGAACCGCAGCCGATCGGTCGAGTTGCTGCCCGGGCGCAGCGGCGGCCGGAGCGTCGAGCTGCCGCTGCTCGGCTACGTCGCCGCCGGCCTACCCGATCGAGGCCATCGCCACCACCGAGACCATCGCCGTGCCGGAGTCCCTGGTCGACACCCGGCGCGACACCTACGTCTTGCGGGTCCGCGGCGACTCGATGATCGACGAGCAGATCCGCGACGGCGACTGGGTGGTGGTCGAGGATCGCAAGACCGCGAACAACGGCGAGATGGTCGTGGCGCTGTTGCGCGGGGCCGACGTCACGCTGAAGACGTTCTTCCGCGACAGCGGCCGCATCCGGCTGCAGCCGGCCAATCCCGCGATGCAGCCGATCTTCGCCGACCCGCAGGACGTGCAGATCCAGGGCGTGGTCGTCGGCGTGATGCGCCGCTACTAGTGGCCTGCCACACTGAAGCGGCCGCCTCAGCGCGGACAGGCCATTAGCCGGCGTCGGCGCCGGGCGGCTGATAAGCTAGCCGGATGGCCGACCACAAGCAGATCAACTTCACCATCGTGCCGGACGAGGGCCCCGGGCCCGAGCGGCAGTACGCGAACTTCTGCGCGGTGGCGCACACGCCCTTCGACTTCACGCTGACCTTCTGCGAGGTGCAGCCGCTGTCGGAGCGCGAGATCCGCGAGGCCGAGCAGGACCACCTGGTACGGGCCCCGGTTCGCGCCCGGATCGTCCTGCCGGTGCAGTTCATCGGCCCGCTCATCGCCGCGCTGCAGGAGAACCTGCGCGTCTACTCCGAGTCGACGGCCAACCAGGGGCCCAAGGGCCCGGTGCACTGACGTGCCGCGGACGCGCCACGGGCCAAGGCCGTGGCCATGCTCGACGCGCTCGAGCGGCACCATCCGAACGCCGACACCGAGCTGGTCTTCCGTACGCCGTTCGAGCTGCTGGTGGCGACGGTGCTCTCGGCGCAGTCGACCGATGTCCGCGTGAACGAGGTCACCCCGGTGCTGTTCGCGCGCTTCCCCACCGCGGCGGCGCTCGCCGCCGCGCCGCCGGCAGAGGTCGAAGCGATCATCCATGCCACCGGCTTCTTCCGTCAGAAGGCCAAGTCGGTGATCGGGTTGTCGACGGCACTGGTCGCCGAACACGGCGGACGCGTCCCGGCGGACATGGACGCGCTCGTCGCGCTGCCCGGCGTCGGCCGCAAGACCGCCAACGTCGTGCTCGGTCATGCCCTTGGCGTCCCCGGGCTGCCGGTCGATCGCCACGTGCTGCGCGTCGCCGGGCGGCTCGGGTTGATCCACACCGACGATGCCGTGAAGGCCGAGGCGGTCCTGACGGCGCTGTGGCCGCGCGAGCGCTGGACGCGGGCGTCCGACACGCTGATCCTGCACGGCCGGCGCATCTGCCGACCGACGCCGCAGTGCGCGATCTGCCACGCGCGCACCCTGTGTGCGTATGCGATCACCGGCGCCGCCACCATCGCCGGTCGCCGGCGCGCGGCGCCGCCGGCACGCGCCGTCAAGGCCGCGGCCGCGCGCCGCCCCGCCGGTCGCGCCCCGCGCCGCCGACCATGACCCGCGAGCGGTTCCGCGCGCTCGTCGCCGCCGCCATCGACTCGATCCCGGCGCGCTTTGCGACCCACGTTCGCAACGTCGCGATCGTCATCGAGGAGGCGCCGTCGGCCGAGCTGCTGGCCGAGATGGACATCGTCCCGCCCGACACTCTGCTCGGCCTGTACCAGGGGACGCCGCTCACCGAGCGGCGCTGGGATCACGGCAACGACTTGCCCGATCGCGTGCTGCTCTTCCAGCGGCCGATCGAGGACGACGCGGCGGAGGACGGCGACGTGGTCGGCGTCATCGGCGAGACGCTCATCCACGAGCTCGGCCACTACTTCGGCATGAGCGAAGACGAGATCATGGCGATCGAGGATCGCTACTGGCGCGGCGAGCCCGAGCCCGGACGAGTCGGCCGAGGACGACACGCCGTGATGCGGGCGCGCAAGCGGTTCGGTCAGCATTTTCTCGAGCCGGCGTGGCAGACCAAGGTCATCGCCGCCTGCCAGGTCTCGCCCACCGACGCCGTCGTCGAGATCGGCCCGGGCCGCGGCGCCCTGACGCTTCCGCTGGTCGAGCGCGCGGCGCACGTGCTGGCCGTCGAGCTCGACCGCGATCTCGCCGCCGCGCTCGAGGCGCGGACGCCTGCCGACGCTGCAGGTCGTCACCGGCGACTTCCTCGCACCAGGAGTGGGACGCGTTGATGGCCGGCGTGGCGCCGACCGGTGCGCGGACCGGTCCGGGTCGTGGGCAACCTGCCCTACAACGTCTCTTCGCCCATCCTCTTCCGCCTGCTCGAGATCGCCGCGACCCACCCCGACCTCCACGACGCGACGCTGATGCTGCAGGCGGAGGTGGCGGCGCGACTGTCGGCCGTGGCCGGCACCCGCGACTACGGCGTGCTCACCCTGCTGACCGCGCTGGGCGCCGACGTCGTGCCGCTGCTGGCCCTCCCGCCCGGCGCCTTCCGGCCGGTCCCCGCGGTTCGTTCGGCGCTGGTCCGCCTCGTCTTCCGTCCGCTGCCACCCGGCGTGGCGCGGCCGGCCCTGGTCACCCGGCTGGTCCGCAGTGCCTTCACCCAACGGCGCAAGACGATCAGCAACGCGCTGAAGGCGCTGGGCACCGCCGACGGCGTCGATCCGGCGTCCGTGCTGCGCGCCGCCGGCGTCGACCCGCGCCGCCGCCCCGAGACGCTGCAGCTCGTTGAATTCGCGGCACTTGCGGACGCCTGGGGGACCGCGTCCGCGGCCCCGGCTGTGCTATAGTTCCGCGCAACCCGCCTGTCAGTCCTCCGGAGGCTCCCAGCCGTCCGGAACGTCGGTTCGTGTGCGTCGGTGGCCGGTGCCGCCGATGACCGACGGGTCGGTGTACGCCGTCGCCAGTCGGCGTGCGCCCCCTGCGCCGCGTCCGGGTCCGTGCCTGGCTGGGATTCCTATGTCCGTGTCGAGTGACGCGCAGGCAGTGCCTGCGGTCGATGTCGTGCCGCTCGGTGGGCTCGGCGAGTTCGGGTTGAACATGCTGGCCGTGTCGTGTGGGGAGACCACCATCCTCATCGACGCCGGCTCGATGTTCCCCGAGGCCGATCTGCCGGGGGTGGACCTCGTCGTCCCGGCCCTCGACTACCTCGACCAGCGCGGCGGCCGGGTGGCGGCGCTGGTCCTGACCCACGGCCACGAGGATCACATCGGCGGCGTGCCGTACGTGCTGCCGCGGGTCGACGGTCCGGTGCTGGGCACCGCCTTCACCCTGGCCCTGGTCGAACACAAGATCGAGGAGCACGGACTGGAACTCGGGGCGCGAGCCCGCACCGTCGTCCCCGGCGATCGGGTGCGCCATCGGCCCGTTCCAGATCGAGTTCATCCGCGTCACCCACAGCATCCCCGACTGCGTCGCGGTCGCCGCTGCACACGCCGCAGGGCGTGCTCGTCCACACCGGCGACTTCAAGATCGACTACACCCCGCTCGATCACCAGCCGACCGACCTGGGCCGGCTCGCCGCGCTGGGCGCGGCCGGCGTGCTGGCGCTGTTCGCCGACAGCACCAACGTCGATCGCCGCGGCGTCACCGGCTCGGAGATCGACGTCACCGACGCCTTCGAAGAAGTGTTCGCGACCACCGACGGCAAGGTCGTGGTCGCCTCGTTCGCGTCGAGCGTCTACCGCATGCAGCTGATCGTCGACCTGGCCGCCAAGTTCGATCGCCACGTCGCGTTCGTCGGCCGCGGCATGCAGGAGAACTCGCAGATCGCCCAGCGCCTCGGCTACCTGCGGGTGCCGACCGGCGTCGGCATCAAGGACGCCGACGTCTCGAGCTTCGCGCCCGGCGACGTCGTCTGCCTGGTCACCGGATCGCAGGGCGAGCCGCAGGCGGCGCTGTCGCGCATCGCCATCGACGAGCACCGGCACGTGTCGCTCGGGCCCGACGACACCGTGGTCCTCTCGGCCCGCGCCATCCCCGGCAACGAGAAGGTCGATCGGCCGGGTCATCAACCACCTGGCCAAGCGCCAGGTCGAGGTCGTGACCGAGGACACCCGGCACGTCCACGTCTCGGGGCACGGCAGCGTCGACGAGCTGAAGCTCGTCCTGTCGCTGGTGCGGCCGCGCTACTTCGTCCCGGTGCACGGCGAGTTCCGGCAGCTCGCCCGCCACGCCCGGGTCGCCGAGCGTCGTCACCGGCGGACTGCCGGCGGCCAGCCGGGTGCTGCTCGCCGAGAACGGCCACCGTCTCCGCTTCGACGCCGAAGGCGGCCGGGTGCTCGACACCGTGCCGACCGGCCGCGGTGCTCATCGACGGCACCCGCACCGGCGAGGTCGACGACGAGATGCTGCGCGACCGGCGCCATCTGGCGACCGACGGCCTGGTCGTCCCGGTCGTGGTCGTGAACCGGCAGACCGGCCGGCGCGAAGGGGCGCCGGAGATCGTCGCGCGCGGCTTCGTGCCCGAGGCCGAGGCCGGCAACGTGCTGAGTCGACGGCGCCGCGTTCCTGGCGACCGTGATCGACGAGCTGCTCGGCGGCCGAGCGCACCGACGAGGGCCTGATCAAGGAACGCATCCGCGGCGAACTGCGCCGCTTCCTGAAGAAACGAACCGGCCGGCGGCCGATGGTGCTGCCCGTGGTGATGGAGATCTGAGCGCGTGGCGAAGCCAGTGACCTCCGTCGCGATGCCTGCGGGCTTCGCGTCTCCCGTGTCCCGACGCGTCAGCGAGGTCGTCGGCGTGGCGCTGTTCGCGCTGAGCCTGATCTGGCTGATCGCGCTGGCCAGCTACGATCCGAACGACGCGGCGTGGTTCTTCGCCACCGGCTCGAACGACGTGCCGGCGAACTTCATCGGCCGGGTCGGCGCGTTCCTGGCCGAGCTGTCGTTCCAGGTCGTCGGCTTCGCCTCGTATCTGCTGCCGGCGCTGGTCGCCGCCGGCGGCTGGCAGTACTTCTGGTGCCGGCCGGTCGACGCGCTCTACACCAAGGCGACCGGCGTGACGCTGCTGTTCGCCTGCACGAGCGCCATGCTCAGCCTGCTGGTCGGCGCGGCGACGTCGGGCGCCCGGACCTTCGAAGCGGGCGGCTTCGTCGGCGCGCTGCTCGCCTCCTGGTTCACCGCCTATCTGAACCGCACCGGCTCGATCATCGTCATCGTGACGCTGATGGCGCTGGCGCTGATCCTGGCGACGCAGGTCTCGTTCGGCCGGGTGTTCGCGGTGGCGATGGAGCAGGCGGCGCGCGGCGCCGAAGGCCTGCGCGCCCGGGGCCAGGCCTGGCTCGACGAGCGCCGCCGGCAGAAGCAGCGGCGCGAGGTGCTGGCCAAGCACGGCCGCACCGACACCCCGCCGGCCGAGTCGCGCCGCCCGCGCCGTCGTGCAGCCGCCGATCGCGCCGGTGCGGGCGCCGCGGCCAGCGAGCCGGACGCGAAGGCGGCCGCGGCGCCGGCCGTCGCCGCGGCGCGCCCGCCGCGCCGCCCCCGGTGGTCAAGCGGGCGACCCCGGTCGCCCCGCCGCTGCCGCTGGCCGAAGCCGAGCCGATCGGGCGGGCGCCGGCCGAGCGTCGCCCGGGGGCGTTTTCGCTGCCGCCGGCGGCGTTGCTCGATCCGGCCAAGGCCGAGCGCAAGGTCGACGAGCGCGAGCTCATGGACTCGGCGCGGCACCTCGAGGAGAAGTGCCGCGAATTCGCGGTCGAGGGCGCGGTGGTGCAGATCCATCCCGGCCCGGTGGTCACGACCTTCGAGTTCAAGCCCGACGCCGGCGTGAAGTACAGCAAGGTCACCGGGCTGGCCGACGACCTGTGCCTGGCGATGAAGGCCGAGTCGGTGCTCATCGACCGGATTCCCGGCAAGTCCACCGTCGGCATCCAGATCCCGAACCCGAACCGCGAGGCGATCTCGCTGCGCGAGCTGCTCGAGTCGGACGCCTACCAGCGCTCGACCTCGAAACTGACCATCGCCCTCGGCAAGACCATCCACGGCGAGCCGTTCATGGCCGATCTGGCGGCGATGCCGCACCTGCTGATCGCCGGTTCGACCGGCACCGGCAAGTCGGTCGGGCTGAACGCGATGCTCACCAGCGTGCTCTACCGCGCCACGCCCGACGACGTCCGGTTGATCATGATCGACCCCAAGCGGCTCGAGCTCGGGATGTACGAGGAGATCCCGCATCTGCTGACGCCGGTGGTCGTCGACCCGAAGAAGGCGGCCAACGCGCTGCGCTGGGCGGTGCACGAGATGGAGGAGCGCTACAAGCACCTGGCGACGTTCGGCGTCCGCAACATCGAGCAGTACAACCGCAACGTCCGCAACATGCTCGAGCACAAGGAAGTCGACGGCGCCGAAGCGCCCAAGCTGCTGCCCTTCATCGTCGTCGTCGTCGACGAGCTGGCCGATCTGATGATGGTGGCCGGCAACGAGGTGGAGGAGTCGATCTGCCGGCTGGCGCAGATGGCACGCGCCGTCGGCATCCACCTGATCCTGGCGACGCAGCGGCCGTCGGTCGACGTCATCACCGGCCTCATCAAGGCCAACCTGCCGGCGCGCATCTCCTTCCGCGTCTCCTCGAAGATCGACTCGCGCACGATTCTCGACGGCAACGGCGCCGAGCAGCTGCTCGGCAAGGGCGACATGCTGTTCATGCCGCCGGCCACGTCGCGCGTCGTCCGGCTGCACGGTCCGTACATCTCGGAACAGGAGTCGGCGCGGCTCGCCAGCTTCCTGCGCAAGCAGGGCCGTCCGAACTACGACGAGAGCGATCACCGCCGAGGAGAAGGCCGAGAAGGGCGGCATCGAGTTCGAGAAGGACGACCTCTACGACGACGCGTCGCGGATGGTCGTGCAGAGCGGCCAGGTGTCGATCTCGTCGCTGCAGCGCAAGCTGCGCATCGGCTTCAGCCGCGCCGCGCGGCTGGTCGACATGATGGAAGCCGACGGCCTGGTCTCGGCGGCGTCGGGCAGCAAGCCGCGCGAGGTGCTCGTGGATCGCAACTACTTCGACGAGGTCGACCAGCAGCTGCGCTGATCATGACCATGCCTGCCTGCCCCGCCCGTTCGCCGCCGCCGTGGTCGCCGTCGTGTGCCTGGCGGCGTGGGCGACGCCGGCCGCGGCGCAGCCGGCGCGCGAGCGCTACGAGGCGGCGCGGGCGCTCGACGACGCGGTCCGGGCGGCCATCGCAGCGCGCGCCCGACGACGGCACCGGCCGCGCGTCAGGAGGCGATCGCCGCGGCGCAGCGGGTCATCGCCCGCTACGAGCGCTGGTCCGGCGCTATCCGAGCAGCGGCTACAGCGACAACGCGCTGTTCCAGGCGGCCGATCTGGCGCGGCTGCTCTACAGCCGCGTACGGCCGCGTCGCGCATCGCGAGCTGGCGGTCAAGTACGTCGCCTGGCTCACGCGCGAGTATCCAGCCAGTTCCCTGCGCGCCCAGGCACGGACGGCGTGTGCGCGCCGATCGAGGCCGACCGCGAGCAACGTCAGGCGCGAGCCGCGGTGCCGTCGCGAACGCCGCCGGTCGACCCGCCACCGGCCGCCGCATCGGCGCCGCGCCCGACCGATGAGCCGCGCCCGCCCGCACCCCCGACGCCACCATCGGCGCTGCCCGCCGTCGCCGCCCGACCCGGTCCAGCCACGGCCGGGGCGCCGACGCTGCAGACGATCGAGCGCGTGGTCCTGCCCGATGTCGTGCGCCTCACGCTCCCGCTCGACCGCGAGGTGCCGTTCTCGCACGAGACGCTGGTCGACCCGCCGCGCGCGTTCATCGATCTGCAGGGCGTCACCGCCGCGCCGTCGCTGCTCGATTCGGCGCGTGACGGTCGACGACGCCGTGCGGCAGGTGCGCGTCGGCCGCCGGCCGGATGCCACCCGCGTCGTCCTCGACCTGGCGGGAGCTCGCGGGTCAGCGTGTTCGCGCTCTACAACCCGTTCCGCGTGGTGATCGACACCGAGCGGACCGCCGCCGGTCGGTCGTCCGGGTGCCGATGCCGGTCGAGCGCGACGCGCCGGTCGTCCTCACCGACGAGACGCCGCGGTCCGGCCGCCGCCGCTGCCCGCGGCGCCGCTCCCGGTGGCCGCTGGCGCCGCCCGCCGGCCGTCGCCGCGCCGGTGCGACCCCGGCCCGCGCCGGCGATGCCGACTCCTCGCCGCCGCCGACCGCCGACCGACGCCGTGCCGGCACCGCTGCCCGCCGTGCCGTCGGCCAACACCGACGGGTCGTTCTCGCTGGCCCGTCAGCTCGGCCTCGGCATCTCGCGGATCGTCATCGACCCCGGCCACGGCGGCCACGATCCGGGCACCGGCGGGCACGGCACGACCGAGGCGGCCGTGGTGCTCGACATCGCGCTCCGCCTGGAGCGGTTGCTGCGCAAGGAGCCGGGGCTCGACGTCGTGCTGACACGCCGGAGCGACGTCTTCATCCCGCTCGAGCAGCGCACCGCCATCGCCAATCGCGAGGGCGCCGACCTGTTCCTGTCGATTCACGCCAACGCCAGCCGCAACGCCAGCGCCCGCGGCGTCGAGACCTACTTCCTGAGCTTCGCGTCGAGCCCCGACGCCGAGGCCGTCGCCGCCCGCGAGAACGCCACCTCGGATCGGGCGATGCACAACCTGCCGAGCATCGTGCGCGCCATCGCGCTCAACAACAAGCTCGACGAGTCGCGCGACCTCGCCGCGATGGTGCAGGACGCGATGACGACGCGCCTGGCCGGCGCCAACGCCGGCATCCGCAGCCGCGGCGTGAAGAAGGCGCCGTTCGTGGTGCTGATCGGCGCCGGCATGCCGAGCGTGCTGGCCGAGGTGGCGTTCCTCAGCAACAAGCCCGAGGCGACGCTGGTCAAGACCCCGGCCTACCGCCAGCGCGTGGCCGAGGCGCTGCACGCCGCGGTGCTGCGTTACCGCCGTTCACTCAAGCGGCAGTCCGCGGTCGCCGCCCGCTGAGCGGCGGCTCAGTAGCGCAGGAAGTTGTGGTTGTGGCCGCGCGCCTCGATGGTGGTCACGGCGTGGCGCTTGCGGAACCACACGTAGCCGATCCCGGCGAGCAGGCCGGCGACCAGCGCCGCCGCCATGATCACGCCGGTGAGGCCGAAGGCGGCCACGGCGACGTCGATCATGCCGACCTCGCGCGCCGGCTGCTGGATGCCGGTGCGGACGACCGGCGTGACCGGAATCGCGTCGGGAACCGTGGTGGGCTGCACCCTGGGGATTTTACCGAAGGTCGCGACGCGGCCA
Organism: uncultured Acidobacteriota bacterium; assembly: GCA_963786365.1. Taxonomy (GTDB): domain Bacteria; phylum Acidobacteriota; class Vicinamibacteria; order Vicinamibacterales; family UBA2999; genus CAWAYR01. The sequence continues at coordinate 211,721 of CAWAYR010000018.1, forward strand.
GCTCGACCAGCGTCCGGACCATCACGCCGGAGGCGCCCTTGGTCGCCCACGGCTTGGCCTCGTCGATCCAGGCCGTGCCGGCGATGTCGAGATGGGCCCACGGGGTGTCGCCGACGAACTCGCGCAGGAACATCGCGGCGCTGATCGCTCCGCCGGCCCGGCCGCCGCTGTTGACCATGTCGGCGACGTCGCTCTTGAGCAGCTCCCGGTACTCGGGGCCGAGCGGCAGTTCCCAGACCGGCTCGCCGGCCCGGGCCGCGGCCTGGCGCACCGCCGAGATCCACGCCGGCGGCGTGCCGAAGAGCCCGGTCGTGACTTTGCCCAGGGCGACGACGCAGGCGCCGGTGAGCGTCGCGACGTCGACCAGGTGCGTGGCCCCGCGCTGGCGGGCGTACCACAGGCCGTCGCCCAGGATCAGGCGGCCTTCGGCGTCGGTGTTGTTGATCTCGACCGAGAGGCCGGAGGCGCCGCGGATCACGTCGCCGGGCTTGAGCGCGTTGCCGCCGGGCATGTTCTCGGTGGCTGGCACGACGGCGACGACCCGCCGCGGCACCCCGAGGCGGGCGATGGCGCGCACCGCCGCGACCACCGCTGCGGCCGCCGGCCATGTCGTCCTTCATGCGGTCCATGCCGTCGGCCGGCTTGATCGAGATGCCGCCGGTGTCGAAGGTGACGCCCTTGCCGACCAGGCCCAGGACCGGTCCGTCGGTGGCGCCAGGCGGCGTGTAGGTGAGGCACAGCAGCCGCGCCGGCTGGCTCGACCCGCGCGCGACGCCCATCAGGAGTCCCATCCCCAGGGCCTCGATCTTCTCGGGGCCGAGGATCTCGGCGTGCACGCCCGGCTCGGCGGTGAGATCGGCGGCGCGCTCGACCAGCGCGCGCGGCGTGAGGACATTGCCGGGCTCGTTGGCCAGGAGGCGGGCGGCGTTGATGGCCTCGCCGATCACCAGCCCGCGCTCGAGCAGGGCGCGCTGCCCGTCGGCGACCAGGACCGAGGCCTCACGGATGCTGGGCAGCGGCTCGGCCGACTTGAGGTGGCCGTGATTGAAGTTGGCCAGGACGACGGCTTCGGCCGCCGCCGCCGTCGCCGCCTCGAGGTCGACCGGCAGGCCGACCAGGTCGATGGCGACCGTGCGATGCCGGCGCTCCCGCGCCCACAAGGCCGCGGCCGCGACCGCGCGCCGCACGTGGTCGGCGGTGAGCGCTCCCGGACCGGCGCCGACGACGGCGACGCGGCTCGTCTGCCAGCCTGGTGCACCGCACGAGGTGGCCAGCACTCGGCCGAGGTCCGAGACCGGCTCGCCGCGCGACAGGGCCGCCGCGACCTCCTGGCGGACCGGCTCGCTCAACCGGTGGGTGACCTCGTCGCTTCCCTGCGCCGGGCACAGCGCGATGAGCAGGTCCACGGCGACGTCGCTGGGCCGGGCGGTGACGGCGCGCAACGACGGCAACTCGAACGGGCTGTGCATGATCACTGGTCTCGGTCGGCCGGCGGAGAAACACCATAGCCTACCATCCAGGCGCGGCCGTCGGCCCTGCGGCCCGCTCGCGGCGCCGTCCGGCGCGAGCTCGGGACCACACACGAGATCACGTGCCGGCACACCGACGCGCGGGCCGAGGCGCGGTCATCCGCGGCGGCCGGCCGGGCGCGCTTTAGAAGCCCGAGGGCGGGTCGGCGGGCGCCGGAATCGGCGGCGGCGCGGTCGCCCATCGGCCGAGACCGGTCATGGCGGCGGCGCCCAGACCGATCGTCCAGGCCACGTACTCGACGATCGTGCCGATCGCCAGCAGCGCGAACGCCGCGGCGCGCAGGGCGTCGGGGGCGACGCCGACGATCCGCGACAGGACCGTCGGCAGGACGATCAGCGCCAGTCCCAGCACCGCCACCCAGATGGCCGGTTGTGCGTCCCAGCCGAGCCGCCCGGCGGCCCACCCGCCGACGGTGTGCGCGAGGCTGGTGAACCCGAGGAGCATCGCCAGGAACATGGTCACGAGGGCGAACGGAATCAGGATCGCGACAAACGGGATGCCGATGATGGTGACCGCCAGTCCGATGCTGAGGACGATGAGCACCGGCACGAACAGCAGCTGCACGCTCAAGCCGATCACCCCGGCGCGGAACGGCGCGGCGGCCGCGGCGTCGGCGATGCGGCCGATCCTGGCGCCGGCCAGGAGCATCACGAGGCTCACCGCCGCCGCCAGCAGGCCGACGCGGGTGAGCGTGCCGGCCAGCGTCAGCCAGCGCGTCGTGCCGCCCAGATCGATCCACGACCAGCCGAGCAGGGGCCCAGGCCAACCGGGCCAGTCGCGCACCGCGGCCTGATGCACCGCGCCGGCATGGCGCGCCCCCGGTGCCATCGTCACCTGCCCGCCGATGGCGGTGATGTCGCCGCGGACGTCGGCCGTCGGCAGCAGCTCGACGCTGCCGCCGATGGCCACGACCTCGTCGCGTACCCGACCGGCGATCCTGATGCGTCCTCCGATGGCGACCACTCCGTCGGTCACCTCTTCGTCTTCGTCGACCGTGATGCTCTTGCCGAATGCCAGTCGGGCGCCGGTGCGGCGGTAGGTCCGCGAGCGGCACCGCGGGCGGCAGATCGGGCGCCGGCCCGGGCGCCGTTGCCGACGGGGCGGGAGCTGGCGGTGGCGCTGGCGGCGGCGCCGGGGTGGGGATAGGGGTTGGGGTGGGCGGCGCCGCTGCCGGGGTGGGAGCCGCGAACAGCGTGCGGAGCGCGGCGTTGTCGAGATAACTCAGGCGCAGCGCCAGGCCGGCATCGGGGCCGAGCCGCGAGCGCAGCTCGGCGCCGGAGAGCGGCGTCCCCCGATCGAGCACGAGACCGTCGACGATCTCGACGCGGCGGTCGGGGCCCCGTCCGACCAGCGCGACGCCGTCGCGCAGCGGCACCACGTCGAAGCGGGCCAGCACCTGACGGCGCAGGGCGGCGAGATCGGCGTCGTCCTGTGCGTTCGACGGCGACGGGAGAAAGGCCACGGCCAGGAGCACCGCGACCGCGAACCGGCGGACGTTCACCACGCGTTCGAGCATCGGGTCTCCCGGGGCCGGAGGTCTCGGATCCGGCCGCTGCTGGCAGCCTGCTAGGTACGGACGAGCGGCCGTTCGGCGAAGTTCCCGCCGACCAGTTCCCACGCTCGCAGGTGCGGTGCCGGCACCGTGGCGGCGATGACGAACACGAAACCTGCGAATGCCGCGGCGCGATCGGTCGGCGACGGCTCCGCCGCCGTGGCCGGGTGCGAGTGATACGCGCCGATGACCTCCAGACCGTCGGCACGGGCGGCCCGCACCGCCGCGAAGTGATCCTCGGGGGCGATCTCGTAGCGGGCGTCTGACGGCGCCAGGTTACGGGCGCGCACCGCCCGGGCGACCACGTCCCCGGCGCCAATCAGCAGGCCGCACGCTTCGCGCGGCGCCGTCTCGGCGGCGTGCGCGAGCACGGCCTCGATCACCGTCGCTGGGACGTGGAACGCCGCGCCTGCCTGGCCCATCGCCGGCTCGGATCAGAAGCGGCCGATCGGCCCGTCGAGCGCGAGCGGCGCCGCGGTCGCGGCACGGACCGCCTCCTCCGTCGTGCCGTCGGCGACTTCGCGCAGCACCAGGCCGGCCGGCGTGACCGCGATGACCGCCAGTTCGGTGACGATGAGGTCGACGACCTTCGCGCCGGTCAGCGGCAGCGTGCAGCGCGGCAGGATCTTCGACCCGCCGCCCTTGGTCGTGTGCTCCATCGCGATGATGACGCGTTTGGCGCCGGCGACGAGATCCATCGCGCCGCCCATGCCCTTGACCATCTTGCCGGGCACCATCCAGTTGGCCAGGTTGCCCTCGGCATCGACCTCGAGCGCGCCGAGCACGGTGACGTCGATATGGCCGCCGCGGATCATCGCAAACGAGTCGGCGCTGCTGAAGTAGCTGGCCCCGGGCAACTCGGTCACGGTCTCCTTGCCGGCGTTGATCAGGTCCGGGTCGAGCTCGGCCTCGGTCGGGTACGGCCCGACGCCGAGCATGCCGTTCTCGGAGTGCAGCGTGATCTCGACGCCGGGCGGCAGGAAGTTGGCGACCAGGGTCGGCATGCCGATGCCGAGGTTGACGTAGTCGCCGTCCTTCAGCTCGCGGGCGACGCGACGGACGATGCGCTCGCGGATGTCCATCACGCCCTGCACCGTCCGCTTCTCGACCCTGCGGCTGTACGCGGTGCCCTGCAGGATGTGCCTGACGAAGATGCCCGGCGTGTGCACGTGATCGGGGACGATCGCGCCGGCGTCGACCAGCTGCTCGACCTCGGCAATCGTCGTCCGCGCGGCGGTCGCCATCATCGGGTTGAAGTTGCGGGTCGTGCGCCGGTAGACGAGGTTGCCGGCGCTGTCGCCGGTCCACGCCTTGACGAACGCGAAGTCGGCGCGTGAGGGCGCGTTCGAGCACGTAGGCGCGCCCGTCGAACTCGCGCACGTCCTTGCCCTCGGCGACGATCGTCCCGACCCCGGTCGGGGTGTAGAAGGCGGCGATCCCGGCCCCGCCGGCCCGAATCCGCTCCGAGAAGGTCCCCTGCGGGACGAGCTCGACCTCGAGTTCCTTCTGCAGGAACTGCCGCTCGAACTCCTTGTTCTCGCCGACGTAGGTGGCGATCATCTTGCGCACCAGCCGGGCCTTGAGCAGCGGACCGATGCCGTGATCGTCGGTGCCGGCGTTGTTGCTGATGATGGTCAGGTTGCCGACGCCGCGGCGGTGGAGCGCCGCCAGGAGGTGTTCGGGGACGCCGACCACGCCGAAGCCGCCGACCATGATCGTCGCGCCGTCGTGGACCGCTGCGACCGCCGCGTCGGCGTCGCCTACGACCTTGTGCATGCCCCGATTATAGGGGCGCGTCGATGTCGCGCCGGGCCCGATTGGCTGCCGCGAAGAGCCGGGCCATCGCCTCGCGATCGCCGAGCGCGGCGGCGGTCTCGGCGAGGCGGCGCGCCAGTTCGGCGACCAGCGGCGCCAGGTGGTCGCGATTGGCGGCCAGGATCGGCAGCCACATGCTGGCCGCGCTCGAGGCCAGCCGGGTGGTGTCGCGCAGGCCGCCGGCGCCGCAGGCCAGGCCGTCCTTGCCGGCGGCCTCGTGGACCACCGACATCAGCACCGACGACACCACCTGCGGCAGGTGGCTGACGGCGGCGACGAGCGCGTCGTGCTCGTCGGCGACGGTCGGCACCGGCCGGCCGCCGCAGGCGACGATCAGGGCATGGACGGCCTCGACCGCGTCTTGCGGCGCGTCGTCCGGCTCGATGAACCACGGCCGGCCGTCGAAGAGCGTGGCCACCGCCAGGGCCGGCCCGGCCACCGACGGCGCCGGCCATCGGGTGACCGCCGACGAAGCGGGTCAGCCCGGCGGCTCGCGCCGCCTCACGCGGGGCCCGCTTCACGCTGCCGACGTCGGTGATGGTCCCGGAACCGGGGAGGGCCGCCAGCCGCGTCATCCACGCCGGCATCGCGTCCACCGGACAGGCCAGCACGGCCAGGTCGTAGGCCGGCACTGGGGCGCTGGCCTCGATCAGGCGATGAAAGGCGCCGCGATGATCGGGCGCGGCCGTCGCGGCGACGTCCATCGCGTCGACGTGGGTCGCCGGCCAGGCGCGCCGCACCGCCAGCCCGAGCGAGGTGCCGATCAGCCCCGCGCCGACGATCAGCACCCGGGCCGGCGGTGCCGGATCGGGCGGCACCGTCGTCAGCGCGCCCAGCCGCGCCGGGCCAGCGGCTCGGTGCAGATGCTGCGGCCGATGGCCGGAGTGATGATCCGCAGCTCGGCCATCAGCCGGTCGAATTGCACCGGGAACATCGACTGCGCGCCGTCGGACAGCGCGTGGTCGGGATCGTTGTGCACCTCGATGATCAGGCCGTCGGCGCCGGCGGCGGCCGCGGCCCGGGCCATCGACGCCACCTTGTCGCGCCGGCCGGTGCCGTGGCTCGGGTCGACGAAGATCGGCAGGTGCGACAGCTCCTTGACGATCGGAATCGCCGACACGTCGAGGGTGTTGCGGGTGGCGGTCTCGAAGGTGCGGATGCCGCGCTCGCACAGCATGACCTCGCCGTTGCCGCCCGACAGGATGTACTCGGCCGAGAGCAGCCACTCCTCGACCGTGGCGGCGATGCCGCGCTTCAACATCACCGGCTTGCGCGTGCGGCCGAGCTCGCGCAGCAGGGTGAAGTTCTGCATGTTGCGGGCGCCGACCTGGTAGATGTCGGCGTACTTGTCGATGACCTCGATCTGCGAGATGTCCATGACCTCGGTGATGAGCTTGAGGTCGTGGGCATTGGCGCCGGCCCGCAGCAGCCGCAGGCCCTCCTCGCCCAGCCCCTGGAAGCTGTACGGCGACGAGCGCGGCTTGAAGGCGCCGCCGCGCAGCACCTTGGCGCCGGCGCGTTTCACCGCCGCCGCGGTGCTGAACACCTGCTCCTCGGTCTCAGCCGAGCACGGCCCGGCCATGACGATGACCTCGTCACCGCCGATGCGCACCTCGCCGACGTTGATGATGGTGTCGTCGGCCTTGAACGTCCGGCTGGCCAGCTTGTAGGGCTCGGTGATCCGCAGCACCTCGTGGACGCCCTCCATCAGCGCGACCAGGCCGCGGTCGACCTTGCCGGCGCCGACGACGCCGAGGACGACGCGGGCCGCACCCGACGACCGGTGCACGTCCATGCCGAGCTCCACCAGATGCGCGATGACGGCCTCGACCTGGGCCTCCGACGCGCGTTCCTTCATCACGACGACCATGCCCTACTCTCCCTCTGTGGCCGGTGCGGGCGCGCCGCCGCGCGCCTCGCGATCCGCCCGTTCGGCTTCGAGGCGCTGAATCCGCCGCGCCTCGTCCATCACCCGTTCGTAGAGCCGCCCGATGGCGTCGCCGTCGAGCGGCCCACCCAGCGCGGCGTTGACCTCGCGCACGTGCTGCAGCACGGCGGCCTCCCGCGCCGGCTCGTAGATCGGCCGGCGCTGCTCGTGCTTCACCCGCCCGATCGCATACGCGCACCGCGCCCGGCGATCGAGCAAACGGACGATGACCTCGTCGATCTGATCGATCTCGTCGCGCAGGGCCTCGACGCTCAGCTCTGCAGCCATCGCACGTATCGCTCCACCTGACTGGCCAGCTCCGCCGACTGGCCGTGTTCGGCCACCACCTGCACGAGCGCCGATCCGACCACGGCGGCGTCGGCCCACTGCCCGACCGCTTTCACGTGTTCCGGCCGGGAGAATCCAAATCCGAGGGCGAGCGGCCGATCGGTCTCGGCGCGCACGCGATCGGCGAGCTCGCGGGCCGAGTCGGCGACGTCGTCCCGGGCGCCGGTGACGCCGACCCGCGAGATGCCGTAGAGGAAGCCGCCCCCCAGGTCGGCAGCGCGCCGGATGCGCGCGGACGTCGTCGTCGGGCTCAAGAGGAAAATTGTATCAAGGCCGTGGCGGCGAAAGGCGCCGTGCGCCTCGTCGGCCTCCTCGGGCGGCAGGTCGAGGACCAGCACGCCGTCGACGCCGGCGGCGCCGGCCCGTGACGCGAAGGTCTCGAGCCCCATCCGCAGGACCGGATTGGCGTAGGTGAAGAGCACCAGCGGTGCCTGGACCGAGCCGCGCAGGCCGCCGGCCAGGTCGAGCACCCTGGCCAGCGTGACGCCGGCCGCCAGCGCCCGTTCCGTCGCCCGTTGAATCACCGGGCCGTCGGCGAGCGGATCGGAGAACGGCACGCCGAGCTCGATGACGTCGGCGCCGCCGCGGTCGACGGCGCGGATCACCTCGGCCGACCGCTCGAGGTCCGGGTCGCCGGCGGTGACGTAGGCGACCAGGCCGGTGCGTCTGGCGGCGCGCAGCGCGGCGAAGGTCGCGTCGAGGCGACTCATCGCGCCTCCTGCGACAGCTGTTCCACGGTGTGCACGTCCTTGTCCCCGCGTCCGGAGAGGTTGACGACGATGACGCTGCCGGCGCCCAGCGCCGGCCCGAGGACGGCGAGGTGGGCGATCGCATGCGCCGACTCGAGCGCCGGCATGATGCCCTCGAGCCGCGCCAGCTGATGGAACGCGGCCACCGCGCTCCGGTCGTCGGCCCAGGTGTACTCGGCGCGGCCGATCGATCGCAGCCACGCATGCTCGGGACCGACGGCGGCGTAGTCGAGACCGGCCGATACCGAGTGCGTCGGTTCGATGTTGCCGTCGGCGTCCTGCAGCAGCCAGGTGCGCGTGCCCTGGAGCACGCCCTCCGCGCCGCCGGCGAAGCGCGCGGCGTGGCGTCCGGTGACGATGCCCTCGCCCCCGGCCTCGACGCCGATCAGCCGCACGCCCGGGTCGTCGATGAACGCGTCGAAGATGCCGATGGCATTGCTGCCGCCGCCGACGCACGCCACCACCGCGTCGGGCAGCCGTCCGGCCTGTTCGACGATCTGGCGCCGCGCCTCGGCGCCGATCACGCTCTGGAACTCCCGGACCATGAGCGGATAGGGATGCGGTCCGAGCGCCGAGCCGAGCAGATAGGTGCTGTCCTCGGGGTGGGCGACCCAGTCGCGCATCGCCTCGTTGATGGCGTCTTTGAGCGTCGCGCTGCCCGACGACACGCCGCGCACCTCGGCGCCGAGCAGGCGCATCCGGAAGACGTTCAACGCCTGGCGGGCCATGTCCTCGGTGCCCATGTGGACGACGCAGTCGAGGCCGAGCAGCGCCGCGGCCGTGGCCGAGGCGACGCCGTGCTGGCCGGCGCCGGTCTCGGCGATGACCCGCCGCTTGCCCATGCGCTTGGCGAGCAGCGCCTGGCCGAGCGCGTTGTTGATCTTGTGGGCGCCGGTGTGGTTCAGGTCCTCGCGCTTCAAGAAGATGCGTGCGCCGCCGCAGGCCGCCCCGAGGTTGGCCGCCTCCCACAGCGGCGTCGGCCGCCCGACGTAGTCGACCAGCAGGCGGTCGAGCTCGGCGCGAAATACCGGATCGGCCCGCGCCTCCAGATAGGCGCGCTCGAGCGCCTCGATCGGCGCGACCAGCGTCTCGGGGACGAAGCGCCCGCCGAACGCCCCGAAATAGCCCCGCCCGTCGGGATCGCGTCGTCCCAGCTGCCGGATTGCGTCCACGGGTGTCGTCGCGCTCATGTCTGTGCCTCGCGGGCGCTGCGGCGGGCGACCTCGACGAACGCCAGCAGCCGCGACGCCGATTTGATCCCGGGCGTCTCTTCGACGCCGGACGAGACGTCCACGCCGTAGGGGCGCACGACGGCGATCGCCTCGGCGACGTTGTCGGCGGTCAGTCCGCCGGCGAGCACCAGCCGCTCGCGGCGGGCAATCGCCGCCGCCCGGCCCCAGTCCACCGGCCGGCCGGTCCCGCCGTGGCGGCGCGGATCGTAGGCGTCGAGCATCAGCGTGGTGCCGGCGGGCGCCGCCGGATCGGGATCGCCGTCGCGCAGCGGCATCGACCACAGCAGCGGCACGGCGAGACGCAGGTACGGGTCGGGTCGGCGACCCCGTGCAGTTGCACCGCGCCGAGGCCGGCGGCCGCGACCGCCGCCGCGACGGCGTCGACCGAGACCGACACGAAAACGCCGACGCGCACCGTCCAGGGCGGCAGCGCCTGCCCGAGCCGTGCCGCCTGGTCGAGGCTCACCGCCCGCGGACTCCCCGGCCACAGCACGAAGCCGACGGCATCGACGTCGGCCCGGGCGGCGACGGCGGCGTCATCGACACGCGTGACACCGCAGACCTTGATGCGCACGCCGCTCATCGGACCGCTCCGTCGTGGCGCAGACGGCGCAGGTCGGCTTCGGGATCGGCCGAGGTCATGAGCCGCTCGCCGACCAGGAAGGCGTGATAGCCCAGACCGCGCAGGCGCTCGATGTCGGCCGCCGACCCGACGCCGCTCTCGCTGACCGCGGTGACCTCGACCGGCAGCCGCGCGGCGATCCGCGTCGAGACGTCGAGGTCCACGGCCAGGGTCCGGAGGTTGCGGTTGTTGACGCCGACCACCGTCGCGCCGACGGCGAGGGCGCGCTGCAGCTCGGTCTCGTCGTGCACCTCGACGAGCGCGGCCAGGCGCAGGGCGGCCGCCTGGCCGAGCAGCCGGGCGAGACGCTCGTCGTCGAGCGCGCCGACGATCAGCAGCACGGCGTCGGCGCCGGCCAGCCGCGCTTCGAGGAGCTGGTAGGGATCGACGATGAAGTCCTTGCGGAGCACCGGGACGTCGATCGCCGCCCGGACCCGTGACAGGTGCTCGAGCGCGCCGTCGAAGAACGACGGCTCGGTGAGCACCGACACGGCCACGGCGCCGCCGCGCTCGTAGGCCCGGGCCTGGGCCACCGGATCGTAGTCGGCGGCGAGCACGCCGCGTGACGGCGAGCGGCGCTTGCACTCGGCGACGAGGTTGCGGCCGTCGGGGCGGCGCAGCGCGGCCTCGAACGCCGCGCCGCGCGGGCTCGGCGCATGCCACGCGGCCTGCTCGAGCGCATCGTACGGGACCCGGCCGCGCCGCACCTGGAGGTCGCGGCGGGTCGCGGCGACGATGGCCTCGAGCAGATCGGGCTGCGCCGCGGTCATGCCGCGCTCCCGGTCACGTCGGCCAGGCGCTGCAACGTGCGGGCGGCGCGGCCGTCGTCGATCGCCGCCGCGGCGATCGCGATCGCGTCGCGCAGCGACGCCGCCTGCCCGGCGACGAACAGCGCCGCGCCGGCATTGAGCAGCACGACGTCGCGGGCCGCTCCGGACGCGCCGGCCAGCACGTCGCGGATGATCGCCGCGTTGTCGGCGGCGCTGGCCCCGTGCAGCGCCTGCGGCGACGCCTTGGGCAGACCGACATCGGCCGGGTGCACGTAGAACGTCCGCACCACCTGGCCGTGGCACTCGGACACCTTGGTGTACCCCGTGGTCGACAACTCGTCGAGGCCGTCGGCGCCGTGCACCACCCACGCGCGGCGGGCACCGAGCTGCTGCAGGGTCCGGGCCATCAGTTCGGTCAGCTCGGGGCGGGCGACGCCGACGACCTGGAACGGCACCCGGGCCGGATTGGTGAGCGGCCCGAGCAGATTGAAGGCGGTCGGCACCCCGAGCGCCTTGCGCGCCTCGACCGCGTGTCGCATCGCCGGGTGGAAGGTCGGCGCGAAGCAGAACGCCAGACCGACCTCGCTGGCCGCGCGCTGGACCACGGCGGGCGGCGCGGTGATGGTCACGCCGAGCGCCTCGAGCACGTCGGCGCTGCCACAATGACTCGACACCGATCGGTTGCCGTGCTTGACGACGCGCAGCCCGGTGCCGGCGACCACGATCGCGGCGGCGGTCGAGATGTTGAACGTGCCCGACCGGTCGCCGCCGGTGCCGCAGGTGTCGACCGCGGCAGCGCCGGCGTCGATCGGGACGCCGCGCGCCCGCATCGTCCGCGCCAGCCCGACCAGCTCGGCCGGCCGCTCGCCCTTCATCGCCAGTCCGATCAGCAGGCCGGCGAGCTGCGCCGGATGCGCCTCGCCACGCATGACCACGTCCATCGCCTGCGCGGCCTCGTCCTCGGTGAGGTCGTCGCGGCGGAGCAGCTTGGTGACCAGCGAGGCGATCATCGGGTCGGCTCCAGGAAGTTGCGCAGCAGCCGCCGGCCGTCGACGGTCAGGACCGATTCGGGATGGAACTGGACGCCGTGAAGCGGGAACCGGCGATGGCGCAGAGCCATCACCACGCCGTCGTCGTCGGCCCGAGCCGCCACCTCGAGGGCGTCGGGCCAGGGGTCGGCGGCGACCATGAGCGAATGATAGCGGCCGGCCTCGAAGCCGTCGGGAAGGCCGTGGAAGATGCCGCGGCCGTCGTGGACGACCGACGACGTCTTGCCGTGGCGGGGCGCCGGCGCCGCCACCACCCGCCCGCCGAACACGTGGCCGATCGCCTGATGCCCGAGACAGACGCCGAGGATCGGCACCTCGCTGGCAAGCTGGCGGATCAGTTCGCAGGACACCCCGGCGTCCTCGGGCCGTCCCGGACCCGGCGACACGACGATGCGGTCGGGCGCCAGCGCCCGCACCGCCGCGACGTCGACCGCGTCATTGCGCCGCACTTCGATCTCGGCACCCAGCTCGCCCAGGTACTGGACCAGATTGAACGTGAACGAGTCGTAGTTGTCGATGACCAGCACCATGGCGCTACAGTCCGGTCCGCGCCAGCTCGAGGGCGCGCAGCATGGCCCGGGCCTTGTCGCGCGTTTCGTCGTACTCGGCGGTCGGATTCGAATCGGCGACGATGCCAGCCCCGGCCTGGACGTAGGCCGTGCCCTGCTCGAGCACGATCGTCCGGATGGCGATGCAGAAGTCGAGGTTGCCGGCGAAGTCGAGATAGCCGACGGCGCCGGCGTAGACGCCGCGCGGTCCGGGCTCGAGCTCGTTGATGATCTGCATCGCCCGCACTTTGGGCGCGCCGGAGACCGTGCCCGCCGGGAAGCACGACGCCAGCGCGTCGAGCCGATCGCGGCCGTCGGCGAGCTGGCCCTCGACCACCGAGACCAGGTGCATCACGTGCGAGTAGCGCTCCAGGCTCATGTAGGTCGGCACCCGCACCGTGCCGTAGGCGCTCACCCGCCCGATGTCGTTGCGGCCGAGGTCGACCAGCATGACGTGTTCGGCGCGCTCCTTTTCGCTGCGCTTGAGCTCGTCGGCGAGCCGCTGATCCTCGTCGGGGGTGCGGCCGCGGGGGCGCGTGCCGGCAATCGGATGGGTCACCGCCTGGCGTCCCTCGACGCGCACCAGCATCTCGGGCGAGGAGCCGACGATGCTGCGCGGCCCTGACCGCACGAAGAACATGTACGGCGACGGATTGACGTGGCGGAGGGCGCGATAGACCGTGAAGGGATCGGCGCCGATCTCGGCCTCGAACCGCTGCGACACCACCACCTGGTAGATGTCGCCGGCCGCGATGTAGGTCTTGGCCTTGCGCACCGCCGCCTCGTATTGCTCCTGCGTCTGGTTCGACGACAGGACCAATGGGCCGTCCTCGCGGGTCGTCGACACCGACAGCGGCCGCTCGAGCTCGCGCTCGACGAACGCGATCTTCGCGCACGCGAACTGGTAGAGCGATCGCAGGTCCTCGTCGCCGCTGATCCGCGCGTTGGCGATGACCAGGATGCGGTGCTGCACGTGATCGAACGCCAGGACGGTGTCGAACAGCATGAAGGCGGCGTCGTCGCCGGGCCGGCGGGCGCCGTCGGGTCGCGCCGTCGTCGGCTCGAACCAGGCGGCGGCCTCGTAGCCGAGGTAGCCGACGGCGCCGCCGGTGAAGCGCGGCAGGCCGGGGACGAACGGCGACTGGTACTCGGCCATCAACCCGCGCAGCGCGTCGGCGTAGCTGGCCTCCAGCACGGTGGTCTCGCCGGCCCGCTCCGCGGTGACCACGCCGCCGGCGGTGCGCAGCACCAGGAACGGGTCCTTGCCGAGGAACGAGTAGCGCCCGACGTGCTCGCCGCCCTCGACGCTCTCGAGCAGGAAGGCGTAGTCGGCGTGTTCGGCGACCTTGAGGAACGCCGACACCGGCGTCAGCAGGTCGGCGACGATCTCCTTGCAGACCGGGACGAAATTGCCTCGCTTGGCGAGATCGACGAACTCTTCGAAGGTGGTGATCTTCATGGGCGAGCCGGCACCGGAAGCAGCGGATCGGCCGCCAGGCCAGCGAGCGCCGCCCGCCGCATGGCGAGATCGGGCGCCGGCAGGCCGGTCCACCAGGTGAATTGCGCGGCGGCCTGGGCCGCGAGCATCGGCAGGCCGTCGAGCGTCTCGGCGCCGAGCGCGGCGGCGCGCCGCAGCCAGGCGGTCGGTCGCGGGTTGTAGACGAGGTCGTAGACGAGGCGGCCGGCCAGCGGCCCGTCGAGGGCGACCGGGACGTCGTCGACGCGCGGCGCCGTGCCCACTGGCGTGGCGTTCACGAGCACGTCCCAGGCGTCGGCCGGCGGTGGCCATGACCCGGGTGTGACGCCAACGGCCGCGGCCAGCCGCCGCGCCATGTCCTCACGCCGGGCGTGGACGGTGACGGCCGCGCCGGCCGCCGACATCGCCACGGCCACGCCGCGCGCCGCACCGCCGGCGCCGACGATCGCGACGCGGCGGCCGCGGAGGTCGCGGCCGGCGAGCGGCGCCATGACCCCGAGGACGTCGCTGTTGCACGCCTCCCAGCCGGCGGCCGTCCGCCGCAGCGTGTTGGCCGCCCCGACCATCGTGGTGCGGGCGTCGACGCTGGTCGCGGCGGCGAGCGCGTCGAGCTTGTAAGGTGCGGTCACCGAGACGCCGGCGACGTCGAAGGCAGCGGCGAAGGCCTCGAAGTCGGCGAAGTCCGCCGCCGCCAGCGGCAGGTAGACGGCGTCGAGGCCGGCGGCGGCGAACGCGGCGTTGTGCATCGCCGGCGACAGCGAGTGGCTGACCGGACGGCCGATCACGCCGAAGATTCGCGTCGTCGGGCCAATCGCCTGAACCCGGAACTCGTCACGCATGCGCGCCAGCGACAACTGCCCGGGGGCCACGGCGTCGCCGGCGTAGGTCCAGCGGGCGCCCATCCGCTCGGCGAGTACCCGCGAGGCTATCCCGGCCTCTCCCATCGCCAGGATCACCGTCCGCCCGGCAGCGCCACGGCCGAGCGCCGCCAGACCCACGAGATCGCTGAGGCGCGGTTGCGGTCACGGCGAGCTTGGCCACCGCCGCTCCCGAAGCCAGCAGGTGGGCCAGTCGGTCGGGCGCCTCGGCGACACCGCCCGAGAAGTCGTGGAAGGAGCGGACGATGCGTCGGCCGTCGGCGCGGCGCAGCAACGCCTCGGCGGCGCCGTCCTCGACGTCGACGAACTCGGCGCCGAGATCCCAGGCCTGTTCGAGAATCGCGCGTCCGCGTCTCCTCGGCGCCATCGAACCGACCGCCTTGCCAGGCCGCCCGGCACGTGGCGATGACCGGCAGCCGGCGCCCGGCCAGCGCGCCGCGCACGTCGACGTCGCGAACGCCGTCGAGGCGCAACTCCACCAGGTCGGCGCCGTGGACGGCGTCGCGGCGCTCGAGGAGCTCGGCCATCGTCGTGGCCGTCACGGTCGCGCAGAGCATCGGTGTGGGCATAAACGCAAAACGCCCCTTCAACCGGAGGGTCGAAGAGGCGCGGTATCGGTCGTCGTGGCTGATGGTGCGTGGCTACAAGCGTCCGTGCGCCTCCTCGGCAAAGGACCAATACCAATACCAGCGCGCGGCCAGACCATGCCCGATCTGGCTCGCGCCAGAGGGGATGCACGGAAGCGCCTGGAACGACAACGGCCGCATATCGGTGACCGCAGACGGTACCAGAGGGCTCCGGGATCTGTCAACGGACGAGCCGCTTCGCCTTGATTCCCCCTCCTGAACCCCGTATAACGGAAGGACAGTGCTGCGACGCCCTTCGTCCCCCCTGGCTATGGCTGCGTCGTGCCTGGCGGCGCTGATTCTCGGCGGCTCGGTCGGTGCGCGAAGCACGGTGATGCCGGTGTCGGAAGTCCGGCCCGGCATGGTCGGGGTCGGGCGCACCGTCTTTCGCGGCGACGCCGTCGAAGAGTTCACCGTGCGGGTCATCGGCACGATGAAGAACGTCATCGCGCCGCAACGGGATCTGATCCTGGCCAGGCTCGAGGGCGGGCCGCTGGCCGAGACCGGCGTGATCGCCGGGATGAGCGGCAGCCCGGTCTACATCGACGGGCGCTTGGTCGGCGCCGTGTCCTATCAGCTCGGCCAGTTCTCCAAGGAGCCGATCGCCGGCATCACGCCGATTGGCGAGATGACCGACGCCACGCTGATGGCCGGCACGGTCCGGGCATCGCGTCCGGTGCCCCTGGCCCTCGACCGCGCCGCGACCCCCGACGAGCTGCTCGGCGTGTGGCGCCGCGAGCTCGGCCAGGTGCGGCCGTTCGCGGCGTCGGCGGCCGAGGTGCTGGTCACGGCGACGGCCGGCGACTTCCCCCGGCACTTCGCCACCGAGCTGCGGCCGATCGCCGTTCCCCTCGTGACCAGCGGGTTCGCGCCCGGCGTGCTCGACGGGCTGGCGCCGAGCCTGCAGCAAGCGGGCTTCGTCCAGGTCCAGGCGCCGGCGGCGGCCACGCCGGTGGCGGCGCGGTCGGCCGACCCTCAAGCCCGGCGATGCGGTCGGCGTCGCGCTGCTGTCGGGCGACTTCGCCCTCGGCGCGACCGGTACGGTCACCGAGGTCGACGGCGACCGCGTCTATGCCTTCGGCCATCCGCTCTACAACCTCGGGCCGATCGCGTTCCCGATGACGCGGGCCGACATCATCGCGGTGCTGCCCTCGCTCGTGAGCTCGACCAAGCTCGCCAGCCTCGGCGCCGTCGTCGGCACCGTGTCGCAGGATCGCGCCACGGCGATCGCCGGCCGGCTCGGCCCGGCGCCGAGCCTGATTCCGGTCGACGTCACGCTCAACTCGCGGCGCGGGCCGTCGCGGCGCTTCTCGTTCGGCGTCGCCGACGATCAGCTGTTCACGCCGCTGCTGACCTATCTCGCGGTCGCCAACGTCATCACGTCCTACGAACGGCAGACCGGCGCGGCCACCTATGTCGTCCGCGGCAGCGCTCGGGTCGCCAACGAGGGGGCGCTCACCTTCGACGACGTCTTCGTCGGCGATCAGGGCGCGGCCAATGCGGCGGCCTACGTGGCCGGGCCGCTCACCGCGCTCTACCGCAACGCCACCGCGAAGTTCTCGCTCGAGGGCATCACCCTGACGATCGACGCCGAGGAGGCGACGCGCACCGCGGTCATCGATCGCGCGTGGGTCGACGACGCCACCGTGACGCCCGGTCGCGACGTCGCCCTGCACATCGTGGTGCGGACGTCGACCGGCGAAGAACGCCTGCTCCACCAGACGGTCGCCATTCCGTCGCACGCCACCGGCACGCTGCAGCTGGTCGTCAGCGACGGGCCGCGCCTGGGCTTACAGGACCTGCGCGACGCGCGGCGAGCCGAGCTGCAGCCGGTGTCGCAGATCGTCCGCACCTCGAACCGCGCCCGGCGCAGCAACCGGATCTACGTGCGACTGACGGCGCCGGCCGCCGGCGCGGTCATCGACGGCGAGCAGATGCCCGGACTGCCGGCGTCGGTCGCCGGGGTCATCGACGGCGACCGGCCGTCGAGCGGCGACGGCAGCCTGCGCGTCGCGCCGCGGGGCGAGTGGGAGATCCCGGTCGAGTACGCGGTCTCCGGATCGCGTCAGCTCTCCCTCACCGTCAAGCCGTGATCGGCCGACCGTTCGCCGAATCACCCGTTCTGGCCTCCATCATGCGCCGTGTGCTGCTTCTCGTCTCGGTCCTCGCCGTCGCCGCCGCGGCCTCGGTGTCCGCCGGCCCGCAGTTCTGGCGAGCGGCCACCCAGGCCGACTTCCTCAAGGGCGACGTCGAACAGCTCGCGATCGACGAGCACGGGCGCTTGACCCTCGGGCCGACCATCACCCGCGTGTTCGACGCCGCGGTGCCCTTCGTGTGGACCGCCGTGCCCGGACCAGCGGGCGTCGTCTATCTGGGGACCGGCAACGACGGCAAGGTGTTCCGCGTCGACGCCGGCGGCCGCGGTTCGCTCTTCTACGATGCCCCGGAGCTGCAGGTCCACGCCGTGCTGCCGCGGCCGGACGGATCGGTGCTCGTCGGCACCTCGCCCGACGGGCGCGTCTACCGCGTCGACGCGGCCGGCACCGCGCGTGAGCTCTTCGATCCCGACGAGAAGTACATCTGGGCGCTCGCCGCCGACGCCTCCGGCCGAATCTACGTCGCCACCGGCGATCCCAAGGGTCGTGTCTACCGTGTGGCCGCGGATGGGACCGGCGCGCCGCTCTACACCTCGAGTGCGGCCCACGTCGTCTCGATGATCTTCGACGCCGAGCGGCTGGTCGTCGGCACCGAGTCGCCCGGCCGGGTGTTCCGCCTCGACGCCGATGGCCGCCCGTTCCTGCTGCTCGACACCAACCTGCAGGAGGCGCGGGCGCTGCGGCTCGACGGCCGGGGACGGTTGTACGTCGTCGCCCAGGCGCGTCGCAGCGGCGGCGGCGACAGCGGCGGCGACACGCTCGTCCTGCCCGAGCTCCCGCGGGCCACGCCGGTGCCGACCGTGACGACCGAGATCACGGCCATGTCGGTGGTCGAGACGCCGCCGCAGGTGCCCGTCGGCACCTCGGGCCGGGCCGACAGCCGTCCGGCCGCCGGCGCCCTCTTCCGCGTCAACACCGACGGCACCTGGGATCAGTTGTGGGAATCGCGGGAGGACGCGCCCTACGACGTCGCCATCGAGGAGGATGGCGACCTGGTCGTCGCGACCGGCCACAAGGGCAAGCTGTATCGCCTGAGCGGGGATCCGCTGCGCGCCAGCCTGATCGGCCGCGTGCCCGGCCAGCAGTCGGTGCAACTGCTCCGCGTCGACGGCCGGACGCTGGTCGCCACCTCCAACGCCGGCGCCCTGATGCGGGTCGACGCTGGTCACGCCGATCGCGGCACCTACGTGTCCGATGTCCGGGATGCACGCAGCGTCGCGTCCTGGGGCGTGCTGTCGTGGCGGGCGACGGTCCCGGCCGGGGGCCGCGTCGAGGTCGCCACGCGCAGCGGCAACACGCCGACCCCGGACGAGGCCTGGAGTCCATGGAGCGCCGCCTACGCCGACGCCGAAGGCACGGCCATCGCCAGTCCAAGCGCCCGCTACCTGCAATGGCGCGTCGTCCTGAGCGGCAAGGGCGAAGGCCCGGTCGTGACCTCGATCAACGCCGCCTACCTGCAGCGCAACCAGCGGCCGGTGGTGAGCGGGCTGGTGGTGCACCCTCCGGGTGTCGTTTTCCAGAAGCCGTTCTCGACCGGTGAAACCGAGATCGCCGGCTACCAGGCCGACGTGCTCGAGCGCCGGCTGGCCAATCAGGGCCAACCGGCGCCCTCCACCGGCGCGCCGACCCTGGGCCGCCGCACCTATCAGAAGGGGCTGCAGACGCTGGTATGGAAGGGCGACGACGCCAACGGCGACGATCTGACCTTCGACGTCGCCTATCGCCGCGAGGGCGAGACGGCGTGGAAGACGCTGGCCACGGCGCTGGCCGACCCGATCTACGTCTGGGACACCGCGGCCGTGCCGAGCGGGACCTACGTGGTGCGAGTCGCGGCCAGCGACGCCCCTTCGCAGGCCACCGGCAGCGCCCTGGTCGGCGACCTGGAGTCGGCGGTTATCGAGGTCGACAACACCCCGCCGGCGCTCACGGCCGGGCCCGTCACTCGTGACGGCGGACGGCTCGTCGTGACGCTGGAAGTGCGCGACGACCAGTCGGCGGTGTCGCGCCTCGAATACGCGATCGACGGCCAGTCATGGCTGCCCGCCTACCCCACCGACGGTCTGCTCGACGGCCGGCGGGAGTCGGTGACGTTGCGCCTCGAGCCCGAGGCCGCCGGGCGCACCCTGGTCGTGCGCGCCGCCGACGCGCTGCACAACGTCGGCACCACCTCGGTGGCGTTGCGCTGAGGGAGACGGCCGCCGCCCGGCGGCGGGAGCGCTACGAGCGGATCCGCCGCGGGCGTTCCGGCCCTTGCGAGGCCACCGGCGGCGCCGGCACCAGCGGACGCATCAACCGGTCGACGTCGGCCTCGCGGCCGACCACGGTGGTGTGGGCGAGCAGCCAGACCATGCTCACGGCAATCGGCGCCCCACCGGCGCGCGCCGGCTCGAACTGCGCCCGCGAGGCCGCATCGAGCATCGCCAGCACCACCTCGGGCTTGACCTTGAGCGCCCGAGCCTGTTCGGCGGCCAGCATCTCGACGCTCTGGATCCGCCCTTCGCGGGTCACCACCGCCGACAGCGTGAGCACGGCGTCCTCGCTGGCCAGCGGCCAGTGGTCGCTCTCGTGCCGCCGCGGCACCTCGGTGAAGCCGTCGATCCGGGCCGGGTTGACGTTCGATCCCGGACTCGCCAGGTAGCCGATGATGCCGGCCAGCGAGTCGGGACGCTGCTCGTTGGTCGCCTGCATGACCTCGGCCGAGGCCAGGAGGCACACCAGCACCGCGGCCGTCGCGCCAATCGCCGGCCACACCAGGTGCATATCGTCGAACACCCCCAGCAGCCACGTGTGCCACGACAGCTGCCGCTCGACCTTGGCCTGCTCGAGCACGGCTCCGGTCCAGCTCTCGGGCGGGGCCTCGAGACGGGCCCCGACCACCCGCAGGCCGTTGCGCAGCGCCACCAGCTCGTCGTGCTCGATGGTGCACGCCGGACAGGTCTCGAGGTGCTCGCGGACGAGCAGCTGCAGTCTCCAGCGACAGCTCACCGTCGTGGAACGCGTCGAGATCCTCGCGCACCGCCGCGCAGGACACCCGCTGGATCACAGGCGCGACTCCTGCAAATCGGCGCGCAGCGCGTGGCGCGCCCGGGTCAGCCGCGACTTGACCGTGCCGACGGCGATGTCGAGCGAGAACGCGATCTCGTCGTAGCTGAGCCCGTCGAACTCGCGCAGGACGATGGCCGTGCGCTGATCGAACGGCAGGCGATCGAGCGCCTCCCACAGCCGACGGGCGATCTGCTTGCGGGCCAGCACCCGATCGGGCGCGGCATCGTCGCCCGGCTGGCGAAGCTCGCCGTGGTCGACGACGTGCTGATCGAGCGACACCTGATCGCCCTGGTGGCGCCGGCGCCACCACCGCTGCCGGTTGCGGGCCTGGTTGATGACGATGCGGAACAGCCAGGTACGAAGCGACGACTGGCCGCGAAAGGCGCCGACGGTGCGGAAGACGCGGAGGAACACTTCCTGGGACAGGTCGAGCGCTTCCTCGCGATTGCCGAGCAGGTGGAACGCCAACTGGTAGACCATCCGCTGGTGCTGGGCGACCAGCTCGGCGCAGGCCGCCTCGTCGCCGGTGGCGCAGCGCTGTACCAACTCGGCTTCGTCGGTGCCGACGTCGGTCCACCCGAGGGCTCGTGCGTCCTTCACAGGGGTGCTGGCCAGTGCGCGTGCCATGAACAGTTTACCACCGGCGGCGGGAGGATGTGCCCGCCGCTACAGGAGTTAGAACCCGCCCGGTGCGAAAGGTTCCCGCGGCGGGTTGCTGTTACCATCGGCTCGTGGCGTCTGGATGGGGGTGGCCGCTGGCCCTGGGGGCCAGCCTGACGCTCGCCGCGGGCACGGCGCTGGCCGTGGTCTCGGTGCGTACCGAGCGTGAGTACGAGTCGGCTGGTGCTGGCCGGCGACGCGGCCCTCGGCACTGCCGACCTGTCGGCGGCGATCGAGGCCTATACCGGCGCCATCACCCTGAGGGCCGACTCGATGGCCGCTCACCTCAAGCGCGGCCTCGCCTATCGGCAGCGCGGCGAACCTGAGGCGGCCCTCCGCGACCTGCGGCGCGCGTCGGAACTGGATCCGTCGGCGCCGCGCGTCTTCGAATGGCAGGGCGACGTCAACGCCGGCCTCGGGCGCCACGCCCGGGCGGCCGAGCGCTACGAGCAGAGCCTGGCGCTCGACGACCGCCAGGCCGAAGTCCAGTACAAGCTCGCCGTCGCCCGCTATCGCGAGGGCCGGGCCGGCGCCGCCATCGATCCGCTGCGCCGGGCCATCGCGCTGACGCCCGGCCTGGCCGAGGCGCACTACCTGCTCGGCGTCAGCCTGCGCGATGCCGGTCGCCTCGACGAGGCCCTGTCGGCGCTCGGCGCCGCCGCCCGCCTGTCGCCGGGCCTCCTCGAGGTCCGCGAGGCGCGGGTCGACGTGCTCCAGGCCCGCGGGGACTCGGCCGGCGCGGTCGACGAGCTGGCGGCGCTCGCCGCCCTCGAACCCGAGCGGCCGGAGCGGACCATCGCCGTCGGCACCGCCTACGCCCGCGCCGGCCGCCACGACGCCGCGGTGCTCTCGCTGGGCCGCGCCGCCGAGCGGTTCCCGCAGTCGAGCGCGGTCTTCGGGGCCCTCGGGGCGGTGTGGCTGCGGGCCGCCGAAGCCGGCGATCCGTTCGCGCTGGACAAGGCCCAGGCCGCGCTCTCGCGGGCCGCCTTGCTCGACGAGCCGAGCGGCGAGACGTTGATGCTGCTTGGGCGCGCCCGCACCCTCGGCGGCGATCTCGACGGCGCCGAGCGCGAACTGCGGCGTGCCATCGAGCGCCTCCCCGCACCGCCCGAGGCGTTTGCCCGGCTCGCCGACGTGCTCGAACGCCGCCGCCGCTGGGCCGAGGCGCGTGATGCGCTGGTTGAATACGCGACGCTGGTTTCCGGGACCTCGGCGGTCGCCACCGCAGCGCCGCGCATCGGCGCTTTGTCGATGCGCATCGGCGATCCGCACGCCGCCGCCTATTGGTACGGGAAGGCCATCGCCGAGAGCGGTCCCTCGGGCACGCTGCTCCACCGCCTCGCCGAGGCCGAGTCCGATCGCGGCGAGACCAGCCGCGCCCACGAGCTGGTCGAGGACGGGCTGGCGCTCGAGCCGGGGCACGAGGGGCTGCGGGCGCTGGCGCGCACGCTCGGCATCCGCTGAGTCCGATCGAGCACGACGCGTCCCCTACATGGCGGGTTTGAGCGGCCGTGCTGGCGATTGCGGTGCGCAGCCCGAGCCGGCCCATCAACTTGGCCAGGCCCTGGCGGGTCACGCCCAGCTCCCGCGCGGCGGCGCCCGGGCCGCTGGCCACAGCGCGCCAGCGCCGCGCGCACGTAGGCGGCCTCGAACGACCGGCGGGCCGCGTCGAGCGACGCCGGCGCAGTCGCCGGCGCGGCGCGCCAGGCCGGCGCTCACGTCGTCGGCGCGGACCAGCCCGCGGGCCGGCGCCGTGACCGCGATGGCCGCGACGGCGTTCTGGAGCTCACGGGCGTTGCCCGGCCAATCGTGCGCCGCCAGCGCCGCCAGCAGCGACGGCGCCAGCTGCGCCCGCGACCCGGTGTGGACGACGGCCGCCCGCCAGAAGTGTTCGGCGAGCACCGGGATGTCGTCGCGCCGTTCGCGCAGCGGCGCGACGCGCAGGCGCACGACGTCGAGCCGGAAGCGGAGATCGGCGCGGAACCGATCTGGCCGTGACCTCGGCGTGGAGCGGCCGGTTGGTGGCGGCGACCAGCCGCACGTCGATGCGGCGCGCGCTGTTCTCGCCGAGGCGCCGCAGCTCGCCTTCCTGCAGCACGCGCAGCAGCTTGGCCTGCCCGCGCGGCGACAGCTCCGCGATCTCGTCGAGGAAGAAGGTGCCGCCATGCGCCTCTTCGAACAGCCCGCGGCGCTCGACGGCGGCGCCGGTGAAGGCGCCACGGGCGTAGCCGAACAGCTCGGCGTCGATCAGCTCCTCGGCGAGCGCCGCGCAGTTCACCGCGACGAAGGCGGCCACGGCGGCGGCTGGCGGCATGCACGGCGCGGGCCACGAGCTCTTTGCCGGCGCCGCTCTCGCCTTCGATCAAGACCGGAAACGGCGAGGCCGCGGTCCGTGGGATGGCGTCACGCAGCTGCCGCATCTGCTCGCTGATGCCGACCAGGCCCAGTGGCGCCGGCGGTGGCTGCCGGCGCCGCCGTGATCGCCGCCAGCAGCGGCGCGAGCAGGTCGGCCGCCGGCGATCACCATCCACGGCGCCGCGGCCGCCGCACGCGGACGTACGCGGACGCCACCGCAGCTCGCCGACGCGATCGACGCCGTACAGGTACGGGCACGACGCTCGGCGGCTGGCACGACGTGGCCGATGGATCTTCGTCGACGGCGACGAGCATCGGCGGCGCCTGCAGCCACACGGCGACCGAGGACGCATCGACGGCCTGGCGGAGACGCCGGCAGCAGATGGGCGACGGCCCGCCGCTCGTGGTCCGATGGCGGTCATGCCGATGGCCGGTGCAAGCCATGGACCGTCGACGTCGCCGCCGGCTTCCCTCGCCGGCGAGGCGCCGCGCGCCGCGCCGCCGGCGCAGAAACTTCGTATACAATTCTCGCGCGATGCTGCGGTTTCTCACCGCCGGCGAGTCGCATGGCCGCGGACTCGTGGTCATCGTCGATGGCCTGCCCGCCGGTCTTCCCATCGATCTCGACCGGCTCACCCACGCCCTCCGGCGACGGCAAGGCGGCTACGGCCGCGGCCGGCGCATGGCCATCGAGTCCGACACGGCCGTCGTGCAGTCGGGCGTGCGGCGCGGCCGGACCACCGGCGCCCCGGTCGCGCTGCTGATCGAGAACCGCGACTGGGTCAACTGGCAGCGCACGATGCACACCGAAGCCGAAGCGCCTGACAGCGCCACCGGCGCCAATCGCGCGCCGGTCGTTCGCCCGCGGCCCGGGCATGCCGATCTGGCCGGGGCCCTGAAGTTCGAGCACGAGGACGTGCGCGACGTGCTCGAACGGGCCAGCGCCCGGGAGACGGCGGCGCGGGTCGCCGCCGGCGGTCTTGCCCTGCAGCTCCTCGAGGCCGTGGGCGTGTCGGTGGCGAGCCATGTGATCGCCATCGCCGAGGTCGGCCTCGCCGCGGATCGCGTCGTCACCTTCGACGAGGCGACGGCCCTGCCGGCGGACAGCCCGCTCCGCTGCGTCGACGCCGCACTCGAAGCGCGGATGATCGCCCGCATCGACGACGCGCGTAGCGCCGGCGACACGCTCGGCGGCACCTTCGAGGTGATCGTCCGCGGCCTGCCGCCCGGCCTCGGCTCCTACACGCAGTGGGATCGCAAGCTCGACGGCCGGCTGGCGCAGGCGGTGATGTCGATTCCCGCCATCAAGGGCGTGGGTATCGGCCTCGGCGCCGAGAGTGCGGCCCGCCCGGGATCGCGCGTCCACGACGAGATCCTGCCGGCGCCCGATGGCCGGCGTCCGGCCCGGCCCGACCAACCGGGCCGGCGGGCTGGAAGGCGGGGTGACCAACGGCGAGGACCTGCGCGTCGTCGGCCACATGAAGCCGATCGCGACGTTGATGCAGCCGCTGCGATCGATCGACCTGACGACCCTCGACGACGCGCCGGCGGCGATCGAACGCAGCGACGTCTGCGCCGTTCCGGCGGCGGCCGTGGTCGGCGAAGCCATGGTGGCGCTGGTCCTCGCCGATGCCCTGCTCGATCGCTTCGGCGGTGACGCCCTGGCGCAGATCCAGCGGCACATGGCCGCCACCGCCGAGGTGATGGCCGGCCGGCTGACCCGCCGGCGCGGCGTCTCCTAGCACGCCGCGACGGGCTGCCGATGCTTCGACCGGTGCTGCGCCTCGGTGCTCCGGCCCTGCGCCAGCCGGCGGGCGACGTGGCGGCGATCACTCCCGAGGTCATCGCCCTGGTCGACGACATGATCGCGACCATGTACGCGGCGCACGGGATCGGGCTGGCCGCACCGCAGGTCGGTGCGCCGCTGCGGGTCTTCGTGATCGACCTGTCGTTGGGCCGCGACCCGCAGGGGCTGCGGGTGTGTATCAACCCCGTGTGGGAGGCTCGCGACGGCATGCAACTCGAGGAAGAAGGCTGCCTGAGCGTGCCGGGCTTCACCGCCACGGTGGCCCGGCCGGAGCGCGCCGCGGTGACCGCGCTCGACCGGTCGGGCGCGCGCCGCCAGGTCGAGGGCACGGGCCTGCTCGCCCGCGCGCTGCAGCACGAGATGGATCACCTCGACGGCCGGGTGTTCGTCGATCGGCTGCGCGGCATCAGCCGCGCGATGATCCTCCGCAAGATCCACAAGCTCGAGCGGGCTGGACGCTGGTGATCGGCCGATGAGGGTCGTGTTCTTCGGCTCGCCGGCCTTCGCCGTGCCGACCCTCGCGGCGCTGGTCGAGGCGCCCGAGATCACGGTCGTCGGCGTCGTCACCCAGCCCGACCGCCCGCGTGGCCGCGGCCAGAAGGTGACCCCGGGGCCGGTCAAGCGCTACGCCGAGAGCCACGGCCTGCCCGTGCTGCAACCGGCGCGGCTCGCCGATCCGGGGGTGCGCGAGGCGCTCGGGGCACTCGGCGCCGACCTCGGCATCGTCGCCGCCTACGGGAAGATCCTGCCGGCGTGGCTGCTCGCCCAGCCCGGCCGGCGGTCTGCTCAACGTGCATGCGTCGTTGCTGCCGGCGTATCGCGGCGCGGCGCCGGTGCATCGGGCGATCATGGACGGCGCGCGCACGACCGGCGTCACGATCATGCGCGTCGTCCTCGAACTCGATGCCGGCCCGATGCTCGACCGCGTCACCGTGCCGATCGACGACGCGATCACCAGCGACGCGCTCGAAGCCGTGCTGGCGCGCGCCGGTGCCGCGCTCCTCGCGCAGGTGCTCGACCGGCTGCGTCGCGGTCCGGTGGCCGAAGTGGACCAGGACCACGCCGAGCGCCACCTACGCGCCCAAGATCACCCGCAACGATGCCCCGATGGACTGGCGGCGCCCGGCGCCGGCCCTCCACGATCAGATCCGCGGCCTCCACCCCTGGCCCCATGCCTCGTTCACCTGCGCCGGCCGTCGCGTCATCGCCCATCGCAGCGTGGTGCCCGACGTGCCCGACCGACGCGGCGCCGGGCACGGTGGTGGCGACCAGCGCGCACGGCATCGACGTCGCCGCCGGCAACGGCCGGGTCCTTCGTCTCCTGACGCTGCAGCTGGAGGGCGGACGGCCGCTCGAGGCGGCGGCATTCCAGGCCGGCCGCGGCCTCGCTGTCGGCGAGGTCTGCGGGCCGTAATGCCTGGACGCTCGACCGTCGACGGTCGCGCCGGCGCGACGGGCGGCGCTCGACGCGCTGGCCGCCGTGGCCACGCGGGCGCCGCGATCTCGGCGACGCGGTCGACAGCGCCCGGCGCGGACTCGACGATCCGCGCGACGTCGCGCTGTGCCACGAACTGGTCGTCGGCACCGTGCGCTGGCAGTCGCGCCTCGACGCCGCCATCGCGGCGCTGTCGCGCGTGCGGCTGGCCAAGCTCGATCTCGAGGTGCTGTTGCCGCTGCGGCTGGCGGCCTATCAGCTTCTCTTCCTGAGCCGTGTGCCGGCGTCGGCGGTCGTCCACGACGCCGTCGGGCAAGTGCGTGCGGCCCGCAAGTCGAGTGCCGCGGGTCTCGTCAACGTCGTGCTCCGCCGGCTCGCGGCCGGCGACGGGCGGGCCCTGCCGCCGCGTCCCGCCGGGGCCGTCGAGGCCCACCGCGATCAGTGGATCGAACACCTCGCCGTCAGCCACGCCCACCCCGAGTGGCTGGTCGGACGCTGGCTGGCCCGGGCGCCACTCGACGTCGTCGAGGCCTGGCTGACGTTCAACAACATGACCCCGCCGGTGACGCTGCGGGTCAATCCCCTGGCGGCCGCGTCGCCGTGACGCGGTCGCGCAGGCGCTCGCCGCCGAAGGCGTGGCGACCGAGCCGAGCCCGCATCTGCCGTGGGGCTTGCGGGTGTCGAGCGGCGTCGTCGCCGCCAGCGACACGGTGGCGCGCGGCCTGTGCGTGATCCAGGACGAAGGCTCCCAGCTCGCCGGGCACCTGGCGCCGGTGACTGCCGGCGCCCGGGTGCTGGACGTCTGCGGCGCGCCCGGAGGCAAGACGCTGATCTACGCCGCCGCCAGCGGCGGGCCTGATCGTCGCCGGCGACGCCCGGCCGGCACGGGTGGCGCTGCTCGCCCAGACGCTGCGCCGCGGCCGCGCCGATCGCGTCTGCGTCGTGCACCTCGATCCCGACGCCTCGTTGCCCTTCGTCGCGGCCTTCGACGTCGTCGTCGTCGACGCGCCGTGCAGCGGCCTCGGCACGCTGCGGCGCGACCCCGACATCAAGTGGCGGCGCACCGCCGCCGATCTCGAGCGCTTCGCCGCCGGTCAGCTCGACTTGATCCGGCGCGCGGCCGCCACCGTGCGCCCGGGTGGGCGCCTGGTCTACACGACGTGCTCGACCGAGCCCGAGGAGAACGAGCAGGTCGTGGCCAGGGCCCTGGCGCTGCTCCCGGAATTCCGCCCCGCGGCAACGGCAACCGCGGGCGTGGTCGCGCCGTTCGTCGTTGCCTGACGGGACGTTCCGGACCGAGCCGGCGAGCCACGGCCTCGACGGCTACTTCGGCGTCGTCCTCGCGCGGGCTGGGGGCCCGCTGGCGCCCGGCAAGTCCATGTAATACAGTGATCGATCGCGCATGGCCCTACGGCGTCGGGTGAGGAACTTCGGCAGGTTGGTGGTGATCGGCAGCGCCCTGGCGGCGACGTTTCTCGTCTGCGCCGCGGTCGCCGTCCAGGTCGCGGTGCGGGCCCGCGAGGTGGCGGTGCCCGACGTGACCGGGGCGTCGATCGCCGACGCCGCCGCGCGCTTGACGCAGGAGCAGTTGAGCCTGCGGGTCGACGCCGCCCAGCGGCCCAGCACCGAGGTGCCGGCCGGCCGCGTGCTCGGGCAGGATCCGCGGCCCGGGACCCCGTCGCGGCGCCAGCGGACCGTGCGGGTCTGGGTCTCGGCCGGCCCGCGCGTCGCCCACATGCCCGGCGTCGTCGGCGAGACCGAGCGCTCGGCGCGGATGCGGCTGTCGCAGGAAGGGCTCGACGCGACCAGCGTCTCGGAGATTCGCTCCGAGGCCTTCGCCGTCGATCAGGTCGTGGCCCAGGAGCCACCCGCCGGCCAGCCGGCCGCTGAGGTTCGCCTGCTCGTCAGCCGCGGCGCGGACTCAGCCGGCTACGTCATGCCCGACCTCATCGGCCTGGCCGGCGAGCCGGCGGCCGCGGTCCTGCGCCAACAGGGCTTCCGGGTCAGCTTCGTCGCCCAGCAGGTCGCCAGCGGCCTGCCACCGGGTCTCATCGTCCGGCAGGCTCCGGCCGGCGGCTTCCTGGTGCACCCCGGAGACGCCATCTCGCTCGAGGTCGCGCAGTGACGCCGCGGCTGGCGCCGTCGATCCTCTCGGCCGATTTCGCCCACCTCGCCCGCGACGTCGCGGCGGTCGAGGCCGGCGGCGCCGACCTCATCCACGTCGACGTCATGGACGGCCACTTCGTCCCGAATCTGACGATTGGCCCGCCGGTCGTCCGGGCGATCCACCGCGTCGCCACGGTGCCGCTCGACGTCCACCTGATGATCGCCAACCCCGACCGGTACCTGAAGGCCTACGTCGATGCCGGCGCGTCGATGCTGTCGGTCCACGCCGAGGTCCTGCCGCACCTGCACCGCACCGTGGCGGCGATCAAGGAACTGGGGGCCAAGGCCGGCGTCGCCCTCAATCCCTCGACGCCGGTCAGCGCCATCGAAGACGTGGCGGCCGACCTCGACGTCGTGCTGGTGATGTCGGTCAACCCGGGCTTCGGCGGCCAGCGGTTCATCCCGCACACCACCACCAAGATCCGCCGCGTCCGCGAACTCCTCGATCGCACCGAACAGTCGCGCCGCCATCGAGGTCGACGGCGGCATCGACCTCGAGACGATCGGCGAGGTCGTGGCCGCCGGCGCGACGCTGCTCGTCGCCGGCCACGCCGTCTTCGGCCACGGCGACGCCACGGCGGCCACCCGCGCGCTTACGCCGTGCCGCGGGTATCGACGTCGATGGCTGAATCGCAGGCCGCCGCCGGAGCGGCTCCGGCTGGACGGACGCACGTCAGCCACGTCCGGGTGCGCTATGCCGAGACCGATCAGATGGGCGTGGCCTACTACGCCAATTACCTGGTGTGGTTCGAGGTCGCCCGCACCGACTGGCTGCGGGCCGCGGGACTGAGCTATCGCGAGCTCGAGGCCGAGGGCCTGTCGCTGCCGGTCATCGAGGCGCAGTGCACCTATCGATCGCCGGCGCGCTACGACGACGCGCTGGCGGTGCGGGCGACGGCGCGCCTGGTCTCGCCGGCGCGGCTGGCCTTCGACTACGACATCACGGGACCGGACGGCGGCGTCGCCACTGGGTCGACCGTGCACGCCTTGCTCGACGGCCGCGGCCGTCCGGTACGCGTGCCGGCCAGGATCAAGGACCTCATCGGATGAGAGCACTGGTGACGGGGGGCGCCGGCTTCATCGGCTCGCACCTCAGCGAGCGGCTGGTGGATGCGGGCGCCGAGGTGATCGCGCTCGACAGCTTCACCGACTACTATCCCCGGGCGATCAAGGAGTCGAACGTCGCCGCCCTGCGCGGCCGGCCGGGCTACCGCCTGATCGAGTCGGCGATCGCCGACGCCGATCTGCCGGCGCTCCTCGATGGCGTCAGCCACGTCTTCCATCTGGCGGCGCAAGCCGGCGTGCGCCGGAGCTGGGGCCGGGACTTCCGCGTCTACACCGAGCTCAACGTCGACGCGACGCAGCTCCTGCTCGAAGCGTGCGTCGGTCGGCCGATCGAGCGGGTCGTCTACGCCTCCAGCTCCTCGGTCTACGGCGATCTCGTGGCGATGCCGATGCGGGAGGACGTTCGCCTCCAGCCGGTGTCGCCCTACGGCGTGACCAAGCTGTCGGCCGAACAGCTCTGCTACCTCTACTTCGTCAACCACGGGGTGCCGACGGTGTCGCTGCGCTATTTCACCGTCTACGGACCCCGTCAACGCCCTGACATGGGCTTCCACCGCTTCTTCGCGGCGCTCGAGGCCGGTCGGCCGCTGGTCCAGTTCGGCGACGGCCTGCAGACCCGCGACTTCACGTTCGTGGCCGACGCCGCTGCCGCCACCGCCGCCGCCGCCGTCCAGGGGGTGCCGGGCCGCGTCTACAATATCGGAGGAGGGTCGCGCGTGACCCTCCGCGACGTCTTCGACCTGCTCGCCCGCATCACCGGCCGGCCGGTGGCCGTCGACGTCCAGCCATCCCAGAAAGGCGACATGCGCGATACGTACGCCGACACGACGCTGGCCCGCGCCGACCTCGGCTTCCGCCCGTCGGTCACACTCGAGGAGGGCCTGACGGCGATGTATCGCTGGTTCTCGACCCGATGATGACCATCCCCTCACGGCTCGCTGTGCTGACTGTCGCCGCCCTGTCGCTGGGCGCGTGCGGCGCGCGGCGGGCGACCGTGCCTCCCGCCAACGCCGACGCCGACCAGTTCCTGTTCGAGCGCGGCTCGGCCGAGTTCAAAGACCGGAAGTGGATCGCCGCACGGGAGTACTACCGCCAGATCGTCGACAACTACCCCCAGAGCCAGTACCGGCCCGACGCCAAGCTCGGCGTTGGCGACAGCTACATCGGCGAGCACAGCACCGAATCGCTGCTGCTGGCCGTGAACGAATTCCGCGAGTTCCTGACCTTCTATCCGACCAGCCCGCGCGCCGACTACGCGCAATACCGCCTGGCGTTCGCCCAGAGTGAGCAGATGCTGGCACCGGAGCGCGATCAGACGAACACGCGCGAAGCGATCAAGGAACTGCAGGTGTTCCTCGACCGCTACCCCAACAGCCCGATCCTGCCCGACGCCCAGGCGCTCATGCGCAAGGCCAAGGATCGACTGAGCGAGGCCAGTTATCGTGTCGGATTCTTCTACTTCCGGTCGAAGTGGTGGCCGGGGGCGATCGATCGCTTCCAGCAGGTGCTGAAGGAAGACCCCGAGTTCACGCCAGCGCGACGCCGTCTACTATCACCTGGCCGAGTCATTGCTTAGGATCGACCGGAAGGCTGAAGCGCTCCCCTACTTCGAACGAGTTTTGAAAGAGTTCGAACAGAGTTCGTACCTGGAGGCGTCGCGCCGCCGGGTCACCGAGCTGAAGAGCGCGCCGGCCCCTGAGAGGTAGATCATGCGCCGAACTGCGAGTCTGTGTGCACTGCTCGTCACCCTGGCCGTCGCGCCGTCGGCGGCGCAGACGCCGCTCGGGCCGGGGGCGTTCGGCGCCCTGGGGATGTATCCCAAGCGCTTGAGCTGTGCCGACCTGCCGGTCTTCAGCGAGCCGCAGCCGGTCCACCGACTCCCCGCCGCCCACGAGGGCGACGCCAAGCTGCGCCGCGCCTTCGCCGCCCCCGACACGCTGATGATCCCGGGAGGCACGTCGGTCGGCCTCGAGCCCGGCCAGCAGTTCTTCGTCCGCCGCCTGCTCACCAGCCCCGACCATACCAAGCCCTCGCCGACCTCGCCGGCCACCGTGCACACCGCCGGGTGGATCACGGTCACGGCCTCGGATGACTACTCGGCGCTGGCGCGCATCGATTACGCTTGCGACGGCTTCCTCAAGGGCGACTACCTCGAGCCGTTCGTGGCGGCGCCGATGCCGACGGCGATTGCCGCGCCGAGCCCCACGCAGTTCACCGATTTCGCGCCGTTGACCACGCAGTTCACCGACATGGGCCGCCTGATGTTCGGCGCCGACGGCCGCCGCGCCTTCGCCAACGGCGATCTCATCGTCGTCAACCGCGGCACGGCGCACGGCTTCACCGCCGGGGCGCGTATCAGCATCTGGCGCGATCCGAAGACCGCCGGGCCGCTGGTCGAGGTCGGCAGCGCCATCGTCCTCACCGTCGCCGGCGACACCTCGACAGTGATTGCCGACCGGGTGCGCGACGCGCTCTACGCCGGTGACTGGGTGGGCACGCAGGCCCCGCCGACGCGCCCGTAGCTGCCAGCCCCGGGCGGACGAGACTACGCCGCGCCGCTGCTGCGGCCCGCCTTGGCCCGCTCGCGGCGCGCCTGGGCAGCGGCGAAGTCAGTGACCGGCTCGGTGGTGACCGGCTCGGTCACTTCCTGCACGGCGCGGCTGAACCGCCAGAAGTAGTCCACCGCCGAGCCGATCGTCGTCGCCATCGCCGCCCACAGCGCCAGCCTGCCCAGGCCGAGCAGGAGCGGGAACCGCTCCCAGCCGAGCAGCAGCAGGAGCACGGCCACGATCTGCGTGACCATCTTCAGCTTGCCGAGCGGCGACGCCGGGATGACCAGGCCGCGAGAGAACGCCAGGCTGCGCAGCCCGGTCACCGCGAACTCGCGGCCGATGATCACCGCCGCCATCCACGCCGGGGCCAGCTCGAGCTGCACCAGCGACACCAGCGTCGCCGAGATCAGGAGCTTGTCGGCGATCGGATCCAGGACCTGTCCGACCCAGGTGATCTGCTGGCGTCGCCGCGCCAGATAACCGTCGAGCCAGTCGGTGAGGGAGGCCAGCCCGAAGATGGCCGCGGCGACGAACTCGACGTGGATGCCCAGGACGGCGCGCCCTTCGAACTTCGTCAGCAGGACCACGACGAGCAGGGGCACCAGCACGATGCGGATCACCGTCAGCGCGTTGGGCAGGTTCATTGCGGGTCGCCAGGTGCAATTCTACCGCCAATGCGCCCGGTGTATGATCGACGGTTGACATGAAAGCTATCCTCCTCGCCGGCGGCAAGGGCACCCGGCTGCGGCCCTTGACGCTGCACACGCCCAAGCCAATCGTGCCCATCTTCGACCGGCCGTTCCTCGCCTACCAGATCGACCTGCTCAAGCAGGTGCCCGAGATCGACGAGGTGATTCTCAGCCTCAACTACCAGCCGCGCCGGCTCGAGGAGGCCTTCGGCGACGGCGCCGGGCTCGGCCTGCGGCTGCGCTACGTCGTCGAGCCGTCGCCGCTCGGCACCGGCGGGGCGATCCGCTATGCCGCCCAGGGCATCGACGACACCATGGTGGTGTTCAACGGCGACGTGATGACCGCCGTCGACGTCGCCGCGGTCGTCCGCCGCCACCGCGAGCGTCGCGCCAAGGCGACGATCGTGCTCACCCCGGTCGACAACCCGTCGGCCTACGGGCTGGTCGAGACCGCCGCCGACGGATCGGTGCGGCGCTTCCTCGAGAAGCCGTCGGCCGACGAGATCACCTGCGACACCATCAACGCCGGTATCTACGTGCTCGAGCCCGACACCTTCGACCGGATCCCCAAGGACACGCCGTACTCGATCGAGCGCGCCTACTTCCCGTCGCTGGTCGAGCGCGGCGAGACGTTCGTCGCCTACGTCGAGCGCGGCTACTGGATCGACATCGGCACGCCGGAGAAGTACATCGGCGTGCACCGCGACATCTTCGACGGCCGCTGTCCCCTCGGTCCGGCCGGCATCGCCGCCGGCGTGCCGCTGGTCGCCGCCGACGCCAAGGTCGAAGCCGGCGCAGTTCTCGAGGGCCGCTGCTTCGTCGACGCCGGCGCCGTCGTCAAGGCCGGGGCGCACATCGGCGCCTACAGCGTGCTCGGCCGCGGCGTCGTCGTCGAAGAAGACGCGCGGGTCTCGGGCGCGATCGTCTGGCCGAACACCCGAATCAGCCGCGACGCCGTCGTCGACGGGGCGATCCTCGGCCGCAGCTGCCACGTCGGCCGCAGTGCCCGCGTCGGCCCGACCGCCATTCTCGGCGACAAGACGGCGCTCACGGATTTCACGCAGGTCTGACCGCTTCGCGCCGCTGGCGCACGGAACCCCTCGCCATGATCAACCCCGACATCTTCAAGGCCTACGACGTTCGCGGCCTCTACCCGCAGGAACTGAGCGAAGAGGTGTTCCAGCAACTGGGGCGGGCCTTCGGCGCGTTCCTCGGCCCGGGCCGCGTCGCCGTCACCCGCGACATGCGGCTGTCGTCGCCGTCGCTGGCCGCCGCGTTCATCGACGGCGCGACGGCCCAGGGCCTGCACGTGACCGATTACGGCCTGGCCGGCACCGACATGATGTACTTCGCGGTGGCCAGCGCCGGCCTCGACGGCGGCGCGCAGATCACCGCCTCGCACAATCCAAAACAGTACAACGGCTGCAAGCTGGTGCGCGCCGAGGCCTTCCCGCTCAGCGGCGAATCGGGTATCCGCGAGATGAAGGAGATGATGCTGGCCGGCACGCTGCCGCCGCCGGCCGCGACCCGCGGCACGGTGACCAGCGGCGACATCATGGCGCCCTACATCGAGCACGTCATGGGGTTCATCGACCCGGCGGTGATCCAGCCGTTCAACACCGTGCTCGACGCCGGCAGCGGTATCGCCGGCGCTGTCGCGCCGCACCTGTTCGACCGGCTGCCCTGCCGGACCACGCGCCTGTGCTTCGAGGTCGACGGCACCTTCCCCAACCACGAGGCCAACCCGCTCATCGAGGAGAACCGCGCCGACATCGTCGCCGAGGTCAAGCGCCAGTCGGCCGACGTCGGCATCGCCTGGGACGGCGACGCCGACCGCTGCTTCTTCATCGACGGCAGCGGCGAGTTCATCGCCGGCGACTTCATCACGGCGCTGCTCGCCGAGGCCTTCCTGATGCGTCAGCCGGGAGCGACGATCATCTACGACGTGCGGGCCAGCTACGCCGTCAAGGACGTCGTCGCCCGCTACGGCGGCAAGGCGCTGATGAACCGGGTCGGCCACGCCTTCATCAAGCGGCGGATGCGCGAAGAGGACGCGGTGTTCGGTGGCGAGGTCACCGGCCACTACTACTTCAAGGACAACTTCTACGCCGACAACGGCTTCATTCCGGCGCTGCTCATCCTCGAACTGATGTCGCGCAAGCGGCAGTCGCTGCGCGACCTGCTGGCGCCGCTGCGCGAGCGCTACTTCATCTCGGGCGAGATCAACACCAAGGTGGCCAGCATGGCGGTGGTGCCGGAGAAGCTCGACCGGCTGGCCCGCGAATACGCCGGCGGAAACGTCTACCGCCTCGACGGCATCTCAGTAGAGTTCGACGACTGGCACTTCAACGTCCGGGCGTCGAACACCGAACCACTGCTCCGCCTCAACCTCGAGGGCACGACCCCGCAGATCATGGAGCGGCGGCGCGACGAGGTCCTCGACATCATCCGCGGCTGAGGCGGCCCGTGGCTGACCGGCCGGGGCCGCGAGCGTAGACTCGCGAAGCGTCCGGTCACCCACGTCGATCAGTCACCGTGGCTACACCCGCCATCTCTCCGTCGGTGCCGCAGACGCGCCGGGTCACCTTCCCGGTCACGGGCATGACCTGCGCGGCGTGCCAGAGCACGGTCGAACGCGCGCTCACCCGCACCGCCGGCGTCAGCGCCGCCAGCGTCAACCTGATGCTGCATGCGGCGACGGTCGCCTACGACCCGGCCCGCGTGGACGTGCCCGGTCTGCTCGACGCCGTTCGCGACGTCGGCTACGACGCCGCGCCACCGCAGACCGACGACCTGCTCGGGGCGCCGGCGGCGCGGGCGGCGGCGGCCGATAACGATGGCGGCCGGCTGTGGCTGAAGGCCGCGGTCAGCCTGGTCGCCGGCCTGGCCGCCATGGTGCTCGGAATGCCGCTGATGGCGCCGGACGGCCACGCTGACCATCTGGCCTCGGCCGATCCCTTCATGCGTTGGGCGGCGACGACCCTGGGGCCGATGCTGCGGGCGGCCGTCCCGGCCATCTACCGCCTGCCGCCGACCGTGGTGTCCTGGGTGCTGCTGGCCACGACCGCGGTGGTCATGGCCTGGGCCGGCCGGGACTTCTATGTCCGCGCCTGGCGCAATCTGCGCCACGGCGCCGCCGACATGAACACGCTGGTGGCGGTCGGCACCGGCGCGGCGTTCCTGTACTCGGCCGCGGCGACGGTCGCACCGCGGCGTCGTTCGTACGCGCCGGCGTCGCTCCCGATCTCTACTTCGAAGCGGCGCTCTTCATCATCGCCCTGGTCCTCGTCGGCCGCGCGCTCGAGGCCCGCGCCAAGCACCAGACCACGCGCGCGTTGGCCCGGCTCGTGGCCCTCCAACCGGCAACCGCGCGGGTCCGCGATCGCGACGGCCGCGAAGTCGATCGGCCGGTCGGAGGGCTGCGGACTGGTGACGTCGTGGTGGTCCGGCCCGGCGAGCGCCTGCCGATCGACGGCGTCGTTCTCGAGGGGCGCTCCGCGGTGGACGAGGCGATGCTCACTGGAGAGCCGATACCGGTGGCCAAGGCGCCCGATGCGCGGGTCGTCGGCGGCACCGTGAACGGCACCGGCACGCTGGTCGTGCGGACCACCGCGGCCGGAGCGTCCAGCGTGCTGGCGCAAATCGTGCGGATGATGCAGGACGCCCAGGCGACGCGGGCGCCCATCCAGCATCTGGCCGACCGCGTCGCGGCCGTGTTCGTGCCGGTGGTGATTGGCCTTGCCGCGCTGACGGTGGCCGGCTGGACGCTGTTCGGCGGCGAGGGCGGCGCCGTCCGTGCCTTCGCCAACGGCGTGGCGGTGCTGATCATCGCGTGCCCGTGCGCGATGGGGCTGGCGGTGCCGACGGCGGTGATGGTGGCGACCGGGCGCGGCGCCGAGGCGGGGCTGCTGCTCAAGGGCGGCGAAGCGCTGCAGCGGGCGGCCGAGGTCACGGCGGTGGTCTTCGACAAGACCGGCACCCTCACGGTCGGCCGCCCGGTCGTCGCGGCGGTCAGACCGGTCGTCGGCGTGACCGACGAGGCGATTGTGGCGTGGGCGGCCGCGGTCGAGTCGCATTCGGAGCATCCCCTGGCCGCGGCGATCGTCGCCGAAGCCGCCCGGCGGCAGCTCGACGTGCCGCTCCCGCAGCAGTTTCGCGCCGAGCCTGGCCTGGGCGCCGAGGCCCTCGTCGACGGCCTGCTGACGAGGGTCGGCCGGCCGGAGTTCGCCGGCGGCCCCCCGACCTCCGGAGACGTCGCCGGCACCGAGGTGGTGGTCGCCCGCGACGGCGCGGTCATGGGGACGCTGGTCCTCGACGACGCCCTTCGGCCCGAGGCAATCGAGGTGGTGCGCCAGGTGCGCGCCCTCGGGCTGACGGCGGTCCTGCTGACCGGCGATCAACCCGCCGCCGCCCGGCGGGTGGCAGCGGCCGTGGGCATCGACCAGGTCGTGGCCGGCGTGCTCCCGGCCGGAAAACGCGACGAGATTGAACGGCTGCAGCGGGGCGGCCACGTCGTGGCCATGGTCGGCGACGGCATCAACGACGCGCCGGCGCTGGCCCAGGCCGATGTCGGCGTCGCCATGGCCTCGGGCACCGACGTCGCGGTCGAGGCCGCCGATATCGCGCTGTTGCGCAGCGACCTGCGCGGCGTGGTCCGGGCGCTCGACGCTGGCCCGCGCCAGCATGCGCACCATGCGCCAGAACCTCTTCTGGGCGTTCGTCTACAACGTCGTCGGCATTCCGGTGGCGGCCGGGGTGCTCTACCCCGCGTTCGGCCTGCTGCTCAGTCCGGTCCTGGCCAGCGCGGCCATGGCCGTCAGCTCGGTGAGCGTGGTGGCCAACAGCCTGCGGCTGCGCACGACCAAGCTTCCGTGAGGGGTACGGGCGGTCGACGGCGCTGATCGATTCGAGTAGGATGCCGCCGATCGGCATCCTGGAGGTGGAGATGGCCTGGCCTCGCTCGACGTTCCTGGCGGCGTCCGCATGGGTGATGGTCGCCGCCCTCGCGCCGGCGGCGGCGCAGACTCCAGCGGTTCCGCCCCCGCCGGTCCTCGACGTGGCGGCGCAGGCCGAGTTCCTGCGCACCGCGAAGGTGGTACGGAGCCGCACCATCAGCCGCGGCGTCACGGCGCCGCAGCGCCTCACCCTCAGCGACGGTACGGTCACCCACGACGCGGCGTTTCAGTCGGTGTTCGAGCAACGCACGCAGGCCGACTTCGGCGCCAAGGGCGTCGAGTTCAACTTCAAGGACTCCCATCATTTCAATCTCGCCGCCTACCAGATTGCCGGCCTGCTCGGGCTCGATGGCATGATGCCAGTGACGGTGCATCGCAACTGGAACGGCAAGGACGGCACGATCACCTGGTGGATCGACGACGCCTTCGACGAGTCGACCCGGCTCAAGGAGAAGCGCCAGCCACCCAATCTGCTCGCCTGGAACTACCAGATGTACAAAATGCGGGTCTTCGCCGCGCTGGTCGGCGACTCCGATCGCAATCTCGGCAACGTTCTGATAACCAGCGACTGGAAGCTGTGGATGATCGACTTCTCGCGCGCCTTCCGGATCTGGAACCAATTGAAATACCCCGACGACCTCCATCAGATCGAGCGCACGCTGCTGGCGCGGTTGCGCGAGCTCGACCCGGAGGCAATGAAGGCCGCGACAGCGCACTGTCTAACGCCCTTCGAGGCCGACTCCGTGATCAAGCGGCGCGATCTACTGGTCGCGCACTTCGACGCGCTGGTCAAGGCGAAGGGCAGCGCCGCGGTGCTCTACGGCGCCGAGCCCAAGCCGCGCACGCAGTAGCTGGCGGCCCTGGCTCAGGGCATTCTCCCGGGACTGGCGTGCCATGAGCGAACCTGGCGGTCCGCGTCAGTGGAGCGCCAGGTGAGTCGAATGGAGCGGGAGACGGGGATCGAACCCGCGACCAACAGCTTGGGAAGCTGTGACTCTACCACTGAGTTACTCCCGCTCAGCCGGGCCATTCTACCATCCGCCGTTACACCGGCCGAGCCGCCGGCGCTAGCGGAGCGAGAGGCCGGCGCCGAAGGCGACGTGCGTCGTGGCCGGCGCGCGTGGCCGATTGGCGGTGGCGGCCCGAGGTGTCAGCGCCCAGAAGCGCATGTCGAGGGACACGGCGAGGCGCTCGGTCAAGAACCAGCGTGCGCCGGCGCCGTAGTGGAACACCGTGCCCCAGTCGCTCGGATCGCCGCCGTCGCCGGCCGCCTCGGATGAGACCTTGGCCAGACCGGCCCCGCCGCTCAGGTAGCTCCAGCCGAGGCGATGGCCGAGGTTCCACGAGATGTGTGGCGCCACCGTCGAGAGCCGGGTCGTGACCGTCGCAGCACCGTCGGTGCCGGTGGCCCGCCCCTGCCCGAACAGGCCGCTGACACCGAGCCCGAGACGGCGGTGCCGGCCCGGGCCGAACACCAGGTGTCCGCCGACCTCCCCGCCGAACGCCCGCCCGGGCACGAGCGAGCCGGTGGCCAGGGTCGGTGGCGTCCAGCCCGCTGAGGTCGGCAGCGACACGGTGAGCAGACGAAGATCGCCAACGAAGCCGCCGACCGGATCGCGGCCCTGGGCGGCGCCGATCTGCGGCACGAGCCCGCACCCGGCGACGGCGAGGCACGCGCTGATCACGAATCGGCGGAACGCGATCACGCCGTCATCCGTTCTTGGCCCGCCGCCGAGCCGCCCAGATACGCCTTCATGCGTTCGGACACCGCCCGGCGCATCGCCGGCGACATCGTCGATTGGCGAGCCGGAGCCGCACCACGTCCCGACGGCGCCGGCCGATCGCCGGCGAAGATCTCGGGGAAGGCGGCGCGAATCGCCGCTTCTTCCCGCCGCAATTCCGCCAGGCGTCGCCGCGCCGCCGCGCGCGCACGGCGCCGCCGTTCCTCGCTGTCCTCGGCTCGCGCCACGGTCAGTAGCCGCTCCGTCCCGGTTCCGCGGCCGGCGCCGCCGGCCCGCCGGGCGCGGCCGATTCCCGGACGATCCGCACGCCGGCGCTGGCGCCGACGCGCGACGCCCCGGCCGCCACCATCGCCTGCACCTGGCCGAGATCGCGGACCCCGCCGGCCGCTTTCACCCCCATGGCGTCGCCGACGACACGGCGCATCAGCGCGACGTCGGCGACGGTGGCGCCGCCGGGGCCGAAGCCGGTCGACGTCTTGACGAAGTCGGCGCCGGCCGCCTTGGCCAGCGTGCAGGCGGTGACCTTCTCGTCGTCGCTGAGCAGCGCCGCCTCGATGATGACCTTGCTGGTGGCGCCGCAGGCCCGGCAGGCGCTCGCCACCGCCTCGATGTCCTGCTCGACCAGCCGCAGCTCGCCGGACTTGAGCGCCCCGACGTTGATCACCATGTCGATCTCGCTGGCGCCGTCGCCGATGGCGCGGCGCGTCTCGTAGGCCTTCACGTCGGCGGTCGTCGCGCCGAGCGGAAACCCGACCACCGAGCACACGCCGACGCCGGTCCCACGCAGCCGCCGGGCCGCCAGCGCGACCCACGTCGGATTCACGCACACCGTCGCGAACCGATGCTCGGCGGCTTCGCGGCACAAGGTCTCGATGTCGGCGGCGGTGGCGTCCGGCTTGAGCAGCGTGTGATCGATCAGGCGCGGCGACACTGCCGGCCCCGCCGCCGGCGGCGTGCAGACCGAGCCGGGCCGCGCCGGCGTCGAGCACGCCCTGCACGCGCGCCGGGCAGCAGTCGTGCTGCAGGCCGTGGCACGCGCACCGCGGCTGCGGCGCAGCCCGGTAGGCGGCCAGCTCCTCGGCGATGATCGCCACCAGCTGCCGCAGGTCCACGGCGTGGCGGCCGTCGGACGCGCCGCTCATCGGTCGCGCTCCAGCGCCTGGATCTTGGCCAGGCGGCGGATGTATCGGGCCTCGGTCATCGCCGTGGCCCGCCACGTGTCGACGATCGCCAGCGCTGCCTCGGTGGTGACGAGCGTGGCGCCGAGGGCCAGGACGTTGGCGCCGTTGTGCTCGCGGGCATAGCGGGCCAGCGTCCGATCGGTGCACATCGCGGCGCGCACGCCCGGCACCTTGTTGGCGGCGATCGCCGAGCCGAGGCCGGCGCCGTCGATCACGATGCCGGCATCGACCTCGCCACGCGCGACCATTCGGGCGACCGCCCCGGCGGTGTCGGGATAGTCGGCCGGGTCGGGCGTGTCGGGCCCGATCTCCTGCACGGCCAGGCCCTGACGCCGGAGATGGTCGCGAATCGCCCGCCGCAGCCCGATGCCACTGTGATCGCTGCCGACGCGCGACCCGCGCCACCGGCATGCGCGGCGCCAGCGCGGTGTCGTCGCCACGCCCGTCGTCGCGCACCACGGTGATCCGGCGCTCGCGCAGCGTGTCGAGCGCCAGCGGCGTCACGTGGCCGCCCGCGGCCAACTGCACCG
The DNA here is from genome assembly GCA_963786365.1 of uncultured Acidobacteriota bacterium. Taxonomy (GTDB): domain Bacteria; phylum Acidobacteriota; class Vicinamibacteria; order Vicinamibacterales; family UBA2999; genus CAWAYR01. The sequence continues at coordinate 253,182 of CAWAYR010000018.1, forward strand.
TCGCCCCGCGTTCGATCATCCGCGCCTCGGCTTCGGTGAGGATCTCGTACCGCGTCATCCCGCCGTCCCTCCGCTCTCAGTCGCGTATGTTACGCTCAGCGGCCGATGGCGCCCCAGGTCATACCGCTCCTCTCCGCCGAGCGCATCCAGGCCCGCATCGCCGAGCTCGCCGTCGAGATCCGGCGCGACGCCCCCGACGCCGAGCTGCACTTCATCGGCGTCCTCAAGGGCTCGGTGTTCTTCCTCGCCGATCTGGTCCGGGCGCTGCCGGGGCGCAGCACGATGGACTTCATCGCCGTGTCGAGCTACGCCGGCGGCACCACCTCGTCGGGCGAGGTGCGGATGCTGAAGGACGTCGACCGCGGCCTGCAGGATCGCCACGTGATCGTCGTCGAGGACATCGTCGACACCGGCCTGACCCTCAACTACCTGCAAGGCATCCTGCGGACGCGCGGTCCGCGCTCGCTGCGGACCGCGTGCCTGCTGTCGAAGCCGTCGCGGCGCCAGGTCGACGTCACGGTCGATTACGTCGGCTTCACCATCGACGACCAGTTCGTGGTCGGCTACGGGCTCGATTTCGACGAGCACTACCGCCAGCTCCCGTACATCGGCGTGCTCACTTCCTGACCGCCGCCCGGACCAAATCGGCGGCGGCGCGGGCCTCGGCGAGGACCGCCGGCGCGTCGAGCGTGCGGACGACGCGGCCGCGCATCAGGACCCGCCCGTTGACGATGGTCGTGTCGACGTCGTCGCCGCGCGTCGTGTAGACCAGGTGCGAGATCGGATCGTAGAGCGGCGTCTGTCGAGTCCGGTTCATGCGCACGGTGATCAAGTCGGCCAGTTTGCCGGCCTCGAGCGAGCCGATCCGGTCGGCCATGCCGAGGGCGCGGGCCCCGCCGAGGGTCGCCATCTCGAGCGCCGTCGCCGCCCCGACCGCCCGCGGGTCGCGGGTGGCGTGCTTGGCCAGGAACGACGCTTGCCGCATCGCCTCGAACATGTCGAGGTCGTTGTTGCTGGCGGCGCCGTCGGTGCCGAGGCCGAGCGCGACGCCGGCCGCGAGGTAGCCGGTGACCGGGGCGGTCCCGCTGGCCAGCTTCATGTTGCTCTCCGGGTTGTGCGACACACCGACGCCGCGCCGGGCGAGCGTGGTGATGTCGTCGGCCGAGACCCACACCCCGTGCGCGGCCAGGGTCCGTGCCCCGGTGAAGAACCCGAACGACTCCAGATACCCGGTCGGGCTGGTGCCGGCGCGCTCGCGCGCCGCCTTCACTTCGTCCTCGGTCTCGGCCAGGTGGATGAGCAGCGGGACGCCTTCACGGACGGCCAGATCGCGGGCCGCCGTGAGCGTCGCCTGGTCGTTGGTGTAGAGGGCGTGCGGCGCCACGGCCGGCACGACCAGGTCGTCGTCCTTGAACTTGGCGATGAACGCGGCGGTCCGGGCCAGGCCCTCGGCCGGGGTCCTGGCGTCGGGCGCCGGGAACTGGATGATCGTCTGGCCGAGGACGCCGCGCAGCCCGGCGGCGCGGGTCACCGCCGCGATCTCCTCCTCGAAGTAGTACATGTCGGCGTAGGTCGTGGTCCCCGACTGGATCATCTCCAGCGCCGCCAGCCGCGTGCCGGTGCGGACGAAGGCCGGATTCACCGTCTTGGCCTCGGCCGGAAAGATGTACTGCTGCAGCCAGTCCATCAGGGCGAGGTCGTCGGCGAGGCCGCGGTAGAGGACCATCGGCGCGTGGGTGTGGGTGTTGACGAGGCCAGGCAGCACCACCTGCCCGGAGGCGTCGACCACCACTCGACCCCGATAGGCTCCGGCGATCTCGGCGGCCGGGCCGACCGCCACGATTCGCGAGCCCTCGATGGCCACGGCGCCGCCGGCGATGACGCGGCGGGCCGCATCCATGGTCACCACCGTTCCGCCGGTGACGACCAGCGACACGGCCCGGACCTGCCGCGCCTGGAGCGGTGCGATCGCCAGCGCGGCGAGCACGGCCATCAGGGCGGCGAGCGGGCGCATCGGCCCGATTGTAGGCGATTCCCGCCGTCGGCGTCGGCGGCGAGCCGCGTGATATAACCTCTCGCGACGCCCGTGGTCCACCTCATCACGCATCCCTTCGTCCACGACGCGCTGGCGACGCTGCGCGATGCCGGCACCCCGCCCGACATCTTCCGCCGCGTCGCCAAGCGGATGGCGCTGCTCATCGCCGCCGACGTGCTCAAGGACGTGCGGACCGTGGAGGGCACGGTGCAGACGCCGCTCGGGCCCGGCGTTCGCCCGCCGCGTCGACGCGCAGGTCACGCTGGTGCCGGTGCTGAGGGCCGGCCTCGGGATGATCGACGGCGTGCTCGATCTGCTGCCGTCGGCCCGGGTCGGTCACATCGGCCTGCAACGCGACGAGACCACGGCGATGGCCGAACGCTATTACGTGAAACTGCCGCCGCACATCGCCGACGACGTGGTGCTCATCACCGACCCGATGCTGGCCACCGGCGGCAGCGCCGTGGCGGCGATCGAGATGGTGCGGGCGGCCGGCGCTCGCGACGTGAGGTTCGTGTGCATGGTCGCGGCGCCCGAAGGCATCGCCGCCATCGAACGGCGCTATCCCGACGTGCCGATCTACACGCCGGTCGTCGACCGCGAGCTGAACGCGCACAAGTTCATCGTCCCGGGCCTGGGCGACTTCGGCGATCGGCTGTACGGCACGGTGTGAGCCGCCGCCGGTCGGTTGCCCAGCCCGAGAGTTGCGGGTAGACTGAATCTTCTCCCGGGCGCGCTTGGCTCAGCGGTAGAGCACCGCCTTCACACGGCGGGGGTCGGTGGTTCGAATCCACCAGCGCGCACCACTTCTCCCGGGCGTCCTGTCCGATGTCTCGCCAGTCGTCGCGAACGCGTGCGCTATCCTAGCGTCCGGTGACGCCCGCGCCCGCACCCGCTCCCCGCCGTTCGCCGGCTGGCGTCATCGGCGGTGCGGCGTTCGGCGCGGCGTTCTTCGCCTGGATTGCCGGTGCGCGCATCCTCGATCCCACCGAGATCGAGTGGCTGATGAAGGGCGACTGGGTACCGCACTACTTCGGCTGGCACTTCTTCAGGGTCGAACCGTGGCACTGGCCGCCCGGGGTGGTCGCGGGTATTACGCGCCGCTCGGCACCTCGATCGGCCTCACCGACTCGATCCCGCTGGCGGCGTACCTGCTGAAGCCGCTCGGCCAGTGGCTGCCCGCGGACTTCCAGTACCTGGGGCTGTGGCTGCTCTTGTGCTTCACGCTGCAGGGCGCGCTGGCGGCGCGGCTGGTCGGGCGGTGGGTCGCTGCGCCGTGGGTCCAGTTCTGTGGCGGAGCGCTCTGTGTCCTGCTGCCGACGCTGCTGGCCCGCGTCGGTCACACCGCCCTGTGCTCGCATTGGCTGATTCTGTGGGCCTTGCTCCTCGCGTCGCGTCCGCCGGCCGGCCGATTCACGCCCGCCGCGTGGGCCGCGCTCGGCCTCGCCGCCGGCATGATCCAGCCGTACCTGGCGGTGATGGTCCTCGTCGCTTCTCGGCGCCGGGGCGGTGAGTGGCGCCGGCGTCGGGTACGTCCGGCGGGCTGCGGCCGCCGCGGCCGCCCTCGGCGCGATGGCGCTGGGGTGGTGGTTGTCGGGCCTGTTCATCCTGGGTGGCGAGACGTCCCTCACCGAGGGCGGGCTCGGCTACTACTCGATGAACCTCCTGGCCTTCGTCGCGCCGATGGGCTGGTCGGCGCTGCTGCCCGAACTGCCTGTCGCCGGCCCGGGCCAGCAGGCCGAGGGCTTGCAGTATCTGGGAGCCGGCGTCCTGGCACTGGTCGCGGTCGCGGCAGGCCTCGCCGTGATGCGACGCCGGCAGTCGCGCTCCGCAGCGGCGCGGCTGTGGCCGCCGATGCTGCTCGTCGCGTGCGTCGGGATGGCGCTCTTCGCCCTCAGCCCGACCGTGACGGCGGGCAGCGGCGTGCTGGTGGATCTCGACGGGCCGTGGAGCGCGCCGCTGGCGGTGTTCCGATCGTCCGGCCGTTTTGCCTGGCCGCTGGCCTACGTGCTGGTCATCTCGGCCGTGGTGACGCTGGCGACGCGGCTACCGCCCCGCGCCAGTCACGCGGCGCTCGCCGTCGCCGTGATCGCGCAACTGGTCGACCTGCAGGGGGCGCATGAGACGCGCCGCCGTGTCGCGCGCGACCCGGCGTTCCACACCTGGGAGCGGCGGTTCACCTCCGGGCGCTGGAGTGCGATCGCCCCTCGTTATCGGCACCTCGCGCTGGTGCCGCCGCCGCAGTGCGGTGAGACGCCGATCCCCTACGAACCGGCGGTGCGCCTCGCCGCCAGCTACGGGCTGACGGTGAACGCCGGGGTGATCGCCCGGCGGGATCTGCCCGCACAGCGGCGCTACTGCGGCCAGCTCGATGCCGAGATCGACGCCGTGCGGCTGCGCGACGACACGCTGTACGTGGTGTCGCCGGCCGCCGCCGCCGTGCTGCGCCGCATGGGTGGTGCCGCGGTGGCGTGCGGTGCGGTGGACGCCGTGTGGATCTGCACGACCGCCGGCGCCCACGCCGGCTGGGCCGATCAGGCCCGGTTCGATTGAGCCCTACTTCTTCGCTTCGCTCAGCAGCAGCGCCACCGCCTGCGTGTAGAGGGCGTCAGCTTCGGAGTACAGCTTCATGTAATCCGCTTCCGACATCTTGTCCTCGCGCCAGTTGCCGTCGAAGCGGAAGGCCTTGCCGGCGGCGTCGCGGACGTCGATGGGGTCGTCGCGCTTGATCGGTTTGACCTTGAGGCCGTCGGCGCCGATGTCGGTCACGAAGACCCGCGACTCGACCGCCGACGCGGCGTTGAGCTCGATGTAAACGTCGCGGTACTCACGGCGCGCCAACCGCTCGTTGAGCAGCGCCGGTGCCGCGTACTTCGCCGAGATCACCATCAGTTGCCCCGGGAAATGCAGCGCCGCCACGAAGCCATCGGGCGCGCCCGGATCCCTGGCGGCGATGGCGTCGAGCTTCTTCGCCGCCAAGAGCTGAGCCAGCTCGCGGGCGCCGGGACCGGACTTGGCGTCCTGCGCCCAGGCCGCGGTGCCGACGAATACCGTCGCGGCCATGGCCGCCGCTCCTGCCAACACACGTGCCTGCCGCATGCCTATGCCTCCTGACGCCGGGGATGGCGTCCCTGATCTGTCGTCAGCCGATGAACAGCGACTCCTCGTCGTCGGGCGTCACGACCCGGGTGTTCCGTGGCCGACGTCGTGACGCCTCGCGCAGGTCGCGGAACGCCGACATCGCCGCCCGCGCCGCCGAGAACAGCGCCAGGCCCTTCTGCGCCGGCCCGCCGACGAACTGCGCCGCCAGCGCCATGGTCCGCTCCGCCGAGAGCGGCCAAGTCGCCGAACAGGCGGTCGGCGCGTTCGACCTGGGCGGTCGCCAGCTGCATCGCGCGCTGGGCTTCGGCGGTGACGTTGGTCAGGTTCTGGATCAGCGGCTTGATGTCGCGCTCGACCTGCGTCGTGAGCTGGTCGACGCGCCGCGCCAGGCGCAGGCCCAGCACGATGGCAGCGACCTGGATCGCCGCCATCACCGCCACGGCCACCGCGATGATGGCCAGCCAGACGTCGGTCACGCGTTGCGTCCTTCCTCGCGGGCCTGCTGGAAGGCCTCGCGGCCCCGTTCGATCGCCGTGGTCACGGTGTCGCGCTGCCGCTGGTAGAACTCGCGGCCGTGATCGGCGGCCTCGCGGGCCGCGTCACGCGCGCGGTCGCGTCCCTCGCGGGCCCGCTTGCCCAGGTACTCGCGCGTCTCCTCGCCGGCCGCCGGTGCGAACAGCAGGGCCACCGCGGCACCGGCCATCGCGCCGAGCATGAAGGCCAACATCACCGAACCGCCGTTGCCGTCTCTCGACATATGCCCTCCTGTCCCGGCGTCGTGGTCAGAACAGGCTGACCTTGACGTTCAGATACTTCTTCGGGTCCTTCCGGATGTCCGAGAGGAGCTGTCGCAGCTCGGCCACCGAGGCATTCATATTGTCATAAAGCACGTCGTCCTGCAGGAGTCGTCCGGCGGTGCCGCGACCGGACTGCAGCGCGAGCGACAAATCGTCGAGCCGGGCGGCTGAGCGCGCTCAGGCGCGCGTACAACGCCTCGTCGGTCAGCAGTTTGCCGGCCGTGCCCTCGCCTTTGGCGAGCCGGCCGGTAATCCCTTCGAGGTTGGCGGAGGAGGCCGACAACGACCGGGCCAGCGCCGGATCGTTGAGCAACGCGCCGAGACTGCCCTCGCCCGCCTTGATGCTGGCCGTGATGGCGTTGAGGTTCGCCGTCGCCGCCGCCAGCTCGTTGTAGACCGCCGGATCGTTCACCAGCCGGCCGAGGCTGCCGCGGCCGCGATTGACGGCGTCGGTCACGCGGGAGGCCGACTTCACCAGGGCTTCGACTTCGCGGTAGGCGGCGTCGTCGGTGAAGAGCTTGCCGATCGTGCCCTTCCCCGCTCTGATGTCGGCGAGCAGCCGGTTGGTCTCGGCCAGTCCGGTCGCCGGCGGAGGCCGACAGCGCGGCGATGGAATTCGGCGCCTCGCCCGAGGGCACGTAGCCCCAGTCGGGGATCGGGGTGCCGGCCGCGGCCGGCGAGATGTCGATGGCGCCCTCGCCGAGCAGCGAGATGGCGCCGATGATCGCCACCGAGCGGTCGGTGATGAGCGGCCTGACCTCGTCCGACACCTCGAGCCAGAGCTCGGCGCCTTCGCCGGCGAGCCGCACGTCGGTGACCAGCCCGACCTCGATTCCGGCGACGCGCACCGGCGTGCCGCTCTTCACGGTGGCGATGTTGGCGAAGCGCGTCTTCAGCGGGTAGCGCTGCCAGAAGAAGCCTCCGGCGCCGCCGACGGCGAAGACCAGGATCGCCGCCATCACGAGGGCGAACGCGGCAATGGCGCCGATCTTCAGTTCCGACCAGGCCAGCGAACGGGTACGCGGCATGCGATCTCCTCCTACGACAGGAATTCGCGGATGTACGGGTCGGTCGAGGCGCGCAGCTCGTCGGCCGATCCTTCGAAGACGATCTTGCCGTCGCGCAGCATCACGAAGTCGGCCTCCTCGACCTTCGCCGCTGTCGCCGCCACCACCGGATGGGCGTCGCCGTCGCGCGTCGCGCCGTGGGTGGCGACGTAGAACGCGTCGCGCAGCTGGTGGGTCACCAGCACCGAGGTCACTCCCTCGAGGTCGCGCAGCTTGATGATCTCGGCGTCCACGGTGAGCGACGGTCAGCGGGTCGAGACCGGTCGTCGGCTCGTCGTAGAGCAGCAGCTTCGGCTTGAAGGCCATCGCCCGGGCGATGGCGACGCGGCGGCGCTGACCGCCCGAGAGCTCCGACGGCATCCGGTCGACGAACGGACCGAGCTCGACGAAGCCGAGCACTTCGTCGACCCGCTGCCGCACCTCGTCGAGCGGCATGCGCGTCTCCTCGTACAACTTGAAGCCGACGTTCTCGCCCACTGTCAGCGAGTCGAACAGCGCGCCCTCCTGGAACACCATCCCGGTCTGGTCGCGCACCTTCAGCAGTTCCTCCTCGCTCATCCGGTCGATCTGCACGCCGTGCACCCAGATGCGTCCGGAGTCGGGGGCGAGCAACCCCAGAATCAGTTTCAGCACGGTCGACTTGCCCGAGCCGCTGGCCCCGAGGAAGATCTTGGTGAACCCCGGGAAGATCTTGAAGCTGATGCCGTCGAGCACGACGTTGTCGTCGAAGGCGAGGCGCACGTCCTCGAACACGACGACCGGCTCGTCCCCCGGCCGGCCCTTGGCCGGCCCACGCAGTTCGTCAGGGTAGGCCTGCATCAGAACAGCAGCGACAGCAGCAGCTGCGTCGAGAAGAAGTCCATGGCGATGACGCCGACCGAGGCGACGACGACGGCCTTGGTGGTCGCCCGGCCGACGCCCTCGGTGCCGCCGCGAGTGCGCAGGCCGACATGACAGCCGACCGTGACGATGATGAAGCCGAGAAAGAACGGCTTCAGGATGCCCATCCACACGTCCTCGGGAAAGAGGCCGTCGACGACCGACGACCAGTAGAGGCCCGAGGCGACGTGCAGGTTCTGGACCGAGACGAGCCAGCCGCCGATCAGTCCGACCGTATTGGCGACGACGGTGAGGATCGGCGTCATGATGATGCCGGCGAGCACGCGCGGCACCACCAGCTTGCGGATCGGGTCGGTACCCAGGGCGCGCAAGGCGTTGATCTGATCAGTGACGGTCATCGAGCCGAGTTCCGCCGCGATGCCGGAGCTGACCCGCCCGGCGAGCATCAGCGCCGTCAGCACCGGGCCCAGCTCCTTGATCATCGAGGCGCTGACCAGCCGGCCGACGAACGGCCGGGCGCCGAACTGATCGAGCGTGAAGCCCGACTGCAGCGCCAGCACGGCCCCGGTGAAGAGTCCGGTCAGGACCACCACCGTCAGCGACCCGATGCCGATCGCGTCGAGCTGCTCCACGAAGTCGTGCCAGTAGAACGGCCGGGTGACGGCGCCGCGCGCCGTCGCGCCGGCCAGTCTGGTGTACTCCTGCAGCTCGAGGAGCGCGGACTTCAGCCACTCGACCACGCCGTTCACCGCGAGCCCGGCGCCCCGGGCGGCGGCAGACCGAGGTCGCGGCCCTTGGCCGCGGCGATCTGGTCACGGATGCGCGGCCGCGCTCTCGAAGTCGAGGTTGGCGGCGGCCTCCCGCATCCGGCGCTCCAGGCCGGCGACATGGGCGTCGAGCTCGGCCGCGGTCTTGAAGCCCCGGGCGTCGCGATCGGCGGTGCTGTAATCGCGCTCGTAGACGCTCTGCAGCAGCCCCTCGATGTTCTTCACGATGCTGGTCGGGGTGATGCCGTGCTCGAGGTTGTAGGCCGCCTGGATCGTGCGCCGCCGCGCCGTCTCGTTGATCGCCGTCTTCATCGACGCGGTCATCGTGTCGGCGTACATGATCACCTGCCCGCGGACGTTGCGGGCGGCGCGGCCCGAGGTCTGGATCAACGACCCGCCGGAGCGCAGGAACCCTTCCTTGTCGGCGTCGAGGACCGCCACCAGCGACACCTCGGGCAGGTCGAGGCCTTCGCGCAGCAGGTTGATGCCGACCAGCACGTCGAACTCGCCGCGGCGCAGATCGCGGAGGATCTCGACGCGCTCGAGCGTGTCGATGTCGGAGTGGAGGTAGCGCACCCGGACGCCGAGCTCGTGGTAGTACTGCGTCAGATCCTCGGCCATGCGCTTGGTCAGCGTCGTGACCAGCGTCCGTTCCTTGCGGGCGACGCGGGCGCGAATCTCGGCCAGCAGGTCGTCGACCTGGCCCTTGACCGGCCGTACCTCGATCGGCGGATCCATCAGCCCGGTCGGCCGGATGACCTGCTCGACGACCACGCCGCCCGACTTCTCGAGCTCGTAGGCGCCGGGCGTCGCCGAGACGAACACCGTCTGCGGGATCCGCGCCTCCCACTCGGCGAAGCTGAGCGGCCGGTTGTCGAGCGCCGACGGCAGCCGGAACCCGTACTCGACCAGGACCTCCTTGCGCGATCGGTCGCCGAAATACATGCCGCGCACCTGGGGCACGCTCTGATGGCTCTCGTCGACGATCACCAGCGCGTCCGACGGCAGGTAGTCGAGGAGCGTCGGCGGCGGCTCACCGGGCGCCCGGCCGGTGAGGTGCCGCGAGTAGTTCTCGATGCCGTGGCAGTAGCCGATCTCCTTGATCATCTCGAGATCGAACATCGTGCGCTGGTGCAGCCGCTGCGCCTCGAGCACCCGGCCTTCGTGCTCGAGGAAGCCACGGCGTTCGGCCAGCTCGGCCTTGATCGACTCGGCGGCGTCCTTCAACCGGTCGCGGGTGGTCACGAAGTGGGTCTTCGGATAGATGGCGATGCGCTCGTGCCGCCGCAGGGTCTTGCCGGTGATCGGATCGAACGTCGCCAGCTCGTCGACCTCGTCGCCGAACAGCCCGATGCGGATCGCCGTCTCGTCGTAGGACGGATGCACCTCGATGATGTCGCCGCGCACGCGGAACGTGCCGCGGCCGAACTCGAGGTCGTTGCGCTCGTAGAGGATCTCGACCAGCTTGCGCAGCAGATGCTCGCGCGACGTCCGCTGGCCCTTCTCGAGCGGCAGCACCAGCCCGTAGTAGGCCTCCGGCGACCCCAGGCCGTAGATGCAGCTGACGCTGGCGACGATGATGACGTCGCGGCGCTCGAACAGCGACCGCGTCGCCGACAGCCGCATCCGGTCGATCTCGTCGTTGATCGTCGATTCCTTCTCGATGTAGGTGTCGCTGGCCGGGACGTAGGCCTCGGGCTGGTAGTAGTCGTAGTAGCTGACGAAGTACTCGACGGCGTTGTCGGGGAAGAAGCGCCGGAATTCCTGGTAGAGCTGCGCCGCCAGCGTCTTGTTGTGGGCCATCACCAGCGCCGGCCGGTTCACGCGGGCGATGACCTGCGCCATGGTGAACGTCTTGCCCGAGCCGGTGACGCCGAGCAGGGTCTGATGGCGATCGCCGCGCTCGAGCCCGGCGACGAGCTCGGGCACGGCATGCACCTGATCGCCGGCGAGGTCGAAGTCGGTGACGAGGGAGAAACGGTCCAGGGATGCCGGCATGCGGAAGCGCCGCCCGCGCACCGTCGGGTGCGGCTGGGCCAGTGGCTCCAATCGAGCGTACCACAAGGGTTGGCGGTGCGCCCCTACCGGCGCCAGACGCGGTCAGCGCGGCGAGCGCTGGTAGCGCGCGAAGTAGCCCTTGCGCGCGCGAATCCGCAGGTCGGGGCGCGTGACCTTCACCTCGACCTTGCGCCACGCGCCATCGGTCGGCCGGGTTGGTCGAGCCGTAGCCGAGGTGGTACTGGCCGCGGATCTCGGCCACGACCTTGCGCGTACGCGTCGTCGAGGTCCTGCAGCTTTCCGGGGAAGAAGGCCTGCCCGCCGGTCTGCTCGACGATCTGCAGCAGCCGCATGCCGGTTCTCGTTGCGCCGCGGCGCCGGCGTTGTCGAGGAAGCCGACGGCGTGGACGGTGACGTCCGAGGCCTTGAGCAGCGTCATCAGGTCGCCGTAGCCGAGGGCGCTGCGAGTGTCGCCGCCGTCGGTATAGAGGACCAGCACCTTGCGGCCGTCCTGGGCGTCGGCGCCGTCGAGATAGACGCCGAGCGCGTCATAGAGCGCGGTGTAGCCGTCGGGCTTGCGGCCGCGGATGCGCTCGACCAGGCGCGGGAACTCGCGTTGTCCGTAGCGCGCCACGCGCACCTCGGTGTCGAAGTCCACCAGCGTGATGTCGGCGGCCTCCGGCAGCGTGTTCAGGAACTTGATCGCCGCGCTGCGCGACGAGCTTGAGGTCGGCTTCCATGCTGCCGCTGGTGTCGAGCAGCAGGCCGAGGTGGGTGGCGACCGGATCGGCTCCGGCGTCGTCGCCGATCCCGGCGGCGAACTGCACCACGGTCTGCGGGCGCCCGTCCTCGAGCACCGTGAAGTCGTCCCGGGTCAAGCCGCGGACGATCGCGCCCGCTGCGGTCGGTCACGGTCACGCCGACCGTCACCAGGTCGACGCCGGCACGGAAGGTCTGCCCGGCCGGCGCCGGCCGCCAGGCCCAACCCGATCAGGAGGCTCGCGAGTGTCCGGCCGTGCATTCCTGGCTCCGCCCGGCCATCCTAGCAGAGGCCGGCGGCGGGGCTATAATAAGGGGTTGTCGCCGATGCCGGCTCACCCGACGGGAGACGTGGTTCCCTAGATGAGGTGTCTCGCGGTCTGTCAGACCGAGCTCGTCGGCCGGCTGCTGCACGCGGTCCTCAGCCCGCGGATGGAGTTCGAGCTGGTCGTCGAGAGCCGCGCGCTCGCCCGCCGTCTCCACGATGCCGGCGCGACCGTCACGGCCGCCGACCCGCGGCGCGTCGACACCTACGTGCGGGCCGACCTGCTGCCGAGCACGGCCGTGGTCGTCGAGGACGCGCACCAGCGCGGCCTGCAGCAAGGTGCTCGATGCGGTCCGCGACGCCGGCGGCGTGCTGGTCTACCTGCTCGGCACCGGCCCCGACGACGACGAGCGCACCGAGAAGCTCCGCATCGGCCTTTCCCGAGGTGACCGGAGTCACCCTGGCCGAGCTGGTCGAACCGCGGCTGGCCGCCGAGCTCGACCGCTCGCTCACCCGCCAGCGCGTGCAGCAGTACCAGCGCTACTTCAGCGACGCCGACCGGGTCCTCATCCTCACCCACCACGACCCCGACCCCGACGCCATCGCCAGCGGCCTGGCGCTGCGCACGCTGCTGCGCCGCACCAAGCAGACGGCGATCATCGGCACGATGCAGCCGGTGGCCCGCCCCGAGAACCAGCGGATGCTCAAGCTGCTGGAGATCGGCGTCGACACGATCAGCGCCGACCAGTTCGCCGAGTTCGACAAGATCGCGCTCGTCGACGTCCAGCCGCACTACTTCGGCGACGCCTTGCGCCACATCGATCTGGTCGTCGACCACCATCCCGAGACCACCGGCTACACCGCGGTGTTCAAGGACATCCGCGCCCACTACGGCTCGACCTCGACCATCCTCACCGAGCACCTGCGCGCCGTCGACCTCGACATCTCGGAGCGCACCGCCACGGCGATGCTCTACGCCATCAAGTCGGACACGCTGTTCTTCAACCGCCAGGCCAACCGCGCCGACCTCGACGCCTTCTCGTTCCTCTACCCGCTCGCCGACGCCGGCCTGATCCGCAAGATGGAGGGCGCCGAAATCACCCGCGAGCGGCTCGACTACGTGATCAAGGCCTGGCAGCAGGGCCGGATGATGGAGCACGTGTTCTGCGCGTTCCTCGGCGAGCCGCCGCGCGACGACTTCATCCCCTACGTCGCCGACTTCTACCTGCAGCTCGAGGACGTGCAGTGGACGGTGGTGTCGGGCGTGGTCAACGACCAGATGGTCGTGTCGGTGCGCAACCTCGGCTACTCGCGCAATGCCGGCGACTTCGTGCGGCGCTGGTTCAACGACATCGGCAGCGCCGGCGGACACCGCACCATGGCCAAGGCGGTCGTGCCGCTGGAGGCGTTCCAGAACAAGTTCGGCACCCACGAGGGCAGCCGGGTCAACCAGCGGATGCTCGACCTCGTGCTCGACTTCCTGCACGAGCTCAACGGCAAGAAGTAGTGCTCCCGGGACTCGGGGCTCGGGTCTCGGGGCTCAGCGCCTCGACGGGCGCCTGGCTAGCTCGCGATCGCCTGGCGCAGGTCGGCGATGAGGTCGGCGGCGTCTTCGAGCCCGATCGACATCCGCATCATGCCGCGCGTGACCCCGGCGCGGGCCAGCTCCTCGTCGTTCAAGCCGTGCTGCGAGGTGAGGATCGGCAGGCTGCACAGGCTCTCGACGCCGCCCAGGCTCGCCGCGCGCTGCACCATCTGCAACCGATCGTAGGCGCGGAATGCCGCCGCCTGCCCGCCCTCCAGATCCAGACACAGCATGCCGCCGAAGCCGCGCATCTGGCGCGCTGCCAGCGCGTGATCGGGATGCGACGGCAGCCCGGGATAGTAGACCGCGGCGAGCGCCGGGTCGCCGTCGAGCGCGCTGGCCACGGCCATGGCGTTCTCGTTGTGCTTGGCCACGCGCAACATCACAGGTCTTCAGGCCGCGGCCCAGCGCATAAGCCGGCTGCGGGTCCATGATGCCGCCGAGGAGCCGCCTGCGTCTTGCCCAACCGCTCGATCAGATCGCGCCGTCCCGACAGCACCCCGCCGGTCACGTCGCTGTGGCCGTTGAGGTACTTGGTGACGCTCTGCATCGACAGATCCACGCCCATCGCCAGCACCGGCTGATTGACGGCGCTGGCAAACGTGTTGTCGGCCACCGACAGGACCCCCGCCGCCCGGCAGGCCGCCGCCACGGCGCGCACATCGACGCAGCGCAGCGTCGGGATTGATCGGCGACTCGAACCAGACCAGCTTGGTCGCCGGGCCGACGAGCCGTTCCGGCGTGCGGAACTCCTCGAGGCTGGCAAACCTCGTGCGGATCCCGAAGCGCGCGGCCAGGCCGTTCAACAGATGGTAGGTGCCGCCGTAGATGGCGGCGCAACAGACCACCTCGTCGCCGCTCTGGAGCAGCCCGAAGATCGCGTTCGCCGTAGCCGCCATGCCTGACGCGAACACCAGTGCGGCCTCGGCGCCGTCGACGGCGGCCAGCTTCTGCTCCACGGCCACGACCGTGGGGTTGTCGTAGCGGCTGTACAGGTAGGACGGCTGCGTGCCCGCCAGATATCCCTGCATGCCGGCCACCGAGTCGAAGACGAACGTGCTGGTCTCGTAAATCGGCGTCGTGAGCGACACGGCCGGCGGCAATCGCTCGCCGGTATGAATCGCCGTGGTGGACGTGCCGAGCCTGTCGCCGCGAGTCACCGTGCCCATCCTGCCTCCGCCACCTTCTCGCCGGCGGCCCCGAGCGCCGGCTCGATGAACAGCCGGCGCGCGTCGTCTTCGCCGCGCACCAGCAGGTCCGCCGTCGTCACCCGCCGATCCGAGGCCGGGTCGTCGGCGCCGGCCAGGTCGAGCGGGAGCACGGCGTTGTGCTCCGGCCGAATCACGAACACGGCGTGGAAATGTGCATGCGCGAAACGGACGGCGTCGCGAACCGCTGCCGTCTCCTCGCCGGCCAGCCACTCGCCGGCGCGGCCGCGGGCGTCGGCTCTGGCCGCGGTGAGCGCGTGCGGCGCCCCCGGCTCGGGCGTCGCGGTGACGACCAGCACCTGCTCTACGCCGGCGGCGGCCGCCTCCTCGAGGAGGCGCGTCAGCAGCGCCGGTCGGTCGGTGGCCCGGTGGACCTCGCCGCGCCAGTAGCCGTCGATCGGAAACCGCAGGGCGTGCGGATCGGAGGCCGCGGGCAAGGTCGCCGCTGCGGCCACGACGTCGACCAGCAGACTGCGGGCGTCGACGCCCAGGTCGAACGCCTCGGCCCGACGGGCCGCCGCACCTAATCCGCCGGGGAACTGACGCTTGCCGGCTTCGCCACCGACCACGCCGAACACCAGGTCGCGGCGCGCGTCGAGGTCGTGGACGGCGAGCAGCAGGTCGCGGTGCCCGGGCTGGCCCAGGCTCGCGGCCAGCAGTTCGGCGTAGCGCTGGCTCAGGTCGTGCGGCCCCGGTCGCGCCAGGTTGGCGCCGCCGCGCAGCAGGTCCCACAGCGCACCGGTCGCCAGCCCGGCGAAGGTCCGCGAGTCCACCGGCGCCCCGACCAGCCGCCACAGCGCCCCGCCGGCATGCCGCCGCGGCGCCAGATACGCGCTCCACAGGGCGGCCACGGCCAGCACGATCGCAAGGCTCCCCGACGCCAGCAGCGCCAGGCGCGGCACCCAGGTCGGGACCTGATCCGGGGCATAGGCCCACGCCACCAGGTCGCCATACCGGGCCGCGAGGGCCGCGCCCGACTCGAGCCCGAGCAGACCGAGGCCGAGGGCCACCGGCCAGACCAGCGCCGCGCCGGCCAGCAGGAGGAGCGGACTGGCCACCAGCGCGGCGGTGACGGTCAGCATCAGGCCAATCGCGCGGTAGCGCCAGGTGAGCAGGTAGCTGCGGGCCAGCACCGGCCGCTGCCAGAAGCCGAGCGGCTCCCACAGCGCGGCAGCGCCGTCGACGGCGAACAGGGCGGCGCCGAGGGCGCCGACGCCACGGCCAGCCACCAGGTCGACCTTGACCGCGGCCTCGTGCAGCGCCTTCAGCACACCGGCGTGGTAGGCGCCGTCGGCGCCGACGCCGCTCAGGACGACGGCCGTCGGCCGTTCCGGGGAATACAGGTCGTGAGGGGCGCGGGGTCCGCGGGGCACGGGCTGCCCTACTCGTCGTGGATGGTCACCAGCTTGACGATCTCGAACTTGCGGGCGCCGGCCGGGGTCGTGACCGCGACCTCGTCGCCCTCTTCCTTGTTGAGCAACGCACGGCCGATCGGCGAGGCGGTGGAGATCATGCCTTTCTCGGCGTCGGCGTCCTCGGGCATCACCAGCTGGTAGACGATGTGCGACCCGCTCGGCTCGCGCAGCGTGACGGTGGAGCCGAACCCGGCCTTGTCGTGCGGCACGCGATCGAGGTTCATGAGCGCGACTTCGTTGCGCCGGCGCGTCAACATCGCGATCCGCGCCTGCACGTAGGTCTGACGCTCCTTGGCGGCCTGGTACTCGGCGTTCTCGCGCAGGTCGCCGAACTCGCGGGCGCGCTGGATCTCCTTGGGGAGCTCCGTCTTCAGCTCGCGCTCGAGGGCGGCGATGTCCTCGTCGAAACGCTTGAGAATCCGCTCTTTCATTGGCCGAATCGTTACTGTAGCACACAGGCTGGTATGCTCCTGGCAACGCCGACGACGCGGCCGCGGGCCCGCGTGACCGTGCTGTCCATGATCACTTCGCGCCGTCATCCCCTCGTGCTCGCGTGTCGCGAGGCCCGCGCCGGCGGCGACGATCAGCCGCTGCTGCTCGACGGCTGGCACCTGCTGGTCGAGGCGACGCGCTCGGCGCTCGACGTCGACGCCGTGCTCGTCGGCGCCGACCCGCAGCATCCGGACGAGCGCGCGGCGCTCGACGCGCTGGTCGAACGCGGCGCCCAGGTGACGCGTGTCTCCGTCGACGTGCTGCACGCCGCCAGCCCGGTGCGCACGCCCTCGGGCGTGGTGGCGCTGGCGCGCCGTCCCCGGCCGTCAGTGGACCGGGTGTTCGATCCCGCGCCGGCGCTGATCGTGGCGACGCTCGACGTCCAGGATCCCGGCAACGTCGGGGCGCTGGTGCGCAGTGCCGAGGCGGCCGGCGCCAGCGGCCTGCTGGCGGTCGGCGCGTCGGCGGATCCCCTGGGATGGAAGGCGCTCCGCGCGGCGATGGGCAGCGCCTTCCGGCTGCCGACCGCGCGCCTCGGTGACGCCGCGGCGCTGCTGACCGTGGCGCGCGACGCCGGGGCGCAGATCGTGGCCCTCGACGCCGGCGGCGTCGCGCCGGCCGATCTCGACCTGACGCGCCCGACCTGTCTGGTGCTCGGCGGAGAGGGCCGCGGCGTGCCCGAGGCCGTG
This sequence comes from uncultured Acidobacteriota bacterium, assembly GCA_963786365.1. GTDB lineage: Bacteria > Acidobacteriota > Vicinamibacteria > Vicinamibacterales > UBA2999 > CAWAYR01. The sequence continues at coordinate 270,201 of CAWAYR010000018.1, forward strand.
CTCGCCCGGAGCGACGGCCGTCTGCGGCTGCCGATGCGGCCACCCGTGGAATCACTGAACGTGGCGGTGGCCGGCGCCCTGGCACTCTACGCGGCCGCCGCCCAGCGCGGGGGCGCGCGGTGAGCGGCGGTCTCTTCGACGACCCGGCCGCCGGCGCCGCGCCGTCGGCACCGGCGCCGCTGGCCGAGCGGATGCGCCCGCGCACGCTCGATGAGATTGTCGGCCAGGAGGCGCTGCTCGATCCCGGCCGCCCGTTGCGCGAGGCGATCCAGCGCGACGTGCTGCAGTCGGTGATCCTGTGGGGACCGCCGGGCACCGGCAAGACGACGCTGGCCCGCGTCATCGCCGACGCGACCGACGCCGAGTTCGTCGCCTTCAGCGCCGTGCTCGCCGGGATCAAGGAGATCAAGGAGGTGATGGCGGCGGCCGAACTCCGGCGCCGTCGCGGCCGCCGGACCATCGTCTTCGTCGACGAGATCCACCGCTTCAACAAGGCGCAGCAGGACGCGTTCCTGCCGCGGGTCGAATCCGGCGACATCGTGCTCATCGGCGCGACGACCGAGAACCCGTCGTTCGAGGTGAACGCGGCGCTGCTGTCGCGCTCGAAGGTCTTCGTGCTCCAGCCGCTCACCGAAGCGGCGCTGGTGCGCATCCTCGAACGGGCGGTGAGCGACGTCGAGCGTGGCCTGGGCGGTCAGGCGCCGGAGGTGACGCCCGAGGCCCTGGGCGTGCTGGCCCGGGCGTCCGACGGCGACGCCCGGCGGGCCCTGAACCTGCTGCAGCTGGTGGTGGCGGCGGCGCCCCAGCCGGTCGGTCACCCGCGCGTCGACCTGGCGCTGGTGCAAGCGACGCTGCAACGCAAGACCCTGCGCTACGACAAGGACGGCGAGGAACACTTCAACCTGATGTCGGCGCTGCACAAGTCGATGCGCAACAGCGACCCCGACGCCAGCGTCTACTGGCTGGCGCGGATGGTCGAAGCCGGCGAAGACCCGATGTACGTCGCGCGCCGCCTGGTGCGCTTCGCCTCGGAGGACGTCGGCAACGCCGACCCGCAGGCCCTGGTGGTCGCGGTCGCCGCCCGCGATGCGCTCCATTTCATCGGCATGCCGGAGGGCAACACGGCGCTGGCGCAGGCGGTGCTGTATCTGGCGACGGCCCCGAAGAGCAATGCCACCTACCTGGCCTACGGCGCCGCCGCAGAAGCCGCCGAGCACGACGTCGCCGAGCCGGTGCCGCTGCATCTGCGCAACGCGCCGACGCGGCTGATGAAGTCGCTCGACTACGGACGCGGCTACCAGTACGCCCACGACGATCCCGACGGGGTGGCGGCGATGGACTGCCTGCCCGAGCGCCTGCAGGGCCGCCAGTTCTACGCGCCGACCGAGCGTGGCTTCGAGAAGGAGATCAAGCGGCGCCTCGACGGGTGGAAGGAGATCAAGGCAAGGCGACGCCCGAACAGGGCTGGGCTAGGGGCTAGGGACTGATCCGATGACGTCACCTGCGACGGCCCGACACCTGGTACGTGCTATCTCGCCGCTAGCCGCTGGTCCCTAGCCGCTAGTTAGATTCGTTCGAACCGCCGCTCCAACTCCCGCCGGCCGATCCGGAACATGACCGGCCGGCCGTGCGGGCACACGGTCGAGTAGGCCGTGGCCCGCAGTTCGGCCAGGATGTGGCGCATCTTCTCGAGCGTCAGCGGGTCATGCGCCTTCACTGCGGCGTGGCAGGCCATCGTCGCCGCGATCTGCTTGACGGCCTGCTCGGCGACGAGCCCGCGGTCGACGCCGTCGAGGTCGTCGGCCAGCGCCCGCAGAGCGCGGTCGACGTCGGCGGCGGCGAGCAGTGCCGGCACCGCCGCGACCCGCACGCTGGCGCCACCGAAGTCCTCGATCTCGAACCCGAAACGCGCCAGCTCGGCGGCTCGCGACAGCAGCGCCGCGTGTCCCGAGCCGGGCAGGTCGAGCACCATCGGCACCAGCAGCCCCTGGCTCTCGAGCGATGTGGTGGTGAGCCGTTCGAGAATCCGTTCGAACAGCACCCGTTCGTGCGCCACGTGCTGGTCGACGATCACGATCCCTTCGTCGTCGACGGCGAGGATGAACGTGTGGCGAAACTGGCCGAGCGGCTCGAGCGGACGGTCGAGCCCGATGTCGTCACGGCGGCGTCGAGCGCGGCGTCCTCCGGCCAGTCGGCCAGCCCCCGACCCACCGCCAGCCCGGTGTCCAGGCGATCGCGCGCGAAGCTTCGGCACCGGACGCCGGCAGCGGCCACCCGCCCGCGCCGCGTCGCTGGTGCCAGCGACGTGGCCGGCAACCCCGGCATCGTCGCCGCGCCCAGCGCCTCGGCGACGCCGCGCCGGACGAGCTCGTGAACCAGGGACTGATCGGCGAACCGCACTTCGGCCTTGGTCGGATGGACGTTGACGTCGACGCGGTCGAGCGGCACCTCGAGGAACAGGTGCACTTCGGGACTGCGCTCCTTGATCGAGGCCGCCTGATAGGCGTCGAGAATCGCGTGGGCGATGGTCTTGTCGCGCACCACGCGCCGGTTCACGAAGACATGCTGGGGCCCGCGCGTCGGCCCCTGATCGGCCAGCGCGGCGACGACGCCGGTGAGCCGCAGGCCGTGCCCGTCGCGCTCCACCGTGACCAGGTCCGGCCGATCGCCATAGATCTGGAACAGCCGGTCGGCCAGCGATCGCGCCGGCGGGCACCGCAGGACGGTCCGCCCGGCGCTGGTCAGCGTGACGCCGACGTCGGGATGACAGAGGGCCAGCTGGGTGACGATCTTCGAGACGTGCGCCGACTCGGCGGCGTCGGATTTCAGGAACTTGCGGCGGGCCGGGAGGTTGAAGAACAGGTCTTCGACGGTGACCGACGTGCCCTCGGGTACGCCGACCGCGCGCGCCGGCTCGACCTGGCCGGCCGTGACCCCGATCTCGGTGCCGGCGGTCGTGTCACGAGTCCGGGTGCGCAGCGTGAACCGCGAGACCGAGGCGATGCTCGGCAGCGCCTCGCCGCGGAACCCGAGCGTGGCGATCGCCGCCAGGTCGGTGGCCGTGGCGATCTTGCTGGTCGCGTGCCGCTCGAGGCACAGCCGCGCGTCGTCGGGGGGCATGCCGATGCCGTCGTCCTCGACGCGGATGAGACGCTTGCCGCCGTATTCGACGGTGATGGTGACCCGGGTGGCGGCGGCGTCGATGGCGTTCTCGACCAGCTCCTTGACCACCGAGGCCGGCCGCTCGACGACTTCCCCGGCGGCGATCTGGTTGGCCAGGTCGTCGGACAGCTTGCGGATGCGCGACACGCCTACCACCATCCCGACCGGCGGAACCACACGAACATGGTGACCGCCGCCCCGGCCATGAGCGCGACCACCCACCAGAATTGTGCCGCTTCCCCGCCTGGCAGGTGCGGCAGCGGCACGTTCATGCCGTAGAGGCCGGTCAGCACGGTGAGCGGCCCGAACAGGGTCGCGACCACCGCGATCAGCTTCGACGCCTGGGCGAGCTGGATCGACACGCTGGCCAGATGCGCATCGAGGATGCCGGTGACCCGGTCCTGGAAGATCATCGCGTCGTCGGCGATGTGGACCAGCGAGTCGTGGACGTCGCGGAAGCGGTAGGCGAGTTCCTGGTTGATGAGGTCGAACTCCCGCCGGGCCAGCCGTCCGATCACGTCACGTTGCGGGTAGACGATGCGCCGCAGTCCCGAGATGTCGCGCTTCACGGCCAGGATCTCGCTGGTCAGCTCGGCGCCGGGGTTCTCGAGCACCTGGCGCTCGAGATCGTCGAGCCACTCCTCCAGCTCGTCGACTTCAGGCCGGTAGTGGTCGACCATCGAATCGACGATGCGGTGCATCAGCCCGGCCGGGCCGTCGGCCAGGATGCGGTCGCTGCGGGCGCAGAGCGCCGCGACGTGCGCGATGCTGCGCCGCTTGCCGTCGTGGACGGTGACGAGGAAGCGCGCGGCGAGGAAGAAATCGGTGTCGTGGGTGTCGAAGGCGTGCTCGCTGGCCTGGAAGTTGATGCCGTGCAGCACCACGTAGAGCACGTCGCCGAAGGCCTCGACCTTCGGGTGCTGGGTCGACTCGAGCGCGTCGGCCACCGCCAGCTCGTGGATGCCGAACACCTCGCGCAGCACCTGTCCGTCCTCGGCCGTCGGCTCCCAGACGTCGGCCCAGACCACCGCCTGGGAGTCGGCGCGCAGCCACAGCGGGTCGACGGCGGCGACCTCGCTGGTGCGCCCGTCGCGGTGCACCAGGTAGCGAATCACGGGGCCGGTCCTGGCTCGGGTGGAGCGCGCAAGCCGCAACTGCAGCGTGACGCCGCCAGCCACCAGCCGCTGACACGCCTGTCTAGTCCCCAACCTTGACCTGCAACGCCGCCTGCGCCGCCGCCAGCCGGGCCACCGGGATGCGGTAGGGCGAGGCGCTCACGTAGTCGAGACCGACGGCGTGGAAGAAGTGCACCGACGCCGGGTCGCCGCCGTGCTCGCCGCAGATGCCGAGCTTCAGGTCGGGGCGGGTCGCCCGGCCCTTCTGCACCGCCATCTCCACCAGCTGGCCGACGCCGGCGGCGTCGAAGGTCGCGAACGGATCCTTGTCGAGGATCTTGCGGTCCTGGTAGACGCGCAGGAACTTGCCGACGTCGTCGCGCGAGAAGCCGAAGGTCATCTGCGTCAGGTCGTTGGTGCCGAACGAGAAGAACTGGGCCTCGACGGCGATCTCGTCGGCGGTCAGGGCGCCGCGCGGCACCTCGATCATGGTGCCGACCAGGTACTTGAACTTGATGCCCTGTTCCTTCATCACCTCGGCGGCGACGCGATCGACGATCGCCTTCTGGTCGGTCAGCTCCTTCACCAGCCCGACCAGCGGGATCATGATCTCGGGGACGACCTTCAGCCCTTCCTTGTTGACCTGAGCGGCGGCCTCGAAGATCGCCCGCGCCTGCATCTCCGTGATCTCGGGATAGGTGATGCCGAGCCGCAGCCGCGGTGGCCGAGCATCGGGTTGAACTCGTGCAGCTGCTCGACGCGCGCCAGCAGCGCCTTGCGCTCGGCCAGCTGCTCCTTGCCCTTGCCGGTCGCCTCGCTGAGGGCGATCTCGACCATCAGCTCCTCGCGCTTGGGCAGGAACTCGTGCAGCGGCGGGTCGAGGGTGCGGATGGTGACCGGCGTGCCCTGCATCGCCTTGAAGACGCCGGCGAAGTCCTGCGCGCTGCATCGGCAGCAGCTCGGCCAGCGCCGCGCGCCGGTCGGCCTCGTTGTCGGCCAGGATCATCCGCTGCACGATCGGGATGCGGCCCTCGCCGAAGAACATGTGCTCGGTGCGGCACAGGCCGATGCCGCGGGCGCCGAACTTGTAGGCGATCTCGGCCTGGTCCGGCTGGTCGGCGTTGGCGCGCACGCCCAGCCGCCGCACCTTGTCGGCCTCGGCCAGCAGCCGATCGAAGCGGCGGTAGATGTCCGAGTCCTTGGCCGCGATCGTGCCGTCGATCACCTGGAGGATCTCACTCGGCGCCGCGCTCACCTTGGCCAGCTTGACCTCGCCGGTGAGCCCGTCGAAGGCCACCCAGTCGCCTTCCTTCACGGTCTGCCCCTTCACCGTGAAGCGGCGGCCGTGCTCGTCGATCGCCAGCTCGCCGGCGCCGACGATCGAGGGCTTGCCCATCTGCCGGCCGACGACCGCGGCGTGCGAGGTCATGCCGCCGGTGGCGGTCAGGATGCCCTGCGCCACCCACATGCCGTGGATGTCGTCGGGGACGGTCTCGCGGCGCACGAGGATGACCGGCTTGCCCTGGTTGCTCCACGTCACCGCGTCGTCGGCGGTGAACACCGCCTGGCCGCAGGCCGCGCCGGGTGAGGCCGGCAGGCCCCTGGTGGCCACCGGGATGCCCTTCCACTCCTTCGGCGTCGAAGCCGGGTGCGAGCAGCTGCGACAGCGCCTCGGGATCGACGAGCAGCAGCGCCTCCTTGGCCGTGACCAGCTTCTCCTTCATCAGGTCGGTGGCGATGACGACCGCGGCATAGCCGGTGCGCTTGCCGCTGCGGGTCTGCAGCATGAACAGCCGGTCGTCCTGGATGGTGAACTCGAAGTCCTGGATGTCCTTGTAGTGCTTCTCGAGCCGCGTGGTGATCTCGCGCAGCTGGGCGTAGGCCTTGGGCATCACCGCTTCGAGCTCGCGGATCGGCCGCGGCGTGCGGATGCCGGCGACGACGTCCTCGCCCTGGGCGTTGACCAGGAACTCGCCGTAGAACTCCTTGGCGCCGGTGGCCGGGTTGCGGGTGAAGCCGACGCCGGTGGCCGAGCGGTCGCCGATGTTGCCGAAGACCATCATCTGCACGTTGACGGCGGTGCCGATGCTGTCGGGGATGTCGTAGATGCGCCGGTATTCCTTGGCGCGCGGGTTGTTCCACGAGCGGAAGACGGCGTTGCGGGCCATGCGCAGCTGGTCGTGCGGATCCTGCGGGAACGGCTTCCTCGTCTGGGCCTTGACCACGCCCTTGAAGCGCTCGACGACCTGGCGCAGCGCCGGCTTCGTCGAGGTCGGTGTCGACCTTGGCGCCGACGGCGGCCTTGACCGCCTCGAACTCGTGCTCGAACGTGGCCTTGGGGATCTCCAGGACCACCGAGCCGAACATCTGGATGAACCGGCGGTAGCTGTCGAAGGCGAAGCGGCCGTTCGCCGGTCCGGGCCTTGAGCCCCTCGACCGCCTGGTCGTTCAGGCCGAGGTTGAGGATGGTGTCCATCATCCCGGGCATCGAGAACTTCGCGCCCGAGCGCACCGACACCAGCAGCGGGTTGGTCTTCGAACCCAGCTGCGCCTTGGCGCTCTTCTCCAGCTTCTTGACGTGGGCGACGATCTCGGCCTCGATCGCCGGGGTCAGCTTGCCGCCGTTGCTGTAGTAGAGGTTGCAGGCCTGCGTGGAGATGGTGAAGCCGGCGGCACCGGCAGGCCGGCGTTGGTCATCTCGGCGAGGCCGGAGCCCTTGCCGCCGAGTGTGTCCTTCATCGTCCGGTTGCCGTCGGCCTTGCCGTCGCCGAAGTAGTAGACGTAGCGCGTGGTCTTCGATGCGCGCGCTCGTCGGCGGAGTTTGCGGCCGGCCGGCCTTCGAACGGGCTGACGCTTCGATCCGGATGGTGGTGGAACGGGCGGCACGCTTCGCCGCGGCCTTCTTACGCTTGGCCATGACGGAACAGAACTCCTCGGAATTACGACTCGGATTGCGGGACCATCTCGGAGACGTCCGCAAGTTGCAGGATGAGCGATTCGAGCTGACGGAGCAGGCCGAGGCGCGCCTGGCGCACCGCGGCGTCGTCGGCCATCACCATCACGTCGTCGAAGAACCTGGCGACCGAAGGCGCGAAGGCGGCCGCCTCGGCGAACGCTTTGCGGTAGCCGTCACCGGCGGCGACCGCGGCTTCGATGACCGGGCGGCGTTCGGCCAGCTCCTTGGCGAGGGCGATTTCCGCCGGTTCGGTCAGCGCGTCGTCGCTCCCGGTCCCGGCGTGGGCGCCGTCAGCGGACGGCGGTCCGGGCGATGTTCCGGACCCGCTTGAAGAGCGTGGCGAGCTGCGTGAATTCCGCCGCGCCGGCCAGGTCGGGCAGGACCGCCAGCTTTCGCCGTACGGTCAAAGGTGCCAGCGCCCGGGCGTCGCCGTGGGTGACGGCGCGCACGTTGCGCACGTCGCCGCCACGCTGTTCGAACACGCTGCGCACGCGGTCGCCGAGGAAGGCCCACAGGGCGGACGCCGACTCGGCCGGGTCGGCCGGCGCCGGGCAGGCCGGCCTGGGTGCGCTCGACGAGGGCTCCCAGCGCGATGGTCGCGTCCACGCCGGTGAGCTCCGGCAGGTCGGCGAGCAGGCGGATGAGACCCTGGGCGGCCCGACGGATGCCGTAGGGGTCGCGCGACCCGGTGGGCCGCTCCCCGGCCACGAACATCCCGACCACGGTGTCGAGCTTGTCGGCCAGGGACACGGCGGCCCAGGGGACGGCCGCCTCACCGAGTTCGGCGCGCGACGGCGCGCCGCTCGGCCTCGACCGCCGTCGGCAGGTAGTGGTGGTACATCGCCTTCCAGACGCGCTCGGGTTCGCCGTCCTCGCGGGCGTAGATTCCGCCAATCGTGCCCTGCAGCTCGGTCAGCTCGCGGACCATGCTGGTGGCCAGGTCGGCTTTGCACAGGCGCGCCGCCCGGGCGGCCGCGTCGGCGGCCTCGGGCCGACCGAGCAGGTCGGCGGCGATCCAGCGGGCCAACGGCTCGAGGCGCTCGGCCTTGTCGAGGAACGTGCCCAGCCCCTTGTGGAACGCCACCGTCGCCAGCCGCTCGCGATGACGGTCCAGCGGCTGCCCGCGATCGGCGTCCCAGAAGAAGCGGGCGTCGCGCAGCCGCGCCGTGAGCACGCGCTCGAGATTGCGGGCGACGAGCTCGGGCTTCTCCGGCTCCATGTTCAGCACGGCCAGGAACGCCGGCATCAGCCCGCCTTGCGCCGACACCAGCGGAAAGAAGTGCTGGTGGTGGATCATCGTCGTGGTCAGCACTTCCTCGGGCAGCCGCAGGAACTCTTCGGCGAACGTGCCCGAGACGACCGCCGGGTACTCGACCAGGTCGGGCACGTCGTGGAGCGCCTGCTGGCCCGATGGCGAGACCCCGACCCGCCCGCCGCGCCGCCGCGCCTCGGCGTCGAGCTCGCGGCCGATGCGGTCGTGGCGCTCGCCGCGCTCGAGAATCACGAAGTTCTCGGCCAGCCGCCGCCGGTAGTCGTCGAACCCCTTGACCTTGATGGCGCGTCCGGCGCGGCCGCTGGTGGTCAGGAACCGGTGCCCGAAGGTCACCGCCCCCGACCGCACCTCCTGGACGAGCGAGCTGGCGCCGGCCGCCGTGCGCAGGATCTCGAACGGCACGACCCGTCCGCCGTAGAGGAACAGCACCCAGCGGATCGGCCGCCCGCTCAGCAGCTCGCCCTTGCCGTCGTCGAGCTCGGCGTCCCAGCGCAGCTGCTTGGGGTACTGCAGGTCGCGCAACGCGCCACTCAGCACCACCGGCAGCACGTCGACGGCGGCCTTGCCGCGCAGGAATCGCCGGTGCGCGAGGTAGACCCCCTTCGCCGTCTCCACCCGCTGCAGCGCCGCCGGCTCCACGCCCTGCTTGCGGGCGAAGCCGAGGCCGGCCCCGGTCATCTGGCCGTCGGCGCGCGAACGCGGCCGAGACCGGCGGACCCGGTCACCAGCTCCTCGAAGTCGGTCTGGCGCTCGGGGACGCGCGCGGCTCGCACCACCAGACGCCGCGGCGTGCTGAAGGTCTCCACCGGGGTCGCGACCGCCAGCCGTTCCTCGGCGAGCCGCGCCTCGACGCGCGCGCCGAACTGCGCGGTGAGGCCGGGCAGCCACCCGGCGGGCAACTCCTCGGTGCCGATCTCGATCAACAGCTCTCGGTCCATGGCGTTCAGTCGACGCGAACGGCGGTCATTCGGCGAGGGCGGCGCGCGCCGTCGCCGCCGCCTCGGCATCGGCGGCGTAGTCGCGGCACAGGCGGACGGCGAGCTGCCGCACGCGCAGGATGTAGGCCGTCCGCTCGGTCACCCCGATGCTGCCGCTCGAGTCGAGCAGGTTGAACAAGTGTGAGCACTTCAGGCAGTACTCGAGCGCCGGCAGCAGCAGCTTGCCGTCGGCCAGCCGGGTGGCGAATCCGAAGCAGGCTTCGAACTGGTCGCGATGGAACGCCGCGAACACGTCGGCCGGAATCCCGGTGTCCTGGTTGAAGGCGTAGCGCGACTGCTCCACTTCCTCGCGCAGCCGCACCTGGCCGTAGCGCACCCCGGGCGCCCACTCGAGGTCGAACACGTTGTCGACCTTCTGCAGGAACATCGCGATGCGCTCGAGGCCGTAGGTGATCTCGGCGGCGATCGGCGACAGGTTGACGCCGCCGACCTGCTGAAAATAGGTGAACTGGGTGATCTCCAGGCCGTCGAGCATCACCTGCCAGCCGATGCCCCAGGCGCCGAGCGCCGGCGACTCCCAGTTGTCCTCCTCGAAGCGCACGTCGTGCTGCCGCGGGTTGATGCCGCAGGCCTCGAGCGAGTCGAGGTAGATCTGCTGGATCTCGTCGGGCGACGGCTTGAGGATCACCTGGAACTGGTGGTGCTTGAACAGGCGATTCGGATTCTGGCCGAAACGGCCGTCGTCGGGCCGGCGCGATCGGCTGCACGTAGGCGACCTGCCAGTGTTCGGGCCCGAGGACGCGGAACAGCGTCTCGGGATGCGAGGTGCCGGCGCCGACCTCGAGGTCGAGCGGCTGCTGGATCAGGCAGCCGCGCGACGCCCAGAACGCGGACAGCTTGAGGATGAGGTCCTGGAAGGTCACGGCGGCTAGAGACGTGGACGGGTCAGGTCCTGGACGACCCGCACCGACTTGAGGGTACGGTCGAGGTGCGCACCGAGGAGCGCCCGGTGCACCACCTCGAGTTCGCGCAGCACCGCGGCCGAGGCGCCGAGCGCCGCCGCGTCGACGGGGCGCACCCGGCGGGCGGCGCGGACGAAGGCCAGGGCACGGGCCGACAGGAACCGGTCGTCGGTGCCCTGGGCGCCATGGCAGCCGCGGCACACGAATCCGTGCCCTCGGCCCCCAGGAACGCGCCGTCGTCGCTGCCGAAGTCGAGTCCGCACTGTCCACAGGCGACGTCGGGCGGATAGACGCCCTGCAGGCGCAGCAGCCAGCACTCGAAGTAGCGGGCCAGCGGCTCGACCGGCCCGCCGGCCGTCACCGCCTCGAGCGTGGCGGTGCCGAGCCGGTAGAGCCGCTCGTCGGGATCGGCGTCGGCGGCGCTGGCGTCGAGCAGTTCGGCGAAATACGCGCTGTAGCCGAGGGCGTCGGGGTTCGGAGTCGCAAGCGGCGATCGCACGGATTCGGCGTAGTTGAGATTCACCAGCTCGCGCTGCTCCTTCTCGAAATAGGCGACCCGCACCTCGGTCAGCGGCTCCAACGCCCCCATGAACCGCGACCGGGGACGGCGCGCCGATTGAGCGACGCCGCGCTTCTTGCCGCGGTCCCGGGTCAGGAAGACCACGATGCGGTCGGCCTCGCCCAGCTTGTAGGTGCGCAGCACCAGCGCGTCAGTTGAATACAGCGGCACCGACGCCGTCCTGGCGGAACATTCTATCCGCTTCCCTTAGCCGGGCCCGAGGAAGCGCAGGAAAATCGTCGCCAGCCCCAGGAACGACGCGAACCCCACCACGTCGGTGAAGGTGGTGATGAACACCGACGATGCCAGCGCCGGATCGACCTTCATCGCCTTGAGGCCGAGCGGCACCAGGGTGCCGGCCGTGGCCGCCACCATCATGTTGCAGACCATCGCCATGCCCAGCAGCAACCCGAGCACCGGATTGCCCTTGGTCACCCAGGCGACCAGGGCTGCCACCACCCCCAGCGCCACGCCGTTGCCGAGGCCGATGGCCGATTCCTTCAGCAGCGTCTTGCGCGCGTTGACCCACGAGAGCTCGCCCAAGGCGAGGCCGCGGACGATGACGGTGAGGGTCTGGGTGGCGGCGTTGCCGCCCATGCCGGCGACGATCGGCATGAAGACGGCCAGCGCGGTCGCCTGCTGGATGGTGCCTTCGAAGGCGGCGACGACCGAGGCGGCCAGGAACGCGGTGACCAGGTTGATGCCGAGCCACGGCAGGCGCTTGCGCAGCGCCTCGAACGCCGGGGTCTCGACCCGCTCGTCGCCCGACACGCCGGCCAGACGGTAGAGGTCCTCGGTCGCCTCGTCCTTCAAGACGTCGATGACGTCGTCGACGGTGATGACGCCGGCCAGCTTGTTCTCCTCGTCGACGACAGGAATCGCCAGCAGGTTGTAGGAGGCGACCAGCCGGGCCGCCTCCTCCTGGTCGGTGTCGACCCGGACGCTGAAGACGTCGGGCGTCATGATCCGCTTGAGCGGCGTCTCGGCCGACACCAGCAGCAGCCGGCGCAGCGACGTCACGCCGACCAGGTGCCGCCGGGCGTCGACGACGTAGAGATAGAAGACCATCTCGACGTTGATGGCGCTCTGCAGCGCCGAGATCGACTCGGCCACCGTCAGGTCTTCGCTGAGCGCGAAGACGTTCGGGTTCATGATGCGGCCGGCGGTGCGCTCGGCGTAGTCGAGCAGGCTCTCGACCTGGCCCGACTCGCGGCGCCGCATCAGCTCGAGCACCTCGTTGGACAGCTCCTCGGGCAGGTGGTCGACCAGCGCCGCGGCGTCGTCCGAGGCGATCTCCTGGACCAGCTTGGCGATCTCTTCGGCCGAGCGGCCGGCCAGCAGCGCCGCGCCGCGCTCGGGGCCCAGCTCGCTGGCGCTCTCCATGGCCAGCTTGGGCTGGCGATCGACCAGCACGGTGAAGGCGGCCTGGCGCTCGCTCTCGAGCAGCTCGCCGAAGATCTGGCCGAGGTCGGCCGGGTGCTGCTTCTGGAGCAGGTTCAGCAGGTTCGCGGTGGCGCCGATCCGCAGCAGGCGCTTGACGGAATCGAGCACGACGTCAATTCTTCGCTGCGGTGCCATGACTGTGATGTGAACCTACGGCTGCGAAACGCTCAAGAGTAGCAGACGGCATTTCGGCGCGGCAACGCGAATCAGCGGCGCGGACGGCGGGCCGACGGTGTCGCGCCGTCGGGCAGGCCCAGGTCGCTCGAGCGTGCGCTGGTCGTCGCGCCAGTCGGCTCGCACCTTGACGTGCAGGTCGAGGAACACCTTCGCGGCGAAGAAGCGCTCGAGCTCGAGGCGTGCCGCGGTGCCGATCGCCTTGATCATCGCGCCGCCCTTGCCGAGCAGGATCGGCTTCTGCGAGGTCCGTTCGACCAGGATGGTGCAGTGCAGGCGCAGCAGGCCGCCTTCCTGCTCGGGCTCCTCGAACGCGTCGACGACGACCGCGGTGCTGAACGGCAGCTCGGCGTGGGTGTGACGCAGCACCTGCTCGCGCACGAGCTCGGCGACGAAGAAGCGCTCCGGCTGGTCGGTGAGGAAGTCGTCGGGATAGAGCGGCGGCCCCTCCGGCAGATGACGCGAGGAGCACCGTCCTCGAGGCGCGTCGACGTGCTCGCCGGTGGCGGCCGAGACCGGCACGATGTCGGCGGCGCGCGCCGCGGCCGCGAGCGCCGCCATCCGCGGCAGCAGCGCGGTCTTCTCGACGCGGTCGATCTTGTTGAGCACGACGACCAGCGGCGACGCGCAGGTGCTGCACCAGCGTCCCACATGTAGCGGTCGCCGGCGCCCTCGGCCTCGGCGGCGTCGATGATCAGCGCGACGACGTCGACCTCGCGGAGCGCCGCCACCGCGACGTCGACCATGCGCACGTTGAGGCGATGCAGCGGGCCGGTGCACGCCCGGGGTGTCGACGTAGACGATCTGGCCGTCGGGACGGGTGTGGACGCCGACGATCCGGTTGCGGGTCGTCTGCGGCTTGTCGGAGACGATCGCCAGCTTGGTGCCGACCAGACGGTTCAGCAGGGTCGACTTGCCGGCGTTGGGTCGGCCGACCAGGGCGACGAATCCCGACCTCACGGACCGGGGCTCTCGGCCGTCGACCGGCGGCCCGCTTCTGCACGCGCACCCGGGTCACCCGCCGGCGCTCGGCGTCGAGCACTTCCACCGCCAGGCCGTCGACATCGACCCGTTCGCCCTTGGTCGGCACGCGGCCGAGCGTGGCCAGCAGGTAGCCGCCCACCGAGTCGAATCCGGCGCGCTCGATCGTCGACGCCGAACTGGTGTTCGAGCACCGACACGTCGGCCTTGCCGCTGACCACGAAGATGCCCTGGCCTTCGTCGACCACTGGCTCGGTCTCGACGTCGTACTCGTCGCGGATCTCGCCGACGATCTCCTCGATCAGATCCTCGAAGGTGACCAGGCCGGCGGTGCCGCCGTACTCGTCGACGACGATGGCGCTCTGGACCCGCTCGCGCTGGAACTCCTGCAGCAGCCCGGGCACCTTCTTGGTCTCGGGCACGAAGTGGGCGGGCCGGAGCAGCTCGCGGATGCTCGGCGGCGCGCCCTCGGCGTAGCGGACGAGGTCCTTCACGAACGCGAAGCCGACGATGTTGTCGAGCGTGCCGTCGTAGACCGGCACCCGCGAGTACTGCTGGTCGCGGAACAGCTGGCGCGAGCGCGTCGATCGACGCGCTCACGTCGATGGCGACGATGTCGGGCCGCGGCGTCATCACCTCGCGGACCAGCGTGTCGCGAAAGTCGACGATCGAACGCAGCAGCGCCCGGTCGGGGTCGGCGGTCGGGTCGCCGGCGCCGTTGGCGCGGTCGGTCGGAGCGACCGCATCGCCCGGGGCCGTCGGTCGAGAGGCTGGCGCCGTCGCCGCCGTTGACGACGGCTGCGCGGCGGCCGGCCGACCCGCAGCAGCGCCAGCGTCACCGGACGCAGCAGCCGCTCGACGGCGTGGAAGGCCGGCAGCGTCGCCTCCAGCACCGCGCTCCGGATCCGGCGGATCAGGAGCAGCGGGATGAGGTGCTCGCAGACCAGGGCGAACACCGCCATCGCGGCGATCAGCGTCGGCAGCCCGTGACCGGCCTGCATCGCGATGACCCGCGCCAGCAGCGCCCCGGCGACGACGTAGATGATGGCGAGGACGATGCGCGCCGGAATGAACAGCCGCATCGGGTCGTCGAGATAGCGGCCGAGCAGGTCGTCACGGTCGCTCCGCTCGGCCGAGAGGCGCAGCGACAGCCGCATCAGCACGCTGAACGCGGCCGAGACCGTGCCGAACAGCACCGCCGCACAGGCGAGGAGGAACAGCGCCAGCGGCGTCACGCCCGGCCCCTCGGGCGCCGACGCGGGGTCGGCGCGTTCGATCAGCCCTTCGCGCAGCTGTCCGCGGCGCCGCAGGCGCCGCTCGGTGCGGGCCATCACGCCGTCATCGTGCTCGTGGTCGTAGCCGAGCAGGTGCAGCAGGCCGTGCAGCGCCAGCACGCGGAGCTCGGTGCGCAGGGCGTGGCCGGCGCTGACGGCCTGGCGCGCGGCGACCCCGGCGGCGATCACGACGTCGCCCAGCGCGTCGTCGGGGCGCCCCGGCGGTCGGGCGCACGTCGGGAACGACAGGACATCGGTGGCGCGGTCGACGCCGCGGAAGGCGCGGTTCAGGCGTCCGCATCCGCCGGTCGCTGACCAGCGCGACGGTGACGTTGCCACGGGCGTCGCGCGGGGCGACGTCCGCCAGCCAGGCGGCCAGCCCCGCCGCCGGCCGGCGCGAGCCGTCCGGCGCCAGGACCACGACGGCAAGGCGCCCTGCGGGGCGCGTGCGGGCACCCATGGCAGCTCTCAGGCGAGCGGCGACGCGTCGCGGCGCGTGGCCGGTGCCGAGGCGGCATCGTAGGCCTTGACGATGGCCTGGACCAGCCGATGCCGCACGACGTCGCGTTCGTCGAAGCGGATGAAGGCGATGCCCTCCACGCCCGACACGACCCGCATGGCGTCGATGAGCCCCGAGGTGCGGCCGCTCGGCAGATCGATCTGGGTGATGTCGCCGGTGACGACGGCCTTCGAGCCGAAGCCGAGCCGGGTCAGGAACATCTTCATCTGTTCGGTCGTCGTGTTCTGCGCTTCGTCGAGGATCACGAAGGCGTCGTTCAAGCGTGCGGCCGCGCATGAACGCGATCGGCGCCACCTCGATGGTGCCGCGTTCGAGCAGGCGCTGGGCGCGTTCGACGTCGAGCATGTCGTAGAGCGCGTCGTAGAGCGGCCGGAGATACGGGTTGACCTTCTCCTGGAGATCGCCGGGCAGGAAGCCGAGCTTCTCGCCGGCCTCGACCGCCGGCCGCGCCAGCACGATGCGCGCGACCTTCTTGGCCAGGAGGTAGCTGACCGCCTGGGCCATGGCCAGGTAGGTCTTGCCGGTGCCGGCGGGGCCGATGCCGAAGACGATGTCGTGTTGCTCGATGGCGTCGAGGTAGAGCCGCTGGTTCGCCGACTTGGCGGTGATCCGGCGCTTGCCGGCGTGACGCAGCTGCCCGCCCTTGAGGAAGTGCTCGTGGAGGTCGACCGCTTCGTTGTCGGACACCAGCTGGGCCGCGGTGCGGATGTCGGTGTCGGACAGCGAGTGGCCGTCGCCGAGCAGCCCGCTGACCTGGCCGACCCATCGCTCGACGCGCGCCGTGTCGCGCGGGTGGCCGTCGACCATCAGCGCGTCGCCCTGCGTACGGATCTTCACGTTCAGCAGGGCTTCGACGTGGCGCAGATTCTCGTCGTACGGCCCGAAGAGCGCGCCGACGCTGGTCTGCGGCACGACGATCCGGCGGGTGGCGATCGTGCTGATTCTGCTATCCCCTTCTAGTTCAGTAACTTAACTTCGCCGCCGATCGTAGCAGCGGGCTGCGCGCGGGGTCAAGAACCCCGCGTCAGCCCTCGATCCGCAGCCGCAGTTCGCGCAGCTGCGCCGGATCCACCGCCGACGGGGCCTCGCACATCAGATCCACGGCCTGGGTGGTCTTCGGAAACGGGATCACCTCGCGGATCGACGACTCGCCGGCCAGCAGCGCGACCACGCGATCGAGCCCCAGCGCCAGCCCGCCGTGCGGTGGCGTGCCGTACTCGAGCGCCTCGAGGAAGAACCCGAAGCGGGTCCGCGCCTGTTCGTCGCTCAAACCCAGCAGGCGGAAGACCGTCGCCTGGGTCTGGCGGTCGTGGATACGGATGCTGCCGCCGCCCAGCTCCCACCCGTTCAGGATCACGTCATAGGCCTTGGCGAGCACTTTGCCGGGATCGGACTCGAGCATCGGCAGATCTTCCTCCCGGGGCGCGGTGAACGGATGGTTGACCGAGTCCCAGCGCCGCTCGTCGGCGTTCCAGCCGAAGAGCGGGAAGTCGGTGATCCAGAGCAGCTCCCACCGGCCCTCGGGAATCAGGTTCAGCTTCCGGGCCACCGCCAGCCGCAGCTGGCCGAGCATCTTCGAGGTGGCGTCGGCCGCACCCGAGGCGAGCACGATGAGATCGGCCACGCCGGCGCCCATGGCGTCGAGGAGGGCGGTGATGCCCGGCGCACCGATGGCCTTGGCCGAGGACTGCACGCCGTCGGCCGTGCGTCGTGCCCAGACCAGGCCGGCGCCCCCCGCCTGCTTCGCCAGCTCGCCCAGCTCGTCGAGCTCGCGGCGCGAGGATCCGGCCGCGCCGGGAATCACGAAGCCGCGCACGGTGCCGCCGTGCTCGACCGCTTCCCGGAAGATGCCGAACGGCGACTGCGCGAAGTGCGCGCCGACATCCTGGATCGTCAGGTCGAAACGCAGGTCGGGCTTGTCGGAGCCGTAGCGCGCGATCGCCTCGGCGTAGGGCATGCGGCGGAACGGCCGGGCGATCTCGACGCCGATCTCACGGAACGCCGCCGCCAGCGCCCCTTCCACGACCTCGAAGACCATCTCGGGCCGCGCGAAGGCCATTTCGAGGTCGACCTGGGTGAACTCCAGCTGGCGATCGGCCCGCAGCGCCTCGTCGCGGAAGCAGCGGGCGATCTGCACGTACTTGTCCATCCCCGAGATCATCAGGATCTGCTTGAAGATCTGCGGCGACTGCGGCAGCGCGTAGAACTCCCCGGGATGGACCCGGCTCGGCACCAGGAAGTCGCGCGCCCCTTCGGGCGTGGACTTGGTCAGGATCGGCGTCTCGATCTCCCAGAAACCCTGCTCGTCGAAATAGCGGCGCAGCGCCATCGTCACCCGGTGGCGCAGGCCGACGTTGGCCTGCAGCGCCGGCCGCCGCAGATCCAGGTAGCGGTAGCGGAGCCGTGTCTCCTCCGAGACGTTCTGCTCCTCGCCGATGAGAAACGGCGGCGTCTTGGCCTCGTTCAACAGCGTGACCACGTGCGCCCGCACTTCGATCTCGCCGGTCGGCAGCTTGGCGTTCACCGTCTCGGCGGTGCGCTGTTCGACCCGGCCCTGGATCCCGACGACGAACTCGCCGCGCAGGCGCTTGGCGCGCTCGAGCAGCGCCGCGTCGTCCTGGACCACGACCTGGGTGACGCCGTGGCGATCGCGCACGTCGAGGAAGACCAGGGCACCCAGGTCGCGCACCTTCTGCACCCAGCCGAGCAGCACCACGTCGGCGCCGACGTGGCTCGCGCGCAGGGCGCCGCAGGTATGGGTGCGGGCCAGGGATCCGAGTTGTTCAGCCACGAGATGTCCTCATCACGGAAACGATGTGTGCGGCCGCGGCGTCCCGCGCGACCACGACCTGTTGGCCGCTGGCCAGCGCCTTGATGGCGACGGTGCCGGCGGCTCGCTCGGCCTCCCCCATCACCGCGACGAACGGTACGCCGCGCTCGGACGCGTACTTGAACTGCTTGCCCAGCTTGTCGACGTCGGGGAACAGCTCGACCGCCAGGCGGACGCCGTCGGCGCCGGCCCGCAACGTGGCGGCGAGCGCCAGGGTCTCGGCCACCGCGGCGGCGTCGAAATTGGCGACCAGCACGTCGGCCGGAGGGCGCTCGACCGCGGCCGGGAACATGCGGCGTTCGCCCATCACGACCAGGATGCGCTCGAGACCGAGCGACAGGCCGCAGGCCGGCACCCGCTGGCCGAGGAACATCCCGACCAGGTCGTCGTAGCGGCCGCCGCCGCCGAGGCTGCCGGCCAGGTCGGCGACCGCGATCTCGAAGATGGCCCCGGTGTAATAGCCGAGTCCGCGGGCGAGGGTGAGATCGACCTGGACGTGCGGCCCGGCCGCCGTCGCGGCGGTCAGGGCCAGGATCTCCCGCAGCTGCGCCAGCGCGGCGCCGCCCGAGGCCGAGGCGCCGACGACCTCGGCCACGCGCGCCAGTCGATCGGCGTTGGCGTCGAGGCCGCCGGCCGCCGGCGCGAACAGCGTCTGGACCAGGGCCGCGGCCGCGGCCGGCGTCACGCCGCGGGCGACCAGGTCGTCGACGACGGCCTCGCGGCCGATCTTGTCGGCCTTGTCGAGCGAGACCAGGGCGGTGCCGTGCAGCGCCGGCGCGATCCCGGCGGCCTCGAGCACCGCCGTCAGCAGCTGGCGGTGGTTGAGCCTGATGGCGAAATCGGCGAAGCCGAGCCGGACCAGCACCTCGGCGCCAGCGGCGAGGAGTTCGGCTTCGACGGTCATCGAGGTCGACCCGGTGGCGTCGACGTCGCACTGGTAGAACTCGCGGAAGCGGCCCTTCTGCGGCCGGTCGGCGCGCCACACCGGCTGCACCTGGAAGCGCTTGAAGTACTTCGGCAGCGCTGCCCGGTGATGGGCGACGACGCGGGCCAGCGGCACCGTCAGGTCGTAGCGCAGCGCCAGGTCGGCCTCGCCGGTGCGGCCATCCTCGCCGCGCTTCAGGATCTTGAAGATCAGCCGGTCGCCTTCCTCGCCGTACTTGCCGGTGAGTGTCTCGATGTTCTCCACCGCCGGGGTCTCCAGCGGCTCGAAGCCGTAGCTCTGGAACACGTCGGCGACGACGCCGATCACGTACTGGCGGCGCCGGACGTCGGCCGGCAGGAAGTCGCGCATGCCGCGCGCGGGCAGTCGGTCGAAGGTCGGACATCAGGCAGCTGCGCCGCCTGCGCGGCCGCCTCGGCCAGGTAATCGAGACGGTAGGTCACGTAGTTGTCGGCGTACCAGCGAATCTCGGCGACCTCCTCGTCGGTGAGGGCGCGCTTGACGGTGCCGGGCCGGCCCATGACCAGCGATCGTGGCGGGATGCGGGTCCCCTCGGTCACCAGGGTGCCGGCGGCGACCACCGAATCGGCGCCGATGTGGGCGCCGTTCAGCAGCATCGCGCCCATGCCGACCAGCACGCGGTCCTCGATGGTGCAGCCGTGCAGCACCGCCGAGTGCCCGACCGTCACCTCGTCGCCGATGGTCGTCGGGTGCGCGTCGCGCATCACGTGGACCATCGTCAGGTCCTGGATGTTGCTGCGCCGGCCGATGCGGATGCGGTGCACGTCGCCACGGATCACCACGTTCATCCACACCGAGGACTCCGCCCCGATGTGCACGTCGCCGATCACCTGGGCGGACGCGTCCACGAACGCCGTCGCGTCCACCGTCGGCACCGTCCCTTTGTAGCTCCGAATCATCGTCGTTCGTGTGCTCTTCCCGAGCCCCGGGCCCCGAGTCCCGGGCCCCGCTAAATCTTCGGCAGCGTCACCCCGCGCTGCCCCTGGTACTTGCCGGCCTTGTCCTTGTAGGACACCTCGCAGGCCTCGTCGCTCTGGAAGAACAGCACCTGGGCGATGCCTTCGTTGGCGTAGATCTTGGCCGGCAGCGGCGTCGTGTTCGAGATCTCGATCGTGACGTGCCCTTCCCATTCGGGCTCGAACGGGGTCACGTTGACGATGATCCCGCAGCGCGCATAGGTCGACTTGCCCAGGCACACCGTGAGCACGTCGCGCGGGATGCGGAAGTACTCGATCGTCCGCGCCAGGGCGAACGAGTTCGGCGGCACGATGCATTCGGCGGCCTTGATGTCGACGAACGACTTGGGGTCGAAGTTCTTGGGGTCGACGACGGTGTTGAAGACGTTGGTGAAGACCTTGAACTCGTCGCCGACCCGGGTGTCGTACCCGTAGGACGACAGTCCGTAGGACACCACGCCGTGCCGCACCTGGCGATCCTCGAAGGGTTCGATCATCCCGTGCTCGAGGGCCATGCGGCGAATCCACCGGTCGCTCTTGATCGCCATGGATCTCCTGTGCGGCAGCTAGCGGCGCAGCAGCCAGCTCACCAGCATGAGCGCGCCGCTGACCAGAATCGACGTCGTGATCGGCACGTAGAGGCGGAAGCCGTCGCGCTCGATGGCGAGGTCGCCGGGCAGCCGCCCCAGCGGCACGCCGAGCCAGACCAGGACGCCGACCGCCGCCACCGCCAGACCGACGACGACCAGGGTCGGCCCCACCAGTCCCCGGCCTCAGCGCAGCTCGAGCCCGCGGAAGAAGTAGCCGAGCTCGAACGCCGCCGTTTCCGGCGCGTCCGACCCGTGCGTGGCGTTGTTGTCGATCGAGCTGCCGTAGTCCTTGCGGAGCGTCCCGGCGGCGGCCTTGGCCGGGTCGGTGGCGCCCATGAAGTCGCGCCACTTCTTGATGGCGTCGGCGGCCTCGAGACACAGCACCAGGCACGGCCCCGACGACATGAAGTCGGTCAGGCCGCCGAAGAACGGCCGCTCGCGGTGGACGTGGTAGAAGCCCTCGGCCTCGGCCTTCGACATGTGAATCAGGCGGGCGGCGACGACCCGGAATCCGGCGGCTTCGGTCCGGGCGAGAATCGCGCCCATCGATCCGGCACGGACAGCATCTGGTTTGACGATGGCAAAGGTACGCTGCATAAACGCCTGATTATACCTGGGACGGCCCGGCCGCCCCGCTCGCCGACCCGATGGCACGGGGGTAGCAGCCGAGCACGCGGAGGAATTGGGTGACCCCGGCCAGGCCGGTCAGGGCCGACTGCAGCCGCGGCTCGGTCAGATGCCCCTCGACGTCGACGTAGAACACGTACTCCCAGGCCGATCCGGGAATCGGACGCGACTCCAGCTTGGTCAAGCTGACGCCCTCGTCGGCGAGCACGTTCAGGCAGCGAACCAGCGCGCCTCGCTCATGGCGGGTGCCGAGCACCAGGGACACCTTCGCGTCGAGGAGCGGATCGCAATCGACCGGGGTGGCGGCGATGACGACGAACCGCGTCAGGTTGACCGCCTGGTTGGCGATGTCGCGGGCCAGCACGATGAGCCCGTGCCGGTCGCCGGCGTCGGCGCTGGCGATGGCCGCCTGGGACAGGTCGCCCTGGGCGGCGACGCGGGCCGCGGCCAGCGCGGTATTGGCCGACGGCTCGGTCTCGACGCCGTGGAACTCGGCCAGGAACTCGCTGCACTGGGCCAGTGCCTGGGGATGCGAATGGACGCGGAGCACGGCGTCGAGCGTGGCCCCGGGCGGACCGAGCAGGCAGTGCTTGATCTCGAGCACTTCCTCGCCGACGATGGCCAGGTTGAGGCGGAACAGCAGGTCGTAGACCTCGTGGACCGAGCCGGCGGTGCTGTTCTCGATCGGGAGGATGGCGCGCTGCGCATCGCCCCGTTGCACCGCGTCGAGGGTCTCGCGGAACGACCGGTACGGCTTGAAGGTGACGGCGCGGCGTTCGACGCCGAAATGGCGCAGCGCCGCCTCGTGCCCGTAGGCGCCCTCGGTGCCCTGGTAGGCGACGGTCAGCGGCGGCCCTTCGGCCTCCGGGCGCCTGGAGCCAGTCCCGCTGGCGGCGGACCGAGTCGTCGAGGATCTCGCGGTAGACGCGCCGGACCAGCCCCGGGTCGAGACCGAGCCGCTCGCCATAGCCGGTGCGATGTTCGAGCAGCGCCGCCTCACGGTCCGGGTCGTGGACCGGGTGATCGCCGTCGGCCTTCGCCATCGTGATGTCACGGGCCAGCCGCGCCCGTTCTCCCAGGGCGTTCAGGATCACCTTGTCGAGGTCGTCGAGAGCCCGCCGCAGGTCGGCGAGGTCGCGCGTCGTCATGATCTCCCCCAAAAGAAAACCGCCGCCCCGGCTCGTGTCCGGGGCGGCGGTGTGTGGTGCCGATGTCGTGTCGTGCCGGCCCTACACCGCTCCCCTGCTGGCAAAGTTGCCAAAAAACGCGGAACGCGGCGTGGGCGGCGGTGGTCATCGCTTCAGGACCGAGACCAGGGATTCTGCCATATCAGCCGGGCTCTTGACCACCGTGACCCCGGCGGCGGTCAACGCGGCCATCTTTTCGGCCGCCGTGCCCTGGCCGCCGGCGATGATCGCCCCGGCGTGGCCCATCCGGCGCCCCGGCGGCGCGGTCTGGCCGGCGATGAACGCCACCACCGGCTTGGTGAAGTGGGCCTTGATCCACGCCGGCGGCTTCTTCCTCGGCCGACCCGCCGATCTCGCCGATCATGATGACGGCGTCGGTCTCGGGGTCGTCCTGGAACAGCCCGAGGGCGTCGATGTGGGTGGTGCCGATCAGCGGATCGCCGCCGATGCCGATGCAGGTCGACTGCCCGAGGCCGAGCCGGGTGAGCTGGTCGATCGCCTCGTAGGTCAGGGTGCCGCTCTTCGACACGATGCCGATGCGGCCTTCCTTGCAGATGTTCGCCGGGATGATGCCGGCCTTGCCCTTGCCGGGCGAGATGATGCCGGGGCAGTTCGGCCCGATCAGCCGCGTCGCCGGCGTGGCCTGCAGGAACGTCGTCGCCTTGAGCATGTCGACGACCGGAATGCCCTCGGTGATGCAGACGACGAGCGCCACCCCGGCGTCGGCCGCCTCCATGATCGCGTCGGCGGCGAACGGCGGCGGCACGAAGATCACCGAGGCGTTGGCGCCGGTCGCCGTCACGGCCTCGGCGACGGTGTTGAACACCGGCCAGCCCTCGTGGGTGGTCCCGCCCTTGCCGGGCGTGACGCCGCCGACGACGGTGGTGTGGTACGCCGCCGCCGCCTTGGCGTGGAAGGTGCCCTCACGTCCGGTCAGGCCCTGGACGATGAGGCGCGTGTGCTGGTCGAGCAGGACGGCCATCAGTGGGCCCCCTTGGCCAGGGCGACGACGCGATCGGCGGCCTCGCCCATCGTGTCGGCGGTCGTGAAGTTGAGCCCGCTCTCGGCCAGCAGCCGCTTCCCTTCCTCGACGTTGGTGCCCTTCATGCGAATCACGATCGGCACCGGCACGCCCAGTTCCTTGACCGCGGCGATGACCCCGGCGGCGAGGACGTCACAGCGCAGGATCCCGCCGAAGATGTTGATGAGCACCGCCTTGACGTTGGTGTCCGACATCAGGATCTTGAAGGCGTTGCGGATCTGCTCGGCGTTGGCGCCGCCGCCGACGTCGAGGAAGTTGGCCGGCCGCCCGCCCGACAGCTTGATGATGTCCATCGTCGCCATCGCCAGCCCGGCGCCGTTGACCATGCAGCCGATGTCGCCGTCGAGGCGGATGTAGTTCAGCGCGAACTTCGACGCCTCGACCTCGAGCGGGTCCTCTTCGCTGAGGTCGCGCAGGTCGCGGGTGTCCGGATGCCGGTAGAGCGCGTTGTCGTCGATGGTCATCTTGGCGTCGAGCGCCAGCAGATCGCCGCCCTCGGTCACCACCAGCGGGTTGATCTCGAGCAGCGACGCGTCCGAGCCGACGAACGCCTGGTAGAGCGCCAGCATCAGCTTGGTCGCCTTCTTCACCTGGTCGCCGGTCGAGGCCGATGGCGAAGGCCAGCTGCTGCGCCTGGAACGGCGCCAGGCCGATGCCGGGATGGATCGACGCGCGGTGGATCTTCTCCGGCGTCTTCGCCGCCACCTCCTCGATGTCCATGCCGCCCTCGGCGCTGGCCATCAGCACCGGCTGCTGGGTCGAGCGATCGACCAGCAGGCCGATGTAGAGCTCCTTCGCGATGGCCAGGCCTTCTTCGACCAGCACCCGGCCGACCCGCTGGCCGGCCGGACCGGTCTGGTGGGTGACCAGCTGCATGCCGAGGATCTGCTTGGCGTGACGTCTCGACCTGGTCGAGGCCCTTGGCCACCTTGACGCCGCCGCCCTTGCCGCGGCCGCCGGCGTGGATCTGCGCCTTCACCACCGCGACGGTGCCGCCGAGGCGCTTGGCGATCTCCGTGGGCCTCCTGCGGCGTGACGGCGACTTCCCCGCGCGGCACCGGCACGCCGAAGCGCGCCAGGACCGCCTTTGCCTGGTATTCGTGGATTTTCACGGGACCTCAGACCTTGATGACGTCGACCAGTTCCTTCACGGAGCCGGCCGACTTGCGGAGGGCGGCCTTCTCGGCCTCGTCGAGCGCCACTTCGACGATCTGCTCCACGCCGGCCGCGCCGAGCTTGACCGGCACGCCGACGAACAGGTCGTGGATGCCGTACTCGCCCTGCAGGAAGACGGAGCAGGGCATCACCTTCTTCTGGTCCTTGAGAATCGCCTCGACCATCAGCGCCGCCGCGGCGCCCGGCGCATACCACGCGCTGGTGCCAATCAGCTTGGTGAGCTCGGCGCCGCCGTTGGCGGTGCGGGTGCAGATGGCGTCGAGCTTCTCCTGCGTCAACTGCCCCATCTTCACCAGGTCGGTCAGCGGGATGCCGGCCACCGTCGACAGCCGCGGCAGCGGCACCATCGTGTCGCCGTGGCCGCCGAGGACGAAGGCGGTGACATCGGCGACCGAGACCTTCAGCTCGTCGGCGATGAAGGTGCGCATCCGGGCCGAGTCGAGCACGCCGGCCATGCCGATGACGCGCTGGCGCGGAAACTTGCTGAGACGGAACACCGCCTGCGACATCGCGTCGAGCGGATTGGCCACCGGCACGATGATGCAGTCGGGCGAGTACTTGACGATCTCGGCGGTCACGTCCTGCATGATCTTGTAGTTGACGGCCA
Source organism: uncultured Acidobacteriota bacterium (assembly GCA_963786365.1). Lineage (GTDB taxonomy): Bacteria > Acidobacteriota > Vicinamibacteria > Vicinamibacterales > UBA2999 > CAWAYR01. Next base: position 295,537 of record CAWAYR010000018.1, read on the forward strand.
GCAGGTCGTCGCGGCTCATCCCCGGCTTGCGCGGCACACCCGACGTGATCACGACGACGTCGGAGCCGGCGCTCGCCGCGAACCCGTTGGTGCCGACGCCCTCGACCCGCGCCGCCGAGCCGTCGGTCGCGCACGACTGATAGATGTCGAGCGCGACACCGGCGGCCTTGCTCTCGGCGATGTCGACGATCACGACGTCCGCCAGTTCCTTCTGCGCCACGACCCGCGCCACCGTCGCGCCGACGTTGCCCGCTCCGCCCACCACCGTCACTTTTCGATTCATCGGCACACTCCCAGATCCGGACCGACAGCGGAGGTTAGGTCAGGCCCCCGCCCCACGTCGTCCGGCCGTTCACACATTCTGTGGAAAACCCTGTGGAAAAGACCCGCAGCTGACGCGTGCACACCGCACGAACTGGAACGAATCACCGCTTTGCACCACGTGTGGTGCGCGTGCCGCGACGGCCGGAGCGCCGCACCGCGCCGCATCCGCGCGTCAGCACAAGTGTCGTATTATACCCATGCGCTCCGTCTTATACTCATGCGCTTCGTCGCAGCAGCGCGCCCGCCGCGTCCACGCCAGCATGCACATCGTAATCGCCGACGACCTGCCGGAATCCGCGGCTGAACTCCTGCGCGACGAGGGCTGGAGCGTCGATGCCGCGACCGGACGCGCGCCGGCCGAGTTGTATCCGGCACTGGCCGATGCCGATGCCCTGATCGTGCGCTCCGCGACCACGGTCGACGTCGGCGCTGATCGACGCGGCACCGAAACTTCGGGCGATCGCCCGCGCCGGCGCCGGTGTCGACAACATCGACGTCGACGCCGCCGGTGCCCGCGGCATCGTCGTGATGAACGCGCCCGGCGCCACCAGCGCCAGCGTCGCCGAACTGACGATCGGCGTTGATGGTGGCGATGGCGCGTCACGTGGCGGCGGCCGACCGCAGCATGAAGGACGCCCGCTGGGAGAAGAAGGCCTTCGCCGGTTCCGAACTGGGCGGCAAGACGCTCGGCATCGTCGGCTTCGGACGCATCGGACGGCTCGTCGCTCGGCTCGGCCGCGCCTTCGACATGAGCGTCGTGGCGCACGATCCGGCGGTCGCCGCCGCCGACGACGGGACGTCGAGCGCTTCGTCGGCCTCGACGACCTGTGCGCCGCCGCCGACTACATCACGCTGCACCTGCCGTCGACCGCCGAGACCCACCATCTGTTCGGCGCGGCGCGCCTGGCGCGGTGCCGGCCAGGCGTGCGGCTGGTGAACACGTCGCGCGGGGAGCTCGTCGACGAGGCCGCACTGCTGGCCGGCGCTGCAGTCGGGCGCATGTCGCCGGCGCCGGCGCTCGACGTGTTCGAGCGCGAACCGCCGGTCGGACTGGACGCTGGCGCGGCATCCGTCGGTCGTGGCGACGCCGCACGTCGGGGCGTCGACCGGTGAGGCGCAGGAGCGGGTCGGTCTCGGCGCGGCGGAAGCGATCCGCGACTTCCTCAAGAGCGGCCGCATCACGAACCCGGTCGCCGAGCCGGGCCGCCGCCTCACGGTAGGCGCAGATCGAGCGTCGTCCCGTCGAGGCGCTCGAGGCGCACGCCGTCGCTCGTCACCTCGATCACCGCCACCTCCCCGGGCAGGCGGTCGCCGCCGCGCACCAGGTGCACGTCGCCGGCGCCGCTGACGATCGCGGTCACGGTGCCCGCGGCGTCGACCGCGACGCCGACCAGACGCCACTCGGATCGCGCGGCCGGCACGACCTCGGCGGCCGTCCAGCGGCGCGGCGGGTTCGGTCGCTTCGATCGCCGGGGTCCGCGGCCGGCGTCGACAGCACGGCGCGCCCGAAGGCGAACGGATTCCGCATCGGTGTCGGCGCGGCGGGCCGCGGCACGACGAGGTCGTCGCGCAGCGGCACGATGGTCGGCTGCGTTGCGCGCGCCGAGGCGCGCGCGGCGTTGCGTTCCTGCGTGCGCGCCACCGGCGGCGACAAGGTCGAGCCGAGCAGCCAGCCCGCGAGCACCAGGCCGCTGGCCACCAGGCCGATCGCGCGCGGGGAGTCGAGACGCATTGCTGTCGATAGTATCGGTCCAAGAGCCGGCGAGTGCGCGCCGGCGTGCCGATCTGTGCACTATGGTATGATTCGCCGTGCCCGCTGTTCCAGGCAGATTGCCGGCCGGACTGACGGAATCTTCGGTAGTGGCAATCGTCCCGGCCCGCTACCACTCCTCCCGACTCCCCGGAAAACCCCTCGCTGACATCGCCGGCCGCCCGATGGTCGAGCACGTCTATCGGCGCGCCGCCCGGTCGCACGTCGACGCGGTGATCGTCGCCACCGACGACCAGCGGATCGTCGACGCCGTCGAAGGCTTCGGCGGCATCGCCTGCCTGACCCGCGCCGACCACCGCACCGGCACCGATCGGCTGGCCGAGCTCGTCGCCGATCTGCCGTGCGACGTCGTCGTCAACGTCCAGGGCGACGAGCCGCTGATCGATCCGGCGGCCCTCGACCTGCTGGTCGCGCCGCTGCTCGCCGATCGCGCCGAGCAGATGACCACCCTGTGCCGGCCGCTCGTCGCCGACGACGATCCGGCCTCGCCTCACCTGGTGAAGGTGGTGCGCGATCGCCGCGGCCGCGCCCTCTACTTCTCCCGCGCCCCCATTCCCTACCGCCGCGGCGCCGACGGCGCCGGGGATGGCGGTGCACATCGGCCTCTACGCCTACCGGCGGGCGACGCTGCTGGCGTTGGCCGCCCTGCCGCCGACGCCCCTCGAGCTGTCCGAGTCGCTGGAGCAGCTGCGGGCCCTCGAGCACGGCATTCCCATCCGCGTCCTCGAGACGTCGTACGTGTCGGTGGCCGTCGACACCGCCGACGACCTCGAACGCGCCAGACGCACGGTATCCCTGTCATGAGCCACGCCGCCCGTCCCACCAAGTACATCTTCGTCACCGGCGGCGTCGTCTCCTCGCTCGGCAAGGGCCTGGCCGCGGCCTCGATCGGCGCGCTGCTCGAAGGCCACGGCCTCACGGTGGCGCTGCTCAAGTTCGACCCCTACATCAACGTCGATCCGGGCACGATGAGCCCGTATCAGCACGGCGAGGTCTTCGTCACCGACGACGGCGCCGAGACCGACCTCGACCTCGGCCACTACGAGCGCTTCACCGACACGACCACGACCCGCAACAGCAACTGGACGACCGGCAAGATCTACATGTCGGTGATCCAGAAGGAACGGCGCGGCGACTACCTCGGCCGCACCGTGCAGGTCATCCCGCACATCACCAACGAGATCAAGGACTGCATCCGGGCCGTCGCCCGCGACGTCGACGTCGTGCTGGTCGAGATCGGCGGCACCGTCGGCGACATCGAGAGCCTGCCGTTCCTCGAGGCGATCCGCCAGTTCCGCCAGGACGTCGGCAAGGAGCACACGCTCTACATCCACCTGACGCTGGTGCCGTACATCGGCTCGGCCGGCGAACTCAAGACCAAGCCGACCCAGCACAGCGTCCGCGACCTGCGCTCGATCGGCATCCAGCCCGACCTGCTGCTGTGCCGCACCGACCGCAGCCTCGACCGCGACATCAAGCAGAAGATCGCCCTCTTCTGCGACGTCGACGAGGAGGCGGTCATCACCGCGCGCGACGTCGACACCATCTACGAAGTGCCGCTGGAGCTGCGCGCCGAGGGCGCCGACCGGGTGGTGCTGCAGCGGCTCGGGCTCCCGGCCTCGGCCGGCGACATGCGCGCCTGGGAGGCGCTGGTCGACAGCATCAAGCACCCCGACGGCGAGCTGACGATCCACGTCGTCGGCAAGTACACCGGCTACGAGGACTCCTACAAGAGCCTCAACGAGGCGCTCTATCACGGCGGCTTCGCCCATCGCCTCAAGGTCAACATCCAGTGGGTCGAAGCCGAGGCGCTCGAACACGACGGCGGCACCCGTCTGCTCGAAGGGGCCAGCGCCGTCCTGGTGCCCGGCGGCTTCGGCAATCGCGGCACCCGCGGGATGATGCGCGCCGCCGAGTTCGCGCGCCAGCACCGGCTGCCCTATTTCGGCATCTGCTACGGCATGCAGTGGGCGACGGTCGAATTCGCCCGCAACGTCTGCGGCCTCGACGGCGCCGACTCCACCGAGTTCGACGAGGCCGCGCCGCACAAGGTGATCTACAAGCTGCGCGACCTGCTCGGCGTCGATGACCTGGGCGGCACCATGCGCCTGGGGCGCTACGCCTGCGAGCTGGCGCCGGGCTCGCTGGCCCGCCGCATCTACGGCACCGACGTCGTCTGGGAGCGGCACCGCCACCGCTTCGAGTTCAACTGCCTGTACGAACCGGCGCTCAAGGACCACGGGATGCTGATCTCGGGGCGGTCGCCCGACGGCAAGTTCGTCGAGATCGCCGAGCTGCCCGGCCATCCGTGGTTCATCGGCGTGCAGTTCCACCCCGAGTTCCTGTCGCGCCCGCTGCGCCCGCACCCGCTGTTCGCCAGCTTCGTCGGCGCCGCCTACCAGCAGAAGCTCGGCACCCTCGGCCAGGTCTCCGAAGCCGGCGCGATGGCCTGAGCGATGCCGCCAATCCGGCCAGTGCCGGTGGGGCCCGTCACCTTCGGGCCGGGACACCCGCTGGCCTTCATCCTCGGCCCGTGCGTGATCGAAAGTCCCGGGCACGTCCTCGACCTGGCCGTCGCCCTCGACGCCCTCGCCCGGCGCAGCCACATCCCGTTGGTGTTCAAGGCGTCGTTCGACAAGGCCAACCGCACCTCGGGCTCGTCGTTTCGCGGCCCCGGCCTGCACGACGGGCTGCGGGCGCTGGCCGCGGTGAAGAGCCGGACCGGCTTGCCGATCCTGACCGACATCCACGAGCCCGGCCAGGCGGCGGCCGCCGCCGAGGTCGCCGACGTGCTGCAGATTCCCGCCTTTCTCTCGCGCCAGACCGACCTGCTGCTGGCCGCGGCTCGGACCGGACGCGCCGTCAACGTCAAGAAGGCGCAGTTCCTGGCGCCGCGTGACATGCGCCACGTCGTCGCCAAGCTGCACGAAGGCGGCGCCTCGGGCATCCTCCTGACCGAGCGCGGCTCGGCGTTCGGCTACAACAACCTCGTCGTCGACATGCGGTCGCTGCCGATGATGCGCGCGCTGGGCCTGCCGGTCGTGTTCGACGTCACCCACAGCCTGCAGCTTCCCGGGGCCGGCGAGGGCGTGACCACCGGCCTGGCCGAGTACATCGCGCCGCTGGCCCGGGCCGGCGTCGGCGCCGGCGTCGACGGCGTGTTCATGGAGGTCCACGAGGATCCCGCGCGCGCCAAGAGCGACGCCGCCAACGCCCTGCGGCTCGACCTGGTCGAACCGCTGCTGGCGCAGCTGGTGGCGATTGATAGGATTGCGCGGGCGAATGGCTGACCTCTCCCTGGCGCGCACGGTGCTCGAGACCGAGGCCGCGGCGGTGCTGGCGCTGGTCGAGCGGCTCGACGGCCAGTTCAGTGCCGCGGTCGCGCTGGTGCGCGACTGCAAGGGCCGCGTCATCGTGACCGGCATGGGCAAGTCGGGCATCGTCGGCCGCAAGATCGCGGCGACCTTCTCCAGCACCGGGTCGCCGGCCTACTTCGTCAACCCGGCCGAGGCCGTCCACGGCGACCTCGGGATGATCCAGCCGGACGACGTCGTGATCGCGCTGTCCCACAGCGGCGAGACCGAGGAGCTGACCCGCCTGCTCGAGACCCTCAAGCGGATCGGCGCCACCCTGATCGCCATGACCGGCGATCCGACGTCGACCCTGGCCCGGGCCGCCACCGTCGTCCTCGACTGCAGTGTCTCCAAGGAGGCCTGCCCGATGAACCTGGTGCCCACGGCCAGTACCGACCGCGGCGCTGGCCCTCGGCGACGCGCTGGCGATGACCGTCCTGGTCGAGAAGGGCTTCAGCCCCAACGACTTCGCCGACCTGCACCCGCGCGGAACGCTCTATCGGCGAGCCCGCCGCGTCGACGGCATCATGAAGCGCGGGACCGACCTGCCGGCCGTCCCGGCCGCGGCGCCGATGCGCGAGGTCATCGCCGAGATCACCCGCGGCCGGATGGGCATCACCTGCGTGGTCGACGGCGACGGCCGCCTGCTCGGCGTGGTGACCGACGGCGACGTGCGCCGCGCCGTCGCCGCCACCGGCGACGTCCTCTCGCTGTCGGCCGCCGAGGTCATGAGCCGGACGCCGGTGACCGTCGCCCCCGAGACGCTCGCCGCCGAGGCGTTGCACCTGCTGGAACAGCGCAAGATCACCGCGGTGGTGGTCGCCGACGCCGGCCGGGCCGTCGGCGTCGTCCACCTGCACGAGCTCTGGAAGACCGGGCTGGTCTAGCGGACGCTTCCATGTTCGACGGGTATCTCCCCTTCATCTCGGCGCTGCTCGCCGTGCTTGCCGGCGTCGCCATCGGCAAGGCCTGGGAGCGCTACAAGCTGCGCGACGGCCGGTGGATCGACCGGCGCAAGGCCCGCGACTCCCATCACTACGTGCTCGGCCTCAACTTCCTGGTCGCCAACCAGATCGACCTGGCCATCGAGGAGCTGAGCCAGGCGGCCCGGGTCGACGCCGACGCCCTCGAGATCCATCTGATCCTCGGCAACGTCTACCGCGAGCGCGGCCAGGTGACGCGCGCCATCCAGGTCCACCAGGCGCTGCTCCAGCGCCAGAAGCTGACCCGCCTCGAACACGCCTACGTGATGCTGTGTCTGGGCCTCGACTTCAAGCGCGGCGGATTCGTCGATCGCGCCGTCGAGGCGTTCAAGGAAGTGCGCCGGCTCGACCCGTCGAACAGCTACGCGCTGCTGCACCTCGAGAAGGTCTTCGAGGAACAGCACCAATGGGACGACGCGGCACGGATCCGACAGGAGCTGGTGGCGCTCGATGGACCCGAGCCGCCCGCCCGCAGCCAGGCGATCCTCGCGTTCATCGAGAACGAGCGGGGCATGACCGCGCTGCGCGCCCAGGATCTGCCGACCGCGCTGGCCCACTTCCGCACCGCGCTCGACCTCGACCCGTTGGTGACGCCGGCCTCGGTCAACCTCGGCGACACGCTCGAACGCCAGGGCCAGCGCGGCGATGCGGTGCGCACCTGGGAAGGCCTGGTCGAGTCGACGCCCGAGCGCGCGCACCTGGTCCTCGATCGGCTGCGGCGGATCTACACCGCCGAGGGCGAACCCGACCGCTTCCTGGAACTGTGCCGGCGGCTGGTCACGTCACGGCCGCAGAACTGGCGCGCCCGCCTGGCCCTCGGCCGGGCCCTGGCCGACCGCGAGCAGTTGAGCGCGGCCCTCGACCAGCTGCTCGAGGCCCTCAGCCACAACCCGCACGGGCTCACCGTGCACGAGGCGATCTGGGACACCCTGCTGCGGCAGGGCCTCGACCGGCCGCAGGTGGAACGCTACGTGCGCCACGCCAAGGACGCGGTGTTCTTCCTCGATCCGCACGTCTGCCTGCGCTGTCATTACCGCAGCACCGAGCTGCTGTGGCAATGCCCGCACTGTCACGAGTGGAACAGCTTCGTCGAGGAGCGGATCGCGCCGGTCAAGGAAGCCGCCGAGCTCTAGCCGACGGTCGCCGCGCCGAGCAGCCAGCGGGCCAGCGCCTCGGTCTGACGCCGCGTGTCGTCGAGCGTCCCGCCGGTCAGGACCACGCGATCGGCCAGCCGCGCCTTGTCCTCGATCGGCCACTGCGCGGCCAGCCGCGCCCGGGCCGCGCCCTCGTCGAGGTGGTCGCGGGCGCGAAGCCGCGCCACCTGCAGGAGCGGATCGCAGGCGGCCACCACGACGGCGTCGAAGCTGCGATGCCAGCCCGACTCGTAGACCAGGGGGATCTCGGCGACGGCCGCCGGCACGCCGCCAGCGGCCGCGAAGAACGCGGCGACCCCGGCCCTGACCCGCGGGTGCACGATCCGCTCGAGGTCGGCGCGGGCGACGGCATCGGCGAACACGACGCGGCCGAGTCCGGCCCGGTCCAGGCCGCCATCGGCGGCCACGACCGCTGGACCGAAGCGCGCGACGACCTCGTGCCAGCCGTCGCTGCCCGGTGCGACCGCGGCCCGCGCGAGCTCGTCGGCGTCGACCACCGGCACACCCCAGGCGCGGAGCCCGGCGGCGATGGTGCTCTTGCCGGTCGCAATCCCGCCGGTCAGGGCGACGTGCCGCATCGGCGTCACCGCCGCCGGCCGGCCCGATCCTCGGCCGCCACGACCGTGTTGTGCAGAAGCATGGCGATGGTCAGCGGCCCGACGCCGCCGGGAACCGGCGTCAGGGCGCCGGCCACCGCGTCGACGGCGGGGTGCACGTCGCCGACGACCAGGCTGCCCTTCTCGTCGAACTGCCGGCGCCGCGGATGCCCATCGGGATAGAGGCCAGCCACGGCCGCGGCGTCGCTGACGCGATTGATGCCGACGTCGACCACGGTGGCGCCCGGCCGGACGAAGTCAGGGGTCACGAACCCGGCCCGGCCGACCCCGGCGACCACCAGGTCGGCCTGTCGCGTCAGCGCGGCGACGTCGGCCGTGCGCGAGTGGCAGATGGTCACGGTCGCGTCGCGATGGAGGAGCAGCAGCGCCATCGGCTTGCCGACGATGTCGCTGCGGCCGATCACGACGGCGTGGCGGCCGGCGAGCGGAATCCCCTCCCGCACCAGCAGCTCGATGACACCGCTCGGGGTGCAGGCGACCAGACGGGCCCGCTTCTGCACCAGCAGGCCGACGTTGTGCGGATGGAAGCCGTCGACGTCCTTGTCGGCCCGGACCGCGTCGAACACGCGCTGCTCGGCGGCGGCGCCCATCGCCCGCGGCAGCGGCGACTGCACCAGGATGCCGTCGATCGTCTCGTCCTGGTTGAGCCGGTCGACGACCGCGAGCGCGTCGTCGACGGTGGCGGTCGCCGCCAGCCGCAGGAGTTCGGCGCGACACCCGGCCTCGGCCGCCGTCCGCAGCTTGTTGCGGACGTAGATCTCCGACGCCGGATCGCTGCCGGCGAGCACCAGCCCGAGGCCCGGCGGTCGGCCGTGCGCGGCGGCGAAGGCGGCGATCCGCGGCGCCAGCTCGGCGCGGATCGCCGCGGCGACGCGGCTGCCATCGAGACGTCGGGCGCTCATGCGATGAGAGGGGCGTCGGCGCGTGGACGCTCACCCGCCGGCGGCACGGCCTACTTCCCGGCCGACGCCTTGCGGAGCCCGAAGCCGACCAGCCAGATGCCGATCGCGACGCCCAGCCACTTGAGACCGAAGGCGTCGGCCTCGGCCGCGGTCACGCCGATCTCGTGCCACTTGGCAATCGTCTCGTTGGTCAGCCCCAGCTCGGTCATGTAGGCGAGGACCGCGATGCAGCCGAAGTTGAACACGGCGAGCACGCCGGCGACGTAGACGAAGTTGGCCAGGTTCTCGAACCCCGACCGGCCGCCTGCTTCCTTGGGATCGACGAGCGGGCTGTGCGTCCGGCCGTAGAACCAGTAGATGATCATGCCGAGGTCGAGCCAGACCAGGAAGCGCACCCAGGTCAGAATCGGCAGGCTCAGCATCAGGTAGGCGCACGACGACGATGCCGAGCACCGGGAAGACCGGGCCGCCGGGCACGCGGAATGGCCGGTGAACCTCCGGCCGCTTCACCCGCAGAATAAGGACGGCGCCGCAGACAATCGCGAACGCGAAGAGCGTGCCGATCGAGGTCATCTCGCCGACGGTCTGAATCTGGGTCAAGCCGGCGACGATCGCCACGATCACGCAGGTGATGATGGTGGTGATGTAGGGCGTGCCGTAGCGCGGGTGCACCTTGCTCACGCCCTGCGGCAGCAGCCCGTCGCGGCTCATCGCGAAGAAGATGCGCGGCTGGCTCATCAGCATCACCAGCAGCACCGAGGTGATGCCCGCGACCGCGCCCGCCGACACCAGGTAGGCGGCCCAGTCCTGGCCGATGAGGCTGAGCGCGAACGCGACCGGGGCGTTGAGGAAGTCCTGGTCGGCCTTGTAGTCGACGACCGGCACGATCCCGGTCAGGATCGCCGCCACGGCGAGGTAGAGCACCGTGCAGACGACCAGCGACGAGATGATGCCGATCGGGAGATCGCGCTGCGGGTTCTTGGCCTCCTCGGCCGTGGTCGAGACGGCGTCGAACCCGATGTAGGCGAAGAAGACCACGCCGGCGGCGCCCATCACGCCCGCCCAGCCGTAGGGCGTGAAGGGATCCCAGTTCTCGGGCTTGACGTAGACGACGCCGGCGCCGATGAAGAACAGCACCGCCGCCAGCTTGATCCCGACCATGACGGCGTTGAAGCGGGCGCTCTCGCGGATGCCGACGACGAGCAGGTACATGATGCACAGCACGATGATCACCGCCGGCAGGTTGATCAGCGCTCCCGGCGCGTTGGCGCTCGGCGCCGCGCTCATCCACACCGGCAGCGCGATGCCGGCGCCCTCGAGCAGCTTCTGCATGTAGCCGCTCCAGCCGATCGCCACGGTCATCGACCCGACCGCGTACTCGAGGATGAGGTCCCAGCCGATGATCCACGCGAACAACTCGCCCATGGTCGCGTAGGCGTAGGTGTAGGCGCTGCCGGCGATCGGAATCATCGACGCGAACTCGGCATAGCACAGCGCCGCGAACCCGCACGCCAGCCCGGCGAACAGATACGACATCATGATCGCCGGCCCGGCCTGGTTGGCCGCCGCCGTGCCGGTGAGCACGAAGATGCCGGTGCCGATGATCGCCCCGATCCCGAGCAGGGTCAGGTCCCACGCGGACAGGCTGCGGCGCAACGCCTTGCTGCCGTGCTCGACGTCCCCGACCAACTGCTCGATGGACTTCGTCTTCAGCAGGTTCGAATCCATTCAGCCTCCACAAGTCCCTACCTGTCCGGCCAGGCACCGGCGCATCGGCGGCAAAGCCCGCCGAATTCTATCTATCCACAGCGTCCAGCGCCATGAGAAACCGGCGTGCACGGGCCCCCGGCGCCTCGTCGCCGACGAGATCGCCGATCACCGCCACCGCGTCGGCGCCGGCGGCCACGACGGCCGCGGCCGTCGCCAGCGTGATACCGCCGATGGCGACGAGGGGCACGCCCGCTGTCGCCGCACGTCGTGCAGCGGCGCGCAGCGCCGTCGAGCCCGACGACCGGATCGGCATGGGCCTTGGTCGCCGTCGCGAACACCGGACCGTAGGCGACGTAGCTCACCGGCGCGGCCAGCGCCGGCGCCAGTTCGGCGAGCGTGTGCGTCGAGCAGCCGACGAGCGCGGCCGGACCGAGCAGCCGACGCGCGACCTCGGCCGGCAGATCGGACTGGCCGACGTGCACGCCGGCCGCGGCCGCCGCGGCGACGTCGACGCGGTCGTTGACCACGACCGCCGCGTCGGCGGCGTCGGGCCCGTTCGGTCACGGCGTCGACCAGCGCCAGCAGCTCGCCTCCGGCCAGCGTCTTGCCGCGCACCTGGAGCAGGCGGACGCCGGCATCGATGAACGCCGCGGCCACGTCCAGCGGCATGCGCCCGGCGCGAGTGCACACCTCGACGTCGACGATGGCGTAGAGGCGACGGGATCGGGGCGGCCACGGCCCGGACGGCGCTCAGGCGGACTCGGCCAGCGACGAGGACGAGGGACGGGCGGGCGGAGCGAAGCGCTCCATGAAGTGCGTGCTCATCCGTCCGGCGACGAAGTCGGCGTCGTTGAGGATCTTCAGGTGCAGCGGGATGCTGGTCTTGATCCCCTCGATCACCGTCATGCCGAGGACCCGCTTCATGCGGGCGATCGACTCGGCGCGATCGCGGCCGTGGACGATGACCTTGGCGATCATCGAGTCGTAGTACGGCGTGATCGTGCACTCGGGGTGCGCCGCCGTGTCGACGCGCACGCCCGGGCCGCCGGGAATCGCGAAGGCGTGGATCACGCCCGGCGACGGCACGAAGGTCTCGGGGTCCTCGGCGTTGATGCGGCACTCGAGCGCGTGCCCGGTGAAGGTCACGTCGCTCTGCCGGAACGACAGCCGTTCGCCGGCGGCGATGCGGATCTGCTCCTTGACGATGTCGAACCCGGTCACGAACTCGGTCACCGGATGCTCGACCTGGACGCGGGTGTTCACCTCCATGAAGTAGAAGTGGCCCTTGTCGTCCATCAGGAACTCGAACGTGCCGGCGTTGGTGTACTGCACGGCCTGCGCCGCATCCGCGACCAGCGCGCCCATCTTGCGGCGCACCTTGTCGGTGATGACCGGCGACGGCGACTCCTCGAGCAGCTTCTGGTGGCGGCGCTGGATCGAACACTCGCGCTCGCCGAGGTGGACGACGGCGCCGTGATGGTCGCCGAGGATCTGGAACTCGATGTGCCGCGGCGACTCGAGATAGCGCTCGATGTAGACGTCGCCGTTGCCGAAGGCCGCCTCGGCCTCGCGCTGGGCGGTGCGCAGCGCGTGGGCGAGCTCACCGGCCGCCTTGACGATGCGCATGCCGCGGCCGCCGCCGCCGGCCACCGCCTTGACGATCACCGGGTAGCCGATGTCCTTGGCCAGCTGCAGCGCGCGGTCCTCGTTCTCGACCGGACCGTCGCTGCCCGGCAGCATCGGCAGCCCGGCCTTCTTCATCGCCCGCCGGGCCTTGGCCTTGTCGCCGAGCAGGCGGATGACGTGCGGGTCGGGGCCGATGAAGCGGATGTGGCAGGCCTCGCAGACCTCGGCCAGGTAGGCACTCTCGGACAGGAAGCCGTAGCCGGGGTGGATGGCGTCGGCGCCGGTGATCTCGGCGGCGCTGATGATCGCCGGCACGTTCAGATAGCTCTCGCTGCTGCGCGCCCCGCCGATGCAGATGTCCTCGTCGGCGAAGCGGACGTGCAGCGAGTTCTCGTCGGCCTCCGAATAGACGGCGACGGTCTTGATGCCCAGCTCGCGGCACGCGAAGATGACGCGCAGCGCGATCTCCCCGCGGTTGGCGACCAGGATCTTCTTGAACATGAGGGACTCAGGCGCGCAGGCGAATCGCGAAGATGCGCTCGCCGTACTGCACCGGCTGGCCGTTCTCGACGTAGATGCTGGCGATTTCGCCGTCGTACTCGCTGTCGATCTCGTTCATCAGCTTCATCGCTTCGATGATGCAGAGGACCTGCCCCTTCTTGACCTGGTCGCCGACCGAGGCGAACGGCGCCGCGCCGGGCTCGGCGGATGCGGTAGAAGGTGCCGACGATCGGCGACTTGACGATCGCCAGCTCGGCGCCCTCTTCGGGCGGCGTCGGCACGCCGGCCGGCGACACCGAAGCCGGTGCGGCGGTCGCCGGCTGGACCGGCGCCGCCGGCACGACGTGGGTGACCACGTGCGGGCCGCCGCGCTTGACCCGCAGCCGGAACGTGCCGTCCTCGAGCTCGAGCTCGGCCAGGTCGTGCGCCTGGACCAGGTCCAGGAGCTTGCTGAGGTCGTCGGGGGTCATGGACACTGGTCGGTCACCGTTCAGGAGGTGAGGCGCTCGACGCCGGTCGCTGTCACCAGCACGTCGTCCTCGATCCGCACGCCGCCGCTGTCGGCGACATAGACACCCGGCTCGACCGTGAACACCATCCCGGGCAGGACCGGTCCGGCCACGTCGCCGCGGGCGCCGATGGTCGGGCGTTCGTGGACGTCGAGGCCCAGTCCGTGGCCGGTGCTGTGGACGAAGTAGTCCGCCAACCCGGCGGCGGCGAGCGTCTGGCGCGCCGCCGCATCAATCTCCGAGGGAAGCCGGCCGGGCGCGGTGGCGGCGATGGCGGCGGCCTGGGCGTCGTGCACCGCGGCCAGCCACCGTTGCCGGCGGGCGTCGACCGGTCCCAGCCCGACCGTGCGCGACATGTCCACCGCGTAGCCGTCGAGCACGCCACCGAAGTCGAGGAGCACCAGCTCCCCGGTCTCGAGGCGTCGTGCGGTCGGACGGTGGTGGGGCCGGGCCGCGTGGGGGCCGGAGGCCACGATCGTCTCGAACGCGGGGCGCTCGAACCCGGCCGAGTGGAGGGCGACGTCGATTTCCCAGGCCACTTGGCGCTCGGTTTGTCCGGCTGACACTTTCGGCAGTATACACGCGGCTACCGCCGAGAGCCGGGCCCCGGCCTCGCGCAGAACCGCCAGCTCCCAGTCGTCTTTGACCGCCCGCAACTCCTCGATCACGCCGTCGGTCTCCACCCACTGCGGCGCGCCCGCGTCGCCAATTCCGCGGCGGATCGCGGCCAGCCGGCCGACCGTGAGGTGGCCGGCCTCGAGGCCGACGCGCTGCCATCCCCGGCCGCGAACCAACGCTGGCCAGCACCTCCTCGTAGCTGAGGCCTGGGGCCACCGGCGCCAGCGCGGTGCCGCTGACGGTCGCCAGGGCCACCGCCGCCTCACCGGCGTAACGGCCGTCGACGACCAGCGTGGCATCGTCGCGAGTCACCGCCACGACGCCGGCCGACATCCGCAGGCCGGTCAGATAGGCGATGTTCGAACCCGACGGTGACCAGGAGCGCGTCGAGGCCGGCGGCCTCGACGGCAGCGAACGCCCGGCGCAGACGGGTCTCGAGCTGGGGAATCGGCGGGGGCACGCGGTGGAGACTACCCCGTCTACTGGCCGGATCGGTCTTGCAGCGTGTTCAGCCAGTCTTCGAGGTCGCCGAGGACCTCGTCGCCGGTACCCTTGGGCGCCGCTGACGGCTCGGGCTCTGAGGTCTGGCTGACCGGCGCCGGCGGCACGGTGTCTTCGGCGGTCTCGTCCGCTGCCATCGTGGCCTCCATCGGCGTCGGCAATCTCGGCCGGGTCGGGTCCCTCGGGGAGCGGTCTCGAACTCGGCCGCCTCGGGGACCTCCGACGTCAGCGCCTCGACGACAGTGGACGCAGGAGGCTCGACCCAGTCCGGCAGCTCAATCGGGCCGAGGGCTCGACCGACGGCGGGATCGCCGGCGGCCACGGCAGCGCGGCCGACGGCTCGACGTACGGGTCCGACGGACGACTCGACCTGCGGATCGGCCTCGGCCGGCATCGGCGGAGGCCACTCGAGCGTCGCTTCCTCGTCGTCGCCGCCCTCGAACTGGTGCGGACGACGTCTCGCCTCCGCCTCGAGGACGAAGACCGGGTCGGCCTCTGCCTCGACGAACGTCTCCACCACCTGGTCGACTGGCGCAGGTTCCGCCGTCTCGGCGTGAGCCGCGATCGGCCTCCTCCGCCAACGCCGCGCACCTGTTCGGCGACGGACGGCTCCGGCTCGTCGCTCTGCGCGCGCAACTCGGCTTCGAGCGCCGCGAACGGGTCGGCGTCGGCGGCCGGCAGGTCGGGGAGCTCGAACACCTGCGGCGTCTCGCCCGCGACGACCGCCTCGACCAGCGGCGGCGCCGCCGGCGTGCCGAGCGCGGCGACCAGGGTGTCGAAATTGAACGGCGCGGTCGAGCCGCCAGGGTCGGCCCCGGCATCGGCTTCCGTCTCGGCCGCGGCCGTGGCCGGCGCCAGCGGCATCCGGTCGGCGGCCGACAGCAGTTCCTGATGCGCCTCTTCGAAGGTCAGGCCGTTGCTCGGCCCTGATTCCGCCCCGACCTGCCGCGACAGCTGCTGGACAATCTCCTCGAGCTCGGGATCATGCCGGGCCAGCGACAACGCCCGCTGGAAGTACTCGAGCGCCGACGCGGCGTCGCCTTCGCGGTGGAAGATCTCGGCCAGGCCGCGTACCGCGGCCAGGTTCTCGGGCGCCTCGCTGGCCACGAACTGCAGTTCGATACGCGCCTCGTCGAGCTGGCCGAGGTCGAGCAGCGCCCGTCCCAGGGTCACCCGCGCCGACAGGTAGCCGGGATGGCGGGTCAGGCCTTCGCGGCAGACGCGCACCGCTTCCTCGGTCTGCCCGGCGCGGCGGTATCCTCCGCCAGCTGCGCAAAGGCAATCGACGCCGGGTCGGCTTCGACCCGGCGTCGCAGATCGTCGATACGGGAGTGGGCCACGTCGACCTTTAGGGCACGGCGCTACCGTGACGGCCTTGGTGGTGACGGCCGTGCCCGTCGGCTGGAACGTGTCGTCGTGCACCTTCAGGGTCACGTTGTAGGTCCCCGGCGTGTCGTAGCGCTTGGCGACGGTCACGCCCGCGCCGGTGCGGCCGCTGCCGAAGTCCCAGTCGTAGGCGACCAGCGTGTGGCCGGGCGCCGCCTTCGAGGCCTGGGCGTTGAAGAAGATGTCCTGGCCCGGCCTTCGGCGCGGCCGGCGACCAGGTGAACTCGGCCGTCGGCGCCGGCGTCGGGGCGACGGTCACCGACTGCGACGTGATCACGCTCTGACCGCGGACGTCGGTCACGGTCAGGCGCACGACGAACGTCCCCGGGCGTCTCGAACTCGTGGACGACGCACCATGCCGGTGCCCGAGGTGCCGTCGCCGAAGTTCCAGGCGTAGGTACAGCGGCGTGCCGCACGGCGAGCCCTCGTCGCGCGTGCCCGAGGCGTCGAAGGTCACCGGCGTGCGCGTGGTCACCGGCGTCGGCGTCAGGATGAAGCGTCGGTACCGGGGCGCCGTTGGGCGGCAGAATCACCCCGCGCGGCACCAGGCGCAGCTCCACGTAGCGCTCGCTGACGCCGTGGAAGTCGCCGCTCATCGGCGTGACGACCAGCCGCACCGTCGTGAAGGTGTCGACCGGCTCGGGCGGGGCCGGCGGCGCCGTGTAGGTGACCCGGGCGACGCCGTCGCTGCCGGTGACCGGGGTCCGGTTCGACAGCCGGCCGAAGTCGACGACCGCGCCGTAGCACGCGGATCTCGACGCGGAGCGGCACCGAACCCACCGGCACGGCCATCGGGGCCGCGGGTCACCATCTCCAGCACGGCCTGCGAGAGCCCGTCCTGATCGAGGATGTCGGGCGTCACGCTGGTGGCCAGCGACAGCCCCGTTTCCGACGGGCCGGCGAGCGCGGGCTGCTCGGTCTTCTTGACGGTGCAGCTGCCGAGGGCCATCGCCGCGAGGGCGAGGAGCGCCACGGGAACGGCGCGAGACTTGAGGAACGTCACGGCTCCAGTCCTTTCAGGCCTAATCAGGGTCGCCATAGTCGGCAAAGGTGATGCTGATCGATCCGGACGCGCTCACTTCGTTGCCCGCCTGATCGCGTCCGTAGAACGTCACCTCGGCGATCGTGCTGAGGAACTCGACGCCGCCGTTGTTCACCAGGCGGCGGAGCGGCGCTTCGTCCTTGGCGATGATGCGCACCAGCTCGAAGAAGCCGACCGCCGCCTGATCCTCGGGGATGGTCATGGTCATGCCGCCGTCGAAGGCGTAGGGCACGTCGACGCCCTGGGTGTTGCGGCCGTCGGTCCGCCGGTAGACGACCCGGTAGTGGGTGACGGTGATCGCGTTCAGCGGCGACGGCGTCGTCGGCACCACGGCCGTGCCGGGGTTCTTGAGCCCGACCCGCAGCGTGACCCGGCCCGGGTCGATGAAGATGGTCGGGACCCGGACTTCCTGTCCGTCGACCGTCTTCCTGACCAGGGTCAGGACGTCGGAGGGCACGAAGGTCGAGAACTCGTCGGGGATCGGCGCCGTTGGCGCCCTCGAGCCGATCGAGGATCAGGTAGGCCGGGGATCGTCCGGTGCGCGCCACCTCGCCGCACCCCGCTGCCCCGAGCGCCGCGGCCAGCACGGCCAGCACCGCTGCCTTCTTCGTCAACTGCAGGACTCGCATGTTCGCCCTCATGTCCTCGGTAGAGATATCGGCCCGAGCTAGCCCTTGGTGATGCGCGGCGTGATGAAGATCAGCAGCTCCCGGCTCTCGTCGCTGACCTCGTCGCGCTTGAACAGCCAGCCGAGGAGCGGAATGCTGTGCAGAAACGGCGTGCGGCCCTGCACCGACTGCTCGCGGCTCAGGTAGATGCCGCCGATCACCGTCGTCTCGCCGTCGCCGACCAGGACGGTGGTCACCGCGCGCTGGGTGTCGATCGGCGGGATGTCGATGATCGCCTTGCTGTAGTCGGGCGCCGCGTTCTCGAGGAACACGCGCATGATCACCGTGTTCGACGCGGTGATCTGCGGCGTCACCTTGAGGGTCAGCGCGGCGTCCTTGAAGGTCACCGTGATGGTGTTGTTGGCGACCGTCTGAATCGGGATCTGCACGCCCTGGGTGATCTCGGCCTCGACGTTGTTCTGGGTCGAGACCCGCGGCGTGGACAGCAGCCGGCCCTGGCCCGTTCGCTCGAGCGCGGTCAGCGCCACGTCGAGGTTGACGGCACCGTTGATCGAGCCCAGCGCCAGGCCGAGCGCGCTCGAGGCGTTGGCGACGCCGAGATTGACGCCGGTGGGGACGGCGTCGGGTCCCTGGATGTTGCCGGTGCGGCCGGTCAGGCTGCCGGTGTTCGGGAAGGCCAGGCCGGTGGTGTTGCCCAGGTCGGGCGACACCCTGCCGTTGAAGCCCCACTCGACGCCGAGGCTGCGGGCGAAGTCGCGGGTCGTCTGCACGATGCGCGCCTCGATCTCGACCTGCGGCTGCGGCAGATCGAGCGCCTTCATCAGATCGGTCGCGGCAATCAGGCGGTCGGGCAGGTCGCGGATGATCACGGTGTTGGTGCGGGCGTCGACCTGGACCTCGCCGCGCGACGACAGCGCGCTGCGGGTGATGATCGGCACCAGGTCGGCGGCCTTGGCGTAGCTCAGCGGCCGGGTCAGCACCCGCAGCTCGCCGGCCAGCGCCTGCTCGTCGGCCAGCTTGCGGCGCTGGCCTTCTTCGTCGGCGAGCACGCCCAGCGGCGCGATGCGGACGATCGATCCGTCGACGTAGTAGCCGAGCTTGTTGGCCTTGAGGATGATGTCGAGCGCCTGATCCCACGGCACGTCGCGCAGCGACACGTCGACGCTGCCGTTGATGGTCGGGTCGATGACGACGTTGAGGCCGCTGATCTCGGCGAAGGTGCGCAGCACGGCCCGCAGATCGGCGCCCTGGAAATCGAGCGACACGGGATGGCCGGTGAAGCGCGGGCCGTCGGGCGCCGCGGTCGCCGGCTGCCCGGCTGCGACGACTGCGGCTGCAACGTCGCGGCCGCCGGCGCCGCGGTCGGCATCGGCGTCGGTTGGGCTTGCGTGGCCGCTGCGGCCGGCGCGGCCACGGGCATCACGGCCGGGGTCGGCGCGGCCGCGAACGCCGCGATTTCGGCCACCGCGACCGGCGCTGGCTCAACCGGCACGGTCACGCTCGGCACCGCCGCCGGTTCCGGCACGTCACGCTCGGCGCCGCCGGGTGCCGGCGATCGCGCTCGGCAGCACCGCCGGCGTCGCGTCGGCGGCCTCGCCACCGAAGATCACCCGCAGCTCTTCGTGGTCGACGCCCGCCGATTCCACGCGATACGGCACCTTGCGCTTGAGATCGACGACCACCCGCGTCACCAGCGGCTCACGGCTGTTCACCGCCACCCGCACCCGGGACACGTCGGCCTGATTCACACCGAGGGCCGCCGGCACGGCTCGCGCCGCGGCCACGCCCGCGAAGTCGAGGAGGAGCCGGGGCGGCATGTCCTTGGCCTCTTCGACCGTGGTCGCCTTCAGCTCGCCGTTGCCGACCAGCGCCACCGTCACCTCGTCGCCCGACCGCGACGCCCGCACCGCCCGCAGTTCGGTCGCCGACGCCCGGACCGCGGCCGTCGCCGTCGCGGCGGTCGCCGCCGGCAGCACGCGCCGGCGCGCCATCGACCTCGACCATGATCAGATTGCGCGAGGTCCGCACCCGGTGCGGCGCCGCCCGGTCGAGCTCGACCCGCACGCGAGCCAGCGGCGTGCCGTCGTTGCCGGTGCGCTGCTCGACGCGCACGCCGCGGACTGGCGCCTTGGTCGCCGGCAGCTGGACACCGGCGGCGGTCACGTTGCGCAGGTCGACCAGGACGGTGAGCGGGTCGGGCTGGGTCGTCACGTAGGCCACCGGTTCGGTGGCTTCGATGACGATCGAGCTGACTCCGCCGTTCGAGACGGGACGACACGGCCCGCAGCTGGGGGGTTTCCACACCACTCGACGCGGCGCCGGTTACGGCCCCGGGCCCCGCCAGCGCGGCGACACACGCGGCTACCGTCACAAGTGGAGCGATTCGGCCGAGCATCATTTGCCCTCTTCCTGGACGCGCAAGGGCTTTCGCACCTCGCGCTGCTTCTGGAGTGACAGCGGGTCACTGACCTGCTGCAGGATCACCACCGCCTCCGGCGTGATCGCCCGCACCGTGCCATCGAACAGCTTGCTGCCGGCGCGGATCGTGAACGTCCGCCCGGTCGGGCCCGACACCATCGCCACGTAGGCCCCCTGGCTCTGGACGATGCCGCGGACCAGCAACTCGTCCACACCCAGACCCGCCGCGCCGGCGGGCCGGGGCGCGCCGCCGTCGGGCGTGGCGACCGTGCCGCTGCGGCTGAGATTCATGAAGGGATCGCGCCGCCCCTCGGGGCGGTACTCGAAGTTGGCCGGCGGCGTCGGCAGGTCGACGCGCGGCGGCGCCACCGGCGGCGTGACCGGCGCCGAGGCCGCCGCGGGCGGCGCCTGGGCGGCGCCGTGGGCGGCGACGGCGAGCGTGGCGACGATGAGTCCGATGCGCAGGGGCGTCATTCCGTCTTCGCCGGCACGGCTGGTGCGGGCGCTCCCGTCTGAGGTTCACGGTCGGTGAGGACGAAGGTGGTCGCCGTGCACGTCACGCGCACGGTGGCGGTCGGCGTCGGCGGGGTGTTGGTGGTCATGGCAATCGTCCCGACGTTGATGATTCGCGGGAACTTGCTGACCTTGTCGAGGAACTGGCCGACGTTGTGGTACGTGCCCTCGAGCTCGAGCCCGATCGGCCACTCGGCGTGCAGCTCGCGCTGGGCGATCGCCTGCGGCCGGAAGGTGCGAATCCGCAGGTTCGACTGCGAGGCCATCGTCTGGATCCGGCGCAGCAGATCGGCGACGTCCTTCTCTTCGGGCAGAATCGCCTTGAGGCTCTCGAGGCGCGCTTCCAGATCACCGACCTGGGCGCGGAACTCGGGCAGCTTGCGCGCCGTCTCGAGCCCGGTCGCGATCCGGGTCTGGATCGCCGCGAGCTCGGCCTGGCGCACCTGCAGCTTCTCGCGCTCGGGCCACTCGTAGAGGTAGTAGTAGGCGCCGATGCCCGCGGCGCTGATCACCGCGAACACGACCAGCTGGCCCCACCAGGGCATCTTGCCCATCTGCAGGCTAGCCACGGGCGCCTCCCTTCTTCGCCGGCGTCGCACTGGGCGGCGGCGGGGGCGGCTGGAGACCGGCCATCTGGAACGTGCCCTTGACCGTGAACCTGATGAGCTCGGGGCTCTGCGGCGTCGCCGGCACCACCTCGCTCGACACGATCTCGACCGGCCGTGCGAAGTAGCGCGAGCCCTCGAGGTTGCCGACGAAGTCGGACAGCGAGGTGAGCGACAGGCAGTTGCCTTCCATCGTCACGTCGTAGCCGGTCTGCGTCATCTTGGTCAGCCACATCATGTCGGGCAGCGAGCGGCTCACCTGGTCGAGCATGTGGACCGGTGCGGTCTGGCCGCGGCGCAGTTCCTCGATCAGGCTGACGCGCTGCTGCAGGCGCTCGCGGCGCGCCTCGAAGTCGCGCACCTCGTTGATCACCTGGACCAGGCGCTGCTCCTCGCGGCGCTGCGCTTCGATGTCGCGCTCGATCTGGGCCGCGTCCTGGCCGAGCGCCCAGTAGCGCCAGAACACGAAAGCCGCCGCCAGGAGCAGGATCAGGCTGCCGCCCAGGGCGATCTTCTGCCCCGCCTGGAGGCCGAATGCCGGCGCCTTGGCCTTGCGCCGTTCCGCGGGGAGAAGGTTGACGCGGATCATCGGTCGCCGCCTTTGCGCAACGCCAGGCCGACGGCCACGGCGCACACCGGCGCGTAGTCCTCGACGGCGCCGACCCCGCAGCTTGCTGGTGTCGAGGCTGACCTGCTGGAAGGGATCGAAGCGCTCGACGTCGGTGTCGAGCCGCTCGCGCACCGCCTGGTCGAAGCCCTCGACCAGCGACGCCCCGCCGCTCAGCACGATGCGGTCGATGCGGTCGCTGGCCGAGGTCGCCTTGTAGAAGTCGAAGGTCTTCTCGACCTCGAGCAGCACGTTGTCGGTGACCGCGCGCAGCACCGGCCGCACGTCATCGAACCGCACGCCGTCGACCGGAATCCCCTTCTTGGCGTCCTCGGCGCCTTCGAACGGCAGGCCGAGCTCCTTCTGGACCGCTTCGGTGAACGCGTTGCCGCCGATGCTGACGTCGCGGGTGAAGACCGACTGTCCGCCCGAGACGATGTTGATGTTGACGGCGCTGGCGCCGACGTTGACCAGGGCCACGACCTTGCCGGCGTCGGCGCCGTAGTTGGCCTCGTAGGCGTTCTGCAGCGCGAAGGCGTCGACGTCGACGACGACCGGGGTGCGCCCCGCCTGGCTGACCACGCCGGTGTAGTCGGCGATCTTGTCCTTCTTGGCGGCGACCAGCAGCACGTCCATCGTGCCCTGGCGCTCGGCGACCGGCGTCAGGACCTCGTAGTCGAGGTTCACGTCCTGGATGTCGAAGGGGATGTACTGCTCGGCCTCCCAGTAGATCGACTCCTCCAGATCCTGGTCGGTCATCACTGGCAGGCTGATCTTCTTGACGATGACGGCGCTGCCGGACAGCGACGCGACCACGTCCTTCGCCTTGAACCTGGGCGACTGGAGCAGGCGCCGGACGGCGTCGGTCACCGCGCCGGCGTCGATGATGGCGCCGTCGACGATGCTGTCGGGCGGCAGCGGCTCGACGCCGATCGCGACGACCTTGAAGCCCCGGCCCGAAGGCTTGAGCTCGATCGCCTTGACCGCACTGGAGCCGATGTCCAGGCCGACCACAGGCTTGTTTCGGTTGAAGAGCACTACGCCGCCTTCCCTTCTTCGCGCCGGACCGGAGAGTCCGGCCTCCGCCGAGTCGCCAAGGGCAAACGCGGTACCAGCGCTCGAGAGTTCTGGTTTCCGCAGGAAATCGCCCGAAACACTGGCCCCCGTCCGATCTGCCGGCTGGGTGGTTGCAGCGAAGTCACTGACAAATTCGAATCCCACGCACAGTTTTTTCCGTAGCGTCGGGCCAGGATGTTCAGCTGCATCCACCGGTCTCTATCGGCACGAGGGCGCCGGTGCAGGAGGCGAAGTCCCAAGGGGCCATCGACTTACACGGGGAAGCCCCGCGCAGCCCTGGGCAGGAACGAGTGCGATCGGCGATCGCAGAACTGTGCATTCCCGGGCACAGTCTAGCAGAGGGCGCCGGAGGTCAACCGCCCAATCTGACGGTTTTGTGATCCATATGTGTCGGAAGATTGGCGCTTGACCAATTGCTGGAATCAGGCCTACTATTTGGGTTTGCCGTCTTGACGACGGCACGGGAAGGGTACGGAGACGATGCGAAGTTTCGTGGCGACACCGGCGACGGTGACGCGCCGCTGGCATGTGATCGACGCCGAAGGCCGGGTGCTGGGACGCGTCGCCACGGCAGCGGCCAGGATGCTCCAAGGCAAGCACAAGGCGACCTACACGCCGTTTCTCGACACCGGCGATCACGTCGTGATCGTCAATGCCGCGAAGGTCAAGCTGACCGGCCGCAAGGACGATCAGAAGCTCTATCGGGCGCACTCGGGGTACGAGGGCGGCCTGCGTGAGGAGCGCGCCAAGGTGGTGCGTGCCCGCAAGCCCGAGCGCCTGATCGAAGAAGCCGTGCGCGGCATGCTGCCGAAGAGCACGCTCGGCGACGCGATGTACGGCAAGCTCAAGGTGTATGCGGGCGCGACGCACCCGCACGCCGCCCAGCAACCCCAATCGTTCGAGGTGTCGTAACTTGGCCGGATTGCAGGTCCTACGCTACCGGACGCCGCAAGACGTCCACCGCTCGTGTCTTCCTCCGCCCCGGTTCGGGCGCCATCACCGTCAACCACCGCGAGTTCGCCGAGTTCTTCCCCACCGAGTCCCTGCGCATCACGGTCAAGCAGCCGCTGCTGCTGACCGAGACGGTCGAGAAGTTCGACATCCTGTGCACGGTCGCCGGCGGCGGCGTCGCCGGCCAGGCCGGCGCGATTCGGCTCGGCATCGCCCGCGCGCTCTGCAGCTTCGATCTCGAGTTGCGCGGCCGGCTGAAGAAGGACGGCTTCCTGACTCGCGACGCGCGCGCCAAGGAACGGAAGAAGTACGGACTGGCTGGCGCCCGCAAGCGGTTCCAGTTCAGCAAGCGGTAGAACGTATGGATGGAGGACGCTTGGCCCCACTCGCGATGAAGGACCTGCTCGAGGCAGGTGTGCATTTCGGACACCAGACGAAGCGCTGGAATCCGAAGATGAAGCCGTACATCTTCGGCGAACGCAGCGGCATCTACATCCTCGACCTCGGCAAGACCGTGGCGCTGTTCCGCGAAGCGGAGGACTACGTGCGCCAGCTGGCCGCCGAGGACAAGACGCTCCTTTTCGTCGGCACCAAGCGCCAGGCCCAGGACGTGATCGCCACCGAAGCCGCCCGCTGCGGCATGTACTACATCAACGAGCGCTGGCTCGGCGGACTGCTGACCAACTTCTCCACCATCCAGCGCAGCATCGCCCGCCTGCGCGATCTCGAGGCGATGGCCACCGACGGCCGCTACGACTTCATGCCCAAGAAGGAGATCGCCCGGGCCGAGAAGGAGAAGCGCAAGCTGCAGAAGAACCTCGACGGCATCCGCAACATGGCGCGGCTGCCCGACGCGCTGTTCGTCGTCGACACGCGCAAGGAGAAGATCGCGGTCGACGAGGCGCGCAAGCTGAAGATTCCGGTCATCGGCATCGTCGACACCAACTGCGATCCCGATGAAGTCGACTTCGTGATTCCGGGCAACGACGACGCGCTGCGCTCGATCAAGCTGTTCGCCGCGCGCGTCGCCGACGTGGTCCTCGACGGCCAGGCCGAGCGCGAATCGCGCCGCGCCGAGCACGCGGCGACGCAGGCCGAACAGCAGGCCGCCGACGAGGCCGCCCGCGTGGTGCGACCGGCGGCGATCCGCCGTCCGCAGCGCGCCGAGACGCCGACGCCCGCGACCCCGTAGCGGCGGCGCGCCGTCGCTCGACTGTGCCGGCCGCGAGCCGTTCTCGGGCCGGCGTTTTCTTGTACCGCGTCGCCGCGGTGCGGCTCCGACCGGGGCCCCGCGCGACGCCTGATGGAGAGGTCATGGCAATCACGGCAGAGATGGTGAAGCAGCTCCGCGACAAGACCGGAGCCGGGATGATGGACTGCAAGGCGGCGCTGGCCGAAGCCGGCGGCGACATGGACAAGGCGATCGAGATCCTGCGCAAGAAGGGGATGGCCTCGGCCGCCAAGCGCGCCGGCCGCGTCACCAAGGAAGGGATCATCGGCCACTACATCCACATGGGCGGCAAGGTCGGCGTGCTGGTCGAGGTCAACTGCGAGACCGACTTCGTCGCCCGCACCGACGACTTCCAGAGCCTGGCCAAGGAGCTGGCGATGCACGTCGCCGCCGCCGATCCGCGCTTCGTCAGCCGCGATCAGGTGCCGGCCGCGGAGCTGGAGAAGGAGAAGGAGATCTACCGGGCGCAGTTCGCCGGCTCGGGCAAGCCGGCGCAGGTGATCGACAAGATCGTCGAGGGCAAGCTCGGGAGCTACTACAGCCAGGTGTGCCTGATCGACCAGCCGTCGGTCCGCGACCCCGACGTGACCGATCCTGCAGATGCTGCAGGCGGCCACCGCCAAGACCGGCGAGAACATCACCGTCTCCCGCTTCGTCCGCTACAAGCTCGGCGAAACCGCCGAGTAGACCGCCGCTCGCCGCGGCGGCGGCAGGCGCGATCACACGCCGGCCGTCGCCGCCAGCTGCGCCGAGCCACTATAATGCCCGCCTGAGATGCCGCCCGCGTCGCCCTCGTCCGCCCCTGCTCCCCTCTATTCCCGCATCCTGCTGAAGCTCTCGGGCGAGGCCCTGATGGGCGAGCAGCAACTACGGCATCGATGCCGACGTCGCCACGCGCATCGCCGCCGACATCGCCGACATCCAGTCGCTCGGCGTCCAGACCGCCATCGTCATCGGCGGCGGCAACATCTTCCGCGGCGTCGCCGCCAGCGCCCGCGGCATGGACCGTTCCACCGCCGACTACATGGGCATGCTGGCCACGGTGATGAACGCCCTCGCCCTGCAGGACGCGCTCGAAGCCCAGGACGTCCCGACCCGCGTGCTGTCGGCGATCGAGATGCGCGCCGTCGCCGAGCCGTTCATCCGCCGCCGCGCCATCCGCCACCTCGAGAAGGGCCGGGTCGTCGTCTTCGCCGCCGGCACCGGCAATCCGTACTTCACCACCGATACGGCGGCGGCGTTGCGGGCGATGGAAGTCAAGGCCGAGGTCATCCTCAAGGCGACCAAGGTCGACGGCATCTACACCGCCGATCCGGTCACCAACCCGGCGGCGACTCGCTACGAGCGGATCTCCTATCTGCAGGTGCTGCAGGACCGCCTGCAGGTGATGGACGCGACCGCGATTTCGCTGTGCATGGACAACAAGCTGCCGATTGTCGTCTTCAACCTGCTCACGCCGGGCAACATCCGGCGCGTGGTCCAGGGTGAGGCGGTCGGCACCACGGTCGGTGGGTAGATGCTGGAACAGCGGCTGGCAGGCTGGGGCCAGCGGCGGAGATGGCCACGACACGCTTCCCTGGACGAGACTGATCATGGACGTCAACGATCTCAAAGGGCTGTTCGCCGAGAGCAAGAAACGCATGGACGGGCAGATCGAGCACGTACGCCGCGAGCTCGCCGGCGTGCGCACCGGGCGGGCCAGTACCGGGCTGCTCGAGAACGTGATGGTCGAGGCCTACGGCGCCAAGATGCCGCTCAACCAGGTGGCGACGCTGTCGATCCCCGAGCCGTCGCTGATCGTGGCGCAGCCGTTCGACCCGTCGACGATGGCCAGCCTCGAGAAGGCGATCCGCTCGTCGGACCTCGGTCTCAACCCGGCCAACGACGGCAAGGTGATCAGGATTCCGATTCCGGCGCTCACCGAGGAGCGGCGCAAGGAGCTGTCGCGCCACGTCCACAAGGCCGCGGAGGAGGGCCGCAACCACGTCCGCACCGTGCGCCGCGACGCCAACGACCGGCTCAAGAAGTTCCTCAAGGACCACGCCATCTCCGAAGACGACGAGAAGCGCGGCCTCGACGAGGTGCAGCGGATCACCGACCAGGCGATCAAGGCGATCGACGATCTGCAGAAGAAGAAGGACGAGGAACTGCTCGGAAAGTAACCGGGGCCCGGGGCTCGGGGCCCGGGGCTTGAGTGTCAGGCGTTTCCCGGGACCCGAGACCCGAGACCCGAGTCCCGATGTTCTTCAGCCACCTGGAATGCAGCGAGCCCTGCGGGGCGGGGCCGTTCGATGCCGGCCAGCGTCACCACGTCTGCCCGTCGTGCGGCATGCCGCTGCTCGCCCGCTACGACCTGGCGCGGGCCAAGGCGTGGTCGCGTGACCGGCTGGCCGAACGGCCGCCGACGATGTGGCGCTACCGCGAGATGCTGCCGCTGTTCCCGGGCGAGACGCCGGTCACGCTCGGCGAGGGCTTCACCCCGCTCCTCCACACCTCGCGCCTCGGCGACGCCGCTCGGCCTCGACCGCCTGTTCATCAAGGACGAGTCGTTCAACCCGACCAACTCGTTCAAGGCGCGCGGCCAGGCGGCGGCGGTCACCCGCGCCAAGGCCCTCGGCGCCGAGACGATCACCCTGCCGACCGCCGGCAACGCCGGTAACGCGGCGGCCGCCTATGCCGCCGCCGCCGGGCTGCGGTGCGAGGTCTTCATGCCGCGGGACGCCAAGCGGCCGTTCATCGACGAATGCCGGCTCTATGGCGCCAACGTCACCCTGGTCGACGGGCTGATCACCGATGCCGGCCGGATGGCCGCCGAGGGCGCGAAACGGCACGGCTGGTACGACGTCTCGACCCTGAAGGAGCCGTACCGCGTCGAGGGCAAGAAGACCATGGGCTACGAGCTGGCCGAGCAGTTGGGCTGGACGCTGCCCGACTGGATCGTCTACCCGACCGGCGGCGGTACCGGCATGGTCGGGATGTGGAAGGCCTTCGACGAGATGGAGGCGATCGGGTGGATTGGGCCGGCGCGGCCGAAGATGGTGACGGTGCAGCCCACCGGGTGTGCGCCGATCGTCCGCGCCTTCGACGACGGCAGCGAGCGGGCGGCGCTGTGGGAGGCCCCTGACACCGAGGCCCACGGGCTGCGCGTGCCGAAGGCGATCGGCGACTTCCTGGTCCTGCGGGCCCTGCGCGCCAGCGGCGGCACCGCGCTGGCGGTGACCGACCCGGAGATGCTCGACGACATGCTCGCGATCGGCCGTCTCGAGGGCATCTCGGCGGCGCCGGAGGGTGCGGCAGCGCTGTCGGCGGCGCGCCGGCTGGTGGCGGCGGGACGGATCCAGCGGCACGAGACGGTGGTGCTCTTCAACACCGGCGGCGCGCTGAAGTACCTCGACATGCTGCACTCGCGCTGAGCCGCGCGGCCGGCGACTCAGTCGCCCAGCGACACCCCGAGCGCGCGGGCCGTGGCCAGCA
The DNA here is from genome assembly GCA_963786365.1 of uncultured Acidobacteriota bacterium. Taxonomy (GTDB): domain Bacteria; phylum Acidobacteriota; class Vicinamibacteria; order Vicinamibacterales; family UBA2999; genus CAWAYR01. The sequence continues at coordinate 324,039 of CAWAYR010000018.1, forward strand.
GATCGTAGTCGAGCGGCACGGTCTTGCAGCGGCCGACGACGTCGGCCAGCGGCACGTGCACGATGTCGGGCGGGTTGTTGGCGACCATCCGTCCGAAGACGCCGCGGCGCACCAGTTCCACGGCCTTGGCCCCGAAGCGCGTCGCCAGCACCTTGTCGAAGGGGGTCGGCGAGCCGCCGCGCTGCAAGTGGCCCAGCACCACGCTGCGGCTCTCCTTCCCGGTCATCGTCTGCAGGGCGTCGGCCAGCTGTGCGCCGACGCCACCGAGCCGTTCGACGCACGCCGGGCCGGGCTTCCGATCGCAGCGTGGGCTTGCCGCCCGCGGTCGTGGCGCCCTCAGCCACGACGATGATCGTGAAGCGCGCCCCCCAGGTGTCGCGCTCGCGGATCTTCTGCGCGACCTTCTCGAGGTCGTAGGCAATCTCGGGAATCAGGATGACGTCGGCGCCGCCGGCGATGCCGGCATGGAGGGCAATCCAGCCGGCGTAGCGGCCCATCACCTCGACGACCATGATGCGGCGATGGGCCTCGGCGGTCGTGTGCAGCCGGTCGATGGCATCGGACGCGAACGACACGGCGGTGTCGAAGCCGAAGCAGCTGGTGGTCCCGACGATGTCGTTGTCGATGGTCTTGGGCACGCCGACGACGGGAACCCCTTTCAGGTAGAACTGGTGCGCGATGGCCAGGGTGCCGTCGCCGCCGATGACCACCAGCGCCTCGAGTCCCATCTTGCCGAACGTCTCGACCACCCGGTCGGAATAGTCGATCCGCCCGCCCGGCGCGTCGGACGGGTACTCGAAGGGGTTGCCGCGGTTGGTCGTGCCGAGGATGGTCCCGCCCAGCCGCAGGATGCCGGTGACGTCGCGCGGGGTCAGCACCCGGGTCCGGCTGGAGTCCAGGAGCCCGTCGAAGCTGTCCTCCAGGCCAATCACCTCCAGCCCGGCGTTGCACCCGGCCTTCACCACCGCCCGAATCACCGCGTTCAAGCCGGGGGCATCGCCGCCTCCGGTCAAGACACCGATACGTGCTGTGCGCTGCGCCATGGAGGCTCCGACTATATCAGGGGCGTTTCAACGGGCTCGGGCGTGCAGGGATGACGGTTTTCGTCATTGCGCGCGCATTCCTGCCTGGAAGTACTGTGCAACCATGTATCCGTGCGGGCGATTGGACGCGTCATGAAGTTGGCATCGTGTTCGCACAGAGATGACCGGAGGGTGTCCGTGGTTTTGATTCAGTCGTCGTGTTCCCTGGCCCGTTCGGCCGCCGTCGCCGCTGGCGCTGCTCACCGTGCTCACGGCCCAGGCCGCCGTCGCGCAGCCCGCGGCTCCCTTCCTGCAGGCCCAGGCGTTCGGCCAAACCGTCGTGGCCAGCTGGACCTCCGTCCCCGGGGCGACCAGCTATCGGGCCGAGGCCGGCATCTCGCCGACCCAGGTCCTGGCGCGCCTACGAGCTGGGCGCCCTGACGGGTTTCAGCATCACCGCCCCACAGGGCACTTATTACATTCGTGTATTCGCCCGAAACGCTCAGGGCTTGAGCGCGCCCTCCAACATCGTGGGCGTCACGGTCACCTCGGCCCTGGCCCCGCCACCGCCGCCGAGCGGCTTGGTCGCGTCGGTCAGCGGCTCCACGGTCAACTTCTCGGTGCAGTTGCCCGGCTCGGGCATCACCGGCCTGGTCTTGGCCGCTGGGGTGGCGCCCGGCCAGACGATGGCCATCTTTCCGCTGCCCCTGGCCGCCCAGACCGCGGTGCAAGACGTCCCGCCGGGGACCTACTTCGCCCGCATGCACGCGCTCGGGCCCGGCGGTCCCAGCAATCCGTCCAACGAGGTGCAAATCACGGTCGGCGGAAGCGGGGCCTGTCTGCCGCCAAGCGCGCCGGCCGTGCAGGCCCAGGCCAGCGGCTCGACGGTCGGCATCTCCTGGAGTCCGGTGGCAGGGGCGGCCGGATATCAGGTCGTCGCCGCGATGTCGCCGGGCGGAGCGCCGCTCTACGCCCAGTCGTTCCCCGCCGGCACCACGAGCGTGTCCTATCCGGGTATTCCGGCCGGCACTTACTACGTGCGGGTGACCGCCGCCAACGCCTGCGGGGCCGCGGCGACCTCGGCCGACGCCACGGTGGTGGTCACGCCGCCGGTCGAGGGCTCGCGCACGCCCAATCCGCCGGCCCCGACGCCGCCCAACTACCTTCGTCTGCCCAACCGCTCGGCGGTGGTCGACGAGATGGCGCGGCTCTATCCCGGCGAGCTGCGCGCCTCCTGCGGCAACAACACCTGGCTCTTCCGCCTGGTGCAGCGGCTCCGCCAGGAGGACACCCGCTGGGGGCTGAACTGGAAACGCTCCCGCGTCGGCGACATGTCGCAGGACGCCATCACCTACAACTACGGGCCCGAGGGCGACGAGGGCACCCGCTTCGTCCACGTGGTGGACGTCATCGGCGGCCACTGCGGCGGCAACCCGTGCGGGGCGTGGATCGACCAGACCGTGTTGTGGTCGACCGGCGCGACCTGGACGCTCCAGCCGTACACGGCCGCCGGCTACCCCCGCTAGACCGGGACCGACGCTCCAACGGCTTCATCCCCGCCCTCCGGCCATCCGGAGGGCGGGGCCCTCATTTTCTGCGCAGTATTTCACGCTGTGGTAAACTTCATCGGCTCAGCCGGCGCGTCTCCCAGCCAGCACCGCTGATTTTCCGCCCGTGTGAACGATTAACGATCGCTCCTGTCGCACCCGCGGACTGGGGAGCTTGGATTGAGGAGAACTGAATGACGCTTCGGCTCGGCCCGATTGGGGCCATCGTGCTCGCTACCTGGAGCCTGATGGCCGGCACCGCACACGCACAACCCACCTTGAACCCGCCCACGGTCGTGGGGGCGAACGTCACCTTCACTTGGAGCGCCGCCGCCGGCGCCACCAGTTATGACATCCAGGCCGCCGTGTCCCCGGGCGGGGCGCCCATCGCTTCGCTCAACGTCGGCAACGTCACGACCATCGCCCTGACGGCGCCGGTCGTCGGCATCTACTACGTGCGGGTGGTCGCGCTTCCCGCCGGGACCATCGTCGAACGAGGTCCAGGTCGTCATCACCAGCCTGGTCGCCCCGCCGGCCGTGCCGACGCCGGTGCAGGTGTTTCGCAACGGCATCGGCAACGTCATCCTCACGTGGGCGCCCGGCACCGGCGGCGGTCCTGTGTCGCGCTACCGTCTGCGCGCCGGCATCACGCCGGGCGGAGCGGAGGTCGGCGTGATTCCGACCAATGTCCGCTGGCCTGTCGACCGGCGGCGTGCCAGCGGGCACCTACTATCTGGGCGTCGCCGCGGTGAACGCCGGCGGCACGAGCGCCGAAGCGGCCGAAGTGGCGCTGGTGATGCCGGCGAACGGCGCCTGCGACCCACCGCCCGCGCCGGGCTTGACGACGACGGCGTGGGGCCCCTTCCTCACCGCCAACTGGACGCGGCATCCCCGGCGCCGACGCCTATCTCTTCAGCTACAGCGGACCCGTCGTCGGGCAGCTTGGCGTGGGCGGCAACCAGACGAGCTTCGTTTACCCTGGCTTGCCCCAGGGCACCTGGGCGTTCGGGATCCAGGCCAGGTTCTCGTGCGGATCGCGTCGGCGCCGTGGGCCAGTCGAACCTGACCGTCGATGGATCCTCGCTCCGCCTGGAGCCGCGCGCGCCGGACCCGCCCGGGCCGACGCCGCCCAACTACATCCCGCTGCCCAACAAGCAGGCGGTGGTCGAGTCCCTGGCCGCGCAGTTCCCCGGAGAAGTGCGGGATTCCTGCCACAACATGCGCTTCGTCAACCGGGTTCTCAACCGGCTGCGCCAGGAAGACAAGCGGTGGGGCTTGAACTGGAAGCGCAACAACATCGGCGACGTCTCACACGACGTGCTCGACTACAACTACGGCTCGCTGCGCTGACGAGGGGTCGCGCCAGGTGCACGTAGTCGACATCATCTCCGGACACTGCGGGCCCAGGCCGGGTCCGGCCTGGATCAATCAGACGGTGCTCTTCTCGTCGGGCGCGACCTGGACGCTGATTCCGTACATCCAGGCGGGCTACACGCCGTAGCCGCTGGAGAGATGTGCACCAGACGAGGGCGGACCAGTCGCCGGTCCGCCCTCGTCGCGTACCAGTGACCGCGACATCGATCCCGACGCCGTCCGCGCCGCGCCCAGCGGCTATCGACTGGGCCGCGTGCGCGATCGTGCTGCTCGCCGTCGGCTTCCGCGCCTACCGGCTCGACGTGCCCTTCGTCGACGCGCACAGCTGGCGCCAGGTCACCAATGCCGACGTGGCGCGCATCTGGACGGAAGGACCGATCGACTTCTTCTATCCGGCGGTGAGCTGGGGCGGCCCCGATGGCCGCGTCGGCCTCGAGTTCCCGCTGCTGCACCTGGTGATGGCCCTGGTCTGGCGCGTCACCGGAGTCAGCGACGTCGCTGGCCGCCTGGTGCCGGCCGCGTTCTCGGTGATGACCGTGTGGCTGATCTACCGGCTCGGCAGCCGGCTGCTCGGCGTCGCCGCCGGGCGCGGCGCGGCGTTCCTGATGGCCGTCTCGCCGAGCGTCGTCTACTTCGGGCGCACGCCGCTCTCGGACACTCCGATGTTGACCTTCTCGGTCGCCGCGCTGCTCGGCTACGTCGGCTACGCCCAGACCGGCGCCGGCTGGATGGCGCTCGCCGGTGCGACCTCGCTGGCGCTCGCCGGCCTGGTCAAGATCCCGGCGATCCTCGTGCTCGGGCCGATCCTGATGGTCGGCTGGCTGCGCCACGGCTGGGGCCTGTGGCGCGACTCGTGGTTCGTCGCGGCGCCGCTGGCCGCGATCGGCGCGATCAGCCTCTGGTATCTCCACGCCGATCAGATCTTCCAGGAGACCGGACTGACCCAGGCCATCTTCCGGCCCTCGGGGACGTATCCCGCCGACATCGCCGAGTGGGCCGGCACGTTCGTGACGGTCTCGCACTGGACCCGCGCCGAGCTCCTCACCTGGGAGACCGCGCGCGGGCTGCTCACGCAGTTCTGGGAGCTGCATCTGACGCCGGTGTTCGCCGTGGTGACGATCATCGGCGCCCTGCGCTGGCACTGGCCGCTGCGCGGGCGCGGCGTGGTCGACGTGTGGATGCTGGCCGCGACCGCGTTGATCGCCGTCTCGCTGCAAGGGCAGATCTTTCACGAGTTCCATCAACTGCCGGCGCTCCCGCCGCTGGCGCTCTACTTCGGCATGGGCGCCGCGCCGCTCTTCGACGGCGCCACCTTCACGCGGCTGCGAGGCCCGGTTCGCGTGGTCGCGCTCGGCGCGGTGGCCGGCGCTGCTCGCCTGGGTCGCGGTCCGCAGCTTCGAGGACAGCGGCGTCATCCGCCGGCTCTACCGGCCCGATCACGATGAACACCCCGATCATCGACGCCGGGGCCGCCATCGCCATCCGCACGCCGCCGGACGCGTTGCTGGCGACGGTCGAGTACGAGCGCTACGGCAGCAACTCGCCGATGCTGCTCTACTTCGCGCACCGGAAGGGCTGGAGCTTCGACCAGACGTCGATCTCGCCGAGCGTCATCGCCCACCTCAAAGCCGATCGCGGCGTGTGCTACGTCGCGGTCGGCGACTGGCCGTCACTCGAGGCGATGCGGCCCGACGTCATCGAGTTCCTCCGCCCGTATCCGCACGTCGACCTGCCCTACACCCAGCAGGCGTTTCAGCTGGTCGCGCTGTGCGAGCCGGCGACGGCCCGGCTCGCGCCCGGCGACGGCGCCCGGCCCGCGCTATGCTGGTGAGACGATGACGGTGCTGTCCGCCCTGCAAGGGGTCGCCGCCGCGGTGACGGCCGCTGGTCGTCACCGCGCTGAGCGCCGCCGCCCAACCCCTCGCCCCGGTCCCCGCCGCCCGCCTGGCGGTGCTCGCCCACGTCGACGCCATCGACAGCCGGTGGGACACCGCCGTCGGCGACGATCGTGACCTACGTCGACGTCACGGTCGTGCGGCAGCTGCACGGCCTGGCGCCCGATCGCCTCGTCCTCAAACAGCTCGGCGGACGCGTCGGCTCCATCGGGCTGTTCGTCGCCGGTCAGGCCAGCTTCGCGGTCGGCGAAGACGCGGTCCTGCTGCTCGCGACCAGCCCGCGCGACGGCACGCTCCACACCGCCGGCCTCGGCCGCGGCAAGCTCCCCGCCGATGAGGCGACGGTCGCGCAGGTGCAGGCGGCACTCGCTGCCACGCCGGCCGAGCGACGCGCCCTATGTCGCGGTGCCCGCTGAGGCCGCCGGGCGAGCGGACGCGCCGGCCTTCGCCTATCTGCCCACCGACGGCGGCTATCCTGCGCGCTGGCACGAGGTGGACGACGGCGGCGTGGTGTTCGTCGACCATCCGTCGGCGCTCCCGGGTACGTGGACGGGGTCGACCGCCAACGCCACCGCCGCCATCAACCTGTGGCGCAACTCGGGGATGGAGCTCGACCTGCGCGACGGCGGCGCCAGCCTGGCGGCCGGCCAGTGCGCCGCGACCTTCACCGGCAACGGCCGCATCGGCGTGTCGTACAACGACCCGTGCGGGGTCGACGACGGCCAGGCCGACAACTGGGTCATCGGCGGCGGCTACTACACCACCGGCGACCTGCGAACGGTGAACGGCACCACGTTCCAGAAGTTCATCCAGGGCTTCGTGGTCCTCAACAACGTCGGACCACAGAGCGGCAGCGCCGCCTGCTTCCAGGACGCGATCACGCACGGCCTCGGCCACGCGCTGGGGCTCGGCCACAGCGACAGCAGCGGCGCGATGATGAACGCGTTGCCGGCGTGTCGGCGCCAGCCCGCGCGGGCTGGGCGCCGACGACGTCAGCGGCATCACCGCCATCTATCGCGGCATCGCCAGCGGCCCGTTCCCGCCCGCGGCCCCGACGGCGCTGACCGCGTCGGCGTCGCTGTCGACCGTGACCCTGGCGTGGACGCCGGCGACGACCGGCGGGCCGGCGCAGCGCCATATCGTGGACGCCGGCACCGCGTCGGGCGCCGCCAACGTCGGCTCGATCCTGCTGCCCTCCGGCCACGCCGGGGGCGACGTTCAATGGCGTCCCGCCGGGCACGTATTTCGTCCGCGTGCGGGCCCAGAACGCCGCCGGGACGAGCGGTCCCTCGCCCGAGGCACAGGTCACCGTCGGCGCATGTACCGCGCCCGGCGTTCCCGGCACGCTGACCGCGGCGGCCAGCGACACGACCGTGAACCTGGCATGGTCGGCGCCCGCGGCCGGCGTCACGCAGGGATACCGTCTGATCGTCGGCAGCGCCCCGGGCCTCGCCAACGTCCTCGTCCAGGACTACCCGGCGACGGTGACCGCGCTGACCGCGTCCGGCGTGCCCTATGGCACCTACTACGTCAGGGTCGCGGCGACCAACGCCTGCGGCGTCAGTCCGGCGTCGAACGAAGTGACGGTGGTGGTTCAGCCGTGCGCCGCCCCTCCGCAGGCGCCGACGGGATTGACACTTCAGCCGCACCGGCTCGTTCGTCGCATTGGCGTGGACGCCGCCGGCCTCCGGGCCAGCGCCGTCGAGCTACACGCTCGTCGTCGGCTCGCAGACCGGCGGCAGTGACGTGCTCGTCCTGTCGACCGGCACGCGCGACGAGCATCGGCGCGGCGGCACCGCCGGGCACGTACTACGCGCGCATCCTGGCGCAGAACGCCTGTGGAGTGAGTGGCCCCTCGAATGAAATCGTGGTCGTCGTTCCGTAGTCTCGTCGGACTCGCCGTCGTCGGCGCGATCGTGATCGTCGCCGCCCGCGGATCCGATGCGCAAGGGCGGGCCCCGCTGTTCTCGGCGGCGACCGGGCGCCCGGCGCCGCTCGCCGTTGAGCGGGCGCGCGCGCACGCCCGGCGCCTGCGCCATCTCCGCGTCAACGCCGCGGCCTTCGACACGTTGCTGCAGAGCGGCGGCCGGCGATCGCCCGTCGCTCGTGCTCAACCTCTTCGCCGACGTCCAGCTGGCGATTGTCCGCGAGCGTCTCGAACACGGGCGCCAAGGGCATACCTCGTGGGTCGGGCACGTCGAGGGCGACCCCTCGAGCACCGTCGCGCTGACCTGGGACGGCCACACGCTGTCGGGCGGGATCGTCACCGCCGGCGTCGCGTTCGAGGTGACGCCCGGCCGGCGACGGACTGGTCGTCGTGGCCGAACGTGACGCGAGTGCCGCGGCCGTCGAGCTGAGCTCGCCCGATGTTCCTGGCGGTGCCGCGATCGATGGCGCCGCGCAGGCGCTGGCCGCCGATGGGTCGACCGCCGCCATCGACCTGCTCGTCCTCTACACGTCGGCCGCCCGCACCGGAGTCGGCGGCACCCGCCAGATCCAGTCACAGCTCGCCAACGCGGTCGCCGTGACCAACACGGCCTTCCAGCGCAGCGGCGTCACCGCCGTGCTCACGGCGGTGGGCATCGAGGAAGTGGCCTACACCGAGGGACCCGGGCTCAGCGCCGACCTCTACGCGATCGGCGTCGGCGGCGCCGCCCATGCCGCGGTCGAGGCACTACGCGCAGCCAGCGGTGCCGATCTGGTCGCGCTCGTGACCGGGCGCCCCGCCACTACGGGCGGCTGCGGCATCGCCTGGCTCGGCCCGTCGAGTGAGTACGGCTTCAGCGTGACCGAACAGGCGTGCCTCTATGCCGGCCAGTGGTCGTTCACCCACGAGCTCGGTCACAACTTCGGCGCCCATCACGCTCCGGGCGACAGCAGCGACACGACACCGGCCTGCGCGACCTACGCCTGCGCCTATCGCGACGGCGCCATCCGTACGCTCATGGCCTACTACGCCAGCGGGTCGGCGACGTCGCGGACCTTGAACTTCTCGAGCGCGCATGGTGCTCGAGCCGGCCGGCGTCGGCGTGGCCACCGGCAACTCGCTCCAGGACAACGCGCGCCGGCTCAACGAGACGGTCGCCACCGTGGCCGCGTTCCGGACCGCGCCGCCGGTCGATCCGGCGCCGGGCGTGCCTCGCCAGTTCGCCGCCGGCGTCGACGCCGCCGGCGTCACGTTGTCGTGGCTGCCGCCGGCGACCGGCGGCAGCGTCACGTCGTACGAGTTGGAGGCCGGCTCGACGCCGGGCTCGGCGAACCTCCTCCGCACGGCCGTCGAGGCGTCGCCGCTGGCCGTCGCCGCCGTGCCGGTCGGGACCTACTACGCGCGCCTGCGCAGCGTCGGGCCAGGAGGACGAAGCGCGCCGACCGCCGATATCGTCATCGCCGTGGCGCCGTGCGCGGCGCCCGGGGCCGTCACGCTCAGTGCCGCGCGCGTCGGTGGCGTCGTGTCGCTGACGTGGACGACACCCGGCGGCACGGCCCCCTTCACCTACACCATCGGCGCCGGTCGCAGCCGCGGCGTCGCCGACATCGGCGTCTTCCCGATGGGTGCCGCGACCGCCTTCGCCGTGGCGCCGCCGCCGGGCGTCTACTACGTGAAGGCCGTGGCCGCGAACCCGTGCGGCATGGGGCCGATCTCGAATGAAGTGGTCGTGACCGTTCCCTGAACGGGGATCGCGCCAGCCGCCGGGCGGTACAATGTCGCCCGTCCGCGTGCCTACCGCGTCTGCTCCCGACGTGACGATTCGACGGTGGTGGCCGGCGGCCCTGAGTGGTGCCGCCTGGCTGGCCTGGCTCGTGTGGCTGCCGCCACGGCCATCGGCCTGGCTCGTCGTCGCCGGCGGCACATTACCGGCAGCGCTGATCTCGCTGGCCGCGGCCCGCAGTGTCGGCACGCCGTGGCCGCGCGCACGTCGCCCGCCACGCCGACTGGTACGGCCTCGGCGCGGTGTTGCTCTACGCGCTCGGCATCCAGATGGCCGACGCGCCCGGCATCACCACCGACGGCGCGATCTACTTCTCTCAGCTGCGCAGCCTGGTCTTCGACCGCGACCTCGACGTCGCCCGCGAGTTCGCCTACCTGGGCCAGCCGGCGCGGCCGAGCCACTTCGTCCCGATCGGCCCGACGCTCTTCTGGCTGCCGCTCTATCTGGTGGTGGCGGTCGTCGAGGCCGTGCTGCGCGCGTTCGGCGCCGCCACGCCGCGCCCGGCGACGCCGTGGCGGTCGGTCTCACGCTGCCGTACGTCCGGGCCGCGTTGATCACTTCCTTCGCCGTCGGCGCCGCCGGCCTGGCGAGTGTGCACGCCTGGTTGCGCCGCGATCACGGTCGGCCGGTGGCGTTCACGACGACAGTGCTGGTGTTCGCCGCGACGCCGCTGGTCTGGTACATGGTCTACGAAGCGTCGATGACGCACGCCGCGTCGTTCGGCGCGGTCGCCGTCCTGGTCTTGGCCGCGGTGCGCTGGTCGCGCCCCGCCGGCTACTCCAGCCGCGAGGCCGCTGGCTCGGTGGCTGGCGGCCGTGGCGTTCCTGATGCGCCCGCAGGAGGCGCTGTTCGCCGCCGTGCCGGCCACGTTGGCGATGGCCGGGCGTCGCGTCGACGCGGTCACGCGCGCCAGCGCGGCGCTCGGTCTCTTCCGCGGGGCGCTCGTCGGCGCCGCTCCGTGGCTCGCGCTGCAAGTGGTGCACAGCGCATTGCTCGTGCGGTCGAACGACTTCACGCTGTTCGGGCAGCAGGGCTATCTCGACCCGTGGCACTCGCGGTGGGTCGACACGCTGTTCTCCTCGTGGCACGGCCTGCTGTCGTGGACGCCGGTCGTCTACGTCGCGGTGGCCGGCACGGTGGCGCTCGCCGTGCGCCGCCGCGTGTGGGGCGGGCTGGCCCTCGGGCTGCTGCTCGCCATGGCCTGGGTGAACGGCTCGACTACGGACTGGGCCGGCGGCTGGTCGTTCGGGGGGCGGCGATTCACCAGCCTCCTGGTCGTGCTGGCGCCGGGGCTGGCGCTCGCCGTCGACGTCGCCGTGCGGCGGCCGCATGTCCTGCTCGGCCTCGGCGCGGCGGCGGCGATCGCCTGGAACTACGGCCTGATGGTGCAGTACACCGCCGGCATGGTGCCCAAGGACGAACCGGTGAGCTTCGGGCGGGTCGTCCGCCAGCAGTCCGAGCTGCTCACGCGACCGCCCTACCTGTACCCCTTCGCTTTCCCGGCCAACGTCTGGTTCGCCTGGCGTGAGGGTCTCCCGGTCGATCGCTACGACCTGCTCGCCGGCGAGCCGGTCGCGCCGGCGGTCGACATCGCCCTGGACGCCCGCGGCGAGCGATTCCTGCTCGACGGCTGGGAGGCGCCAGGCGGCGACGAGTGGGGGGCGCACTGGTGGCTGAACCGCAGCCCGGCGGTGCTCGCCGTGCCGCTGGCCGTCGGCAGCCGCGACGCGACCGAAATCGAGCTCACGGCGCGCACCCGCTTCGAGGAGCCGGCAGTCGAGGCCCGCCTCGAGGTCCGGGTGAACGGCCGGCCGGTGGGCCAGATGGCGGCCCCGCCGAACACGGCGACGACGGCCCGGCTGGCCGTGCCGGGCACGCCGGGGCTGTGGCGGAACGGCTTCAACCGCGTCGAGATCGTCAGCCTGGGGGTCACGCGCATCGACCCGGCCGACCCGCGCGACCCCGGCCCGCTCGCCCGCGGCCTGGGCGGGCGTCCCTGGCCGGTGGCCATCTACCGACTGCGGATACGATCGATCCGATGACGTCGTCGCCGCTCCACACGCTGCCGCGCGAGCGTCTGCTCGCCCTGATCGACGCCTATCCGTTCAAGCCGTACCGACAGTACCGCACCTACACCCGCAGGCAGCAGGCGACCATCCTCGCCGCCGAAATCGACCAGGCGCTCGCCGCCGGGCCATTCGGCCAGTGGACGACCCGCGACGGCGACGAGGCCGCGGTCGTCGCCCGGGCCCTGCCCTGGGACTCGGAGTTCTTCGCCGTGCCGATGGGCCGCATCGACTACGTGCTGGCCAGCGACGGCGCCACCGTCGAGCACCTCGAATCGGTCGTGGCCGACAGCCTCGCCGCCGCTCGCGACGCCGGACTCCGCCACCTCGCCGCGCGCGTCGATGTCGCCGACCTGCGCACCATGGGGGTCCTGGAGGCGGCCGGCTTCCGGACGATGGACGCCCTGGTCACCTACATCATGCGGCCAGGCAAGGACGCGCATCCCGACGTCCGGCCGGTCGGCACCATCCGCGAGGCCCGACCGGACGACACCGACGCCATCGTCGCCATCACCGCCGAGGCCTATCACGGCTATCGCGGGCGCTTCCACCTCGACCCGCACCTGTCGTCGGCCCGCGCCGACGAGCTGTATCTCGAGTGGGCGCGGGCCTGTGCGCGCCGGACGATGGCCGACACCGTGATCGTCGCCGAAGACGCCGCCGGTGACGTCAGCGGCTATCTCGCCTACCGGCGCCGCGAGCCGGTGTCGAGCGTCGCCACGCCGGTCTTCGGCGGCGGCCTGGGCGCCTGCCGGCGCGACAGCCCCGGCGCCTACACCGGCCTTATCCAAGACGGGTCGCGGCGCGCGCACGCCGCCGGCGCCGTCAGCGAATGCCAGACCCAGAACTACAACTTCCCGGTCATCCGCGTCTACGAAGCCGCCGGCTTCCACTACGTGCGCGCCGAGTACACGCTGCACGCCTGGCTCGGCTGACGCCTCGAGCGGCTGTGCTAAACTTTTACGGTTGTCCCGACGCGCGGACAACGCGCCAAGCCGTCATGGGCGGCTAGCTCAGCTGGGAGAGCGCCGCGTTCGCAACGCGGAGGTCGGGAGTTCGAGCCTCCTGCCGTCCACCACCCTTTTTCCATCAGGCTTGGCGCCGCGTGTGCCCACGACGAGTCCAGCAGCGGCACCGACTCCAGGGCCGCTCCTGCCTCGGCCGGGTGCATTTCTGCGGAAACTTGCACACTGTGGCAGCTTCGGGTGCAGAATGAGGCTGAGGTGGCCGCGTCTCCTCTTGTAACGAACGACGACGGTACTGCGCTCTCCATCCGAAGCGGTGGGCCCCATGGACAAGGACCGACACTCCTCCCCGGGAAGTGAACCGACCGGACCGCCGACACAACAGCCCGAATACACCCTCTGGACGATGGCGCAGGAGCCCCGCCAGCTCGAAGCCCGTGTGCGGCTCGGCGGGCTCGGCCTCGAGCTGCGCCTCCTCATCGACGACGAATTGATCTGGTCGCAGGCCTTCGGCTCCTCGGCCGCCCTGACGCGAGAGGCCGAACAGAAACGCCTGGACTTCCAGGCGAGAGGCTGGGGCGAGGAAGAACTCGACACGGCCCACGATCAGGACCCGCTGCACGCGGTTCACGTCGCGGTGGCGCAACGGGCCGGGCTCAGCGTGTCCGAGCTGCTCGACCTCACGCACGGCAAGGTGAGTCCGTCGGTCGCCATGCGGCTCGGCTCGGTCAGCGTCTCGGACGTCACCGCTTTCATCGGCGGCAACGCCACGATGCGGATGGCCCAGCGGCTCGGCGTGTCGCTCCCCGTGGCGGCGAGCGGTCTGGCGCAAGCCGCGGGCCGAGACGGGGCCATCGGCATCATCCTCGGGCTGCTCCTCGGCAACCGCGGCGCGTAGCCCGCCACCCGGGGGTCGACGACGGCCGGTGAGCGCTCACCGGTGTTCGCACCGCGCCGGTCGGGAGTTCGGGCGCACCCCGTATACTGGGTTCGTGCACCCCCTGGGTCCTCGGCTGGCGTGGCTGGCGTGCCTGACCCTGGCGACGACCATCGCGGCCGCCCAGGCGCCGGCGTCCGCGCACCCCGGCCGACCTGGCGCGCCTGGTCCAGGCCCGCTACGACGCCGTCCGCGACTTCGAGGGCGAGTTCACGCAGACCTACGAGGGCGGGGTGCTGCGCACCAAGACGACCGAGCGCGGCACCGTCGTGATCAAGCGACCGGGCAAGATGCGCTGGGTCTACACCGCCCCCGAGCGCAAGGAGTTCGTCTCGGACGGGACCAAGATCTACGCCTATTTCCCGGCCGACCGGCAGGTGATCGTCAGCCCGGCGCCGAGCGGCGCCGACACCACCCCGGCGCTGTTCCTGACCGGCCAGGCCAACCTGGTTCGCGATTTCGAGGCCTCGGCGATGGAGCCGGCGGCCGGCGCGCCGCCCGGGCACCTCGGGTTGAAGCTCGTCGCCCGCAAGCCCGACCCCGACTTCGAGTGGCTGGCCGTCTGGGTCGACCCCGGGACCTTCCAGATCCAGCAGCTGGTCGCCCTCGACCGCCAGGGCGGGCGATCGACGTTCAGTTTCAGGAACCTACGGGAAAATCGGCAACCATCCGATAACATGTTCGTCTTCCGCATCCCGAAGGGCGTGGACGTCATCACCCAATGACCCGCGAACCCGCTGATCGCCTCCCCTCCGGGCGACTGGCCGCCCTGCTCGGGGTGTGCCTCCTCCTCGCCGGCTGCGCCTCGTCGTCGGGCTCGCTCCACGCGGCGCAGGTCGCCGAGCAGCAACAGGACTACGACCTGGCGGTCGCCGAGTACATGAAGGCCGCCCGGGCCAGGCCCGACGACCTGGGCGTGCGGCTGGCCCTCGACCGGGCCAAGCTGCGCGCCTCGCAGGACCACGTCAACCGGGCGCGCCGTCACCTCGCCACCAACCACACCGAGGAGGCGCTGATCGAGTTCCAGCTCGCCGCCGAGCTGAACCCGGCCAACGGCGACATCCAGGACCAGCTGCGCACGCTGCGGGCGCAGTTGCGCACCAAGATCGCGATCGATCGGGAAGGCCGCACGACGCTCGAGTCGCTCATCAAGGACAGCCTGGCCGCGCCGTTGCCCGGCGCCGACGTGCCGACCGACGTCACGCTGCCCGACACGCTCATCTTCCGCGACGCCAGCGCCCGCGACATCTTCACGGCGATCGGCAAGTTCTCGAACCTGAGCGTGGTCTTCGACCCGGCGTTCCGCGACCAGCCGGTCAGCATCGACCTGCGGCAGGCGTCGATCGATCAGGCCCTCACCTCGCTGGCCTCGAGCACCCGCCACTTCTGGCGCGTGACCGCGCCGCGCACCGTGGCGATCGTCCCCGACACCGCGGCCAAGCGCCGCGAGTACGAGGAGGAGATCGTCCGCACCTTCTTCCTGAGCAACGCCGACCTCAAGGAGACGGTCGACGTGCTGCGCATCGTCGTCGACGCCCGCCGCCTGGCGCCAACCGCGGCGACCAACGCCATCACCATCAAGGACACGCCCGAACGGGTCGCGGCCGCCGGACGGATCATCACCGCCCTCGACAAGGCCCGGCCCGGAAGTGGTGATCGACGTCGAGCTGCTCGAGGTCGATCGGACGCGGCTCAAGGAGTACGGGCTCCAGATCGCCAGCCCAGGCTCGCCCGGCATCGACGGCCAGGTCACCATCAACGAGGCCAATGGCTTCACCCTCCGCGACCTGAGCAACCTCTCCTCCTCCGACGTGCTGCTGACCAATCTGCCCGGGCTGTTCTACCGGCTCCTGAAGACCGACAGCAACACCCGTACGCTGGCCAACCCGCAGCTGCGGACGTCGGAGGGCATCGCCGCCCAGGCGCGCTTCGGCGAGCGCGTGCCGGTGCCGGTCACCACCTTCGCGCCGATTGCCGCCGGTGGCATCCAGACCCAGCCGATCACCTCGTTCAACTACGAGAACATCGGCGTCAACATCGACATCACGCCGCGCACCCATCACGACGATGACGTCTCGCTGGCGCTGAAGATCGAGCTCAGCAACATCTCGGGCACCGGCTTCGGCGACCTGCCGACGTTCGGGAACCGGTCGATCACCACGGTGATCCGCCTGCGCGACGGCGAGACCAACATGCTGGCCGGCCTCATCCGCGACGAAGAGCGCAAGGTGCTGTCGGGCGTGCCGGGCCTGAGCGACATCCCGATGATTGGCCGGCTCTTCGCCTACAACCGCACCGAGGTGCAGGAGACCGACATCATCCTCACCCTCACGCCGCACATCGTGCGCGTGCTCGATCTGACCGCAGAGCGACGTCCAGGCGTTCAAGGTCGGGCGCGACACCGGCTCGGCCGCGCCGCTCGACGTGCCGACGCCGCCGCAGGCCCGCGCCGCCCGCCGGCGATGCCCCGGACGGGGCCCGCCGCGCCGGTGCTGCGGCCGGTCCAGCCCTTGCCCGGCGCGCCACGCCGCTCGAAGCCGCCGCCGCGCCCGCCTGGTCCGCCGGGCCGCTGACCCTCCGCCCTACACCCGCGCCACGTGCGCGCCGAGCGCCTGCAGACGCTCCACCAGTCGGCTGTAGCCGCGCTCGACCGTCTCGAGCGGCTCGACCCGGCTCTCGCCGCGCGCGGCGAGCGCGGCGGCGATCAGCGCCATGCCCGAGCGGATGTCGCGGCTGTCGAGCGCCTTGCCGCGCAGCCGCGCCGGTCCATTGACGATGATGCGGTGCGGATCGCACAGGAACAGGTCGGCGCCCATCCCGCTCATCTGCTCGAGCGCGAACAGCCGGAGTTCGTACATCCAGTCGTGCACCAGCGTCGCGCCATCGGCTTGCGTCGCCAGCACCGTCACCAGGCTGACCAGGTCGCTCGGGAAGCCCGGCCACAGCCCGGTCGTGATCCGGCCGGCGCCGGTCAGCTGCGACGGCTCCACGACGTAGCTCGCGCCGCGCTGCCGGCACTGCACGGCCAGCTTGCGCAACGTCGAGGTGACGACCTCCATGTCGACCTCGCGGGCGCCGCGAATCTCCATTTCGCCGCCGGTGATCGCGGCGACGACGGCCCAGCTCCCGGCCTCGATGTAGTCGCCGTAGAGGGTCTTGGCGGCGCTGCCCAGCCGCGTCCCGCCCTCGACGCGGATCGTGTGCGAGCCCTCACCGGTGATGCCGACACCCATGTCGCGCAGGAACTCGCACAGCTCGACGACGTGGGGCTCGCAGGCGGCGTGGCGGATCTCGGAGATGCCGGGCGCGGCCGCGGCGGCCAGAATCGCCGTCTCGGTGCCGGTGACCGAGGCCTCGTCGAGATAGACCGACGCCGGCTGCAGACCGCGCGCGACCTCGAGCCGGTGGCCGGGGCCGTCGTGCTGCACCGCGCCCATCGCCTCGAGGGCGCCGAGATGCGTGCGGATGGTCCGCCGCGTCGGGAAGTCGCCGCCGGGCGGCGCCACCCACGCGCGTCCGGTGCGCGCGAGCAGGGGGCCGAGCAGCAGCACCGATCCGCGCAGCCGGCCGACCAGCCCGCGGTCGGGCTCGTGCGTCCGGACCTCGCGGCACTGGATCCGCAGCGTGGTGCTGCCGATGCCCTCGACCTCGGCGCCGAGGTCGAGCAGCAGCCGCGCCATCACCTCGACGTCGGCGATGCGCGGCACGTTGGCCAGCGTGCACGGCTCGCGGGTCAGCAGCGTCGCCGCCATGAGCGGCAGCGCCGCGTTCTTGTTGCCCTCGACGTCGACGACGCCGGCGAGACGATGACCGCCTTCGATGATGAGCGTGGACATAGGGGTTATCCGCTGCCGTCCGGCGGCGGCGACCAGGCGCCCAGCCGCACGATCTCCTCGCGCAGGTGCACGCCGAACCGCTCGCGCACCGCGTCGCGGCAACGGTCGATGAGCGCGGCGATGTCGGTCGCCGTGGCGCTGCCGTCGTTGACGATGAAGTTGCCGTGGGTCTCCGACACGCGGGCGCCGCCGATCTGCAGCCCCTTGAGGCCGGCGCGATCGACCAGGGCGCCGGCCGACGGCGCAATCCCGTCGGGCACGGTGTCACGCCCCGGCTGCGGGTTCTGGAAGATGCAGCCGGCACTCGGCGACGCCAGCGGTTGCGTGCGCTTCCGGAAGGCCAGCGACTCGCGGGCGACGGCTCGCAGGGCATCGGGATCGGCGCCGGGACGGACGCGGAACGCGGCCCAGAGCAGCACCTCGCGCGTCCGCTGGAGCCGGCTGGTGTCGTAGGCGAACTCCATGCGGTCGGCGCTGACTTGCCGCAGCGTCCCATCCGCACGGGCGAGCCGCACGCTCTCCACGACGTCGCCGATGTTGGCGGATCGCCAATGGGCATTGCCGTGGATGGCGCCGCCCACCGTTCCCGGGGTGCCGGCCCAGGCCTCGAGGCCGGCGCAGCCGTGCGTGATCGTCCAGCGCACCAGGCCGTTGATCGTCACGCCGGCATCGGCGCGGACGAGATCGCGTCCCACCATGTTGATCCCGCCGCCGCGCGGGACGGATGACCAGACCGGGCACGCCGCGATCGGACGACGAGCACGTTCGATCCGCCGCCGAGGACGGTGACCGGCACGCCGTGGGCATGGGCCACCCGGAGGGCGGCCGCCAGCGTCGCGTCGTCGGGCGGCTCGATCAGCCATCGTGCCGGCCCGCCGACCTTGAAGGTGGTGAGCGGTGCCAGCGGCGACATCGGCGTTGACGGCGACGCCCGGCAGGGCCTCGGCCAGCGCCTCGGCGAAGCGCGGTCATGCCGGCGCTGCTCCCGCCGCGCGCATCAGCTCGCGTTCGCGGCCGATGAGCGCCGCCAGCGCCTCGGCGCGCGTGCACGGCACGAACGACACCAGATCGCCAGGCGCGAGCTGTCCGGCCACCGGCAGGTCGGCGAGAATCACGGTCGCGATCTTCAGGTAGCCGCCCGCGGTCTGGCGATCGGCCATCAGCAGCAGCGGGGCGCCGCCGGCCGGCACCTGGATCGCGCCGAACGGCACCGGCTCGGACAGCGGCTCGCCGCCGCGGGCGACCGGCAACGGCGGACCGTCGAGCGTGAACGCCATCCGGTTCGAGTGGGCCGACACGCTGAAGACGTCGCTGGTGAGCGCGTCGATGCGCCTGCCGGGTGAACCAGCCGTCCTGCGGGCCGAGCATCACGCGCAGGCGCGCGCGGCCGCCGTGCGGCAGGTAGGCGCGCATGTCCGCCGCGAGCCGGTAGCCGCGCGGCGGCGTGGCCGGTGCCCGATGCAGCGGCAGGCGATCGCCCGGCTGCAGCGCCCGGCCCTCGAGCCCGCCCATGCCGCTGACGAGATGGGTCGCCCGGCTGCCCAGGACCGGCGGCGTCGCGATGCCGCCGGCAAAGGCCAGGCAGGCCCGGGCGCCGACATGCCGCGGCCCCACCTGCAAGCGCCCGCCGGCCGGGACGTCGAAGGCGACGATCGCCGGGCACGGCGACGCCGTTCACGATGACGTCGAACGCCGCGCCGGCCAGCGCGACGCGGACCGGCTGGTCGACGGTCAGCTCCGGACCGACGAGGGTGACCTCGAGCGCCGCCGCCTCGGCCGCGTTGCCGACCAGCGCATTGGCCAGGCGATGCGCGTAGAGTGTCCATCGGCCCGGCCACCGGCACGCCTATGCGCCTGATGGCCCCAGCGGCCGAGGTCCTGCACGGTCGTGAGCAGTCCCGGACGGGTCACGGTCACGACCGGCGCGGCACTCATGCCGGCGGCCCGCCCTCGAACAGCGGCCACTGGCCGGCCGCGACCGGCACGAACCGCACACGGTCGCCGGCCTCGAGCACCGAGGGCCGCGGCCGCCCGGCCTCGAACATCCGCCACGGGGTACGGCCGACGAGACGCCAGCCGCCGGGGCTGACCGACGGATACACGCCGGTCTGCCGCCCGGCGATGCCGACGCTCCCGGCCGGCACCGCGGCCCGCGGCGTCGGCCCGGCGCGGCATCGCGATCACCTCGTCGACCGCGCCGAGATAGGCGAAGCCGGGCAGGAAGCCGAGCATGTAGACGCGGTAGACGGCGTCGCTGTGCCGGCGCACGACGTCCTCGGGCGTGCAATGGGCGAACGCCGCGACCTCGTCGAGGTCGGGGCCGTGGTCGCCGCCGTAGCAGACGGGAATCTCGATCAGCCGGCCGGTCGTCCCGGTCTCGAGCGGTCCGACGTCCCAGGCCTCGGCGACGGCGCGCTCGAGCGCCGCGGCGTCGAGCCGCAGCGGATCGACGTGCACGCCGACGCACGCGTACGACGGCACGACGTCGCGCACGCCGGGCAGCCGGGCGGCGCGCAGCGCCTCGGCCAGCGCCACGGCGCGGGCGTTGACCACCGGGTCCATGCCGGCCTCGAGTTCGACGAGCAGCAGCGAATCGCCCGACGCCTGCAGCCGCGGCCGTGACGGCGCGCCCTTCATGACCCGAGCGCCTCGAGCAGCCGGCCGTGGATCCCGCCGAAGCCGCCGTTGGACATGACCACTACGTCGTCGCCGGGTCGCGCTTCGGCGCCGACGATGGCGACGATCTCGTCGACCGACGCGGCGTGGCGGGCCGCGACGCCGCGGGCGTTCAGATCGGCGACCAGCTCGGGCCCGCTCAGCCGCTCGCTGTCGGCCAGCGTGCTGCGGAACACCGGCGCGATCACCACCTGATCGGCGCCGGCGAACGCCTCGGCGAACGCCGCCTGGAACACGCGGCGGCACGACGACGCCGAGCGCGGTTCGAAGATCGCCCACAGCCGCGCCCCGGGCCGCGACGCGCGCATCGCCGCCACGGTCTCGGCGACGGCGGTCGGGTGATGCGCGAAATCGTCGTAGACGGTCACGCCGCGCGCGCACGCCGACGACCTCGAGCCGGCGCTTGACGCCGGCGAAACTCGCCAGCCCACCGGCGATCGCGTCGAGATCCAGACCGCGGGCGTGGGCGACGGCGGCAGCGGCCAGGGCATTGCGGACGTTGTGGGCGCCGAGCAGCGGCAGCGTGATCTCGCCCTGCAGCCCGCCGGGCCCGGTCAGCACGAAGCGCGTGGTCGTGCCGCTCGACGCCAGCGAGTGGGCGCGCCAGTCCAGCCCTTCGCCGAGCCCGAACGTCTGCACCGGACAGTGGGCCTGCGCCGCCAGCGCCGCGGCATCGGCGCTGTCGGCCCCGAGCAGCACCAGGCCGCGGCGCGGCACCAGCCGCACGAAGCGCGCGAAGGCCAGCCGCACGGCGTCGAGATCCGGGTAGATGTCGGCGTGGTCGAACTCGACGTTGTTGACCACGGCGATGTCGGGCAGGTACTTGAGGAACTTCGCGGTCTTGTCGAAGTAGGCGCTGTCGTACTCGTCGCCCTCGATGACGAACGCGCGCCCGGCGCCGACGCGGTAGCTGGCGCCGCCGTCGCCGAAGTTCCTGGCGATGCCGCCGACCAGCATCGACGGATCGAGCCCGCCGTGCGTGAGCAGCCAGGCGGTCAGCGCCGTGGTCGTGGTCTTGCCGTGCGTGCCGGCAATCACGACGGCGTCGGCATCCCACAGGAACGCCTCGCGGATCGTCTCGGGCAGCGAGGCGTAGCGCAGCGAGCGGTCGAGCACCGACTCGAGTTCGGGATTGCCGCGCGAGATGGCGTTGCCGACGACCACGAGATCGACGTCGTCGCCGATGTGCTCGGGCGCGTAGCCGTCGAAGACGCGGATGCCCTCGTGGGCCAGGAAGTCGCTCATCGGCGGGTAGACCTGCGCGTCAGAGCCCTGCACGTCGTCGCCGCGGGCTTTGAGCAGCGCCGCGAGGGTGGCCATCGCCGTGCCGCAGATGCCGATGAAGTGGACGCGCATTCAGGAGACCGCAGCCTCTTCGATCGACAAGGCCGGCGCCGGCGCGGTGCTCAGTCGGGCGTCGACGCCGAACGGCAGGGTCAGCGTTGGCCGGCTGCCGTGTCCGGACGGGAACCCGAACACGACCGGACCCGGGAAGTGCGCGAGCAGATCGCGCAAGCACGGCCCGGGCGGTCGGGCCGCCGCCGGCCTCGTCGCAGCCGGAGAACGCCCCGAGCACGACGCCGGTGACCCGTCGGAACATCCCACTCTGGTGCAGCTGCGTCAGCAGCCGATCGAGACGGTAGGGGCGCTCCCCCACGTCCTCGAGGAAGAGGATGGTCGGCTCGCGCGGGATACACGCGAACGGCGTGCCGAGCAGCGAGGCCAGCTGCGTGAGCGTGCCGCCGAGCAGCACGCCGCTGGCATCCCCGTGTCTGAATACCTCGAGCCCGGCCGGCGCCAGCGTGCCCATCGGCACCGGCTGCGCGACGGCCCCGAGCAGCGAGGTCCGGTCGTAGCCGGCAACGCCGAGGGCGAGCCGGCCCTCGGTCATCGGCCCGTGGAACGCGACCGTGCCGTGGGTCGTGAACCAGGCGAGCAGCGCCGTGATGTCGCTGTAGCCGACCAGCACCTTCGGGTCATCGGCAATCCACCGCGGGTCGAGCAGGGGCAGCAGCTGTTGCGAGCCGTAGCCGCCGCGCACGGCGACGATGCGCGCGGATCGCCGGGTCGCGAAACGCCTCGGCGAGCGCCGCCACGCGGGTCTGGGGCAATCCGGCGACGTAGCCATGCCGCGCCAGCACGCGGTCGTCGTAGACCGGCTCGAAGCCGAGCGCCCGCAGTTCGTCGGCGCCGCGTTCGAGATCGTCGGCGCGAACCGGACTGGCCGGCGCGACCAGCGCCACCCGGTCGCCGACCAGCAGACGACGCGGCCGCCGTCGCCCGGCGCGGGTGCGCGATCCGTCGGCGATCACACGAACCCCGCCATCTCGGCGGCGACGAGCTGGTGCTCCTCGCACCCGACCACCGCCCGCCACGCCACCCCGCGTCGACTTGCCGCGCCAGGAAAGCGCACCTTGGCCCGCGCGAGGCGGGCCAGGGCGTCGTCGACCCGTGCCTGCCGCAGCGTCCCCGACTCGACCGCCTTGACCAGCGCTTCGAGGGTCGCTGCCTGCACGCTGGCGTCGCCGCTGCAGACCAGCACGCCGTCGCAACCGGCGGCGATGGCACGCACCGCCGATTCGGCCGGCTCCCACCGGGCGCGTACCGCCTGCATCTCCAGATCGTCGCTGAGGATCACCCCGCCGAACCCGAGCTCGTCGCGCAGCCGGCGCAACGTCGGCGCCGACAGCGTCGCCGGCCACTCCGCGTCGAACGCCGGCACCAGCACGTGGGCGGTCATGATGCAGGCGACATCGGCGGCGATCGCGGCGCGGAACGGCTCGAACTCGATCGCCTGCAGCCGATCGGGCGCGTGCTCGACGATCGGCAGGCCGACATGAGAATCCACCAGCGTGTCGCCGTGGCCGGGAAAGTGCTTGCCGCAGGCGGCGACACCGGCGCCCTGGAGCCCGCGCACCACCGCGGCGGCGAGTGTGCCGGCCAGCACCGCATCCGCAGACAGGGCGCGGTCGCCGATCACCTGATTCTTCGGATTGGTCCCGACGTCGAGCACCGGGGCGAAGTCGAGGCTGATCCCGACGGCGCGTAACTCGGCGGCCAGGGCCTGGGCGAATCGCGTGGCCAGCGCCACCGAGCCGGCCCGGCCGAGCGTCGCCATCGGCGGCCACACGGTGAACGGCTCGCGCAGACGCGCGACGCGGCCACCTTCCTGATCGACGCTCACCCACGCCGGCGCCTCGACGCCGAGCGCGGCGCACTCGGCCGCCAGATCGAGCACCTGTTCGGGCGCCTCGACGTTGCGGGCGAAGAGGATGGCGCCGCCGAGGTCGAACTCGCGGGCCAGCGCCCGCAGTTCCACGGAGACCGTGCGTCCCGGAAAGCTGCCGATCAGGAGCTGGCCGAGGCGACGGCGAAGCGGCAGAGGCATCGTGGCAGCAGCATTATAATTCCGCCGTGACGGTGACGGCCTCGGCGCCGACGCGCGTGGATCTCGCCGGCGGTACCGTCGACATCTGGCCGCTCTATCTCTTCCATCCCGGCGCCCAGACGGTCAACGCCGCGATTGGCTTGCGCGCGCACGTCCGCCTCGACGCCCGTGACGACGATCGCGTACTGCTGGTCTCGGACGATCTCGGCGTCACCTCCGGGCCGCTGGCGCCCGAGGCGCTGGTGGCGGACACCACGCTGCCGCTGCTCGCCCGCCTCGTCGCATGCGTTCGGCGTGCGCGGCGTCACGGTGACGACGCGCAGCGAAGCGCCGGCCGGCGCCGGCATCGCCGGATCGTCGGCGCTGAACATCGCCGTCACCTGCGCCCTGAACCGCTGGACGGATCGCGGGCTGTCCGAGGACAGCCTGCTCGAGATCGCCAAGAACGTCGAGGCGCAGGTGATCCGCGTGCCGACCGGGCTGCAGGACTACCGGCCGGCGTTCTACGGCGGCATCGCCGCGCTCGAGCTCGGCGTGGAGGGCGCGGTGCGGGTGCCGCTCGACGTGCCGGCCGACGACCTCGACGCCCGCCTGGTCGTCTGCTACACGGGCGCCCCCCGTGACTCGGGCATCAACAACTGGGAGATCACCAAGCGGCGAATCGACGGCGATCCCTCGGTGACCACGTGCTTCGACGCGATCGTCCGGGCGACCGCCGATCTCCGTGCCGCGCTCGAGCGTGGCGAGTGGCCGGCGGTCGGCGCCGCCCTCGGCGACGAATGGCGGGCCCGCACGCGGCTGGCTCCGGCCGTGACGACGCCGTTCATCGACACGCTGCTCGCTGACGCGGTCGGCGACGGCGCCTGGGCCGGCAAGGTGTGCGGCGCCGGGGGCGGCGGCTGCGTGTTCTGCCTCGCCCCGCCCGACGCGGACCGACGCCATCCGTCGCCGCTGGCAGGCTGCCGGAGCCGCCGTGCTGTCGGCGCCGGTCGAGGTCGAGGGTGTCCGCGTCGAGGGACTCGGGCCCGTGAGCCGCCTGCTCTGGGCCGAGGGCGGGCTCCGGTCGTGACCGCGCCCGTCGATGCGGTGGCCGAGATTCGCCGGCTCTACTTCGCGACCACCAAGGCGATCGATCGGCCGCGATCTCGCCCGCGCCATCGACCTGCTCAAGCAGTTGCCCAGTGACGCCGAGCGGCAGCGCGCCGCGGTCTTCATGGACGGCCTGTCGCAGATGCGGTCCGAGTGGGGCGGGCGCGACGCCGACCCGCGGCCCGCCGCCGGCACCCGACGCCGTCAGCGCGACTGACTCGTCACCATCTTCTTGCGCGCCGCCAGGCGCAGGGGCTCGGGCACGTTGCGGTCGGTGGCGATCGCCTTGACGTCGCGCTCGACCAGTCGATGGAGCAGCGTGAGCGACAAGCGCGACCGGCGTCTTGGGGTTGCGCGTCAGACCGTGGGCGACGCCGTAGTTCTTGACCCAGGCGCGGTTCTGCCCGATCGCCCGCAGCACGTCCTCGGTGACCGTGGCCATCTTGGCGAACGCCTCGATCTCGCCGAGCGTCAGCTTCGGACTGCTCAGCACCGCCGAGGCGACCAGCTTGTTCGGATCGCGGATCAGGATCACGCGCATCTCGCGCGAGCCCTTCATCGCCGCCCGGACGCGCTGCACGATCGACATCTGCTGCAGCTGCTGGGTGACCGACTGCTGGGGCTCCTCGGCGGCCGGCGACTCGCCTCGGCCTCGAGTGCCTCCCAGGCCGACCCGTCGTCGACGTCGACAAGCGGCGCGTCGGCCTCGGCCGCCGCTGATGGCGCGATGCCGCGCGCGGCGAAGTAGCGCTGCATCTCGCCGGTGGCCTCGGATCGCGCCAGCGCCGCCGACACCGCCGCCGGCGGCAGGGCCTCCAGGGTCTGGGCCGCCGCTGCCTGCACCTCGGCGTCGTCGTCGTCGACCAGGTGCATCAGCAGCGCCAGCTGTTCGAGGCCGCGCGGCGCCACCTGCCCATGTGCGGCGTCGAGGCGGACCTCACGCGGCACGTCGGCGCGTCGGAACGCCTCGATCAGCGGGGTGCGGATCCCGCGTCCATCAGACGCCTCGCGGCCCGGGCCCCGGCGCGCGATGCGTCGCCGGCGGCGCGCCGGCGCCAGCGGCCGGCATGGCCCAACCCACTGCGCGCGCTGCCAGGACCAGGACCACGATCGCGGCGAGCACCAGGCAGACCAGCACCAGCGGCGAGACGCGCGCCGGGCGCGGCTCGACGTCGGCAATCGGCCCGACCGACGGCCCCGGCGGCGGCAGATCGTCAGGATGGCGCGCCAGGAACACGCGCAGCGTGTCCTCCGGGTCCAGACCGACCTCGCGGGCGTAGGCGCGGACGACCGCGCGCCTGAAGATCCCCGGCGGCAGCTTCTCGACGTGATTGCGTTCGAGCGCCTCGAGCGTGCGGACGCCGAGCTTGGTCGCATCGGCCATCTCGCGCAGCGAGCGGTGTGCGGCCTCGCGGTGATGGCGCAGCGCCGCGCCGAGGTCTTCTGCCGTGTCGAGTACCATGGGAAACTGGTCCGCCGAGGCCAGAACTCGCGATGTTAGGAGACCCGGTCCAGCGAGTCAACGACCGCCGCGAACTCGCCCACGGCGCGGTGAACGGCGCCCTCGACCGACTCCCCGGAGCGCGGCAGGAAGGCGCCGATCGCCGCCAGCCCGGCCGCGCCGGCTTGCTGCAACCGCCGGCCAGTCCGCCGGCGACAACCCGCCGATCGCCACGACCGGCACCACGGCCGCAGCGACGAGATCGGCGAGGCCGTCGTCCCCGAGGAGCGGGTGCCCAGCGCGCTTCGACGCCGTCTCGCGCACCGCGCCGGCGAGCACGGCGTTCGACCGGACCGACCGCGGCCAGCTCGCGCCGGTCGTGGGCCGATCGGCTGATCCACGTGCCGCTCGGCAGCCACGGCCTGCAGCCGCGATGCCGCCATCGAATCGGCCCGCAGGTGCACCCCGACGCCGGCGGCGGCGGCGACGTCGGCGCGATCGTTGACCAGGACCCGCAGTCGACCGGCCGGCGACGCCGGCGACGTCGCGGACCAGGGCGAGCAGCGCCCGGGCGTCGAGATCGCGCTCCCGGACCTGGAACGCGGTGACCCCGGCGGCCGCGGCGGCGCCAGCCTGCGCGACGAGCAGGTCGGTGGGCGTCGGCGACCGGCCGGCCGGCGGCGGCGCACAGGCGGCGGCGATCAGAGACGACGAACAGCCACGGCCGGACCGCCGGCGGGCCGTGGCCGGTCATGGCGTCGAACGACGTCGCACCAGCAGCGACAGGTCGGCGAGGGCGCCGAGGACGTTCACCGCGCCCAGGCCGGTGATCGCCGCCGCGCACGTAGTTGTTGGTGAGCACGGCGTAGAGCGCCGGCGACAGCTGCGCGAAGTAGTTGCGCTCCCAGAACACCGACCAGGGCACCACGATCAGCAGCAGCCCGAGCTCGATGAGCAGCGCGATGACGAGCAGCCGCCGGAACAGCGTCTACCCCCGGGCCTGCACGCGGCTCAGGCGCTCGATCCGTGCGGCGACGTCGCGATAGCCGGGCACGTCGGCGTCGAGCTCGCCGAACACCGCCAGCGCACGCCCGGCTTCGCCGATCGACTCGAGCACGTCGGCCAGATCGTAGAGCAGCGCCCGGCCGGCATCCGCGGTCGGCGCCGGCGCCTCGGCGGCCTGCTCGAACCAGTCGAGGGCGCGCGTCCGCTCGCCGCGCTCCATGTGCAGCCGCCCGAGCAGCGATGCCGCCTCGAAGCGCTGGCGCGACGACCGCGCCGCTCGTTCGAGCGACTGGATCGCGTCGTCGACCATTCCCATGTCGCGGTAGGTGTGCGCCAGCCGCAGCTGCTCCGCCGCCAGCTGCTCGTCCTGCGCCTTCTGGCCTTCGCCCGCCGGCTCGGCGGCGCGTCCCGGCTTGCCGCCCTTGCCGCGCTTGCCCGCCGCCCCGCGCCCACTGTCGTCGCCGAGCGCGTCCGACAGATCGACTTCGGCTGCGCCGTCGGTGGTCGTCGCCGCGGCGGCCGCGCCGGCGGTTCGGGACTCTCGACCGGATCGTCGAACACGACGCCCTCGTTCAGGTCCATCTTGTCGGTGGCCATGAACGGGCTGTCGCCGCTCAGCCGATCGGCGATGATCGCGTCGGGGTCGGCTTCGCCCAGCATCTCGAGGGCGCGACGGAAGCGCTCGATGTTGGCGCGGTCCCACGGCTCACGGGCCACGAGATCCTCGCTGATGATGCGCGCCTCGAGCCCGCGGCCGGCGTCGAGGTAGGCGTCGGCGAGCTGGGCCTGCGCGGAGTACATGGTCGCCTCGAGGCCGCCGTCGACGCAGATCTCGACCAGCCGCATCAGGGCGACGATATGGCGGCGCACGCGGGTGACGAACTCGTGCAGCGCGGCCGCCGCCGCCGCGTAGTCGCCCTCGGCCAGGGCGGCGTCGGCCACCGCCTCGATGCCGGGGTAGGCGGAGTCGGGCGACTGCTCGGCGAGCCGGCAGGCCATCGCGATGGCCGTCTCGCGCTGTGCCGGATTGGCGGCCAGCGCACTCGCCACGGCCGACCGGCCGTCGTCGAAGCGGCCCTGACGCAGCTCGGCTTCGGCCAGCGTCATCCACAACGTGTCGTCGAGCGCGGCGACGTCGGGCAGCCAGGTGCCGGCGGGCCGAGACCGGTGTCGCCGGCGGCGAGGTGGCCGCGGACGACGCGGACGCGCGCTTCGACGTCGGACGGATCGAGATCGGCGACGCGAGCCCATACCGCCAGCACGTCGGCCTGCTGTCCGGCGGCCTCGAGGGCGGTCGCCAGCTGGCGCAGCTCGTCGGGCGAGGTGGCCAGCGCGAACGCACTGGTGAACTCGCCGGTGGCGATGTTGGCCGCCAGGACGCGGGCGCGGGCATCCTCGTCGTCGGGCTCGAGCTCGAGGATGTCGCGATACGCCGAACGCGCCTCCTCGTGCCGTGCCTTCTCCTCGAAGCCGAGCGCGGCGGCGCGCAGTTCGCGCAGCGCCGTCTCGGTGTCGCCCAATTCGCGGGCCGCCTTGGCGGCGGCGTAGCGGGCGTCGAAGTCCTCGGGATCGACGGTGCCGAGACGCACGGCCATCTCGGCGGCGCCGCGCACGTTGCCGACCTTGCCGTCGGCGATCAGCCACGGTCTGGTACGCCGACTTGGCGTCGGCGAGCAGCCCGAGCTTGGCGGCGACGTCGCCCGAGCGGATGAGCGCGTACTCTTCCGTCGGCTTGACCTTGAGGATCTTCTTGTAGAGCGCCGAGGCCTTCGGATAGAAGCCTTCCTCGGCCAGGTGGTCGGCGATGCGGGTGTACTGCTCGACGCCCTTGTCGAGCTGCGCCGACCGGACGAACAGGTCGCCCAGCGCGTTGGCGCTGTTCCAGTCGCGAGGCTGGGCCAGGACGATGCCCTGGTACTCCTCGATGGCCGCATCCACACGGCCCTGCCGCAAGGCCTTTTCCGCCCGCTTCAGTGCCCCTTCGCGATCGAATGGCGCCACAGTCGTCCGCCCTCAGTCCAGAGTATCAAACAGCGTCGCCGGCCTGAACGTCCGCCGGTGCGCCTCCGAATAGCCGAACGTCGCCACCGCCGCGAGATGGTCGGCGGTCGCATAGCCCTTGTGCCGGTCGAAGCCGTAGCGGCCGTCGGCCGCGTGCAGCGCGTCCATCAGGCGGTCGCGCGTGACCTTGGCGACGATCGACCCGGCGGCAATCGCCGCACAGCGGCGGTCGCCGCCGACGACGGCGTGCTGGGCCATCACGAGGCCATCGATGCGAAAGGCGTCCACGAGCACCAGGTCCGGTTGCGGCGCCAACTGGGCCACGGCCCGTGCCATGGCGCGCAGCGACGCTCGATGGATGTTGTATCGGTCAATCTCGGCGGGGTCTGCAACCCCGACCGCCCAGGCGGCGGCGCGGCTGCAGATGAGGTCGTAGCAGGCGGTCGCGGGCGGCCGCCGTCAGCACCTTCGAGTCGGCCAGCCCCGGGATGTGACGGGCCGGATCGAGCACCACGGCGCCGGCCAGGACCGGGCCGGCCAGGCAGCCGCGGCCCACCTCGTCGACCCCGGCGACCAGGCCGAAGCCGAACCGGCGGTAGACGTTCTCGAGCGTGCGGCGCGCGCGGCTCCGCGACATGGCTCGCTCGCGCGGCGGCGGATCAGGCGGTGGTCTTCTTGACCTCGCGCATGCGGGCCGCCTTGCCCTTCAGCTCGCGCAGGTAGTAGAGCTTGGCCTGCCGCACCTTGGCCGAGCGCACGACGTCGATCTTCTGGATCACCGGCGAGTGCAGCGGGAAGATGCGCTCGACGCCCTGCCCGAAGCTGACTTTGCGCACGGTGAACGACGCCCGCGTGCCGCCGCGGCGCAGGTTGATGACGATGCCCTCGAAGATCTGGATGCGCTCCTTGTCGCCTTCCTTGACCCGCACGTGCACCTTGACCGTGTCGCCCGACTGCATCGCGGGCCGCGACAGCGTCTGCGCCTTCTCGACAATCCCTACTGCGTCCATCACACCTACCCGCTCCCTTCCTCACCCGTTGCGCCGGCTCAGATCCGGCCGCCGGCCCCGTGTCCGGGCCAGCGCCGCCTGCCGCCGCCACTGCTCGATCTCCCCGTGGTGCCCCGACACCAGCACGTCGGGCACGGCCAGATCTCGCCACACCGCCGGACGAGTGTAATGGGGATGATCCAGCAGGCCGGCCGAGAACGAATCCTCGGCCACCGACTGGGCGTCCCCGACCACGCCCGGTACCAGGCGGGCCACCGCGTCCAGCATCACGAGCGCCGGCAGTTCGCCGCCGCTCAGCACGTAGTCGCCAATCGACCACTCTTCCGCACCGACCGCCTCGCCGAGCCGCTCGTCGATGCCTTCGTAGCGGCCGCACAGCCACACCACCCGGCCGGCGGCCGCCATCCGCCGCGCCGCCGCCTGATCGAAGCGGCGGCCGGCCGGGCTCGTGATCACCACGACGCCTTCGGCCGCCCAGCGCGCCTTGACGGCCTGCACCGCCAGGAACAGCGGCTCGGCCTTCATCACCATCCCCGGTCCGCCGCCGAACGGCACGTCGTCGACCACCCGGTGGCGGTCCGACGTGTAGTCGCGCAGGTCGTGCACGTGGACGTCGATGACGCCCTCGGCCCGGGCCCGTCCGACGACGCCTTCGGCCAGCGCCGCTTCCACCATCCGCGGGAAGATCGTGACCACGTCGAACGTCACGCCGCCCTCCCTGACGCGATCAGGCCCGCCACGCGCCGTTGACGTCGAGCAGCCCCTCCGGGGGGCGTGATCTCGATCCGGCGGCCGGCTCGATCCACCGAGCAGTACGCCTGCACGAACGGCACCAGCACCTCGCCCCCGGCGGCCCGCACGACCAGGCGCGTCGCCGCGCCGCCGCCGTCGACCGCCGCCACCTCCCCGACCCGCTCGCCGGCCGAGGTCCACACCTCGCATCCGACCAGCTCGTGGAGGTAGTACACGTGCTCTGGCAGCGGCCGCTGGGCCGCCCCCGGCACCCGCAGCTCGGCGCCGGCGAACGCCCTCGGCCTCGTCGATCGAGCCGACGCCGTCCAGCCGCAGCACCGGCCGGCCCAGATGCATGCGGAACGCCTGCACGGTCGATCCGCTCGGGCGTCCCGCCGACGCGGCGGCACCACACCTGGGCGCCGGCCGCGAATCGTTCGTCGGCGAAGTCGGTCGTCGAGTTGACGACGACCTCGCCCTTGTTGCCCTGGGCGCGGGCGACCACGCCCACCAGGAGCATGTCGTCCCAGGGCTCGGGCGGCTCAGCGCCGGCCCGAGGAATCCCGGATGTCGAGCTGGATGCGTTGGCCATCGACGTCCGCCGCCGCGGCCAGCAACAGCCGCAGGGCCGCCGCCGTCCGGCCCTGCCGGCCGATGACGCGGCCCAGGTCACCCGGACGCGACGAGCAGCTCGAAGTGCAGGCCGCCGCGCCGTTCGCTCTCGGTCACCGCGACCACGTCCGGCTCGTCGGCCAGGGCCCGCGCCACGACCTCGACCAGCGATTTCAGCTCCGCCACGTTCGGCTCCGCTACGCCTGCGGCGGCGGTCGCGTCGGCGCTCACCGCCGCCACCGCACTGAGGTCACGGGTGACGTGGCGGGCGAGCAGCGTCCGCACCGAATCGGACGGCCGCGCGCCCTGGCGCGATCCAGTGCGCAATCCGCTCCTTGTTCACGTCGACCACCGCGGGCTTGGTCCGCGGGTTGTAGAAGCCGAGCGTCTCGATGAACCCGCCCTCGCGCGGCGAGCGCCGCTCGGTGACGACCACCCGGTAGTGGGGCCGCTTCTTCGACCCGGTCCGACGCATGCGAATGACCAACATATGACTGTGTCCTTGTTCTGGTAGCCGGGCCGCCAGCTACTTCATCAGGCTGAACGGCCCCTTCTTCTTCCGCTTCTTGGGGGCCTCGGGCACCGCCTCGCCCGTCATCTGCCCCACCATCTTCAGCATCTTCCGCATCTCGGCGTATTGCTTGAGCAGCCGGTTGACGTCTTCGACCGACGTGCCGCTGCCCCTGGCGATGCGCTTGCGGCGGCTGCCGTCGATGACCTCGGCGTGATCGCGCTCGAGCGGCGTCATCGAGTTGATGATCGCCTCGATGCGGCGCAGCTGCCGCTCGTCGGGCTTGGCGTCGCCGAGCGCCTTCATCTGGCCCATGCCCGGCAACAGCTTCATGATGTGCTCGAGCGGCCCCATCTTGCGGATGGTGCGCAGCTGATCGCGGAAGTCGCCGAGGCTGAAGGTGTTCTTGCGCAGCTTCTGCTCGAGGTCGTGGGCCTGCCGCTCGTCGATGACCTCTTCGGCCTTCTCGATGAGCGAGAGCACGTCGCCCATGCCGAGCAGGCGCGAGACGAAGCGGTCGGCGTGGAACGCCTCGAGATCCTCGAGCCGCTCGCCGGCGCCGACGAAGGCGATCGGCACGCCGACGACCGAGACGACCGAGAGCGCGGCGCCGCCGCGGGCGTCGCCGTCGATCTTCGACAGCACGACGCCGGTCACGCCGACCTGGCGGTTGAACTCGCCGGCGCTCTTGATCGCGTCCTGGCCGGTCATCGCGTCGGCCACGTAGAGCAGGTCGGACGGCTGCACGACCTCCTTGATCGCGACCAGCTCGGCCATGAGCTCGTCGTCGATGTGCAGCCGGCCGGCGGTGTCGACGATGACGACGTCGCAGCCGGTGTTGCGCGCCTCGGCCATCGCGCCGCGCGCGCCGCGACAGCGGATCGAGGTTGCCGGCCGGGTCGAAGACGCGCACGCCGGCCTTGGCCGGCGACGATCGACAGCTGCTCGATGGCGGCCGGGACGGCGGACGTCGGTCGATACCACCAGCGGGTGGCGGCCCTGCCGCGCCAGCATCCGCGCCAGCTTGCCGGTCGTGGTGGTCTTGCCCGAGCCCTGCAGGCCGAGCATCAGGATGACCTGCGGCCGCTTGCCGCCCGGCGTCAAGCCGCCCTTGGCGTCGCCGAACAGGTGCAGCAGCTCGTCGCGGACGATCTTGACGACCTGCTGGCTCGGCGCCAGGCTCGACTGCACGGCCTGGTCGTAGGCGCGGTCGCGGACGCGGTCGACGAAGGCCTTGACGACCTGCAGGTTGACGTCGGCTTCGAGCAGCGCCGTGCGGATGTCGCCCAGCACGCGCTCGGTCGTCTCGGGCGTGAGGCGGACCTCACCCCCCAGCGACTGGAAGACGTCTTGGAGCCTGGTGCTCAGGGCGTCGAACATGGTCTCGCGCGCCCGGCCCGCGGCGCTCCACCGCGCCGGATCCCGGCCGCTGGCGCGCCCGAGGTCGCTCGGCGCAAACCCTTATCCTACGCGAGCTTCGGCGATACGGTCAAACCAAACACGCGACCTCGCGCCGCTCCCGCGCCGCCGGCTCAGACCTTGGTGAGCCGGTGTCCGAGCTTGTCCTTCTTGGTCTTGAGATAGCGCCGCGTGGTGTCCGACGGGGCAATCTCGATCGGCAGCGACTCGACCACCGACAGGCCGTAGCCCTGCAGGCCGACGAACTTGCGCGGGTTGTTGGTCAGCAGGCGCATCGTCCGCACCCCCAGGTCGCGCAGGATCTGGGCGCCGATGCCGTAGTCGCGCTGGTCGGGCTTGAAGCCCAGCCGCTCGTTGGCCTCGACGGTGTCGAAGCCCCGATCCTGGAGCTGGTAGGCGCGGATCTTGTTGGCCAGGCCGATGCCGCGGCCCTCCTGGTTCAGGTAGAGCAGCACGCCGCGGCCTTCCTTGGCGATGCGCTGCATCGCCGCGTGGAGCTGCGGACCCGCAGTCGCAGCGCGCCGAGTGGAACACGTCGCCGGTGAGACAGCTCGAGTGGACCCGCACCAGCACGTCGGTGCCGTCGCCGATCTCGCCGCAGACCAGCGCCGCGTGGGTCTCCTTGTTCAACACCGTCTCGTAGACGTGGATGCGGAACGGCCCGTGCTCGGTGGGCAGCGGCGCCGACGCCGCCGGCGTCACCAGCCGCTCCATCCGCATGCGGTACTGGATCAGGTCGGCGACGGTGATGATCGGCAGCCGGTGCTTGCGCCGGGCGAACTTCATCAGATCGGGCACGCGCGCCATGCTGCCATCGGCCTTGGCGATCTCGCAGATCACGCCGGCCGGATACAACCCCGCCGCCCGCGCCAGATCGATCGCCGCCTCGGTCTGCCCGGCCCGCACCAGCACGCCACCGTCGCGGGCCCGGAGCGGCAGCACGTGGCCGGGGCGGGCCAGATCGGCCGGCCGGGTCTTCGGGTTGATCGCGGTCTTGATGGTCGTGGCGCGATCGGCGGCCGAGATGCCGGTGGTCACGCCGCGGCGCGCCTCGATGCCGACGCAGAACGCGGTGTCGAACGGCGTGGTGTTGCGGCCCGGCGGGACCTGCAGCGGGATGTCGAGCGCGTCGAGCCGCTCGGGGGTCATCGGCATGCAGATCAGGCCGCGGCCCTGGGTCATCATGAAGTTGATCGCCGCCGGCGTCACCTTCTCGGCGGCGATGGTCAGGTCGCCCTCGTTCTCCCGATCCTCGTCGTCGACGACGATCACCATCCCGCCGCGGCGAATCGCCTCGACCGCGTCCTCCACGGCCGAGAACTTCAGCGCCGGCCGGCGTGGCCGGCGGACGGAACGGGCCGCCGGACGGCGACGCGACGACTTGCGGGTCTTGGTCATGGGGGTCTCGTCACCGGCGCCGGCGATCGGGCAGGGCCGCGATCTCGGACGCCCGCGCGACGTACTTGCCGAGCACGTCGCACTCGATGTTCACCTTGTCGCCGCGCTTCAGGCGACCGAGCGTGGTGTGCGTCCAGGTGTAGGGGATGACCTGGACGTCGAAATGGCGGTCGTCGAGACCGGCCACCGTCAGGCTGACGCCGTCGACGGCGACACTGCCCTTGCGGATGAAGAGCGCCGCCAGCGACGGCGGATAGCTCACCGTCAGCCAGTGGCTGCCGCCTTCGGCGCGCACGTCGTCGACCACGCCGAGGCCGTCGACGTGGCCGAGCACGAAATGGCCGCCGAGCCGGCCATCGGCCGGCAACGACCGCTCGAGGTTGACGCGTTGGCCGCGCGCCAGCGCGCCGAGCGTGGTGACTCGCGCCGTCTCGGGACCGACGTCGGCATGCAGCTCGGCGTGGTCGGCGACGAGCGCCGTCAGGCAGACGCCGGCCACGGCGACGCTGTCGCCGGGGCGCAGCTCCCCCGCCATCGCGGTTTCGACGCGCAGCCGATAGCCGCCGGCCATCGGCTTGAGTTCGGCCAGCGTGCCCATCAGTTCAACGATGCCTGTGAACATCAGCCTCGATCCACACGTCGCGGCCGCACGGTACGGACCGTACGCCGGAGAGGCGCGCCCACGGCACGCCCAACCCGCCGAAGAGCGGCACGCCGGCGCCCCCGCCGCATGCGGCGCGACGATCAGGTGCATCCGGTCCACGAGGTCGGCCTCCCAGAAACTGCGGTGCAGCGCCGCGCCGCCTTCGACGAGCAGCGTCTGGATACCACGCGCCACCAGCTGGCGGCAGGCGGCCTCGAGCGTCGCCGCGGCGACGACGATGGCGCCGCGCGCCGTCAACGCCGCTACGTGCTCGGCGCGGCCGGCGATGGCCGCCTCGGGCGCCACTATTATCACCTGCCCCTCTGCTGGCGACGACACCAGGGTGCTGTCGAGCGGTGTGCGCAGCCGCCGATCGAACACCACCCGGTGCCAGGGACGATGGCGCACCACGTCGCGGACCGTGAGCCGGGGATCGTCGACCAGCACGGTGCCGCTGCCGACGGCGACCGCGTCGACCGAGGCGCGCAGGCGCTGCGTCCGTCGCGCCGCGTCGGCCCCGGAGATCACGGTCCGCGCCCCCGGCGCGGCGGCGATGCGTCCGTCGGCGCTGACCGCCGCCTTGGCCACGACGAACGGCCGCTGCCGCTCGCACGCCGAGAGGTAGCCGCCGTTCAGCCGCCGCGCCGCGGCTTCCTCGAGGCCGACCTCGACCGTCACCCCGGCAGCGCGCAGGATCTCGACGCCGCGGCCGGCGACGCGGGGGAAGGGATCGAGGGTCGCGGCGACGACGCGAGTGATGCCGGCGGTGAGAATCCGTTCGGTGCACGGCCCGGTGCGGCCGACATGGCAGCACGGCTCGAGGGTGACGAACATCGTCGCCCCGGCGGCGCGGCCCCCGGCCTCGTCGAGGGCGTTCACCTCGGCATGCGGCCCGCCGGCACGCTCGTGCCGGCCCTGGCCGACGACGACGCCGTCGGCGTCGACGATCACGGCCCCGACCATCGGGTTGGGCGTCGTCGCGCCGACCGCGCGGGCGGCGTGGAACAGCGCGCGACGCATCAAGGCGACGTCGTTCACCACGAGGTCCGGAACAGCGCGTGGACGTAGTCGTCGGCCGAGAACGGCAGCAGGTCGTCGATCGACTCGCCGACCCCGACGTAGCGGATGGGCAGTCCCAGATCGTGGGCGATCGCCACCGCGACCCCGCCCTTGGCGGTGCCGTCGAGTTTGGTCAGCACCACGCCGGTGACGCCGGCGACGGCGGCGAACTCCCGGGCCTGGGCCAGGCCGTTCTGCCCCACCGTCGCGTCGAGGACCAGCAGCACCTCGTGCGGCGCGCCGGGCACCTCGCGGGCGGCAATGCGGCGGATCTTCTCCAGCTCGCTCATCAGGTTGACCCGCGTGTGGAGCCGGCCGGCCGTATCCACCAGCACCGTGTCGGCGCCGCGGGCCTTGGCCGCAGCCAGCGCATCGAAGACCACCGCCGCCGGATCCGCACCTTCCTGCGCGCGCACCATGTCGACGCCGGCCCGGGTCGCCCACACCTGCAGCTGGTCGACGGCGGCGGCGCGGAAGGTGTCGGCGGCGCAGATGAGCGGCCGGTGTCCCTGTTCGCGCAGGCGGTGCGCCAGCTTGCCGACGGTGGTGGTCTTGCCGGTGCCGTTCACGCCGACGACCAGCACGACGCGCGGCGGCGCCGCCGCGACCACCAGCGGCTGCTCGGCCCGGGCGAACACCTCACGCAGTTGCTCGACGACGCGAGTCCGAAGTCCGGTGCCGCGCGCCGCGCGATCGGTGACCGCCTCGAGGATCCGCGCCGTGGCCGCCACGCCGACGTCGGCGCCGAGCAGCAGCTCTTCGAGCGCCTCGGCGGTCTCGACATCGACGCCGGCGGCGACCGGGCCGGAGGCCTCGGCCCGGCCGACGATCGCCTCGAACTGCTGTGCGAGACGCTCGGCCGTGCGCGACAGCCCGTGCGAGAGCTTCTCGAACAGTCCATCTAGTGGCCCACTCAGCTCGGATCGCTGGCGCTGCATCCTGTCCCACGGCGTTGCCTCTCATATCGTCCAATATGCTCGGTCGTCGCGCTTGTGGGCCAGGTGCATCGCTGGCACGAGCCGTTCGCGATCGGACCGCCTGATCTGCGGCCGTGCTGCGGCCCTCGGCCCAGCGGCGTCGGACTCGGCCCGCTGACGCCGCCCATGAGCACGCCGACCGCGGCGTCGGGCGTGATGCGGCCCTGCAGCAGCGCGTCCACCTGTGAGGCGATCGGCAGCTCGACGCCGTGGACGGCGCCCAGGGCGAGCGCCGCCCGCGTCGTCCGCACGCCTTCGGCGACCATCTTGGTGCTGGCGAGAATCTCGCTGAGGTCGCGCCCTTCGGCCAGGGCCGTGCCGACATGGCGGTTGCGACTCAGGTGGCCGGTGCAGGTGAGGACCAGGTCGCCCATGCCGGCCAGGCCGGCCAGCGTCTCGCGGTCGCCGCCGGCGGCGACCGCCAGCCGCGACATCTCGGCCAGCCCGCGGGTGATGAGCGCGGCCTGGGCGTTGTGGCCCAGGTGCATGCCGTCGACGACCCCGGCCGCGATCGCGATCACGTTCTTCAAGGCCCCGCCGAGCTCGACGCCGACCACGTCCTGGCTCGCATAGAGGCGCATCGCGCCGGACCGGAACTCCTCCTGCACGTGGCGCACGGCGTCGCCGCTGCGCGACGCGACCACGACCACGGTCGGCAGCGATCGCGCGAGTTCGGCGGCGAAGCTCGGCCCCGACAGCACGGCCACGTCGGCGACGTGCGGCCATTCCTCGCCGATCACTTGCGACATCCGCAGCAACGAGCCGTCTTCGATTCCTTTGGTGGCGCTGAGGACGACGGCGCCGGCATCGACGTGCGGCGCCGCCTGCCGCAGCACCAGCCGCAGGCCATGTGACGGCACGGCGGCGACGATCAGCTGCGCGTCGCGCAGGGCGTCGGGCAACCGGTCGATGGCCGCCAGCGTGTCAGGGAACGTGGCGTCGGGCAGGTAGACGGGATTGGCGCGCCGGGCCTGCATCTCGGCCACCAGGGCCGGGTCGCGGCCCACAGGCGGACCGGATGGCCGATTCGCGCCAGATGGATCGCCAGCGCGGTGCCCCAGCTCCCCGCGCCGAGCACTGCGACGTCACGCACCGCCATCCTCCCGCGACCGCGTCAGCCGTCGCTCGGTGCCGTGCCAGATGCGCTCGATGTTGGCGCGATGACGCCAGACGATCACTGCCGCCGTCACGAGTGCGCCGATCGTGACCGCGCGCGGTGCGCCGGCGACCAGCGCCACCGACGGCAGGATGAGTATCGCAGCCAGCGAACCGGCCGACACGACCCGTGTCGCCGCGACCATCGCCACGAAGGCGAGCGTCGCCAGCGCCGTGGCGAGCGGCGCCAGCAGCGAGAACGCCCCGCACGCGGTGGCGACCCCCTTGCCGCCGCGCCCGCGCAGCCACACCGGGAAGACATGGCCGATGACGGCGGCCACTCCCGCCGCGACGGCGGTGCCCTCGGGCACACCGCTGCGCGCCGCCAGCAACACCGCCCCGGTGCCCTTGGCGATGTCGACGGCCATGACGGCCAGGCCGAGCCGCAGACCCGAGACGCGATAGACATTGGTCGCCCCGAGGTTGCCGCTGCCGGCCCGCCGCGGGTCGACACCGCTCCAGCGGCGCGCGAGCCACAGCCCGAGCGGCAGCGAACCGAGCAGGTAGCCGACCAGGATCACGGTCATGCGTACGGAGGCGGAGTATACGTCCACCGGTCAGCGGGCCGGGTCGCGGAGGAGGTAGCGACGGACCCGATCCAGGGCCGTGCTCGACGACATCGCTTTCACGACGCTGCGATCGCCGGTGAAGCGCCAGGTCCGGACCTCGGATCCCAACGGTCCGGCGAGGGCGATGCACACCGTGCCGACCGGCTTCTCCGCGGTGCCGCCGCCCGGGCCGGCAATACCCGTGGTCGCCACGGCGAGGTCGACGCCGCTGGCCGCGCGCAGACCTGACGCCATCGCCTGGGCCACCGGCTCGCTGACCGCGCCGTGCGCGTCGAGGAGCGCCGGCGGCACGCCCAGCAGATCGGTCTTGGCGGCGTTGCTGTAGACGACGACACCCCGGTCGACGTAGGCACTGCTCCCGGGCACATCGGTCAGACGCGAGGTGATGAGCCCGCCGGTGCACGACTCGGCGACGCCGATGCGCCAGCCGCGCCGCACCAGCGCGTCGCCGACCGCCTGTTCCAGCCCGCGTCCGTCGACGCTGACGACGTCGGCGCCGAGCGGTGCGGCGAGGGCCGCGACCGCGTTCTCGAGCCGCGCGTCGAGGTCGGCGGCCGCGCCGCCCGCGGCCGACAGGTGCACCTCGACGATGCCGAGGCTGGCAAGCACGGTGGTCTCGACGGCCATCGGCTCGGTCGCCCACGGCCCGTAGATCGGCTGCAGCTGCTCGTCGACCCACGACTCGCTCCGCCCGGCCACGATCACCACGCGGCGCCGACGGGCGGTCACTCCCCACCGGGGCGCGACGTGGCGCTCGAGGGCATCGGCGAGCATCGGCGTCATCTCGCGCGGTGGGCCAGGCAACAGCAGGAGCGCGCCGGCCGGCGTCGGAATCCACAGCCCCGGCGCCGACCCGCGCGGATTGGCCACGACCGTGGCGCCGTCGGGTACGTCGGCCTGACGGCGGTTGATCTCCGGCATCACCAGCTGGCGGGCGGAGAATCGGGCCCGAATCGTCGCGAGGACGTCCTCGTCCTGGCGCATGGTCAGGCCGAGGACGGCGGCCGCGGCCGCCCGGGTGCGATCGTCGTCGGTTGGCCCCAATCCGCCGGTGCAGATCACGAGCGCGGCACGCGCCAGCGCATGCCGCAGCGCCTCGCCGAGCCCGTCGGCGTCGTCACCGACCACCACCGTGAACTGCACCGCGATGCCGTAGCGCTGCAACGCCGCGGCGATGTAGGGCGAATTGGTGTCGGTCCGTCCCAGCGCCAGCAGCTCGCTGCCGATGGCGAGGACCGCGGCCGTCGGCAGCGGCGGCATCACGTCAGCCAGCCCGGCGCCAGCCACAGCAGCCCCTGCAGCGCCACCCAGGCATACAGGCCGGCGGCGAAATCGTCGGCCATGATGCCCCAGCCGCCGTGCAGCCGTTCGAGCGCCCGCGCCGGCGGCGGCTTGACGATGTCGAAGACCCTGAACAACAGGAATCCGGCCACCGCGGCCGGCCAGGTCAGCGGCGCCGCCACCATCGTCACGGCCATGCCCATGACCTCGTCGATCACGACCGGCCCCGGGTCGGTCACGCCGAGTGCGCGCTCGGTCTCGGTGGCTGCCCAGGCGCCAATCGCGCACAGCAGCACGATCAGCGCGATCTCGGCGAGGACGCCGGCGCCGGCCGATCGCGCCGCGGCCCACACGACCAGGCCGACGGCCGAGCCGACGGTGCCGGGCGCGACGGGGAACCAGCCGCTGTGCCCGGCGGTGGCGATGGCGAGCGCGAGCGTTCGCACGGTGTTAGATCATGGACCCCGCGAGCCCTACACCCGGACGACGCGAGTGCCGGCGAGCCGGTCGTGCAGGCCGCGATGGTCGCCGTCGAAGAGCGCCGGCAGGTAGCCCAGACCGGCGAGGCCGGCGCCGGCCAGCGACGTCAAGGCGCGCAGTCCCGCGGCGCCGGCCGGCACCGCCCCGTCGCCGGCGACCACCCGCAGGCCGAGTGCCATCTTGCCGAGGGTCTGACCACCGCACGCGGTGAACGCCGCCAGGTAGGCGACGGCGAGGCCGAGCAGGAATGCCGCCAGCGGCACCGGCGGAAGGACGGCGATGTCGGCCATCGTCAGCCCGGACAGCCGCACCGTGAAGTACACGACGACGACGGCGATC
The DNA here is from genome assembly GCA_963786365.1 of uncultured Acidobacteriota bacterium. Taxonomy (GTDB): domain Bacteria; phylum Acidobacteriota; class Vicinamibacteria; order Vicinamibacterales; family UBA2999; genus CAWAYR01. Next base: position 365,176 of record CAWAYR010000018.1, read on the forward strand.
GCCGCCAGCAACCCGACGTCGAGCAGGCCGGCCGCGACCCGCGCGACGAGCGACGCCGACTCGAGGGCGACGACGGCCTCGTCGTTCTCGAGGACGTCGGGCGGGACCGGCACGTCGAGCAGGCTGATTGCCGGTCGGCGGACCACTTGCGTCGTCGGCCGGCTGCGCGGTCAATCGGCCGCCCGACGCACGGCCAGCGGCGGCCGCGCCGGCGGCGGCGAGTCGTCGAACAGATCCGACGGCGGCGGTTCGCTCAGCGGCAGGTCGACGAGCGGCCCGCCGGCCACCGCCCCCGAATCCTGCAGGTCGACGAAGCCGAGCCGGTCGAATGAGGCCGACGCGTCGCCACGAGCGGGGACGAAGAACTCGTCGGCGGTGCTCGACAACGGGGTGAACGGCCCCGTCGCAACCGGAGCCGAGGTCGCCGCCTCGGCGGCGGCGACGAACGAGAAGTCGTAGCCGCAATGCCGGCAGCGCGGACTTTCTTCGAACCCCACGTAGCCGCACTTGGGGCACTTCACGGCTGGCTCCGCTCGGCCGGGTCGGTCAGGCCCGCGCCCGCGGTCCGCAACAGCTCGCGTTGGACCCGCGCCCGCAGCGCCTGGGCCGCCGGATAGGCGGCATCGCCGGGCGACACCCGATCGAGCACGGCCAACGCGTCGGGGAGCTTGCCGGCGGTGAAGAGCGTGTCGGCCCGCGCCAGATAGGCTTCGGAGGCACCAGGCACCGGAAGCACCGACGCGGCCGGGTCCACCGCCGGCGCGCTCACCACGACCTCGTCATCCGGCGCGACGACAATCCACAGACCGGCCGCGCTCATGGCCAGCAGCACCGCGGCGACGAACCACAGCCACGGGCGCAGCGACGGGGTCGGGGCGGCTGTGGCGGCGCGCCGCCAGCGCACCCGACGGGTTGTCGACGCCACCGGCGGGGCCGAGGCGAGCAGACCGATGCGGTGCAGCACCGGCAGGGCTTGTTCGTGTGGCGCCCCGTGCTCGAGCGCCGAGGTCAGGAGCTGGCGCGCCCGTTCGACGTCGCCGGCGTCGAACGCCTGCAGCCCCTGGTGGACCAGCGCCTCGGTCTCGCGCTGCTTCTCGGCCTGCGCGCGCCGCGCGCGATCGATGTAGGCGCGGGCCCGATCGTTGGTGCGGTCGAGGAACAGGACGCGCGTCCAGACGTTGACGGCGTGATCGAGCCGTCCGCCGAAGTACTCGTCCAGGCCCGACACGAGCAGCTGCTCGATGCGGGATTCCCGCTCGACGTCCGACAGGCTCTCGGGTGCCTGTGCTTCCCCTGGCGTCGGGTCCGTCATGCCTGCAAGTCACGGGGAGTATAGCACTTACCTGCCTCCGACCGGCTGTGGTACAACCCTCGCGACATGAGCCTCATCGAGTGCATCCCCAACATCAGCGAGGGGCGCGACCCGGCGGCGGTGGAGGGCATCGCCGCGGCCGTCCGCGCCGTGCCGGGCGTTCGCCTGCTCGACGTCCAGTCCGACGCCACCCATCACCGCTCGGTCCTGACCTTCGCCGGCGATCGCCCGGCGCTGCTGGCCGCCGTCATCGTCCTGTTCGAGCGGACGCTGGCCCAGGTCGACCTGCGGCGCCATCACGGCGAGCATCCCCGGCTCGGCGCCGTCGACGTCGTGCCGTTCGTGCCCATCGAGGGCGCGACCATGGCCGACTGCGTCGCGCTGGCACGTGACGCCGGCGCCGCGATCGCCGACGCGCTTCGGCGTGCCGGTGTTCCTCTACGAGGAGGCCGCGACCGCGGCCGGACGGCGCAACCTCGAGGACATCCGTCGCGGCGAGTTCGAGGGACTGGCGGCCAAGCTCACGGCCCCGGAGTGGGCGCCCGACTTCGGTCCGGCGCTGCCCCACCCGAGTGCCGGCGCGACGGTGATCGGCGCCCGCATGCCGCTCATCGCCTACAACATCAACCTCGCCACCGATCGGCTCGACGTCGCCAAGCGCATCGCCGCCGCCATCCGGATGAGTTCGGGCGGTTTCCGCTACGTCAAGGCGATGGGCATCGCGCTCGAGGACCGCGGCATCGTGCAGGTGTCGATGAATCTGACCAACTTCGAGAAGACGCCGATCTTCCGCGTGTTCGAGGCCGTCAGGCGCGAGGCGGCGCGCTACGGCGTGACGATTCTCGAGAGCGAGGTCGTCGGGCTCGTCCCGGCCGCGGCACTGGTGCACACCGCCGAGTACTACCTGCAGCTCGAGGGCTTCCGCCCGACGCAGGTCCTGGAAGCCCGCCTGCGCGCCGACTAGCTCAGTCGGCGTCACGTCGTGACGGGGCGATGCCGAACGCCCGCATCTTCTTGTAGAGGTTGCTGCGCTCGACGCCGAGCGCATCGGCGGTGCGGGAGATGTTGCCCTGGTTCGCCGCCAGCACCTGCAGGATGTAGTCGCGCTCGAAGCGATCACGGGCTTCGGCCAGCGGCAATGGTGCGCCGCCGGCACTGACGGCCGGTCCCGGGCCGCCGGTCCCGGCCGGCGGTCCCCCGGGCCGTCGCCGATGAAGCCGACGTCGTCGAGGGTGACGACGTCGCCAGCCACCATGATCAGGAGCCGCTCGACGACGTTGTGCAGCTCGCGGACGTTGCCCGGCCAGCCGTGCTGCTGCAGCCGCAGCATCGCCTCGGGGGCGAAGCGCTTGACCCGCCGGCCGTACTCGCCGGCCAGCGTCGCCATGAAGTGCTCGGCCAGCCGCGGCACGTCGTCGACGCGGTCGCGCAGCGGCGGCACGAAGATCGGGACGACGTTCAACCGGAAGTAGAGATCCTCGCGGAAGCGGCCGCCGCGGATCTCGTCCTGCAGATCCTTGTTGGTCGCGGCGACGACGCGGACGTCGACCTTCACCGTCGCCGTGCCGCCGACCGGCTGGACCACCTGCTCCTGCAGGGCGCGGAGCACCTTGGCCTGGGTCTTCAGGCTCATGTCGCCGATCTCGTCGAGGAAGATCGTCCCGCCACTGGCATGCTCGAAGCGGCCGCGGCGATCGGCGACGGCGCCGGTGAAGGCGCCGCGGGTATGGCCGAACAGCTCCGACTCGATCAGCTCTTCGGGAATCGCCGCGCAGTTGACGTCGACGAACGGCCCGCTGCGGCGGCGCGAATGGGCGTGCAGCGTGCGCGCCACCACCTCCTTGCCGGTGCCGTTCTCGCCGAGGATGAGGACCCGGCCGTTGGTCGGCGCCGCCAGCAACACCTGCTCGCGCAGGTGCTGCATCACCGGGCTGTCGCCGATCAGCGTGTGGCGGCGGTCGACCTGGGCGCGCAGATCGCGGTTCTCGGCCTCGAGCGCCCGCTGGCGCATGGCATGGCGGACGACCAGCACCGCCTTGTCGAGCGACAGCGGCTTCTCGACGAAGTCGAAGGCGCCGAGCTTGATGGCGCGCACCGCCGACTCGACGTTGCCGTGGCCCGAGATGACGACGACCTCGGCGTCGACGCGACGCTCACGCAGCCGCTGCAGGGTCTCGAGCCCGTCGATGCCCGGCATCCACACGTCGAGCAGCACGACGTCGTAGCTGTGGGTGACGACGCGCTCGAGGCACGCTTCCCCGGATTCGACGGCGTCGACGGCATAGCCTTCGTCGCGCAGCACGCCACCGAGGGCGGTGCGCACGCCGGGCTCGTCGTCGACGATGAGGATCGAAGGCATGGGCGGCAGCGGTCCGGTCAGCAGGGCAACTCGATGGTGAACCGCGTGCCCCGCGGCACATTGTCCGACACTTCGACGTTGCCGCCGTGTTCGGCGACGATGCGCCGGACGATGGCCAGGCCGAGTCCCGACCCGCGCCGCTTGGTCGAGTAGTACGGCAGGAAGAGCTTGTCGCGCTCGCCGGCCGGAATCCCCGGCCCGTCGTCGGCCACGACGACACGGACCAGCGCGTGGGCGTCGTCACGCGACGTCTCGACGGCGATCTGGCCGCGGTGCTCCATCGCCTCGATGGCGTTGTCGATGAGGTTGATGACGACACGCTTGAACTGCTCGCCGTCGAGCCGGACCAGCGGCAGGCCGTCGTCGAAGCGGCGGACGACCTCGACCTGGGTGAACAGCCCCTCGTAGAGCGCGAGCGCGTCGGCCAGCACGCCGTTGAGCGAGGTCGGCACGGCCCGCGGCGCCGGCATGCGCGCAAACTGCGAGAACTCGTCGACCAGTCCCTTGAGCGATTCGACCTCGCCGATGATGGTCGACGTGCACTCGCGCACCAGCGCCGCGTGCGGCGCCGCTCCCTCGCCGAGCTTGCGCTGCAGCCGTTCCGCCGACAGTTGAATCGGCGTCAGCGGGTTCTTGATCTCGTGGGCCAGGCGGCGCGCCACCTCGCGCCACGCCGCCACCTTCTGGGCGCGGATCAGCGGCGTGACGTCGTCGAGCACGAGCACCGTGCCTTCGAAGCCGGCGGCGCCGTGCAGTCGCGTCGCCGCCACGGCCAGTGTCATCTCGCGCCCGTCGCGGGTGACGGCCACCTCCTGGGCCACCGACTCGCCCTTGGCGCGGGCCGCCGCCCCGATCAGCCCGGCCACCGCCGCCAGGTCACCGCCCAGCACTTCGGCCACCGGGCGACCCTCGACGTCCGGACCGAGATCGAGCAGCCGCGCGGCGGCCGAGTTGACCCGGCCAATGGCGCCGTGGGCGTCGATCGACACGACGCCGGTGGCGATCCGCTCGAGAATCGTCTCGACCGACCGGTGACGGCGTTCGACCTCGTGGTGCCGTTGCTCGAGCTCGACCGTCGCGCGCTCCAGCGAGCGCTGACGGGCCGACAGATCGGCGGCCATCGCGTTGAACGACTCGACCATGTTGCCGAACTCGTCGTCGGCCTGGTGCTCGATGCGGTGCTCGAGCCGCCCGGCGCCGATCTCGCGGGCCGCCGCCGACAGCATCTGCACCGGCCGGGTGATCCGCTTGGCGAGATAGAGGCCCATCCACGTCGACCCGACCAGGATGAGCAGCGTCACCATCACGAAGAACGACAGATAGACCCCGGCCAGCGGCTGCTTCAGCACCCGCAGCTGCGTGTAGGCCTCGTAGGCCTCGGTCATCCGCCGCGCCCGCTCGGCCATCTCGCCGGTCAGCACGTCGCTGGCGATCACGACGCCGGCCAGCCGGCCGTCGGGGGTGCGGATCGCCTGGGCCACGCGCAGGAAGCTGGCGGCCGTCGCCGCCGGGCACCGGCTCGAGCGTCCACTCGTCCGGGCGAGCCGCTGACCTTGAGGGCGGCGAGCCGGTCGCCGCCGGCGCGGGCCGCGCCGGTCGGCACCGTCGGCGACGCCACGTCGACCACCGACTGCACGGGGCCGGTGCCGCCGGCGACGCGGTAGACCTGCACCAGCCCGATGCGCCGTTCGGTGACGTTGGGCGCGACCACCGCCCGTACCGCCTCGACGTCGTTGGCGAGATCGACACGCGACAGCGCCTGGGCGAGCCGGGCGGCTTCGTCGCTGACGACCCGCTGGCGCTCCTGGATAGTAGTCCGACGCGATGCTGCTGGCCGAGGCCAGCACCTCGTCCATCGGCGCGTTGAACCAGCGATCGACGGCCGTCAGCACGACCTGCGATCCGACCGCCAGCACCAGCACCGCCGGCACGAGCGTGAGCCCGAGCAGCAGCGCGACCAGCTTGGCGCGGAAGCGGGCGAACGGCAGCGCCCGGCGGCGCTCGACCACCAGCTTGACGACGTTGCGCACCAGGAAGAATCCCAGCGCGAGCAGCATCATGAAGTTGGTGGCGCTGAGCGCGTAGAGGACGAACCCGGTGAGGAAGTCGGGCGACAGGCGCGCCGATCGATCGGCGAGCCACAGCAGGCTGGCCAGCACGCCGAGCAGCAGCACGATGCCGACCAGGATCAGGCGCGGGTTGTCGCGGAACGGCCGCCGGCCCGCGGCGACGGGCGCAGCGGCGATCCTCGGGCCGGGCACGGCAGGGGTCCGCGAGATCGCCATGTGCTCAGTCGCCCGCGGCGGGCGCTCCTACTCCTTCGCGCTCAACAGGTCCTTCAGCTCGCTCATGAACTCGCCGATGTCGCGGAAATGGCGATACACCGACGCGAAGCGGACGTAGGCGACCTTGTCGAGCTGCTTCAACTCCTGCATCACGAACGCGCCGATCTCGGTGGTGTTGATCTCCTTCTCGGCGCGATCCTGCAGCATCCCCTCGACGCGATCGGCGATCGCCTCGATGGCCGCCACCGACACCGGCCGCTTCTCGCACGCTTTGAGCAGCCCGGCGACCAGCTTCTGACGCTCGAAGCGCTCGCGCGTGCCGTCCTTCTTGACCACCATGTACGGGATCTCGTCGATCCGCTCGTAGCTGGTGAACCGCTTGCCGCAGCCGGCGCTCAGGCACTGGCGGCGCCGGCGGATGACGTCGCCTTCCTTGCTCTCCCGCGAGTCGACGACCTTGTCGCCGAGCTCGCCGCAGTAGGGGCACTTCACGGCTGGGTCTCCTGGGTCGTCGGCCGCCAGGCTCCCGATCGACAGACCCTCCACGGCCATCATCCAGGCGCCGGCGGCGAGCGTCGGGACGAACCCGACCGCGTGGAGAACGATGGCGGCGGCCACGGCGCGATCGTTCTCGATGGCGAAGAAGGTCGTGACCGCCAGGCGATACGCCTCGTGGTAGCCGCCGACCGCGCCCGGCGTCGGCACGGCCACGCCGACGACCAGCAGCGCGGTGACGAGCAGCGATCCGGCGGCCGGCAGGACCACGCCGAGGGCCAGCGACACCACCCAGATCTGCGCGGCGATGGAGAGCCACAGCGGCACCGACCAGGCCAGCGCCAGGGCCAGCCGGCGCGGCTCGCGCACCGCCGTCAGGCCTTCGGCGAACGACTGCGACAGCGAGGTCACCAGGGCCCGCGGACGCTCGGGCAGCCACGCGGTGCTCCACGCCACCAGACGGCTGAGGCGCGCCGGATCGGCGGCGCACGCCAGCATCACGCCGATGCCCACGGCCGCCGCCACCGACGCCAGGAGTGCGCCGGCGCGGACCGCGCCGTAGAGCACCGGGTCGAGCGACGACAGCCCGGGGTCGAAGGCGAGGAAGTACAGCCCGAGCAGCGCCAGCACCGTCACCAGGTCGAGCACGCGCTCGAGCAGGACCGTGGCGAACGCGGCGGCGACCGGCAGCCCTTCGCGCCGCGCCAGCAGCCACGGCCGGATCACCTCGCCGGCCCGCGCCGGCAGGACGAACGACGCGGCAAAGCCGATGATCGTGGCGCGCAGCGCCACGGCGAAGCGCGTCGGCCCGATCGGCGCCAGCATCACCTGCCAGCGCGCCGCGCGGCAGGCATAGCCGAAGAACAGCAGGCCCACGCCCACCGCCACCAGCCCGAGGCGCGCCTGACGCATCACCCGCCACACCTCGCCCAGGTTGGCGTTGCGCAGGAACAGCGCGAGGAGCACCGACGGCGAGAGCCGTGAGCACGAGAGTGCGAATCCACGCGCGCATGAGGCGTTCGGTCGACCGGACGTCGTGGCACCGCGCGGTCGGACCAGCGGGACGTCGGGCTCGTCGTCCATACTACATGACGCACCGACGCGGGTCTTGCACCGCTCGGGCTGAATCGCTACGATTCTCGGTCCCCGTGCCGGAGCCGTCGTGGTGCTTGCCCCTCCCCTGATCGAATCTGCGCTCCCTGGCGTGCCCCGGCTGCGTCAAGGCAAGGTCCGCGATCTCTACGCCGTCGGCGACGACGTGCTGATCGTCGCCACCGATCGGATCTCGGCCTTCGACTACGTGCTCGGCTCGGGCATTCCCGACAAGGGCCGCGTGCTGACGCAGCTGTCGGCGTTCTGGTTCGCGCGGACGCGCGCGATCGTCGCCAACCACCTCCTCACCGCCGACGCCGCCGCGTTCCCCGCGGCGCTGCGCGGCCACCGCGAGCAGCTCGACGGGCGCGCGATGCTGGTCCGGCGCACGACGCCGCTGCCGGTCGAGTGCGTCGCCCGCGGCTACGTCTCGGGCTCGGGGTGGAAGGACTACGTGGCCACCGGCGCGGTGTGTGGTCACCCGCTGCCGGCCGGACTGCGGGAATCCGACCGGCTGCCGGCACCGCTCTTCACGCCGGCGACCAAGGCCGACTCCGGGCCACGACGTCAACATCACCGAGGACGAGGCCGCCGCTGTCGTCGGCGCCGACCGGCTGGCGCAGGTCAAGGCGATCACCATGGCGCTGTATGCGGCCGGGGCGGCCCACGCCGCCGGCTGCGGCATCATGCTGGCCGACACCAAGTTCGAATTCGGGGTGACCGACGGCGGCGAGCTGCTGCTCATCGACGAGGCGATGACGCCCGACTCGTCGCGCTACTGGCCGGCCGATCAGTACGCGCCCGGCGGCCCGCAGGCGAGCTTCGACAAGCAGTACGTGCGCGACTACCTCGAGTCGATTCGCTGGAACAAGCAGCCGCCGGTGCCGGCGCTGCCCGACGAGGTCGTGCGGCGCACGCGCGAGAAGTACCTGGATGCCTTCGAGCGGCTCACCGGCCGCGCGCTGGAGACCCCGAATGCGTGAGCAACTGGACCGCGTGGTGGCCGAGATGGTCGACAAGGGCGTGCACTACGACGACGCCCAACGCGAGTTCGAACGGCGCTTCATCGCCCGGGTGGTGGCGAGCTGCGACGGCAACGTCAGCCGCGCCGCCGACGTGCTCGGCATGCACCGCAACACCCTGACCCGCAAGGTCGCGGCCCTCAAGATCCGCGTCTCGCGCTCCTCGGCGGCGTGACGCCGGCGGCGGCGCCGCCCCTTGACACCCACCCGAGGACCTCGGTATGGTTAGCAGTCTAGTGCCTTGAGTGCTAGCCCCCGTGTGGGGGGAGTGCTAAGGCGAGCGCGCGCCCTGGATCGGCCCCGACGGCCGGCCCCGCCGGCGCGCCCGTATTCAGCGGTCCCGCCGGGGCCGCCGCATGGTGACCGGAGTCCCTGATATGGCTACGAAACTGCGTCCGTTGCACGACCGCATCCTCGTCGAGCGCATCGAAGAGGGCGAACAGAAGGTCGGGGGCATCATCATCCCCGACAGCGCCAAGGAAAAGCCCCAGCAAGGCAAGGTGGTCGCCGTCGGCGCCGGCAAGCCCGACAAGGACGGCAAGAAGACCCCGCTCGACGTGAAGTCGGGCGACACCATCCTCTTCGGCAAGTACTCGGGCCAGGAGATCAGAATCGACGGCACCGAGTACCTCATCATGCGTGAGGACGAAGTCCTCGCCGTGGTCGAGAAGTAACCAGTCAGGAACGGGAGACAGGCGCAAAATGGCGAAGCAGATTATCTACGGCGAGCAGTCGCGGCAGGCCATCCTCCGCGGCGTGAACCAGCTGGCCGACGCGGTCAAGGTGACGCTCGGTCCCAAGGGCCGCAACGTGGTCCTCGACAAGAAGTTCGGCTCCCCCACCATCACCAAGGACGGCGTGACGGTGGCCAAGGAAATCGACCTGAAGGATCCGCTCGAGAACATGGGCGCCCAGATGGTCCGCGAGGTCGCGAGCAAGACGTCGGACACGGCCGGTGACGGCACGACGACGGCGACCGTGCTGGCCCAGGCGATCTACCGCGAAGGTGCCCGCAACGTCGTCGCCGGCGCCAACCCGATGGAGCTGAAGCGCGGCATCGAGAAGGCGGTCGAGGCGATGACCGCCGAGATCAAGAAGATGGCCAAGCCGGTCAAGGGCAACATGATCGCCCAGGTCGGCATGATCTCGGCCAACAGCGATCACACCATCGGCACGATCATCGCGGAAGCGATGGAGAAGGTCGGCAAGGACGGCGTCATCACCGTCGAAGAGGCCAAGACCCTGGAGACCACGCTCGAAGTGGTCGAGGGCATGCAGTTCGACCGCGGCTACCTCTCGCCCTACTTCGTCACCGACCCCGAGCGCATGGAAGTGGTGCTCGAGAACCCGGTCATCCTGATCCACGAGAAGAAGATCAGCTCGATGAAGGACCTCCTGCCGGTGCTGGAGCAGGTCGCCCGTCTCGGCCGCCCGCTGCTCATCATCGCCGAGGACATCGAAGGCGAGGCGCTGGCCACGCTGGTGGTGAACAAGCTGCGTGGCACGCTGCAGGCCGCCGCCGTCAAGGCGCCGGGCTTCGGTGATCGCCGCAAGGCCATGCTCGAGGACATCGCCACGCTGACCGGCGGCAAGGCCATCACCGAGGACCTCGGCGTCAAGCTCGAGAACATCAAGCTCGAGGATCTCGGCAAGGCCAAGAAGATCACCATCGACAAGGACAACACCACCATCGTCGAGGGCGGCGGCGTCTCCGGCAAGATCGAGGGCCGCGTCAAGCAGATCCGCGCGCAGATCGAGGAGACCTCCTCGGACTACGACCGCGAGAAGCTGCAGGAGCGGCTGGCCAAGCTGGTCGGCGGCGTCGCGGTGATCAAGGTCGGTGCGGCGACCGAGACCGAGATGAAGGAAAAGAAGGCGCGCGTGGAAGACGCCATGCACGCCACCAAGGCGGCCGTCGAAGAGGGCATCGTGCCCGGCGGCGGCGTGGCCCTGCTGCGCGCCAGCAAGGCGCTCGACAACCTCAAGCTCGAGGGCGACCAGGCGGTGGGCGTGCAGATCATCCGCCGCGCCATCGAGGAGCCGTGCCGCTGGATCGCGACCAACGCCGGCCTCGAAGGCTCGATCGTCGTGGCCAAGGTCAAGGAAGGCAAGGGCGACGACGGCTTCAACGCCGCCACCGACACCTACGAGGACCTGGTCAAGGCCGGCGTCATCGACCCGGCCAAGGTGGTGCGCAACGCGCTGCAGAACGCCTCGTCGATCGCCAGCCTGCTGCTGACGACCGAGGCGATGGTCGCCGAGATCCCCGAGGACAAGAAGGACGCCCCGGCGATGCCCGGCGGCGGCGGCATGGGCGGGATGTACTGACGCTCGCTCCTGGGGCCGCTCGCGGCTGAAGGGACCGGGGCTCGGGACCAAGGAACAGGTCGCCACGCTGTCGCACTGACAGTCTGGCTTTCTGAACACACAACGGCCCGGTGGGGAGACCCACCGGGCCGTTTCTTTGTCACGCGCTAGTCCCTGGTCCCCAGCCCCTGTTCCCCAAGTTCGCGCTCGAGCGTCAGGGAACGAAGCGGACCCGGAACATCCGTGGCCAGAGCTTGCCGGTGATCAAGAACGTGTCGTCCTTCGGATCGTGGGCGATGCCGTTCAGCACGTCGGTGCCGAAGCGCTCGGCCGGGGCCAGCAGGTTGGACGCGTCGATCGAGCTGCGGTGACCTCCCCGCTCTTCGGGTCGATGCGGACGATGCGGTCGGTCATCCAGATGTTGGCGTAGACGTGCGGGCCGACGCACTCGAGCTCGTTCAGCTGATCGACCGGCTGGCCGCTCGTCCGCACCGTCACCTCACGAACGGTCGGAACGTCTCGGGCCCGCGGAAGGTGAGGCGGGCGCTGCCGTCGCTCATCACGATCTCCTGGCCGTTGTAGCAGAGCCCCCAGCCCTCGCCGTCGTAGTCGAAGGTCGCGCCCTTCTTGAAGGTGTCGCGGTCGTAGGTGTAGGCGAGCCCGTGCTTCCAGGTGATCTGGAACAGCCGCGACCCGACCAGCGCCAGGCCCTCGGCGAACACCGGCGCCGGCACGTCGAGACGGCGCAGCACCTTGCCGCTGGTCAACTCGACTTCGCGCAGACTCGAGCGGCCTTCGAGCCCGGTGCTCTCGAACAGCCGCGTGCCGGCCAGCACCAGTCCCTGCGTGAACGCTCCGGGGTCGTGCGGGTAGGTCTGGACGACCTGGACCTTCAGGCGCTGCGGCCCGGCGCGCTGGGCGGTTGCCGCCAGCCGCCGCCGATCCGTGCGCTTCCACCGCCGGCGCCGGCCCGCAGCCCGAGGCCGCCACCGCCGTCAGGGTCAGCGACGCCATCAGAGCGGGAACGGATAGGCGCACGGACGACACTCCCCGATCAGCGCAGCGTGAAGGTCAGTTCGATCGTGATGCGAACGGCCACCGGTTCGCCGAGCCGCGTCCCGGGCGAGAATCGCCATTGCCGCGCCGCCTTGACGGCTTCCTGGTCGAGCCCGAAGGTCGAGTCGAGCGACCGCACGACCTCGACGCGCCCGACCGATCCGTCGGGCATGACCACGCACCGCAGCCAGACCACGCCCTGCACCTTGGCACGCATCGCTTCGGCGGTGTAGGCCGGCTTCACTTCCTTGAGCACGCGCGGCGGCGCCACGCCGTTGCCGATGTCGTATTCCCCGCCGCCGACGCCGGCGGTGTTGCCCGACCCGAGACCGCGGCCGTTGCCCGATCCCGATCCGCCGCCTTCGCCGGTGCCGCCGCCCCCGCCGGTGCCGCTGCCGGCGCTGGTCGACGGGACAATCGTCTCCGGGGTGATGGCGCCCGGGGCTTCGATCGGCGCCGCCGCGGTCTGCACCGCCGGAATCACCGTCTCCTGCGGCGGCTCTTCCTTGGGCGGCGTCTTGACCGGCTCCGGCTCGACCTCGACCGGCACGCTGACCTTCTCCTTCCCGGGCAGCTCCACCTTCCTGGCCGGCTCGGGCGAGTTGTCGCCGCCGCCGCCACCGCCGCCGCCGGGCCCTTCCTCGGCCAGCCAGACGATCTCCGCGGGCAGCGCGTCGGGCAGGATCTCGGTCAGCTGCGGCCGGGGCATGAAGCGCAGCACGAGGATGGCGACCACCACCATCGCCAGATGCGAGGCCACCGATGCGCCCATCAGCCCGCCGAGATGCCGGTCCTCGAAGTCGAACGAGGGGTCGGCCGGGCGGTCCAGCAGGATGTGCGACTGTCCCCGCGACTGTCGCCGGACGGGTGCGGCCATGCGCTGTGAATCGGACATGCGCGATCAGCAGAGGTGACGTCGGCGCGAGTCTCAATTCTGACCGACGGTTCTCCGTCATGACAAGTGCAAAGCGGACGCCAGCCCGGCCCCACCACTTCTGGCCGTGGTCCTGCCATCGGCCGGAGACACCCGGGCGCCGCGCCGCCCTCGTCCAGCGACAGTGCTAGAATCCGGGCATGGCTACCACCACGTTCGCCCTCCTGGGCCCGCTCGGGCTGCCGGAGATGTTGATCATCCTGGCGATCGTCATCCTGATTTTCGGGGCCAACCGGCTGCCGGAGCTGGGCCGCGGCATCGGCGCCGGTATCCGCAACTTCAAGCAGGGCTTCAAGGACGACGACGACAAGAAGGACTGAGACGGCCGCCCGGCCGCCTCGGCGTCAGAGCACGATCCGCACGTCCCCCGCCCGCCGCGTCACACGTTCTCTGTCCAGGAATTCGAGCAGCGGAATCGCGAACTTGCGCGACAGGCCGTAGGTGTCCTTGAACGCCTTGACGTCGACGCTCGCTCGACCGCCGGGCGCGGTCGCCTTGCGCGCCGCGACCTCGGCCTTGAGCTGCTCGAGCACGTCGTGGTGAAACACGAGCGTGTCGAGCCGAACGAGCCGCTTCTGCTTGACCAGCAGCTGCAGCACTCGCTCGACCAGCGCCGCTGGGCGCCGGTACTCGGCCGCCAGGGACGCCGGCGACGCATCGGGCGGGTTGAGGCCGGCCGCCCGGAACGTTGCCTCGAGCCGCTCCAACACCTCGCTCTCCTCGTCGGTGAGCGCGAGCCGGTGCCCGGCCAGCGCGATGGTGTCGCGCGCCACGACCCGGCCCGCGGCGGCCAGATCGGCGACGATGCGGTCGACGATCGGCGGCGGCCCCTTCGCGAACCAGCGCGCCCGCGCCTCTTCGAGCGGCACGCCGGCGGCGAGCGGCTGGGCGCGGTGGAACGCCGCGAGGCCGGCGAGCAGCGCGTCGATCGGCGCGGCCAGGGCGCGCCGGTCGACGACCCAGTCGGCCGCGGTCGTCACCTCGCCTGACGACTCGAGCGCGGCCAGCGCGGCCCGAACGCGCGCCGGGACCACGCCGAGACGGCAGGCCAGCCGCGCCGTCGACGTCCCGGCCAGACCGGCATCGGGCAGCATCCGACGGAGCGCGGCGCGGGTGTCGGCATCGAGATCGTGGTGGGGGGCCAGCGCGGCAAAGCGGGCCGCGGCGCGCGCGGTGCGCAGTCCGGTACGCGGCGGATCGGGATCGAGCACGACGCCGCCGCCGATGGTCACGAGCGGCGAGTAGCTGCGCACGATGAACCGGTCGCGGCGCGTCAGCACCGCCGCGGCCTCGAGGCGGAGCCGCGCGAAGGTAGCGTCGCCGGCGGCGGCGGCGAGCCGATCGCCGGCCAGCGACACCCGGGCGAGCAGCTCCGCGGTCCCGTGATGCACCCGCACGCGCGCGCCGTGCTTGAGCGGCGCCACGCCGGGCAACAGCGTCAGCTCGACGTCGACGCGCCGGGTCGCGGTCAGCGCCCGAGGCGTCGCCAGGACGGCGCCACGCGGCACGTCGGGCACCTCGAGCCCGGCCAGGTTCACCGCGATCCGCTCGCCCGCCGCCGCCTGGGTCCGCGGCCGGCCATGGACATGGAGTCCGCGGACCTTGGTCGGCCGCCCGGCCGGCAGCACCTCGAGAATCGTCCTCGATGCCGACGGTGCCGGCCACCAGCGTGCCGGTGACCACGGTGCCGAAGCCGCGCATCGAGAACACGCGGTCCACCGGCAGCCGCGTGGCGCCGTCGGCGTCGCGCCGCGGCGCCGCGACCGCCAGACCCGACAGCACGGTGCGCAACTGGTCGAGTCCGTCGCCGGTCACGGCCGACACCGGCACCACCGGCGCGCCGTCGAGGAACGATCCGGCGACCAGCTCGCGGACGTCGAGCGTCGCCAGCGCGACCATCTCGGCGTCGGCGGCGTCGATCTTCGTCAGTGCGATCGCCCCGCGCCGGACGTGCAGCAGGCGGCAGATGTCGAAGTGCTCGCGGGTCTGCGGCATCACCCCTTCGTCGGCGGCGACGACGAGCAGCACGGCGTCGATGCCGCCGACGCCGGCGAGCATGGTGCGGACGAAGCGCTCGTGGCCGGGGACGTCGACGAACGACACCGTCACGCCGTCGCCGAGGTCGACGTGGGCGAAGCCGAGCTCGATGGTGATGCCGCGCGCCTTCTCTTCCTTCAGGCGATCGGGATCGGTGCCGGTCAGCGCCTTGACCAGCGTGCTCTTGCCGTGGTCGATGTGCCCGGCCGTGCCGACGATGATCGAGCGCACCGGGCTCACCGCCGCTTGCGGCCGGCGCGCTCGCGGCGACCCGGACGGCCGGTGGCCGCCGCGGCCGGCCGAGCCACGGGTGGGCGGCGCGGGGCGCTGCGGCTGCGGCGCGGCCCGCGGGCTCGCTCGTCGTTGCGCACTGCGGCCAGCACCTCCTCGATACCGAGCTCGATCTGACGGCGGTGCAGGTCGACGCGGATCACCTGGACGCGGACCGCCTCGCCGAGGCGGTAGACCTTCTTGGTGCGCTCGCCGAACAGCACCCGCGACTGCTCGTCGAAGCGGTAGAAGTCGTCGGCGAGCGTGGTCACGTGCACCAGCCCCTCGACGAAGTGCTCGACCAGCTCGACGAAGAGGCCGAACGGCGCGACGCCGGTGATGTAGCCGGTGAAGACGTCGCCGACCTTGTCGGCCATGAACCGCACCTTCTTCCACTGCAGCAGCTCGCGCTCGGCCTCCTGCGCCCGGCGCTCCATCGCCGAGGTGTGGCGGGCGACCTCGGGCAGGGCGTCGTCGAGCTCCTCGCGCCGCTCGGCCGACGCGGCGCCGTGGCGCAGCTCACGCAGCACGCGGTGCACGACCAGGTCGGGGTAGCGGCGGATCGGCGAGGTGAAATGGGTGTAGCTGTGGGCGGCCAGACCGAAGTGCCCGAGGTTGGCGGCGTCGTAGCGCGCCTTCTGCATCGTTCGCAGCATCAGGAAGGCGATCGGCCGCTCCTCCGGCGTGCCGTGGATGCGATCGACCAGGTGCTGGAAGTGACGGGGGTGGACGGCGCCGGGCGGCGCCGCCAGGCTGAACCCGAGCGACGACACGAACGCCTCGAACTCGTCGACCCGGGCCGGGTCGGGCGTCTCGTGGACGCGGTACAGCGCCGGCATGCCTTCGCGCTCCAGGTGCGCGGCCACCGTCTCGTTGGCCAGCAGCATGAACTCTTCGATGATGCGATGGGCGACGTTGCGCTCCGAGGCGACGATCGCCTCGATGGCTCCGGCGTCGTCGACGACGACCTCGGCCTCGGGCAGGTCGAAATCGATCGAGCCGCGGCGGCGCCGCCGCCCGTTGAGAATCTCGAACAGCGCGCGCATCCGTTCGAACATCGGCACCAGCGCCGCGTAGTGCGCCCGCTGGACCGGATCGCGATCGGTGACGATGGCGTTGACCGCCGTGTAGGTCATCCGCGCGCGGCTGTGAATCACCCCGTCGTGCAGTTCGTAGCGCACCACCTCGCCGCGGCCGTCGACCTCCATCAGGCACGACTGCACGAGCCGGTCGACGTGCGGGTTGAGGCTGCACACGCCGGTCGCCAGTTCGCTCGGGAACATGTGGACGGCGCGCTCGGGAAAGTAGACCGAGGTGCCGCGGGCGAAGCCGTCGAGATCGAGGGCGCTGCCCTCGGGCACGTAGTGGGCGACGTCGGCGATGTGCACGCCGAGCCAGTAGTGGCCGTTGGCCAGCTGCTCGATCGAGATGGCGTCGTCGAAGTCGCGGGCGTGCTCGCCGTCGATGGTGACGATCTCCCAGCCGCGGAAGTCGCTGCGGCCGGCGATCTCGCTCGCCGCCACGGCGTGGTCGCGACCGCGGGCCTGGGCGACGGCATCGGGGGCGTGGGCGTCGGGAATGCCGTGCTTGCGCAGCACGATCTCGGTGTCGACCCCCGGATCGTCGAGACGGCCGAGGACCTCGACGACACGTCCGGCCGCCGGTCCGGCCGGCCCCGGCCAGTGTTGGACCTCGACCGTGACCATGTCGCCGTCGGCGGCCGCCAGGGTGTCGGCGGCGGCGACCCGCACGTCGGTGTCGAGCCGGGCGTCGAACGGCGTCACGACCGCGCCGCGGCGCTCGATGCGAATCTGTCCGACCACCTGGGCGCTGCGACGCTCGAGGATCTCGACGATACGGCCTTCACGACGCCCATCGGCCCGGGTGAGCTCGACCCGGGCCGTGACCCGATCGCCGTGCATGGCGCCGGCGCGGGCGCTCTCGGGGACGAAGACGTCGGCGGTATGCGCCGTGTCCGGCAGCACGAATGCGAAGCCGCCGGCATGGCCCTGCAGGCGGCCGGTCACGACGTCGATCCGGTCGGGCAGCGCGAAGCGTCGGCCGCCGATCATCACCAGCGCGCCGTCGGCGACCAGCGTCTTCAGCTGGCGCCGAAACGACGCCCGCTCGCTCGCCGTCACGCCGAGGCGAGTGGCGAGCGCGCGCGCCGTCTCGGGCGCGCCGCTGTGGCTGCGAATGGCCTGGAGGAGATCCTGTTCGGTCACGACACTCTGGCGCGCCTGGCGCGCCGCCGCCAGCGTATCAGGCCGGCGACACCAGCAACACTTGCAGATCGCCGACGTTGGTGTCGGTCGGGCCCGGACGCAGCAGGTCGCCGAGCGCGGCGAAGAACGGGTAGCTGTCGTTGGTGGCCAGCGCGGCCTCCGGGTCGAGGGCCGCCCGGCGCGCGCGGGCGAGTGAGGTCGGGTCGACGATCGCTCCGGCGGCGTCGGTCGGGCCGTCGATGCCGTCGGTGCCGATCGAGACCAGCACCGCCGGCCGGGTCAGCGTCGCCAGCGGCGCCGCCGCCGCCAGCGCGAACTCCTGATTGCGGCCGCCGCGGCCGCGCCCGATGACCCGGACCGTCGTCTCGCCGCTGGTGATCAGCGCCAGCCGGCGCCCGCCCGCCACGGCCGGCGCCGCGACCGCCTGCCACCAGTGCTCGGCCGCGTCGCGGGCCTCGCCGACAATCGGCGCTGCGTCGACGACGACCTCGTAGCCGAGCCCACGCGCGGCCTCCGCCGCGCCGGCCATGGCTTCGCGCCGCCCGCCGATGACGTGGGCGCGCGCCCCGGCCATCGCCGGGTCGCCGGCTTTGGGGGTCTCGGGAATGGCCCCGGCGCAGCCGGCTTCGGCCAATTCGAGGACGACGGCATCGTGGCCGGTCGCGCCGCCGAAGGCGTGGAGTGCCGCCCGCACGTCGGACCAGGTCGACGCGTCGGCCACGCCCGGCCCCGAGCCAATCACGCTGAGGTCGTCGCCGACGACGTCGGAAATCGCCAGCGTGACGACCTGGCCGCGGCAGGTGGCGGCGAGCCGTCCGCCCTTGACGGCCGACAGGTGCTTGCGGACCGCGTTCAGCTCGGTGATCGCCGCGCCGGCGGCCATCATCGTCCGCGACCGTCTGTTGCTTGAGTGCCAGTGCGAGGCCAGGGGCCGGCGCCGCCATCAGCGCCGAGGCGCCGCCGGAGAGCAGCACCAGCAGCCGCCCGCCGGGTGGCACGCCGGCCGCGATCTCGAGCGCCGCGCCGCCCGCCCTCGACGCTGCCGTCGGTGGCGAACGGATGCCCGCCGGTGATCCACGGCCCTCCCGGCCACTGCGCCGGCCGGTGGGGACCGATCGCCAGCGACGACCCGAGGCGGCCGGGCGCGGCGGCCGTGAATGCCGCGTACATCGCCGCGGCGGCCTTGCCGACCGCGATGACGTCCAGGGGGCCGGGCCGCGCCATCAGGTCGCCGGCGACGCCGGCCAGCGCCCGCGGTACGAGCGTCCGTGGCGACACGGCGGCCACGGCCGCGGCGAGGACGGCCGAGGCGTCGGCACGCAGGCGGCCCAGCGCCGGGCTCAGTTGATCTTGAGGGGGTCGGTCCAAGCCGACAGCCTGGTCACGACGTCGAACTCTTTGAGGAGGCGGGAGACGACCACGTCGGCGTCGTCCTTGTGGGTGAGGGCGTCGATCTCCGCGATGATGCGACAGAGCGCCGTCTCCACCGACTGGATGGCGTGTTCCGAGAAGTACTCGCGTTGCGCGGCCAGGCATTCCTGGTGCTTCACGAACTCTTCGCGGTAGAAATCAATCAAGGAAAGGACTGGGCCGGGGGCAGGACTTGCGCTCAGGAAGTGCGGCATGCGGCCTCTGGTCCTGTGCATCTGGGGGCGACTTTCAGCAGTGTAAGGTCGCCGTGACGAGGCTGTCAACGGGCGGCGGAGGTGTGGTCCGGATCCCACCGCCAGGTCGCCAGGAGCCCGGCCAGCGCCCCGACGCCGGCGCCGAGCACGACCAGGCCGACGGCATCCCAGCCCGACAGCGGGCGCAGGGCGTCGGGCCCGAGCGCGGCCACCGCCGGCCCGAGGGCGCGCCCCACCGCCCGGCCGAGCGAAGCCAGCGCCCCGAGGGCGGCGATCGCGCCAAGACCGCCCTGGATCGCCCCCTCCATCACGAACGGGCCGCGAATGAACGACACCGGCGCGCCGACCAGGCCCATGATCGCGATCTCCTCCCGACGCGACTCGAACGACAGCCGGACGACCGCCACCACGGTGGTCGCCGCCCCGAGGACGAGCGCCAGCGCCGAGGCCCAGCCCGCCGTCCGCAGCGCCGCGAGCACCGCCAGCAGCCGATCGATCCAGCGCTGGTCGTAGCGGACGTCGACCACCCCGGCCTGCTTGGCCAGCGCCGCCGCCAGCGCCTGGGCGCCGTCGGTCGCGCCGTCGGTGCGCAGGCGCACGTCGAAGGAGGCCGGGAACGGGTTGGTGTCGAGCGACCCGGTGATGTCGCCCAGCTCGGGAAAGTCGCTGCCGAAGCGGGCCAGCGCTTCTTCCTTGGTCACGAAGGTGACGCCGGCCACGGCCGGGTTGCGCTCGATCAGCTGCCGGGCCGCGGTCCGCTCGGTCTCGGTCACGACGTCGTCGAGATAGACGGTCATCTCGGCCGAGGTGCGCCAGCCGTCGGCGACCCGGGCGAGATTGTCCGAGACGACGCGGAAGGCGCCCAGCATGGTCAGCGCGACGGCAATCGTCGCCACCGACAACAGCAGCGCCCAGCGCCCGCGCCGCAGGCTGATCACCGCCTCCTGCCAGGCGTAGGCCACCGCCCTCACGGCGCCCCTCCGGGCACGCGGCCGTGTTCGAGGTGCAGCACGCGCCGGCCGACATGGGCGATCAGCGCCCGATCGTGGGTGGCCACCACGACCGTCGTGCCGCCGGCGTTGATCTCGCGGAACAGATCCATGATCTCGAGCGACAGGTCGGGGTCGAGGTTGCCGGTCGGCTCGTCGGCCAGCACCAGCTGCGGGTCGTTGACGAGCGCGCGGGCGATCGCGATGCGCTGCTGCTCGCCGCCCGACAGCTCGGGTGGATAGGCCAGCGCGCGGTGCTGCAGGCCGACCCACTTCAGCACCTGGTAGGTGCGCCGGCGCTGCTGCTCGACCGGCACGCCCAGCACCCGCATCACGAACGTGACGTTGTCGAAGACGGTCTTGGTCGGGATCAGCTTGAAGTCCTGGAAGACGACGCCGAGCGAGCGGCGATAGTCCTGGACCTGGCTGGTCGAGAGCGTCGCCAGGTCGCGGCCGGCGACCGTGAGCGCGCCGTCGCTGGGCAGCTCCTGGCGCAGCAGCAGGCGCAGCAAGGTCGACTTCCCGGCGCCGCTCGGGCCGGTGAGGAAGACGAACTCGCCCTTCTCCACCGTGAAGGTCAGCTTGTCGAGAGCCACGACGTCGGTGCCGTAGACCTTCGTGACGTTCTGCAGTTCGATCACTGCGGAGCCTGCCCTCCCACCGGGTGCGGTCGATCACGGCGAGCGCGAGCGTCGCGCCGCCGTCACGGCAATAGTAGCAGCCCGACCGCCGCCCGGCAGCCGGCTCCTGCACGAAACGATCAGCCGTCGAGTGTCGCGCGCAGCAGCTGGCTCAGGCGACGCGGGTCGGCGTTGCCGCCCGACGCCTTCATCGCCTCGCCGACGAGGTAGCCGAACGCCGCCTTCTTGCCGGCCGCGATACTGCTGCACCGCGTCGGCGTGCGCCGCCAGCACGTCGGTGACGACGCGCGACAGCACGCCGTCGTCGGAGACCTGCGCCAGGCCCTGGCTCGCGACGATGTCGGCGGCGGCGCGGCCGGTGCCGTCCATCTGCTCGAACACCGACTTGGCGACGGTGTGTGCTGATCGTGCCGGCGTCGACGAGCGCGATCAGCCCGGCCAGGGCGGCGGCGCTGACCCCGACCTGGTCGATGGTCGTCGCCCGCGCTTTGAGCGTGCGCAGCACCTCGCCCATCACCCAGTTGCTCGCCGCCTTGGCATTGCCGCAGGCGCGGGCGGTCGCTTCGAAGTAGTCGGCCAGCGGTCGGTTGTCGGTGAGCACGCCGGCGTCGTAGGCCGGCAGCTTGTAGTCGGCCACGAAGCGGGCCCGCCGCGCCTCGGGCAGCTCGGGCAGGGCCGCCGCGACCCGCCCCTGGCGCTCGGCCGACACCGACGAGCGGCGGCAGATCGGGCTCCGGGAAGTAGCGGTAGTCGTGCGCCTCTTCCTTGCTGCGCATCGAGAAGGTCTTGCCCAGGGCGGCATCGAACAGCCGCGTCTCCTGCTCGACCCGCACGCCGCGCCCGACCAGGTCGACCTGCCGGGCGATCTCGTACTCGATGGCCTTCTGCAGGTAGCGGAACGAGTTGACGTTCTTGACTTCGGCCTTCGTGCCGAGGGCCTGGCGCGCCGGCCGGACGCACCGAGACGTTGGCGTCGCAGCGCAGGCTGCCCTCCTCCATGTTGCCGTCGTTGACGCCAATCCAGACCAGCAGCCGGCGCAGCGTCTCGAAGTAGGTCGCCGCCTCGGTGGCGCTGCGCAGGTCCGGCTCGCTGACGATCTCGATCAGCGGCACGCCGGCGCGGTTGAAGTCGACGTAGGTGCGGCGGTCGGAATCGGCGAAGCCGTCATGGAGCGACTTGCCGGCGTCCTCTTCGAGGTGGATCCGGGTCAAGGCGATCGCGCGCGGCCCTGGCCGGCATCGATGACGACGCGGCCGCCGGTGGCCAGCGGCCGCTCGTACTGCGAGATCTGATAGCCCTTCGGCAGGTCGGGATAGAAGTAGTTCTTGCGGGCGAACACCGACGTCTCATGGACCGTCGCACTCGAGCGCCAGCGCGGCGGCGACGCGCGAGATCGACCGCGTGCGCGTTCATCACCGGCAGCGCCCCGGGCAGCCCGAGGCAGACCGGACAGACGTGGGCGTTGGGCGCGGCGCCGAACTCGGCGCGGCAGCCGCAGAAGATCTTGGTCGCGGTGCGCAGCTGCGCGTGCACCTCGAGGCCGATGACGGCCTCGTAGGCGACCCGGCGTGGCGGCCGCGCTCACACCCGCGGGCCCGCGGCCACGACCGCGGCGTCGACGTCGCCGGCGAACGTCTTGAAGTTCTCGACGAACATCGCGGCCAGCTTGGCCGCCTGGGCGTCGTAGGCCGCCGGGTCCTGCCAGGTGCCCGCGCGGATCGAGCACCGTCGCCGGGACGTCGGGGCAGCTGGTCGGCACCTCGACGTTGAACACCGGGTGGCGCTGGTAGGCGACGCCGTCGAGGGCGCCCGACAACGCCGCGCGGATCATCGCCCGCGTGTAGGCGATCTTCATGCGGCTGCCGACGCCGTGCGGGCCGCCGGTCCAGCCGGTGTTGACCAGCCACACCCGGCGCCTGGTGGCGTGGCGATGCGCTCGCCGAGCATCCGGGCGTAGACGTTGGGATTGAGCGGCAGGAACGGCGCGCCGAAGCAGGTGCTGAAGGTGGCGCTCGGCTCGGTCACGCCCTTCTCGGTGCCGGCGACCTTGGCGGTGTAGCCCGAGAGGAAGTGGTACATCGCGCCCTCGGGCGACAGCCGGGCGATCGGCGGCAGCACCCCGAACGCGTCGGCGGTGAGCATGACGATGTTGGCCGGGTGGCCGCCCTGGCCGCCCGGCACGGCGTTGTCGATGAACTCGATCGGATAGGCGGCGCGGGTGTTCTCGGTGAAGCGTCGACGAGTCGAGGTCGAGCACGCGGCGTGTCCGGGTCGACGACCACGTTCTCGAGCACGGTGCCGAAGCGGCGGGTGGTGCCGTAGATCTGCGGCTCGGCCTCGGCCGACAGCCGGATCGTCTTGGCGTAGCAGCCGCCCTCGAAGTTGAAGACGCCGCGGTCGCTCCAGCCGTGCTCGTCGTCGCCGATCAGGCCGCGGTCGGGATCGCTCGACAGCGTCGTCTTGCCGGTGCCCGACAGCCCGAAGAACAGCGCCGTGTCGCCGCTCCGCGCCGATGTTGGCCGAGCAGTGCATCGGCAGCACGCCCTTCAGCGGCAGCACGTAGTTGAGCACCGAGAAGATCGACTTCTTGTTCTCGCCGGCGTAGCTGGTGCCGGCGATGATCACTTCCCGCGCCGCCATGTTCAGCGCGATGACCACCTCGGAGCGCGAGCCGTGCCGGGCCGGCGTGGCCTGGAACGTCGGCGCGCACATCACCGTGAACTCGGGCGAGTGGCTGCGCCGCTCGTCGTCGGTCGGGACGATGAACAGGTTGCGGACGAACAGGCTGTGCCAGGCGTACTCGCTGATCATGCGCACCGGCAGGCGGTAGGCCGGGTCGGCGCCGGCGTGCAGGTCCTGGACGAAGAGTTCGCGCTGGCCGAGGTGCGCGACGACGTCGGCGCGCAGCGCCGCGAAGTGCTCGGGGGTCATCGGCCGGTTGACCTTGCCCCAATGGACGTGCTGGTCGCTGGTCGCGTCCTTGACGATGAACTTGTCGTTCGGCGACCGGCCGGTGTGCTGGCCGGTGCGGCAGACGAGCGGCCCGTCGGCCGCCGATGATCCCCTCCTCGCGGCGCAGGGCGTGCTCGTAGAGGACGGCGGGCGTGAGGTTCCAGTGCACCGGCCGGGTGGCCGCGATGCCGTGCGCCTCCAGACCGGACGGGCGCGTCGTGCTCGAAGTCATGCGTCTCCTCTCGCCCGCCAGGCAGCGCGGCCGAATCCTCGGATCGTACCGAGGCTGATCGCGGGAAGTCAACAATCTCCACGGCGCCCTGATACAATTCGGGTAAACGCGGAGCCGGTCGCCGCGGTATATCCAGATGTCACGGACGCCTTCTCACGTCGAGCGCACGGTTCCGGCCGGCCACGACGCCTCGGCGGTCGCCGCCGAGGTCAAGCGCGCTGCTCGACGGCCGGTGACCGCGACGGCGGCGGCGGAGCGGTTCGGGGATCTCGTGGGCATGTGGCAGCGGCGGGCCCTGCGGCTGGCCTTCCACTACCTGCGGGAACGCCGCCGACGCCGACGACGCCGTCCAGGACGCGTTCGTGAAGCTGTACGGGCATATGACCAGCTACCGGGCCGACCTGCCGTTCGACGCGTGGTTCACGCGCATCCTGGTCAACGCCTGCCTCGACCGTGCCAAGGCGCGCACCCGGGCGCGGCGCTGGCTGCTGCCGCCGGCCGACGACGGCGCGCACCTGGCGACCGCTCGACTCGGTGGCCGCCGACGGCCCGTCGCCGGAGCGGCGGCTGCTGGTGGCCGCCAAGTGGCGGGAGCTGGCGGCGGCGGTCGGGACGCTGCCGACCCGGCAGCGCGACGTCTTCCTGCTGTGCCACCTCGACGAGCAGACGCCCGCACGACGTCGCGGCGACGCTCGGGATGAGCCCGGCGACGGTGCGCGTCCACCTGTTCCGCGCCCTGCGCAAGCTGCGCACGGCGCTGGGAGGCCCGCTGTGAGGCGGCTGCTCGACTCCCATCTCGACGACACCACGCTGCGCACTGCTGGCCTTCGATGCCGGCGCCATGCGCGACGCGGCCGGCCGCGCACCTGAGCGGCTGCGCGCGCTGCCAGGCCCGGGCGGCGACGGTCGCACGCGCGCCCTCGACGCGGTCCGGGCCGAGGCCGCACGCCGCCGCCGACGCGGCCTTCTCGGCCGCCGACCTCGACCGCCAGCAGCGCGCGATTCTGCCGCCCGCATCGCCCGCGGCCATCGCGCGGCGCGGGTGCTGCCCTTCCCCGGGCCACGAGGCCGCCGGCTCGCGCCGCGCCGGGCCGATCGCCGCTGGCTGGCCGTCGCCGCCGCGGCCGGGCTGGTCCTCGGCGCGCTGGCCGGCCAGCTGCCGCATCTGGGCGACGCCGTGCGGCCGCGACGGCCGCGGCCAGTGCCGCAGCGCCGGCGGTGGTGGCGGCGCGCGCCGACGACCCGGCCGCTCGAGGACACGCTGCTCAGCGAAGTGGAAGCCGCGCTCGACGCCGACGCCGCGGCCCGAGCTGCGCGCCCTCGACGCGCTGACGCCCGTGCACTACGAGATCCGGTAGCTGCGCGGTGCCGTCGCTCATCTTCAAGAAGGGGCTCGACCTCAAGCGCGAGGTGGCCGGCGAGCTCGCCGAGAACTACCACAGCGCGCTGGTCGCCGCGATCAAGGCCAACGACTACCGCTACGCCGCCGGCCGGCTGACCGTGCACCTGGCCCGCGAGTTCGGCTTCTGCTACGGCGTCGACCGCGCCGTCGACTACGCCTACCAGGCCCGGCTGAAGTTCCCGACGCGGCGGGTCTTCCTCACCGGCGAGATCATCCACAACCCGCACGTCAACGACCGGCTGCGCGGCCAGGGCATCCGCTTCCTGTCCGATGCCGGCGAGTCGTGGACGTGCGCTCACCGCCGACGACGTCGTCATCCTGCCGGCCTTCGGCGTGACGGTCGACGAGCTGATCCGGCTCGACGCCGTCGGCTGCACGCTGGTCGACACCACCTGCGGGTCGGTGCTGAACGTCTGGAAGAACGTCAAGCGCTACGCCCAGGACGGCTTCACCTCGGTCATCCACGGCAAGCACTGGCACGAGGAGACGCGGGCCACCGCTTCGCAGGCGGTGCAGACGCCCGGGCGGCCACTACCTCGTCGTGCTCGATCGCGACGAGGCCGGCACTGGTCTGCGACTTCATCGCCGGCCGCGCCGGCGCGCCGGACCCGCGCCGCGCTGCTCGAGCAGTTCCGCGACGCCGTCTCGCCCGGCTTCGATCCCGACCTGCACCTCGAGCGGATCGGCTGCGCCAACCAGACGACGATGCTCAGCAGCGAGTCGTTCGCCATCGGCGAGATGTTCCGCGAGGCGATTCGCGCCCGCGACGGCGAGGCCGGCGTCGCCGAGCGCTTCCGCGCCTTCGACACCATCTGCAGCGCCACCCAGGACCGGCAGGACGCCGTCGAGCGGATGCTGGCCGACCACGCGGCTCGACCTGATGCTCGTCATCGGCGGCTACAACAGCAGCAACACCTGCAACCTGGCCCGTATCTGCGCCGCCCGGGTGCCGACGTTACCACATCGCCGATCCCGACGGCCTGGTCGGCGCCGACGCCATCCGCCATCGCGACGTCGCCACCAAGACCGAGCTCGTCACCCGCGACTGGCTGCCCGGCGGCCGGGCCCTGACCGATCGGGCTGACCTCGGGCGCCTCCACACCCGACAACCTCGTCGAGGCCGTCGTCCGCACGCTCGAGCGGTTCGCCGCCGCCGTCGTGAGTGCCGCCGGCCAGGCGGTAAACGGGCCCGCCGCGCCGGGCGTAACTCCAGTGGCATGAGCACCCAATTGTCAAGGATTGTCGCCGCGACGCTGGTCGTGACGGCCTGCGTCCTGGCGCCGGGACCGTCGGCCCAGGGCTTCAAGTGGTGGCAGGACGAGCGCTTCAAGCGCGAGCTGGCGCTGTCGGCCGAACAGATCGAGCGGCTCGAGGCGATCTACCAGTCGACCGGCCCGGCGATGCGCACGCAGAAGGCGGCCCTCGACAAGCTGCAGGCCGAGCTCTCGAAGGTGGTCGCCGACGGCACCGCCGACGAGCCGGCCGCCGCCGACATCATCAGCCGGGTCGAAGCGGCCCGGTCCGACCTGGGCCGCACCCGCGCGGTGATGCTCTACCGGATGCGCCGCATCCTCACCTCCGATCAACACGTCAAACTCCAGGTGCTGTTCGACGAGCGCGAACGCGAACGCCGCGGCCACGGTCGCAGCCGCGAACGCCGCAGTGAAGGCAACAGATCCATGATCGACTTCCGTCCGTTCTACCCTCCTGTGCCTCGTGGCTGTGCGCCGACGCCGCGTCCGCGCCCAGGACCGCGACCGCGAAGCGCTCGATTCGCGAAGCGGTCGCCCGCTTCGAGGCCGAGCGTGGCCAGGCGAGACGACGCCGCAGGCCGCCGCGGCATCATCGTCGACGCCGGCGGCCGGCTGCGCGATCTGCGCCTCGACGAGGCGGTCGAACTGGCGCTGGCCCAGAACCTCGACATCGCCGTCGAGCGGCTGAGCCCGCAGGTCACCGACTTCCAGATCGCCGGCTTGCGCGGCGCCTACCGGCCGGTGGCCAGTTCGTCGCTCGGCCAGCGCAGCCAGGTCAACCCGCCGACCAACCAGTTGAACGGCGGCCAGCGCGTCGCCAACGACACCACCACCTACAACTTCGGCGTCTCGAAGATCGTCCCGTGGGGCGGCGGCAACTTCCTGGTGACGTTCAACAACAGCCGGCTGGCGACCAACAACCTGTTCGCCAACTACAACCCGAACTACACCTCGACCCTCACCGCGACCTACAACCAGCCGCTGCTGCGCGGCTTCGGCATCGACGCCATCCGGCAGCAGATCGCCATCACCCAGGTGAACCGCGAGATCGCCGAGGAGTCGCTGCGGGCGACCATCGCGGTGACCATCGCCAACGTCCGCAACGCCTACTGGGACCTGGCCTACGCCCGGGCCGCCGTCAACGTCGCCCAGCGATCGCTCGAACTGGCGCAGAAGCTGGTCGAGGACAACCAGGCCCGCGTCGAGGTCGGCACGCTGGCGCCGATCGACGTCGTCCAGGCCGAGGCCGAAGCCGCCAACCGCCGCCAGACGGTGGCGCAGGCCGAAGCCACGCTGGCGACCGCGCAGCTGGCGCTCAAGCGCTGCATCGTCACCGGCACCAGCGACCCGTTGTGGACGCCAGGAGCTGCGCGCCGTGGACGTGCCGCAGCTCGACGTCGACGCCGCTCGACATCGAAGGCGCCGTGCGCAACGCGCTCGACCGCCGCACCGACCTCGAGACCGCCCGCAAGAACCTCGACAGCAACGACATCACCCTGCGCTACTGGCGCAACGAGTCGCGCCCGGCGCTCGACCTGCAGGTCAACTACGGCGCCCAGGGCATCGGCGGCACGCAGTTCATCCGCGAGGGCACCGGCATCGGCAGCCAGCGTGACCGGCACGATTCCCGGCGGCTACAACGATGCGCTGTCGCTGCTCAGCGCGCGCGACTTCCCGACCTGGAACGCCGCCGTCACCTTCAGCTATCCGATCGGCGGCTCCACCGCCGACGCCCAGTACGCGCGGACCCGGGTCCTGCGCAACCAGCAGAGCACCCGGCTGCGGGCGCTCGAGCTCACGGTGGCCACCGAGGTGACCAACGCCGCGCTGCAGATCGAGGCCAACCGCCGCCGCGTCGACGCCGCCCGCGCCGCCCGCGAGCCTGGCCGAGCGGCGGCTCGAGGCCGAGCAGAGCAAGTTCGAGGTCGGCCTGTCGACCAACTTCTTCGTCGTCCAGGCGCAGCGCGACCTGGCCGACGCGCGAGAACGTGGAACTGCGCGCCCTGACCGACCTGCAGAAGTCGCAGGTGACCTTCGAGCGCGCCCAGGAAGCGCCGGCCAACGCCAGCAGCGGCGGCGGGCAGCAGACGGTGGGCCAGAACGCCGGCACCACCGGCACCGGCGGACAAGGCGGCACCTAGGCGCGTTGGTTCGCCGCCCGGTGGCGGCGCGAACGCTCTGGCAGACGGACGGTATTATGCGTAACAGCGTGCGGTACGGCTTCGGCGTGGTGGTGATCGCGGGCGCGGCCCTGCTGGCGGGCGCGTGCTCGCGCGAGGCCTCGGAAGGCGCGGCGGCGGCGCAGACCGGCGGAGCCGACCGGCGGCCGCCGCGCGGCGCAGGGCGGCCGGCGGCCAGGGCGGCGGCGGCGGTTCGGCGGCGGCGGCGCTTCCGGCCGCCGATGGCGGTCGAGGTCGGCAAGCCGACCACCGGCGACATCTCGGCCGAGCTGAACATCGTCGGCAACCTGATCGGCGCGGCGACCGTCGACGTCGTGCCGCGCACCGGCGGCCGCCTGGTCGTCGGTCAACGTCAAGCTCGGCGACCGGGTCAGCCGCGGCCAGCAGCTGGCCAAGATCGAGGATCAGGAGATCACGCGAGCAGGTCAAGCAGGCCGAGGCCTCGCACCAGGTGGCGCAGGCCACCATCCGCCAGCGCGAGGCCGACCTCAAGTTCGCCGAGGTCAACCTCGAACGCTCGAAGAGCCTGTTCGAGCGCCAGCTGCTGCCCCGGCAGTCGCTCGACGACGCCGAGGCGCGATCGTCGGCGGCCGACTGCCCAGCTCGACCTCGCCCGGGCGCAGTTCTCGCAGGCCCAGGCCCGCCTCGACGAGCTGCGCATCAACCTCGGCAACACCAGCATCACCTCGCCGGTGAACGGCTTCGTCGGCCGGCGCAACGTCGACCCCGGGGCGTGGGCGTCGAACCAGGCGCCGGTCGTGTCGGTGGTCGACATCAGCTCGGTGCGGCTGGTCGCCAACGTCGTCGAGAAGGACCTGCGGCTGGTCAACGTCGGCGATCCGGCGCGGGTCGAGGTCGACGCCTTCCCGGGCGAGACCTTCGACGGCCGGATCGCCCGCGTCGCGCCGGTGCTCGACCCGGCGACCCGCACCGCCGAGATCGAGATCGAGGTGCCCAACCCCGGCTTCCGCCTGAAGCCCGGGATGTACGCCCGCATGGGCGTGACCATCGAGAGCCGCAAGGACACCACGCTGGTGCCCAAGGCGGCGGTCGTCGACTACGACAGCAAGCGCGGCGTCTTCACGATGACCGCCGAGAACAAGGCGAAGTTCCTGCCGATCGAAACCGGCATCGAGGACGCCGACGCGGGTCGAGGTGCGGGGCGGCATCACCGTCGCCGACACGCTGGTCACCGCCGGCGCCTCGTCGCTGCGCGAGAACGACACCCTGGTGATCGCCGGCCAGGGCGGCGCGGCCGGCGGGCCGCGGCGGGCCGGGCGGCCAGCGCCGGCCAGGCGACAGGGCGCGGGCCCGGCCGGCCGCGCGACGGCCGACGGCGCGGCGCCGCAAGCGGCCCGAGACCCGGCCGCGGACAGTGACCGCCGCCGTAGAGCGACCACGGCGGCCGCGGCCGTCGCGCTTGTTGGAGGACCGATGAGTATCCCGAGACTCGCCATCGCCCGACCGGTGACGATGTTCATGCTGAGCTTCGTCGTCATGCTGCTCGGCGGCATCTCGCTGTCACGGCTGCCGGTCGACCTGATGCCGGACATCAGCTTCCCCTCGATCACCGTCCGCGTCAACTACACCGGCGTCGGGCCGCTCGAGATGGAAGAGCTGATCACCCGGCCGATCGAGCAGGCGGTGAGCGCCGTCGCCGGCCTCGACCAGATCAACTCGACCTCGTCGGAAGGCAACAGCACCGTCCGCCTCAACTTCACCTGGGGCACCGACCTCAACGAGGCCGCCGACGAGGTCCGCACCCGCATCGACCGCGTCCGCGGCCGCCTGCCCGAGGACGCCGACCCGCCGACCATCTTCAAGTTCGACTCGA
Source organism: uncultured Acidobacteriota bacterium (assembly GCA_963786365.1). Classification (GTDB taxonomy): domain Bacteria; phylum Acidobacteriota; class Vicinamibacteria; order Vicinamibacterales; family UBA2999; genus CAWAYR01. The sequence goes on from CAWAYR010000018.1 coordinate 395,679, forward strand.
CCTCGTTCCCGATCATGGGCATCGGCGTCGAGGGCAACTTCGACGCGGTGACGCTGCGCGAGATGGCCCAGAACGACCTGTCGCCGCGCCTCGAGCGCGTCGCCGGCGTCGCCGCGGTGAGCGTCGACGGCGGCCTGCGCCGCCAGATCCGCGTCGACCTGTCGCGCGAGAAGATCACCGCGCTCAACCTCTCGGTCGACCGGGTCGTGCAGATCCTCCGCACCGAGAACCAGAACATCCCGCTCGGCGAGGTCTTCGAGGCCGACCGCATGTTCCTGCTGCGCAGCCCCGGCCAGTTCACCGACATCGACGAGATCCGCAACCTGGCGGTGATGACCCAGAACGGCGTGCCGGTCTACATGCGCGACATCGCCGACGTCCGCGACACCACCGAGGATCGCCGCCAGTTCACCCGCATCAACGGCAACGCCCGGCATCCGCATGCGCGTCACCAAGCAGTCGGGCACCAACACGGTGCAGATCGCCGAGGGCGTGCGCGCCGAGATCGGCCCGCATCAACCGCGAGGTGCCGGGCATCACCCTGTCGGTGCTCGACGACCAGTCGATCTTCATCAACCGGTCGATCGGCAGCGTCCGCGAGCACGCGCTGCTCGGCAGCCTGCTGGTCGTCCTGGTCATCTTCGCCTTCCTGCGCGACTGGCGCGCCACCATCATCATCTGCACCTCGATCCCGATCTCGGTCATCGGCACCTTCGCCCTGCTCTACTTCGGCGGCTACACCCTCAACACGCTGACCTTCGGCGGCCTGGCGCTCGGCATCGGCATGATCGTCGACGCCGCGATCGTCGTGCTCGAGAACACCCATCGCCACCTCGAGATGGGCAAGGACCGGATGACCGCGGCGATCGACGGCGCCGAGGAAGTGTGGAGCGCGATCCTCGCCTCGACGCTGACCCACATCGCCGTGTTCGTGCCGATGCTGTTCCTGACCGGCGTGTCGAGCATCATGTTCGGCCAGCTGGCCGCGGTGGTCTCGTTCTCGCTGGCGATGTCGCTGTTCGTCGCCGTCACCATCGTGCCGGTGCTGTGCTCGCGGCTGCTGACGCTGCCGCCGCCGGCGGCCGAGCGCGCGCGGCCTCACCGCCGGGCTGTTCCGCCTGAGCGAGCGGGTCCTCGACGGCATCGACCACGCCTACGCCCGCCTGCTGCACCTCTCGCTGCACCACCGGCCCGACCGTCTTCGCGGTCGGCATCGCGGCGTTCGTCGCCGCGATCGTGCTGCTGCCGCGCGTCGGCTTCGAGTTCCAGCCGACCACCGACGAGGGCGAGGTCACGGTCGACGCCGAGCTGGCCGTCGGCACCCGGCTCGAGCTGACCGAGTCGGTGCTGATCCAGCCTCGAGGAAGCGATCCGCGAGGCCACGCCCGAGGCGACGATGCTGATCACCCAGGCCGGCGGCGGCGGCGGCGGCGGCGGCTTCGGCAACCAGTCGACCAATCGCGGCAACATCACCGTGCGGCTGGTGCCCAAGGACGAGCGGCAGCGCGTCGAGCGAGCAGATCGCCATGGACCTGCGGCGCCGGCTGTCCGGCCTGCCCGGCGTGGTCATCCGCGCCCGCGCCTCCGGCGGCCAGCAGATGCGCGGCATGGGCGGCAACAGCGACGGCAGCCGCCTCTCGGTCGAGGTCCGCGGCCACGACCTCGACGAATCGGCGCCGGCTGGCCCGCGACCTCAAGGCCGATGCTCGACACGACGCCCGGGATCGCCGACTCGCGGCTCGGCCGCGACGAGGGCCGGCCCGAGCTGGCGGTCCGCGTCGACCGCGACAAGGCGGCGATGCTCGGCATGACCGTCACCGGCGTCGCCGAGACCATCCGCACCAACGTCGCCGGCACGCAGGCGGCGTTCTTCCGCGAATCGGGCAACGAGTATCCGATCGTGGTCCGGCTGCGCGAGGAGGACCGCGAGGAGATCGCCTCGGTCGGCGACGTGCTGCTCAGCGTCCCCGGCGGCCGGGTGCTGCCGGCCAAGAACGTCATGGTCGTCGACCGCGACACCGGCCCGACGCAGATCGACCGCAAGAACCAGGAGCGCATCCTGCGCGTCAACGCCGAGACCGAAGTGACGCTCAGCGAGGCGGTGGCCAACGTCCAGGCGCGGCATGCCCGAGCTGAACGTGCCGCGCGACTTCGAGGTCGGCTTCGGCAACGAGGTCGAGGAACAGGCGCGCTCGTTCCGCGAGCTGCAGCTGGTGCTGATCCTGGCCATCATCCTGGTCTACACGGTGATGGCCTCGCAGTACGAGTCGCTGCGCGATCCGTTCATCATCATGTTCTCGATCCCGCTGGCGGCGATCGGCGTGGTCGGCATCCTGCTGCTGACCCGCACGCCGTTCAGCATGCAGGCCTACATCGGCGTGATCATGCTGGCCGGCATCGTGGTCAGCAACGCCATCCTGCTCGTCGACTACGCCAATACGCTGCGCCGCCGCGACAAGAAGCCGCTGCGCGAGGCCATCGAGCAGGCCGGCCAGCACCGCCTGCGGCCGATCCTGATGACCAGCATCTGCACCACGCTCGGGCTGGTGCCGATGGCGCTGGGCATCGGCGAGGGCTCGGAGCTGCAGGTGCCGCTGGCCCGCGTCGTCATCGGCGGCCTGGTGACCTCGACGCTGATCACGCTGGTGTTCGTGCCGGCGATGTACACGCTGTTCGAGGAGGGCATCGGCGGCCTGCTGCGCCGTGGCGCCATCGCCGACGGCGCCGGCCGCGCACTGAGACGGCTCGATCGCGTGACGACGTCCGATCTACGAAGGCCGGTCAGGACGATCCTGCCGGCCTGTCTCGCTGTCCGACGAGGCCGGCCAGCGTCCGGCCGCTCGACCGGCTCGCGCCAGCGCGGCGCCAGGCGCGGCCAGCGGCCCGAGCACGAACGGCCGATCGCAGGAACCGCGGGTGCGGCACCGTCAGCCGGTCGTCGTCGATCACGCCGATCGCCGTAGAGGACCAGGTCGAGATCGAGCGTGCGCGCCGCCCGCGCGCCGGCACGCGTCCGGCCGCGCGCCGCCTCGAGGCCGAGCAGCACGTCGAGCAGCGCGTGCGGCGTCGAGCGTCGGTGCGGCCGACCGCCACCGCGTTCAGGTAGTCGGGCTGGTGCGTCGGGCACCTCGACCGGGGCGGTCTCTTCGAACGGCGAGGCGCGCAGCGTCGGTCAGGTGATCGCCGAGCGCCGCGAGCGCCCAGGTCGAGATGTGCGGCGCGGTCGCCGAGGTTGCTGCCGAGCGCGATGGCGACACGCGGTCGCCGGCGTCCGGCGCCGGGCCGGCACGGCCCTACTCCACCCAGCGGGTGCCGAGGACGGCGCCGCGGCGCTCGGTGCCGGGCAGCGAGATGCCGATGACGTCGGTGCGGCCCTCGGCCGCCTGCTCGAACAGCCGGCGGTGCTCCTGCACCTCGCCGAGGATGACCTCGAGCAGCTTGCGATGGCGGGCGTGCGTGACGCCGGCTGACCCGCGGCGCCCATTTCTCGACGAACGCGGCGTTGGCCCGGGCGTCGGCGGCGGCGAGATCGCGGAGCGCCGCCGGCGGCGACCGGCGGCGGTCGGCGGCGTCGGCCGGCACCGCCGCCCCGACGTCGAGCAGCGCCCGGTGCAGCCAGTAGACGTGGGTCTCTTCGCGGGCCACGATGTACTGGTAGGCGTTGTTGACGTCGTAGTCGGCCGACGTGGATCGCCGAGGCGACGTGGCGCTGCAGCAGCGCCAGCCGGTCGGTGTAGCACTCGGCCAGGAGCGGCGCCAGGTCGGCCGGGGTCACGCCTTCTGCTTCTCCTTGCAGGTGATGCACACGCGCGTCCACGGGATGGCGTTCAGGCGCGCTTCGGCGATCGGCTCGCCGCAGTCGCGGCAGACGCCGAAGGTGCCCTTGTCGATGCGCACCAGCGCCTCGTCGATCGCCTGCAGGATCTTGGCGTCGGTCTGCTTGAGCTTGAGCGTGATGTGGACTTCGTTGTTGCCGCTGGCCTGGTCGGCCATGTCGCCCTGGCGGCCGTTGTTGTGCTCCATCGAGCTCTGGATGGGCTTCAACCCGGCGCTGCCGGCCAGCTCGGCGCGCTTCTTGAGCAGGACGTCCTTGTAGACCGCGACGTTCATCGGCCTCGCTCCCCACGGCACCCAGGACGGGGCGCCCAGGCAACATCCGATGATAGCACGCGGGCCCGGGCCGGCCGACGGCCGGCCGCTGGCGCGGCCCTGCGGCGTTGCCTTCTGAGCGGGGCCTATTGGCCCCGCAGTGCTTCCTTCTGAGCGCGGCCTACTGGCCGCGCAGGGTGGCCAGGGGCTTTTCGCTGCAGCACGTCCCAGCTCGCCGCCGACGCCGACCGCCGAGACCACCAGCGCCGCTGGCGACGACGCCGAAGGCGAGCAGCGCCGGCAGCGGCCGCCACGGGATCTCGAAGGCGAACCGGCTGAGCGCCCAGGTCAGGCCGGCCGCGCCGGCCGCGCCCAGCACGCCGGCCAGCGCCCCGAGCACGCCGTACTCGAGCAGCAGCATCGTGGCGATGACCCGCCGGGTCGCGCCCAGCGTCTTGAGGATGGCCGCCTCGTAGACGCGTCGGAACTTGGTCATCGCCACGGCGCCGACCAGGATCAGCAGCCCGCTCACCACGACCAGCGTGCCGACGACGGTGACGGCCAGGGTGACGTTGTCGACCACCGCCTTGAGCGCCGTCAGCATCTCGCGGCCGTCGATGACCGAGACGTTCGGGAACCCGGCGGCCAGCGTGCTCATCAGCCGGGCCCGGTCGGCCGGCGGCTCCGGCCCGCGGACGAAGGCGATGTGGCCGTGCGGCGCCCGCTCGAGCAGGCCCGGCCGGAAGACGAACATGAAGCCGCCGGCCCGGCCGTCGCGCCAGTCGACGTGGCGCACCGACGACCACCCGCGCCGACACCGTGCGGCCGACGACGTCGAAGCGCATGGTGTCGCCGACCTGGATGCCGAAGCGGTCGCGGATGCTCTCTTCGATCGAGACCTCGCCGGCTCGGCCGACGGCGTCGCCGGCCAGGCCGCGCCGTCGACGATCGTCTCGTTGCGCTCGAGCCGGCCCGGTAGGTGACGGTGTACTCGCGGGCCAGCGAGCCGCGGCCGCGGACGTCTTCGACGTCGTCGAGGGTGACCTCGCGCCCCTGGACGCCGACGACGCGGGCGCGCAGCACCGGCATCGAGCGCACCGGCGGCGCGCCGTGCCGGGCGGCCCGCGCTCAGCGCGCTGGTGACCCCGGCCAGCTGGTCGCTCTGGATGTCGAGCAGGAACATGTCGGGGGCATCGGCGGCGATGTCGACCGAGACCTCGCGGACCAGGTTCTCCTGCAGCGCCGCGGACGCCGAGGATGAAGAACGTGCCCAGGCCGACCGTCAGCAGCACCAGGTGCACCTGGCCGCCGGGCCGGGTCAGCTGCAGCGCGGCATGGCGGAGCGGGAACCAGCCGCTCGACGCCGAGCGGGCGGACCGCGGCGATCAGCGCCACGCCGGCGCCGTAGAGCACGACGGCCAGCGCCGACGAAGCCGGCGGCGACGATGGCGCCGATCCGCACCGACCCGGCCTGCCACATGGTGAGCGCGACCAGGCTGCCGCCGACCGCCGGCCATCACCGCCCAGCGCAGCCAGTCGCGCGGCCGCGCCGGCGGTCTCGTCGCGCAGCAGCTGCGACGGCTTCACGTAGCGGACGTCGAGCAGCGGCACCAGCGCGAACAGCAGCGACACCAGCAGGCCGGTGCCGACGCCCTGGGCCACCGCCGACGGCGTCAGCGTGTAGTCGATGACCAGCCCCTGGGTCATCGCCGGGCTGAGCCACAGCGGGATCAGCGCCATCACGCGCGGCGGCGATGCCGACCCCGACGACGCTGCCCAGCATGCCGAGCGCCAGCACCTGCGCGACGTAGATCGCGAGCACCTGCGACGAGCGCGCGCCGATGCACTTGAGCACGGCGATGCTCTTGAGCTTCTGCTGCACGAAGACGCGGGTCACGCTCGAGACGCCGACGCCGCCGAGAATCACGATGACCAGCCCGACCAGCGACAGGTAGTTCTCGGCGCGGGCGAAGTCCTCGCCCATGTCGTCCTCGGTGGCGGTGTAGGGCCGCACCCGGACGAACGAGTTGGCCAGGTCGGCGCGCAGCGCGGCGGGTCAGCCCGGCCAGCGCCGCATCGGGCACGCGGGCCAGCCGCTGGTAGGTCGCCCGGCTGCCGAAGGCCAGCAGCCCGGTCTCGTCGAGGTCGCGGCAGCGCGACGATCACCCGCGGCCCGAGGCTGAAGGCGCCGAGCCGGCGGCCCGGGCTCGGCCTCGATCACCCCGCGGATCTGGAAGGCCCGGCCGCCGAGCGACAGCCCGGTCGCCGACGGCGAGCCCGAGCTGGGCCAGCAGCTCCGGCCGGGCCAGCGCGCCGAACCCGGCCAGCTGCTCGTAGCGATACGGCGCGCCGCCCTCGAGCCGCAGGACGCCGTAGTACGGAAAGCCGGGGCTGACCGCCTTCAGTTCCACCATCCGCGCCGCGCCGCCGGCGGCCGCGCCGGTGCTGGCCATGGTCGCGACTTCGACCGTGCGGGTCACCTCGGCGCCGGCCGCGGCCAGCCGGGCGTCGATCTTCGCGGCCGACGTCTCGGCGTCGACCGGCCGGTTGGTCGAGACGACCAGGTCGGCGGCGAGCAGCGCCCGGGCCTCGCCGGCGAAGACCTGGCGGACGCTCTGGATCACCGAGCGCAGCGTGACAATCGAGCCGACGCCGAGCGAGATGCAGAGGAAGAAGAAGACCAGCCGGCGCCACGACGCCCGCATCTCGCGGCCGGCCATGGCGAGCGACGAACCTCATCGCCCCGGCTCCGACCAGCGCCGTGGTCGTGTCGGGCACCGGGCGTCCGTCACGCAGGGTGAGCCGCACGTCGGCGAGCGCGGCGATGTCGGCGTCGTGCGTGACCAGCACCAGCGTGACGTTGCGGCGCCGCCGCACGTCGAGCAGCAGATCGAGCACGTGGCGGCCATTGGCGCCGTCGAGGTTGCCGGTCGGCTCGTCGGCGAGGATGAGCGGCGGGTCGTTGGCCAGCGCCCGCGCGATCGCCACCCGCTGCTGCTCGCCGCCCGAGAGCTGCGACGGGTAGTGATGGCCGCGGTCCGAGAGGCCGACCTCGTCGAGCAGCGCCGTGGCCCGGCCCGGGCATCGCGCCGGCCGACCAGCTCCATCGGCACCAGCACGTTCTCGAGCGCGGTCAGCGACGGCACGAGATGGAAGAACTGGAAGACGAAGCCGATGCGCGCGCCGCGCAGCGTGGCCAGCGCGTCCTCGTCGAGCGCGGTGATGTCGGTGCCGCCGATCGTCGATCGTGCCGGTCGTCGGCGCGTCGAGGCCGGCCATCAGGCCGAGCAGCGTCGTCTTGCCGCTGCCCGACGGGCCCGACGATCGCCAGGAACTGCCCGTCGGGCACGGTCAGATCGAGCGGATGGAGGATGGTCAGCGGCCGGCCGCCGCTGTCCACGGTCTTCGACGACGCCGCGCAGCACGATCATTCGGTGGGGACCTTCTCGCGCGCCTCGATCACCGGCTCGAGCGTCTCGCCAGACCACGTCGGCGACGCGCCGCGCGCCCTCCCGGTTCGGATGGATCCCGTCGGCCTGGTTCAAGCCGTCCTCGCCGGCGACGCCGTCGAGCAGGAACGGGAGCAGCGTCACCTGGTGCCGGGCGGCCACCGCCGGGTAGACCTCGCGGAATCGCCGCGTGTAGTCGGGGCCGGTGTTGGGCGGCGCCTCCATGCCGGCGAGCACCACCGCCGCGCCCGCGGCCTTCGCCCGGCCGACGATCGTGTCGAGGTTGCGTGCCAGGTCCTCGACCGGCAGGCCGCGCAGGCCGTCGTTGCCGCCCAGCGCCACGACCACGACCGCGGCGCCGCCGTCGAGCGCCCAGTCGAGGCGGCGCACGCCGCCGGCCGAGGTGTCGCCCGAGACGCCGGCGTTGACCACGGTCCAGCCCTGGCCGCGCGCCTCGAGCCGCCGCGCGATGAGCGACGGATAGGCCTCGTCGATCGGCAGGCCCAACCCCGCGGTCAAGCTGTCGCCAAGGAACACGACGCGCCGCCGCGCCGGGCTGACCGCGGCAGCGGGCGCGCGGCGCCGGCGCGGCGATGCGCCGCCGGGGCGGCGTCGCTGGCGCGCGGCCGGCGGCTCGGGGGCCGGCTGGACGCCGCCGCAGGCCGCCGCTGCCAACAGCAGTCCCGCGAGCACGAGCGGCACGGCCGGCCGGCACGTCATCTATTCATTATGACGGATTGCCGGCGCGCGCCCGTTCGCCGGCGCCGGCTACTCGACGCGGATGACGACGGCCGTGGCGTTGTCGGTCGTCCGGCGCGCCAGGGCCTCGTCCACCAGCCGCGCGGCCGCCTGCTCCAGGCCGCCCTCGCTGGCCAGGCGGCCAATCGTGTCGTCGTCGACGACGTTGTGCAGACCGTCGGTGGTCAGCACGAACACGTCGCCCGGCCGCGCGTCGTGCGACACGCACCTCGGGCGCGGCGCCATCGCGCGTCCCGACGATGCTGGTGAGCACGTGGCGCATCGGATGGGCGCGGGCCGAGGCCTCGCGGGCCGCGTCGCGGCCGAGCACCGAGGCCAGCCAGGTGTCGTCGTGGGTCAGCTGCCGCACGGCCCCGTCGCGCACCAGGTAGCCGCGGCTGTCGCCGACGCTGGCGATGGCGACGTGGCCGGGGCCGAGCGCCAGCGCGGTGAGGGTCGTGCCCATGCCCGACAGCTCGGGATCGCGCTCACCGGCCTCGACGACCCGCGCGTTGGCGGCGCGCACGGCGTGCACCAGCTCGTTGGCGGCGGCGTCGCGGGCGGCGTCGCGGCCGTAGGGCCAGGCGAACCCCGGCCGCCGGCTGGCGGTCACCTGATCGACCAGCGCCTCGAGCGCCAGGTGCGAGGCGACCTCGCCGGCGCGATGTCCGCCCATGCCGTCGGCGACGGCGTAGAGCCCAAGTGCGCCGTCGAGACACAGCGCGTCCTCGTTGGCCGGCGCGCACCGGCCCGGTATCGGTGTGGCCGACGGCACGCACCCGCACCACGCGCCGGGCGGCGCCGGGGCCGCGATCGTCGATCACGCGCACGAGATTACAGGCGATGCGCGCCGCCGACAACCCGTCGGCCGCGGAAATCGCTGGCGTATACTCCGGCCGGTGATCAGCGCGCCCCTCCAGCCGGTGCTGGCTCGCGCGTCGGCGCTGCTCGAGCGTGGGCGCGGCTCCGCCGCGGCCGAACTGCTCGAGCCCGCTGCTCCAGTCGCGCGGCATGAAGCGGCAGGACGAGCTCGTCATCCGCGCCGCGCTGGCCGAAGCGTGGCTGATGCAGGGCGAGCCCGACCGCGCCGCCACGGTCGCTCGGCCGCCCGCCCGATCAGATCCGCGATCCGCTGCCGACGGCGCTGCTGGCCACGCTGTGGCGGCTGCACGGCCGCGTCGCGCACGCCCACGGCGAGCAGTCGCGCGCCATCGCGCTGCACGGCCGCGCCCTCAAGTACGCCGAGGCGGCGCACGACTCGCGCGGCATCGGGCTGGCCCACTTCGAGCTGGTCTACTGCTACCTCAAGGTCGGCGATCACGCCATCGTCCGCGAGCACCTGACCGAGGCGGCGGCGGCGCTGCACGCCGCCGGCGACACGCCGGCACCTGGCGCAGGTGCACTCGGTGTCGGGGGTGATGTTCGCGCAGCAGGGCCGCTACGACGACGCCACCGCGGCGCTGCGCAACGCCGAGCGGCTGGCGACGGCGCTGGGCGCCGAAGACGTGCTGGCGCTGACCTGCATGAACCAGGCGGCGGTGGCCCAGCTGCGCCGCCGCTACGACCAGGCGATTGCCCTGGCCGAGCGGGCGGTCGCGCTGCACGATCACATCGGCCAGCCGCACCGGCTGGCCGAGGCGCTGGCCACGCTCGGCCAGGTCTACGTGAAGCTCGGCCGGCTCGACCCGGCCGACGAGGCGCTGCAACGGGCCCTGACCATCGCGCCGGCGACCCGGGCGCCCGGAGATCACCGGCGCCGTCTACGACACGCTGGCCCAGATCGCGCTGATGCGCGGCGACTACGAGCGCGCCGCCGACGCGCTGACCCGCGCCGCGGAAGCCTACGGCGCCTACGGCCGCCAGACCAGCAAGTGGTACGAGTGGTCGGTGCGGGTCGATTCGCGCCCGGCTCGAGCGTGCGCCAGGGCCGGGCGACGGAGGCGCTGGCCCTGGCCGACGCCATCATCGCCGCCGACGGCGCGCCGCCGGCCGAACGCCTCGACGCCGAGCTGATCGCCGCCGAGGCGCTGCTGCTCGCCGGCCGCACCGCCGAGGCCGCGGCGCGCATCGCCGCCGCCGAAGGCCGCATCGATCCGCGGGCCACGCCCGGGCGCCTGGGGCGAGTTCCTGCGCCTGCGCGGTCAGCTGCACGCCCGCGAGGGCCGGCCCAACGAGGCGTACCACGACATCGCGCAGAGCGCCAGCGTCTTCGACCTGGTCGGCGAGCGGTACCAGGCGGCGGTGAGCCAGTTCGCGCTCGGGCGGCTGGCGCAGGACGGCCGGTGCGCGGTCGATCGCCGAGCGGCACTTGGCCGAGGCCGCGCGACGTCTTCCGAGCGCTCGGCTCGACCGCGCGACCTCGACGAGACCGAGCGGGCCCTGGCCGCGCCGGTCGACGGCCGGCACCGGCATCTACCTCGGGTCGCCCGCCGACGCCGACGACGCGCTCGTCCAGCGCCTGGTGAACGCGTCGGTGCTGCCCGATCTGCTCGCCCACGAGCTGGCGATGGCGGTGCGCGAGGCGGTGCTGGCCGACGTCGCCGTGGTGGCGGTGACGCCGCCCGGCGGCGACCTGCGCGTGGTCGCCTTCGCCGGCGGCGATGCCGGCGCCGCGCGCCGCGTGGTCGCTCTCGGCCTCGAGGGCGGCGCCTACGGCGCGGTCCCGGTGGTGGTCCGGCCGCTGGGGCACGACGCCGACGGGCCCGCGCCAGCTGATGGTGGCGAGCGCCCGGCCGTGGAGCGACATGGCGCTGCGCCGGCTGCGCATGATGGCGGCGGTGGGCCACCAGGGCTTCGAGCTCTGTGCGCGTCCGCGAGCGGCCCGGCGGCGACGCCGGCCGTCCGTCTCGGAGCGGCCGCTCGAGCCGCTGATGGCCGGCTTCATCTGCGCCTCGCCGTCGATGCAGCGGGTGGTCGATCAGGTGCAGCGGCTGCAGGGCAACGATCTCACCGTGCTCATCACCGGCGAGAGCGGCACCGGCAAGGAGCTGATCGCCCGCGCCATCCACGCCGGGTCGCTGCGCAGCGCGGCCACCTTCCTCCCCTACAACTGCACCACCACCACCCGCGAGCTCGCCGACAGCCAGCTCTTCGGCCATCGCCGCGGGGCCTTCACCGGCGCGGTCAACGACCAGCCCGGCCTGATCCGCGCCGCCGCCGGCGGCACGCTCTTCCTCGACGAGGTCGGCGACCTGCCCGTTCGACGTGCAGCCCAAGCTGCTGCGCTTCCTCGAGCAGAGCGAGATCCTGCCGGTGGGCGACACGCGGCCGCAGTCGGTCGACGTGCGGGTGCTGGCGGCGACCAACGCCGACCTCGAGCAGCGGGTCGCCGAAGGGCAAGTTCCGCGAGGATCTCTATTACCGGCTGAGCGTGATCCGCATCCACATCCCGCCGCTGCGCCAGCGGCGCGACGAGATTCCGCACCTGGCGACGTTCTTCCTGCGCGAGTCGGCCGATCGGCTCGGCAAGCCCGACGTGCAGCTGAGCGCCGAGGTCCTCAGCCTGTTCGCGTCCTACTGGTGGCCCGGCAACGTGCGCCAGCTGCGCAACGAGGTGCAGCGCGCGGTGGCCCTGGCCACTCCCGGGCAGCACCGTCGACCCCGACCAGCTGTCGCCCGACCTCACCGCCGAGGCCGCCGGCGAGCCGGCGGTCGGGCAACGGCGGACGGGGCGCCCAGCCTGCGTCCCGGGCAGTCGCTGGCGGCGCTGGTCGACGAGGTCGAGCGCGGCCTCATCGAGGCCACCCTGGCGCAGGCCAGCGGCAACATCGCCGAGAGCGCCCGCATGCTGGGATTGACCAGGCGAGGGCTGTATTTGAAGCTCAAGCGGCTGGGCATCGACTCGCGACGACGTCGCAAGCTGAGTAGCAAGTATCCATGTCGAGAGCGCTAGTGGATACAAAGTATCCTCTCTGGCCAGCGTTCTGACCCATGCAGATGGCCATTAAATATTCTATATTGTCATATATAGTCATATAAATGACGTACTTAGTCGGTATACACCAGTGTGCGGCGCGGATCTTGGAGAAGGGGGTGCGCATTGCAAGACCTGCAGCACGGTCGCGATTCACTCTGGGGGTTCCCGTGGCCATCGCTCATCGCTCATCCGCCGCCGTCAACGCCGCTCCTCGCGCCGCCGCCCGGCAGCGGGTCGCTGTGCCGGCGCGGCTGACGTGGAAGGACAGCGTCGGGCGCGGTGCGATTCGCCTCGGTCACGACCCGCGACATCAGCGACGACCGGGGCGTTCGTCGAGTGCGCGTGCGCAGGCGCCGATTCCGCTGTTCCGCCTGGTGCACCTGCAGCTCGAAGACGACCAGCCCGCCGGCGCCGGCCCAGCCTCAACGGCACGCGGACGCCTGGCCGCGGTGTGGCGCGTGGAGTCGCCGAAGAGCCGCTCGGCGCGCCGTGCGGCTACGCGCTGCGCTTCCTGGTCGAGCCGGCGCGGCCGCGGCCGCAGCGCCGCCGACGCCGACTTTGCCGAGCCACGATGGCGGTCGCCAGCTAGATCGCGCTGCCACGCGCCCGGCGCGCGCCTCGCGCTTGCGCCAGTAGCGCGCCAGACCCAGCCACAGCTGCCGGAACGGCGCCGCCGACTTCCATCGCCTCGGCCGCGGCTTCGGGCACACGCGCTCGCACGTCGGCCCGCAGCCACCGCTCCCAGGCGACGATTCGCGTCTCGTCGTCGCCGTCGTCGCTGAGCGACGGCCGCACGCGCTCGGCGCATCGCGCCAGCGACGCCCGATACATCGCCAGGTGTGCCGCCGGCGGCTCCCCTCGCCGAAGTGCGTGAGGTAGAGGCGGCGACGGCCTGCCACGCCTCGATGCGCTGCAGGCTCTCCTCCCAGCGCTCGAGGTCGATGTCGGGCGGCGGCGTCGCCGGCAGCACGTAGCCCGGGCTGACCCGGATGCCGGCCGTGTCGCCGACGTACGCCGTGCCGTCGGCTGGCGTCGAGGTAGCTCACGTGGTGCACGGCGTGCCCTGGCGTGTAGGCGACGTCGAAGCGACGTCCGTCGATTGCGAGCGTCTCGCCGCCGCTCAGCGGCCGGAGCGCGGCGGCCGGCACGGCCAGGAACTCGCCCCACAGCCGGTCCATGTCGGCGCCGTAGAGCCGCGTGGCGCTGGCCAGCAGCTTCTCGGGACTGGCCAGGTGCCGGGCGCCGATGCTCGTGGACGTAGACCGGCAGCGCCCGGCACCGCGTCGGGCAATCGTCCCCGCCGCGCCGGCGTGATCGAGATGGATGTGCGTGAGGAGCAGCGCCGCGCACGTCGGCGAGCCGGTGGTGGAGCGCCGCCAGGCCGCGCTTCGAGCGCCGGCAGGCACGACGTCGGTCCGGGATCCACCAGGACGACGCCGCCGCCGACCGGAATCACCGCCGTGGCGATGACGCCGGGCCGTCCCTGGAACTGCAAATCGATGGTCGTGGACATGCTGCCTCTCGAAAATCCGGCCGGGCTCACCGCGGCGGGGTCACGGCCTCGACCAGCTCGGCGCGCGACAGCTGCCAGTCGCCGTCGACCAGCGCGAAGGTGGCCCGCACGTCACCGCACGTCGCGCTCGGGCACGCCGCCGCGTTCGAGCGTCAGCTCGACGACGCCGTCGGCCGTCGCGCTCGCGCCGTCGGCGGCCACCACCACGGCGACGTCGAGCACGCGGACACGCGTCCGCTCCGCCGAGGCGCGCACGCGCTGCCACAGGCCGGCGACCGCGTCGCGGCCGCGAACCTCCGCGCCGCCCGGTGGTGACCACGACATCGTCGGCCAGCCGCTGGCGCAGCCGCCCGAGCGCGGCCACCTGGCCCAGCGGGTCGGTCGCCTGGCTCGAGAGCGTCTCGGCCAGGCCGTCGACGGCGGCGCGCACCCGGTCTTCGGCCGACGTGAACAACCAGCCCCAGGCGAGGTAGGCGGCAACGCCGACCACGACGGCGACCAGCGCGCGCCGCATCGTCACGCGCTCACCACACCACCGGCCCGATCAGCCGCTCGCCGGCGACCGTGCCCATCGTATGGAGTTCCATCGGCATGCCGCGATTGTCGCCGACGACGAAGTACTGGTCCGGCGCGAGCGTGACCTCGGCCATGCGCCACGGCAGCCGCAGCTCGACGTAGGGTTCGTCGATCGGCACATCGTTGACCAAGACCTGACCGTCGCTGATGCCGATGCGGTCGCCCGGCCCGGCCAGGATCCGCTTGATCAGCACCGCCTCGTCGCCGGCCAGCCGCACCGCCACGACCTCGCCGCGCCGCGGGCCACGCAGCGCAAAGGACACGCGGCTGACGATCAGCAGCTGGCCGTCGCGGATCGTCGGCTGCATGCTCGGCCCCTGGCCGCGCACCGGCAGGATGCCGTAGGTCACGACCACCGCCGCGACCGTCACCAGGACGACGACGCGCACCAGGGTGCGCGCCGGGTTGCGGCCGACGACGAAGCGCGCCAGGCCTTCTGCCATGCTTCAGCCCGATCCGTCCCAGGGACGCTGCGGCTACGACGGCTGCTTGACGCGCACGGTCAGCGGCTGTGTCAACGTCGTCGACAACGTCGTTCCCGACGGCAGTTCCACTTCCTCGCCGCGCGTGGCCAGCACGACGCCAGTGCCGGCCGCGCCGCCGACGACGCCGCCGATGGCGGCGCCCGAGCCCCCGCCGGCGATCGCGCCGATGACCGCGCCGGCGCCGGCGCCGATGCCGATCTTCGCGGCGTCCTTCTTCTTGGTGCCCTGGGCTTCACGCGCGATCGCCGCGGTGGACATCGGGATGGCCTCGCGATCGACCGTGACCGACGTGAAGCGCAGCGCGAGCCGGGCGCGGCCCTTCACCTTCGCCGAGCGCTCGGCCGCGGTGACGCTGCCGGTGACGCCCGCGCCGGCCGGTACCGCCTCGACGCCGTCGACGACCAGGGCGCGGCGCAGCACGCCGCGCACGGTCTCCTCGACCGTGCTGGTGTCCGAGGCCAGCGCGGTCCGCAGCTCGATCGACAGCGGTCGTGCCCGACGGCACCGTGACCTCGCGGAACACCGGCTCGGGCGGCGGCGGCCGGCACGGCGGCGGCGCCGGGTCGCCGCTGACGGCGGCGCGGCCGCGGCGGCGGCCGGGCCGGCGGCGACGCCGCGGGCGCGGCCGGCGCGGCGCGCGCGGCCGGCGTCGCGGCCGCCGGTGCCGCGGCCGGCGTGCTGGCGGCGCCGGCGCCGTCGGCCGCCGGCGCCGGACCCGGCCGGCGGTGCTGGCGGCGGCGCGGCGAGCAGCCGGCAGCCGCCAGCAGCCGACGGTGCAGACGAAGGTGTCGAGTCATGTCAGTTCTCCTCCTCCTGGCCGGCGCGCCAGGGCGCGAATCCGGCCGATGAGCGCTGCGTCGTCGGGAAACAGACCCGCCGCTGGCAGCCGCCCGAGGAGCTCCACCCATTGGGGCTCCTCGGCAAAGACCGCCGTGAAGATCGGCGCCGCCTCGGCTTCGCGGCCGATCGACGGCCAGCGTGACCGCGTGCCAGAACGGCAGCTCCAGCACCTCCGGCGCGAGCTCGCTGGCGGCGCGATACTCGGCGCAGCGCGTCGTCGACTTTCTTCTCGGTCATCAGCTCGTCGCCACGATTGGCGTGGGCATAGGCGCGCTGGAACCGGACCAGGCGCTTGAGCTCGGCGACCGGCGCCGGGTGATCCTCGATCCGCAGATCGAACAGTCGATCGGCGCCCGACCCACGGCCGGCCGGTGCCCTTCGCCTTGACGATCAGCAGCGCCGCCGACTGCCGGCCGCGCAGATCGCCGCCGGCGGCTTCGGCGGCTTCGAGCGCGGCGATCAGCCGGTCGGCGAGATCGCCGCTGCCGCGCCTCGTAGGCCTGCAGCATCGCCGGCCAGACCGCGGCGTTGCCCATCATGTTGGCCTGCGCCGACACGCCGGCGCCGACGACGTGCCCGGCGGCGGCGATCGCCGTCTTGCCGGTGTAGGCGTCGACGCGCCCTGCGGCATCGACCATCGCCACCTGCCGGCCGTCGCGGTGTGGCATCGGCGGCGACCAGCTGCTTCAGCGCGTCGGGCGCGCTCGTCCCGGCGCGCATCAGCGCCAGGCCGCGCGGGCCGTAGCCCGGGATCGACGAACGACTGCGTCGCGACGACGCCGACCCCGGCTTCGCCCCAGGTCACGATCGAGCCGACCGAGAACCAGTGCGACTGCACGGCCACGCCCATGTCGCCGGTGCGCGGGTCGCGGGCGACGATCGAGTAGGTGTGGACCAGCGGACCGCGGCCGGGCCGGCGTCCTGCGCCTCGGCGGCGCGCCGCGCGCCAGCCCGATCGCCATCCACGTCACGCTCACCGCCTGCGCCATCTCATCCTGCCGTCCGTCCGCGTCCCGGGTCCATCCAGCTTAGTCCGCCGAGCCGCCGTTCGCCCCGCCGCTCGTGGCAGCGATTCGCCGCGGGACCGAGCTCGAGCGTGGCCGCGCCGTGGCCGCCGCCGTAGTATCATGAGCGCCCTCTCAGCAGGAGTCCGCCGATGCCGCGAGCCTCGACTCTGCTCGTCGCTCGCGGTCGTGTCCGCCGCCTGTTCGCAGCCGGCGCCGCCGGCCGCCGGCGCCGGCGCCCGCCGCCACTGGTCTCCGGGCTCGACGCCGCCGGCTTCGACAAGACGGTGCGGCCGCAGGACGACCTGTTCCGGTTCGTGAACGGCGGCTGGCTGACCCGCACCGAGATTCCGGCCGACAAGCCGGCCTACGGCGGCTTCTACGAAGCCTTCGACCGCATCGCAGGAACAGCTGAAGGTGCTGGTCGAGGCGGCGGCGGCGGCGCAGCACCCGCCGGGATCCGACGGCCAGAAGATCGGCGACTTCTATCACCGCGTTCATGGACGAGGCGCGCGCCGAGCAGCTGGGGCTGAGCCCGCTGGCGCCGGAGCTGAGGCCATCGAGGCGCTGTCGACCAAGGCCGACCTGGCCCGCTACTTCGCGCGTCAGGTCAAGCTCGGCATCGGCGGCGCGCCGCTCGCCGGCGGCGTCGACGGCGACGCCAAGGATCCGACGCGCAACATGCTCTACATCGGCCAGGGCGGCATCGGCCTGCCCGACCGCGACTACTACCTGAAGGACGACGCGAAGCTGAAGGAGTACCGCACCAAGTACGTCGCCTACATCACCACCGTCGCTCACCGCCGCCCAGGTGCCGGACCCGGCCGCGGCCGCCGCCGACATCCTCGCCTTCGAGACCCGTCTGGCCCGCGCGCACTGGACCAACGTCGAGAGCCGCGACGCGGTGAAGACCTACAACAAGGTGGCGATCGCCGACCTGCCGGCGCAGTTCCCCGGCCTCGACTGGGCGGCGTGGACCGGCGAGCTGGGCATCGCCGGCGCACCGGCGCGTGGTCATCGCCCAGCCGAGCTTCGTCAAGGCGCTGGCCGCCACCGTCGCCGCCACGCCGGTCGACCAGTGGAAGCCGTATCTGAAGTTCCACGCCGTCGACCGCTTCGCGCCCTACCTGCACGCGTCGCTCGTCAACGCCCGCTTCGACTTCCGCAGCCGGACGCTGCAGGGCGTGGCCGAGCTGCAGCCGCGCTGGAAGCGCGCGCTCAACAACCTCGACGCCACGCGTCGGCGAGCTGCTCGGCAAGATCTACGTCGAGAAGCACTTCACGCCGGCGGCCAAGGCCCGCATGGACGTCGCTGGTCGAGAACCTGCGCGCCGCCTACCGCGAGGGCATCGACGGCCTCGAGTGGATGGGCCCCGAGACCAAGAAGGAGGCGCACGCCAAGCTGGCGGCCTTCCGCCCGAAGATCGGCTACCCGTCGAAGTGGCGCGACTACTCGAAGGTCGAGATCAAGCAGCGACGACCTGGTCGGCAACATGATGCGGGCGCTCGAGGCCGACTCGGAGTTCGACCTCGGCAAGGTCGGCCAGCCGGTCGATCCCGAGGAATGGGAGCATGACGCCGCAGACGGTCAACGCCTACTACAACCCGGTGCGCAACGAGATCGTCTTCCCGGCCGCCATCCTGCAGCCGCCGTTCTTCGACCTGGCCGCCGACGACGCGGTGAACTACGGCGCGCATCGGCGCGTCATCGGCCACGAGATGGGCCACGGCTTCGACGACCAGGGCCGCCGCTTCGACGCCAAGGGCGTGCTGCGCGACTGGTGGACGGCCAAGGACGGCGAGGAGTTCATGCGCCGGGCCAAGGGCCTGGTGGCGCAGGTACCTCGGCGATCGAGGCGCTGCCCGGGCTGAAGGTGAACGGCGAGCTGACGCTCGGCGAGAACATCGGCGACCTGACCGGGCTGGTGATCGCGCACCGCGCCTACCAGAAGTCGCTGCAAGGGCAAGGCGGCGCCGGTGATGGACGGCCTGACCGGCGATCAGCGCTTCTTCGCCGGCTGGGCGCAGGCCTGGCGGGCCAAGACCCGCGACGACTACCTGCGCCAGCAGGTCCTGTCCGACGTGCACGCGCCCGACATGTTCCGGGCGACCCGGCCGCTGCCCAACGTCGACGGCGTTCTACGCCGCCTTCGACGTCAAGCCGGGCGACAAGCTGTTCCTGCCGCCCGAGCAGCGCGTGAAGATCTGGTAGCCGCGCGGCTCAGCGGCGACCGCCTGGCCGAAGGTGTCGCAGGCGTCGATGGTGCCCTGCGTGAGCCCGCGGCGCAGCCACTCGACGCGCTGCTCCGACGATCCGTGCGTCCACGACTCGGGCGACACGCGGCCCCGCGACCGGCGCTGGAGGGTGTCGTCGCCGATCGAGGCGGCCGCCTGCAGGCCTTCTTCGACGTCGCCGGCATCGAGCAGGTTCTTGCGCGCTGGCATGATGCCCCCAGACGCCGGCGAAGCAGTCGGCCTGCAGCTCCTGCATGCACCGACAGCCGGTTGCCGTCGACTTCGCCGGCCCGCTGGCGCATCTGCATCACGCGCTCGGAGATGCCGAGCAGCGTCTGCAGGTGATGCCCGACTTCGTGGGCGATGACGTAGGCCTGGGCGAAGTCGCCCGGGGCGCCGAACTTCTGGTCGAGCTCGCGGAAGAACTCGAGGTCGATGTAGACCTTCTGATCGAGCCGGGCAATAGAACGGCCCGACCGCCGCTGAGTTGGTGCCGCACGCCGACTGCGACGGCGTCGCTGAAGAGCACCAGCGTCGGCGGCTGATAGCGCTGGCCGCCCTGCTGGAACACGCGGCTCCAGGTGTCCTCGGTGTCGGCGAGGACCACCGCGGCGAACTCGGCCTGCGGGTCGTTGGTCGGGGCGCCGGTCGGGCCCTTCCTGCACCGGCGCCTGGCGTGCCGCCGCCGAGCCCCTCCGCCACCTGGAACAACGTCAGCGGGTTCACGCCGGTGATCCACGAGATGAGGAGCACGACGACGATGGTGCCGATGCCGCCGCCGGCGGCGCCGCCCGGCACGCGCATGCCGCGCCGGTCTTCGACGTTGCCACTGCGCCGCTGATCTTCCCACCGCATCGCGACCTCCAGGGGATTCCGGCGCGGGCCGGGCCGACACTCACGCCGTCATCTTATGACATCGGTGCCGGCGGTCCCGGTCGCACCGCCGCCGGCGCCGCTCACACAGCGGCCAGCCGCTTCAGCAACTGAATCTGACCGGCGTGGTAGAGGTCGTGCGCGGCGGCGCCACGGACGAGCGCCGGCGTAGGTGAAGGGGCTGCCGGGCGCGCGCCGCGCCAGGCGCGACCGGGAAGATGCCGACACGGCGGCGCGCAGCGCCGATGCTGCTCGGCGAGCAGGCGCTAGGTCGGCGCGCCACTCCGTCGCCGTTCCCGCCGTCGGCCGCCGCCAGAAGTTGCTGCCCGCCAGCGGGAACGAACCGCGTTGCTCGCCGGTGAGCCGGCGGCGCACGACGTACTTCCAGTACGCGGCATGCACGACCAGCTCCCAGATGTTGTGACGGTCGGTGCCCGGCCGCCACGCCGCCACCCCCAGCGTCATCCCGCGAATCGCGCCGCGCAGGTTGGTGCCGTGCCAGGACCGATGGTCGTAGGCTTCGTCGATCAGCGCCAGCAGCAGGTCGGTCATCGGCAGAAGGGCCTGGCAGCTTGGCGAGGAATGCAACATCCCGGACCAGTGACCGTCCGGCCTGCCGGCACAGCGAGGCAGACCAGCCACGCCATGGCCGCGGATCGTCCGGTTAGCCCGGGGCTTCACACCGGCGTCGCGCGATCAGTCCCCACGGGGCCAGAGCGGCCAGTCAGAGCGAGTTCGCCGCTTGTGAGTAACGGGCACGCCACGCGCCATTGCGCTGCGGGTCAGCGGCAATAGGCGTGCAGCATGGTGTTGCGGTCGGCCGCCGTGATGAACGAACGCGGATCGCGCGCGTCGTCGCGGCCGGGCAGGAAGTTCCCGTCTTCGTTCATCAGATCGGACTCGTCTGGCGAATGCATCTGGATGCCCAGGGCATGACCAATCTCATGGGCGAGCGTGTTCGCCGTCTGCAGCGTCACCCGCCGCTGCAGCCCGCGTTCCATCAGCGACACATCGTCGGGAAACCGCCCCATCTGAATCGAAGCGCTGGTAATCACGTTGCCACTGCCAGCGATCGTCGTGAACCCTGGCGATGGGATTGACTCGAGCGGAACGAATCGCACGCTGATCTGTCCGCCGCTCGCCACTTGTCGCAGCTGACCCACCCGCCCGGCAGTGGCGACGCTCCACAAGTCACGCGCAACGACCCCGGCCTCGTCATACAGCTTCCGCACCGATGCCGGCAGTCCGGACGTGTCCACCGAATAGGTGATCGGGAACGATCCCCACCGTCGCGATCGTCCCCGGCTCGCCCCCAGGCATCGCCGGGAGCGTCGACGTGGAGTAGTTCGGAACGGCATTGCAGTCTCCGAGTATCGGCAACGACGCTCCAGGCTGCGTGGGAGTGGGCGGAAGGTTCGGAGAGGGTGTCGCGGTCTGCGGGCCAGCGGGTGCCGTCTCGCCACACCAGGGCTGCAGCGCCAGCATCGAGACCAACGCAAGAACACATGCGATCTGATTCACGATGGTCCTTCGAGGCCGCACCACGCTGAGAACACTGGTGCCGGGGGTGGGAGTCGAACCCACACGCTCCTTGCGGAACCTGGGATTCTAAGTCCCGACAATTGGGACACCGTGAAACGCACTGCAACCTCTGATCGGTCAGTTTACTGAGTAATTCGTGCTACTGCGTTTCATCGTGTTCCGTCGAGTGTCGTCTCGCCGCTAGCCCACCGCTCGCCCAAAGACGCTAGCCCGCACCGGACTCGGGGAGGCCGCCGTGCCACGAGTGACCGTCACCGATCGCTTCGTCGCCAGTGTACGCACCACGGGTCGCGAGAACCACTTCGATACCAGGGTCCGCGGCTTGGCGCTACGGGTCATTCGATGGGCTGACGTGCGCCGGCTGGCACGCGGCTTGGCTCGGGTTGGAGGGCTGGGTGTTTCCGGTGGACGAGGTGCGCGCCGCCATTGCCGCCGACCTAGCCACCGTAGCCGAGTTCGAGCAGCGCGATCGGAAGGGGGCGGCCACGATTGCCGACTTCCTGGCCATGTGGCGGGAAGACCTGCGCTCGATCGATGCGTTCGCGCGTGAGTGCATCGGCGCCGCAGCGATGCACCATCTTCACGACCGCCCGACGATGACCTCGGCGGCGCGCTACGGCGGCGCCACAGGCGACGATCCGCGCCGGGTGGCGTGAGCCCTGAAGTATGCGGGCCGCCGGCCGGTTGTCCACCCGACCGACGGCCCTACCGAATCCGCTGGTTCAGCGCAACGGGGGATCGGTTGGCGCCATTCTATCCGTGGCGCCGCCCGTTGCCTTCGTTTCAGCAGGCCCCATGACCCACACGCGAATCGGCGGTGCGGCGTGCTCAGTCTGCCTTCGGCGGCTTCGGCACAGTGACATGGTGCGGCGGCGCCTCCGGGTTGTCCTTGGGCACCGTCCAGACATGGCCGCAGGGATCACATCGGTAGTAGTTCACCGAGGCAATGTCACTACTGGCGGGCAGGTAGCGCGGCGCGTCGTGCCGGCAGATTGGGCAGGGGCGAGTGGGCATAGGAGACACCCACTCCAAAGGGCGGAATCTCCACGTTAGCACCACCCGTGTCTCGAAACGTCAGGGCGCGCCGTTCGTCTGTACGGCTAGAATCTCCGCGCCCACAACCGAGGCTCCGAGTCACCCTCCCCCTGGCTCGGGGCTTCGTGCTGTATACGGGCAGGTGGCGCCATGGCAGACGGCATCCCGGAGATTGAAGTCGGTGACTGGGTCCTTGCGAGCGAAGGGTATCCGCCGTGGATAAAGGTCCGAGGCATCGGCACCTGCAGGAACCAGGCTTGTGCGCTTGACGACAACGGCGAATGCATCGTGTTCGGGTCCATCGTTGAAGTCCGCAAACCTGACGGGCGACGATGGCTGCGCGATGGCGGCGCGGGTGCCCCCAGGGCCTGACGCCCTGGGGAGTTCCGCCACGTCCGCGGGACGTGCTGCTCGGCGATCCGCCAGCCCTTCGCCAACCACGCTTGCCGGTGCTCGTCGGCGGCGGCGCCCAGCTCGCGCCCCTGGCCCGGCCGATAGACTTGGCTCCAGAGCAGCGATAGGTCTTTGGATCTGGGCGGCAGCCTAGCAGACTCAGCGTGCGACACTGACGACGCTATGCACCGTGGCCCGTGGCAACGACTAGCCGTCGTCCTCTTTTCCGGTTGGACCGTCTTTGTTGCGCTGTCTACGTGGCTGGCGTGGCCCGAAGACGCCAGCGTGGTCACAACGACAGTCAGTGCTGACCCGCCTGACGCGCGGCGACAGCGAGCAATCAATGCATTCAATGTGATCGTCCGCCGCCGACTTGTTCGTCAGTCCTTGTTTTGTTGGCTCGCGCCTCCCATAACGATCGGCGTAGTGGTTTCTGCTGGGCGGGTGATTTATCTTGGATTCCGGCGTGGTCCGTCAAAACGCCCGCCGGTTTCGCGCGGCCCAGATTCAAACTGACCCACTACCCAATCAGCCGCGACGGCGTGTTCAGAGCGCACTCCGCCGGTGTCGGCGAGCCGCTGGTGCGCTGAGGCGGCGGCTATTCGCGTCGATTGAACAGTAGCGGTAACGCGAACGCCGATTCGCGACGCTTCGGTTTGCCCTGCATCACCACCGTCGGCACGGCATCGGGCTCGTTCCTGGGGGTGTGCCAGACATGCGCGCACTCCGGGCATCGAAAGTAGTCGACGCGGCCGGACAGGTTGACGCCTTGGATCCAGTTCGCCGATCCGTGGCCGCACTCGGGGCAGGCACGAGGAAGCATCGGACACCTCCCTGGGGGGAGAGGTTGCGACGAGCGTATCCTAGCACCCGCTCGGTGACGGCGACTGTCAGGAAGCGAACAATTTCCGCAGCGTCGGGCAACGGTGATCACTCAGTTACGATCTTGAAATAGGCTCGAATCTTGCTCCTGCTTCCGATGCCGGCTAGGTCGGCATCACTACGAACCGCTTGGGCAATCCATGACCCAAGGGTCGGCATCGGAGGCCCTATGGCGCGCATCAGCCGGCACATCGCGGTCGAGATCGACCGATTGCGGACGACTGCGGGCTTGCTCCTGACGCACCACGCGGGCGCCTCGGAAGAGGCGGTCCTCCGCCGGCTTCTTCGCGACCTCGATGAGATCCCCTGCACGTACGCCGAATCCTTCTTGCTGCAAGCCCTCGGCGTCGCCGCACATCGGCTCCGGATGATCGAACGCTCGACCAAATCGGCGGCCTAAGGTCCGGAACGACGCACTCGAAGGATCTTCACGCATCACTCCGCGACCGCCGTCCACCCTTAGCGGTCACGACAACCGCCGTGATGGACTCAGCGAGCGCGAGCTAGGGACTGGGCAGAATCTGCGTACCGTGATCCGGGCGCGCTGTTCGGGTCAAACGTCAGCCGCCGTCAAGGACGCGGCGGCTCGTTCTTGGTCACGGCGCCCCCTGGCGTCACGATGTGCGGCGCGGGATGGTCACGGTCCACGGTGTAGACGCAGCCACAGGCGTCGCACTTGAGGTACACGGCACTCGAACTGAGCAGGTAGATCTGGGCCGTTCGGGCGCTCCGGATGCTGTTGCGCCGCTAGCCCACCGCTAGCCCGATGTTGATATGGCTGAGCATCGCTCCAGCCTGACTCTTAAGAGTGAGCAATGAAATTGGTGCCGGGGGTGGGAGTCGAACCCACACGCTCATTGCGGAACCTGGGATTTTAAGTGCTGGCAGCGCCGCGCGTTGCCCCAACGATCACTGTTCAATTCGTCCCTGAAAGCGAGCGTCATCCGGTCGCGTCTCGTCATGGTAGCCGCCGCCGAACTGGGGCCGGGGGCATCCAGAGCTCACCGAAATTTCCCTGCTCTCAGCTGGCGGGATCCTCGCGGCGTAATTGTCGATCCCCAAACAGTACCGTGCGTGGGATGGGGA
This sequence comes from uncultured Acidobacteriota bacterium, assembly GCA_963786365.1. Classification (GTDB taxonomy): domain Bacteria; phylum Acidobacteriota; class Vicinamibacteria; order Vicinamibacterales; family UBA2999; genus CAWAYR01. The sequence goes on from CAWAYR010000018.1 coordinate 420,335, forward strand.
TCCGACCGCAGGTCATGCGGCACGACGTCGTCGTTCACGAATTTCACAAAAATCCAACAATCCGCCTTCGGGTCGCGGCACGCCTGACGCGCTTGCAGGACCTGCGGGTTCAGGCCAGAACCTGTGATGGACACCGTGTGGTGCTGTTCTTCGATATTGAGATCCAGCGACGGACCGAGATTGGCCCTTTCGCAGCCGGGGTTGAAGAGGACATTCATGACCAGGGCAGCGACGAGTGCACCACCGGATGACGCTGTCAGGGCCATTTCATGGTCGGTTCGCATTCTCGTCTCCTCGCGGGCCAAATGAACGCTGGGTCTCGAGCGCATCGTAGCCGTTGAGGCGGGTCAATGGATCAGCTGCCAGATTCTGCCTGGGAGAGTCAAGGTTCTGCGCGATCACTCGACGGCCCCCCGTGCCGGGCGGGTGGGAGTGGGGGATAGGCCCCTCCGGGGGGGACCAGTTGAGTCCGTCGGCGTCACCCGAAGGACCGCTGACGCCTAAGTGCGGGCGTTGTCGAATTCATAGCGAAATTCAAACAGGGAGATAGCCATGCCGAGGGGGCCGCCGACCGGGCGCTGGGCGCAAGCCGCTCAGTATCGAGACGCACCTGGCCCGCAACACCTACCGCCGCGACCGCCACGCCCATCGACTCCCAGCGGCACTCCAGACCGAGCCCGGGCCGTTCCTGGCCGGCGAGTGGTCTGCGGTGTTGGACGGGCTCCACGAGAGCGGGCGCGCGCTCGTGGTGGCGCACCTGGCGAGCTTGGACGATTGGTCTGCGCGCGACCTGCACTTGCTCCGGCAGGCCGGCGAGGCCCGCGACCGCCAGGTGGCGATAGGGGCGGCCATCGCGGCGAGTGGTGTAGTGATTGAGGGGCGGCCGAGTCCGTTACTGCGAGCCGAGAGGCAGGCCGCTGGGATGGTCCTGGCTGCGCTTAAGGCCATCGACATCCGTTCGGCCCCCGCGCCTGCGTCGAAGCGCGCCTAGCCATGCCGACGATGCGCGCTCGTGGGGCGACACGGCCGCTGTCGGACGTCTCCGTCGTCGACGTCCTGTCGTTCGGCACGGGGTGGCAACACCGCCGGCGCTGGCCCACGCGCGCCGCGTTCGTCGCCGACTACCAGGCCGTGCGCACGGCGTTCCTCGCGCGCTACGCCGGCCGCACGCCATTTGCCGAACTGGCCCTGCGGTATCGGCAGGCTCACGGGGCCGCGGCACTCGAGGCGGCCGACACTATGACCATCCGAGCGATGTTTCCGGAGTAAGCGACGGCACATCCATGCACAGAACGTTGTTGTCGCCACGAGAAGATGGGTCCAGCCCGCGTAGACTGCCGCGATGCAGGCCAACGCGACGCCCACCCGTTGGGCACATTGGCGAGACGTTAATCTCGGTTGGGCGGTGGCGGCTATTCTCGCGGGCGTGGGCGTGAGCGCGCCGGACTGGCTCGTATTCCTTCGGGTGCCTCAACTGGGCGCCGCGCTGAGACTCTTGTGTACCGAGTGGGTGGGGCTGGCAGCCGGCACTGACTATTGCGCTGGCGATTCTGTACAGTTGGCTCGATCGAGGGCTCCTGGCGTCTCCGCCGCAGGGATTCGACAACGATCGCGCGACTACAAGCGCAGCTCGAAGGGCGGGGGAAGCGCGATCAGGCAATCTCCGACGCAATGCGCGTGCGACACGCTGAGGGGGCCGCGCTCATGCGCGAGAAGGTCAGCACTGCGGAAGCGCATGCCGCCTGGAAGGCCAGGTATTCACAGTTTCGCAGGGACGTTGAAGCGGACATGGCTAGACTGGCCTGCACGCCTCACGAAGTGCATTCATTCGTCGCACATCGGTCGGGTTCTACGATGTCGGTGCTGCCGGCGAGGACCAGCCCACCTCTCAGCTAAAGAGCGAACTCAACGAACGGTTGCAACGCCTGTTTTATGCGTGATGGTTTCCCAAGACACAACCTTCCCGAACCCTTCAAATGGGTCAGACCGGTGACGCCTAGAGCGGTGCCTCACCTGAAGGTATTGAAGCCCCCGCCCCGCGGTCCGCTTCCGACGGCTGGCCCGCGCTGTTCACTACAGCCGGCGCGGCGCGATGACCGTCAGGGTCGCGCGGGATCGTCCTTCGGCTAGCCGGTGCGCCCCGCGAGGCGAGCAATGACGGATGTCAGGTCGTGCGGGTCGACCGGCTTGGGCACGTGGACTTGAAACCCAGCCAACAGCGCCAAGCGTGCGTCGTCCTTCTGGACGAACGCGGTGAGCGCGACGGCGGGCAGAGTCCTTCGCATCATGCCCGCGGTCGCGCACCTGCCGGATCAGGTCGAAGCCGTCCTGATCCGGCATACCGAGGTCGCTGACCAGCACGTCTGGGCGCGCCTCGGCAAGCGCCTCGATCGCTTCGCGGACGCTGCCGCCGCCGTGACGATGGCGCCGGCTTGTTCCAGCACCATGACCAGGACCCGCCGGGCGTCGGCTTCGTCGTCGACGACGAGCACGCGCAGGCCGTCGAGACGGACCAGCGGGAGATGGGCGGCGATTGCGGCGCCATCCTCGGACTCACGCTCACCAGCCGTCGCTGCGTATCGCCCCGTCTTCGGCATCCTCGCTGATCCGCACCGCGCGGATGGGAAGGCGAACGGTAAACGTCGAACCCTTGCCTTCGCCGGGCTCGGGGCTTCGACCGTCCCGCCATGCGCTTCCACGATGTATTTGACGATGGAAAGCCCCAGCCCCAGCCCGCCGAATCTCCGTCGCGTGCTGCTGTCGGCCTGCCGAAAGCGGTCAAAGACGCGGGGCAACAGTTCTGCACTGATTCCCTGTCCGTTGTCGCTCACCTGGATCTGAATACTGGACTGCTCGCGGCTCAACGTGACGTCGACTCGTCCTCCCTTGGGCGTGAACTTGACGGCGTTCGAGACCAGGTTCCACACGACCTGTTGGATGCGCCCGCCGTCACACGAGGCGTCGCTGGCCGACGGATCAAGCTGCACGTTCAAGGTGATGCCCCGCGCCTCCGCTGCTGGGCGCACCACATTGACGCCCGCGTTGATCACGTCGGTCAACTCGCAGGGACGGATATCCACGCGCAGTTTGCCGGACACGATGCGCGACACGTCCAGGACGTCATCGATGAGTTGCACCTGCGCCTTGGTGTTGCGCTCGATGACCTCGAGTCCCTCCTGCAAAATGCTCTCTCTCGCAGTCTTCGTGACGCAAGATGCTGAGCCACCCGACGATGGCGTTGAGCGGCGTGCGCATCTCGTGGCTGAGCGTGGCCAGAAACACGTCCTTGGCGCGGTTGGCCGCTTCGGCTTCCCTCCGCGATGCCTGTTCGTTCGCCAGCAGCGCCTCGCGGTCGCGCTCGACCTGCTCGCACATAACTGCGAACGGCGTGGGTGAGCGATTGGTCAATGGACTCGTTGAACCGGGTCAGGTCATCCACGTCGCGCAGGTCGGGGGCCGGATCGCTTTCGCGCCACAGCCGGAGCACGCTGGCCCGAAGGGCGCGGTATTCGGCGATCACCGCCCACAGATCGAACCCCGACGTCACCCGCCCGGCCCCGTGGGATGACGATGCCCGCGCCAAGCCACTCACTCTCGTCCCCCGCGCGCGGTCTGCGCCTTTCGACTTCTCGGCCTGCTGCTGCGCCGGTTTGATCGGACTGCATGTCCAACACCGTCGCGCGGAGGATGTCTTCGGCATCGTCGCGCAGCTCGGCCGGCTCGGCCGTCGCCCCAGTGGGCCAGATGCTGCGCGCAAACACTTCCCACTCCGCGAGAATGGGTTCGACATTCGCCAGAATGAAATCCGCCAGCCGCATGGAAGAAGGATAATCGGTTAGTTCGCTTGCGGCCCTGCCGGCTGCCAGCCGTCGGCGATCAGCACGTTCTGCTGAGCCGTGGCCGCCGACTCCAATAGCGTCTCGACAAGCTGCGGCGCGAACGTCTGCGACCAGAGCAGCTCGCCGTCGATGGTGACGACCAGCTCCAGCCCTGCGGGGTGCCGCTTGGTGCGCGCCGGGCGCGCTGCGGGCCTTTGACCAAGCATCCACAGCGTTAGCTCGATCTTCGCGGCCTCGACCTCGCCTTGGTGCTGCCGCGCGAGCTGGTTGATCAGGTCGTCGTAGTCGATCACTCCTGTACTCCTTGCCTCCCGTTAGCCCAGTGTTAGCCCGATGGCCAACGGCTGAGCAGTGTCCCGCCTGACTTTCAAAAACAATCAATGTTTATGGTGCCGGGGGTGGGAGTCGAACCCACACGCTCCTTGCGGAACCTGGGATTTTAAGTCCCATGCGGCTGCCAGTTACGCCACCCCGGCCCGGGTTCCACGATACTCGCGACCCGCGCTTCGCGGCTAGGGGCCCGGCGGTCGGCCACGCGCAGACGCTCTCAGCGGTCGCGCCACACCGGCGGACGCTTCTCCATCCACGCGCGCACGCCCTCCTCGGCGTCCGGAGACGACAACAGCTCGTCGAGGTAGCGGCGCTCGTTCTCGGCGATCGCCCGCTCGACGGCCGGGCGCCAGACGGCCCGGGCGGCGAGCGCGGCATGCGACAGGGCCACGGCCGAGCGCGGCGCCAGGTGCCGCTCGAACCAGCCGCGGGCGGCCTCCAGCAACGTCGACGACTCGGGCACGATCGACACCAGCCCGGCTTCGTGCCAGTAGCCGGCGGTCTGCGTGTCGCCGGTCACAACCGCCCGGCTCGCTCGCGACGCGCCGACGCGAATCGGCAGCAGCGCCGCGGCCACCGGCGGAAACGCCGCCAGCCCGATCTCCGGCAGGCCGAACTTCGCCGACGACGTCGCGATGATGTCGTCGCAGCACAACGCCAGTTCGAATCCGCCGCCGAGGCAGCGGCCTTCGACCAGCGCGGCGGTCGGCGCCGGCAGGGCGAGCCAGGCGTCGCATCAGCGCGTGCATCGCCGGCAGCACGGTCGGCATCGCCGCCGGCAGGTGCTCGGGGATGCTGGCGCCGTAGGAGAACTCGCCGTCGCTTCCCTCGACGGTCAGCCACCGCAGCGCCGGTCGCGATCTCGGCGCTCTGCACGGCGCCGGTCAGCGCCTGCACCATCAGCCAGCGACAGGATGTGCCCGGGCGGAGCGTCGAGCTGAAGGCGCAGCCACCCGCCCGGCTCGTCACTCACGCGCACCGGCCCGCCGGTCATTCGACGGGCTCGACGCACGGGCGATGGACGCAGCCGGTCGAGCGCCGCAGCCAGCACCGCTGGATCGCTCGTCGGCTGCTCGCAGACGAAGTCGCGACACAGGTACGCGGCCGGCGCGCCGTAGCGGCCGAGGAGCGGCCCGACCCACGGCACGGCGTCGGCCAGCGCGCGGGCGTGATGCCGGCATGCACCGGCACGACCACGGTCGACGGCAGGAATCGCGCGTCCACAGCATCGCGCAGCGGCCGCGCCGCGCGCCGCGTCGTCGCCTCGACGATCGCCACCTCGGCCGCCGGCAGCAGCGACGTCGCCAGCGCCGCCAGCATGAAGGGGGCGACGCGCGGCTGGCGGCGCAGGCGGTCGCCCCACGCGCCGAGCACCGCTTCGGCCCGCACCTGATACGACACCTCGCCGGTGAGCCGCGCCAGCACCAGCAGGTTCATCACCGCCACCGAGCGTCGCCGCCGGCTCGGCGCCGTCGTATTCCTCGAGCTGCCGGAGCAGCACCGACGGATCCTCGCCGGTCGTGGCGAACCACCCGGCGTCGTCGCCGGCGGCGAAGGCGCGGTCGAGCGTCTCGTGGAGCCGCGCGGGCCCAGGTCGAGCCAGGCCGGGTCGCCGTCGGCCTGGAAGAGCTCGAGCAGTCCCCAGGCCAGATACGCGTAGTCCTCGGCAAAGGCGTCGATGCCGCTGGCTCCGGCGGCGTAGTCGGCGCTGCAGCCGGCCGGTCGTGTCGTTCCACATGCGCGCGCGGATGAACGCGGCGCAGCGCTGCGCGGCAGCCAGATGCTGCGCCCCGGTTGCCGGCACGCCCTCGCCCAGCGCTGCCGGCACGCCGAGGACCCGAGCCGCCCGGGCGCATGCGGCGATCATCAGTCCGTTCCACGACGCCAGCACCTTGTCGTCGCGCGGCGGCCGGGGGCGGCTCCGCGCGTGCCTCGAACAGCCGCTGCCGACCACGCGCCAGGGCCTCGCCGACTGCCGCCGGCTGCAGGCCGGTCTCCTGCGCGATGTCGGCGATCGTTCGGGCGGTGTAGAACAGGTTGTGGCCGGCGAAGTCGCCGTGCGGATCGAACGGCGCGTTGCCACCGGGCAGCACGCCGAAGCGCCGCTCCCAGACCGCCGCGTCGGGACCCAGCACGCGGACGATCTCGTCGCGTGACCAGATATAGAACGCGCCTTCGGTCGCGTGGCCCGCCGGCTGGCCGGCCTGGGCCGGTGGGACCGAGTCGGCGTCCTCGGCCGAGTAGAACGCCCCGTCGGGCGAGGTCAGATCGCGGGCCACGTAGCGCAGCGTGTCCTCGGCCACCTGGGCGAAGAACGGATCGCCGCTCACCTGGCCGGCTTCGAGGAGCGCGAGCACCAGCTGCGCCTGGTCGTAGAGCATCTTCTCGAAATGCGGGACCCGCCAGTCGCCGTCGACCGAATAGCGATGGAAACCGCCGCCGACGTGGTCGCGCATGCCGCCGAGCGCCATCGCCCGCAGCGTGCCCAGGGCCATCGTCCGCGGCCGCTCGGCGCCGGTGCGGGCGTGCTCCCGCAGCAGGAGCAGCAGCTCGCTCGGCCGCGGGAACTTCGGCGCGTCGCCAAAGCCGCCGCGCCGCTCGTCGAAGGCGCGCGACCACTGTGCCACGCCGGCCTCGAGCACGGCGCCGTCGGGCGCAGCCGCTCAGCCGCGGCGCCGTCACCGGCCGCGGTGACGGCGCCGCGCAGCCGATCGACGACCCGCCGCGCCGACGCCGACACCGTCGTCCCGATCCTCGCGCCACGCCCGGGCCACCTCCCGGCACACCTCGAGGAACGAGGGCCGTCCCCACGCCGCCGTCGGCGGGAAATAGGTGCCGCCGTAGAAGGGCTCGAGCCCCGGCGTCAGCCACACGCTCATCGGCCACCCGCCGCTGCCGGTCGTCGCCTGCACGAACGCCATGTAGACGCGATCGACGTCGGGCCGCTCTTCACGATCCACCTTCACGCACACGAACTCGTGATTGAGCACCGCGGCGGTCGCCGCGCTCTCGAACGACTCGTGGGCCATCACATGGCACCAGTGGCAGGTCGAGTAGCCAATCGACAGGAAGATCGGGACGTCGCGGGCGCGCGCCGCCGCGAACGCCGCCTCGCCCCAGGCGTACCAGTCCACCGGGTTGCCGGCGTGCTGCGCCAGATAGGGGCTGGCCTCGTGCGCCAGTCGATTCATCTCCGCGATCATATGCCGCGCGTCGGCACGCTGGGCTACACTTCGGCGCGGAGGCAACGGCGGCGACGTGGCAGAGACGGCTCCACTCAAGGGACAGCGCGTGGTGATTCTGGTGGAGCAGGACTACGATCACGTCGACGTCGAGCACGCGCGCGGCGTGCTCGTCGCGGCCGGCGCCACCGTGCTGGTCGATCGGCCCGATCCAGGGCCACACCTACCGCAGTCGCGACGGCCAGTCGGTGGTCGCCGATCACGCCGCCAGCGCCGTGCGCGCCGCCGACATCGACGGGGTCGATGATTCCCGGCGGCTACGCCCCCGACCGCATCCGCCTGCGCCACGCCATGGTCGACCTGGTGCGCGACGCGGTCGAGGCCGGCAAGCCGGTCGCCGCCATCGACCACGGGCCGTCGGTGTTCATCAACGCCCGGGTGCTGGCCGGCCGCCAGGTCACCTGCTGGCCGTCGATCGCGGTCGACGCCAAGAACGCCGGGGCGCGCTACGTCGATCGGCCGGTGGTCGAGGACGGCAACGTCATCACGTCGCGCAAGTCCGACGACCTGCCGTTCCTCACCGAGGCGTTGATTCGCCAGCTGATCGCCCGTCGCGGCTGACCGCGGCCGACGTCGGCGCCGCCTGGCGCAGCGCCGCCTCGCGCAGGCGGACGTAGGCGGCGGTCATCTCCACGCCGTAGAGCAGCAGCACCGCCGAGACGTAGATCCACAGCAGAAAGACCACCACGGCCGCGACCGAGCCGTGCACGCTCCACTGCGCCGGGTCGGCGGCGTAGGCCGAGAACAACGAAAACGCCAGCCGCCACAGCAGCCCGGTCAGCACCGCGCCGGGCCACACGTCGCGGAACCGTATCCGGACGTTGGGCACGAAGCGGAACACCAGCCCGACGCAGCCGATCAGCAGGATCGTCGCGACGTAGTCGGTGCTGCCGCCGCTGACCGCCTCGAGCCAGGCCGGCGGCGGCCCGACCGCCGCCACCCACCGCGCCTCGGCGACCCGCACCGCACTCACCAGGACGATCGCGGCGACGAACAGCGCGCCGGCCGAGATCATCATGAAGAACGAGAAGACGCGGTGGCGGATGAAGCTGCGCCGGCGCTCGACGCCCCAGGCGTGGTTCACCGCCGAGCTCATCGCGTTGAACACGCCGAGCGACGCGTAGCCCAGCGCCAGCGCGCCGCCGATCCCGATGCCGACGCGCTCGGTGCGGAAGCTGTCCATCTGCCGGGTGATGAAGTCGAACTGCTGCGGGAAGTAGCGCAAGACGAAGCCGATGACCGCGTCGCGGGCCTGCGGATCGGCGATCAGGTCGCCGATCACCGAGAACAGCAGCAGCAGGAACGGAAACAGCGACAGCAGCGCGTAGAAGGAAATCGAGGCGGCGTGCGTCAGCCCCTCGCTGCGGTAGAACTCGCCCAGCCCGCGCCAGGCGGCGCGCAGCACGAGTCTCATCGGACGGTCACACCTCGTTCATGGCGGCGACGTTGCGTCCCTTCCGGTCGCGCAGCACGATGCCGTGACGTCGCATCTTGTTGTAGAGGGTCGGCCGGTAGAGGCCGAGGATCTGCGCCGCCTCCTGCTTGTTCCAGTTGGTGCGCTCGAGCGTCTGGAGAATCGCCATGCGCTCGATTTCGGCCAGGGTGCGGTGCGCCGGGATGGCGAAGGCGTCGTCGGCCGGCGCCGCGCGCAGCGACTCGGGCAGATCGCCCGGCTGGATCTCGGCCGAGCGGGTCACCAGCACCGCCCGCTCCATCGCGTTCTCGAGCTCGCGGACGTTGCCGGGCCAGCGGTTGCGGATCAGCAGGTGATAGGCCGACGCGCTGACACCGCGCACCGCCTTCTGATGGCGGCGGGCGAACTTCTCGACGAACCAGTCGGACAGCAGCGGGATGTCCTCGGGTCGCTCGCGCAGCGGCGGCACGCGCAGCACGATGGTGTTGATGCGGAAGTAGAGGTCTTCGCGCAGCCGGCCGTCGCGCAGGGCGGCGTCGAGGTCGATGTTGGTGGCGCAGATCAGGCGGAAATCGACCTTGACGAAGCGGTCGCCGCCGATCGGCCGGTACTCGCGCTCCTGCAGCACGCGCAGCAGCTTGGTCTGCAGGTAGGCCGGCATCTCGCCGATCTCGTCGAGCATCAGCGCGCCGGCCTCGGCCAGCTCGAACAGCCCGACCTTGTCGCTCGACGCGCCGGTGAAGGCGCCCTTCTTGTAGCCGAACAGCTCCGACTCGATCAGGTCCTTCGGGATCGCCGCGCAGTTGATCTTGATGAACGGGCCCTTGGCGCGCGGGCTGCGGTGATGCAGGGCATTGGCGATGAGCTCCTTGCCGGTGCCGTTCTCGCCCTGGATCAGCACGTTGGCGTTGCTCGGCGCGACCGCGTCGACCAGATCGAAGAGCTCGCGCATCACCTGGCTCTGGCCGACGACCGCCCCCATGCCGTCGGGATCGCGCAACTTGGCGCGCAGCTCCTCGTGGGTCACCCGCTCGTCGACCTGCCGGCCGGCCCGCTCGAGGATGCTGACCAGGCCGTCGGGATCGAGCTGCGACTTCTCGACGAAGAAGAACGCGCCGGCCTGGCCGGCGTCGAGGGCCCGGGCGATGGTGCCCTGGCCGCTGATGACGATGACCTCGGTGCCCGGCGCCCGCTCCTTCATGCGCTTCAGCACCGCCAGGCCATCGCCGTCGGGCAGCAGCAGGTCGAGCAGGACGATGTCGGGCCGCCACTCGTCGAAGATGGCTTCGCCGACCCGGCCGAGGCTCGCCGAGCGGACCTCGAACGGCGGCTCGACCGCGGCCTGCTCCACGACCATGCGGAGCCAGTCGACCGTGACCGGGTCGTCGTCGACGACCAGCACGCGACGCCGACGCAGCTGTACGCGGGCCATGATGGGGAGTCCACCGTCCATTATTCCCCACGACGGCCCGGGCGCCAGCCCGGATCGCCGGGAGCCATCCGCTATAATCCGGCCATGGCCGAATTGCCGCCACTGCCGCCGATCACGCCGGTGCTGTCGGCGCTCGCGGCCCGGCCGGGGCCGGCCGAGGACGAACGGACGGTGTGCGAGCGCTGCGGCGCCGAGATGTACCGCATGCACGCGGTGTGGCGCTGCCCGCAGTGCCGCTTCAAGACCGACTGCTGCGGCTGGTAGCCGCCCCCGCCGGAGTCCCGATGGACGTCCTCGAGTCCCAGGTCCGCACCAGCAGCGACACCTTCGTCCGCAACCGGGATCGCATGGCCGCGCTGGTCGCCGAGTATCGCACCCGCCTGGCGAGCGCCCGCGAGGGCGGCGGCGCGAAGTACATCGAACGGCACCGGGCCCAGGGCAAGCTCCCGGTCCGGGAGCGCCTCGACCTGCTGCTCGATCCCGGGTCGCCCTTCCTCGAGCTGTCGCCGCTGGCCGCCTGGGGGCTGTACGACGGCGAGGCGCCGGCGGCGGGTCTGGTCACCGGCATCGGCCGGGTCTCGGGCCGCGAGGTGCTGGTCGTCGCCAACGACGCCACGGTCAAGGGCGGCACCTACTACCCGCTGACCGTGAAGAAGCACGTCCGGGCCCAGGAGGTCGCGCTGCAGAACCAGCTGCCCTGCGTCTACCTGGTCGACTCGGGCGGCGCGTTCCTGCCGCTCCAGGCCGAGGTCTTCCCCGACCGCGATCACTTCGGCCGCATCTTCTTCAACCAGGCGCGGATGTCGGCGGCCGGCCTGGCCCAGATCGCCGTCGTCATGGGCTCGTGCACGGCCGGCGGCGCCTACGTGCCGGCGATGTCCGATCAGACGATCATCGTCAAGGGCACCGGGACGATCTTCCTCGGCGGGCCGCCGCTGGTGAAGGCCGCCACCGGCGAGGACGTCACCGCCGAAGACCTCGGCGGCGCCGACGTGCACACCCGCGAGTCGGGCGTCGCCGACTACTTCGCCGAGGACGACCGTCACGCGCTGCACCTGGCGCGGGTCGTCGTCGAGTCGCTGCACCGGGTCAAGCCCGCCGCCGTCGACGTCACGACGCCGGAGGACCCGGCCTACGACCCGGCCGAGCTCTACGGGGTCATCCCGGCCGACGTCCGCACGCCCTACGACGTGCGTGAGGTGATTGCGCGGCTCGTCGACGGCTCGCGCTTCGACGAGTTCAAGGCCCGCTACGCGACGACGCTGGTCTGCGGCTTCGCCCGCGTCCACGGCCGTCTGGTCGGCCTCATCGCCAACAACGGCGTGCTGTTCTCGGAGTCGGCGCTCAAGGCCACCCACTTCATCGAGCTGTGCAACATGCGCGGCGTCCCGCTGGTGTTCCTGCAGAACATCACCGGCTTCATGGTCGGCCGCGCCTACGAGCGCGGCGGCATCGCCAAGGACGGCGCCAAGATGGTGCACGCCGTGGCCAATTCGGTCGTCCCGAAGTTCACCATGCTGATCGGCGGATCGTTCGGCGCCGGCAACTACGGCATGTGCGGCCGGGCCTACGAGCCGCGCTTCCTGTGGATGTGGCCCAACGCCCGCATCTCGGTGATGGGCGGCGAACAGGCCGCCGGCGTGCTGACCACGGTCAAGCGCGATCAGCTGGCCCGCGAGGGCCAGCCCTTCCCGGCCGAGGACGAAGCGGCCATCCGCGACCCGATCCTGGCGAAGTACGACGCCGAGGGGTCGCCCTACTACTCCACCGCCCGACTGTGGGACGACGGGATTCTCGACCCGGTCGACACCCGCACCGCGCTGGCGCTGGGGCTCTCGGCGGCGGCCAACGCGCCGGTCCCAGCGGCCAAGTTCGGCGTGTTCCGCATGTAGGACCTGCCCATGTTCGAGTTCCTGGCGATTCGCCGCGACGGTCCGGTCGAGTACCTCACGCTGAACCGGCCCGACGTCCGCAACGCCTTCAACGACGTGGTGATCGCCGAGCTGCAGCGCTGGGCCGAGGGCGCCGCCGCCGACCCGGCGCTGCGCGTGGTCGTGCTCGGCGGCGCCGGCAAGGTGTTCAGCGCCGGCGCCGACGCCACCTGGATGGCGCGGATGGCCGGCTACTCGCGCGAGGAGAACGAAGCGGACGCGCGCCGCACCACGGCCATGCTCCGCGCCCTGAACACGCTGCCGGTCGCGCGTGATCGGCCGGATCCAGGGAGCGGCGCTCGGCGGCGGCGCCGGGCTGGCCGCGATCTGCGACGTCGTCGTCGCCGAGGATCGCGCCGTCTTCGGCTTCACCGAGACCAAGCTCGGCATCGTGCCGGCGATGATCTCGCCCTTCGTCCTGCCCAAGATCGGCGTCTCGGCGGCACGCGAGCTGTTCCTCACCGGCATGCGCTTCGACGCCGCGCGGGCCAAGGCGATCGGCTTGGTCCACGCCGTCGTCGCCAGCGACGCGCTCGACGCCACCGTGCAGCGGTACGTGACCGAGGTGCTCTCGGCGGCGCCGTCGGCGGTGAGCCTGATCAAGCGGCTGATCCCGCAGGTCGCCGGCCGGACGCCCGACGACGTGGCCGAGCTCACCGCGACGACGATCGCCGGGCAGCGGGCCTCGGCCGAGGGCCAGGACGGCCTGCGGGCGTTCCTCGACAAGCGCCCTCCGGGCTGGCTGCCGCTGATGCGGCGGGTCCTGGTCGCCAACCGCGGCGAGATCGCGCTGCGGGTGATCCGCGCCTGCCGGGTGGCCGGCCTCGAGTCGGTGGCCGTGTATTCCGACGCCGATGCCGGCGCCCCGCACGTCCTGGCCGCCGATCGCGCGGCGCGGCTCGGCCCGGCGCCGGCGGCCGACAGCTACCTCAACGTCGCGGCACTGCTCGACGCGGCCCGCGCCCACGACGCCGACGCCGTGCATCCCGGGCTACGGCTTCCTGTCCGAGCGGGCGCATTTCGCCCGCGCGGTCGAGGACGCCGGTCTCACCTTCATCGGGCCGCCGGCGGCGGCCATCGAACGGCTGGGCTCGAAGACCGGCGCCCGCCACCTGATGACGTCAGCCGGCGTACCGGTGGTGCCGGGCGAGACGCCGGCCGACCAGAGCGATCCGTCCCTGGTCGCCGCGGCGACCCGCATCGGCTGTCCGCTGCTGGTCAAGCCCGCGGCCGGCGGCGGTGGCATCGGGATGAAGGCGGTCCATCGCCTCGACGACCTGCCGGCGGCGCTGGCCCAGGCCCGCCGCGAAGCGACCGCCGCGTTCGGCAATGGCACGCTCTACATCGAGCGGCTGGTCGAGCGTCCGCGGCACGTCGAGGTCCAGGTCTTCGGCGATCGGCACGGGGCCCTGGTCCACCTGTTCGAGCGCGAGTGCTCGGCCCAGCGCCGTCATCAGAAGGTGGTCGAGGAAACGCCGTGCCCGGCGCTCACGCCGGCGCTGCGGGCGCGGATGGGCGCCGCCGCGGTGGCCGCCGCCGCCGCGGCCGGCTACCAGAACGCCGGCACGGTCGAGTTCCTGCTGGAAGGCGAGGGCGACGACGCCCGGTTCTACTTCCTCGAGATCAACACCCGGCTCCAGGTCGAGCACCCGATCACCGAATCGGTCGTCGGCGTCGACCTGGTCCAGGCCCAGCTCGCGGTCGCCGCCGGCGAGCCGTTGCCGTGGCGCCAGGAGGATCTGTCGCAACGCGGCCACGCCATCGAGTGTCGTGTCTACGCCGAGGATCCGGCGCGCGGTTTCCTGCCGCAGGCCGGGCCCCTGCTTCGCTACCGGGAGCCGTCCGGGCCCGGGATCCGTGTCGACTCCGGCGTCGCCGAGGGGCGCGCGGTCTCCGTCTACTACGACCCGTTGCTCGCCAAGCTGATCGTCGTCGGGCCGCTCCCGCGACGAGGCCATCGCCCGCACCCGGCACGCGCTCGCCGGATTCGAGATCCTGGGCGTCACGACCAACCTGTCGTTCCTGGCCGCGCTGGTCGACGACGACGCGTTCCGCGCCGGCCGGCTCGACACCGGCTTCATCGACCGCGAGCTGCCGCGCCTCACCGCTCCACGGCCGCTGCCGGCCGCGGCCGCCGCGGCCGCCGCGTGGCACGCCGCCACGGCCGGGACCGCGCCAGCGAGCGGCGACGGCCGCACGGCCAACCACTTCGATCCCTTCGACACGATCCGCGGGTGGCGAGGATGAGCCGGCGCTACGAGATTCGCCACGACGGCACCGCGCTGACCGCCGAACTGGTCGCGACCGATGCCGTTCGCGTCGACGGCCACCTGTTCCGCGTCGAGCGGCTCGACGCCACGCGCTGTCTCATCACCGGCGAGGACGGGACGCGCTCGGTCGTGGCCGTGGCCGGGACCGCGTCGGCGCCGTGGCTCTTCGCCGCCGGACAGCCGTGGCAGGTGGAGGTAGTCCGGCGAAGGTGCGCGGGCGGGCTCGGCCGGCGCCGCCGCCCAGGACATGGCCGCCCCGATGCCGGCCACCGTCGTCTCGATCGCCGCGCCCGCCGGGACCCGCGTCACCGCCGGAGACCCGGTGGTGGTGCTCGAGGCGATGAAGATGGAGTTGGTGATCCGCGCCCCGCGCGACGGCGAGATCGCGGCGGTCCATTGCCGGGTCGGCGAGCTGGTGCAGCCCGGCACGCGCCTGGCGGAGCTGGCGCCGTGAGCGGGCGGCGGATCACCGTAGTGGAGGTCGGCCCGCGCGACGGGCTGCAGAACGAGGCGGCGCCGATCGCCACCGCCGACAAGATCCGCTTCGTCGACGCGCTGAGTGCCGCCGGGCACGAGGTGATCGAGGTGTCGGCGTTCGTGTCCCCGAAGTGGGTGCCACAGATGGCCGATGCCGGCGAGGTGTTCGCCGGCATCACCCGCCGTCCTGGCGTTCGCTACACCGCGCTCGTGCCGAATCTGGCCGGCCTGTCTCGCGCCGTCGCCGCCGGCGTCGACGAGGTCGCGCTCTTCGCCTCGGCCAGCGAGCGCTTCAGTCAGGCCAACCTCAACCAGTCGATCGACGAGTCGCTGGCCCGCTACGCCGAAGTGGCCGCCGACGCCGCGGCTCGCGGGCTGCCGGTGCGCGGCTACGTGTCGTGCGCGTTCGGGTGTCCGTTCGAAGGGCGCGGTCGCGCCGGCCGCGGTCGCCCGGGTCGCGACGGCGCTGCTCGACATGGGCGTCTACCAGGTGGCGGTGAGCGACACCATCGGCGTCGGCCATCCGGGGCAGGTACGGACCCTCCTGGCCGACCTCGCCGGCGGCATCGCCACGCGCCAGCTGGCGCTGCACTTCCACGACACGCGTGGCACCGCGCTGGCCAACGTGCTGGCCGCGCTCGACGCCGGCATCGACACCTTCGATGCCTCGGCCGGAGGCCTCGGCGGCTGTCCCTACGCGCCCGGGGCGTCGGGCAACCTCGCCACCGAAGACCTGCTCTACCTGCTGCATGGCCTGGGCCTGGCCGCCGGCGTGTCGCTGCCCGGGGTCATGGCCGCGTCGGTCGCCCTCCAGCCCGCGCTCGGGCATCCCGTGCGATCGCGCTACGTGCAAGCCGAGCTGGCCACGGCCCGGCGGCGCGATCGCTGACGCCATGGATCGCCGAGCCTTCCTCGCGTCGGCCCTCGCCGCCTCCGCCGCGGCGCTCGCTCCGGCGATGGCCACCGCTCAGCCCGCGCCGCCGACCCGCGGACGGCCCCGGCCGTCGGAGTTCGTGTTCGCGCGGCTGCGCTACACCTCGGGCGACTGGGACTACAACCCCAAGGTCGCCGGTAACGTCCTGAACTCGCTGGTCGAGTACACGACCATCCCGGTATATCCCGAGGAGGTGGTGATCACCGCCGACTCGTCCGAGCTCGCCGCGTTCCCGTTCGTCTTCATGACCGGGCACACGCTGGTGCGTTTCTCGGCCCGCGAGCGCGACGGCCTGCAGCGTTTCGTCGATCGCGGCGGCCTGCTGTTCTCGGACGACTGCAACCACGACGTGTCGGGACTCTACGCCGTGACCTTCGAGCGCGAGATGCGGACCATCTTCCCGGGCGCCGCGACGCTGGCGAAGCTGCCGGCGGCGCACCCGCTCTATTCGGCGTTCTTCGTCTTTCCCGATGGCCCGCCGCAGACCTCGCACGAGCTCAACGGGTGGGGCGACGACCTGGTGCACGACTACCTGCGCGGCGTCGAGCACCGCGGCCGTCTCGGCGTCGTCTACTCGAACAAGGACTACGGGTGCGAGTGGGACTACGACTGGCGCAACAAGCGTTTCCGGCGCGAGGACAACACCACCTTCGCGGTGAATCTCGCCGTCTACGCGCTCACCGCCTGAGCCGGGGTCGCCGGCTACGCCGACAGTTCCTCGAGCAGGATCTCGACTTCGCCGTCGTCGTCAGCGGCCGACGGGCCGGCGGCCATCGCACTGCTGTTCGCGAAGACCAGCGCCGTCCGGTAGCGGAGGGGCGACAACTGGTGCACCCAGCACCGCGCGACCACGCCGCTGACGGCGATCAGCTCCGGCTGGCCATCCTGCCCCGGCCGCGTCACCCGCAGCTCGGTGCGCGTCCCTGGCCGAAGCAGCTCGTCCTGCTCGAGCAGCGCGCCGCCAGGCGAGACGTTGACGACGCGCACGTGAACGCCGGCGGTCAGCCGGCCCTCGCCGTGGAGGCCGAGCACCTCGGCGCTCAGACGGGGCTCAGCGCGGCGGTCGGCGACGGCCTCGATGGCGAAGGGCGAACGACGGAAGGGAACGGGCGGGTGACGCTGACGAAGCCATGCGCCCCCTCGTAGAGCACGTCGCATGCCACGTCGACCGGCGTATTCTGCGCGATTCCGCGCCGGAAGTCGGATCGCCCACCGACCTCTTGTTCCGCGATCCGGCGACTTTCACGTCCGGGGTGCAGCGGCTACCCAGACTTCGCCACGCTCAGCTGTAGGCGGCGCCGACCATCACCCGGCGGATCCGGAACCACGGCGAGCCGTGCGACGGGTGGTTGATCTGCACGGGCTGGCCCTTGGCGTCACCGGTGGTGCCGAACATCGCCCACGACTCCGGTCCCGAGATGGCGTCGAGGTTGTTCCAGAAGTCGGTCGTGATGGCGTTGTAGGTGACGTCGCTGACCATCCGGGTCTTCTTGCCGTCCTTGATCTCCCAGAAGGCGTCGCCGCCGAACTGACCGTTGTAGCGCTGCTGGTCGATGGAGTAGCTGCCGCGGCCGTCGATCAGCACGCCGTCCTTGGTGTCGGCGATGATCTGCTCGGGCGTCGGCGACCCCGGCGGGCCGGCGTCGAGGTGGACGTTGGGCATGCGCAGGAACGGGAAGTTGCGCCACGACGTCGCGAACGTGCAGCCGCGCGAGAAGTCCTGCTTCAGGTAGTGCGCGGTCTCGCGGTTGGTCTGCAGGTCGACGAGCTTGCCCTCGCGGACCAGCGGCCACTGCTGCGCACTTCACGCCGTCGTCGTCGTAGCCGACGGTGCACATGCCGCCGGGCAAGGTGCGGTCGGCGGTGATGTTGAACAGCTTCGAGCCGACCGTCATCTTGCCGACATCGGCGAGCGAGATGAAGCTGGTGCCGGCATAGTTGGCCTCGTAACCCACGACCCGGTCGAGCTCGGTCGGATGGGCGACGATCTCGTGGATGGTCAGCATGGCGTGGGCCGGGGTGATGACCAGGTCCTTCAACCCGACCGTGACCGGCGGCGCGGTGCAGTGCTCGGCCGCTTCGGCGCAGATCCGCTCGACGTTCTCCAGCATCTTCGCCTCGGTGATCACCTCGTAGCCGGCGCTCCGCGGCGCGACCGAGAAGGTGCGCTGTTTGACCTTGCCGTTCTTGCGGGCGGTGACCGTGAAGCCGGGCGAGGCGCGGTGGATCTCCTGCTCGAGGTAGGAGCCCTCGGAGGTCGCCAGGTACTTCCACTCGAAGTCGAACGCCATCTGCGACTGGATGCGCAGCACGTCGGGCTGCTTGAGGCCGAGCTCGTTGATCTTGAGCAGGAACGCGATCTTGTCGTCGAGCGACACGGTATCGGCGACCGTCGTGACCGGCGTCGCCCAGTAATCGACGTAGGCCTCGACCGGCGACAGCCTGACGTCGAACTTCTTGGCCAGGGCACTCGCCTTGGCCACGTCGGTGGCCCGGGCGGCGATCGTCTTGATCTCGTCCTCGGTGACCAGCGGGCTGCTGGCGAACCCCCATACGCCCGAATGGATGACGCGCACGCCGAAGCCGGCGCTCTCCTCGCGGCCGGCGCCGCCGAACCCGAAGCTGTCGACGACGACACGGTCACGTACCGCCACCGAATCGGTGATGTTGCGGGTGAAGCGGATGTCGGCGTAGGTGCAGCCGAGCCGCTTGGCCTCGCCCAGGGCGACATCGGACAGGCCCTTGAAGCGCGAGTCGAGCACGCGGCCTCGGGCCGTCTGGGCGACCAGCTCGCCGACCAGGTCGCTGGCGTAGATCGCGGCGCCCGTGGCGCTCAGGGTCTTCATGAAGGTGCGGCGGTTGTGCATGGTTCTCTCTCGGCCAGGCGTGCCCAGGGTCACACCGCCGGGGACACCGACGTCATGGTGAAGTCTTCGATCTTCAGGGCCGGGACGAGCGCCGTGCCGGGGTTGTCGTAGGCCTCGCCGGTGTGCATCGGAATCGACGGGCCGAGCATCGTGATGTTGTTGAAGCCGACCGCCGGCGACTCGTTCCAGCGGAAGTTCTGCGCCGGGCCGACGATCTCGCCGTTCTCGATCAGGAACAGCCCGTCGCGCGTCATCCCGGTGTTGAGCAACGTCATCTGGTCGACCGGCCGGATATACCAGAAGAACGTGATCAGCAGACCGCGCTTGGTCGAGCGGATCATCTGGTCGATCGTCGCGGTGCCGCCCTCCATCACCAGGCTCATGTTCGGGCCGGTCGCCGTCGGCGCCACTTTCTGGTGCTGGGCCCAGTAGCGGTTGTAGGCCAGGTTCTTGACCACGCCCTTCTCCACCCAGGTGACGCTCTTGGCGGCCAGGCCAGCTTCGCCCACCGGGCTCTGGCGCAGGATCGGGTTGCCGATCTCGCTGCGCAGCGTGACGTTGTCGCCGAACACCTTCTCGCCGACGCGGGTGGTCCCTCGTTCCTTGCCGCTCATGAAGCTGCGGCCCTCTTCGGCGGCGCGGGCGTCGAAGGCGCCGAGCATCAACTGCAGGAACCGGGCGGCCGGGCGCGGCTCCATGATCACGGTGTAGTTGCCGGGCTCGAGGGCCTTCGGCTTGCGTGATTTCAGGGCCTTGTCGGCGGCCACCTCGGTCAGCGCGGCGGCGTCGATTTGCGTGCCGATGTCCTTCGCCCCGGTCGTGCCCGCCCAGCCCGACCCGGTCTGGTCGGGGGTCCGGCAGGTCAGGATGAAGCTGGCGTCGGCGTAGCGGTGATAGGCGAACAGCCCCGCCGAGTTGGCGATCGCGTCGGTCCAATGGAACTTCGGGATGTAGCCGGCGCCGAGCACGCCCTTCTTCTCGCAGATGTCGATGCTCGCCCTGACCATCCGGGCGCGTTCGGCCGGACCGAAGTCGACCGCCGAGGGCAGCGCTCCGTCGACCTCGACGTAGGGCTGCGGCGGCGCCACCGGCAGCATCAACTCGGGGTTGTCGGGCTTGCGACGGGCCAGGGCCTGGACGGCGTCGATGACGCGGGTGAGCGAGGCGTCGTCGAACTGGTGCGTCGTCGCCGTCGCCGACTTCTGGCCGTAGTAGACCGTGATTTGCACCTCCTGGTCGTGCTCGACCAGGTTGGCCGTGATGCTGGAGTTCGCAAACCGCGTCGCCGAACGCTCGCCACCCGAGAAGCGCACTTCGACCGCGTCGGCCTTGCACATGTTCAAGACGCGGTCGGTGATCCGCTTGACCTCATCTCGCTGGTAGCTCATCGGTCGCCTTTCGCCGGTCGCCGGACGGTCGAACCATCGTCCCGGGCGAGTGGCCGGGTGTCAAGGTGTGATCACGCCGTGCCCCGGCGGCGACGCAGCGACCACTCGGCGCAGAGGGCGGCGACGAACGGGACGAACCACCCCCACGCGCGCATCGGATGCCAGGCGGCCGGGACCAGCGGACGCGGCGAGTCTGCGATCGGCCTCGCCAGGTCGGCCGCTCCGCTGGCGCCGTCCCGCACGGTGCCGCCGGTCACCGTCGCCACCATCTCGAGCGCGTCCGCGGCTGGCGGCGACGCCGGCAGCGTCGGCGGCCCCGGCCATGAGGTCTCGATTCGGTCGACGCCCGACATCGCCCGTACTCGACAGCCGTCCACCATTCCGCGGACGTCGGCGAGCCACGTCCCGGGCACTGGTCCCTCGGCGGCAACGATCAACGTGGTCACGTCACCGCAGATGCGCGCCAGGTCGAGCGCCGGCCACACCCCGTCGGCAATGCCGCGCCGGCTCGACACCTGTACCCGCGGACCAGGTGGGCCGCTCGCCCAGGAGATGCCGAGGGGCGGCGCCGCAGCCCGGGCCGCCCGCACCACCAGGCCCTGCCAGAACCGGTCGAAGCCGTCGGCGCCGTCGCGCCAGCGCCACGCATCCAAGGCTCCGGAGACGACGATCCGCCCGCGCCCGGTCCGGCGCTCGACGATGACCGCGCGCTGTCCCGGAGGTCCGCCGTCCCACGTCGCGAGCACCGCGTCGCCGGACCGTTCGTCGAAACTCACGACCTCGGCCGCACGCAGGCGGTCGCCGAGTGGCACCGCGTCGGGCTCGCGCCGCGGTCGCGACGACGGACCGGGCATCAGTGCCAGCACCGCGCCCACCGGCGGCTCGTCGAGCACGACGACGAGCGATCCGCCGGCGCGCGCATAGCGCTCGAGACGGACGGCCTGGCCGGCCTCGAGCGCCGTCGCGCCGCTGACGACGACCGCCCGCGCCCGAGACAGGTCGGCGTCGCTCGGCGGACCGGCCAGGCCGCGCCGCACGAGCTGGCGAGGGGCGAACTGGCTCGCCGCGCGCACGATCAGCCGCCGGTCGCCCTCGAGGGCTCGGCGTACGAAGGTGCCGGTCCACGACGGCCGGACGTCCCACACGAGGACCTCGGCGGACGTCGCCGACGTCTCGCCGATGAAGATCGGGGCGGGCGTGACCGCACGTGGCGCGTCGATGCGCGCGGTCAACGCCCGCACGCCGTCGCTGCGTGGCCACCACGGGACGTTCACCAGATCGATCAGCTGACTCGTGCGGCGGTGGGTGAGCCTGCCGACCTCGACGCCGGCGTCGTCGACCACGACCTCGACCGTCTGGCCGTCGCCGCCTCCGGCCACCGCAATCCGGGCCTCGTGCATCTCGCTGGCGTGGCCGGGCGTGCTGGACGCCGCGACGACGGTCGCCACCTCGGGGGCGGGCACGCGGACGACCTGCACCGGGCCTTCGGGCCGACCACCGATCGGCACGGTGCCGTCACCGACGACGATGCACACGTCGAGGCCGACGCACCACGGCGCCTCGGGCGCATCCAGCTCCCGGGCGATGATCGCGTCCTTCGGCAGCAGGTTCGCGAGCTCGGCAATCCAGCGCTCCGCCGCCAGCGACGGTGCGGCGGTGGCCACTCGCACGCCGACCCGGACTGGCGCTGGCGCGGCACGCTCGACCTCCGGGTCGATCACCGCCGCGACGGCGATCACGGCGGCGGCCAGACGGAGGGCCCAGGTCATCGCACGCCTCGGCGCCGCAACGCGTCGGCGACCGCGCCTGGCACGGTCGCTGCTGGTGGCTCGGGCACGGGTGGCGCCAGGCGACGGGCGGCAACGGCGTGGAGCACGCGCTGGGCATCGTCGAGCGCGGCGCGGCGGGCCTGCGGCGTCGAGGCGCGGACCATCGCGGTGGCGGCCGCCGCGACCTGCGAATCGCTGGCATCGAGCGACGAGAGCCGGGCGGCCGCGGGCACCAGGTCGACGGCGTCGTCGGCGCGGGCGCGGGCCAGGGCCGCGCCGACCGACAGCACGGCGTCCCATCCGAGCGGTGGATCCGGGGCACCGACCGGCAGCGACGGCGACGCCCCGGACGGCGCCTGGCCCTGCAGCCGTCGCGACGGATCGATGCGCGCGCGCTCGGCGACGGGACGCAGCAGGAAGCGGCGTCGATCGAACGCCTGCCTGAGGAACCGCAGCGCCTCGCGCTCGGCGGTCAGCGCCGGTCCGGTCTCGCCGGCGGCCAGTCGAGCCTCGGCGCGCGCCATCGCCCGCGTGGCTCCGAGCAGCGCGGCCTGGCCGTCGTTCTCGAGCCGCCCTTCGACCAGGTCGTGCGCCTGCGCCGCCTCCTCGACTTCGTCCTGGACCTCGCCGCCCATCAGGAACACGAACTCGGCGCGCACCATCCGCTGCTCCACGGCCAGCCCCTGCGCCTCCGCCCGCAGCTCGTCGACGGCCAGCGTCGCCACGGCGGGCGTGGAGCCGCTCGGTCTTCATGATCACCATCTGCTGGCTGATCGCCTGCCGGTCGTCCGGATCGACGTCTTCCCCGCCGCCGCCGGCGTCCGACGCCGTGCGCAGCGCACCGACGTCGACGATGAAGGCATCCGACTCGACGGCCGGCACACCCGGCCGCGCGTCGCTGGCGACGCCGCGATAGACGACGAGGTCGCCGTCTTCGAGACCGAGCGAGGCCAGCGGCAGCACGGCCGCGGCGGTCCACGCGCCGGCCGCGTGCCGTGTCACCCGGACCGGCACGTCGCGATCGGCGAAGGTGAGGCCCTCGCCGCTGCCCGATACCCGCGTGAACCGCAAGTGCAGATCGCGAAGGGCGTGGTCGTCACGCGCCTCGAGGGTGATCGCGAGATCGGCCACCGGCACTGCGACTGCGGCGGTCGCGACCCGGCTCGACGACGCGCACGGTCGGTGCCGCATCGGCCACGACGCGGACGATCAGCAGCCGCGCGCCCTCCTCGGAGCCGTCCTGGGTCACCAGCCACGCTCCGTCGGACGGCGACGGCAGCTCGATCACCGCCAGGCCGTCGCGGGCGGGCGCCGCCAGTGTCGGCGCGCCGGCGCGTGACACGGTCAGGGCGCGAGCCGTGGTCCCGGCGCGCAGCGTCACGTCGCTGCCGGCCACGATGTCGACGGCAGTGGCGTCTGGGAACTCCACGGCCGCGCCGCCGAGATACGCCGGCGGCGTGACCACGACCGTCAGGGCGATCCGTGATGGCGCGGTCGAGCGAGCGTCGCCCGTCTCCGGACGCGGGTCGGCGACGACCGCGTGTGGCAGCGGCGCGACGGCGGCCACGGCCGTCACGCCGGCGGCGAGCACCGCTCGCAGCCAGGCCCGACGGGCCGATGCCGGCGGCGCGGTCTCCACGCGCGACCAGGCCGCGGCGGCGACCCTCGGCAGCCACGGGTGCGCCGTGGCCGAGGGTCGCGGCAGTGACGACGAGGTTGTCGGCGGGATGGCGTTTCTCCAGCGCCTCGGCGACGGCAACCGGCGTCCACGCGCGTGCGGCGCGCCAGTAGCCGACCAGGCACGCCGTCAGCGCCGGGATCACGGCGGCAGCGACCTGCAGCGCGGCGCTGCCGCCGGCGGCGGCCGAGACGGCCGCGAGCGCGACGCCAATCGCGGCACCGCCCAGCGCCGCGCCGGCGGCGCCGGCGGCGACGAGCACGCGGGACTCGCTGGCCAGACGAGCGCGCAGCCCTTCGACGGCATCGAGCGTCACGGCGCCGCCTCCGTCGTCGCCGCGACGTCCCGGCCGGCGGATCGCGATTGGCGCCGGCGGCGCAGGGCGTGTTCCGCCAGCATGCCCAACAGCGCCGCCGCCCAGAACCAGCGGGCGTCGCTGGAGGCCGCCCAGCGCGTCGCGTCGTCCGGCACGTCGCCGGCCGGTCGCTCGATTGCGCGACGGGCCTGCTCGTCGGCCTGACGGGCGTGACGCGGCAGACCGGCGTCGCCGGCCGCGACCAGCAGGACGGCGTGAAGCACCATGGCAGCGTGAACCGGCTCGGCTGGGCGAGCGACGCGAATGACGATCGCGCTGCCCTGGCGCGCGGCCGCAATCTCGGCAGCGAGACTGGTCCACGGCTGAGGCTGAGCGCGCGCCGTCTCCCCGCCGCCGGCCAGCGCCCGGGCCAGCGGCCACAGCGCGGCACGATCGGCGGGGGTCAGGGCGGCGGTCGCGCGGCCGGGCGGGTCGATCGCCGTCGTCCACTCGATTTCGAGCTCGAGCCACGTCGCGGGCGGTCGCAGGAAGGTGCCCTCGGCCACGCACGCCGTCCCACACCGCGTCGAGCAGGCGTTGATCGCCGCCCGACGCGCGCACGGTCACCGGCAGCGTCGGCGGATCCTCCTCGGCCGTGCGTCGCGCGCGTCGTCGCCGACGCCGCGTGGTGACGACGCGGCGGCTGCGCAACGGCCGGCGCCGTCGCTGCCGAGCCAGTGTCGAGGCGCGGAGCGCTCGGTGACGCCGTCGACCGGTACCGCACCCGGATGCCGGTGGCCGGCGGGGATCGCCGCGACGCCGCCGGCGCCGGAAGGCTCGCGTCGTCACCCACGAAGACAATCTCGCGCCGCGCCGGGGCCTGACGGGTGAGCCAGGCGAGCGCCAGCGGCACGGCGGCGTCGACCGGGTCGGCGTCGAACGCGCTCGGCCACGGTGGCGCCGTCTTCCGCGGCCCGCGACCATCGCGGCGACGGCGTCACGCGCCGACTCGGGCAGGCCACGGTCGACGACGATGGCGCGCGACGTTCGCCGCGCCCAGGCCGCCGCACGCGCCGGCGTCGTGACCAGCGGTCCGGCCGCGGCGACGACCGCGGCGGCCACGATGACGAGGCGTACCGCGAGCAGCCACGGATCGCGGAGATGACGCCGTCGACGCAGGCGCACGACGCGCCGCTCGATCAACCGCAGGCTCGGCACGACCACCCGCTCCACGGGGGTCCGCGCGAAGAGATGGATCGCGATCGGGAATCGCCAGCAGGACCAGCGCGCCGAGCACCGCCGGGCGGAGCCACTCCACGCCCATCGTCAGCCCCGCTCGGCCCGAGCGGCGAGGAACCGCCGCAGCTGCGCCTGCCAAGGGCGCCTCGGTCGCCAGCGCCGTGCCGCTCAGGCGCGGCCCGCGCAGGCCGCGATCGAGCGCCAGGCCATGCGCTTCCGCCGCCGCGGCATACGACGCCTGCGGCGGCGGATCGGTCGACGGTCACCACCTCGCCGGTCTCTGCGTCTTCGAGCTCGACGACACCGCCGTCGGCCAGCTGCCGATCTCCGGACGGCCAGCAGGTGCATGGCCATCACGTCGTGGCCGCTCGCCGCGGCTCGCCGCAACGCCTCGACGTAGTCGGCGCCGTCCCAGCCGTCCGACAGCACGACGAGCAGCGACGGACGGCGCAGGCGGGCCACCGCGTGCGTGACCAGGGCCGACGGCGTGACCATCCCGGTGGCCTCGAGACCCGACAACGCCTCGAGCAGGACCTGGCCGTGATGGGCCCCGCCCGCCGGCGGTGCCCAGATCGCCTCCGGCGCCGACGACGCATAGAGGCCGACGGTGTCGCCCTGCTCGACCAGCAGGGTGACGAACGCGGCGGCGACGACGCGGGCCACCTCGATCTTCGAGGGCATGCCGTCACGGTGTCCGACCGCCATCGATCGGCTGGTGTCGACGACGACCAGGGCCTGCGTCTGCGAGGTGTCGACGCGCTCACGCGAGTACAGCCGATCACCCCGCGCCGAGCGCTTCCAGTCGACCTGGCCCGCGTCGTCGCCCTGCCGATAGAGGCCGCACGCCCCACACTTCAGGTCCGGCGCCGACGAGCGGGCTGACGTGGCGGCCGTGGCGCAGGCCGGCGACCAGCGCCCGCGCGGTCAGCTCGAGGTCGCGGATCGCGGCGACGTCGGCGCGGCGCTGCAGATCGGGAGCGGGCACTCGCCGTCCTAGCGGCGCATCGGCACGTCGGCGAGCACGTCCTGCACGACGCGTTCCGCGGTGATGCCCTCGGCCACGGCCTGGAAGTTGACGAGCACGCGATGGCGAAGCACCGGCGGCGCCACGGCGCGGACGTCGTCGAGCGACACCGCCGGGCGTCCCTGCACGACCGCCCGGGCCTTGGCCGCCAGCACCAGCGCCTGGCCGGCGCGCGGCCCGGCGCCCCAGCGCACCCAGCGCGCGACGCTCGCCGGCAGCGGCGCCTCGTCGGCGGGGCGCGTCGCCCGGACCAGACGGGTCGCGTAGTCGACGACGTTGTCGGCGGCCGGGACGTCGCGGACCAGCCGCCGGGCGCGCAGCAACTCGGCCGCGCCCGCCACCGGCGTGACATCGGGCTCGTCGACGCTGGTGGTCGTGGCGACGATGCTCCGCTCCTCCGCCGCGGTGGGATAGCCCATCACGATGTTGAACATGAAGCGATCGAGCTGGGCTTCGGGCAGCGGATACGTGCCTTCCTGCTCGATCGGATTCTCGGTGGCCAGGACGAAGAGCGGCAGCTCCAGGGCATGGCGCACGCCGGCGATGGTCACCTGGGCCTCCTGCATCGCCTCGAGCAGGGCCGCCTGCGTCCGCGGCGGGGTGCGGTTGATCTCGTCGGCGAGGATCACCTGCGCGAAAATCGGCCCGGGGACGAAGCGCACCGACCGGTGACCGGTGGCGCGGTCTTCCTCGATCACCTCGGTGCCGAGCACGTCGGCCGGCATCAGGTCGGGCGTGAACTGGATGCGGCTGAAGCGCAGGTCGAGCGCCCGCGCCAGCGTCTTCACCAGCAGCGTCTTGGCCAGGCCGGGCACGCCCTGCAGCAACCCGTGCCCGCCGGCCAGCAGCGTGAGCAGCACCTGCTCGACCACCTCGTGCTGCCCGATGATCACCCGCCGCACGGCCTGGTCGACGCGCTGCACCAGGGCGCGCGCCTCGTCGATGGACATGGCCGGCTCCAGCGCGGCCGTCTGATCCGTCGTGCTCACGATCTCAGAGACCGTATCACGACCTCTTCGATCCCCGGTCCCAGGTCCCCGATCCCCGGTCCCTGCTCTATCGGTCGGTGAGGGCCACCGCCGGATCGGTCGACGCGGCCCGGCGCGCCGGGAGCACGCAGGCCACCAGCGCCACCAGCGACGAGGACGACGGCGACCGCGCCGATGACCGCGCGGGTCCATCGCGTCCACTTCGTAGAGCTGGCCCTGCACGGTGCGGCGCAGCAGCCACGCTCCGGCCAGCCCGACCGCGGCGCCGGCGCCGACGACCAGCGCGCCCTCGCGCAGCACCATCTGGAAGATGCCGGGGGCGCTCGCCCCCAGCGCCATGCGGATGCCGATCTCGCGCGACCGCTGTGCCACCTGGTAGGCGAGAACGCCGTAGAGGCCAATCGCCGCCAGCAGCAGCGCGACCGCCGCGAACGACACCGCCAGGATCATCGGCGTGCGCCGGTCGGTCAGGGCGCCGTCGAGACGCGAGTCCATGGCCCGGACGTCGTACAGCGGCACCGACGGATCCATCTCGCGCACGGCGGCTCGAACGGCCGAGGTGAGCGAGTCCGGTGACTGCGCCGTCCGCAGCACGATCGAGACTCCGCGATCGGCGACCTGGGCGATCGGGAAGTAGTAGGCGCCGAAGAGGCCGGAGTTGCCGCCGCCCTCGGCGAGCGCCCGCAGCCGCACGTTGCCGACCACGCCGACCACGGTCAGCCAGCCCTCATCGGGTGGCGGCTTCAGCAGATCGTTGGGATCACTCGGCAGGAACATCCGCCGGCCGATCGGATCCTGGTTGGGCCAGAACCGCTGCGCCAGCCGCTCATCGACAAGGGCGGCGCGCGGCGCGCCTTGGCCGTCGGCGGTGGTAAACGCCCGGCCGCGCACCACCGACATGCCCAGGGCATCGACCAGGCCCTCGGTGATGTTGATCTGCGACGGCGAGATCACCGATTCGCCCGGGGCCATCTGGTAGCCCTCGGCGAGGATCACGCTGTCGCTGTAGTCACCGCCGAACGGCAGCGAGCCGGTCAGGCCTGCCGCGGTCACCCCCGGGATGGCCCGCAGGGCCGGCAGCAGGCGGTCATAGGCGGCGCGCACGGCTCCATCGTCGGCATAGCGGGCCACCGGCAGCGAGATGCGCCCGGTGAAGACGCCCTCGGCCTTGAAGCCGGGGTTGATGGCGAGAATCCGATCGAAGCTCGCCAGGAGGAGTCCCGCGCCGACCAGGAGCACGAGTGCGAACGCCACCTGTCCGGCCACCAGCACACGGCGCACCACGAGCGTGCGACGGGTGGCCGTGCCCGAGCGGCCTTCCTCACGAATGGCACCGGCGACATCCACATTCCGCAGCCGCAGCACCGGCACCACCGCCACGAGCATGCCGACGACCGCCACCAGACCCAGGGTGTAGACGGCGACCCAGCCGTCGAGGGCGATTTCGGTGCCGCGCGGCAGGGCGTCGAGGCCGAGCACCGGCGCCGCCCGCAGCGCCCACCAGCCGAGCAGCAGCCCCAAGGCGCCGCCCATGCTCGTGAGCACGAGGGCTTCGGTGAGGATCTGTCGTGTCAGCGACCCCAGCGAGGCGCCCAGGGCCAGACGCGTCACCAGCTCCCGCACTTGCGCCGTGGCTCGCACCGACACCAGGTTGGCGACGTTGAGCGCGCCGATGAGCAGCACGAACGTCGCGAACGCCCACAACAGCCACAGCGTGCCGCGCGACTCGCTCACCAGGTTGTCGTGGAAGCCGAACACCCCGGTACGGAAGCCGGCGTTGATGAGCAATTCCTTGAAGTGCGGGAAGCGGTCGAGGTTGCGGGCATTGAGGGCGTCGATCTGCTGCTGGCCGGTCGCGATCGAGGCACCCGGCTTCAGCCGCGCCAGCATCTGCCAGCTGTTGCTGTGGCGGCGATCGTCGGCGCGGTCGGCCGCGGTGAAGGCGGCGGGCGTCCAGAACTGCACCTCGTTCGAGACGAAGCGGAAGTCGGCCGGCATCACGCCGACCACGGTGAAGACCACGCCGTTGACCCGCAAGGTCTGCCCGACCGCCGAATCCTGCCCGGCGAACAGCCGCTGCCACAGCCCGTAGCTGAGCAGCACCTTCTCGTGTTGCCCGACCTCGCCATCGGCATCGGTGAAGATGCGGCCGCGGTAGGGCGAGGCCCGCAGGATCCGGAAGAACGACGGCGTCACCAGCATGCTGGTCAGACGCTCGGGTTCACCGCCGTCGCCCCCGATCGTGGAACCGCTGGTGCGATACAACGCGATCTCCTCGAATGCGGTGGTCTCGCGCCGGCGGTCGTCGTAGTCGGGCACGCCGTTGTCGGCCTTGGGAGCGCCGACGCCCGGGTAGCTGTTCTGGATCGTGACCAGCCGCTCGGGCTCGGGGAATGGGAGCGGACGGCAGGATCACGGCCTGCACCACGGCGAAGATGGCCGCGTTGGCGGCCAGGCACAGCGCCAGCGTGGCCAGGGTCGTGATGGTGAATCCGCGATCGCGCAGGAGCGATCGAACGGCGTGGCGCAAGTCTCGGATCGTCTGATCGGCCATGGGTCCTCCGCCGCGGCGGTTTCGCTGCCCTAGAAGACGGCGGGCGGCCGGCGGCTGTTCCGCCCTGTGACATCATCCCCTGCCATGGCCGAGGTTGGTGTGCCGTTCGAGACAACGATGGCCCGAGTGCGGCGGCGCCTGATTCCGTTCCTGTTCCTGCTCTACGTCGTCGCCTACCTCGACCGCGTCAACGTCGGCTTCGCCGCCCTCGACATGAACCGCGACCTCGGCTTCAGCGCCGCGGTCTACGGCCTCGGCTCGGGCATCTTCTTCGTGTCCTACACGCTGCTCGAGGTGCCCAGCAACCTGATGCTGGCCCGCGTCGGCGCCGGGCTGTGGATCGCCCGGATCATGTTGACCTGGGGACTGGTGTCGGCCGCCATGGCCTTCGTGCAGGACGCCACGACCTTCTACGTGCTGCGGTTCCTGCTCGGCGCGGCCGAGGCCGGCTTCTTCCCCGGCATCATCTACTACCTCACGCAGTGGTTCCCGGCGCGGGAGCGGGCCCGCGCGGTGGCGCTGTTCATGACCGGCACCGCCATCGCCGGGGTGATCGGCGGGCCGCTCTCGAGCCTTCTGCTGCTGCTCGACGGCACCTGGGGACTGCGCGGCTGGCAGTGGCTGTTCCTGGTCGAGGGGCTGCCGGCGGTGCTCCTGGCGCCGGTGGTCTGGCGGCAGCTCAATCAGCTGCCAGCGACCGCGACATGGCTCCGGAGGACGAGCGGCGCTGGCTCGTGGAGACGCTCGCTGCCGAGCAGGTGTCGCGGCCGGACGTTCACGGCACCGTGCGGGCCGCCTTCGCCAGCGGCCGGCTGTGGGCCCTGGCCGCCATCTACTTCTGCATCGTGCTGGCGTTCTATGGGGTGAGCTTCTGGCTGCCTCAGATTCTGCAGCAGCTCGGCACGGCATCGTCGGCGACCGTGGCCCTCATCTCGGCGCTGCCCTACGTGGCCGCCGCGGTGGCCATGGTGCTGGTCGGCTCGCATTCCGACGCCACCGGCGAACGGCGCTGGCACGTGGCCGGCCCGGCGCTCCTCGGCGCCCTCGGCTTCGTGATGGCCGCCACGGTACCGACGTCGCTGGTGCTGTCGCTCGCCGCACTGTCGGTGGCGGCGATGGGCGTCTGGGGCGCGCTCGGACCGTTCTGGGCCCTGCCCACCGCGTTCCTGACCGGCCGCGCCGCCGCCGGCGGCGTGGCTCTCGTGAATTCGGTCGGCAACATCGGCGGCTTCGTCGGGCCCACCCTCGTGGGCTACGTGCGCGACACCACCGGGGGCTTCGCCGCCGGGCTCTGGGTACTGGCCGCGGGGCTGGTGATCGGGGCGGCGATTGTTGCGCTGATGCCGGCCAGCGCCGCTGATAGTCGTTGAAACGAGTTCTATCCGGCCGGCATCATAACCACGTGCCCGCATCCAGGCGGGCGAGGAGGTTCCGCCGATGTCGATCCGAGCCGTCAAGCGCCACGTCACCGCCACGCCCACCATGGAAGGCGCCGGCGTGCACCTGCGGCGGGCGTTCGGCTTCGGCGAGACCGAGGACGTCGATCCGTTCCTGCTGCTCGACGACTTCCGCAACGACGTGCCCGACGACTACCTCAAGGGCTTCCCGTGGCATCCCCACCGCGGCATCGAGACCATCACCTACGTGCTGGCCGGGACGGTGGATCACGCCGACAGCCTCGGCAACGCCGGCTCGATCGGCGCCGGCGACGTGCAGTGGATGACCGCCGGACGCGGCATCGTGCACCAGGAGATGCCGCACGGCGACCCGCACGGCCGCATGCACGGCTTCCAGCTGTGGGCCAACCTCCCCAAGGCGCAGAAGATGACCGACCCGCGCTACCAGGAAGTGAAGGCCGGCG
Organism: uncultured Acidobacteriota bacterium; assembly: GCA_963786365.1. Taxonomy (GTDB): domain Bacteria; phylum Acidobacteriota; class Vicinamibacteria; order Vicinamibacterales; family UBA2999; genus CAWAYR01. The sequence continues at coordinate 451,868 of CAWAYR010000018.1, forward strand.
ACGTCACCGAGGTGACCGACGACGACGGCACCCGCGCGCGGGTCATCAGCGGCGAATTCTGGGGCAAGCGTGGACCGGTCGAGGGCGTTGCCGCCTCGCCGCAGTACGTCGACATCTGGGTGCCGCCCGGCGTCGAGCGGACGATTCCCGTGGAGCGGTCGCGCAACGCCTTCGCCTACGTGTTCGAGGGCAGCGGCAAGTTTCGCGACGCCTCGGCGCCGCGCGCGGTGGCCACCGACGCGGTGACGGCCGGCGGCCTGCTCGACGACGACTCGGCGACCTACGGCACCGACGTCGCCAACCGCTCGCTCACGGTCTTCGACGCCGGCGACGAAATCCGCGTGCGCGCCGGCGAGCACGGCATGCGGTTCCTGCTGGTGTCGGGGGCGCCGATCCGCGAGCCGATCGCCTGGTACGGCCCGGTGGTGATGAACACGCAGGAAGAGATCCGGCGGGCGTTCGCGCAGCTGCGCGACGGCACCTTCCTCGACCATGCGCTAGACGCGCGGCTACACCGCCCGGCGGCCGACGATCTCGCGCAGCGCGCCGGTCATGTCCTCGACCAGCGCGTCGATCTCGGCGGCGTGGGTGCGGAAGCTCAAGCACGCAGACCCGGCCCAGATAGCGGCCGCGCGCCACGGCGCCGGTGACCATGACGCGGCCGCGCGGCCGTCATCTCGTCCATCAGCGCCCGCGTCGCGGCGTCCTCGTCGGCCAGCGTCGCGCCCGGCCAGCTGAGGTGGAACGCGAACAGCGACAGATCCGGCGGCGCGTCGATCACGATGCCGGGCAGCGCGGCGACGCGCGCGAACGCGTCGAGCGTCGAGCCGGCGCTTCTCGGCAATCGCCTCGCGGAAGGCCGCCGCGCCGAACAGCTTCACGCACAGCCAGACGCGCAGGCCCGGGGAAGCCGCGCGACAGATCGGGCCCGTGCTGGCTCGGGTCGTAGAAATCCTCGGGATGCGGCATCGCCGGCAGGTAGTCGGCCGTGGCCTCGTGCGCGGCGCGCAGCGCCGCGCCGTCGCGCACCAGCAGCGCGCCGGTGCCGTAGGGCAGGAACATGCCCTTGTGCGGATCGAGCGTCAGCGAGTCGGCGCGCGACAGGCCGCGGAGCGATCGGGCGCAGCGTCGGGTCGAGCTGGAAGAACGCGCCGTAGGCGCCGTCGACGTGGTGCCACAGCCCTTCGGTCGGCGCACAGGTCGGCGATCGCGTCGAGCGGGTCGACGGCGCCGGTGTTGGTCGTGCCGGCGCTCGACACGACCGCGAACGGGCGTCAGGCCGGCGGCGCGATCGGCGGCGATCGCCGCGCGCAGCTCGTCCGACCGGCAACCGGAACTGATCGTCGACGCGATGCCGCGCACGCGATCGGGCATGATGCCGGCGAGCTTCGCCGACTTCAGCACGCGAGTGATGCGCCTGGTCGGAGGTGTAGAGCACGCCGCGCCGGATCTCGGCGCCGAGGTGCCGCTCGCGGGCGCACAGCGATGGCGTTGAAGGTCGCCATCGAGCCGCCGGTGGTGAACAGCCCGCGGGTCGTCGCCGGGAACCCCATCCAGTCGCGCAGCCAGTCGAGCGCGTTGGCCTCGAGCTGCACGAGCGCCGGCGCGGCCTGCCAGACGCCGGTGTAGCGGTTGTCGTGTTGGCGATGAAGTCGGCGAGCGCCGCCGGGAACAGGCCGCCGCCCGGGATGAAGGCGAGGTAGCCGCCCGAGGCGGCGTTGAACGAGCGCGGGATGCACTCGGTCGAAGACGAGGTCGAGCAGCGGCTCGAGCGCGCTGCCCTGCTCCGGCGCCGGCTCGCGCAGCGCGCGGCAGAGCGCGGCCGGCCGATCGACGTCGCCGCGAATCGGCTGGGTCGGCAGGGTGGCGATGAAGTCGATACACCGCGCGGCCACGGCATCGGCCATGGCCCGCATCTGATCGCGCGGGAGCTCGAGGTCCATGCGGCTAGTCTCGGCTCGGGCGGCCGGCCGGCGGCCCCTCCAACAGTGCCACCTTGGCCAGACGCCGGAGATGGCGGGTCGCGCCGACTGAACGCGGCGGCGAGAAACGTCTCGACGAGATCCCAGGCCACGGCCGGTCCGACCGTTCGGGCCCCCAGGCACAGGATGTTGAGGTGATCGTCCTCGACGCCCTGCCGGGCCGAGAAGTGGTCGGCGACCAGCGCCGCCCGTGCGCCGGCGACCTTGTTGGCGCAAATCGAGGCCCCAACCCCGCTGCCGCAGATCGCCACGCCGCGTTCGACCTGCCCCGCGACAACGGCCTGGGCGAGCGGCACGACGAAGTCGGGATAGTCGTCGGCCGGGTCCAGCGCGTAGGCGCCGAACTCGACCACGTCGTGGCCGGCGGCGCGCAGCCGGGCGACCAGCTCGTCCTTCAGGCTGAACCCGCCATGATCGGTCGCAATCCCCACGCGCATGTCCGCTCCTTCGACCGCGGCACCGGCGGCCGTCGCACGAGCCTCATCGGTGCCACGTAATCTGTCCCATCGCCGCGACCAGTGCCGTCCACCCGGTTTGATGGCTGGCACCGAGGCCGGCGCCGTTGTCGCCGTGGAAGTACTCGTAGAACGGAATGCAATCGCGCCAGTGCGGGTCCCGCTGGAACTTCTCCGTGCCGCCGAACACCGGACGCCGGCCGGTCTCGTCGCGCAGGAACACGCGCTCCAGCCGCCTCGAAAGCCCGGTGGCGACCTCGTGGAGGGTCATCATCGTGCCGGAGCCGGTCGGACACTCGACGCGGAAGGAATCGCCGTAATAGGCGTGGTACTGGAACAACGCGCGAATCAGCAGGGTGTTCATCGGGAACCAGACCGGCCCGCGCCAGTTGGAGTTGCCGCCGAACATCCCGCTGTCGGACTCGGCCGGCTGGTAGGCCACCTTGTATTCCTTGCCGTCGACCCGCAGCGCGTAGGGATGATCCTGGTGCCAGCGTGACAACGAGCGGATGCCGTACGGGCTGAGGAACTCGCCTTCGTCGAGCATGCGGGCCAGGATCCGCCGCAGCCGGTCTGGACCAACGACGGCGGCAATGGTGCGGCCCCCGGCAGTGGCGTGGTCCGGACCGCCCGGGTGAATGCAGCCGACCAGCTCTGGAATGTGACGCAGCCGCTCGCTCAACGCCTGCACGACGCGCGGCACGCGCTCGCGATGCAACGGCTCGATGACCGTCGTGGCGCAGATCGGCAACAAGCCGACCAGGGATCGCACCTTGAGGCGCATCGCCCGGCCGTCGGGCAGCCGCAGGACGTCGTAGTAGAACCCGTCCTCCTCGTCCCACATGCCGTCGTCGCCGTCCCTGTTCATGGCCGCGCCGATCCACAGGAAGTGTTCGGCGAACTTGTAGGCCAGCTCCTCGAAGCTGTCCTCGTGCGCCGCCAGTTCGATGGCGATCTCCAGCATGTTCTGGCAGTACATCGCCATCCACGCCGTGCCGTCGGCCTGCTCGAGGTGGCCGCCCGTGGGCAGCTCGGCGCTACGGTCGAAGACCCCGATGTTGTCGAGTCCGAGGAAGCCGCCCTCGAACACGCTCTTGCCCAGCCGGTCCTTGCGATTCACCCACCACGTGAAGTTGATGACGAGCTTGCCGAACGCGCGCTTGAGGAACTCGAGATCGCCGCGGCCGCGTTGCCGCTGTTCCAGGCGGTACTGGTACAGCACCGCCCACGCATGCACCGGCGGGTTGACGTCGCCGAAGTTCCACTCGTAGGCCGGCAGCTGGCCGTTGGGATGCTGATAGCGGGCCTTCAGCATCAGGTTCAGCTGATGCTTGGCGAACGCCGGATCGACGCTGGCCAGCGCCGCGGCGTGAAAGGCCAGATCCCAGGCGGCGTACCACGGGTACTCCCACTTGTCCGGCATCGAGATGACGTCGTCGTTGAACATGTGGAACCACTGGCGGTTCCGGACCGGGCCGGTCGCCGGCGCATGCAGCGGGTGCACGCCGTGCTCGCGCAGCCACATGTTGACGTCGAAGAAGTAGTACTGCTTGGTCCAGAAGAGGCCGCCGAACGCCTGGCGAATGACCCGTGTCGCGTCCTCACTGGCCGACTCCGGGGTGTAGAAGCCGTAGAACTCGTCGGCCTCCCGCCGCCGCGTCTCGAGTGTTTTCTCGAAGTGGGCAAACGGATTGGTGGTCGGCGGCGCGTCACTGAGGCAGAGGCGGACGGTCGCCGACTGCCCGGCCGCGACGTCGAGCCGGTAGTGCGCCGCCGCCTTGGTCCCGGTCTGCGCCGGATTGACGGCGTCGATCTGGCCGTGGACCACGTAGGCGTGAAAGGCGTCTTTGACGTAGGCGCTGACGTTGGGCCGGCCAATCAGCCGTTCGGTGTTGGTGTCGTTCTCGGTGAAGAGCAGCGACGGCGTGCCCTCGCAGTAGAGCCAGCGCGCGCCCAGTTCCGGATGTGACGCCGCCACGACCGGCACCCCGTCGCTGGTGCTCGTCGCCGCCAGGCCGGGCTTCCCCACCTCCGGCCACCAGTTCCACGTGTTGCGGAACCACAAGGTGGGGAGGAGATCGATCGTCGCCGCCTCCGGACCGCGATTGGCGACGGTGATCCCGATGACGCATTGTTCGGGTGTCGCCTTGGCGTACTCCACGACCACGTCGAAGTAGCGGTCGTCGTCGAACACGCCGGTGTCGATGAGCTCGTACTCGTAGTCGTGGCGGCTCCGGCGCGCATTGGTCGCCAGCAGGTCGTCGTATGGAAAGGCCCGCTGCGGATACTTGTAGAGCCATTTCATGTAGGAGTGGGTCGGCGTCGAGTCCAGGTAGGAGTAGTACTCCTTGACGTCCTCGCCGTGATTGCCCTCGCCGTTGGTCAGGCCGAACAGGCGCTCCTTCAGGATCGGGTCCTTCCCATTCCACAGGGTCAGCGCGAAACACACTCGCTGCTTGAGGTCGGAGTAGCCGGCCAGCCCGTCCTCACCCCAGTGATAGGCACGCGAGCGCGCGTGGTCGTGCGGGAAGTGCCGCCAGGCGTCGCCGTCGCCGCTGTAGTCTTCACGCACCGTGCCCCACTGCCGCTCGCTCAGATACGGACCCCACCGCCGCCACGGCGCGTCCCATGCACTGGCCGTACCGAGCCGGGCGAGTTCCGCGGGTTCCGGCCGAGCCGTTCGCGCGGCCTCAGCCATGCGCAGACAAGTCCTTCGCCCGGGTCGGGTTCGCCCATCCACCCGGAGGGGCGACGTCCTCGGGCGCGGCGGCCGGCCCCCACGTCCCCGGCTCGTACTCGCGCACCGGGGTGGTCATCTTCAGCACCGGATCGACAATCCGCCAGGCCTCCTCGACGTAGTCCATCCGGGCGAACAGCGTCGCATCGCCGTCGAGGGCCTCGCTCAGGACCCGTTCGTAGGCGGCCTTGTCATCGGCGCCCGGCCGACGGCTGGCGACCAGCTCGGCGCGTTGGCCGACCATCAGATCGTCCTCGTCCATCACCGTGAGGCCGAAGGCGATCGTCTGGTTGGGAACGATGCGAATGCGGAAATAGTTCGGCAGCGGCGCCGCGTCCGGATAGACCTCGGGCGGCCGGCGCAGGCGGATGACCACTTCCGTCGACGTCAGGGGCAGGCATTTTCCGGCCCGGATGTAGAACGGCACGCCCTGCCATCGCCACGAATTCACGCGCAACCGCAGCGCGGCGTAGGTCTCGACCTCGGAGCCGGCGGCGACGCCGGGTTCCTGGCGATAGCCGCGGAACTGCCCGCGCACGATGTCGCCGGCCTCCGAGCGGCGGAATCGACTTCAGGACCTTCACCTTCTCGTCCCGCATCGACTCGCTGTCCATCCGCGCCGGCGGCTCCAACGCCAGGTTGCTCAGCAGCTGGAACAGGTGGTTCTGGACGACGTCGCGGACCGCGCCGGTGGCGTCGTAGAACCCGCCGCGGCCCTCGATGCCGAAGTCTTCCGCCATGGTGATCTGCACGCTCTCGACATGCGTGCGGTTCCAGAAGGCCTCCATCACCGGGTTGGAGAACCGGAAGAAGAGCATGTTGTGGACCGAGCGCTTGCCCAGGTAGTGGTCGATCCGGAAGATGTCGCCCTCCGCGAACGTGCCGAGCAGGATGCGATTCAGATCGCGCGCCGAGGCCAGGTCGTGGCCGAACGGCTTCTCGACGACGACGCGCGCGCCCGTGGCGCAACCGGAGTGCGCCAGCTGCTCGACGACCGGTCCGAACAGCATCGGCGGGATGGCCAGATAGTGCGCCGGATGCGCGACGCCGGCGAGCTCGCCGCGCAGCGCCGCGAACGTCGCCGGATCGCGGTAGTCGCCGTCGACGTAGCGCAGCCGGGCGCTCAGCCGGGCGAAGGCGTCGCGGTCCAACCCGCCGTATTTCTCGACGCTGTCCTGCGCCCGCGCCCGCAGCTGGTCGAGCGTCCAGCCCGCCTTGGCCACGCCGATGACCGGCACGTCCAATTGCCCGCGCCTGGCCATCGCCTGGAGCGCCGGAAAGATCTTCTTGAACGCCAGATCGCCGGTGGCTCCGAAGAACACCAGCGCATCGGATCGAATCTCGCTCATGGCCCTTCCCGTGTGCACGCCGTCACTTGCCGGCGGCCTTCTCGTGGTGTCCGCCGAACTGATATCGCATCGCCGACAACAGCTGGTTCTGGAAGCCGGCTTCGCCGCGCGAGCTGAACCGCGCATAGAGCGCCGCCGTCAGCACCGGCGCCGGCACCGCCTCGTCGATCGCGGCCATCACCGTCCAGCGTCCCTCGCCGGAGTCGGAGACGCGGCCGGCGAACTGCGCCAGCGACGGGTCCTCGAGCAGCGCCGTGGCGGTCAGATCCAGCAGCCACGACGCGACCACGCTGCCCCGCCGCCACAGCTCGGCGACCTCGCCGACATCGATGTCGTATTGGTAGTGCGCCGGATCGCGAAGCGGCGTCGTCTCGGCATCGACGCTGTGCGACTGCTTGCCGACGTTGGCGGCGCGCAGGATGCCCATGCCTTCGGCATACGCCGCCATCAGCCCGTACTCGATCCCGTTGTGGACCATCTTGACGAAGTGCCCGGCCCCGTTCGGCCCGCAGTGCAGGTAGCCCTGCTCGGCGGTCCCACGGCCGTCCTCCCGGCCCGGTGTCCGCGGGATGTCGCCGATGCCTGGTGCCAGCGACGCGAACAGCGGATCGAGATGCGCGACGGTGGCCGCTTCGCCGCCAATCATCATGCAGTAGCCGCGCTCCAGGCCCCAGACGCCGCCGCTGGTCCCGACATCGACGTAGTGGATACCCTTGGCGGCCAGGTCCCGCGCCCGTCGGATGTCGTCGACGTAGTGCGAGTTGCCGCCGTCGATCAGGACGTCGCCGGGCTCGAGCAGCGGCAGCAGATCGGCGATGCTGGCGTCGACGACCGCGGCTGGCACCATCAGCCAGATGGCCCGAGGCGCGGCCAGCTTCTGCACCAGCTCGGCCAGCGAGGCGGCCGCCGTGGCGCCCTCCGCGGCCAGGTCGGCTGGCCGCTCTGGGATTGCGGTCGTAGACGACACACGCGTGGCCCCGGCGTACGAGGCGACGCACCATGTTGGCGCCCATCCGGCCGAGACCGATCATGCCGAGCTGCATCAGGAACTCCTGGGAGGAACCGGCCGTGCGGGCGCCGCTCCGGTCACGACGTCGCCGCCGTGGCACGACGGCAGCGCTGGATCAGCGCGTTGGTCGAGCTGTCGTGGGTCAGCGGCGACGGCGCCGCGTCGTCGAGTTCGGGGAGGATGCGCTGCGCCAGCACCTTGCCCAGCTCGACGCCCCACTGGTCGAAGGAGTCGACATCCCAGACGACGCCCTGGGTGTAGACGCAGTGCTCGTAGAGCGCGACCAACCGCCCGAGGGCGGCCGGGGTCAGGCGGTCGAGCAGGATGGTATTGGACGGCCGGTTCCCAGGGAACGTCCGATGGGGAATCAGCCAGTCCGGAGCACCCTCGGCCCGCACTTCCTCCGCGGTCTTGCCGAAGGCCAGGGCTTCGCCCTGCGCCAGCACGTTGGCGAGCAGGATCCGGTGGTGCTGGCCGGTCGGGTTGAGCGACTCGGTGAACGCGATGAAGTCGCACGGCACCAGCCGCGTTCCCTGGTGGATCAGCTGGTAGAACGAGTGCTGGCCGTTGGTGCCCGGCTCTCCCCAGTAGATCGCCCCGGTGTCGCACGAGACCGGGTCGCCGTCGCGGGTCACGCGCTTGCCGTTGCTCTCCATCGTCAGCTGCTGGAGATAGGCCGGGAACCGCTTCAGGTACTGCTCATAGGGCAGCACCGCCACGGTGTGCGCCGCCAGGAAGTTCGTGTTCCAGACCCCGAGCAACCCCATCAGCACCGGCAGGTTGTGCGCGAACGGCGCGGTGCGGAAGTGCTCGTCCATGTCGTGGAAACCGCCGAGCATCGCCCGGAAGTGATCGGGGCCGATGGCCAGCATCGTCGACAGGCCAATCGCCGATGCCATCGAATAGCGCCCGCCGACCCAGTCCCAGAACCCGAACATGTTGGCCGGGTCGATGCCGAATGCTGCGACCTGGGCCGCGTTGGTCGAGACCGCGACGAAGTGCTTCGCGATCACCGCCTCGTCGCCGCCGACGCCAGCCAGCAGCCACTGCCGCGCCGTGCCGGCGTTGGTCATCGTCTCGGTCGTCGTGAAGGTCTTCGACGACACGATGAACAGGGTCTCGTGTGGATCGAGATCGCGGACCGCTTCGACGAAGTCGGTGCCGTCGACGTTCGACACGAACCGAACGACGAGGCCGCGGTCGCTGTAGTGGCGGAGCGCCTCGTAGGCCATCACCGGCCCGAGGTCGGATCCGCCGATGCCGATGTTGACGACGTTGCGAATCCGCTTGCCCGAGCCGCCGGTCCAGGTCCCGGCGCGGACGCGATCGACGAAGGCCGCCATCCGATCGAGGACGTCATGGACCGCGGGGACGACGTCGTGGCCATCGACCTCGATCGACGCGTCGCGTGGAGCGCGCAGCGCCACGTGGAGCACGGCCCGCCGCTCGGAGACATTGACCGGCTCGCCGCGGAACATCGCGTCGATCCGCGCGCGCAGGCCACGAGCCTCGGCGAGCTGGACGAGCAGCGCCACGGTCTCGTCGGTGATCCGGTTTTTCGAGTAGTCGAGGAAGACGCCGGCGGCCTCCGCCGTCAGTCGCTCGCCGCGGCCAGGGTCACGCGCGAACAGCTCGCGGAGGTGCACGTCGCCGATGGCCCGATGGTGCGCCTCGAGCGCTGTCCACGCCGGCTGCTCGGTGAGTCGCGCCCAGCCGCCGGTCTCGGAGCCGAGGCTCATTGCCCGTCGACCTTCACGTTCGTGCCACCGACATTCACAACCAGCACTCGCATGCCCACCTCTCCGTGACCCCCTGTCTGTCGAAGGTCTGCGACCTGGCTGCCGTGAGGCCAGCCCGCCTGGCGGTCGCGTGGCGAACGGCGCCCCGACCTGGGCAGCTCAGCGCGGCGGCGGCGGCGGAACTGCCGGGCTCGCCGGGGGCGGCACCGGCCGCGGTTCGAAACTGCCACCGAGCGCGAGGTGGAGGTTCACACGTTGTACACGCTGCTCCGCCTGCACCCGGATGAGGGCCGACCGGTTGGCGGTCACCGCCAGCTGGCGCTGCTCGACGAACCTGAGATCGGTGCTGCCGATCTTGAACTGGGTCTGCACCACCGAGAGCGCCTGCTGGTTGTCGGCCAGCGACTGCGCGAGAATCTTCTCGCGCTCGCGCGCGGCGATCTCGGCCCCGAGCGCGTTTTCGACCTCGCCGAAGGCGCGCAGTCCCACCGCCGCATACTCGGCGATCGCCTGCTGCTGCTCGGCGGTGCGAATTTCGACCTGACGCTTCAGGGCGCCGCCCTGGAAGATCGGCATGAGCAGGCCGGCGCCGGCACTCCACACGGGATTGGTGCGGTCCTGCAAGACGAACAAATCGCTGGAGATGGAGTTGACTCCGCCGGTCAGCGCGATCGTCGGCAGGCGGGCGGCCTTGGCCTCGCCAATGCGATTGAAGGCGACCGCCACCCGCCGTTCAGCGGCGACGACGTCGGGACGCCGTTCCAGCAGCTCCGACGGCAGTCCGGCCGGCACCTCGCCGGGAAACTGCGGCAACTGTGCGGTCGGTGCCGTCGCGGCCGAGGGGTAGCGCCCGATCAGCAGTTCGAGCGCGCGGATCGCCTGCTCTTGTCCCAGCTCGAGCTGGCGCACGACGTCGCGATACTTGCCGACGTCGGCGCGGGCCGCGAAGACCTCGCTCTCGTCGCCGACGCCGATGCGCGACCGCTCGCCGGTCAGTCGCACCAGCTCCTCGCTCGAGCGGATCGTCTCGCGGGCCGCCTGGGCCTGCAACCCGGCCTCGGTGGCCAGGAACCAGCTCTTGGCCACGAGGGCTGCAATCGACTGCCGGGCGTACTCGAAGTCCGCTTCAGCCGACAAGGCCTGAGCTCCGCTCGCCGCCCGCCCATAACGGACGCGACCCCACAGGTCGAGCTCCCAGGTCGCCGTTATGGCACCGCCCTGGATGCCTGAGCCGTCGCCGGACATCTCGCCACCGCCCCGCGCCATCAGGTCGACCGACGGATAGAGCTTCGCGCCGGCGAGCCTGGCGTGGAGCATTGCCTGTTCGACTCGCGCCGCGCCGACCCGCAGATCGGCATTGTGGGCGAGAGCTTCAGCCACCAACGCCGCCAGCTGCTCGTCCTGGAACCCGGCCAGCCAGTTGTCGGTGACCGCGCCGGCGCCGGCGCCGGCCGCCGCCCACTGCGCCGGCGGCAGCACCGTGGGCAGCGCTTGTTCCTTGATTGCCGCCGCGTCAGGCGGACTCTTCAGCGCACACCCGGTCGTCGCCGCGACCAGCGCGGCGACGGCCAGAGCAGCGGCACAACGGCGGGTACTCACAAACGGAGTCGTGGCCATGCTGCCGTCCCTCAGTGAAGGCTGATGTGGTGCTTGATGATGAGGTAGTCGAAGTACGACGACACTCTCAGCAGCACCTTGCGGATGAGATGAATCAGCGACAGGTGTTCGGTGTAGATCGCCGCGGCACCGCGAGCGCCGGCCGCCAGGAAGAGGGACTCATCCGCCTCCGCGACGACGAGCTTGACCGGGAAGTCCCCGGGCGGCGGCGTGAAGACGGTGCGCGCCAGTTCCCCTGACGCATCCAGCTGGCCCTGAGCCTGGGCCCAGATGATCGAGTCGACGTGTGCCTTGATCACCCGTCCGGGATACGTGTCGAGGGTGATCTCCGCCTCGTTCCCCGGCACCACCTGGTGCAGCTCGTTCTGATTGTACAGCGCGAAGATCTGGTACTCGTCGTCGACGAACGTCATCACCTCGTTGAACGGCATGCCGGCGACGAAGTGCCCCGGCCGCAGCATCACGTTCACCATCGTGCCGTTGCTCGGCGCGACGACGGTCGTCTGCTCCAGCTCCCAGCGGGCGTTCTCGAGCTGGGCGCGAATTGCCTCGACCTGCGCCTCCGCGACCCGGATCTGTGCCCGCCCCGTGGAGATCTGCGCCTTGACCCCGGCCACGGTCGCCAGGTCGGCTCCGACGCGACCCGACAGCTTCTCCCGCACCTCCTGCTCCGCCGCACGGGCCGCGGCGATCTGCGCGGTGAGCTCGACGACGCGGGTCTGGGCCTGATCGAGATCGAAGCGGTTGCCGGCGCCGGCGGCGACCAGCTCGGTGTTCTGCGCGACCCGCTTCCTGGCGAGTTCGAGCGACGCCTGCAACGAGCCGAGCTGGTTGGTCGCCTGGTTGAGCTGCTCGGTGAGTTGGCGCTCGCCTGACACCGCGTCGGGCAGCCGGGTTTCGGTCTCGCCGAGCCGCGTCCGCTCGGCGCCGACCTTCGCTTCTTCAGCGGCCAGCTGCGCCTCGAGCGCCCGCACTGCACTCGCATAGGGTGTCGGGTCGATCTTGAACAGCACGTCGCCCTTCTTCACGGCGCGGTTGTTCTCGACCGGAACCTCGATCACCCGTCCCCGGACCTGCGATACGATCGGCACCACGTACTTGACTACCCTGACGTCGGTGGTCGTCGGCGCGAAGATATTCAGCAGTGCCATGGTCACGGCCAGGGCGACCACAGGGAAGATCGCGACGCCGACCTTCCACGGCGTGGTCCACGGCAGCAGCTTCAGCTTGATGAAGATCAGCCAGACGAAGAACGCGTAGATTCCGACGAGCAGGATTTCCATCTAGCGGGCCTCGTTCTCGGCGACGCGCGCCTCGAGGGCGTCGAGTTCGGCGCGCAGCGCCTTCAGCTCGTCGGCCGGCACGCCGCGCTCATCCAACTGCAGGAGACGCTGGCGCAGGCCCGCCGTGGCGAGCGGGCGCTCGTCCGGTGGCTCCTCGCCATGCTCCTTGAAGTAGTCGGGGTGCTTGTCGGTGCCGTAGGCGAGCTTGTAGCCCACTGGTTTGGTATAGGCCCACAGCCAGGCAATCGGCCACAGCAGCCCGCCGAACACGAGCGACAGCAGACACAGCGTCTTGATGGCCTCGAGCTGCGGATGATGTCGCTTGTGGGCGATCTTTTCGGGGAGCACGTGCACCATCCAGAACAGGACGATGAGCACGACCGGCACCACGAAAAGCACGACGATCGCGACAAATCCGGCGACCTTGTCTTCGAGCTCGGGCGACATCAGCGACGCGGCGGCCGAGGCCGGCCAGGCCAGTGACCACGCGACGGCGAGCAGACCGGCGACGGTCACTCGCCACGCGCGAGGCGCCACGGGCGCAGCGCCGGGACGAGAAGGATTCGGCTTCATTGAACCACCTGCGGAATCGTCCCCGGCACGAGCGCGTGCCCTGGACGGCGACACGGACTGGGGACGTGGTTGTCGGCGCTCGCGACCCAGGGCACACCGCGTGCCACAGAGTCTCGGGGCAATACGATATCACCTGGTCCCGTACACGACCCACCGCCCGGTCGATCAGCGGACGCCAGCCGGAGGCGGTCCGCTCTCGAGTCGAGCCCGCAGCTCCCGGACCAGAATCGGCACCTGCCGCGCCATCCGCCGCTCGATTGCGATGCGGGCCACGGCGCCGAAAAAGCCGCCAAGGACGTCGAGCTCGGTGCGGTTGAGATAGCCGAAGTACCGACGGGCCTCCGGCTGCTCCCTGCAGCACCATCATCAGTCCCAGGCTGGCATTGGAATAGTGCGTCGCGAGCAGTTGCTTGCTCGCCACCAGCACCAATGGACGGCCGGGCGCCGGTGCTGGCGTGAAGATCCCGACGTGGGTCACGCTGATCACGGGCTTGCCGCTGCCGTACGCCTCCTTCGACCAGTACAGGAACGCGTCGGTCGGAGCGTCGCCCTGAGGATACTGGCGCAGCCACGCGCCAGCGGCCGGCAGCCGCGACAAGTACGGCGAGCGGTCGACCAGCGCGAGCAATCCGTCGGCGATACGCGGCGCCCGGCGGCTGTCGGCCAGGGCTGGCAGGCCGGCGAGCCCCTGGGCCCGATATGCGCGCACTCGGTCGAGCACCACCTGGCGAAAGGCGCGCTGCACGGCGTCTGCGTCGCGGGCCGCGGCCGGCGCGGCGATCTTGGCCATCTCGTCGGCGGTCAGCTTCAGACCGCACGATCCAGGACGGCAGGACCGGAGGTCGTCGATGTCCCGCTGATCGAGCATCAGGCGATTCAGATCCTGCGAGCACCGGCGGATCGGAGAACCGGCCAATCGCCAGGATGTGCTCGTTGCGCTTGAGCTCGGCGATCGCCCTGGTCCAGACGACGAGCGCCTCGGGGGCGGCGTGCAGTCGCGTCGCCACGAACACCGCCGCCTGCCGATCGTCGGTCTCCAGCGTGCGAATGACGACCTCGTCCCGGTCGAGGCGCTGCCGCTCATCCGCCGTGATGACGACCGTCGGAGCGAGGAACGCGAACGGGTCGGTCCCGTCGCCCTGCGCGCCTGCCGGTGCACGTACCGCGATCGCCAACGCGACCACCGCCACGCACCCGACCGCACCGTTTGTACACCGCTGCAACGCCAGACTGCGAGTCCCGGGCGAATCGTCGCACAGCTGGCCCGCGCCGCGGAACGCCCCAGGCTGCGGTGGGCGGTGACGAGTCGTCGCGATCCGGCGCTGGACGCCGTAGACTACCGGCCTGCGCCGAAAACGATCGCACCCTCTCGGACCCGCGCCGCTTCGCGCATATCCGCTGAACCGTCCGCCGAGGAGCCTCCGTAGTGAGCACGACCAGTGCCGGCCTCCTGCTCTTCCGCACCGGCGAGCGTGGCCTCGAGGTACTGCTCGTCCATCCCGGCGGCCCGTTCTGGGCGCGTAAGGACGCCGGCGCGTGGTCGATTCCCAAGGGCGAGATCGCCGAAGGCGAGGATCCCCTGCAGGCGGCAGTCCGCGAGGCCCGCGAAGAGCTCGGCGTCGACGTCGACGGTAACTTCGTCGCGCTCACGCCGGTGCGTCAGGCCGGCGGCAAGCTGGTGCGTGCCTGGGCGGTGGCGGCGGACTTCGACCCGGCGACCCTGGCGAGCAACACGTTCGAGATGGAGTGGCCGCCGAAGTCAGGACGGACGCAGACTTTCCCGGAAGTCGATCGCGCCGATTGGTTCCGGCCTGATGAGGCCAAGCTGAAGATCCTGAAGGGGCAGCTGCCGCTCCTCGACGAACTGGCCGCGCTGGCCGACCGCCGACCGTGACAGGGGCGACGAAATTAGACGTGACGACGCCGCCTCACGAGGGATACTGGGACCTCGGGCGGCCATGGGCCGCTCCTGCCCCCCTCGTTCGACGTGATCAGGAGGTCCATGCCTACGATCAGCGAAAACCAGCGGACCTGGGGCGGAACTTACGACTGGAGCCATGGCGGTGACGAGTGGTCCGCGCCCTGGGGCGGACCGGCGGCCCAGTGGCGCTGGGTCCTCGAACCGCGGCTCGCCAGTTACCTTCCGGCCAAGCACATCCTCGAGATCGGTCCGGGGTACGGCAAGTGGTCGTCGATCCTGAAGGACCACTGCGAACGGATGACCCTGGTCGATCTCAGCCAGCAGTGCATCGACGCGTGTCAGCAGCGCTTCTCGGGCGCGTCGAACCTCTCGGCGTTCATCAACGACGGCCGGTCGCTGCCGATGGCGGCCGACCGCTCCGTCGATCTGGTGTTCAGCTTCGACTCGCTCGTCCACGCCGAGCTGGATGCGGTCGACGACTACGTCGGCGAGTTCGCCCGCATCCTCACCGACGGCGGCCACGCGTTCATCCACCACTCGAATCGGGCGGCCTACGAGCCGCTGTTCGCGCGGATCCGGCGGTTCACCGAACAACGGGTGCTGTGGCGGGCGAAGCTGGTGCCCGGCGTCTCGCGATGGCTGCCGCCCGATCATCACTGGCGGGCCCGCACCGTCTCGGCCGCGGCCGTGCGCGAGGCGGCCGAACGTCATCACCTGCGCGTCGTCGGCCAGGAGCTCATCTCCTGGCCGGGCACGCCGTACCTGCTCGACGCCATCACCATCCTGGCGCGGCAGCACGACCGGCCGCCGGTGGTGTTCAAGAACCGATCGTTCGGCGAGGACGCGTTCAGGATTTCCGAACTGGCGCTGATTCACCAGCCGTAGGACGTCCGCCTCGGCCTGGGTCGATGCGGTCTACTGCTTCTCGTAGACCGCCACGCTGTCGACGTTGTGGCCCATGGCATCCGTGCCCTTGTTGGTGATCGTCAGCGTCTTTCCATCGGTGGAGGTCACAATGGTGACGGTGGTCATCACCTTCCCATCCTTCTTGTTGACCAAGTGCGTGGTGTTGGCATCGACGCGCGTCCGAGCCGCCATATCGGCGTTGGGGTTGCCGACCACGGGAACATCCTTCCCGTCATAGGCAGCCGTGTAGCTGTAGTGAGTCGCGGGACCGTCAGCCGGTACGGTGTCGACCGTGACCTTGATGCCTGGATCTGCCGCCTCATACACGACCGCCATACTCTTTGGCGCCTGACCCTCCTGATACTTCGATTTCGAGAGGTTGAGCTTCCAGGTACCGACCGACTGAGCGAGCGCGGGACCTCCGAGTGCGACCGTGAAGGCCATCGTGAGCGCCGTGAACAGAGCCGTTGAGCGCATGCTGACGTGCATCGTCGTTTCTCCTGTGTGGTGTATGACTTGCTGCCGCGGCGCGGCATGAGACCGTGTTCCGCTCGGCAGAGCGTAGCGCCCCAGCTCGGCCCTCTCTGTACCGGACCGCACACTCGCGACGGCCAGAGGCGACCGGAGCCCAAGCGTGGCCGCGTCAGGCGAACGCTTGTGGCCCCTTTGGTGCTTGTGGCATCCTGAGCGGCAATCGCGCGAAGCCACGTTTCTACGCAGGGCCAGCATGATGAACACCACTGTTCGCGGTGGCGCCGTCGTCGCACTTCTGGTGGTTGCCGTCGCTTGCGGAAGTTCGGGACCGACTTCCCCAAGTGGATTCAGTCAGCCGCCACCCGGTCCCTCGCCCGCGCCGGCGCCCTCGCCGTCACCCTCGCCGTCGCCCGCGCCGGCGCCGGCGCCGACCCCGCGACCGCCGATCAGCTTCCCTCCGTTGACTGGGCCATCGCGCACCTTCATCTTCGCGAGCGACTTGGGGTATCCCGTCAGCGACTACACGAAGCTGTCGCGTTTCGTCCTCTACGAGAATGGCGCGTTCGCGCTGCAGTACCCCTCGTTGAGCGCCGCGCTCCCTGGACGGTCCCGGAACGACAACGGCGTCCTCATGTTCCTGTTCCAGTTTCAAGGCCGGACCGTCGACGACGCCTGGGACGATGCGACGGCCACGCTCAGAGGGGATACGCTGGCGGTCGAGTACGACCTGACGATGCAGCACTCCGACTACGAGAACGCGACGTACGTGCTGGTGCCGTGACGCTCGGCTTCAGAGAACCCTCGCCGTACCGGTGGTGGGTTGGCAGTCCTAAGGCACCCATCCCTCAACTGACGTTGCGACGAGCCGAGTCCAAGTCCCAGTAGCGCCGTCCCAGGCGTGGCCGGTGAGCGCGCTTGCCTGCTCTGGCGTCAGGGGGCTGGACGCCGTCGGGCAGCTCCCTGAGCACGTTTTCCTGAGCGTATAGCTTCCGGGTGCCTCGTCGAAGTTGGCCGGGATGACCTCGAGTTCAGCGGCCGCTCCGCAACTCTCGCAAGCGATCTTCTTTTTCAGGTGCATGGCCGTACGATAGCACCGCGATAGGGAGGGGGCGGGGACACTCAGGCCGATCGAGGGCCCGCGGCGAAGTCGCTCATTGCTCTGGAAGGTTGGAGGCGCCGCCCGGATTTGAACCGGGGATGGAGGTTTTGCAGACCTCTGCCTTACCACTTGGCTACGGCGCCGTACTTGGGAGGGCGGGGAGCGTCGGTCGGGGGCTAGTCTCTCACGGGATGGGCGGCGACCGTCGTCCGCCTTCGCTCGCTCGCGCGAGCATCGGCGGGACAACTTTCGCCCTGGAATCGAGAGCGAAGAGTTGGAGCGGGAAACGGGATTCGAACCCGCGACTTCGACCTTGGCAAGGTCGCACTCTACCACTGAGTTATTCCCGCCCTGTGGACGTCCGCCCAGTGTAACAAACGGCCGACAACCACGGCAAGGCGGTCGGCCGCGGCCGGATCGCCGTCAGCTGCGCAGCACGCGGGCGGCGTCCTCTGGCGACACCGGGTTCAGGGCGGTGCCGGTGCCCAGGTCGAACCCTGACGCGCGCAGCACCCGCGGCACGATTTCGAGGTGCCAGTGGTAGGCGGCGTCGGCCGCCTCGCTGTACGGGCGCCGAGTGCAGCACGACGTTCAGCGCCGGCCGCTCGAGCCGCCGCTCGATGCCCTGGAGCACCGGCTGCAGGCCGGCGGCGACGGCGGCGAGCAGCGAGTCGGGAGCCTGCTCGAACCGCGCATGGTGCACGCGCGGGAGGAGCCACGTCTCGAACGGCCAGCGGGACGGCGTACGGCGCCACCACGATCGTGTCGTCGGAGGTCGTGACCACCCGCGACCCGGCGGCCCGCTCCTGATCGATCAGCGCACAGAAGACGCAGCGGCCGTAGGTATCGTAGTAGCGGTGGGCCCCGGCCACCTCCTCGGCCAGCCCGGGCGGCACCACCGGCATCGTCACGACCTGCGAGTGCGGGTGCGCCGAGCCGGGCGCCGGCCTTGACGCCTTCGTTCTTGAAGACGAGCGCCGGCGCGCATGCGCGAGTCGCGCCGCAGGTCGGCCAGGCGGTCACGCCAGGCGGAGAGCACGCGCGGCCAGGTCGTCGACGGGCATCGTCGCCCAGGTGGCATCGTGCCGCGGCGTCTCGATCACCACCTCGTGCGCGCCCAGGCCGTGACATGCGCTCGAACGGGCCCTCACGGCGATGGTCGAGGGTGCCCTCCACCCGCAGCGCCGGCACGCGGTTGGGCACCACCCGCAAGCGCCAGCCCGGGCCATCGGGCGCGGTGCCGTTGCGCACGGCGTGGATCTCGCGGCCGGCCACTACCTCCTCCCCTTCGCACAGCGGGCAGTAGGCCTCGTCGATCGGGATCACCGGATCGAGGTCGAAGTCGCGGCGGCGCAGCGGCTCGTCGGCGGCGATGACCACCCACCGCCCGGTCACCGGATCGGCACGCCATTCGGACATCGTCAGTGCCCCTGCCTCACCAGCCGGGCCGGAACGCGTCGACGAACACGTCGACCCGCGGCGGCGCGAGCGGCTCCACCGTGATGCCGACGACGTCGAAGCGCGCCGGGGCGCGCTCCAGCCGATGCCGCGCCAGGTAGTCGCTGGCCATCACGGTGAGCCGTCGCTGTTTCTCCGCCGTGACCGCGGCCGCCGGATCGCCGAACTTGCCACCCCGCCGCGTCTTGACCTCGACGAACACGATGCAGTCGCCGTGACGGGCCACCAGGTCGATCTCGCCGAATCGGGTGCGATAGCGCCGGGAGAGAATCCGGTAGCCGCGCCGTTCCAGGGCCCGGCAGGCGGCGTCCTCGCCGTCGATTCCCAGTGCCTGCCGCGCGTCGGTCATGCCGACGCACGTGCAACCCCCGGGCCGGCGGCCGCGCCGCGGTGCCGCCGTCGCGCCGCAGGCTCGCGGGCGAGCGAGCGGCAGTGGCGCCGATCAGCCCTTCCCCACCGCCGTCAGGCACTCGTCGAAGATGCGGACCGCCGTGTCGGCCTGCGCCTTGGTCAGGACGAGCGGCGGGGAGAAGCGAACCGCGTTGCGGCCGGCGCCCAGGATCAGCATCCCGCGGGCGAACGCCTCGTCGACGACGCGATCGCGTTCGGTGGTGGCGCGCTCCTTGGTGGCGCGGTCGCGCACCAGTTCGACCCCGACCATCAGCCCCTTGCCGCGCACGTCGCCGATGAGCGGGTGCTTGTCCTTGAGGGCGGCGAGGCCGGCCATCAGATGCGCGCCCACCTCGGCGGCGTTCTTCACCAACGACTCGCGCAGCAGCGCAATCGTCGCGTTGGCGGCGGCGCACGACACCGGGTTGCCGCCGAACGTGCTGGCGTGCGCGCCGGGCGGCCAGTCCATCACCTCGGCGCGGGCGGTGGTCACGCCGAGCGGCAGGCCCGAGGCGATGCCCTTGGCGGCGGTCACCACGTCGGGTTCGACGCCGAAGTGCTCGATCGCCAACATCTTGCCGGTGCGGCCCATGCCCGACTGCACCTCGTCGACCATCAGCAGCATGCCGTGCTTGGTGGTCAGCTCGCGCAGCCGCTGGTGGAACACGGCCGGCGGCACCACGTAGCCGCCTTCGCCCTGGATCGGCTCGACCAGCACGCGCGGCGACGTCGTCGGGCGACACCAGGTGCATCAGCACCTGATCTTCGAGGAAGCCGAGGCACTCGGCCGGCGCAGCTCTCGGGCGTGGCCTTCACCGGACACCGATAGCAGTTGGCGTAGGGCGCGTGGTAGGTCCCGGCCACCGGCGGGCCGAACCCGCGGCGCTGGATCGCCCGGCTCGACGTGACCGACAGCGATCCCAGCGTGCGGCCATGGAAGCTGCCGAGGAAGCCGATGATGCCGTGGCGCTTGGTGTGATACCGCGCCAGCTTGATCGCCGCCTCGTTGGCCTCGGTGCCCGAGTTGGCGAAGAACGTCCGCTTCGGGCCGCTGAAGGGCGCCAGCGCCGCCATCGCCTCGCCCAGCTGCACCTGCGGCTCGTAGTAGAAGTCGGTGCCCGACATGTGCAGGAACTTCTGCGCCTGATCGACGATCGCCGCGACCACGGCCGGGTGCGCGTGGCCGGTCGAGTTCACGGCGATGCCGGCGGCACAGTCGAGGAACACGTTGCCGTCGACGTCCTCGACGGTGGCGCCGGTGCCCCTGGCGATGACGAACGGATAACCACGGGTGTAGGACGGCGACACCACCTGCCCGTCGCGCTCGATGATCGCCTTCGCCTTCGGGCCGGGCAGCGCGGTCTTGAGCTGCGGTGCGTCCATCGTCACTCCTACTTTCGCTTCCACCTGGTGCCCTGCGGGCCATCCTCGACGAGGACACCCAGCGCTGCCAGTTCGTCGCGGATGCGATCCGACGCGGCGAAGTCGCGGCGGCGCCGCGCCTCCTGCCGCTCGGCCATCCGGCGTTCGATCTCGGCCTCCGACAGCCCCGAGCCGCGTCTTCGCGGCGCCCGCAGCGACACCACCCCGATCACGTCGTCGAAGTGGCGGAAGGCGTCGCGGACGACCGTGCACGTCGGCCGGCGCCGAGTGTGCCGGCGTCGATCGCCGAGTTCATCGCGCGCAGCAGGTCGAACATCGCGCCGAGCGCCCCGGCGGTGTTGAGGTCGTCGCGCATCGCCGCGTCGAACGCCTCGCGGCCGTCGGCGACCCGGGCGGCCACCTCGGCGCTGGCCTCGGCTGCCGGTCGCCTTCGCCACCATCTCGAGACGGCCGAGGAAGTCGGTCAAGCGGCGCAGCGCCTCGTCGGCCTGGGTCATCCCCGCCCAGGTGAAGTTCAGCCGGGTGCGATAGTGGGCCGACAGCAGCAGGTAGCGCAGCGTCGAGGCGCGGAAGCCGCGGTCGGTGACGTCGGTGATGGTGAACGTGTTGCCGAGCGACTTCGACATCTTCTGGTTCTCGACCAGCAGATGCTCGATGTGCACCCAGACGCGCGCGAACAGGTGGCCGGTGGCGCACTCGCTCTGCGCGATCTCGTTCTCGTGGTGCGGAAAGACCAGGTCGATCCCGCCGGCGTGGATGTCGATTGGCGGCCCGCCGAGCAGGCGCAGGGCCATGGCCGAACACTCGATGTGCCAGCCGGGTCGGCCCGGTCCGACGCCGGCGTCCCAGGTCGGCTCGCCGGGCTTGGTCGCCTTCCACAGCACGAAATCGCGGGCGTCTTCCTTCTCGTACTCGTCCGAGTCGACCCGGGCGCCGGGCAGGATCCCGGCGTGGTCGAGCCGCGCCAGGCGGCCGTAGGTCGGCATGGTCGCAATCTTGAAGTAGATCGAGCCGTCGCTGCGGTAGGTGTGGCCCTTGGCCTCGAGCGCCGCGATCATGTCGGCCATCGCCTGGATGTTGGCCGGGTCGGTGGCGCGCGGGTTCTCTTCCGCGCGTTCGAGTCCGAGCGACGCGCAGTCCTCGTGGAAGGCCTGGACGTAGCGCTCGGTGTACTCGGCCAGCGGCACGCCCTCGCGCTCGGCGCCGGCGATCGTCTTGTCGTCGACGTCGGTGAAGTTGATGACCTGCCGCACGTCGTAGCCGGCCACGTGCTTCAGCGTCCGCCGCAGGACGTCGAGGCACAGGAAGGTGCGGAAGTTGCCGATGTGGCCGCGCGCGTAGACGGTCAGGCCGCAGGCGTACATCCGCACCTGGTTCCCGGTCGACGGTGCGAACGGCTCCTTCTGCCGGGTGAGGGTGTTGTAGAGACGCATCGACGCGCCGACCGTTACGCCATCGCCTGGCGGATATGACAGACCAGCTGTGCTCCCGATGGCTGCCAGTCGACCGACAGGCCCGGCCCGCGCGACAGGTGCGTGGCGGCGAGCGTCGGCGCGTGCGGGCACGAGATGAACACCTCGAGGCACTCGGGCGTGCGCGCGAACCGGAAGTCGATCGGCGTGCCGTCGTCGCGGGTGGCGGCAATCGCCGCCTCCGCCGCCGCCACGACTTCGTCGGCCACGGTCGCGGCCACCGACTTGCCGCCGGCGTAGGTGGCGACCTGCGACGCCAGGTCACGCACCGCGCCGAGCATCGCCCGGCCGCCGGCGATCTGCATCGTGAACTCGAAGGACGTTCGGGTCATCGTCATACGGAGATGTTGTCGAAGAGCCGGCGGGCCCGCCGGATGTCGGCTTCGATCTGCTCCTTGAGGGCGTCGACGTCGGGAAAGCGCCGCTCGTCGCGCAGCCGTTGCACGAAGCTGAGCGCCACGCTCCGACCGTAGATGTCGGCCTGCATGCCCAGCACGTGGGTCTCCACCGTGACCGCCCCGGCCGGCTCGAACGTCGGCCGCACGCCGATGTTGGTGATCGACGGCCAGCGCGTGCCGTCGATGTCGATGGCAGTGGCGTAGACCCCGGTCGGCGGCACCAGGTCATTCTCGGTCGAAAGGTTGGCCGTGGGAAACCCCAATTCCCGGCCGCGCCTGGCGCCCACCACCACGACCCCGTCGATCGTGTAGTGGTGGCCGAGGAGCGCGCCGGCCTCGTCGACCCGGCCCTCGCCCACCAGCCGGCGGATCCGGGTGCTCGACACCACGAACTCCTTGTAGCGCACCGGGTCGATCTTCTCGGTCCGGAAACCGTACTGCTGGCCCAGAGTGCGCAACACCGAGAAGTTGCCGGCCCGGTCGCGCCCGAAGAGGAAATCGGCGCCGACCCACACCTCGGCGACCCGCAGCCAGTCGACCAGCACCGTCCGCACGAACTGTTCGGGCGACCACTGTGACAGCGCCTGGGTGAAGCGGACCACGGCGGCGCCGTTGACGCCGGCACGGTCGAGCGCCCGCAGCTTCTGAGCGGTGGTCATCAGCAGCGGCGGCGCCTTGTCGGGCCGGACCACTCGCGGCGGATGCGGATCGAAGGTCAGCACCACGGCCGTGGCGCCCCGTTCCGACGCCCCGCGACGGATGCGCTCGATGATCTTCTGGTGGCCGCGGTGCAGGCCGTCGAAGTTGCCCAGGGCCAGCACCGGGCTCATCCAGCGCGTCGGCCGCGGGTCGTCGGGAAAGTAGGCGACGTCCATCACCGCGGCTCCGGCCGCTGGACCGGCGCGACGTCGACCTCGAGCACCAGCCCGTCGTGGGCCAGGGCCATGCCGGTCGGCAGGTTGGCCGAGGTCTCGGCGTGCGGCAGGTCGTGACAGATGTGGGTGAAGTAGGTCTGCGGCGCGCCGATCCGCCGCGCCGCCGCCGTCGCCTCGGCGACCGTGAAGTGCGTCGGATGCTGGCGGTGGCGCAAGGCGTCGACGACCAGGACGTCGAGGCCGTGCAGCAAGGCGAACGACGGCTCCGGGATCGAACTGCAATCGGTGAGATAGGCGAAGCGGCCGAAGCGAAAGCCCAGAATCGGCCGATCGCCGTGCAGGATCGGCACCGGCACGACCGGAACGCCGGCCACGTCGAACGGACCGCTGATCTCCGACAGCGCGAGCTGCGGCACGCCGCCGCCTTTCGCCGTCGGCGCCGCGAAGGCGTAGGCGAACACGCGGCGCAATTCGTCCGCCGTCGCGGCATCGGCATAGACCGGCAGCGGGCCGCGCATCAGCACGTTGAAGCGGCGCACCTCGTCGAGGCCCATCACGTGGTCGGCATGGCTGTGGGTGAAGAGCAGCGCGTCGACGCGGGTGATGCCGTGGGTCAGCGCCTGCTGCCGCAGGTCGGTCGCCGTGTCGACGAGGATCGCCGGGCCGCCCTCGACCTCGAGGTAGATCGACGGCCGCAGCCGCTGGTCGCGCGGATCGGTCGAGCGGCACACCGCGCAGGCACAGCCGATCATCGGCACACCGTGCGAGGTTCCCGTGCCGAGAAACGTGACCCGCGCCGGCCGCATCGGACGGCTACCCGCCAGCGCCCTTCACCGCCAGGAAGCGCATGCGCAGCTCGTAGAGCAGCTGCTCGAGGAACTGGCGCTCCTCGTTGGTGAGGTTGCCCTTGGTCTTGGCCTCGAGCAGCGCCAGGACGTCGATGACGTACGACGCCTGGTCGAGGTTCGGCGCGCGCTTCTCCCCGGTCGTCGGATCGGCCACGTCGCCGAAGTGCACGGCGGCGCTGCTGGCCAGGGAATAGAGGAAGGCGACGAAGCTGATGCGGGCGTCCGCGGAGGGCGAGGACGTATCGGTCACGGCGAATCTCGAATGGTAGCATACGGCCTCACGCACGATGGCCACCGCCCCGGGCACCGCGTTCGACGAGCTGGTCCGCATCATGCGCACGCTGCGTGCGCCGGGCGGCTGCCCCTGGGATCGCGAGCAGACGCTGCAGTCGCTGCGGCCCTTCGTGCTCGAAGAAACCTACGAGCTGCTCGACGCGCTCGACCGCCAGGATCTCGACGGGCTGCGCGAAGAGCTCGGCGACTTCCTCTACGAGGCGGTCTTCCTGGCGCAGATCGCCGAAGAGGCCGGCCACTTCTCGATCGGCGACGCGGTCGACGGGATCGCGCGCAAGCTGGTGCGGCGCCATCCCCACGTGTTCACCCCCGACGGCCGGCCGCTGAGCGAGGGCAGCGACATCACGACCGGCGAAGTGCGGCGCCGCTGGGAAGACCTGAAGGCCGAGGAGCGGACGTCGTCGGGACAGGCCGAGAAGTCGGCGCTCGACGGCGTGCCGATGACGCTGCCGGCGCTGTTGCGCGCCTTCGAGTTGACCGCGCGCGCGGCTGCCGTCGGCTTCGACTGGGTTCGCCCGGCCGACGTCCTCGACAAGATCGACGAGGAGGTGCGCGAGGTGCGCGCCGCGGTCGAGCACGGCGCGCCGCGCGACGTCGAGGAGGAGCTCGGCGACCTGCTTTTCGCCGTCGCCAACTACGCCCGCAAGCTCGGCGTCGAGCCCGAGGCCGCCCTGCGCACGGCCAGCGCCAAGTTCCAGGCGCGCTTCACGCGCATGGAGGCACTGGCGCGCGCCGACGGCCGCGTCCTGGCGGGCCTGTCGCTCGACGCGCAGAACGCGCTCTGGGAGCGCGTCAAGGCCGAGCAGGCGGCGCCGGCCAGCGACCCTGCCGCCCGCTGATCGACGACGCCACGACGGTGCGGCCGTCGGTCCGCAGCGTCACCGCGCCGTCACGATCCGTACGCCACACCGCCACGCCGGCCGCCGTCAGGCGGTCGAGGGCCGCCGCCGACGGGTGTCCGAACGGATCGTCGACGCCGGCACTGACCACCGCCACCGCCGGAGCGAGGTCGGCCAGGAACGGCGCCGACGTCGACCCGGCGCTGCCGTGGTGCGCGACCTTCAGCAGCGTGAGCGGCGCCGGGTCCGCGCCGGCCGCAGTGCGCGCCGCCGCCGCCACCTCCGCTTCGACCGCGGCACCGATATCTCCGGTCAACAGGACCCGCACGCCCCCGACGGTCACCGCGAGCACGACCGAGTCGTCGTTGCGCACCCGCTGGCGCTCCCAGTCGGGCAACGGCGGGTGCAGCACCGCGACCTCGACCGCGCCGATCGCCAGCCGATCGCCGCGCTGCACGGTGCGCCAGCCGGCGCCCGACACGTCGGCGGCGCGGCGGAGCGTCGCCGAGGCGGCGTCCCCCGCCACCGGGACGCCGGTCCAGACCTCGGTCGGCCCGAACTCCTCCACCAGGCTCACGCCGCCGCCGATGTGGTCGGCATCGGCGTGGGTCACCACCAGGTAGTCGAGGCGGCGAATGCCCATCGCCCGCAGCGCCGGTCCGACGACGCGCGCGCCGACATCGAAGCGCGATCCCGCGGCCCGCCCGCCGGCATCGACCAGCATCGTCGCCCCGTTGGGGAAGCGAATGGCGATCGCATCCCCCTGTCCGACATCGAGCGTCGTCAGCTCCAGAAACGGCCGCTGGCGCACCACGAGGCTGGCCGGTGCCACCGCAATCCACACCGCCATCACCGCCACCGCGCTCGCCGCGCCGGGACGCAGACGGGCACGCACGCCGCCGCGTCCCGGGACCCGCGCCCACAGCCACACAGCGACGGCCGCGTAGTAGATCGCCACGGCGGCCAGGTGCGGCGACGGCACCCGCCAGGTGAGCCACGGCAGGAGGTCGGCGACGCGGGCCGACTCGGTGACCAGCGTGGTGCCGGCACGCAGCGCCACGCCGGCCGGCGCGAGCAGCCACGGCGCCGCGACGTCGGCGGCGACCGCCGCCATGGCCGCCATCTGCGCCAGAGCCATGCCCGGAATCGCGATCGCGCTGAGCACCACGCCGGCGAGGGTCACCTGTTGGAAGGCCGCGGCGACGATCGGCAGCAGGGCGATCTCCGCCCACACCGACGTGAGGACCAGGGCCCGTGCGAGACGCGCCCAGTAGCGGCGTCCCACGTCGGCGTCGCCCAGCCCGACGACCAGGGCGGCGGTGGCGGCGGTGGTGAGCCAGAATCCCGTGTCGGCCGCCAGCAGCGGATCGGCGACCAGCAGTGCCGCGCCGGTCACGGCCAGCACGTTGAGCGCGATGCCCTTCTGGTCGAGGGAGCGGGCGGCGATGCCGACCACCGCCATGCCGGTGGCCCGCAGCACCGACGCGCCGCCGCCCACAATCACGGCATACGCGACGAGCAGGACGGCGGTCAGGACGAGCGCCAGGCGGCCGGTGCCGAGCAGGCGGCCGAGCGTCCACAGCGCCACCACGCTGAGCAGGGCGATGTTGCCGCCGGAGATGGCGATGACGTGGAACGTCCCGGCCCGCTGCAGGCGCTCGGTCAGCTCCGCGTCGAGACCGGCCCGGTCGCCGACGAGCACGGCCGTGCCGATCGCCGCGGCCTCGACCGCGTCCGGGCCCGCGGCCCGGGCGATCGCCGCGCGAGCCCGCGCCCGGATCGCCGCCGCCGCTTCCTCCAGCCACGTCCCGGGCGCGACGTCGTCGACCAGCAACGCGCTCTTGGCCGTGGCGGTCAGGGCCAGGCGCCGGCGCACCAGCTCGTGGGCGGCGTCGGCGGCGCCGGGATTCCGGTAGGTCACCGGTCGTCGCACCGTGGCCACGACCGCGACTGACCGGCCGGCCCGCCACCGCGGCGCACGCTGCGGGGCCAAGCCGCCGGCGACGGCCACGAGCACGTGGCCGTCCACGGGCAGCGGACACGCGCACGGTCCAACGGCGGCCTGCGTCACCGCGAGACGCAGCAGCACCACCGGCCCTTCGACGACGGCGTCGGCGATGAGCCGTCCGGCGAGACGAACGACCGGGCGAGGCGGGGGCGCGTCGTCTCTCAGGACGCCGGCCGCCTCGAGCGCCGCGACGAGCGACGGCGCGGCGGCGGCCGCGAACGCAGTGGCGCCGCGGGCCTGTACTCAGTGCGCTGGCCGCCAGCAGTCCGGCCACGACCACGGCGATTCCGCCACCGCGCGCCTGGGCGAGGCCGGCAGCGCCGGCCGCCGCCAGCCCGACGAATGCTGCCGCGCCGGCGTGCCCGGGAACCCACACGCCGGCGAGCGTGCCGGCGGCGATGGCGGCGGCGACGAGCGCGGGAAGATGGTGCACGACCGGCGTCGTGCAAACACCGGGCTCGGCACGCGGCCGTCGGCGAAGGCACCGGAACCGGGCGGATTCACGGCCACGTGACGGCACGGCGCCGGCACGGCAGGAACAACTGCCACGCCGCGCGTCGCCGGCCGCGGCGAATTCCGCAATCCGGGCGGTGGGGCCGGCCTAGGAGGCCACCTGTGCCGCCGCCGCGATGTAGTACTCCTGCAGCGACCGCACGTCCAGCTCCCGCCCCTGCAACGCCCGCACCGCGTCGACGGCGGCCGCGGCCCCGGTCATCGTCGTGATGCACGGGATGCCGGCCATCATCGCCGCCCGGCGCACGGCCTTGTCGTCGAAGAACGACTCGAGGCCCAGCGGGGTGTTGACCACGAGCTGGATACGCCGGTTGACAATCTCGTCGGCCAGGTTGGGACGGCCCTCGTTGACCTTGAAGACCACCCCGCAATCGACGCCGTGGGCTCGCAGGTAGACCGCGGTGCCGCGCGTGCCGACCAGCGAGAAGCCCAGTTCCGACAGCGCCTTGGCGATCGGCACGACCTCGGGCTTGTCGTCGTTGTTCACGCTGAGGCACACCGTGCCCTGCTCCGGCAGCCGCTGACCGGCGCCGAGCATCGCCTTGACGAAGGCGTGGCCGAAGTCCATGGCGCCGCCCATCACCTCGCCGGTCGATTTCATCTCCGGGCCGAGGATCGAGTCGACGCCGGGGAAGCGGATGAACGGGAACACCGGGCTCTTGACGAACACCCCGGCCGGCACCAGGTCTTCGGTCAGACCGAGGTCGGCGAGGGTCTTGCCGGTCATCACCCGCGCCGCGACCTGCGCCAGCGGCACGCCGGTCGCCTTGGCCAGGTACGGAATGGTGCGCGAGGCGCGCGGGTTGACCTCGAGCACGAAGATCTCGTCGTCCTTCAGCGCGTACTGCACGTTCATCAGGCCGACGACCTTGAGCGCGCGGGCGATGCGCCGGGTGTAGTCGCGCAGGGTGGCGAGGTGGCGCTCGGACAAGCCGGTCGGCGGCACCACGCACGAGCTGTCGCCCGAGTGGATGCCGGCCTCCTCGATGTGTTCCATGATCCCGCCGATGACCACCGCGCCGGTGGCATCGGCCACGCAGTCGACGTCGAGCTCCTTGGCGTGCTCGAGGAACCGGTCGATGAGGATCGGCCAATCGTTGGAGACGTCGACGGCCGAGGCCATGTAGCGGTCGAGCGACGCCATGTCGTAGACGATGGCCATCGCCCGCCCGCCGAGCACGTACGACGGGCGGACCACGACCGGGAACCCGATCGTGCCGGCGGCCTCGCGCGCCTCGTTGCGCGACACCGCGGTGCCGCTGGCCGGCTGCGGGATGCCCAGATCCCAGAGCAGCTGCGAGAACCGCTTGCGGTCCTCGGCCAGGTCGATCGAATCGGGCGAGGTGCCGACGATGCTGACCCCGGCCTCCTGCAGCGGCAGCGCCAGCTTGAGCGGCGTCTGCCCGCCGAACTGCACCACCACCGAGACGTCGGCATTGCCGTCGCGCTCGCGCTCGATCACCGCCATCACGTCTTCGAAGGTCAGCGGCTCGAAGTAGAGCCGGTCGGCGGTGTCGTAGTCGGTCGAGACCGTCTCCGGATTGCAGTTGATCATCACCGTCTCGAAGCCGTCCTTGCGGAAGCCGAACACGGCGTGACAGCAGCAGTAGTCGAACTCGATGCCCTGGCCGATGCGATTCGGACCGCTGCCGAGGATGATCACCTTGCGGGCCGCGGTCGGCTCGGCCTCGCAGTCCTGTTCGAACGTGCTGTACATGTACGGCGTGAACGATTCGAACTCGGCCGCGCAGGTGTCGATGCGCTTGTAGACCGTGCGCAAGCCGCGTTCGCTCCGCTTCTCACGGACCGCCGACTCGTTTACTTGCAAGATGTGCGCGAGCTCGCCGTCGCCGAATCCGGCGCGCTTCAACGTGCGCAGCAGGTCCGGCGACATGTCGCGCAAACCGACCAGCTCGGCGGTCCGGCGCAGCTCGACCAGGTCGGCGAACTGCTGCAGGAACCACGGATCGATCTTGGTCAGATCGTGGATGCGCTCGGTCGACCAGCCGCGCTCGAGGGCCTCGAACACCGCCCACATCCGCCGGTCGGTCGGCACCGACAAACTGCGGCGGAGCGCCGCGTCGAGCTCCTCGGTCGTTGCCGAGTCGGGCGGCGCCCCGGGCAACGCGGCATGGCCGAACAGCCGCCCCTCCTTGCCGAGCTCGAGCGACCGCACGCCCTTGAGGAACGCCTCCTTGAAGGTCCGGCCGATCGACATCGCCTCGCCCACCGACTTCATCTGCGTGGTGAGGGTGCGGTCGGCCTGCGGGAACTTCTCGAAGTTCCAGCGCGGGATCTTCACCACCACGTAGTCGATGGTCGGCTCGAACGACGCCGGCGTCAGCCGGGTGATGTCGTTGGGGATCTCGTCGAGGTGATAGCCGAGCGCCAGCTTCGCGGCGATCTTCGCGATCGGGAAGCCGGTGGCCTTCGAGGCCAGCGCCGAGCTGCGCGACACGCGCGGGTTCATCTCGACGATGACCATGCGTCCGTCGGCGGGGTTGATGGCGAACTGGATGTTCGAGCCGCCGGTTTCGACGCCGACGCGGCGGATGATGCGGCGCGCGGCGTCGCGCATCCGCTGGTATTCCTTGTCGGTCAGCGTCAGCGCCGGCGCCACGGTGATCGAGTCGCCGGTGTGGACGCCCATCGGATCGATGTTCTCGATCGAGCAGATGACCACGAAGTTGTCGGCGACGTCGCGCATCACCTCGAGCTCGAATTCCTTCCAGCCGATCACCGACTCTTCGATGAGCACCTCGTGCACGGGGCTCATGTCGAGGCCGCGGCCGCAGATCTCCTTGAACTCCTCGATGTTGTAGGCGATGCCGCCGCCGACGCCGCCCATCGTGAACGACGGCCGGATGATGGCCGGGAAGCCGGTGTTCTCGACCGCTTCGAGGGCCTCGGCCATGGTCTTGACGACTGCGCTCTTCGGCACATCGAGCCCCAGCTCGATCATCGCGTCGTGGAAGAGCTGCCGATCCTCTGCCACCTTGATGGCCTCGATCGAGGCGCCGATGAGCTTCACGCCGTACTTCGCGAGCACCCCCGCTTCGTGCAGCGCCACCGCCAGGTTGAGGGCCGTCTGCCCGCCCACCGTGGGCAGAATCGCGTCGGGCTTCTCGCGGGCGATGATCCGCTCCACCACGTCCACCGTGAGCGGCTCGACGTAGGTGCGATCGGCCAGCTCCGGGTCGGTCATGATCGTGGCCGGATTGCTGTTGACCAGGATCACCTCGAGTCCCTCGGCGCGCAGCGCCTTCACGGCCTGGGTGCCCGAGTAGTCGAACTCACAGGCCTGGCCGATGACGATCGGACCGGAGCCGATGACGAGGATGCGTTTGAGGTCGGTGCGTCGCGGCATGTCGGGGCTACTGGCGCTCCATGAGATCCACGAACTGCCGGAACAGGTAGTCGGCGTCGTGCGGGCCCGGCGAGGCCTCGGGATGGTACTGCACCGAGAACCACGGCCGCGTGACGTGCCGCAGCCCCTCGACCGTGCCGTCGTACAGGTTCCGGTGCGTCACCTCGACGCCCTCGCGGGATCGACTCGGGATCGACCGCGAAGCCGTGGTTCTGCGAGGTGATCTCGACCTGGCCCGACTCGAGCCGCTTGACCGGGTGGTTGGCGCCACGATGACCGAACTTGAGCTTGTAGGTCTCGGCGCCGAGGCCCAGCGCCAGCAGCTGATGGCCGAGGCAGATGCCGAAGAGCGGCGCGCCGGCGGCGACGATCTGCTTGACGTTGTCGATGCCGTAGCTCACTGCGGCCGGGTCGCCGGGACCGTTGCTGAGGAACACGCCGTCGGGCTTCCAGGCCAGGACGTCGGCGGCCGGCGCCGACGCCGGGAACACCCGCACGTCGCAGTTGTGCGCAGCGAGGCGGCGCAGGATGTTGGTCTTGATGCCGTAGTCGTAGGCGGCGACCCGGAGCACGCGCGAGGCGCGGCGCTCGGGCGCGACGCCAAAGCTGGCCTGCGCCACCGTGTCGGCGAGGGACTGATTGAAGTCGTAGGCGACCGCGCAGGTGACGTCCTTCACCAGGTCGGCGCCTTCCATCTGCGGCACCGACCGGGCCTTCTCGACCAGCGCCTGCGGATCCTGCGGTCCAGTGGCGATGACGCCGCGCATCACCCCGGCCGACCGGAGCTTTCTGGTGAGCGCGCGCGTGTCGATGTCGGCGATGGCGACGATCCCGTTGGCGACTAGGTAGTCCTTCAGCGTGCCCTGCGCCCGCCAGTTGCTGGCCATCGGCGACTGGTCGCGCACGATGAAGCCAGCCACTTGCGGCCGGTCGGACTCGACGTCGGTGCCGGCGACGCCGTAGTTGCCAATCTGCGGCGAGGTCATGGTCACGATCTGCCCGGCATAGGAGGGGTCGGTCGAGCACCTCCTGATAGCCGGTCATGCTCGTGTTGAACACGACCTCCCCGCTGGCCTCACCGGGGGCGCCGGCGGCCACCCCTTGGTACCAGGTGCCGTCCTCGAGCGCCAGAATCGCGTTCATTCCTGCGGCCTTTCCGAAGTGAGCGAGACGGCGACCCGGGCCCGGGCTCCGGGTTCGACGATCGCCGTGGTGGTGATCGGCAGGTAGCCCGCCAGGTCGATGCGCACGGCGTGGGCCCCCGGTGCCAACCCGTCCAGGGTCACTGGCGTGCGACCGACCTCCCGGCCGTCGATGACGACCCGGGCGCCGGCGGGACGGCTGTCGACGACCAGGGCGCCGGGGGTGGTCGGCGCCACTGGCGCCGTCTCCGCGGCCGGGGTGCTCGCTCGTTGGAGCGCCACCTGGAGAGCCCGCGACGGCCGGCCGGCGTCGAGCGTGACGCGTTGCTCGGCGGCAGCGAACCCGGTCCGCGTGACGCGGACGGCGTAGGCGCCAAGTGGTAGATCACGCAGCGCCAGCGGGGTGACGCCGCGACGCTCGCCGTTCACGAACACCTCGGCCGCGCTCGGGTTGGACCGCACCAGCAGCCGGCCGCGCGGCGCCGCGGTGGGTGCGGTCTTGGCCGGCGTCCTGGCCGGCGGCGCGGGCGTCGTGGTCGGCGCGCGCGGCGGCGCGGCGCGCGGCGCGGCCGAGGGCGTTGAACCAGCGGCGGGCGGCGGCGGCGCCCCCGGGCGGGCCGGGGCGGCGACCTTCGACGCGGCCGGCGGCGCCGACGGAGCACTCGGACGTTCGACACCCGGCGAGGGGACCGGCGCCGCTGGCGGCGCGGAGGCAACCGGCGCCGGGGCCTTGTCGGCGGGTCGCGATTCCGTGGCGGCGGGCCCTGGCGCGTTCGCCGGCCCGGGCGCAGTCGGCGCCGGCGTGGCGGGCGCGGTCGACTCCACCGGCGGCGCGCTCGCCTGCCGCGACGGGGTGCCCCATCGCACCAGGGCCATCCCGCCGCCGACCGCCAACGCCGCAAGGATGACCAGCGTCACGGCCCAGGACGTCGGCCCGGACGGCTTCCCTGACGCGACTTCGGCGTCGGCGTAGGTCGGCCAGCCCTCGTGCGGGGCCGGCGCGACCGGCGGCCGCGACCGCCGTGGCGACACCGGCGCACGATCCGGAGCCGGCTCGATTCGGGCGGCCGGCGGGGCGCCGTTCAACCGTCGTCTCTGGCTCCCGGGTGTCGCCGACCAGGTCGACGTGGTCGATGGGCGAGGTCTCGAGCGGCGCAATTGCCGCGGCGTCCGCGACGGCATCGGCGTCGCCGGCGACGTGCGCCAGCTCGAGTGCCGCGACGGCGTCGTCGGCCGCGCCGAGCCGCAGGTCGAACGGCGCGAGATCGTCGTCAATCGCGGATTCGCCATCGGTGTCGGCGGCGTCGGTGTCAACGTCGGCGTCCACGGTCGGCATCGGCGTCGGCGTCGGGACAGCTTCAGTGACGGGGCTGCTGCTGTCGCGTCGGCCTCGGGAAGGTCAGGCGTCGCCGAGCGAGCCGAGGCCGATCCGTCGTCGGGGACATCGAAGGCCAGCCGCGGTTCCGCCGCCGGGGCCGGGCGCCGCCGGGAGGTGCGGATGCGCGGCGCCAGCGCGTCGCTGACGTCGCTCAGGGCGTCGACGAACGCCGTGGCGGTCGGATAGCGGGCATCGGCCAGCTCGTCGAGAGCCCGGCAGAACACCGCGGCCACCGCCTCGGTGCCAGCGGCGTCGACCGCGGGCAGGTGGAACCCCTCGGCCCCCGGCCCCGAGATGCGGCGGCCGCTCAGCCACTCGTGTGCGATCGCGGCGAGCGCGAACTGGTCGCCAGCGGGACTCACGCCGTGGCCGTGGGCGATTTCCGGGGCACAGTAGGGCCGCCGTACGGGCGGCCGGACGCCGACCCGCTCGAGCACCGACGCCACGCCGATGCCGGTCAGCACGGTGTGCTCCGGCGCGACGATGATGTCGCGAAGGTGCAGGCTGCCGTGCACCACGCCGACGGCCGCCGCGCTGTCGAGGGCGTCGGCCAGCACGCGCAGCCGGGGCAGGGCATCGGCGATGTTCGCCGGTCCGTACTCGCGCAGCGCGACGTCGAGCGAATCGCCGTCGACGAATGCCGAGACGACGAAGGGCTCGGCCTCGTGCACGCCGCTGTCGAGCATCGGGCAGAGCGCCGGGTGCGGCGCCAATCGCTCGCGCATCGGCCGCCAGGGCGGTGGCGACGATCGTCACCCGTTCTGGCTGGAGGCCGACCCGGAGCACCTTGATCACGACCGGGCGGCGCGTCGCCGGGTCTTCGCCACGGAACACCGGGCCCACGCTGCCGGCACCGATCTGGTGCAGGACGCGGACACGCCCGTACATCAGTACGCGGCCCGTCGAACAGGAGGCTGTCCTCGGTCAGTGGTGTGAGCTCCTCGACGTGCGCTGTCAGTCGATGGGGTAGCGCACATGTTAGCACGCGACGGCACACGGCTGTCCGGCTGGCGCCGGCTGGTTGACACCCCGCGAGGGCTCTGCGACAGTAGCCGTTCGGTGTCCTCTCCTTCCGCACCAGCGTCAGCCGCGGGCGCGCTCGCGATCGACATTCGCCAGCTGCCGTGGATGCGGCGTCTTGCGACCGATTACGCCTTCGCCTTCGACCAGCTCGCGCCCTTCTACGCCGGCGATCCGCGCCGCCCCGAGGCCTGGACCGACGTCATCGCCCGGGTGCACGCCGCGCCCCGCGCCACCCCGGCGCTGGCGGCGATGCTCGGCGCGCAACTGACCGCCCGGGGGGCCCCGGCCGCCGCGCTCGAGGCCGCCGCCGCCTTCGAACGACCGACCACCGTGGCCGTGCTCACCGGCCAGCAGGCCGGGCTCTTCGGCGGGCCGCTCTACACGCTGCACAAGGCGATTACCGCCATCAAGCTCGCCCGCCACGTCACCGCCACGCACGGCGTGACCGCCGTGCCGATCTTCTGGATCGATTCCGAGGACCACGACTGGGAGGAAGTGCGCCGCTGCACGGTGCTCGACGACGACCAGACGCCCCACACGGTGACCGCGGCCGACGTCGAAGGGGCCGGTGTCCGCCCGATTGCCCGCCTGAAACTCGACGGCCAGGCGGCCACCGCCATCGACGCGCTGGCGGCCGTGCTGCCCGCCACACCGTTCACGCCGGAGCTGCTCCAGCTCTTGCGCCAGCGCCTACGCCGAGGGCCGGGGGATGTCCGAGGCGTTCGGCGCGGTCCTCGACCACGTCCTCGGCCCGCACGGCCTGGTCGTCTACGACGCCGCCGACCCGGCCGCCAAGCCGTTCGCCCGGCGGCTGATCCTGAAGGCGCTGGCCGATCCCGGCCGGACCTCGGCGCTGGCCGCCGCCGCCGGCGCCGCGCTCGAGGCGCGCGGCTACCACGCGCAGGTCGCCGCCGCCGGCGACGCCGCGCCGCTCTTCCTGATCGACGGCACGCGGCAGTCGATCCGCTATCGCGGGGACACCGCCGTGGTCGGCGACCAGGAGATGCCGCTGGCCGAGCTCACGGCGCTGGCCGACCAGGCACCCGAGCGCTTCAGCCCCAACGTGCTGTTGCGCCCGCTGGTGCAGGACACGATCTTCCCCACCGTCTGTTACGTCGGCGGCCCCAGCGAGCTCGCCTACCTCGGCCAGCTGCGCGAGGTCTACGCGCATTTCGCGGTGCCGATGCCGCTGGTGGCGCCGCGCGCGTCGGCGTCGGTCGTCGACTCGGCGACGCTGCGCTTCCTGGCCAAGCACGACATCCCCCTCACCGCAGTTCCAGCGCCAGGACGAGCTCACCCTCAACCAGCTGCTCGAGAGCCAGCTGCCCAAGGCGGTGGAGACCAGCTTCGCCGACGCCGGCGCG
The DNA here is from genome assembly GCA_963786365.1 of uncultured Acidobacteriota bacterium. GTDB lineage: Bacteria > Acidobacteriota > Vicinamibacteria > Vicinamibacterales > UBA2999 > CAWAYR01. The sequence goes on from CAWAYR010000018.1 coordinate 487,764, forward strand.
GCGCTGGTCGAGCGGCTCGACGCGGTGACCGACGCGGCCCGCGTCGTCGACGCCACGCTCGAGGGCGCGGCCAAGTCGACGCTCGGCAAGATGCAGCACGATCTGCAGGCCCTGCACGGCAAGGTCGTGCATGCCGCCAAGAAGAAGGACGAGACGCTGCGCCGCCAGTTCAACCGCACCCAGACGCAGCTCTTCCCGAACGGGCAGCCGCAGGAGCGGGAGCTCGGCCTGGTCTGGCTGATGAACCGCTACGGACCGGCGACGGTCGACCGACTGCTCGAGGCGCTCCCCGTCGACGCCGGCCACCACTGGGTGCTGGCAATCTGATGCTCGAACAGCGGCTAGCGGCTGAGGGGCTAGCGGCTAGGATGAACTGACGATGGCTGCCCGCGCGCGCCGGTCGTGGCTGCCCCGCCGCCGATGGACGCGCCTGGTCGCAGCGGCGGTCGCCGCTGCCGGTGTTCGTCGTCGCGGGAATGGCCGGCTATTACTACGGTCGGCTGTCGCTGGTCGTGGAGGCGCGGCTCGCCGGCGAGCGCGTGCGGGTCATCCCGCGGGTCTACGGCCGGCCCCTGAGCCTGCGCGTCGGGCTGACCCTCAGCGAGATCGACGTCGTCCAGCGGCTCAACGACCTCGGCTACGCGCAGCGCGAGCGGACGTCCGGGCCGGGCGAGTTCGCGCTCGGCCCGCGCGCCATCACGGTGGTGCCGCGCACCGGCGACTTCGCCGGACAGACGCTGCGCGCCGAGTGGACGGCCGCCGCGGCGGACGAGCCGGCGGCGCGGCGTCCGGCCCGGCCGCCACGCATCGCGCGGCTCTTCGTCGGCGAGCGCCCGGTCGCGCAGTGTCGAGCTCGATCCGCCGCTCCTCAGCGCGCTGGTGACCACGTCGCGCGAGCGGCGGCGGCGGGTGCCGCTCTCGGCGATTCCCGCCCACATGCAGCAGGCGGTGCTCGCCATCGAAGACCGCCGCTTCTACCGCCATCCCGGCATCGACCCGATTCGCATCGTCGGCGCGCTGCTGACCAACCTGCGCGGGACCCGCGCCTACCTGGTCGGCGCCAGCACGATCACCCAGCAGCTGGCCCGCAACTTCTTCCTGACCGAGGAGATGGCGCTCGAGGCGCAGTCGGGCCAGCGGTCGATCCGCCGCAAGCTGCTCGAGCAGTTCATGGCGGTGGTGCTCGAAACCCAGGCCACCAAGGAAGAGATCCTCGAGCTCTATCTCAACGAGGTCTACCTCGGCCATCGCGGGTCGTTCGCGCTGCACGGCGTGGCGGAAGCGGCGCGGCTCTTCTACGCCAAGGACCTCAGCAACATCTCGCTCGGCGAAGCCGCGCTGATCGCCGGCGTGATCCAGTCGCCCGGCAACCACTCGCCGTTCGCCGACGCGACCCGGGCCAAGGATCGGCGCGACGTCGTGCTGCGGGCGATGGCCGACGCCGGCTTCATCACCGGCGACGACGCCGAGCGTGCCGTCCACGACCCGATTCAGGTGGCCGCCCGGGCGCTCGACTTCGAAGCGCCGTACTTCGTCGACTTCGTCGGCCAGCGCCTCGACGAGGAGCAGCCCGGCCTGGCCCAGCGCAGCGGGCGGCTCGAGGTCTACACGACGCTCGACCTCAACCTGCAGCGGGCCGCCCAGGACGCCGTGCGCACCGGGCTGGCCACGGTGGACGCGACGCTGGCCAAGCGGCGCCGCCGCGTCCGACCGCAGGCGGCGCTGGTCGCCGTCGATCCGCGCACCGGCGAGGTGCTGGCGCTGGTCGGCGGCCGTTCCTACAACCAGTCGCAATTCAACCGCGCCACCAGCGCCCGGCGCCAGCCCGGTTCGGTGTTCAAGCCGTTCGTCTACCTGGCGGCGTTCGATCGGGCGGCCACCGAGCAACGCACCGACATCACGCCGGCGATGCTGCTGCTCGACGAGCCGACGACGTGGCCGCTGCCCGAAGGCGACTGGTCGCCGAGCAACTACGACGACGAGTACGACGGCCTGATCACGATGCGCCGCGCGCTGGCGCTGTCGCGCAACATCGCCACGATCAAGCTCGCCGAGCAGACCGGCTTCGACGCCGTCGCGGCGTTGTGGCGGCGGACCGGCATCGGCAAGACGCCGCTGCGCGGGTATCCGTCGATCGCGCTCGGCGTCTTCGAGCTGACGCCGCTCGAGGTCGCCGAGGCGTTCACCGTGTTCGCGACCCTCGGCAAGCAGGTGCCGCTCAACGCCGTGACCCGGATCGTGAGCGGATCCGACCGCATCGTGCCCGAACCGGCCGCCGCCAAGGTCGATCGCCGATCCGGCGACGACGTTCCTGGTGACCAACATGATGCGCAGCGTGCTCAGCGAGGGCACGGCCGCCTCGGCGCGTGCCGCCGGCTTCGCCCTCGACGCCGCCGGCAAGACCGGCACCACCAACGACCTGCGCGATGCCTGGTTCGTCGGCTTCACGCCCGAGCTGCTCGCCGTCGTGTGGGTCGGCCTCGATGACAACCAGGTCCTGGGCCTCTCGGGGGCGCAGTCGGCGCTGCCCATCTGGACGGCGTTCATGCAGCGGGCGACCGCCGGGCGCGCCAACGTGCCGTTCCCGGTGCCGCCCGGCGTCACCCAGGTCGAGATCGACCGCGACACCGGCCAACTCGCCCTGCCGACGTGCCCACGCACCACCACCGAGGCGTTCCTGGCCGGCACCGAGCCCGCCACCTGGTGCGAACTGCACCGGTTTCAGTGAGATAATCGCGCCAGGTACCCGCCACCATGAACCAGGAAGTGTTCGCCGCACTCGGCGAGGCGCTGGCCCGCGCCGAGGACGTGGCGCTCGTGACGATCGTCTCGACCAACGGCTCGACGCCGCAGCGGGTCGGCGCCAAGATGCTGGTCTACGCCGACGGGCGCACGGTCGGCACGATTGGCGGCGGGTGCTACGAGAACGACGCCTTCTGGAAGGCGCGCGAGTCGCTGACCTCGCGCAAGGCGGCGCGCGTGAAGTACGAGCTCGACGACGACTTCGCCCAGGAGAACGGCCTGGTGTGCGGCGGTCAGATGGAGGTCTTCATCGAACCGATCGAACCCGCCCCGTCGGTCTACGTCATCGGCGCCGGCCACGTCGGCTACTACCTGGGCCGCTTCGCCCACGAGGCCGGCTTTCTCGTCCACGTCGTCGACGATCGCGAGGCGTTCGCCAACCGCGAGCGCTTCCCCACCGCCACCGAGGTGGTCGTCGAGGACGTGCCGGCGTGGCTGACCGCGACGACGCTGCCGGCCTCGAGCTACGTCGTCATCGTCACCCGCGGCCATCGTCACGACCTCGACGCGATGCGGGCGGTGGTCGGCCGCGACCTGCGCTACATCGGCCTCATCGGCAGCCGGGCCAAGGTGGCGCGGGTCTACGAGGCGCTGGTCGAAGAGGGCATCGACCCGGAGCGCTTCGCCCGCATCCATGCGCCGATCGGCCTCGACCTCGGGCGCGGTCACGCCGCAGGAGATCGCGGTCAGCATCCTCGCCGAGCTCATCGCCGTGCGCCGCGGGCGCGCCGCCGATCCGGCCGTGGCCTCGGCCTCGCTCAAGTGGATGCCGAAGTTCGAGCGCTCCTCGGCCGGACGCTGAGCCCGGCGCGTCCCCCGTCCAGCGGCGCGCCGCCATGGCGTCCCTGAAGCTCACCAGCGCGACCCTCCTCACCATGAACGACGCCCTCGCGGTGATCGAGGGCGATCTGTCGATCCGCGACGGTCGCATCGCCGCCGTCGGGGCCGTCGATCCCGGCTGGCGCCACGACCGCGTCGTCGACGTCGCCGGCGCCATGGTCGTGCCGGGGTTCATCCAGACCCACGTCCATCTCTGCCAGACGCTGTTCCGCGGGATGGCCGACGACCTGCCGCTGCTGGCCTGGCTGCGCGAGCGGGTGTGGCCGCTCGAAGCCGCACACGACCCTCAGTCGCTGGCAGCGTCAGCCCGGCTCGCTGCCGCCGAGCTGCTCCTGGGCGGCACGACGACGGCGCTGACGATGGAGACCGTCCACGACACCGACGCGGTGTTCGAGGCGCTGGCGCCGACCGGCCTGCGCGCCGTGGTCGGCAAGTGCCTGATGGACGCCGCCGAGGGTGGACCGGCGCGGCTGCAGGAGCCGGCGCAGCGCGGCCTCGAGGAGTCCGCCGCCCTGGCGCGGCGGTGGCGCGGCGCCGCCGAACGGCCGGCTGTCGGCGGCCGTCGCCCCGCGGTTCGCGGTGTCGTGCTCGCGCGCCCTCCTCGAAGGTGCCGCCGGACTCGCCGCCGACGCCGGCTTGCTCGTCCACACCCACGCCTCCGAGCAGCGCGACGAAGTGGCGCTGGTGCGGGCCCTGACCGGGCTCGGCAACGTCGAATACCTGGACCAGGTCGGGCTCGCCACGCCGCGCCTGTGCCTCGCCCACTGCGTCTGGGTCGACGACGCCGACATCGCCCTGCTCGCCCGGCACGACGTCAAGGTCCTGCACTGCCCGGGCTCGAACCTCAAGCTCGGCTCGGGCCTGGCCCCGGTCGTCGAGCTGCGGCGGCGCGGCGTCTCGGTGTCGCTCGGCGCCGACGGCGCGCGCCTGCAACAACCGCCTCGACATGTTCGCGGAGATGCGCCTGGCGGCCACGCTCCAGGCGGTGCGATGTGGCCCCGGCGCCCTCACCGCCCGCGACGCGCTGTGGATGGCGACCCGCGAGGGCGCGCGCGCACTGGGTCGGGCCGACGATCTCGGGCAGTTGACCGTGGGCTACCGCGCCGACGTGGCGGTCGTCCGCCGCGACCGGCCCCATCTGTTGCCGGCGGCCGACCCGTTCGCCGCCGTGGTGTATGCCGCCCAGCCCGGTGACGTGGCCATGACGATCGTCGACGGCGAGGTGCTGGTCGAGAGCGGCACGCTGCAGCGCACCGACCTTGCGGCCGTGACGGCCGAGGCCGCGGCCCAGACCCGGGCGCTGGTCGCACGCAGCGGAATCTGACCCGCGAAACCGGGCCGCGGGCCGTTCTGTTATACTGCCGTCTAGCACTCGCGGGCATCGAGTGCTAACGCCATCCATGCCGTCCGCGGTCCTCTCCGAGCGCACCCGTCGGGTCCTGGCCAGCCTGGTGCGGGACTACATCGACAGCGGCGAGCCCGTGGCCTCGGCCACGCTCAGCCGCCGCGCCGGCCTCGGTGTGTCGCCGGCCACCATCCGCAACGTCCTGGCCCAGCTCGAGGACATGGGTTACGTCAGCCAGCCGCACACCTCGGCCGGCCGCGTCCCGACCGACCTGGGCTATCGCTACTACGTCAACATGCTGCTCGACGCCCGCCGCACCACCCGCGACCAGTCCAGCGTCCAGGCGCGGATGCGCGAGCAGGCCGGTGAGGCGCCGCTCTTCGACCAGGTGCTGTCGACCGCCTCGCACGTGCTGTTCGAGGTCTCGCACCACGTCGGCTTCGCCATCGCCCCCTCGGACGAGCACGCGATCTTCCAGCGCATCGACTTCGTGCCGCTGTCGCAGACCCGGGTGCTGGTGGTCATGGTCGCGCGCGGTGACCATGTCACGCAGAAGATGGTCGATCTCGGCGAGACCGTGGCGCCGAGCGCGTTGACGCAGGCCGCCAACTACCTGAACAGCGAGTTTGCCGGCCGGCCGATCGCCGAGGTTCGCAGAGCGGTGGTCGCCCGGCTCGAGGAAGAACGGACCGCTGTACGATCAGCTGCTGGCGGTCGCGCTGCGCCTGGCCCGGACCACGCTCGAGGGCATTCCGGCCTCGGCGACGGTGTTCATCGACGGCGCCTCGACGCTCGCCGACGGCGGCGACGCGGCCGAACCGGTGTCGATGGCGACGTTACGTACGCTGTTGCGCATGGTCGAGGAGAAGCAGCGGCTGGTGAAGCTCCTCGACGCCTACATGGACGGGCCAGGACTGGCGGTGGTCATCGGCGGCGAGCACGCCGATCCCGACCTGCACGCCTGCAGCGTCGTCGTGGCGTCGTATCACGATGGCGCGCGGCGCGGCGCCGTCGGTATCATCGGGCCGACCCGGATGCAGTACTCGCGCGCCATCAATGTCGTGGACGGCGCCGCCGTGGCCGTGGCCCGGTTCCTCCGCGACGAGAACTGACCCGCGACGGTGCGGGCGATCGATCAATTGACGACCCATGAGTGACGTTCCGACTTCCGACGACCTCGCCGGCGACACCGCACCGGCCACTGCCGACGACCTGGCCGCTGCGGTCGACGGCGCTGACCCGCGAGCGCGACGAGCTGCGCGACCGGTTGCTGCGCAAGACCGCCGAATTCGACAACTTCCGCAAGCGGGTCGAGCGGGAACGGCGTGAGCTCGCCGAATGGGCCGCGGCCGACCTCGTCACCGAGGTGCTGGCCGTGGTCGACGACTTCGAACGGGCGTTGGCCGTGCCGGCGCCACCCGAGGCGCAGGGCTACCGCAGCGGCGTCGAGCTGATCCACCGGCAGCTGCTCGACCTGCTGAAGAAGCGCGGCGTGACCACCGTCGAGACGGTCGGGCCAGAGCTTCGATCCGCACCTGCACCAGGCGGTCGCCTACGACGAGAGCCCGGGCGTGCCCGACGGCCAGATCATCGGCGAGCTGCGCCGCGGCTATCGCCTCGGCGAGCGGCTGCTGCGCCCGGCGCTGGTGCGCGTCGCCAAGGCATCGTGACCACCCGCGACTACTACGAGGTGCTCGGCGTCGCCCGCGACGCCGGCGACGGCGACATCAAGAAGGCGTACCGCAAGCTCGCCCTCAAGTACCACCCCGATCGCAACGCCGGCGACGCCGGCGCCGAGGAGAAGTTCAAGGAGGCGGCCGAGGCCTACGCGGTGCTCGCCGACCCCGACAAGCGCGCGCGCTACGATCGCTTCGGCCATGCCGGCGTCGGCGGTGGCGCGCAGGGGTTCGATCCGACGGTGTTCACCGGCTTCGAGGACATCCTCGGCGGGCTCGGCGACATCTTCGGGTTCGGCGACGTGTTCGGCGGCGGCCGCCGCCGCGGCGGCCCGCAGCGCGGCGCCGATCTGCGCTACGACCTCGAGATCTCGTTCCAGCAGTCGGCCAGCGGCGTCGAGCAGACGATTCAGATTCCGCGCCACGAGACCTGCGCGACCTGCAGCGGCAGCGGCGCGGCGCCCGGCTCCTCGCCGACCCAGTGCGGCCAGTGCCGGGGCACCGGTCAGCTGCGCTTCCAGCAAGGCTTCTTCACCATGGCGCGCACCTGCGGCGCCTGCCGCGGATCGGGCAAGGTCGTGACCAAGCCGTGCCCCGAGTGCCGCGGCGAGGGCCAGATCGAGCAGCAGCGCAAGCTGGCGGTGAAGATCCCGGCCGGCATCGCCTCGGGCCAGCGGCTGCGGCTGCAGGGCGAAGGCGAGGCCGGCGGGCGCGGCGGCCCGGCCGGCGATCTCTACGTGGTCATCTTCGTGCAGGACGACGCGCGCTTCACGCGCGACGGCAACGACCTGCTCCACCAGGCCGACGTGCCCTTCACGACCCTGGCGCTCGGCGGCGACGTCGTGGTGCCGGGCATCGAGGGCAGCCACGCGGTGAAGGTGCCGGAAGGCACCGCGACCGGCGCGACGTTCCGGCTGCGTGGCAAGGGCATGCCCGACGTCTCGGGCCGCGGCAAGGGCGACCTGCTCGTGACCGTGCGTGGCACCACCCCGACCCGGCTGACCCGCGACCAGCGCCGCTTGCTCGAGGAGCTGGCGGCGACGCTGCCATCGTCGACGCCGGCCGACGAGGACAAAGGCCTGTTCGGGAAGGTCAAGGACATCTTTGGGTGAGCCGCGCCACTGGCCGGCGCTGATCGTGCGCGCCGCGGCCGTGGACGACAGCGGCGATCTGGAAGGCCTGGTCACGCTCGCCCTCGACGGCTGTCACGTCCTGGCGATCGAAGATCTGACGCCGCTGCCGCTGCCCCCGGGTGGCCTGTGGGACCCGACCGCGCCGCCCGCGCCGCAGCCGCCGCCGGCTCCGTTGGCCTGGCGCCTCTGTTTCAATGCCGACGCCGATCGCGGCCGCGCCGTCACGGCGATCGCCGCGCTCGCCCGCGGGCTCACCCTCGAACCGATCGACCTGCCCGACGACGATTGGGTGGCGCGCAGCCAGCAGGCCCTCACGGCCATCACCGCCGGTCCGTTCATCGTCGCGCCGCCATGGGACGTCCCCGACCCGGTGCCCGCCGGCCGCCGCCTGGTCGTGATCGAGCCGTCGATGGGCTTCGGCACCGGCCATCATGCGACGACGCGGCTGTGCCTGCGGGCGCTCGGGGCGCTCGACGTCGCCGGGCTGACCGGTACTCGACATCGGAACCGGCTCCGGCGTGCTGGCACTCGCCGCGGCCCTGGCCGGCGCGGGTGACGTCACCGGCATCGACGTCGACGACGACGCCCTCGCCGCCGCCCGGCGCAGCGCGGCCCTGAACGCCGCGATCCCGCCGGTCCGTTTCCTCGCCGGCGACATCGCCGACGCCGGCGCGGCTGTCGATCTCGTGCTGGCCAATCTCACCGGCGCGATGCTGACGCGGTCGGCCGACCACCTCCGGCGCCGGGTCGCGCCGGGGGGCCGGCTGATCGTCAGCGGATTCATGGACGACGAGCGCGCGGCCGTCGAGACGGCGCTGGCGGCCTTCGTCGTCGAGACGCCGCTCGACGAAGACGGCTGGTGCGCGCTGACGCTGCGGCGCCGGCCCGAACGCGGCTAGCCGACCGGGCGCTGCTGGCCCTTCTGCCGGCGCTCGTTCCAGCTTTCGACCAGACGTCGCAGCTCCTTGATCGGCTCGGGGTTGTCGTCGACCTGCAGCCGCATCACCACGTCGTTGTTCAGCCACACGCCGCGGCCCTTGCCGACGATGAGGATCGCCGCCGACTGCATGCCGCGGGTATCGCCGCCGGCCGCCTGCCCGGCCTCGAGCGCCGCGGTCAGGCGCTGCGACAGGTGGCCGGTGGTCGACTCGAACGCCTGCACCATGCCGGCGACGACGGCCTCGCCGGCCAGGATGTTGCCCTGCGCGGTGCAGTACTTGCCGGCGCGATGGCCGGCCCAGACGCTGGCCTTCGGCCCGGTGAACGCCGCCGTCTGGCCCGCCTGGTCGATCACCGCGAACTGCCGGCCCTGCTTGGTCCAGCGCTCCGGCTCCGGGTCGCGGTCGCTCGTTCCAGATCGCGTCGATGATCGCCGCCGGCGCCATGCCGGCGCGCAGCAGGGCGATCGCCTTGGGGCCATAGCTGACGTCGACGATGGCCTGCGTCGCCGCCGCGCCGACGCCGGCTTCGGCCCACAGCACGCCGTTGCCGACCGAGAAGACGCGCGACTGCACCGCCCCGCCGACCTCGCCGGTCGCCGGATCGAATCCGAGAATCGAGAAGGTCGCGACCGGATCGGGCTGGCTCGCCCGCTGCCCGGCGACCGGGACCGGCCACGACAGCCCTGCCGCGACCACCCCGAGTGCCATCCACCAGCCCATCTTTGCCATCGTCTGCGCCTCGCTCCCGACCTGCTGGTCAGTCAGCATCATCCCAGACCGCCTGACAGGCGGCCAGCGCCACCAGCGCCATCGACGCGGCCCGCAAGGTCCGCGCGCCGAGCCGTACCGGCATCCAGCCGTGCGCGCGGGCGTCCGCCACTTCGCCGGGCGTCCAGCCGCCTTCGGGACCGACCGCCAGCGTGACCGCGCGCGGCCGCGGCAGCGTCGCCACGGACACCGCCGCGGCATCGATGGACGGCTCGACCAGCAGGACGCGCCGGTCGTCGTCCGGATCCGCGAAGGCATCCGACACCGCCATCGGCGGGTCGATCGTCGGCACCACGGCGCGGCCGCTCTGCTTGGCCGAGGCCACCGCCACCCGCGCCCAGCGCGCATGTCGGGCGGCGCGGACGAGCGTCGCCAGTCGCACCTCGGAGCGCGTCGCCACGAACGGGCGAATCCGCGCCACGCCCATCATGACCGCGTCGCGGATCACCTCGTCGGTGGCGTCGCCTTTCAGTACCGCGACCGCGAGCGTGTAGCGCACCCGCGATTCGGCGTGCGGGCACGACCGGTGCGCCCAGCGTCACGGCGATGCGCGCCCCCGGCGCGGCGACGATCCGCGCCGCCCATTCGCGCCCGCGGCCGTCGAACACCTGCACGGCGTCTCCGGGCGTGAGGCGCAGCACCCGGCCGACGTGGGCCGACTCGTCGGGCGACAGCGTGAGCGTCTGCCCGGTGGCCTCGGCATCGTCGGCGAGCACACGCGCACGCACGCCGGAATTATACGTGGGCGATCCGCCGCGTCCGGCCTGCCGACGCTCGTCTATACTGCGGGCGGATGTTCTTTCGCGACCAGGTGGTCGGCAAGTACAAGATCTTGGCGCCGCTCGGCAGCGGCGGATTCGGCACGGTCTTCCTGGCCGAGGACACCTGGATCGACAAGAAGGTCGCGCTGAAGGTGCCGCATCGCCAGACGCTCGACTTCGGCGAGCTGCTGCGTGAGCCGCGCCTGCTGGCGACGTTGAGCCACCCGAACGTCGTCACCGTGCTCACCGCCGAGCGCATCGGCGACGTGTTCTTCATCGTGATGGAATACGTCCCCGGCGAGACGCTCGAGGCGATCTCCGATCGCGAGGGGGCGCTCGACATCGCCCGCGCGCTCGACTACAGCTGCCAGATCTGCAACGCCGTGGACCATGCGCACGGTCAGGGGGTCATCCACCGCGACCTGCGTCCGGCCAACGTCATCGTCACCGAGGCCGGGGTCGCCAAGGTCACCGATTTCGGCACCTCGCGGTTCCTGGAGATCGCCGCGCACGGCACCACCGTCATCGGCAGCCCGCCCTACATGGCGCCCGAGCAGTTCCACGGCAAGGCGGTGTTCGCCTCGGACGTCTATTCGCTCGGGGTCACGATGTACCAGCTCCTGACCGGCCGCCTGCCCTACGAGGCGCCGGCCCCCGGCGATCTCGAGAAGCTCGAGCGCGGCGAGCTGACGACCTCGCCGCGGCTGCACAATCCCAAGATCCCCAAGGTGATCAGCGACATCGTGCTCAAGGCGATGGCGCCCGACATCACCGCCCGCTACGCCCGCGCCCACGACCTGCTCGATGCCATCCTCGCGGCCCGGTCGCACGCCGGCGGTCGGCGGCCGTGGCCGACCGCCGCGGCCGGCGGCCCCGGGCGAGCCGGCCCGGCAGGACATCCGTGAACGGCTCAAGGCCCGCGAGACGCCGCCTGCACGGTTCTGCTGGCATTGCGGCAAGCCGCTGCCCGCCCGGACCGGCACCTGTCCGTTCTGCGGCGAGGCCCAATAGCGCCGCCCTGCAGGCCGGAGCCGGAGCCGCCGATACCCTCACCGAGCGGCCCGAGGTGTGTCCGGGCCGGCAGAGCCTCTATATGGACATCAACCAGCTGCTCAAGCACGCGATCGAGCAAGGCGCCTCGGACGTCCACCTCAAGGTCGGCAACTACCCGGTGGTCCGCGTCAACGGCCAGCTCCGGCCGCTGACCGAGGACATCCGGCTCGACCATGAGGCCCTGGTCGACATGGCCGCGACCATCATGTCGGCCAACCAGCGCCAGCGTTTCAAGGACGCGCAGGAGCTCGACCTCGCCTACAGCGTCGCCGGCCTGGGCCGTTTCCGCTGCAACGTCTTCCAGCAGCGCGGCACCATCGGCATCGTGCTCCGCGTCATTCCCCAGGGCGTGCGCCGCTTCGAGGAGCTCGACCTGCCGCCGGTGCTGCGCACCATCTCCGAGGAACAGCGCGGCCTGGTCCTGGTCACCGGCACCACCGGCAGCGGCAAGAGCACGACCCTCGCCGCCATGGTCGACTACATCAACCAGACGCGCGACAGCCACATCATCACCATCGAAGACCCGATCGAGTACCTGCACCGCGACTACAAGTCGATCCTCAACCAGCGCGAGATCGGCAGCGACACCCGGTCGTTCGCCCATGCCCTGCGCAGTGCGCTGCGCCAGGACCCCGACGTCATCCTGGTCGGCGAAATGCGCGACATGGAGACGATCGAGACGGCGCTGCACGCCGCCGAGACCGGCCACCTGGTGTTCTCGACGCTGCACACCCTCGACGCCACCGAGACGATCAACCGCGTCATCTCCGTGTTCCCGCCGCACCAGCAGAAGCAGGTGCGGTTGCAGCTCGCCTCGGTGCTCAAGGCGGCCGTCGCCCAGCGCCTGATCCCGCGCGCCGATCTCAGCTCGCGGGTGCCGGCGGTGGAGGTGCTCATCGCCACGCCGTTCGTGCGCGACTGCATCGTCGACAAGGAGAAGACCCACCTCATCAAGGGCGCGATCGCCCAGGGCACGTCGCAGTACGGGATGCAGACCTTCGACCAGTCGATCTTCAGCCTCTACTCGCAGAAACTGGTCACCTACGAGGAAGCGCTGCGCTGGGCCTCGAACGTCGACGAGTTCAAGCTCAAGATCCAGGGCATCTCGACGACCTCCGAGATCTCGCGCGACCAGATGGCGAGCACGATCCTGGGCCGCAAGCCGGCGCCGGCTCCCGCTCCCGAGGCCGCCGTCGGTGCGCCCGAAATCACGCGCTTCGGCGGCTGACGCCGCCGCCGGCGGTCGCCGCCAGGCGGCCGCCGACCCCTACACGCTCGCCCTCCAGTGGCTGTCGCTGCGCGAGTTGTCGGCGCGCCAGCTGCGGCAACGCCTCGCCCGCCGCGAGGTGAGCGCCGAGGCGATCGACGCGGTCATCACCCGTCTCCAGGCCAGCGGCGTGCTCGACGAGTCGCGGATGGCCCGCGCCGCCGCCCGGCTGGAGACGGTCGTGCGCGGCCGCGGACCGGCCCGCGCCCGCCAGAAGCTGAAGTCGCTCGGCCTGTCGGACCGCGACGTCGACCAGGCGCTCGCCGCCGCCCTCGAGGACGTCGACGTCGCCACGCTCCTCGACCGCGCGCTCGAGAAGCGACTGCGGCGTGAGAAGGGCGACGCCCGCGACCCGGCCACGGTACGACGCGTCGTCGGATCGCTCGTCCGTCAGGGCTTCGCCCCCGGCGCGATCCTGGCTCGCCTGCGCGCCGCGGCTCGCTCGACGATAGCGACTGGCGGCTAGCGGCTAGACTCATGGCGTCACACTGCAGTCGGGAATCCGGCGTGTGACAAGCGTGCTACCGTGGTCCCCTAGCCGCTGGCCGCTAGTCCCTAGCCCCTAGTACCATGTCCCTGATGCACCCGAACGCCATCCGCGCGTCCTTCCTCCAGTACTTCGCGACGCACGGCCATCGCACCGTGGCCAGCGCCCCGCTGGTGCCCCACGACGACCCGACGCTGCTCTTCACCAACGCCGGGATGAACCAGTTCAAGGACGTGTTCCTGGGCCGCGAGGCGCGTGACTACCGCCGCGCCGCCACCGCTCAGAAGTGCATGCGGGTCAGCGGCAAGCACAACGACCTCGAGAACGTCGGCCCGTCGCTGCGCCACCACACCTTCTTCGAGATGCTCGGCAACTTCTCGTTCGGCGACTACTTCAAGCAGGACGCCATCGCCCTGGCGTGGCGGCTGCTCACCGATGAGTGGGGACTCGATCCGGCCCGGCTCCGCGTCACGATCTTCAAGGGCGACGCGGCCGTGCCGCGCGACGACGACGCCTACACCCGCTGGCGCGACTTCGTGCCGGCGGAGCGAATCGGCGAGCTCGGGGCCGACGACAACTTCTGGGCGATGGGCGACACCGGGCCGTGCGGCCGCTGCTCCGAGATCTACGTCGACCGCGGCCCGCAGGTGCCCGGCAGCGGCGACTTCATGACCGACATCGCCTCGGGCAGCGAGCGCTTCGTCGAGATCTGGAACAACGTCTTCATGGAGTTCGACCGCGACGCCGCCGGGGTGCTCACCCCGCTGCCGGCCCGGTCGATCGACACCGGCATGGGCCTGGAGCGCATCGCCGCGGTGATGCAGGGCACCATCTCGAACTACGACACGCCGCTCTTCACGCCGCTGCTCGAGGCCATCGGCGGGCTGGCCCATCGCCGCCACGGCGGCTCGATGGATCCGGCCGACGTCTCGATGCGGGTGATCGCCGATCACATGCGGGCGATGACCTTCCTCATCGCCGACGGCGTGACGCCCGTCGAACGAGTGGCGCGGCTACGTGCTGCGCAAGATCATGCGGCGGGCGATGCGCCACGGCCGCCGGCTCGGCCTCGAGCAGGCCTTCCTCTACCGGCTGGTCGACGTCCTGGTCGCCGAGATGGGCGCCGCGTATCCGGAACTGGTCGCCGGCCGCGACGCCGTCGTGCAGATGATCCGCAGCGAGGAGGAGCGCTTCGACGCCGTGCTCACCGGCGGCCTGCCGCGCCTCGAGGACGTGCTGGCGCAGGCCGCCCGGTCCGGGGGCGTGGTGCCGCGGCGACGAGGCGTTCAAGCTCTACGACACCTACGGGCTGCCGCGCGACTTCATCGAGGACCTGACCGCGGCCCAGCAGCTGCGCTTCGACGCCGCGGGCTTCGAGGCGGCGATGGCCCGGCAGCGCGATCAGGCCCGCGCGAAGAGCGCGTTCGACGGCGGCAAGAAGGCCGAGCTGTCGGCCAAGCGTCCGCGCCGGGTTGTCGGACGTGGCCGAGACCTTCCTCGGCTACGACACGCTCGACGGGCCGGCGACGCCGATCCTGGCGCTGCTCGACCCGTCGTTGACGCTGGTCGACACGCTGCCGGTCGGCGCCGACGGGTTCGTCGTGCTCGGCCAGACGCCGTTCTACCTCGAAGCCGGCGGCCAGGTGTCGGACACCGGCGCGCTGCTCGGCCCGACCGGGTCGGCGACGCCGGTGGTCGACGTCGTGCGGCTGGGCGCCGGGGCTGCCGCGCGCCCATCGCGTGCAGGCCACCGCCGAGGCGCTGACCCGCGGGCTCGCGGTCGTGCCCCGCGTCGACGGCGCGCGCCGCGCCGCCATCCGTCGCAACCACACCGCCACCCACCTGCTGCACGCGGCGTTGCGCGAGACGCTGGGCGCGCACGTCAAGCAGGCCGGCTCGCTGGTCGCGCCCGACCGCCTGCGCTTCGACTTCGTGCACACCGCCGCGGTCACGCCGGCCGAGCGCCAGCGCATCGAGCGCACGGTCAACGCGGCGATCCTCGCCAACGCGCCAGTGCACACCGCGGTCAAGGACACGCAGCAGGCGATTGCCGACGGCGCCACCGCGCTCTTCGGCGAGAAATACGGCGACCGGGTGCGGGTCGTGTCGATCGGCGACGGGCGCTTCAGCACCGAGCTGTGCGGCGGCACGCACGTGTCGGCCACCGGCGACATCGGCCTGCTGGTGCTGACCGAGGAGTCCGGCGTCGCGGCGGGCGTCCGCCGCGTCGAGGCGCTGACCGGGACCGGCGGCCTTCGCCTATCTGCGCGGCGCGCTCGACGACCTGCACCGTGCCGCGGCGGCCGCCAATGCGCCCCCCGGCGAGCTGGCGGCGCGCGATCGAGACCCAGGCGGCCGCCCTGGCCAAGGCGCAGCGTGAGATCCGCGAGCTCAAGAACCAGGCTGGCGATGGGCGGCGGCGCCGGCGACCGACGGCACGGCTGAGGAGATCGATGGTCGGCGCCTTCCGGGTGGTCGTGCGGCGGGTCGACGGCCTCGACCGCGAAGCGATGCGGACGTTGGCCGACGCCGCCAAGTCCAAGGTCGGCGACGGGGTGGTCTTCCTGGCCGGGGACGCCGGTGAGGGCCGGGTGACGATGGTGGCGGCGGTGACCCCGGGCGCGGCCAAGAAGGCGCCGGCCGGCAGCCTGGTGAAGCAGCTGGCGCCGCTGGTCGGCGGCGGGGGCGGCGGGCGCCCCGACTTCGCCGAGGCCGGCGGCAAGGACGCGTCGAAAATCCCGGATCTGCTCGCCGCGGCACGCCCGCTCATCGAAAAGCTGCTGCAGGGCTAAAGCATCCCGCGGCCCGTGCCGACACCGGGTTGGGGTAGTCTGTTGCGACGCACCGGACTCCCCCCAAGGTGTCCGCGTGACCGTTCGTTTCCTCATTGCCCTCATCCTCGTCGCCGGACCGGCCGTCACCACGGCCTCGGCGCAGATCTACGCCTGGCGCGACGCGTCCGGCCAGATGGTGCTGTCGGACATGCCGCGCCCCGACGGCGGCGAGGTCCAGACCTTCACCGTCCCCAAGACCAATCACGGGATCCGGGTCACGCGCCCGCCCGACGGCCGCTCGGAGCGGTTCGACAGCTACATCGACGAGCACGCCAAGGGCCAGGGCGTCGACCCCGATCTGGTGCGGGCCGTCATCCAGGCGGAATCGGCGTTCAACCCGGTGGCCGTCTCGCCCAAGGGCGCCATGGGCCTGATGCAGCTCATGCCGGCGACGGCCGAGGAACTCGGCGTCATGAACCCGTTCGACCCGGGCGAGAACATCCGCGGCGGCGTCATCTATCTGAAGCGGCTCCTGACCCGCTACGACCAGAAGGTGGAGCTGGCCCTGGCCGCCTACAACGCCGGTCCCGGCGCCGTCGACAAGTACGGCCACCAGGT
The DNA here is from genome assembly GCA_963786365.1 of uncultured Acidobacteriota bacterium. Lineage (GTDB taxonomy): Bacteria > Acidobacteriota > Vicinamibacteria > Vicinamibacterales > UBA2999 > CAWAYR01. Next base: position 504,229 of record CAWAYR010000018.1, read on the forward strand.
GCCCCCGTATCGCGAGACCCGCGACTACGTGAAGCGGATCACCAAGAACAGCACCCCGGTCAAGCCGCCGACCCGGATCTACAAATGGGTCGAGGTCGTCGATGGCCGCGAAATCATCCGGTATTCCGACCGGCCCCGCACCCCGCCCCGCACCGACGCCGTCGCCCCTGGGAAGTCCTGACCGTCCTGCCGGTGTGATATCCTCAGTGTTTTGGCACTGTCGGCATCCAGAGGACTGTACCCGTGGCGAAGCGAAACCCATCGGCCCTGAAGGCCCACCGTCAGAACGTCAAGCGCCGTGAGCACAACCGCGAGCTGCGCTCGAAGCTGCGCACCGGCCTGAAGGGCATCCGCGCGGCCCTCGACGGCGGCAAGGTCGAGGACGCCAAGGCGCTGCTCAGCACGACCGCGTCGCTGGTCGACCGGATGGCCGGCAAGGGCATCATCCACCGCAACACCGCCGGCCGCTACAAGTCGCGGCTGACCGCCCGCCTCAAGGCCAAGACGGCCTGAGTCGCGCTACCGGCCGGGCGCCGGGCGCTCCAGCACGCTGCCGCACAACTCCACGACGAGCCGCTCCAGTACGTAGCGCGGCTCGCCGCGCGACGTCTTGAGCGCCAGGTCGGCGTCGAGCACCGCCGACAGCGCCCGGCGGGCGCGCGCGTCCGGTCGCAACTGCCCCGCCGCCGTGCGGATCAGCCCGAGGATCATCGGCCCGGGACTGCCGCTCTCGAACAACGCCTCGACCTCACGCGCCGCCGCCGCCGCGTTGCCGCTCTTCAGGAAGTCGATGAGCGCGAAGACGCCCGACGAGTCGTCGACCGGCATGACCACGTCGCGGACGTGCGCCGCGGTGATCGTCGACTCCCCGGCGGCGTAGAGCACCAGCTTGTCGATCTCGCTGCGGATCCGCCCCAGGTCGAGGCCGACGGCGTCGACCAGGGCGCGCGTCGCCGCCGGCTCGATCCGCATCTCGTCGCGATCGAGGCGGACGCTCAGCCAGCGGGCCAGGTCCTCGGCGGTCCTCAGCTCGGCGCAGTTGACGACCGCGGCGTGCGCCAGGAGCAGCTTGGCCACGCGCCGCCCCCGGTCGAGCCCGGCGGTCTCGAGGACCAGCGTCGTGGTCGGCTCGGGTCGCTGCACATAGGCCTCGAACTCCTCGGCCGGCGTCGACGATCTCGGCGCGGCGCTTCGGCCCGGCCTCGGCGCCGTCATCGTCCTTGACCCGCTTCGGCGTGAGCAGGGCGTCGGCGTCGTGCACGACGACCAGCCGGCGCGGCGCCATCATCGGCAGCGTCCGGGCGGTCGACAGGATCGACCGTGTAGAGCGCGTCGCGATCGCCGGCGGTCGTCGCATCGCGGGCGAAGAACGTCGCCACGTTGAAGGCGTGCAGCCCCTCGTCGACCAGGGCGAGGAAGGCCTGCGTCACCTCCTGGCGCGACGGCAGGTCCTCGCTCTCGACCAGGTAGACGGGCGCGGTGTCGCCGGCGGCGATCTGCGCGCGAACCTGCGCCGGGGTCATGCCGGGTCGCCTGTCACGCGAATCAGAACGCCTCGAGAATGGCGCTGACCACCGAGCGCGCGCAGTCGCTGCTGAGCCGGTCGACGGCGGCGCGCTCCTGATCGATGAACGCCGCGGCCCCCAGTCCCAGGCTGCCGGCGCTGGCCAGCTCGTACTCGTCGCTGAAGCTCAGCGCCGGGTTCTCCCACAGCGTCTTCTGCTCGCGCACGTCGGCGAGCGACACGCTGAGCATCACCGTGAAGCGGTAGCGCGAGGCCTGCTGGCTCTGGTTGAACCCGACCGGCGAGGCGCTCACATTGGTGATGTCGCCGCGCACCACCGCGTCGACGCCGGTATCGGCCGGCAGCACCTGGTAGCGGCCGCGGCTCTGGAATTCGACCCGGACCTTCTCGGTGAACAGCTGCTCGAGCGGCGAGTACGGGGTGCGATTGCCGAACATCGGCACGCCGATCACCTGCATGTAGGCGGGCAGGAACGAGCCGCGGCCGGCCAGCGAATAGCCGCAGCCGCCGGCCACGAGGGCAAGGCCGGCGAGCGGAGCCAGGCCGAGCGCCTGGCGGCGTGTCAGCGCCGCTCCCGGGCCCCGCGTGCCCCGAGCGACGTCGCGGGGAGCCCCAGTCCGAGCCCCGCCGGTTCATGCCACCACCACCGAAACCAGACGTCCCACCGCTACCACCACCTTCTTGACGGTCTTGCCGGCCAGGTGCGGCAGCACTGCCGGATCCGCCAACGCCAGCCGCTCGAGCTCCTCGGCGGTGGTGTCGGGCGGCACGGTGAGCCGGCCGCGGACCTTGCCGTTGACCTGCACCGGCACCACGATGCTCTCGGCCCGCGCCGCCTCTTCGTCCACCGCCGGCCACGTCGCCGCCGCGAGGCCGCCGGCGTGCCCATACGCCTCCCACAACTCCTCGGCCGTGTGCGGTGCGAACGGCGAGACCAGGACGATCAGCGTCTCCACTGCCTCGCGCGCCACCGCCGCCGCCTGCGGCGACGGCGACTCGCGCTGGGCCTCGGTGAAATGGTAGAGGTCGTTCACCAGCTCCATCATCGCCGAAACGGCGGTGTTCATCTGCTTGCGAACGTCGATGTCGAGCGTGACCCGGCGAATGGTGTCGTGGGTCTTGCGGCGCAGGGCGCGCTCCGGCGCGGTCAGCGTCACGCGCGGCAATCGGCGCCGCGTCGCCGACCGCCTCGCGCCACTGCTGGGCCACCCGCCAGACCCGGGCCAGCCAGCGGAAGCTGCCGTCCAGGCCGGAGTCGCTCCATTCGACCTCCTTCTCCGGCGGGGCGACGAACATCACGTAGAGCCGCAGGGCGTCGGCGCCGACCTTGTCCAGCATCGTGTCGGGATCGACGACGTTGCCCTTCGACTTCGACATCACGTGGCCGTCCTTCAGCACCATGCCCTGCGTCAGCAGGTGGGTGAACGGCTCGCTGTGATCGATCATCCCGAGGTCGCGGAACACCCGCGCGAAGAAGCGCGAGTAGATCAGGTGCAGGATCGCGTGCTCGACGCCGCCCGAGTAGAAGTCGACCGGGCACCAGTACTTCACCTTGGCCGGGTCGAACGGCAGGCGATCGTTGTGGGCGTCGGCGAAGCGGTAGAAGTACCACGACGAGTCGACGAACGTGTCCATCGTGTCGGTCTCGCGGCGCGCCGGCCCGCCGCACGTCGGACAGGTGACGTCGACGAACTCCGGCACATGCGCCAGCGGCGAGTCGCCGCGGCCGCTGAATTCGGCGACCTTGGGCAGCACGACCGGCAGGTCCGCGTCCGGCACGGCGACGACGCCGTCGACCGGGCAGTGGATCATCGGGATCGGCGTGCCCCAGTAGCGCTGTCGCGAGATGCCCCAGTCCTTCAGCCGATACTGCACCGAGCCCGGAGCCGAAGCCCGCGGCCTCGGCGTCCGCCGTCATGCGGCGCCGGGCCGCCGCCGAGGTCAGGCCGTCGTAGGGGCCGGAGTTCACCACGACGCCCTCGTCGGGGCGTGCCTCGGTCATCGTCGCGGCATCGGGCACCGGGCCGTCGGCCGCGACGAATCACCGGGCGCACTCGAGCCCGTACTTGCGGGCGAATTCGAAGTCGCGCTGATCGCCGTACGGCACGCCCATCACCGCCCCGGTGCCGTATTCGCCGAGCACGAAATTGGCAACCCAGATCGGCACGCGTTCGCCGGAGAACGGATTCACGGCGTCCACGCCGGTGAAGACCCCTTCCTTGCCGGCCTCGCCCGACATCCGGGCGGTGCGGTCCTGGCCGCGGTAGCGCTGCGCCTCGGCGATACGTCGGCTGGCCCCGGACCGCGCCGCCAGCCGCTCGACCAGCGGGTGCTCGGGGGCGAGCGTCAGGAAGGTCGCGCCGAAGATCGTGTCGATGCGGGTGGTGAAGACCTCGACGCCGTCGGGCTCGCCTTCGATCGCGAAGCGGACGCGCGCGCCCTCGGATCGACCGATCCAGTTGCGCTGCATGGTCAGCACTTTTTCGGGCCACGACGCCAGCCCGTCGATGCCGTGCAGCAGATCGTCGGCGTAGGCGGTGATACGGAAGAACCACTGCTCGAGGTCCTTCTCGACCACCGCCGTGCCGCACCGCCAGCAGGCGCCGTCGACGACCTGCTCGTTGGCGAGCACGGTCTGGTCGACCGGGCACCAGTTGACGGTCGAGCGCCGGCGGTAGGCCAACCCTCGCTCGAACATGCGGGTGAACAGCCACTGGTTCCAGTGGTAGTAGTCCGGCAGGCAGGTGGCCAGCTCGCGCTCCCAGGCGTAGCTGATGCCGAGCCGCTGCAGCTGGCCCTTCATGTGACTGATGTTGTCGAGGGTCGAGGTCTCGGGGTGGATGCCGCTCTTGATCGCCGCGTTCTCGGCCGGCAGGCCGAAGGCGTCCCACCCGAACGGGTGCAGGACGTTGAACCCCTGGAGCCGCTTCAGGCGGGCGACGACGTCGCCGATGATGTAGTTGCGGACGTGGCCGACGTGCGCGTGCCCGGAGGGATACGCGAACATCTCGAGGCAGTAGAACTTGGGCCGCGACGGGTCTTCGACCACTTCGAAGGCGCGGGCGTCGCGCCAGCGGGTCTGCCACTTCTCGTCGAGCGCTTGGGGATGGTAGTCGGACACAGGGGTACCGGTCTGGGTATCAGGAAATTCTAGCAGGTGGCGGTGATCGGCCCGCGTCCTACAGCGGCCAATGACCGGCCAGGGCGGCGCGGGCCGCGGCGGCGCTCGCCCGGCCACGGGCGCGGTCGCCGGTCAGCGCGGTGCCGCCGTTGTCGGCCGGGTCGGTGCAGGCCTCGAGCACGGCGTTGAGCGAGGCCTCGAGGGCGGCGAGATCGTAGCCGCCCTCGGTCGCGAACGCCAGCCGGCCCTGGCAGTGGCGCGCCGCGACGCCACACAGCAGACGCGTCAGGTTGGCAAAGCCCGCCGGCGTCATCCGCAACGCCGCCAGCGGGTCGTCTTCGTGCGCGTCGAACCCGGCCGACACGAGCAGCAGCTCCGGGGCGAAGGCGTCGAGCACCGGCAGCGCAATCCGCCGGTAGACCTCGTCGACGTCGGCGTCGCCGGCGCCGGCCGCCAACGGCAGGTTCACGGTGAAGCCAGTGCCGGCGCCGCGGCCGATCTCGGTCGGCCGCGCCCGTGCCCGGGTAGTACGGGAATTGATGGCTCGAGACGTAGAGCACCGACGGATCGTCGTAGAACGCCGCCTGGGTGCCGTTGCCGTGGTGGACGTCGAAGTCGACGATGGCCACGCGGGCGAGACCGGCCGAGCGGCCACAGGCGGCGGCGACGGCGACGTTGTTGAACAGGCAGAAGCCCATCGCGCGGTCGGCCTCGGCGTGGTGCCCGGGCGGACGGACCAGGGCGAACGCGGCGCCGGCCGCCGGCCGATCGAGCACGCGATGCGACCGCGGCGACCGCCGCCCCGGCGGCCAGCCGGGCGACCTCGAACGACTCGGGACTCGTGCTCGTGTCGGCATCGAGCATCACCGCCCGGCCGGCCGTCGCGCGCATCGCCGCGATGTGCGCCGGCGTATGCACGCGCGCGAGATCGGACTCGCTCGCCGCGACCGGTTCCTCGACCGCGTGCCCGCGGCCCGCCCAGCGGCTGGCGACGCGCAGCAGCACGCTCGGCGCGCTCGGGCCGCTCGGGGTGGCCGGGCGGGGTCAGATGATGGCCGAACCGGTCGCTGCTGAAGATGGTCATCGAGAGCCTCCGCCCGCGGTCAGGGCCTGGCGGCACATGGCTTCGGCGTCACGCAGACGCGCCTCGACGGCGAGGCGGGCGGCCTCGAGCGCGTCGCCGTCGGCGTCGCCGGCCACGCCGAGCCCCGGGGCCACGGCCATCACCAGCCGGCTGAACGGCTTGGGAATCTGCGTGCGATCCCAGCTGCCGACCGTCCAGGCGCGGTCGGCCTCGGAATGCATGCAGACCACCGGATGGCCGGTCGCCTTCGCCAGCCAGACGACGCCCGGCTGCGCGACGCCTCGCGGGCCGCGCGGGCCGTCGACCGTGAACCCGGCCGGCGCCTCGCGCAGCGTGCGCAGCAACTGACGCAGGGCTTTGGCGCCGCCGCGCGTGCTCGACCCGCGGGCGACGCCGAAGCCGAAGCGCTGGATCACCCGCGCGATCCACTCGCCGTCGAAGTTCTCGCTCGTCACCACGACCAGGCCGCGATCACGCCAGCACCACATGCAGCCGAGGATGCGGCCGTGCCAGATCGCGTAGATGCACCGGTCGGGGCCGGCGCCGATCGCCGCCGCCAGATGGTCTGCCGCCGACGATCTCGACCCGCCAGGTGCGGGCCAGCAGCCGCAGCAGCGGCGCCGCGACGCCGGCGATCACCGCGACCAGCGCGCGCTTCCGCCAGGAGCGCCGCCACTCCGGACCGCGTCGCGGCGCGTCGGGCTCGGCCTGGTCGATCACATGCCGTCGTATTGCGGGCCGTCCCCGCCTTCGGGCGCGACCCACGTGATCACGCCGTACGGGTCCATGATGTCGCAGGTCTTGCAGTGCACGCAGTTGGAGGCGTTGATCTGCAGGCGGAGGCCGCCGGCGCCGTTGTCGACCATCTCGTAGACGTTGGCCGGACAGAAGCGCACGCACGGATGGCCGTACTCCGGGCCGCACACCGAGTGGCAGACATCGGTCTGGACCAGCAGATGCGCCGGCTGGTTCTCCTCGTGATGGGTGCCGGAGTAATGGGTGCTGGTCGCCTTGTCGAAGGTGAGCACGCGGTCGGGCACCACCGCGTTCGAGCCGCCGATGACGTCGCGCTTCTTCAGGCCGTAGTAGGCGTCGAGGGTCGCCATCCGCGTGTGCCCGGGGTGGCCGGCCAGGTCCCCGGGCCACCAGCCGTTGGTGGCCATCGCCAGCCCGGCGAAGGCCGCGCCGACGTAGGTCCCGCCGGCAAAGGCCTGGTGCACGTTGCGGACCGGATAGAGCTCGGTGCGGATGGCGCTGCCGTCGATCGCCGCCTTGTAGCGCGACAGCCGCGCGCCCGACGTGTCACCGGCGCGCACCGCGTCAAAGGCCGTCTCGGCGGCGAGCATGCCGCTGCGCATCGCCAGGTGGATGCCCTTCAGCCGCATCGAGTTGACGAAGTTGGCGGCGTCGCCGGCGATGAGCGCGCCGTCGGCATAGAGCGTCGGCTGGGTGTTCCACCCGCCCTCGGGCAGCGCCTTGGCGCCGAAGCGCACCAGCTGCCCGCCGTGCAGCAGCTCGGCGACGAACGGATGCTGCTTGAAGCGCTGCAACGCGGCGTGTGGATCGAACAGCGGGTCGACGTAATCGAGGCCGACGACGAAGCCGAGCGACAGCCGGCCCTCCGGCAGCGCGTAGATCCAGCTGCCGCCGAACTCCTCCTGGCGCAGCGGATAGCCGAGCGTGTGGATCACCGTGCCCGGGGCCAGCCGGCCGGCCGGCACGTCCCACAGCTCCTTCAAGCCGATCGCGAACTGCGCCGGCTGGGCGGCGCCGAGCGGCAGCGTCCGCAGCAGCTGCTTGGTCAGGTGGCCACGCACGCCGTCGGCGAAGATCGTCACCTTGGCGCGGATGTCGGCGCCGGGCTCGACCGCGCCGCGCGGCGTGCCGTGCTTGCCGAGGCCGCGATCGCCGGTGCGGATGCCGACGACGCGGCGCGCCCTCGAACAGCACCGATTGGCCGGCGAAGCCCATGAAGAGGTCGGTGCCGGCGGCCTCCACCTGGCCGGCGAGCCACTTCACGAACTGGCTGAGCGAGATGACGTAGTTGCCGTGATTGCGGAACGGCGGCGGCGTGATCGGCAGCCGCACCTGGCCGGTCGGCGTGAGGAAGTAGACGCTGTCGGCGGTGACCTCACAGGTCAGTGGCGCGCCCTTGGCGGCGAAATCCGGAATCAGCTCGCGCAGCGTCGACGGATCGAGCAGCGCGCCCGAGAGCGCGTGCGCGCCGGCCTCGCGCGCCTTGTCGACCACGGCCACGGCCAGCGGCTCGCCGCCGTGGGCCGCCTGGAGCTGCGACAGACGCAGGGCCGCCGACAGGCCGGCCGGGCCGCCGCCGACGACCAGGACGTCTACGTCGAGGGTTTCGCGTTCCATGGCGCGCTCCGCGGGACGGCCGAGCCTCAGCCCTTGCCGAGCTCGGCGATGAGGGCCGGCGCAATCTCGAACAGGTCGCCCTGGATGCCGTAGTCGGCGACCTCGAAGATCGGCGCTTCGGCGTCCTTGTTGATGGCGACGATGGTGCGCGAGCCCTTCATGCCGACCAGGTGCTGGATCGCACCGGAAATCCCGACGGCGACGTACAGCTTCGGCGCCACCGTCTGCCCGGAGCTGCCAATCTGGCGCTCCATCGGCAGCCAGCCGTTGTCGCAGATCGGCCGCGACGCCGCCAGCTCGGCGCCGAACGCGGCCGCCAGCTGCTGGGCCATCGCCACGTGCTCCTGCGCCTTGATGCCGCGCCCGACGGCGACGATCCGCTCGGCCTGCGACAGGTCGACGGCGGCCTTGGCCTCCTGGAACGGCGCCTCGGCGGTCTGCCGCACCGCCGCGACGTCGACCGCCGCCGCCTTGCCGATCACCGGCGCGCCGCTGGCGCGGCGCGGCGGCGTCGGCGCGAAACGCGCCGATCTGGAACGACACCAGGTGCGGCGCCGGCCCTTCGGCGACGACCTCGGCCACCAGCTTGCCCTGGAACATCGGCCGCGAGAAGTGCGCCGTGCCGTCGGCGGCCCGGGTCACGCCGACGACGTCGGTGACCAGCGCCCGGTCGAGCCGCGCCGCCAGCGTCGCCGCGAAGTCGCGCGTCTGGTAGGTGTGCGCAAAGCACACGTGCGACGGCGCCAGCTCGGCGATCACCGGCGTCAGCGCCGCCACGTAGGCGTCGGGCGTGTACGTCGCCCAGGGCCGCGTCGGTCACGGTCCACACCGCGGCCACGTCGGCGGCGGCCAGCTCCGCGGCGGCGTCGGCCGACGGCCGACCCGAGCACCGCCACGGTGATCGGCGTCTGCCCGCCGGCCAGCGCTTGCGCGGCGGCGACCGCCTCCCAGCTGGCCCGGTTCAGCCGGCCGTCCTTCTGTTCGGCGACGACGGCAATCACAGGACGCGCGCCTCGTCGCGCAGGCGGCGGACCAGCTCGCGCGCGGCCTCGGCCGCCGTGCCGCCGATCATCGCGGTCTGTTTGGCCTTCTGCGGCACGGCCAGCGCGACGATGCGCTGGCGCGCGGCCACCGGCGCCGCCGGCGTGACGACGCGAATCTCCTTCTTCTTGGCGGCCATGATCCCCTTGAGCGTGGCGTAGCGCAGCTGGTTGATGCCGCTCTGGATGGTGAGCAGCGCCGGCAGCGGCATCGAGACGTACTGGAACCAGCCGCCTTCGAGCTCGCGCTTGGCGCGCAGCGTCCGGTCGGTGATCTGGACTTCCATGATGATGGTCGAGTGCGGCATGCCGAGTCGCTCGGCCAGCACCGGGCCGAACTGCGCATGTCCCTGGTCGTCGGACTGCAGGCCGGTCAGCACCACGTCGAACTGCTCGTCGCGCACCGCCGCCGCCAGCGCATCGGCCGAGGCCGCGGCGTCGGCCCGCGCGAAGCCGTCGTCCTGGGCGTGGATGGCGCGATCGGCGCCGCGGGCCAGGGCCTCGCGGATGACCTGCTGGACGCGGGCCGGCCCGGCCGACACCACCACCACCTCCCCGCCGTGCTTCTCCTTGAGGCGCAGCCCTTCCTCGAGCGCATAGGCGTCGGGCTCGTTCATCTCGTAGGAGATGTCCTGGTCGCGGACCCACGTCGCGTCGTCGGTCAGGCGGGGCTGCCACTCGCGGGTCGGGACCTGCTTGATGCAGACCGCAATCTTCATGCTGGAATCCTCGGCTCTCACCGACCGGGCGCCGCGCGCCTCAGCCGTCGTACCGCTTGAACAGGAGCGCGCCGTTGGTGCCGCCGAAGCCGAAGGAATTCGACAAGGCGTAGCGCACGTCGGCCCGGCGCGGGGTGTTGGGCACGTAGTCGAGGTCGCAGGCGGGGTCGGGCGTGTCGTGATTGATGGTCGGGGGCAGCATCTGGTGGCGGATGGCCAGGGCGCTGATCCCGGCCTCGAGGCCGCCGGCCGCGCCCAGCAGGTGGCCGGTCATCGACTTGGTCGACGACATCGCCAGCCGCCGCGCCTGATCGCCGAAGACCCGCTTGACCGCCAGCGTCTCGGTCGGGTCGTTGATCGGCGTCGAGGTGCCGTGGGCGTTGATGTAGTCGACGACCTCGGGCCCGACGCCGGCCGAGTCGAGCGCCGCCCGCATCACCCGCACCGCGCCGGAGCCGTCCTCGGGCTGCCCGGTCATGTGGTAGGCGTCACCCGACATGCCGTAGCCGACCAGCTCGCAGTAGATCGTCGCGCCGCGAGCGACGGCGTGCGCCCGCTCCTCGAGGACGAGGATGCCGGCGCCTTCGCCGAGCACGAAGCCGTCGCGGTCCTTGTCGAACGGGCGGCTGGCCCGCGCCGGATCGTCGTTGCGGGCCGACAGCGCCCGCATCGCCGCGAATCCGCCGACGCCCATGGCGCAGACGGCCGCCTCCGAGCCGCCGGCGATCATGACATCGGCGGCGTCGCGCTTGATGATCTCGTAGGCATCGCCGACCGCGTGCGCCGACGCCGTGCAGGCGGTGCAGGTCGCCGAGTTGGGCCCCTTGGCGCCGAACCGGATCGACACCTGCCCCGAGGCCAGGTTGATGATCGCCGAGGGGATGAAGAACGGCGAGATGCGGCGCGGACCGCCTTCCAGGAACGCCCGGTGCTCGCGCTCGATGGTCGTGAAACCGCCGATGCCCGAGGCGATGAAGACCCCGACCCGGTCGGCCGTCTCCGGCGTGACCACCAGCCGCGCATCGTCGACCGCGAATTGCGACGCGGCGATGGCGTACTGGATGAAGAGGTCCATCTTCTTGACGTCCTTCTTCTCGATGAACGCCGTCGGCTCGAATCCCTTCACCTCGGCCGCGAACCGCGTGGAAAACGCGGTGCAGTCGAACTTCGTGATTGGGCCCGCGCCCGAGACCCCGGCCAGCAGTCCCTGCCAGGTGACGTCGGTGCCGATGCCGAGCGAGGTCACCAGCCCGACGCCGGTGACGACTACGCGCCTGCTCAACGTGCCTCCTACTTCTTGCTCTTGGCGTTCTTCTCGATGTACTCGACGGCGTCCTTGACGCGGGTGATCTTCTCAGCGTCCTCGTCGGGAATCTCGATCTCGAACTCTTCCTCGAACGCCATCACCAGCTCCACGGTGTCGAGCGAATCCGCGCCGAGATCGTCGACGAACGACGCATCCGAGGTCACTTCCTCTTCGTCCACGCCGAGTTGTTCGACGATGATGCTCTTCACCTTGTCCGCTACGGCCATCTGGCCCTCCTACGTGTACATCCCACCGTTGACTGCAACAATCTGCCCAGTAATATACGATGCCTCGTCCGAGGCGAGGAAGCACACCGCCGACGCGACGTCGGCCGGCGTGCCCAGCCGCCCGAGCGGCACCTGCGCGATCCACTGCGCCTGGCTCTCCGCGGCGAGCGCCCGTGTCATGTCGGTTTCGATGAATCCCGGCGCCACGACGTTGACCGTGACGTTGCGCGAGCCGACCTCGCGCGCCAGCGACTTGCAGAAGCCAATCAGGCCGGCCTTCGACGCCGCGTAGTTGGCCTGGCCGGCGTTGCCCATCTGCCCGACCACCGAGCTGATGGCGACGATGCGGCCGCGGCGCTGCTTCAGCATCGGCTTGAGGGCCGCCTGGCAGAGCGAGAACGCCGACGTCAGGTTGGTGGCAATCACGTCGTCCCAGTCGGCGCGCTTCATGCGCAGCATCAGCTGGTCGCGGGTGATGCCGGCGTTGTTGACCAGGATGTCGAGGCGGCCGTGGCGCGCGACCACGTCGGCGACCGCGGCGGCCGCGGCGGCGCCGTCGGTCACGTCGAGCGCCACGGCTTCGGCGCGGCCACCGGCAGCGACGATCTCGTCGACGACCGGCTGGGCATTGGCGCCGCGCGCCGCGGCCGCCACCGCCGCGCCACGCCCGGCCAGCGCCATCGCGATGGCGCGGCCGATGCCCCGGGAGGCGCCGGTCACCAGCGCCACCTGTCCGTCGAACGTCGTCATGAGTGCTCGCTCGGGCGCGGTCCGTCGGCGGCGACGATCGCCTCGACCGCCGCCAGGCCGGCCGGCTGGTCGAGGTTCACGATGCTGGCCTCGCGTGCCACCTTCTTGATCAGTCCGCTCAACACCGTGCCTGGCCCCACCTCAACATAGGCGGTCACTCCGTCGGAGGCAAGGCGGCGCATCGACGCCTCCCACCGGACCGGCGCCGAGACCTGCCGGATCAGCGCGGCGATCGCCGCATCGGCATCGCGCTTCGGCTCGGCGTCGACGTTGGCGACGACCGGCACGCGCGGGTCGCGGACCGCCAGGGCGCGGAGCGCGGGCGCCAGCCGCTGCTCCGCCGGCTGCATCAGCGCGCAGTGGAACGGCGCGCTGACCTGGAGCGGGATCACGCGCCGGGCGCCGCGGGCCTTGGCCCGCTCGCCGGCGCGGGCGACGGCTGCGGCATGTCCGGCGATCACCACCTGGCCCGGCGCATTGAGGTTCGCCGGACTGACCACCTCGCCCTCGGCGGCCTCGTCGCACGCCGCACGCACCGCCTCGTCGTCGAGGCCGAGCACCGCGGCCATCGCGCCGACACCGACCGGCACCGCCTCCTGCATGTAGCGGCCGCGGAGGTGCACGGTGCGCACCGCATCGGCGAAGGTGAAGGTGCCGGCGGCGACGTGGGCCGAATACTCGCCCAGGCTGTGCCCGGCGACGACGTCGGGCCGCAGCCCGCGTTGCTCGAGGAGACGGCAGGCGGCGACGCTCATCGTCAGGATCGCCGGCTGGGTGATCTCGGTGAGGGTCAGCCGGTCGGCCGGCCCGTCGAAGATGACCTCGCTCAGGGCGAAGCCGAGCGCGGCGTCGGCCTCCTCGAAGGTCGCCCGGCAGACCGGGAAGGCGTCGGCCAGGCCCCGGCCCATGCCGACCGACTGCGCGCCCTGCCCGGGGAAGACGAACGCGATCATCGCGGCGACACCATGGCGTCGGCGACGCGCTGCTCGACCCGCGCCAGCACGCCGTCGGCGACGAAGCGGGAGGCGGCGACCACGGCGTTGCGGATCGCCTTGGCCGACGACCGGCCGTGACAGACCAGCACCAGCCCCGAGACGCCGAGCAAGGGCGCGCCGCCGTATTCGGAGTAGTCGACGCGCTTGCGGAATCGCCGGTAGGCGCGGCGCGACAGCAGGTAGCCGACCTGGCTCGAGAACGTGCTCGACAGCTCCGCGCCCAACTGCTCCTCGACCATCTCGACCAGCCCCTCGCTCAGCTTCAGCACGACGTTGCCGGTGAAGCCGTCGCACACGATCACGTCGGCCCGTCCCGAGAACACGTCACGAGCTTCGACATTGCCGACGAAGGTCAGGGGCGCGGCCTTCAGCAGCCGGTACGCCTCCTTGGTCAGGTCGTTGCCCTTGCCTTCCTCTTCGCCGATCGACAGCAACCCGACGCGCGGGGCGTCGACGCCGAGCAGCGTGCGGGCGTAGACCGCCCCCATCACGCCGAACTGCAGCAGGTGCGCCGGCTTGCACTCGACCGTGGCTCCGGCATCGAGCAGCACCGCCATGCCGGTGCGGGTCGGCACCGCCGGCGCCAGCGCCGGCCGATCCACGCCTTTGAGCATGCCGAAGGCGGCGTGGGCCGCGACCACGGCGGCCCCGGTGTGCCCGGCGCTGACGACGGCCGCGGCTTCGCCGTCACGCACCAGTTCGGTGGCGACGCGAATCGAGGCCCGCGGCTTGCGGCGCAGCGCCGAGGCCGGCGACTCGTTCATGGCGACGACGTCGGCGGCGGCGACCACTTCGACGTCGAGCGTCGCCGCGTCGGGATGACGGGCCAGTTCGGCGTCGACGGCGTCGGGGCGACCGACCAGTGTGACCGCCACGCCCGAATACCGCGCGGCGGCCAGCGCCCCGTCCACCACCGGACCCGGCGCGTGGTCGCCGCCCATGGCGTCGACGGCGATGCGGCCGCGGCGCGCGGCGACGCTCACGCGCCGCTCCGCGACGGCGCTGTCCTCACGCGAGGGGCCAGCGGCCTACTCCTCGTCGACGGCGCGAACCTGTCGCTCGTTGTAGAAGCCGCAGTAGGCGCAGACGCGGTGGGGCGCCTTCGGCTCCCCGCACTGCGGGCACGCCCCGGCGGTGGTGGCCAGCCAGCGTGTCGTGGGTGCGGCGCTTGCGGCCCCGGGTCTTGGAGTGTCGGCGTTTTGGATTAGGCATCGTCGTTGGTCCGCGGAGAAACGAGCGTCTGCAGCGCGGCCAGCCGGGGATCGACCCACCGGGGCTCGCAACTGCAGCGCTCGAGGTTGAGGTTGGTGCCGCATATCGCGCACAGGCCCTGGCAGTCGGCCCGGCACAGCGGCTTCATCGGGATGGCGAGATAGCACTGCTCGCGCACCATCTGGCCGAGATCGATCTGGTCGTCGCTGTAGAACGTGGTCGTCGGGTCGTCGTCGGGATCTTCGTCCTTGCTGCCGGCGAACGCCTGCGGCAGGTAGCGCAGATCGAGCGGCGCGTCGACCGGCACCTCGAACGGCTCGAGGCAGCGGCTGCAGCGCCAGTTCCAGCCGGGTCGCCAGGCGGCCGACCAGGCGGAAGCGATCGTCGTCCTTGTGGAGCACCGCGGTCAGCCGCGCCGGCGCGATCAGCCGGAAGTCCGTCCTCGGCGGCGAAGGCTCAGGTCCGAATGTCCCGGTCGAGCGGGGTTTCGGGGGTGGCGGACGGTGGTCAGGTCGAGGAACATGGCCGGCTGGCCCGGTGCGGCTCTCAGGCACCGAGGCGACCAGTCAGTATATCACGCGGTCGCACACTACCGCCCCTCCGCAAGTCGTTGGGCAGATGGATGTTGTCTTGGCCAGGCAGCGCAGTATTGTTTTGGCCAAGCGGTGCCTTGGCGGCGCGCGGTGTTTGGCCAGGCGGTGCTTGGCGCCGCCGGCGGCGGCGGCGGCGGCGGTCGGCGCCGGGGCTAGCGCTCGTGGTGCGATCGCTCCGAGACGGGCCAGGGGCCAACCCACGGCTTCGGGATGAAGAGCTGCTCGAAGAGCCCGACGGCGTAGCGGTCGGTCATCCCGGCGATGAAGTCCTGGGTCGCCACGTCGAGGCCGTCGGCCTCGATAGTCCGCGGATCGAGGAAGCCGCCGGGCTGCTGCTGCACCCGCTCCCACAGCCCGCCCAGGATGCCCTCGGCCTTGGCGAACTCGGCGGTGGCGGCGTCGTTCTCGTAGACGGCGTCGAACAGGAAATCCCGCAGCGCCAGGGTGGCCTCGAGCATCTCGGCGCTCATGCGGATCTCGGTGGTGCCACCGGCCAGGGTCTGTTGGACGACGTCGGTGACCATGCGGCCGATG
This sequence comes from uncultured Acidobacteriota bacterium, assembly GCA_963786365.1. GTDB lineage: Bacteria > Acidobacteriota > Vicinamibacteria > Vicinamibacterales > UBA2999 > CAWAYR01. The sequence goes on from CAWAYR010000018.1 coordinate 519,708, forward strand.
CGCTCGGAGGCCGGTCCGGCCCAGCACCGCCAGCGCCTGCGCCGGCAGGCCGTCCTCGTGCAGGATCCCGGCGCGCACCGCGTCGTCGACGTCGTGGTTCACGTAGGCGACGATGTCGGCCACGCGGGCCACCTGCCCCTCGATGGTCGACGCGCGATCCTCGGGCGGCGCGCCCACCGGCAGCCCATGCTTGCCCTTGGAATGGCGCGCGATGCCGTCGCGCACCTCCCACGTCAGATTCAGGCCGTGGCGGTCGCGCTCGAGCACGTCGACGATCCGCAGGCTCTGCTCGTAGTGATTGAACCCGGTCGGGCTCAGGCTCTGGAGCACCCGCTCGCCGGCATGGCCGAACGGCGTGTGGCCGAGGTCGTGGCCGAGCGCAATCGCTTCGGTCAGCTCCTCGTGCAGCCGGAGGACCTTGGCGATCGTCCGCGCAATCTGCGAGACCTCGAGCGTGTGCGTCAGGCGCGTGCGGTAGTGATCGCCGGCCGGCGAGAAGAAGACCTGCGTCTTGTGCTTCAGCCGGCGGAACGCCTTGGTGTGGATGATGCGATCGCGATCCCGCTGGAACGCCGGCCGGATCGGATCCTCGGCCTCGGGCCGCAGCCGGCCGCGGGTGGCGGCGCTGCGCGCGGCTTGCGGCGCCAGGGCGGCGGCTTCCCGCTGTTCGAGGTCGTGGCGAATGGTCATGCCGGCGGCTGGGCGATCCGCGTCAATGGTAGCAGCCGCCCGGATTCAGCGCAGGGCGGCGAGGAAGCTCGTGCCGTGGACCAGCGGCGCCACGCCGAACCACTCGGCCAGCGTCTGCCCGAGGTCGGCGAAGGTGTCGCGGGTGCCCAGGTCGACGCCGCGGGTGAGGGCCGGCCCCATGACCAGCAGCGGCACGTACTCGCGCGAGTGGTCGGTGCTCGGCGTCGCCGGGTCGTTGCCGTGATCGGCGGTGATCACGAGCAGGTCGTCGTCGCCGAGGCGGGCGAGGATCGCCGGGAGCCGGGCGTCGAACCGCTCGAGGTTGGCGGCGAATCCGCGGACGTCGTTGCGATGACCGTACACGGTGTCGAAATCGACCAGGTTGACGAGCAGCAGCCCGCGGGTCCCGGCGTCGAGCAGCGCTTGCAGTGCATCGAGCCCTTCGGCGTCGCTCCCGGTCGGGTGCGACGAGCCGATGCCGCGCCCGGCGAAGAGGTCGCCGACCTTCCCCACCGCGGTGACCGGCACTCCGGCGGCGCTCAACCGATCGAGCAGCGTCTCGCGCGGCGGCGGCATCGCGAAGTCGTGGCGGTGGGCCGTCCGCACGTAGGCGCCGGGCGTGCCGACGAAGGGCCGGGCGATGACCCGGCCGAGGCCCATCCCCTCGACCGCCAGCTCGTAGGCGACCCGGCACCAGGCATAGAGCTGATCGATCGGCACGACCGCTTCGTGCGCGGCGATCTGGAAGACGCTGTCGGCCGAGGTGTAGACGATCGGCTGGCCGGTCTGCTCATGCTGTGCGCCCAGCGCCTCGATGATGGCGGTGCCCGAGGCGACGACGTTGCCGAGGACCGGCCGGCCGATGCGGCCGGCGAAGGCGTCGACGAGCGCGGCCGGGAACCCGTGCGGAAAGGTCGGGAACGGCTGCTCCAGCACCAGTCCGGTCAGCTCCCAGTGGCCGGTGACCGAGTCCTTGCCCGGTGAGCGCTCGGCCATCCGGCCCCACGCCGCCCCCGGGGCGCTGGCCGCGGCGACCCCGGGCAAGGTGACGGCGCGCGACAGGCCGAGGCCGGCCAGCGTCGGGATCCGCAGCGGCCCGGCCGCCGCCACGTGCCCGAGGGTGTCGCTGCCCTCGTCGCCGTAGGCGGCCGCGTCGGGGAGCGCCCCGGCGCCGACACCGTCGAGCACGATCACGATCGCGCGGGGGGCCATGGGCGGCGCAGGGTAGCGGACGGGTCGTGGCGCCGCGGCGCCGGTTCAGGGATGGTGCGACGAGAAGTAGTTGGGCACGCTGCGCGGCACCCGCAGGGTGGCAATCGCGTGCTTGAACACCAGGTGATCGAGGCCGTTGTGCTCGAGAATCACGGCGAAGCGATCGAAGTTCTTGATACGGGCTTCGAACTCGCGACCGTCGAGCAGGTGGACGGTGACGGCGAGCTTTTCGCGGCGGGCATAGTTGAGGAAGACATCCTGGATGTTCGGTGCGCTCGATTTACCTTCAGCCATCGCCAGCGTCGCTCCTGTGGTGGTACAAACCCCGCGCTCCCAGCTGCTCGATGACGCGCGCCGCGGCGGACGCCGTCTCACCGGGACCGTCAAACCACACCAGAGTAGGCTCTTTGCGGAACCAGATCAACTGGCGGCGGGCGTAGCGCCGGTTCTCCTGCACGATGAGCGCGCGGGTCTCGGCGAGGCCGCGCACGCCGTCGAGGTACTCGATCATCTGCCGGTAGACGAGCCCGCCGAAGGGCCGCGCCGCGCGCGGCACGCCGCGCGCGAGCAGCCCACGCACTTCGGCCTCCAGCCCGGCCGCGAGCTGCGCGTCGACGCGGCGACCGAGGCGATCGGCGAGCACCTCGGCCGGCAGGCGGACGCCGACGGCATGCACGTCGAACTCCGGCAGCGGCGCCGCGGTGGCGTCGAAATGCGTGGTGAGCGGCCGTCCGGTGAGGCAGTAGACCTCGAGCGCGCGAATCATGCGCTTGCGATCGCGCGGCTGGATGCGCGCCGCCGACGCCGGATCGACGCGACCCAGCCAGCGGTGGAGGGCGCCGTCACCGCGCCGCGCCGCCACCCGCTCCAGCCGGGCGCGCAGCCCGTCATCGGCGGCCGGCCCGGGGAACAGGCCGCGGGTCAGCGCGCGGAAGTAGAACCCGGTGCCGCCGGCAACGACCGGCAGGCGGCCGCGGGCGTGAATCGCGCGAATCGCCGCCGCCGCGTCGGCGGCGTAGCGCGCCGCGGTGTAGACCTCGGTCGGCGCGGCGACGTCGACGAGATGATGCGGGATGCCGTGCTGCGCGTCTGGCGGCACCTTGTCGGTGCCGATGTCGAAGCCGCGATAGACCGCCGTCGAATCACAGGCGACGATCTCGCCGTCGAAGTGGCGGGCCACGGCCACGGCCAGCGCCGACTTGCCGGTCGCGGTCGGTCCGAGGATGGCGACGAAGGCCGGGCGCGGCGAGGTCAACACGCCATCTGCCTCGCGACCAGCACGACGAGCAGCCCGACGACGGCCAGCAGGCCCAGCTGTTGGGCCGGGGTCGGGGTCACTGCGGGGTCGGCGACTCGTTGAAGAAGAAGGTCACCGTGAAGAACGCCTTGTCGACGGGGTAATCCGGAGGCAGCGGCTGGGTCGGATTCGACGCGAGGATGGCGTTGTAGGCGGAGCGGTTGAACGAATCCACCTCCGAGGGGCGGACGACGTTGATGTCGGTGATCGAGCCGTCCTTGTGGACGTTGAACTGGAGGATGACCCGGCCGCGCATCGCATACGCGGCATTGGGCACGAACCAGTTGCGCTTGACCTGGGCGACGAACCGGCGGATCCACGGCCCGAACTCGACGCCCTTGGTGTCGAACTGAATCGCCGGCCCGAATTCGTTGACGCCGCCCTGCGGGTTGTTGAACGACTCGCGCTGCACGTACTTCTGCAGGTCGCGCAGGGCCTCGCCGAGTTGCCCGCCCTGCGGTCGGGTCTCAGGCTCCTGGCGCGGTGCCGGCGGCGCGTTGGTCGCCTCGGGCAGCGCGGTCCGGTCCTCGGCGGGCGCCGCCGGCGGGGCCGGCTCGGGTTCGGGTCCACGGCCCATCGGCCGCTCCTCAGGAGCGGCTTCGACCCGCTCGGTCGTCTCGCCGCGCGCGAAGGGCAACGGGTTCTCCGGCCGCTCGGCGAACTGCGGCGCGCTGGCGACGCGGTCCTGGTCGGACGCCTCGGCCTGCGGCGGCGGGGTCGGCGCCGGCATGTCGCGCAGCGGCTCGACGACGACGAATCGCGGGGCGTCCTCGCGCGGCTGCGGCTGCGCCTCGGCGGCCTCAGGCTCGACCGGTGTGGCCTGGAACCACTTCAGCTGTGGCGCCAGGAGCAGCGCGAGCACGACCGCGGCATGCACCACGACCGACAGCACCACGCCCTCGCGCCGGGAAATGGCACTGCCAACCGCCTCGACGGAATCGTAGCGGTCGTAGAAGTCAAAGTACATGAAGCAGTTGCCTCGATTATACCCGTCGGATCGGGCGGGTTTCCTGCTTCAAGGGTCCCGATCGGGCCGCCGCGCGCTGTAGAGATAGACGACGCCCAGCGTCAATGGCCGGCTCGTCGCCTCGACCAGCCCGGCCGCGACCAGCAGGTCGGCGAACGCCTGGCCATACGGGAAGGCCCCGACCGAGGCGGGCAGATAGGAGTAGGCCCCGCCGTGACGCGACACCAGGCGCCCGATCCGCGGCAACACGCGGCGGAAGTACCAGCCGTAGAGCGGCCCGAGGCCCGGCACGCTGGGCAGTCCGAACTCGAGGATCGCCACCCGGCCTCCCGGGCGCAGCACCCGGCGGATCTCCCGGCACGCCGCCTCGGTCACCTGGACGTTGCGGATCCCGAAGGCGATGGTGAGCGCGTCGACCGACTGGTCGGCCACCGGCAAGGCCGTCGCGTCGCCACGAATCAGCTGGACCCGTGACGACAGCCCGGCGACGGCGATCTTGTCGTGACCGTGCTGCAGCATCGCACCGGCGAAGTCCACCCCGACCACCCGCCTGGCGCCGGGCACGACGCTGGCCGCGCCGATCGCCACGTCGGCGGTGCCGGTGCAGACGTCGAGCAGGCGCTCGGCGCCGGTCAGCTCCAGCGAGCGGATCGCCTGGCGCCGCCACCGGCGGTCGAGGCCGGCCGAGAGCACCAGGTTGAGCAGGTCGTAGCGGGCGGCGATCGCGTCGAACATCCCGGCGATGCGCGACGGCGCCTTGTCGAGCGGCTCGCCGCGCCCCGGACGACTCAGTCGACATACAGCGAGATCGCCGTGGTGATCAGGTAGAGGATGCCGACGTAGCCGTTGAGGTCGAAGGCCTTGGCGGCGCCGCGACAGATCCTCGGCCGAGACCAGCGACTGCTCGTAGGCGAGCAGCGCGGCCACGACGGCGACGCCGGCAAGGTAGACCGGGCCGAGCGGAGCGACCAGCGCCAGGCTGGCCATGACCAGCACCGTCGCGGCGTGCAGCCACCGCGAGATCGTCAGCGCGCGGGCGATGCCGAAGCGCACGGGAATCGACTTCAGCCCCTGCGCGCGATCGACCGCCGCGTCCTGACAGGCGTAGATGATGTCGAAGCCGGCCACCCACAGCCCGATGGCGAGGCCGAGGATCCACGGCGTCCAGCCGCCGCGACCGCCCGCCGCCAGCCATCCGCCGACCGGAGCCACCGCCATCGCCAGGCCGAGGAACGCCTGCGTGTAGTGCGTGTGGCGCTTGGCCAACGAGTACCAGAAGGCGATGGCCAGGGCCAGCGGCGACAGCCAGCCGCACAGCGCGCTGATCTGGAACGCGGCAGCGACGAAGACGACGGCCCAGACGGCGACGAACAGCGTCGCCTCGCGCCTGGTCATCGCGCCGCGCGGCAGCTCGCGGCCGGCGGTGCGCGGATTCGCGGCGTCGAACCCGGCGTCGACCAGCCGGTTGAATCCCATCGCGGCGCTGCGCGCCGACACCATGCAGACCAGAATCCAGCCCAGTGCCGCCCAGTCGAGCGGCCGCCCCCACGCCGCCAGCAGCGCTCCGGTCAACGCGAACGGCAACGCGAACACCGTATGGCTGATCCGGACGAACGACAGGTAGGTGCCCAGTGACGCCATCACGGCACCGCCGGCCCGACGGCCTGCGGCCGCAGCACCTGGATGCGATCCGGCGGTGACACCGGCGACGAGCGCCTCTTCGGGATCGGCGCAGCCGGCCGGCAGCGCGACGGCGACGAGGTGGGCCAGCCGACCGGGTTGCAGGCTGCCCAGCACGTCGTCGAGCTGCAGCGCCTCGGCCCCGGCGAGCGTCGCGGCGTGCAGGAGGCGGCGCGCCGGCACCGCCGGCGCGCCGGCGCGCATCGCCGCCAGCTCGGCGAAGAGATTCAGATCGGGCGCGCTCGCCAGACTGTCGGTGCCGACCGCGACGCGCACGCCCGAGGCGAAGAACCGCTCGAGCGGCGGCGCCCCGACGCCGACCCAGACGTTGCTGCGCGGGCAGGTCACCAGCGTGGCGCCGATGGCCGCGATCCGGCCGAGTTCGGCGTCGGTGAGCTGCACGCCGTGGACGGCGAGCGTGTGGCGGGCGATCACGCCGAGATCACAAAGGTAGTCGCCGGGCCCGCGACCCGGCGCGATCCAGTCGTCGCGCCACGCGCCGAGCGCTTCGAGGCGGGCGCGCCACGGCCCGGTGCCGTCGGCCAGCAGCTGGACCTCTTCGCGCGACTCGCCGACGTGCACCGACGTGATCGGGGCGGCCATCGCGGCGACGTCGTCACGAATCGCCGTGAAGAGCTCCGGAGAGACCGAGAACGGGGCGTGGGCGGCCGGAACGACGCGGACGCCCGCGGCGGCGTCGGGCGCGCGCCGCGCCCGCGACGCCGCGACCGCCGCCCGGCCATCGGCATCGCGAAACCCGAGCAGCTCGTGGAAGACGACCGCCGCCAGCCGCCGCTCGCGCAGCACCGGCGGTGACACCAGCGCGTTGGCGATGTCCCCGACCGCCGCCGTCCCGGTGGCCAGCGCCTCGTCGACCGCCGCTCGCAGCGCCGGCATCGCCACCGCGTCGTCGACGGTCTCGAGTCGGGTCCGGATCCGCATCAGCTCCCCGACCCAGGACAGGAAGTCGGCCGCCGGCGGCACCCGGCCGCGCAGCCACGACAGCTCGAGGTGGGTGTGGCGCGTTGACCAGGCCGGGCAGCAGCGCCATCGGTCCGAGGTCGGTCACGCGATCGGCCGCCGGCGCGTCGTGCCCGTGCCCGATCGCCGCGATGCGATCGCCGCGGACCAGGACCCAGCCGTCGGCCAGCGGCGGGGCCGCGATCGGGCAGACCCACGCAGCCCTGACGAGCAGCGACGTCATGCCCGGTCACCCAGGGTCACGCCACCGGCGAGGGCGGCGTGGCCCGCTGGCGCTTGCCGGCCGCGCTGCGCGCCGGGTAGTTGGCCAGCTCCGCCGGGATCGACGTGTCGCCGGCGTCGCGGGCGGTCGCCAGCTCCAGGAGCCGCGGCACCTCGCGCTCGCGGAACACCGGCGTGCCCAGCCGGTCGTAGTGCATGGTCCGCCGCGAGGCCGTGAATCCCGCGTCCTCGATGTTCCGGACGATCTCGAGCTCGTCCATGCAGTAGGCGGCGCCAGCGGCGCGGACGACGTTCTCCTCGATCATCACGCTGCCCATGTCGTTGGCGCCGAAGGCGAGGCTGAGCTGCCCGACCTTGCCGCCCTGGGTCACCCACGACGCCTGCAGGTTGTCGAAGTTGTCGAGCACGAGCCGGGCGATCGCCAGGGTGCGCAGGTAATCGACGCCGGTGGCCTCGCTGCCGCCACGCTCGGTGTGCTCCGGCTGATAGCTCCAGGTGATGAACGCGGTGAAGCCGCCGGTCTCGTCCTGGAGCGCGCGGAGGCGGAGCAGATGCTCGAGCCGCTCCTGGTCGGTCTCGACCGTCCCGTACATCATCGTCGCGGTCGTCCGCAGACCGGCCCGGTGCGCCTCGCGCATCACGCCCAGCCACTCGTCGGCCGACGCCTTCGAGTAGCAGTTGAGCAGCTTGCGGACGCGGTCGACGAGGATCTCGGCGCCGCCGCCCGGGACGCTGTCGAGCCCGGCGGCGATCAGGCGCTGGAGCACGTCGGGCACCGACAGCCGCGAGGTGCGCGCGATGTGCAGCACCTCGGGCGGCGAGAGCGCGTGCAGCTTGAAGTCCGGATAGCGCGCCTTCACGCCGCGGAACAGGTCCTCGTACCAGGCGATCGGCAGATCGGGGTTGTGGCCGCCCTGCAGCAGCAGCTGGTTGCCGCCGAGCGCGATGGTCTCGTCGATCTTGCGGTAGATCTCGTCGAAGCCGAGGACGTAGCCGTCGGCGTGCCCGACCGTGCGGTAGAACGCGCAGAAGTTGCAGCGCGCGACGCACACGTTGGTGTAGTTGACGTTGCGGTCGATGATGTAGGTGACGACGCCGTCGGGATGCTTGCGGCGCCGGACCGCGTCGGCCATCTGTCCGAGCCACAGGGTCGGCGCGTGGCGGTAGAGGTGCAGCGCCTCCTCGGCGGCGAGTCGGCCGCCGTCCTGGATCCGGGCGCCGAGCAGCTCGAGAGTCGGGATCATGCGAAGAACCGGAGCGGCCGCGGGCGGGCGGTGTGACCCACCTCGAGGGCCAGCTCGAAGAACCGTTCGAGGCCGGCCTGCTCGCGATCGCCGAACGCGTAGCTGAGATTATCACGCAGGTACGCGGCCAGGACGGCGGCTCGCGCCGGATCGCCGCCGGCCGCAGCGGCCGCGATCGCATCGCGCGCGGCCAGGCCGGCGTCTCGCGCCGCGCCGAGGGCCGCCAGATGCGACGCCGTCGAGCGCACCCGGCCGGCCGGCCCACGCGGCGTAGACGAACGGCAGTCCGGTCAAGCGTCCGCCACGCCGCGCCGAGGTCGATCTTCTCGACGCCGGCGCGTGACGCGTCGATCGCCAGCGCCGGATCGCCGATGACCAGGGCCGCATCGGCCGTCGCCAGCATCGTCTCGAGGTCCGGTGCCGCCGGCACGAACGCCGGCGCGATCCCCCAGTGCTTGGCGCACAGGATCCGGGTGAGCGCCGCCGACGTCCGCGAGCTGGTGTCGAGGGCCAGTCGCTGCACCCGGTCGATCGGCCGGGTGGTGAACACCGCCACCGAGAGCGTCGGGCCGTCGGACCCGATCGCCATGTCGGGGACCAGACGGTAGTCGCCGTGCAGGTACTCGATCGCGGGAATGAGCCCGAGATCGACGGCCCCGGCGTGGAGACGGGCGGCGCACGCCGACGGCAGGTCGAACTCGACGGTGAAGAGATCGCGGTGCCGCTCGAGCCCGTGGACCAGCGGCCGCGCGTTCAGGAACGAGACCGCACTGACCCGGACGGGTGCGCTCATCGAGACCGCGGCGCCCACGTCCCGTCGCGCTCGACGGGTGTGAGTCCGGCCGACACGATGTTGCGCCGCACGTCCTCGGCGGTGGCGCGACGGGGGCCGAGCCCGGGGTCGTCGACCGGCGAGACGCCGTCGAGATCGTCGGCGCCGACGGTGAGCGCCACCTGGGCCAGCTTGGGGCCATAGCGCGCCCAATCGACCTGCACGCTGGGCACGTCGCCGAGGACCAGCCGCGCCAGAGCGACGGTGCGGACGTCGGCGAAGCCGGTCGTCGGCGTGGCCCGGTCGAGACGCCGGGGCAGCGGCGCAACCGCCGCGATGCCGCCGACGGCATCGGCGAGCCGGCGGGCCGCGAGCAGCCACGAGAGCCGGTCACCGACCGCGTCGTCGACGGCAATCACCCGCACGCCGAGGCCGGCGGCCCGTGCCCGTGCCACGGCCTCGGCGGCGCCGGGCGCCGGGGTCACGTAGGCGACCTCGTCGAGGCCGGCGGCTCGCAGCGCCGCATACACGTCGGTCCCCAGGGCGTCGAGGTCGGCGAGCCAGAACCCGCGGACGGTCGTCGCGCCGGCGACCGCCCTCACCCGTCGCACGGCGTCGGCCGCCGACGCAATCGTCGCCGGGCGTCCCTCGAGCCGCACTTCGGCGGCGGTCGCCGCCGGCGCCGGCCACGGCTCCGCTGCCGCCAGCTCGATGTCGTGCACCCGGAGATACGTCGCCGCCTGCCCGTGCCGGGCCCGGCGGGCGTCGTCGGCCAAGGCGCCCAGCGCCAGCACGTCGGTCGCGTTCCCGAGCGCCCGCAGCGTCTCGGCCGCCGGCACTCCCCCGGCCGCAATCGCCTGAGTCACCGCCTCGACCAGCGCCTCCACCGACTCATTGCTGACCATGCTGCATCCGCTCCACGATCACCGAGGCCAGGCGCAGCGCGTCGCGCCCTTCCTCGCCGGTCACGCCCGGTGGCCGGCGGTCGCGCACCGCGGCCACGAAGTCCTCGAGCTCGCGGCGCAGCGGCTCGTCCTTGACGACGTCGGCCTTTCCGCCCTGGATGCTCGGCCGGCCGCTCCCGTCGGGCGGCGCGGCCAGCGTCCAATGTTCAATCTCCTGAGCCGCGTAGTCCACCGACAGGTAGGCCTGCGGCTGGAAGAAGCGGATCTTGCGGACCCGGTCACGGCTGATGCGGCTGGCGGTCAGGTTGGCGATACACCCGCCGGCGAAGCGCAGCCGTACGTTGGCGATGTCGACCCGCGGCGTGAGCACCGGCACGCCGACCGCCTCCACGCTCACCGTCGGCTCGCCGACGATCGACAGCACCACGTCGAGGTCGTGGATCATCAGGTCGAAGACGACGTCGATGTCGAGGCTGCGCTCGGGGAAGGTCCCCAGCCGGTGCGCCTCGATGAACCGCGGCCCGTGCAGCAGCTGTCGCGCCGCCACCACCGCCGGATTGAAGCGCTCGGTGTGTCCCACCGCCAGGGTCACGCCGCGGCTGGCGGCGGCCGCCACCAGCTGCTCGGCCTCCTCCACCGTCCGCGCCAGCGGCTTCTCGACCAGGACGTGCACCCCGCGCTCGATGAAGGCCATCGCCACGTCGAGATGGGACTCGGTCGGCACGGCGATGGTCACGGCGTCGACCTGCCCGTCGAGGGCCTGCCAGTCGGTGTACCCGGTGGTGCCGGCGGCGGTTGCGATCTCCTGCGGCCCGGCCCGGCTTGGCGTCGACGACGCCGACCAGCCGCACCCCGGACATGACGCCGAGGAGCCGCGCGTGATGCCGGCCCAGGTGCCCGACGCCGACGACGCCGACCCGCAGCGGGGCGCTCATGCCGCGGCTCCCGGCGCCCGGCCGACGACGGCGATGCCGGCGTCGTCGGCCGCCGCAATCATCTGCGCCTTGTCGAACATCAGCGCCTTGCCGGCGTCGAGCGACAGCAGCGTCGCGCCCGCCCGCGCCATCACCTGGATGGTCGGGATGCCGACGACCGGCACGTCGAAGCGCATGTCCTGATTCGGCTTGGCCACCTTGACGACGACCACGCCGCCGCCGGCCAGGTCGGCGGCACGGCGCGATGACCGCGTCGGTGCCCTCCATGGCCTCGACGGCGACGACCGCGGCGTGTTTCACGGCGATGGTCTGGCCGATGTCGAGCCCGGCGATGACGTCGGCAATCCGGTAGCCGAAGGCCAGCGACTCGCTCTCCGCCGCCGTCGGCGCCCGACGCGTCATCACCCCGGGGCTGGCCAGCAGCGGCTGCAGCAGCGTGGTCGAGTCGATCAGCTCGATGCCCCGCTCCCGCATCACGTCGGCCACGGCGCCGATCAGCGCGTCGGTGTTGCGCGATCGCAGCCGGCCGAGCACGCTCATGAACGTCAGGTCGGGCAGCACGCCGAAGATCTTCGTGTGCTTGACCTGGCCGGCCATCACGGCGTGGGTCACGCCGGCGGCGCCGAGGACGTCGAGGCAGCGTCCGAGGTGGCCGAGCGACACCCGGTGCACCGCGATGCCCGGCGTGGCCGCCGCCGCGGCTCGAGCTCGGGCGAGGCCTCCTCCTTGACGGCGACGATGGTGATCGCGTGTCCGAGGCTTCGCGCCGCATCGAGGACCAGGAACGGGAAGCGGCCGTTGCCGGCGATGAGCCCGAGCGTCACGCCTCGTCCTGCGAGTCGCCGGCGCCGTCGGCGCGCTTGGTCGGCCGCTTGAGCGTGACGCCGCGCGTCGACGACCGGATGAACTGGACCAGGTAGTCGACGTCGGGGCTGGCGATCGGCCGGGTCGGCGGCAATGACGTCGAGCGCCTGTCGACGGCGACATCCGCGACGTCAGCAGGTAGCGATAGGCGCGCTTGAGCCGGCGCGACCGCCTCGGGCGCGAAGCCGCGGCGGACCAGCCCGACGGTGTTCAGGCCGTAGACCCGGGCCCGGTTGCCCACCGTCTTGGCGAACGGCAGCGCGTCCTTGGTGACCACCGAGTAGCCGCCGATGAAGGCGTGGCGGCCGACCCGGCAGAACTGGTGCACGCCGGAGTAGGCGCTGATCTGCGCGAAGTCCTCGACCGTCACGTGGCCGCCGAGCGTGGCGCCCGGGCCCGAAGATCGTGTCGCTGCCGACCTGGCAGTCGTGCGCGACGTGCGCGTAGGCCATGATCAGGTTGCGATCGCCGATCGCCGTCTCGCCGCCGCCGCCGACCGTGCCGCGGTGGATCGTCACGCACTCGCGGATGACGTTGCCTGCGCCGATGACGAGCCGGGTGCGCTCGCCGCGGTACTTCGAGGTCCTGCGGCTGCAGCCCGACCGACGCGAACGGGAAGATGTGGGTGTCGTCGCCGACCACGGTGTCGCCTTCGATCACCGCCGAGGCGCCGACGACGACCCGCCGGCCGAGCACGACGTGCGGGCCGACGACCGCATGGGGGCCGACGACGGTGCCGGCGCCGATGACGGCGTCGGGATGCACCGAGGCGGAGGCGTCGATGAGCGGCTCGTCGGTCGTCGACGGCCAGCACCAGCCGCGCCTCGACCACGACGGTGCCGCCGACCTCGGCGGCGGCGTGCATGTGGGCAATCGGCCCGCGGCGGCGGACGATGCGGACGTCGAGGGTCAGGCGGTCGCCGGGCACCACCGGCCGGCGGAACTTCACGTCGTCGACGCCGCGCAGGAGCCGACCGGCGCGGCCGGCGGGGTGTCGGGGCGGCTGAGGAGCAGCGCGCTCGACGCCTGGGTCAGCGCCTCGAGCATCAGCACGCCGGGCATCAGCGGCACGCCCGGGAAAGTGGCCCTGGACGAACTCCTCGCCGACGCCGACGGCCTTGACCGCCCGCAGGTGCCGCCGTCGTCCAGCGACACCGCGTCCACGAGCACCGCCGGGAACCGGTACCGCTGGCGCTCGAGGAAGGGGGCGATGTTCACGCGTCGGGGGCTCGAGGCGGGCACCGCGGGCGGCCGCCCCGATGGGCGGCCGCCTGCGACGGGAGGGCGGCCTACTGGCCGGGCGGCTTGGGCGCCGCGGCGGGCGCCGCCGCCTTGGTGGAAGCGTCGAACTTCTTGACGACGTCCGCGGTGATGTCGAGGGCCGCATCGGCCCATACCAGCCCCGAGTCGGGGCCGTTGAAGATGTAGTGCAGCCCGCGCTCCTTGCCGACCGCCTCGATGATCGGGGCGATCCGGCGCTGGAACTCTTCCTGCAGCTGCTGCTGCAGCTCCTGCACTTCGGCCTGCGCGTCCTGGGTGGCCCGCTGCAGGTCGAGCTGGGCCCGCTCGACCTGCTTGCCCAGGTCGGCGCGGGCCGCTTCGCTCATCACCGCGCCGCTCTTGTCGAGCTTCTCCTGCAGGCCCTGGCAGGCCTTCTGCCGCTCGTTCAGCTCGGCGACCTTCTTCTGCTGGAGGGCCTGGACCTTGGCGCTGGCCTGCTTGCCGTCGGTCGATTCGGCCACCACCCGCTGCAGCACGACGAAGGCAATCTTGGCGCCCTCGGGGAAGGGCAGCACCGGCGCTGGCGCCGGGCCGGCGGGCTGGGGCGGCGGAGCCGCCGGGGCCTGTGGCGCCGGGGCCGCCGGCTTGGCGGTCGCCGGCGCCGGCGCCTGGGCGAACGAAGCGGCCCCCGTCGCCACGACGAGGCCAACGGCCAGAACCATACGTCTCATTGCTGACATCCCTTTCGGCTTCACTGAGAAGCTTCGACATTTTACTCTACTACGCCGGGCCGGGTAAGATCGGAAGGTTCGGACCGCCCCGCCCTGAGGACCTTGATGCGCCGAGTGACGCTCGCCTGCACGCTGCTGCTACCCCTGCTCGTCGCCGGCTGCGGCGACGACGACCCGACATCAACACCCCGACACGCCGTCGCCGTCGGTCACCGAGACGTTCACCGGCACCCTCACCGCCAACGGCGCCACCTCGCACCCCTTCCCGGTCACCTCGATCATCGGCGGCGTGGTGACCGCCACCCTGAAGGCGGTGTCGCCCAACGGCGAGGCGGTGGTCGGGCTGTACCTGGGCATCTGGAACGGCACCGGCTGCTCGGTCGTGGTCGCCAACGACCGCGCCGTCGTCTCGACGTCGATCCTCGGCGCCGCGACGTCGATCGGAACGCTGTGCGTGCGGATCTACGACGTCGGCACCCTGGTCGACCCGCAGGACTACGAAATCGAAGTCGTGCATCCCTAGCCGGCCGGGCCGCACGCGCCGTTGGCGAGAACGTGGAGCCGACGGCGAACCGGAACGTGAACTCCTTCGCCCGCTGCAGGTTGTTGGTCAGCACACCGACGCGCGACGGGTTCCAGGCGAAGATCAGCCGGAAGGGCACGTTGAGCACCGGCATGAAGAACCGGATCTCCGCGCCGGTCGACGTCTTGAACGCCTTGGTCTGCCCGATGACTTCCACTCGACGTCTGGGCGCATTCGGATCGACGAGGCCCGCGCGAACGCCAGCGGATCGACCAGGATCGGCTGCGGCGGCGGCACCACCCGCTCGATGTCTTCGTTCCAGCCGAAGCTGTCGCCGATATCGCGCACCTGGCCGGTGTCGTAGAACATCACCAGCCGCACCGGGCCGGCAATCTGAATGATGTACTCGGCGTTGAACAGCAGGCTCTTGTTGCCGCCGAGCACCACGCCGGTGGTCAGGTCGCGCGGCCCGACGCTGCGGATGTCGAAGCCGCGGATGCTGTATTCGCCACCGAGGAACAGCCGTTCGTAGATCGGCAGGTCGCCGCGGTCGGCGGTGTCGCCGTAGGGCCGGATGTACTGCACCTGGCCCGAGACCCCACCGACATGCGCGGCGTCAGGCGCCAGAAGCCGATGGCTTCGAGCGTCGGCTTCATGAAGAAGGTGTCGCCGCCGACCCCGGCGAACTCGAACGACGTGGTCAGCTTGCGGCCGGTGGTCGGGAAGATCGGGTTGTCGACGGTGTTGAAGACGAAGCTCGGCGAGATCTTGCTGATCGTCCGCGTCGCCGCCCTGGCCGAGCAGCAACGAGTCGGCGAGGAACGGGTTCTGGGAGATCAGCGCCGGATTGGTGTAGGCCGGGTTCAGATCGAGCACCCTGACCTGTTCGAGGCTGTAACTGGCGAACAGCCGCGTGAAGTCCGCCACCGGGAAGCCGAACATCAGGTTGCCGCCCTGCGACGCCTGGGTGAACTGGTTGATGTAGGTCAGCCGCCGCTTGAAGACATCGACGCCGCCGGTGATGTTGCGGTCGAACAGGAACGGCTCGGTGAACGCCGACCTGGAAGTTCTGGGCCCGCGACCCGCCCTGCAGCGACACGGTCAGGCTCTCGCCGCGGCCGAGGAAGTTGGCGGTCTGGAACGACAGCTGGCCGAAGAAGCCCTCGAACTGCGAGACGCCGGCGCCGAAGGTCAGCTGGTTGCGGTTCTGCTCCTCGAGCTTGAGGGTGACGTCGACCTTGTTCTTCTCGTTGGGCGTCTTCTTGACGTCGATGCCCTGGCCCTCTTCCAGGGTCTTGAAGTAGCCGACCTGGTTCAGCCGTCGCACGCTGTACTTGAGCGCCTCGGTGTTGAAGATGTTGCCCTCGACCAGGCGCATCTCGCGGCGGACGACGGTGTCGCGGGTGGTCGTGTTGCCGATGAACGTGATCCGGTTGACGAAGTACTGCTCGCCCTCCTGGAACTGCATCGTGACGTTCACCGTCGGCTCGGCCGGTCCGGCCACCGGGCCCTCGGCCGCCGGCTGCGGCTTGAGGTCGGGATAGCCGGTGAACTCGAAATAGCCGCCGCCGCCGTAGACCTCCTGCACCTTGCGCAGGCCGTCGCGGACGCGCTTCTCGCTGTACCAGTCGCCGGTCTGCAGCTTGAAGAGCGGCCGCAGCCCTTCGGCCTTGACCACCGTGTTGCCGTTGAAGTCGAACTCGCCGACCCGGTAGCGCGCGCCCTCGGTGACCGGGATGCGGACCTGAATCCAGCGCGTCTTGCCGTCCTTCGTGTCCTCCAGGGTCTTCAGCTCGGGAGTCCCGACCCGGGCCTCGATGTAGCCCTCGTTGCGGTAGTGGGCGACGACGGCGTCGGCGTCCTCCTCGAACTTGGCTTCCTTGAAGGTGCCGCCGCCGGTCAGGAACGAGAAGGTGCTGTGCTGCTTGGTCTCCTTCATCTTGCGCCGCAGCGTGCCGTCGCCGAGCGCGGTGTTGCCGACGAACTCGACTTCGCGGATGCGGACCTTCGGCCCCTCTTGGACGTCGAAGACCACCTTGACCAGCTTCGGCCCGCCGGGCAGCGACTCGACCTTCGAGGTGATCTCGGCGAACTGGTAGCCCTTCTCGCCCATCATCTCCTGGATGATGCTCTTGACGCGCCGCATCGCCCCCTCGTCGAGGAACGAGTCGAGGCGCAGCGCGACGCCGAGCTTCCTTCATCTTCTCGTCGATCTTGGTGCGCTCGACCTTCGACGAGCCGGTGTAGTCGACGATCTTCACGCGCGGGCGCTCTTCCATGTTGAAGATCACGCGCTTGCCGACCACGCCGTTCTCGTACGGCTCGTCGATGACCTCGACCGACAGGTTGTCGAGGAAGTTGGTGCCCCACAGCCGCCGGAAGTCGTCGCGCAGCTTCTGCTCGGCGGCCTCGTCGTAGGGCACCCAGACGCCGTCGGAGCTGCGGCTCGGCTGCGTCTGGATGTAGTAGAGGTAGGTCTGCGGGTCGATCAGCGACTCGTCGACCGGCTGGAAGCGGAGCTGCAGGTTGCGGATGACCGGAGCGGTGCCGGGGGGCGGCATCCGCACCGCGGGCTGCGCCGCGGAAGGCGCGGGAGCGGCTGGCGCCGTTGGCACCCGGCCGTGGCGCCGTCTGGGCCGAGGCCCGGGCCGTGCCCACGATCGACACGGCGAGCAGTACGAGGAGAAGCCTTCGCATCGTTCTCACGTCGGCGGGCGACTTTCTCCGACGGCGGGGCCGCCGACCTCGGCGCCACTCGCTGGTGCGTCGGCGCGGGAACCGAACCCACCGATCCTACCGGATTCAGACGTCGCTGGAAAGCGGCCGGCCGGCCCCGACCGGCTCGCCCGGCTCCCCCGCCGCCCGGTAGGCCAGCGTCCCGCCCTCGAGATACACCTCGATGTCGCCGTCGCGCAGCCGGCCGCGAATCAGCTCCTCGGCGAGCGGGTCCTCGACGTGGCGCTGGATGGCCCGGCGCAGCGGCCGGGCGCCGTACGACCGGTCCTTGCACGTCACGTCGATGACCCAGTCGATCGCCTCGGGGGTGAGCTTCACCACCATCCGCCGGTCGGCCAGATTGGCGTTGAGCTGCGCGACCAGCAGGCCGAGGATCCGCCGCAGGTCGTCGTCCGACAGCGCGTCGAAGACGATCAGCTCGTCGATGCGGTTGATGAACTCGGGGTTGAAGGTGCGCTTGACCTCACCGAGCACCATGTCGCTGATGCTCTTCTGCTGATCGGTGCCGTCGGCCTGGAAGCCGAGCGTCGCCCGCTTCTGGATGAAGCGCGCGCCGATGTTCGAGGTCATGATCAGGATCGCGTTCTTGAAGTTGACGCGGTTGCCGAGACCGTCGGTCAGGTGCCCGTCTTCGAACACCTGCAGCAGGATGTTGAAGATGTCGGGATGGGCCTTCTCGATCTCGTCGAGCAGGACCACCGAATACGGCGTCCGCTTGACCCGCTCCGTCAACTGGCCGCCTTCTTCGTGCCCGACGTAGCCGGGCGGCGAGCCGATCAGCTTCGAGACCGAGTGCTTCTCCATGTACTCGGACATGTCGAAGCGGATCAGCGCCGCCTCGCTGCCGAACAGGAACTGCGCCAGCGCCCGTGCCAGCTCGGTCTTGCCGACGCCGGTCGGCCCGAGGAACATGAAGCTGCCGACCGGCCGGGTCGGCGCCTTGAGCCCGGCCCGCGACCGGCGGATGGCCCGCGACAGCGCCGAGATCGCCTTCTCCTGGCTGACCACGCGGCGGTGCAGCTCCTCTTCCATCCGCAGCAGCTTGTCGCTCTCGTCCTGGTTGATCGAGGACAGCGGCACGCCGGTCCACTTGGAGACCACGTCGTCGATCTCGGCCCGGCCGACGATCACGCGACGCGCGCTGGAGCGGACGTCGAACTTCTCGCGCACGAACTGCAGGTTCTCGCGCGCCGCCGTCTCCTGGTCGCGGTAGTACTGGGCCCGGTCGAAGTCCTTGGCCGAGACCGCGTGCTCCATCTGTTCGACGGCGACGCGGATGCTCTTGTTGATCTCGCCGAATTCCTCGCTGTAGCCCGCCTCGCGCAGCTTGGCGCGGGCCCCGGCCTCGTCGAGCAGGTCGATGGCCTTGTCGGGCAGGAAGCGGTCGGTCACGTAGCGGCTCGACTGGTAGACCGCGGCCTCGATGGCGTCGTGCGAGGTACTCGACGTGATGGAACTGCTCGTAGCGGTCCTTCACGCCCATCAGGATGGTGATGGTCTCCTGCTCGCCGGGCGGCTCGACCTTGATCGCCTGGAAGCGGCGCTCGAGCGAGCGGTCCTTCTCGATGTACTTGCGGTACTCGGCCGGCGTGGTGGCGCCGATGCAGCGGATCTCGCCGCGGCTGAGCGCCGGCTTGAGGATGTTGGCGGCGTCGAGCGAGCCCTCGGCCGATCCGGCCCCGACCAGGGTGTGCAGCTCGTCGATGAAGACGATGATGTTCGGGTTGTCGGTCAGCTCCTTCATGATCGCCTTGAGGCGCTCTTCGAACTGGCCGCGGTACTTGGTGCCGGCGACGATCAGGGAGATGTCGAGCGCCAGCAGGCGCTTGTCGGCGAGGAAGTGCGGCACGTCGCCGCAGACGATCTTCTGGGCCAGGCCCTCGACGATCGCGGTCTTGCCGACGCCCGGCTCGCCGATCAGCACGGCGTTGTTCTTGGTGCGGCGGCACAGCACCTGCTGGACCCGCTCCAGCTCGTAGTCGCGGCCGACCAGCGGGTCGAGCTGGTTCTTCATCGCCACGTCGGTCAGGTCGCGGCTGAACTCGGCGAGCAGCGGCGTCTCCTTGACCCGGGTCAGCGTCGTCTTCTCGTTCAGGAGCTGGACGATGTCCTCGCGCACCGCGTGGAGGCGCATCCCCTTCTCCATCAGGATGCTGGCCGCCACCGACCGCTCCTCGCGCAGCAGGCCGAGCAGCAGGTGCTCGGTGCCGATGTAGTTGTGGAGGAGCCGGTCGGCCTCCTCGGCGGCGTACTGGAGGACCCGCTTGGTCTCGCCGCTGAACGGGATCTCGACCGAGGTCGAGACCTTCTCGCGGAAGACCGTGCGGCCCTCGATGTCCTTGCGGATGCTGTCCAGGGAGAGGTGCGACCGCTGGAAGATGCGGCTGGTCAGGCCCTTGCCTTCACGGATCAGTCCGAGCAGCAGGTGCTCGGTCTCGATCGAGATGCTGCCGAGCTGACTCGCCTCGTAGCGGGCGAAGAACAGAACCCGCCGTGCTCTTTCGGTGTACCGCTCGAACATCCGGCCGCCTTCGTGAGAGGAGATGAAGAGTCCCGGCGCTCTCTGTTCCTCATTATACGGGATATTGCCGCCGCCCGGCACCACCGGGCCCGGCTAAGTCACGCATTCGGCAGGACTTCGCGGATTTGGATCGCGGTGCCCGTGGGCGGGTACAATCCCGCAGGGGTGCGCAACGTGGCAGAAACGGTCGGGTTCATCGGGCTGGGCGCCATGGGACGCCCCATGGCACTCAACCTGCGGAAGCACGGAATACCCGTCATCGTGCACAACCGCAGCCACGGCGCCGAGCGGGCGCTGCTCGAGGCCGGGGCCAGCGTGGCGTCCTCGCCCGCGGCCGTCGCCGCCGCTTCCCAGGTCATCGTCACGATGCTGCCCGACGCCCCCGACGTGGCGGCGGTCCTCGACGGCCCGCACGGGGTGTGGTCGGCGCTCCAGCCCGGCTCGGTGATCGTCGACTCGAGCACGATCGCGCCGGCGGCGGCGATCGGCTTCGCCGCCGAGACCGCGGCGCGCGGCGGCACGTACCTCGACGCGCCGGTCAGCGGCGGCGAGATCGGCGCGATCGACGGCACCCTCACGTTCATGGTCGGCGGCCCGCTCGAGGCGCTGGCCCGCGTCCGCCCGGTGCTGGTCTGCATGGGCCGCGAGGACCGCCTGGTCCATGTCGGCCCCTCCGGTGCCGGCCAGATTTGCAAGGCCTGCAACCAGCTGGTGATTGGCGGCACGATGGTGGCGGTCGCCGAGGCGCTGGCCCTGGCGCGCAAGGCCGGCGTCGACGGCGCCAAGGTCCGACAGGCGTTGCTCGGCGGCTTCGCGGCGAGCCGGGTGCTCGAAGTGCACGGCGAGCGCATGCTCGGCGCCAATTACGTGCCCGGGTTCAAGGCGCGCCTCTACAAGAAGGACCTGCGGGTGGTGCAGGAGACGCTGGCCGCCCACGGCGTCCCCGGGCTCGCCACCGCCCTGGTGCAGCAGCTCGTCCACGCCCAGGTGGCCGCCGGCGGGGGCGAGGACGACTATTCCGGCGTCGCCAAGGTCGTCTTCGGGCTCGCCGGGCTCGACTGACCGTATTCGACCGTTGCCCGGGAGACCCCGCACCATGGCCGTTGCCCACGTTCCCACTGCGTCCGCCGTCCTCGAGCGTCTGGGTCTCGCCGCGGTGAATCCCGGCGTCTCGACCGGCCCCGACGACTGGGGCCTGGCCCCGAGCGCCGAGCTGCACCGCTCGGACGACCCGGCGACCGGCCAGCCGCTGGCCGCGGTGCAGCTGGCCACCGACGCCGACTACGACCGCGCGGTCGAGGCGGCCCGCGCCGCGTTCACGACCTGGCGGACGGTGCCGGCGCCGAAGCGCGGCGACCTGGTGCGCGACCTCGGCCAGGCGCTGCGCGACGCCAAGGAGCCGCTGGGCGACCTGGTGACGCTGGAGATGGGCAAGATCCGCGCCGAGGGCCACGGCGAAGTGCAGGAGATGATCGACATCTGCGACTTCGCGGTCGGCCTGTCGCGGCAGCTCTACGGGCTGACGATCGCCTCGGAACGGCCCGGCCACCGGATGATGGAACAGTGGCATCCGCTCGGTCCGATCGGCGTCATCACCGCCTTCAACTTCCCCGTGGCGGTCTGGTCGTGGAACGCGGCGCTCGCCGCGGTGTGCGGTGACACCGTCGTGTGGAAGCCGGCCGAGCCGACGCCGCTGACGGCGCTGGCCGTGCAGCGCATCGCCAACCAGGTGATGGCCGATCACGGCGTCGCTGGCGTCTTCACGCTGGTCGTCGGCGCCGGGCGCACCATCGGCGAGCGGATGCTCGCCGATCGATCGTCTGCCGCTGGTGTCGTTCACCGGCTCGACGGCGGTCGGACGGCGCGTGTCGCAGGTCGTCGCCGAGCGCTTCGGCCGTTCGCTGCTCGAGCTCGGCGGCAACAACGCCATCGTCGTCGCCGCCGACGCCGACCTCGACCTGGCCGTCCGCGCCATCCTCTTCGGCGCCGTCGGCACCGCCGGCCAGCGCTGCACCTCGACGCGCCGGCTGATCGTCCACCGCGACGTGAGCGCCGCGCTGGCCGCGCGGCTGGTCGCCGCCTACCGGCAGGTGCCGATCGGCGCGCCGCTCGACGCCGGCACGCTGATGGGGCCGCTGGTGAGCACGGCCGCGGTCGACACCATGCAGGCGGCGCTGGCCCAGGCGGTGAGCGAAGGCGGCGAGGTCCTCTACGGCGGCGCCCGCCGCCCCGACATCGGCCCGCAGTTCGTCGAGCCGGCGATCGTCCGGATGCCGGCGCAGACCGCCGTCGTCCGGCGCGAGACCTTCGCGCCGATCCTCTATCTGCTCGAGTACGCGCGCTTCGAGGACGCGATCGCGCTCCACAACGGCGTGCCGCAGGGGCTGTCGTCGGCGATCTTCACCGAGAGCGTGCGCACCGCCGAGGCGTTCCTGTCGGCGCAGGGCTCCGACTGCGGCATCGCCAACGTCAACATCGGCACCTCCGGCGCCGAGATCGGCGGCGCCTTCGGCGGCGAGAAGGAGACCGGCGGCGGCCGCGAGTCGGGCTCGGACGCCTGGAAGGCCTACATGCGCCGCCAGACCAACACCGTGAACTGGTCGTCCTCGCTGCCGCTGGCCCAGGGCATCCGGTTCGGTGACTGATCGCACGGCGCGGCGGCGCGGGCGGCCGCGATCCGCATCGTCCGGCCCTGGTCGTCGCCGCGGCGCTGCTCGGCGCCGCGCTGCAGCGCAACAACGGCCTCTACGAGCCGGTCGCGATGGCCAGCTCACCGTCGTCGCGCTGGCGCTGGCGTGGGCGGCGCTGCTGGTGCCGCGGCGCGCTCGGGCGCGTCGTCCCGGATCGTCCGCGCGTCGTCGGCGCCCTGCTGGCCGTCGTGCTCGCCGCCCAGCTGGTCGTCATCGCCCGGGCGCCCGATCGGCATGTACTTCGCGCGGCCGATGCCGCGCGCAACATCCCGGCTTCGTCCCCGGTCTCGTCGTCGCCGGCCTGTGCGGTCTGGCGGCGCTGGTCGGCGGCGTCCGGCTGCGCATCGCCGCGGCGGCGACGCTGCTGGCGGTCGTCGCCGCGCTCGGCCTGATGACGTATCGCGGGTCGCCGGCGCCGGCGATCGACGTGGTCACCGTGCACCACGAGGCGTTCGCCGCCCTCGATCGCGGCGCCAGCCCGTACAGCATGACCTTCCCGGATCTCTACCAGGGACGTGAAGCCTTCTATCCGCCCGGGATGGTCGAGGACGGCCGGGTGCAGTACGGCTTTCCCGTATCCGCCGCTCAGCCTCGCTGATGGCGTGGCCCGGCCATCGCGCCGGCGACTTCCGCTACGCCGAACTGGCGGCGCTGGTCATCGGGGCCGCGGCGCTCGTCGCCGCCGGCCGGGCCAGTCGCGGTCGCGGTCCTGGCGGCGGCGCTGCTGCTGTTCACGCCGCGCGTCCTTCTTCGCGCTCGAGCAGTCGTGGACCGAACCGTTCGCGATCGCGTGGCTCGGCCTCGGCGGTGTGGGCGGCGTCGGCACGGCGGCCGCTGCTGGCCGCCGTGATGCTCGGCCTGGCGATGGCGACCAAGCAGTACCTCGTGCTGGCGCTGCCGATGGTGTGGCTGCTCGCGACGCGCTGGCCCGATCGCCGCCGCGTCGTCGTCGCCGCCGGCATCGCCGCCGTCGTGGCGACGCTGCCGGCGCTGGCCGACCCGCAGGGCTTCCTCCACAGCGCGGTGATGGTCCAGCTCCGCGAGGAGCTGCGCATGGACGCGCTCAGTCTGGCCGTGCCGATTGCTCGGGCCTACGGGGCCCCGCTGCCCGGCGTGGCCTACGCCGCGCTGGTCGTCGCCGCGGCGGCCGTGGCGGCGTGGCGCGCGCCGACGACGCCGGCCGGCGCGACGGCGGCGATGGCCGTGACCGTCTTCACCGCGTTCGCCTTCGGCAAGAAGGCCTTCTGTAACTACTACGTGCTGGTGATCGCCGTGCTGGCGATGGCGACGGCCGCCCGCCGCCCCGACCGCGCGGACGTGGCGGCGGGACCGGATCCGCTCACGCCGGCGTGAGCCGGCCGCCTTCGAGCCGCAGCACGCGGTCGCACTGCTGGGCGAGCCGCGGGTTGTGGGTGGCGATCACCGCCGTCAGCCCGAACTCGGCGTGCATCTCGCGCAGCAGCCCGTGCAGTGCGTCGGCCGTGGCTTCGTCGAGATCACCGGTCGGCTCGTCGGCCAGGAGCAGCGCCGGGTGCTGCACCAGCGCCCGCGCCACCGCGACGCGTTGCTGCTCGCCGCCCGACAGCATGCCGGGACGATGCCCGAGGCGCTCGGCCAATCCGACCCGCGTCAGCAGCGCCGCCGCCTTGGGCTGCGCTTCGGCCGGCGCGATGCGCGCGATCCGTAGCGGCATCTCGACGTTCTCGAGGGCGCTGAACTCGGGCAGCAGGTGGTGGAACTGGAACACGAACCCGACATGGCGGTTGCGAAACGCCACCAGGGCATCGTCGGCGATGTGGGCCAGGTCGACGTCGCCGAGCCGGACGTCGCCCTGGTCGGGCCGGTCGAGCCCGCCCAGCAGGTGCAGCAACGTGCTCTTCCCCACGCCGGAAGCGCCGACGATGGCCACCATCTCGCCGTGTCCGACCTCGATGTCGAGAATCTCGGATCACGTGCAGCCGTTGTCCAGCGACCGGATACGACTTGTGCAGCCCGCGCGTGACCAGGAACGGCTCACTCATGACGGAGCGCCTCCGCCGGATCGAGCCGCGCCGCCTGGCGCGACGGATAGATCGTCGCGACGAAGCAGATCAGCAGCGCCGCCAGCACCACCAGCACGACGTCGCGCGGCACCACGGTGAAGGGCAGGTGCGACAGCTGGTAGACGTCGGCCGGGATGCGGATCAGCCGGTAGCGGTCGAGGACCGTCGCCAGGGCGATGCCGGCGGCGGTGCCGCACGCCGTGCCGACGACGCCGATCACCAGCCCCTGCAGCATGAAGATGCGGCGGATGCTGCGCGCCGACGATCCCATCGTCTTCAGGATGGCGATGTCGCGGCTCTTCTCCATGACCAGCAGCACCAGGGAGGCCACGATGTTGAGCGCCGCGACCATCACGATCAGGCCGATGGCGATCGAGATCGCCACCTTCTCGAGCCACAGCGCCGAGAACAGCGACCGGTTCAGATCGGACCAGTCCTGGGCCAGGTACTCGGCGTCGGGCAGCCGCGTCACCGCTTCGGCGATCGCCGGCGCCTCGTAGATGTCGCGGACGCGCAGCTCGATGTGGTCGGGCTCGACCTTGCCGGCGAGGCGTCCGGCGGTCTCCAGCGTCACGTAGCCGAACGCCTGGTCGAACTCGAACAGCCCGAGCTGGAAGATCCCGACCACCTTCAACCGGCGCTGGCGTGGCATCAAGCCCATCGGCGACAGCGTGCCGCTGGGCGTCAGAACCGAGACCGTGTCGCCGACGAAGGCGCTCAGCTGGCCGGCCAGCTCGTGGCCGATGAGGATGCCGGGCAGATCCTCGTCGCCACCGCTGTTCAGATCCGCGAAGCGGCCGCTGGTGATCGCCGCGGCGACGTCGGTCACCTGCGCCTCGAGCACCGGGTCGACGCCCTTGATGGTGATGAACGCCTGTTGCTCGCCCTTGCTGACCAGCGCCTTGCCCATCAGGGCCGGCGCGGCGCCGAGCACATCCGGCAGCTGGACCAGCCGGGCGATCTCGGCGTGGTAGTCGGGGATGCCGCCGGTCTTGAACACGTAGACGTGGGCCTGCGACCCGAGCATCCGGTCGCGCACGCCCTGCTGCAGCCCGGTCATCAGCGCCAGCGCGATCACCAGCGCCATCACGCCGACGGTCACGCCCAGCATCGACACCAGCGAGATCACCGAGATGAACGCCTGCTTGCGCCTGGCGAACAGGTAGCGCAGGGCGACGTACAGCTCATAGGGCATCGGCGTGGCTCGGCTAGTCGCGCGGTCGCATCTGCGGGAAGAGGATGACGTCGCGAATCGACGGGCTGTCGGTGAGCAGCATCACCAGCCGATCGATGCCGATGCCCTCGCCGCCGGTCGGCGGCAGGCCGTACTCCAAGGCCCGCACGTAGTCCTCGTCCATCGCGTGGGCCTCGTCGTCGCCGGTGGCCCGCTCGGCCAGCTGGGCCTCGAACCGGCGACGCTGCTCGTCCGGATCGTTCAGCTCGCTGAAGGCGTTGGCGACCTCGAATCCGCCGATGTAGAGCTCGAAGCGCTCGACGGTATCGGGGTCGTCGGCGCGCTGCTTGGAGAGCGGCGAGACTTCGGTCGGGAAATCGTAGACGAAGGTCGGGGCGACCGAATCCGCCTCCCACAGCCGTTCGAACACCGCGGTGGCAATCTTCCCGGCGCCGGCCGACGGCGCGACCTCGAGGTCGAGCGCCCGGGCCACCTCCGCCGCCCGCGTCCGATCGCGCAGGTCGTCGGCACTGACCGGACGGCCGAGCCTGGCCGTCGCCGCCTCAGCGGCGGCGTGGCGCAACGACAGCCGCCGGAAGGGGGCGGCAAACGAGATGCGGTGCTCGCCGAACGGGCACTCGGTGCCGCCGGTGACCTGACGGGCGACCGTGGCGAGCAGCTCCTCGGTGAAGGTCATCAGCGTCTGGTAGTCGACGTAGGCCCAGTAGAACTCGAGCATCGTGAACTCGGGGTTGTGCTGGGTCGAGATCCCCTCGTTCCTGAAGTTACGGTTGATCTCGAACACCCGTTCGATGCCGCCGACGACGAGGCGCTTGAGGTACAGCTCGGGGGCGATGCGCAGATAGAGGTCGATGTCGAGGGCGTTGTGATGGGTGACGAAGGGCCGGGCCAGGGCGCCGCCGGCAATCGGCTGCATCATCGGCGTCTCGACTTCGAGGAAACCGCGTGAGGTCAGGAACTCGCGCACCGCCGCCACCGTGCGGCTGCGCGCCTCGAACACCCGCCGGACGTCGGGATTCACCGCCAGGTCGAGATAGCGCTGGCGATAGCGGGTCTCGACGTCGCTCAGGCCGTGCCACTTCTCGGGCAGCGGCAGGTAGCACTTGGCCAGGAAGGTGAGCGACGACGCCCACACCGACAGCTCGTCGGTCTTGGTGCGGAAGAGATGGCCGGCGACGCCGACGTGATCGCCGAGGTCGAGCAGCCGCGAGGCGGCGAAGTCGCGCGCGCTCAGCGCGTCCTGGCGCAGATAGACCTGCAGCCGCGACCGGCCGTCGGACAGGACCAGGAAGCTGGCTTTGCCGAAGCTGCGGATGCCGACAATCCGGCCGCCGACCACCGTCTCGACTCGCGTCGTTTCGAGCGTCGCCGCCGCCGTCGCGTGATACGCCTCGACCAGCGCCGTGATCGAATGCGTGGCGTCGAAACGGTGCGGGTGGATGTCGACGCCGAGGGCGTCGAGCGCCGCCAGGTTGGCGCGCCGCTGACCGGACTGTTCCGCTTCGTTGGACATGAGGTGTCGGGAGGTCTACTCGATGATACGGCCGTCGCCGCGCAGCTGGCGGAACGCCGCGTCGAGCACGCCGTTGACGAATCGCACCGCCGCCTCGCCGCTGTAGTCGCGGGCCAGGTCGAGCGCCTCGCTCAGCACGACCCGCGGCGGCGTCGACGGCTCGGTGAGCCATTCATGGATGGCCAGCCGCAGCACCAGGTGATCGACGACGGCGAGCCGGTCGAGTCGCCAGTTGGTGCACAGCGGTTCGATGATCTGGTCGAGGGCGGCGCGGGCCTCCCAGGCGCCGGTGGCCAGCCGCGCGGCGAACGCCCGGTGTTCGTCGTCGAGCGCGATGCCCTCGTCGTCGCCGACCGTCGCCGTCAGCGACACGGCGGTCGGCGCGTCGAGCTGCCCCACCGCCATCTGGTACAGCGCCCGGAGCGCCGCCTCCCGCGCGCGGTGCCGGCCGTCCCAGCGCCCGCGCGTCTCGGCGGGACCGGTCACGGCGCGGCCTCGATCGCCTGGAACAGCGCCGCCATCTCGATGGCGGCCAGCGCCGCCTCGCGGCCCTTGTTGGCCGGCCCGGCGGCGGCGCGCTCGACCGCCTGCTCGACCGAATCGGTGGTGAGCACGCCGAACGCCATCGGCACGCCGGTGGCCGCCGCGGCGTCGCTGATGCCGTGCGCGGCCGCCGCGGCGATGTACTCGAAGTGCGGGGTGCCGCCGCGGATCACGCAGCCCAGGCACACGACGGCGGCCGGCCGCCGGGTCGTCGCGACATGGCGCGCCGCCGCGGCGATCTCGAACGTGCCGGGCACCCACACCACGTCGACGTCCGCGGCGGCCACGCCGGCTTCGTGCAGCGCGTCGTGCGCCCCGGCCAGCAGCCGCGCGGTGACGAAGTCGTGCCAGCGCGCGACGACGATGGCGAACCGGGCGCCCGGAGCCAGGCCTCGGCCCTCGAAGGTGGGCACGCCTCTATCGCCCCTTCCACTCCGCCTTGCGCTTCTCGAGAAACGCCCGCGTCCCCTCGCGCATGTCGTCGGTCGTCGACACCAGGCCGAACAGCGTCGCTTCGAGGTGCTGGGCCTCGACCAGCGGCATCTCGGCGCCGTGATGGACGGCCTCGAGGATGTAGCGCGTGGCGATCGGCGCCTTGCCGGCCAGCGCCGCGGCCAGCTTGCGCGCCTCGGCCGGCAAATCGGCCGCCGGCACGACGCGGTTGACCAGGCCAATCTCGTAGGCCCGGGCCGCCGAGATCATGTCGCCGCTCAGCAGCAGCTCGAGGGCCAGACCGCGGCCGACGAGCCGGGGCAGCCGCTGCAATCCGCCGTAGCCGGGCGTGAGGCCGAGGTTCACTTCGGGCTGGCCCAGTCGGGCGGTATCGGCGGCGATGCGCAGGGTGCACGCCATCGCCAGCTCGCACCCGCCGCCCAGGGCGAAGCCGTTGATCGCGGCCACGACCGGCTTGCCCAGGCACTCGATCAGGTCGAAGACCCGCTGCCCGGCCGCCGCGTGTTCCTTGCCCTGCACCGGTGTCTGCACCGCCAGCTCGTTGATGTCCGCGCCGGCCACGAACGACTTCTCGCCGGCGCCGGTCAGGACCACGGCGCGGACGGAGTCGTCGGCCTGGAGCGCCTGCATGGCCTGGCCGAGCTCGGCGATCGTCTGCGCGTTGAGCGCGTTCAGGACCTTCGGGCGGTTGAGGGTGACGACGGCGACGGCGCCCTCGCGCTCCACCTGCAGCATCTCGTAGGTCATCGGGATCTCGGAGGCTCGCCGCGAGCGCGGCGCGAACGGAGAAGTATACCGGACACCCACCCGACGCCAATCGCCGACGCCGCGCCGATCGCATCGGCCCACAGGTCGAGCACGTCCGGCGAACGCCCCGGGACGAAGCGCTGGTGATACTCGTCCGAGACGCCGTAGAGCGTCGTGATCGCCCAGGCGGCGAACGCCGGCCCTGGTCCGAGACCGGCCACGGCGCCGCCGCTGGTCGCCCGCAGCGTCACCAGGCCGAGGCCGCCATAGGCGAGGAAGTGCTCGGTCTTGTCGTCGAGCCCGGGCGGCGCCGGCGGCTTCGACATCGACTGCACGGCGAAGATCGCCGCCATGTAGATCACGACCGGCCACCACGGCGACCAGTCCCGCAGGGAACGCACGACCACCGTCGCCTTACAGAGGCAACGGGTACATGAGCCAACCGAGCACCAGGCCGGCCGCTACAAACCCGCCGAACACGCGCGCCCCGAACGCCATCTGCTGGCGCGGCTCGTCGTGGGCGATCACCGCGAAGACCACCGCGACGTAGAACGCGAACAGCGCGAGCAGCCCGACGTGACTGGTCATTTCCGCCCCATCGCCACGTCGTAGGCGTCGAGGGCCACCAGCAGGTTGAGCAGTCCGCTGACGATCAGGAAGGCGTTGCCATACTCGTACGACGCCGCGGTGACGACGCCCTGGCCGGCGCCCAGCCACCCTGCCGCGAGCGCCGGGACGCCCATGCCGCGCGTGGCCAGGGCGGCGAGGACGACCAGGGGCTCTCCGGCGGCGACGGGAAACAGCCGGCCCGACAGCAGCAGGCCGACCCCGAACATCGAGGTCAGCGCCAGGAGGAAAACGACCCCCTTCTGGCGCCGTCCCAGCACCAGGTGGCCGGCCCCGGGCAGCGCCCAGGCCAGGGCCGACGCCGCCAGCGGGGGGATGGTCTGGGCCCGGTCGGCCGCGGATTCACGCACGACTCCGTAGTGTAGCCCACCCCTTCGTGCGGAACCTTGCCAGACGTCCGTTCGTCAAACGCCATTAGGTTACTGAACGGTGTTCAGCTATCCTGAAAAGATGGGCATCAAGGAACGACAGGACCGAGAGCGGCATGCCGTCCGGGAATCCATCCTCACGGCGGCCCGCGACCTCTTCGTCGCCGAAGGGTACGCCCAGGTCTCCATCCGCAAGATCGCCGAGCGGATCGAGTACAGCCCGGCCGCCATCTACAGCTATTTCCCCAGCAAAGACGACATCTTCTTCACGCTGGCGGCCGAGGGGTTCCAGCGCCTCGACCAGGCCATCGAAGCGGTGGCTGGGGCGGCCGACCCGATGGACGACCTGCGGAACTGCTGGTGGGCGTTCTACGAATTCTCGAAGGCGCAGCGCGAGTTCTTCCACCTGATGTTCGTCGACCGGGCCGTCCCGGCCATCACCGAGCAGTGGCAGGGCTTCGGGCAACTCCAGCAGATGCTCGAGAAGGTCGCGGCGCGGATCCAGCGGCTGGTGGATGCCGGCCGGTTCCCCGCCTCGCTCGATCCTCACGTCGCACTCCACGTCCTGTGGGCGGCCTTGACCGGACCCGCGGTGCTTGGCTGTACCTGCCGTCTCGCCCCCGACGAGGACCCCGACGCCCTGGCCCGGGACGTCCTCGAAACCACAATCGCCGGCCTGGCCGCCGGCACCCGTCTCACGTTCGTACCGTGCCATCCGCCAGCGCGCGTCGAGGCGGCGGCACCCGTTTCCCCTGGAGTCCGTGCTCATGAAGGCTAGCGCTGTCATCGCTGCGTCCGCAGCGGCTCTTTCCCTGGTCGTCTCCGCCGGATGCGGTGGCAGCGCCGCCACGCCGGATGCGGCGGCGCAGAGCGCCGCCGCCGAGCCGGCCGCGGTCGACGTCGCGGCAATCAAGGCCACCGCCGGCACCATCGAGTCGGCCCTCGAGCTGTCGGGCAACCTGGCGCCGCGCGCCCGCGTCGGGCTCAAGCCCCGCGTGCCGGGCGCGATCGAACGGGTGCTGGTCGACATCGGCGCCTCGGTCCGTGAGGGGCAGCCGGTGGCCACCATCGACCGCCGTGAGATCGACGCCCAGGCCGACGCCATGGCCGCGAGCGTGAACGTCGCCAAGGCCGGACTCGAGAGCGTCGAAGCGACGCTCGCCAACGCCGTGCTGGAGCTCGAACGCGCCCGCATTCTGTTCGAGAAGGGCGCCCTGCCCCGCCAGCGGCTCGACGCCGCCGAAACCGCGCACCGGGCGGCCATGGCACAGCGTGAGCTGGCCCGCGCCAGCCTCGCGCAGGCCGACGCCGCGTTGCGCCGCGCCCGTGAGGTCCAGCGCGACACCACCATCGTCTCGCCGGTCGCCGGCCACGTCGTCGAGCGCAACTACGATCCGGGCGCGATGCCCGGTGACGATCCGGTGATCGTCGTCGCCGATCTGCGCGTGCTGAAGCTCGAGGCCGGCGTCTCGGAGCTCGAGGCCGGACGGCTCCGCGTCGGCATGCCGGCCGACGTCGTGGTCCAGGCCCGCCCCGGCGAGAAGTATCGCGGCGAGCTCGCGGCGATCGCTCCCGAGGTCAACGAGCGCAACCGTCACTTCCGGATCGAGATTCGCGTGCCCAACCCCGAGGCGGCGCTGCTGTCGGGCATGTACGCGACGGCACGCATCGTCACCGCGGCCGCGGCCGACGGCGTGATCGTCCCGCGCGAGGCGGTCACCACCCGCGCCGGCGCCCGCGTGGTGCTGAAGGTGGAGGGCGACACGGTGCGGGCGGTGCCGGTCACCGAGGGCCTCACCGACGGCCAGCGCGTGCAGATTGTCTCGGGCCTGGCGGCCGGCGACACCGTGGTCACCGACGCGCGGCGACAACTGAGCGACGGGGCGCGGGTGCGCGCCACGGTGAACTGACACCCGAACAGCAGCTGGCGCCAGCGGCTAGCGGCTAGAGAACACAAGCGCACGAGCGGACAGCGACAAGCGGCGGACAACTCTCATGTGGATTTCGGACACCTCAATCAAGCGCCCGGTCTTCGCCTCGATGGTCATCCTGAGCTTCATGGTGCTCGGGGTGGTGTCGATGGGCCGGCTCGGCATCAATCTCTTCCCCGAGGTCAATTTCCCCTTCATCAACATCGGCGTCGTGTTCCCGGGCGCGGCGCCCGAGGAAGTCGAGTCGCTGGTCACCCAACGCGTCGAGGACGCGGTCGCCGGCATCAACGGCGTCAAGCGGGTGATCTCGACCTCCACCGAGGGCTTCTCGCGCGTCGGCGTCGAGCTCCGGCTCGAGGTCGACCCGCAGGCGGCCGCGGCCGAAGTGCGGGAGAAGGTCGCGGCGATCCGCAGCGAGCTGCCGCCCGACATCGAGGACCCGACCATCCAGCGCTTCGACGTCGCGGCGCTGCCGGTGATGGTCTACGCCGTCGGATCGACGCAGCCCTCGGACCGGGTCCGTCGCCAGGTCGACGAGGACCTCAAGCCGCTGCTCGAGCAGATCGACGGCGTCGCCGCGGTCGAGATCAACGGCGGCCAGATCCGCGAGATCCAGGTCAACCTCGACCCGCGCCGTCTCGAAGCTCTGGGCATGCCGATCACCGAGGTGGCGGCCAGGCTCGCCGCCGAGAACCTCGATCTGCCGGGTGGCAACGTCGAGCGCGACGGCCGCAGCGTGACGCTGCGCACCAAGGGCGAGTTCCGCGATGCCGACGAGGTGGCCGGTGTCATCCTCCGCTCGGAGGGCGGCTCGACGGTACGGGTCCGCGACCTCGGCACGGTCGTCGACGGCTTCGAGGATCGGGTGACGACGACGCGCCTGAACGGCGCCGATGCCGTCTCGTTCTCGGTGCGCAAGCAGTCGGGCGCCAACACGGTCGAGATCACCGACCGCGTCGAGGCGGTGCTGGCCCGCGTCGCCCCGTCGTTCCCCGACCTGCAGATCCGCCCGGTGCACAACGACGCCGACTTCATCAAGGAGAACGTCCGCGACGTCCGCAGCCACATCCTGTTCGGCGGCATCATGGCGGTGCTGGTGATCTTCCTGTTCATGCGCGACTGGCGCTCGACGCTGATTACCGCCTTGGCGCTGCCGACCTCGGTGGTGGCGACGTTCTTCTTCATGTACATCGCCGGCTTCACCTTCAACATGATGTCGCTGATGGCGCTGTCGCTGGTCATCGGCATCCTCATCGACGACGCCGTGGTCGTGCGCGAGAACATCTTCCGCCACATGGAGATGGGCAAGGACCCGATGACCGCGGCCCGCAACGGCACCGCCGAGATCGGCCTGGCCGTGATGGCGACGACCTTCACCATCCTGGCGGTGTTCCTGCCGGTCGGCTTCATGACCGGCATCGTCGGCCAGTTCTTCAAGCAGTTCGCGCTGACCATCGCCTTCGCGGTGGCGATGTCGCTGCTGGTCGCGTTCACCCTCGATCCGATGCTGTCGTCGCGGTTCGTGCGCTTCATCCCGCCCGAGGAACGGCGGCGGACCCGGATCGGCCGCTTCCTCGAGGGCTGGGGCGCGTTCTACGACCGCATCGACCAGCGCTATCACCGCATCCTCGGCTGGGCCGTCGACCACCCGTGGTCGGTGGTCGCCATGGCCGTGGTCGTGTTCGTCAGCAGCCTCTCGACCCTGACGGTGCTCGGCACCGAGTTCGTGCCGTTCGAGGACCGCGGCCAGATGGAGGTCCTGGTCGAGCTGCCGCCGGGGACGTCGTTCGAGCAGAGCGAAGCCGCGGTCGCCAACGTCGAGTCGATCGTCCGCGGCATTCCCGAGGTGCGGCAGATCTTCTCCACCGTCGGCGTCAACGGCGACGCCCTGCGCGCCCGCCTCCAGGTCAAGATGACCTCGAAGCTCGAGCGCGAGCGCGGGCTGCTGGCGATCAAGGCCGACGCCCGTCAGCGGCTGGCCGCGGTGCCGATGCTGACCGCGACGGTCACCGACCCGGAGTTCATGCAGGGGGCGCCGAGCGAGGCGCCGGTCAACATCTTCGTCCGCGGCGACGACATGGCGGCGCTGCAGCGGCTGAGCGACGAGATCGTCGCCAAGGCCCGCCAGGTCCGCGGCACCGCCGACGTCGACAGCACGCTCGAGAGCGGCCAGCCGGAGATGGTGGCGCACGTCAACCGCTCGCTCGCCGCCGACCTCGGCTTCGAGGTGGCGACGGTGGCCTCGCAGCTGCGCGGCATGGTCGAAGGGATGGTGCCGACCAAGCTGCGCGACGGCGAGGAGGAGTACGACATCCGGGTGCGGCTGGCGCCCGAGTTCCGCAACGACTTCTCGGCGATTGCCCGCACGCCGCTCTACTCGCCGCGCGGGGTCGCGGTCCGCACCGGCGACATCGTGCGGATGGAGCCGGGGGTCGGGCCGACCAACATCGAACGCGAGCAGCGGCGCCGGCAGGCCAAGGTCGCCATCGAGCTCGACGACCGGCCGCTCGGCGACGTGACCACCGATCTGACGGCGATGATGGCCACGGTGCAGATGCCCGCCAACTTCGAGTGGGGCTTCGCCGGCGACGTCGAGATGATGCAGGAGTCGGCGGCGGCGATGGGACTGGCGATGATCCTGGCGATCGCCTTCATCTACATCGTGCTGGCCTCGCAGTTCGAGTCGTTCACCGAGCCGTTCCTGATCATGCTGTCGCTGCCGCTGGCGGTGGTCGGCGCGCTGCTCGCCCTGGTGGTCACCGGCAACAACATCGGCATGCCGGCGATGATCGGCGTGGTGATGCTGATGGGCCTGGTCACCAAGAACGCGATCCTGCTCGTCGATCTGACCAACCACTTCCACCGCG
Source organism: uncultured Acidobacteriota bacterium (assembly GCA_963786365.1). Classification (GTDB taxonomy): domain Bacteria; phylum Acidobacteriota; class Vicinamibacteria; order Vicinamibacterales; family UBA2999; genus CAWAYR01. The sequence goes on from CAWAYR010000018.1 coordinate 554,185, forward strand.
AGGAGGGCTTGTCGATCAAGGACGCCCTGCTCAAGGCCGGACCGATCCGGCTGCGGCCGATCCTGATGACGACCTTCGCGATGATCCTCGGCATGATGCCGTCGGCCACCGCCAACGGCGAGGGCGCCGAATTCCGCGCGCCGATCTCGATTGCGACCATCGGCGGGCTGATCACGTCCACGGCGCTGACGCTGGTGGTGGTGCCGGTCGCCTACCTGCTGCTGGCGCGTGGTCTCGAACGGCTGGCGGCGTGGCGGCGGACGTCACCGGCCAGGTTCCAGCAGGCGACGCGCATCGCCGGCGCGCTCGTGCTGCTGGTGCTGGCCGGTTGGTTCTGGGGCAGCGCGACCGTGTTCGGGCAGACCCGGCCGGCGACCCCGACGACGGCGCCGATGACGCTGACCTTCGACGACGCCCTGCAGCGCGCCTTGAGCGCCAACGAGTCGCTGAAGGTGGTCGCGGAGAACGTCCACATCGGCGAGGCCCGGGTCGCCGAGGCGCAGGCCGCGTTCCTGCCCGACGCCGCGGTCAACTTTCAGTACCTGCCGTGGCAGAAGTTCCCCGAGATCCGCATTCCGGCCGGAGTCTTCGGCCCGGAGGAGCAGACCTTCGAAGCGGCGTTCGCCCGCCAGAACACCGTGTCGCTCGGGATGTCGCAGCCGCTCTACACCGGCGGCCGGCTGACCAGCAACCGCAGCCTGCAGCGGGCCGCACTCACCGGCTCGGAGCTCGATTTCGAGCGGGCCCGCCAGCAGCTCAACCTGCGCGTGGTCGAGGCGTTCTACGGCGCGCTGACCACCGAGCAGAGCCTCAAGGTCGCCGACGAGGCCATCCAGCTCACCACCCGGCAGCTCGAACTGGCCCGGGCCCGCTTCGCGGCCGGGTCGGTGGCCCGCCTCGACGTGCTGCGCGCCGAGGTCGACCTGGCCAACGCCCGCGCCCGGCGCATCCAGGTGCAGGCCAACCTCGATCAGGCCTACCAGTCGCTGCGCACGGTGCTGGCCCTGCCGCAGTCGCAGCCGCTGACGCTGCGCGGCACGCTCGACGACCTGCTGGTGCCCGAGTCCCGCGACGCGCTGTCGGCGGCGCTGCCCAACCGCCCCGATCTGCGCGCCTTCGAGTCACGGCGCGAGATGGCCGAGTACGCGGTGGACCTCGCCAACGCCGAGTGGAAGCCGACGCTGGCCTTCACCGGCAACGTCGCCTACCAGGATGACAGCGCGACGAGCCTGCTCGACTGGGACAACCAGAACTATCAGTTCGGCGTGGCGATCCGTCTGCCGCTGCTCGCCGCCCCGGCATCGGCGGCGCGGCGCGGCGTCGCCCGGGCCCAGATGCGCCAGGCCGAGCACGGCTTGAGCGCGGCGCTCGACGCCGGCCGCCTCGAGCTGGAAACCGCGTGGACCGACCTGCAGGCGGCGACCGAAGTGGTCGCCACGCAGCTGAAGGCGCTCGACCTGGCCCGCGAGAGCGTGACCATCGCCGAGGTCTCCTACGAGAACGGCGTGATCACGTCGGCCGAGCTCAACGACGCGCAGGTGGCGCTGCTGCAGACCGACCTGCTGCTGCAGCAGGCCAAGTACGCCCGCATCCTCGCCGCGGCGCGGGCGCGGTTCGCGGCCGGCACGTCGTAGGAGCCGGCCGGTAGGGGTCAGACCCCATCGCGCGGCCCCTGAATTGACAACGGCCGTTGACGAACGGCTGGCTTGTTCAGGCCCTGACCTGATTGGGGTCTGACCCAGGGGTCCGAAGTGCCGCTCGTAGCGGCTGACGAACTCGGGCCACGTGTAGGCGTGGCTCTGGCCGCCGAGGTGCTCGAGCGCCCAGGTCGCGGCCACGCTGCCGATCTGCGCCGACTGCGCCAGGGTCCGCCCCTGGGCCAGCCCCTTCATCAGCCCGCCGCGGAACGCGTCGCCGACGCCGGTCGGATCCACGATCCGCTGCGGCGGCACCGCCTCGACGTGCACGGTGCCCTCAGCGGTCGTCACCTCGCTGCCATGCTCGCCGCGGGTCACGATCAGGGCGCCGGCCACCCCCAGCACGTCGGCCTCGCCCAGCCCGGTCTTCTGGCGGATGAGCTCGAACTCGTAGTCGTTGCAGATGACGATCGCCGCGCCGTCGATACCGTCGCGCAGCTGCGTGCCGTCCATCCGCGCACACTGCTGGCCGGGGTCCCAGATGTAGCGCAGGCCAATCGCGCTGCACTCCTCGGCATACTGCACCATCGCCTCGGGGTCGTTGGGCGAGATGATCGCCAGGCCGCCGGCCAGGCCGTCGACGGTGCGAAACGACAGCTCGCCGGCGTTGGCCATCGCGCCGGTGTAGAACGACGCGATCTGGTTGTTGGCCTGGTCGGTGCTGCAGAAGAACGACGCCGTGAACTTGTCGGCGACGACCTTGACCAGCGAGAGGTCGACGCCGGCGGCGGCCAGCCAGGCACCGTAGTCGGCGAAGTCCTGGCCGGCGGTCGCCATCAGATGAGGACGCTCTCCGAGCAGCGCCAGCGTGTAGGCGATGTTCGGGGCGCAGCCGCCGCGCCGCTTGTCCATCGTGTCGACCAGGAAGCTCAGGCTCACCCGCTGCATGTGCTCGGGCAGCAGGTGTTCGGTGAACTTGCCCGGGAAGGACATCAGGTAGTCGAAGGCGATGGATCCGGTGACGATCAGTTTCATATCGGGGCTCGGGTCTCGGGGCTCGGGGCTAAGGCATCAGCGGTCGGTCGTGGCGCGCGCCGTGGTTGGGACGGCGCGCTCGGGGAACTACTCGGTCGCGGGCAGGTACTTGCCGATCAGCGGCGCGAGGTCGCGCTTGAGCGCGGCCGGGACCGCGTCCGCCCGGGTGATGATCGCCGACGCCAGCGCGCTGCCGCAGGCGCAGGAACGATCGCCGCCGAGGCGCTCGACCGTGCCGGCGATCACCTGCTGGGCGGTGGCGGCGTTGTGCAGCAGATTGCCGATGACCATCTCGACCGTGACGGCGTCGTGATCGGGATGCCAGCAGTCGTAGTCGGTGACCAGGGCCATCGTCGCGTAGCAGATCTCGGCTTCGCGGGCCAGCTTGGCTTCCTGCAGGTTGGTCATGCCGATGATGTCGAGACCCCAGGCGCGGTACAGGCGCGACTCGGCCAGGGTCGAGAACTGCGGGCCTTCCATGCACACGTAGGTGCCGCCGCGATGCACCGTGGCCCCGGCACCGGCGGCGGCCTCGGCCATCACGCCGCGCAGCCGGTCGCACACCGGATGGGCGAAGGCGACGTGGGCGACCAGCCCACCGCCGAAGAAGGTGCTGACGCGTCCCTTCGTGCGGTCGAAGAACTGGTCGGGAAACACCAGGTCGAGCGGCTTGTACTCTTCTTTCAGGCTGCCGACGGCGCTCGCCGACAGCAGGTGGGTGACGCCGAGCTGCTTGAAGCCGAAGATGTTGGCCCGGAAGTTCAACTCCGTCGGCATCAGCCGGTGACCGGCGCCGTGACGGGCGAGGAACGCCACCCGCCGGCCGCGCAGGGTGCCAAGCACGTACGGACCCGAGGGCTCGCCGAACGGGGTCGCGACCCGGCGCTCCTCGCGCTCGGTCAGTTCCGTCATGTCGTAGAGCCCGCTGCCCCCAATGATGCCAATCTCGACTGCCATCGCTGCTCCCGCGCCTCGGGTCTAGCCGCTAGCCGCTAGCCGCGAGCCGCTGTTCAAATGATCCGTTCCACCGTCCGCTTGCCGCCGCTCTCGCGCAGGATGCCTGCGGCGAGCGACGGATCGTGCTCGAAGAAGATCAGGTATTCGCCGCTCGATCGCCTCGCGCGCGAAGGCGCGCTTGAACGACAGCGTGTCCACGGGATAGAGGTCGTAGCCCATCACCCACGGATCCGGAATGTGCACCGCGGTCGGGTACATGTCGGCGGCGAAGACCGCGGTTCGCCCGCCGGAGGTCAGCATCACCACTTGATGGTGCATCGTGTGCCCGCCCGAACGGCGCAGCGTCACGCCGGGCATGATCTCGGCGCCGTCGTCGACCAGGGTCAGGACACCGGCCTCGTGCAGCGGCAGGAAATTCTCGGGCAGATAGCTGGCGCGATTGCGCTCGTGGGGATGGGTCGCGTCGTGCCATTCGCCGCGGTGGGCGATGTAGCGCGCCTTCGGGAAGCGCGGCGCCAGCGTCCCGTCGGCGCGGCGCTCGGTGAACCCGCCGATGTGATCGAAGTGGAGATGGCTGGCCAGCACGATGTCGATCTCGTCGACGCCGACGCCGGCCTCGGCGAGCGCGTGGCCGAGATGATAGGTGCGGTCGAGGCCGTAGATCGCCGCACTCTTGGCGTCCATCTTGTCGCCGCAGCCGGCGTCGATGAGCAGCGTCTGGGCGCCGCGCACCAGCAGCGGCCGCATGCCGAGCGGGATCCGGTGCCGATCGTCGGGCGGCAACCGCTGCTCCCACAACGTCCGTGGCACGACGCCGAACATCGCCCCGCCGTCGAGCGCGAAGAAGCCGTCCGAGAGGCTGACGAGTTCGAGATCGCCGAGGGTGCGGCGCGACGGCGTCCTGAACAGCGGCACGGCCGCGGGCTGACCGGCGCGGACGCCGACCGCCGGCTGCTTCAACTCGATCAGCACACCCTGCGCCGCCGACGGGTGCACGAACGCGACCAGCGCGCCTTCAGCGCCGGGCCGCGGCGCCTCGTCGATCAGGCGGACACCGGCCTGACGCAGCTCGGCCAGGGCGGCGTGGATGTCGTCGACGGCCAGAGCGACGTGGTGCAGGCCGGGGCCACGCTTCTCGAGAAAGCGCGCAATCGGCGAGCCAGGGGCGGTGGCCTCCAGCAGCTCGAGCATCGCCGTGCCGGTGGGCAGGAAATGGGCGCGGACCTGTTGCGACGCCACCTCCTCGCTGTGGCCCACGGCCAAGCCGAGCGTCCGGTACCAGGCGGTCGCAGCGGCGGCATCCGCCACCGCGATGCCGACGTGATCGAGCCGCACCTTCATGACGCCTCCCCGGCCCCGAGCGCGCGGCGCAGCAGCTCGGCGGCCGCCGTGTAGGGATCGACCTCGCGTTCGGCGATGCGCTCGACCAGGGCGGCGAATTCCCCGGGCGCGAGCACGTCCCGCTCGAGATGGGCCAGGAAGCGCTGGGCGAGCAGCTCGCGCAGCCGGGACTCGTGGCGGGCGGCCCGCCGCCGCGGCCGGTCGGCGGCGGTGTGGGCGAGGAACCCGCGAATCGCCTGCCACAGCTCGCTCACGCCGGCGCCGGTGGTGGCCGTGGTCTTGACGATCGGCGGCCGCCAGGCGCCGGGCGGATAGGTCTGCAGCGTCAGGTTGGACTCGATCGAGGTGACCATCCGTTCGGCGCCGTCGCGGTCGGCCTTGTTCACCACGTAGACGTCGGCGATCTCCATGATGCCGGCCTTGAGCGCCTGCACGTCGTCGCCAGCGCCCGGCACCAGCACCACGACCGAGACGTCGGCCGATCGCACGATGTCGACCTCGTCCTGCCCGACCCCCACCGTTTCGACGATCACGACCGATTTCCCCGCCGCGTCGAGCACCATCGCCGCATCCGACGTGGTCCGCGCCAGCCCGCCAAGGTGGCCACGGGTGGCCATGCTGCGGATGAAGACGTCCTGGTCGGCGGCGTGCGCCTGCATGCGTAAGCGATCGCCGAGAATCGAGCCGCCGGTGAACGGGCTGGTCGGGTCGACCGCGATCACCCCGACCGTCTCGCCGGCGGCGCGGGCGTCGGTGACGAGCCGGTCGACCAACGTGCTCTTGCCCGCCCCGGGCGGCCCGGTGACGCCGACCAGCGTCGCCCGGCCGGTGTGCGGGAACACGGTCCGGATGAGCGCGGCGGCGGCCGGATGATCGTCCTCGATCAGCGAGATCGCCCGGGCGATCGCCCGCGGATCGCCGGCCAGCACCCGCGCGCCGAGGGGCTGGGGCGTGGTCACACCGCTGCCAGGAGTTGCCGCGCGATGACGAGGCGCTGGATCTCGCTCGTGCCCTCGCCGATCGTGGTCAGTTTGACGTCGCGGAAGAACTTCTCGGCCGGGTAGTCCTTGACGAAGCCGTAACCGCCGTGAATCTGGACGGCGTCCTCGGCCGCCCGCACCGCCACCTCGCTGGCGAAGAGCTTGGCCATCGACGACTCGAGCGTCATGCGCCGGCCCTGGTCCTTGAGCCACGCCGCCCGATGCGTCAGCAGTCGCGCCGCCTCGATCCGCGTGGCGTGGGTGGCGAGCTTGGCGCGGATCGACGGGAACAGGCCGATCGGCGTGCCGAACTGGCGGCGCTCGAATGCGTACTGGCGGGCGCATTCGTAGGCGCCCTGGGCCAGCCCGACCGCCAGCGCGGCGATGCCGATGCGCCCGGCATCGAGGACCTGCAGCGTCTGGATGAAGCCCTGCCCTTCCTCGCCGAGGAGCTGCGACGCCGGGATGCGGCACTGGTCGAGCAGGACCTCGGCGGTCTCGCTGGCCCGCATGCCCAGCTTGTCTTCCTTCTTGCCGGTGCGCAGCCCCGGCGTGCCGCGCTCGACGACGAAGGCCGAGATGCCCTTGGCACCCTTGGCCCGGTCGGTCACCGCCATCACGACCAGCGTGTCGGCCGACAGACCGTGGGTGATGAAGCTCTTGGCGCCGTTCAGCACCCAGCCGTCGCCGTCGCGGACGGCGGTCGTGCGCATCGCGGCCGCGTCGCTCCCCGAGCCGGCCTCGGTCAGCCCCCACGCCGCCAGCGCTCGACCCGATGCCAGCGGCACGACGTAGCGTCGGCGCTGCGCCTCGGACCCGAACATCGCGATGTGCGCGGTGCCCAGGCCGTTGTGCGCGGCCACCGACAGCGACACCGAGGGATCGACCCGGGCCAGCTCTTCGAGCGCGACGCAGTAGTCCACCGAGGACATGCCGGCGCCGCCGTAGGTGTCGGGAATCTGGATGCCCATCAGGCCGAGGTCGGCCAGGGCCGGCAGCAGCTCCGCCGGAAAATGCTGCGCCTCGTCCCACTCGCGCAGGCGCGGGCGGATCTCGCGCTCGGCGAACTCGCGCACGCTGCGCGCCAGGAGAACCTGATCGTCAGTGAGGGTGACGTCGAACACGGCGAGCCACACTGGCGTGAGGTGCGGCGCAATCGGCGGCCCGCCTGCCAGAGGCTGCGATCATACCATTGGCCCGACCGCGCCGCCGGGCAGTCACGGCTTCGGCTTCACCGGTGTGAGCGCGAAGTCCGACAGTAGTGTCAGCGACAGGCGGGTCGTCGGGCCGGCGAACGCATCACGATACTTCACCAACAAGTCGGCCGGCAGGTCGCGGACCAGCCGGGCCAACACCACCGACGGGCGATAGTCGGCATCGGCCAGCGGCGTGGTCACCACGTGCACGTACAACGCGTTGCCCTTGGCATCGGTGTCGGCGGACTTGAAGATCCGCCAGCCCTCGCCGATCCGCCGCGCCGCCGGATCGGCGGCGGCGAGCGCCTCGTGCAGGGCGCGGATCATCGCTTCGTAGTCGGCGGTGCGGTCGGGCTTCACCGCGACCAGCACCACCCCGGAAGTGTCGACCGGGAAGACGAGTTTCGCCGGATCGACGTCGACCGCGGACGGCGCCGACGGGGTGGAGCGGGAGCTTGAGCGGCGGAGTTTGAGGCGGCGGAGTTTGAGGCGGCGGGGTTTGCGGCGGCGATGCACTGCCGGCGCTCTGGAGGAGCGCCAGCAGCACGAGAGTAGCGGTGAACACGGGACGGCGTCCCGGAGGCGCCGGGCCTACTGGCCCATCTTCATGAACGTGGTCAGCGGCGTGATGCCGCGGCCGGCGAAGGAGTCCTTGTACTTCTGGAAGATCTCCTGGACCTCGACCGGGAAGACCTCGGCGATGAGGCGGCTGATGTCGTACTCCTGCCCCTTGACCACCGGGTTGATGATCATGATGTAGGCGGTGTTGCCCTGGACCGCCTGGCTGGTCTTGTAGATGGTCCAGCCGGCCGCCTGCTGCTTGCGCTCGGGCTTCTCGCTCTTGGCCAGTGCTTCCTTGAGCCGGCCCATCACGAACTCGAAGTCGGCGGTCTTGTCCGGCTTGATGAGAACCGTGACAGTGGCGGCGTCGCCCTCCAGCAGCAGCACCGGTTTCTCAGCCGCCGGCTCCTGCGCGAACGCCGGGGCACCGACGGTGACAACCGCGGCCAGCGCGAATCCCGTCACGAACGACCGGCGCGCGGCCGGAGACATACCGAAACCTCGAAGCATTGGACCAGCCTCCTTGCGGCGAAAGACCGCTACTCTACACCACTCCCCGGTCGATGAAAACCGCCATCGCCTCATTAGCCACCAGCATGCCCTGACGGGTCAAGCGAATCCGCCGCCCAGGCTCGTGCACCAGGTGCCCGGCGCGCTCGAAGGGCCGCAGTCGCTCGCCGTACCGGGCCCAGACATCGACGCCATAGCGCGCGCGCATGCGGTCGAGGTCGACGCCCTCGCTCAGCCGCAGACCCATGAAGAGGGCCTCCTCGCACCGGGCCGCGTCGTCGCGCGGCGTCCGCTCCGCGACCGCCGAGCGGCCGGCGCGCACGCGGCCGATGTAGTCGCCAGTCGCGGCGACGTTGCGCCACCGGCTGTCGCCGCGGGCCCCGTGCGCGCCGCTCCCGAAGGCCAGCCAGTCGCCGTCCCGCCAGTAGGTGAGGTTGTGCCGGCTCTCCCGTCCGGGCCGGCTCACGTTCGAGATCTCATACTGGCAATAGCCGGCGGCGTCGAGCGTGGCCATCGCCTCGAGGTACATGTCGGCGGCGTCGTCGTCGGGCGCCACCGACCAGCCGGCCCGCGCCATCTCGTCGCGCAGCGGCGCGTTGGGGTAGATCTCGAGCAGGTAGAGCGACGCGTGCTCGGGGCCGATCGCCACCAGCCGGTCGACCGATTCGCGGGCATGCGCCACGGTCTGGCCAGGCAGCCACAGCATCAGGTCGAGGCTGACGTTGTCGAAGCCGGCCGCCCGCGCCAGGGCCACCGCTTCGGCCGGGCGCTCGGGAGTGTGAAGGCGACCGAGCCGGGCGAGTTCGTCGGCGCGAAACGACTGCGCGCCGAAGCTCAGCCGGTTGGCCCCGGCGGCGCGATAGCCGTCCAACGACCCGGCCGTGACGCTCTCCGGGTTCGCTTCGAGGGTGATCTCGGCATCGGCGGCGACGGTGAAGCTGTCGCGGCTGGCATCGAGGATCGCGCCCAGCTCGGCCGGCGTCAGCAGCGAGGGCGTGCCGCCGCCGAGGTAGATCGTCTCGACCGGCACCGCGTCGGCGTGGCGCCGCAGATCGCTGACCAGCGCCGCGACGTACTGCGCCTTGACCGCCTCATCGAGCAGCCCGCGAGTGAAGTTGCAGTACCAGCAGATCGCCTGGCAGAACGGGATGTGGAGATAGAGCCCGGCCACGGTCCGCTAGCGCGACCCGCCTTTGCCCCCGGCCCAGTTCACGTCGGCCGCGCCCCGGCCACGGAGCCCGGCCCGCGCCATGCCGCGGGCCTTGTCGGGGAAGCTGCCCGGCTGGCGGTTCTGGTCGGAATCGGGCGACTCACGGTTGTATCGGGCCAACGCCTCCGGCGTCGGGTGCACGCCGACCTGGCGGGTGTCAGGCCCGTCCATCTCGACCCACTCGCACATCTCGAACAGCCGCGACCGGGTGCGCGCGCCGATGCGCACGATCATCGAGTTGAGATCGTCGGGATTGGGACTATCGACGAGGTTGGTGGTGAAAATGGTCGGCCGCCGCTCGCTGTAGCGCGTGTTGACGACCAGGCCGAGCGTCTCCTGCACCCACTCGGAGGTCTTCTCGGCCCCGAGGTCGTCGAGCACGAGCAGATCGGCATCGAGCACCGGGCGCAGCACGTCCATCTCGGTGGCGTCGCCGCCGTTGTAGGTGTCGCGCACCAGCTTGAGCAGCTCACGGGTCTCGTAGAAGAAGCCACGCGCGCCCTTGGTTTGCACCACGTCCTTGAGAATCGCCACCGCCAGGTGCGTCTTGCCGACGCCGTGCCGCCCCATGAACAACAGGCCCCGGTTCGGCACCGGGAACGCGTCGATGAAGGCGCGCGCCAAGCGAAGCGCTTCGCGCAGCGAGTCGGTGTTCGATTCGAAGTTGGTCAGCTCGCAGTGCTGGTAGCCGCGCGGAATCCGCGCTTGCGCCAGCTGCTGCCCGGCCAGGGTGGCGCGCCAGCAGTCGCAGCGGCGCACGCGATCGACGCCGTCGATGCGCTCGACCACCCAGAAGCTGTCGTGACAGATCTCACACGGCATCTCGCGACGGATTGTACCACCGCGGCCGGTCGAGCGGCGGGCGATCGCGCCGCCGGATCAGCGCCCGCGACGCGGTGGCGGCGCGGCGGCGTCGGCCGCCGGCTCTTCGCGCGGCATGCGCATGAGATCGGTGGGCGCCGACTTGACCAGCGCGGTCTGCAAGCGCTGCTCCCAGTCGCCCAGTCCCTTGGCCAGTTCGTGCTTCACGTACTCCATGAACTCGTTGACCTCGCCCTGCATCCGCTCCATCTTGCGGCGCATGTTGAGGATGATCTCGACGCCGGCGAGGTTGACGCCGAGGTCGCGGGTCAGCGACAGGATTGTCTCGAGCTGCGCCAGGTCGTCGTCGGAGTAGAGCCGCGTGTTGCCTTCGGTGCGCGACGGCAGCAGCAGCCCCTCACGCTCGTAGAGGCGCAGCGTCTGCGGGTGGATGTTGTACTTCTGCGCGACGACGCTGATCATGTAGAACGACTTGCCGCTGGGACGCTTGGCCATCACGCACCGTCCTCGCTCGACGGGAAGCGGCCATCGCGCACGCTCTCGCCCTGGACCCGGCCGAACTCACGCAGCAGCTCCTTGGCGCGCTCGTCGAGCACGCGTGGGAGCATCAGCCGCACCTCGGCGACGACGTCGCCGCGCCGGCCGTCGCGCGACGGCACGCCGCGCTCGCGCAACCGGAAGCGCTGTCCCGACTGCGTGCCCGGCGGCACCCGCAGGCGGACCGTGGATCGATCGAGCAGGCGCAGCGGAATGCGCGCGCCCAGCGCCGCTTCATGGACGGCCAGCGGCACCTCGAGGTGCAGGTCGTTGCCTTCGCGGCGGAAGAGCGGATGCGGGGCGATCGCCACCGCGACGTGCAGGTCACCGGGCGGGCCGCCGGCGCGGCCGGCGTGGCCGTAGCCCGACAGGCGGATGACGGCGCCGTCGGCGACGCCGGCCGGCACGTCGATCGTCAGCGGCTCGGCCCGTGGCTCGGTGCCGCGGCCATCGCAGACTGGACACCGACTGGCCACCTGTCGGCCCGCCCCGCCGCACTTGTCGCAGGTGGTGGTGAACAGCATGTGACCGCGTACCGCCTGCACGCTGCCGCTGCCCTCGCAGGCGACGCACGCGACCGGCGACACGGCGCCGGCGCCGGTGCCGGCGCAGGCCGCGCACACGACGTCGCGGCTCCACGTCAGCGTGTGACGGCTCGACGACAGCACGTCGGCGAGCGGCACGGTGAGGGCGGTGTGGAGATCGGCCCCGCGGGCGGGACGTCCGGTGGCCGGCGGCGGCACGAACATGCCGCCGAAGAGATCGCCGAAGGTGGTCGTGCGCTCGGCACGGACGCGCGGCGAGAAATCGAAGCCGGCAAATCCGGCGGCGCGCGGTGGCACCGCCGTCGGTTCGCCGTGATCGTAGCGACGGCGCCGCTCGGGATCGACCAGGGTCTCGTAGGCCGAGAGGATGTCGCGAAAGCGCGCCGCCGCTTCGCCGTCGCCCGGGTTGATGTCGGGGTGATAGCGACGGGCCAGCCGCTTGTATGCGCGCCGGATGTCCTCGGCGCTGGCCCCGCGCCGCACGCCAAGCACGATGTACAGATCCATGGAGGGAGAGGTTGCGGGCAGGCGCCCAAACAGCAGTATGAAATCTGAGTCGATGATTGTCAACTTTCTGCTCAGGACGAGACTTCCCGACGGCACGCCGGCCGAATCTTGCGGCGGTATACTGGCGTCGCCAGCCTGAGCTCGCCGGAATCGCCGTTCCGGCGCGAAGTCCTGCGGGATCGGAGCGATCGACGTGCGCACGTGGCTCGGTTTCGTGGCGGTGGTGCCGCTCAGTCTGGCGAGCGCAGTCGCGGCCATCGCGCAGGACGCGCCGACGGCTTCGCTGCCGCCACCGATCACGCTCACGTATGTCGACGGCCGCGTCGACATCGCGCGCCGCGACGGCGTGCAAGCGGCGCAGGCTCCTGACGTGCTCGAGGGCGGCGACCGTCTGATCACCGCCGACGGGCGCGCCGAACTGGTGTTCGCCGACGGATCGCTGGTCCACGTCGATCGTGGCAGCGACCTGCGCTTCGACGACGACGTGCCATTCAGCGTCGTGCGCGGCCGTGTGGTGGTGCGGACCGCGGCGAGCTGACGCGGCTCTGGACGTCGGCACGCCGGTCGGGATCGTGCGGCTCGAACCGCGTGGCCAATATCTGATCACGGCCCGCGACCTGGACGGCGAATCGACGATCGCGGTGCTGAGCGGGCGGGCGACGCTGACGCTCCCCGACCGCTGATGTGCCGATTGCCGCCGACGACGAGGTCGCGGTCGATCCCCGGGGATTGGAGCCGCGGTGGACGCGCGCCGGCGTGCAGCGCGACGCCTTCACCGACTGGGCGGCGCGACGCGTCGACGACATGGAGCACGCGCGCGGCGCACAGCCGCTCCCGGTCGAGCTCACGCGCGTATGCGCCGTCCTTTGCGACCTACGGGCGCTGGGACACGTTGCCCATCTACGGCTCGGTGTGGTTCCCGACGGCGGGGCCGGGCTGGCGTCCCTACGCCAACGGCAGCTGGCGCTACACCCGCTACGGCTGGACCTGGATCGACAGCGATCCGTGGGGCTGGCCGGTCCACCATTACGGGCGCTGGGGCCGCCACCCGTCGCGCGGCTGGTACTGGATGCCGCGCCGCACCTGGGGTCCGGCATGGGTCGGCTGGGCGGTCGAGGCCGACCACATCGGCTGGTCGCCGCTCGGCTGGAACTCCCGTCCGGTCGTCGATTTCTTCGTCGGCGCGCGCGGCGGTCCGGTGGACGTCTGGGCCGGGTGCTGGTCGGTGGTGCCGCGCCGCCACTTCGGCGGCCATGGCCCGATCGGCCGCCACTACGCCGACGTGCGGCACCTGCCGGGGCCGGTGCTCGGCGGCTTCGTCACACAGAGCCACTCGCCGCGCGGACCCGACGGATGGGAGCGGCGGCTGGCGACGGCGCGCGGCTATGGTCGGCCGGTCCCGGCCGGACGCCATCCTGGCGTCTACAATCGGGCGCCGGGTTACGGGGGGGCGTCGGGCCCCGAAGCCGTGCCTCGTTCGGGGGTGCGCCCGCGCGGTCCTGCGGCGACGCCGCTGCCGACGCCGCGCGACGACGCCGGCGGGCGCGTCACCGGCGGCGCCGGTGATCCACGAGCGTGGCGCACGCCGGGAGGTGGCGATGCGCGCGTCCGCGAGGTCGCGCCACGCCCCGGCGACGGGCGTCCCACGGATCCGGGCGTTCGCGACGAGGGATCCGACCGCAGCCGGGTGCGCGAAGTCGCGCCTCGTGACGGCCGCGGCGACGACGGCGGCGGTTACGGCCGGCCGACCGCAGCGACAGGCCGGGCCTGGGGCCGGCCGGAGGCGCAAGCCGAGGGTGGGGCGGCCCGGCCGCGCGCTCAAGGAGCCGACCAGGGCGGGGGCGGCCAGCGCGGCGGCGGCTCCACAGCGGGCCAGCGACCGGCCGGGGGCGGAGCGGCAGCGGCGCCTCGTCGGGCAGCGGCGCCCCGTCGGGCGGCGGTGCACCGTCGGGCGGCGGTGCCCGGTCGGGTGGCGGTGCCCAGTCGGGTGGCGGTGCCTCGTCGGGCGGCGGCGGGGGCGGCAACCGGCGCCGGCCGCGCTGACGGCGATGGCACAATAACGGGGCGTCGATCGCTCCGCCATGGCTACGCTTCCCACGTTCGCCCGACACGCCGGACTGGCGGCGCTCTTCGTGCTCGCGGCACTCCTCGGCACGGCGAGCGGCGTGCTCTTCGCCTATTCCGACGACCTGCCCGCCATCTCGGCGCTCGACGACTACGCGCCCGACACCATCACACGGGTACTGGGTCGCGACGGCACGGTCGTCGGCGAGTTCGCGGTCGAGCGTCGCGTCGTCCTGCGCTACGAGGACATTCCCGAACCGATGCGCCAGGCGGTGCTGGCGGCCGAGGACTCGGGGTTCTTCGAGCACTTCGGCCTGAGCATCACCGGCCTGCTGCGGGCCGTGGCCACCAACCTGATCGAGATGCGCAAGGCCGGCGGCGCCAGCACGCTGACGCAGCAGCTCGCCCGCAAGCTGTTCCTCACCGACGAGAAGACGTGGGAACGCAAGGTCAAGGAGCTGCTGCTGGCGGTGCAGATCGAGAAGCGCTACACCAAGCAGGAAATCTTCACGCTCTACTGCAACCAGATGTACTTCGGTCACGGCGCCTACGGCGTCGAGGCCGCGGCGCAGCTCTACTTCGGCAAGTCGGTGCAGGACCTGGCCGTCGAAGAGTCGGCGATGATCGCCGGCATCCTGCAGGGCAACGCCCGGCAGAGTCCGTACGTCAATCCGGCGGCGGCGCTCCGCCGGCGCAACTACACGCTCGACCGCATGGCCAGCGAGGGCTTCCTCACCGCCGAGGCCGCCGCCGAGGCCAAGGGCAAGCCGATCGTGACCCGGGGCGACCCGGCGCGCGAGGTGAGCTTCGCGCCGTACTACCTGGAGGAGGTCCGCAAGCATCTCGAGAGTCGCTACGGCGCGCAGCAGTTGTACGAGAGCGGGCTCACCGTGCGGACGCCGCTCGACGGCCGGTTCCAGCGCATCGCCACCCACGCCCTCGACGTCGGCTTGCGCAAGGTCGACAAGCGTCGCACCGGATTCCGCCGCGCCCAGATCAACGTCCGCCAGGGCGCGACGCCACTGTCGGCCTACCGCAACGACCGCTGGCAGCGGCCGCTCCTCGCCGGCGACATCGTCCCGGCGCTGGTCGAGCGCGTCGATGCCGCCGGCGCCGCTCCGGGACACGCCACCCTGCGCATCGGCACGCTGCGCGCCGAGCTCACCCGCGAGGGCTATCAGTGGACCCGCCGCACCCACGCCTCGCAGGTGGTCACGGTCGGCGACCTCGTGGACGTCGAGCTCCTGACCGTGGATCAGACTGCGGGCACGGCGACCGTACGGCTCGAACAGACGCCGATCCTCGAAGGCGCGGTGGTCGCGCTCGAGAACCGTACCGGCAACGTGCTGGCGATGGTCGGCGGCTATAGCTTCACCCGCAGCAAGTTCAACCGCGCCACCCAGGCGTTGCGGCAGATCGGGTCGACGTTCAAGCCGATCCTCTACACCGCGGCCATCGACCGCGGCCTCACGCCGGCGACGCTGCTCGTCGACGAGCCGACGACCTTCGACGCCGGCGCTGGCCAGCCGCCCTATACCCCACGCAATTACGACGGCCGCTTCGTGGGGGCGCTCACCGTGCGCACGCGCGCTCGAAGGCTCGCGCAACATCCCGGCCGTCAAGGTGATGGAGATGCTGGGCCCGGGCCAGGTCGTGCCCTATGCCGCCCGCTTCGGTCTCCCGGGCTCGCTGCCGCCGTTCCTGTCCTCGGCGCTCGGCGCCGGCGAGTCGACGCTGATCGCCCTCACCTCGGCCTATTCGGTCTTCCCCAACCACGGCGTGCGCATGGAGCCGGTGCAGGTCCTGTCGGTCGCCGACCGTGAGGGCGTGCTGCTCGAGGAGCACACGCCGGCGCCGCGCGACGCCATTCGCGCCGACACCGCCTACGTGATGACCTCGATGCTGCGCGGCGTGGTGCAGCGGGGAACGGCGGCGTCGGCGGCCGCGCTCGACTGGCCCCTGGCCGGCAAGACCGGCACGGTGAACGACTACACCGACGCCTGGTTCGTCGGCTTCGACCCCGACGTCACCGTCGGCGTGTGGCTCGGCTACGACGAGAAGAAGATGATTGGCAACGGCGAGACCGGGACCACGGCGGCCCTGCCGATCTGGATCGAGATCATGAAGGCCTATCTCGACGGCCGCGACCGGGCCACGCCACCGACCTTCGACGCCCCCGGCAACATCGTGTTCGTGGCGGTCGACCGGGCCACCGGCCAACCCGCCGATTCTTTCTCGACGGCCACCGTCACCGAAGCGTTCATCGCCGGCACCCAACCGACGCCGGTCGCCGACGACGCCGGGCGCGTGCAGCCGTAGTCCTGACGCCGCGCCGCGTCAGGCCTCGTCGGCCGCGGCCTGGCCGAGCGTTCCGGCGGCCTTCCGCATCAGGTAGGTCTTGATGAACCCGTCGAGGTCGCCGTCGAGCACGCGGTGGACGTCGCCGACCTCCATCTTGGTGCGGTGGTCCTTGATCATCTGGTACGGCTGGAGCACGTAGCTGCGGATCTGGCTGCCGAAGGCGATGTCCTTCTTGACGCCGCCAATCTGGTCGAGCCTGGACTGCTGCTCCTTGAGCTTCAGGTCGTAGAGCCGGGCCCGCAGCACCTTCATCGCCACGTCGCGGTTCTTGTGCTGCGATCGCTCGTTCTGGCACGAGACGACGATGCCGGTCGGCAAGTGCGTGATGCGCACCGCCGAATCGGTGACGTTGACGTGCTGACCGCCGGCGCCGCTCGAGCGATAGGTGTCGACGCGCAGGTCCTTCTCGTCGATGTCGATCTCGATGTCGTCCTCGATCTCGGGCCACACGTAGACCGAGGCGAACGAGGTGTGGCGGCGGGCGGCCTGATCGAACGGCGAAATGCGGACCAGCCGGTGGACCCCGGCCTCGGCCGACAGCAGGCCGAAGGCGTTCTCGCCGGTCACCGTCAGCGTGACGCTCTTGAGCCCGGCTTCGTCACCGGGCTGGAAGTCGAGCACCTCGCGGCGGAAGCCGCGCCGTTCGGCCCATTTGAGGTACATGCGCAGCAGCATCTCGGCCCAGTCCTGGGACTCGACGCCGCCCGCGCCCGGGTGGATCGTGACGATGGCGTTGGCGCGGTCGTGCTCGCCGCCGAGCATCTTCTTGATCTCGGCGGCCTCGACCTCGGCCTCGAGCTCGTCGAGGCTGCGCTGCAGGTCGGCGGTGACGTCCTCGCCGGCGCCCGCCCACTCAATCAGGACATCCAGGTCGGCGACGCGCCGGCCGAGCGAGTCGCGCAGCTCGGCGTCCTCGCTCAGGCGGCGGCGCCGCTGGAGCGCCCGCTGGGCGTCCTGCTGGTCCTTCCAGAAGTCGGGCGCGGCAATCCGCGCTTCGAGGGTCGCGATCTCCCCGGCGTCCGTGGCCCGGTCAAAGATAGCTCCGCAGGTCGTGGGCCCGTTTGACCACGTCTTCTGACCGCCGGATGAGCTCGTCCTGTCCCAACGCCACGCCGCACCCCTTGAAGTTGCCCGCTACCGCCGCCGCTCGACGCCCAACCACACCACGGTGAGGCCGGCCACGACCAGGGCCAGCTCGGCGACGAGATCCCCGATTGTCGCATACAGCGTGCGCCCGGTCAGGAAGCGGGCCTCGACGACGACCACCGTCTCCTCGAACACGCGCGTGGCGCCGATGACCCGGCCGTAGGGATCGACGACGCCGCTGATGCCGGTGTTGGCGGCGCGCGCCAGATAGCGGCCCTGCTCCACCGCGCGGAGCGACGCCAAGGCAAAGTGCTGGTAGGGCGCCGACGAGTCGCCGTACCAGGCGTCGTTGGTGACCGTGGTCAGCAACTCGGCGCCCTGGCGTACCGCCTCGCGAGCCAGATGGGGATAGACAATCTCGTAGCAGATCGCCGTGCTGGCCATGTGGCCGGCCATCGGCAGCATCGTCACGCGATCGCCGGCCGAGAAGTCCGACACGCCCTCGACCAGCGGCGAGACGAAGAACAGCAGCGATCGCAGCGGCACGAACTCGCCGAACGGCACCAGCTGCATCTTGCGGTAGACGGCCGCGACGGCGCCGTCGGGGGCGAGCACGAAGGCCGAGTTGTAATAGCGATCGGGAGAACCGCGCTCGACCTCGTCGGTCCCGAAGAGCAGCGGCGTGCCGGTCTCGCGAACCAGGGCCCGGACCGTCGCAGCGCGGGCCGGCTCCTCGTTGAAATAGTACGGCGTCGACGACTCCGGCCACAGGATCACCGCGGCACCGGCGGTGGCGGCCTGCCGGGTCAGCCGCTCGTAGCGGCGCTCGATCTCGGCGGCCATGCCCGGGTTCCATTTCTCGTCCTGGCGGATGTTGGCCTGGATCAGCCCCAGCGCGACCGGCGTGCCTTGTCGGGTCAGCGGCGCATCGGCGATGCGACGCCCGCCCCAGATCGACACCGCGAGCAGAACGGCCACTCCCGCGACGGCGGCGCGCACCTGGGTACGCCGGGTGCCGGTGATCGCCAGCGTCACCAGCACGCTGTGGACGACGAGGTAGAGCGACACCCCGTAGACGCCGACCAGGCTCGCCAGCTGCGCGATCGGCAGCAGCGTCGCCATGCTGCTGCCGAGCGGGACCCAGGGAAAGCCGCCGAGAACATGCCCGCGGGCGAACTCTCCGGCCACCCACAACGGCGGGGCGAGCCAGAGGGCGCGCGAACCGGAGACGGCGACCGCGCGGCCGAGCAGCGCCGCCGCCACCGCCAGATAGACGGTCATGTAGGCGGCCAGGGCGAACGCGCACAACCAGGCGACGATGGCGGGCAGCCCGCCGAAGGTCGAGACGACGGCGCCGGTCCAATAGATGGTGCCGGTGAAATAGACCAGGCCGGCACAGGTCCCCAACGCGAACCCGCGCCGGAGCGACGTTCCGGGAAACACCCCGGGGCGGCCGCGCCAGCCCGACAACGCGACCAGCAGCGGCACCGCAGCGACCAGGGCCACCGCGGGATGGCCGTAGCGTGGGAACGAGAGCGCCAGCAGCGCGCCCGACAGAAGCGCTAGCGAGTAATCCAGGGTTTGAACTGCTCTTCGCGCTCGAGACGCGCGGCGACACGCTCGGCTTCGGCGCGCTCGGTGAACTTGCCGACGCGGACGCGGAACATCGCCGGCTGGCCGGCTTGCGGGGTGACGAGGTAGACCGCGTAGCCCTTGCCGACCAGGCGCTTCACGATCGTCTCCGCCTCGCTGCGGGCGCTGAAGGCTGCCACCTGGATGGCGAAGCCGGTCCCCTTCGGCTCGCTCGGAATGCCGGGCGACGGCCGCTCCGGGGCGGCCTTGGCCGCCGGCGCCGCCGTCACTGGCGCCGCGGCAGACGGGGCCGGCGCTGTCGGCGTCGCGGCCGGGCCGGGTGACACGGCCGCGGGCGCCGGCGTCGCGGCCTTGGCCGGGGGATCCTTGCGCGCCACCAGCTTCTCGGCCGGGGTCTCGTTCTTCTCGAGCCGCTGCGGGAAGGACACGTCGGCGCGCGGTGTCGGCGAATCGGGCGCGGGCTCGGCCGGGGGCGCTCCGGCGTCGTCGACCGCGTCGGTCTCGGCCATCGCCGGCGCGTCGACGAGGGCGCGGGTCTGCACGCCGCGGCCGACCAGCACCCCACACAGGAAGATCACCACCGAGACCACGGTGACGGCCATGAACAGGAAGACGAGCTGCTTCCCGCTCAACTGGATCTCGCGAACGCCTTCGTCTGGCGTGGTCATGGGCATCGCGCCGGGCGCGCCTGCGATGGTATCACGCAGCCCCGCCGGCCCCGCGGCCGCGCGCGCACCCGCGCCGCCAGCGCCAGCGCGTCGGCGTCGGCCGGATCGAGCGCGAGAGCGCGATCGGCTGCCCGCCCGGCACCGTCGATGTCGCGCAAGCGCAGCAGCACGTCGCCGAGGGCGACGTGCGCGGCGAGCGTCTCGGTGCTCCAGATCGCGATCTTCAGCGCGTCGACGGCTTCCTGCAGCAAGCCGCTCCGCGCCAGCGCCCGGCCGAGCAGCAGGTGCGCGCTCGAGTCATAGGGCGCCAGGTACAATGCCCGCTGGGCCTCGCGGACGGTCTCGGGATCACGACCGGCGTCGTAGGCGCGGCGCGCCGCCTCGAGATGGAACGCGGCGGCGTCGCGCTGGTCGCGCTGCGCACCGGCCTGCAGCAGCGCATCGACCCGCGGGCGGGCCGGCGCCACCCGGTCCTTCACGCGTTCGAGGCCGCGCGGTACGCCGTCGGTCGCGGCCACCGCCTCCCATCGCTCCGACAACCGCCGGGCCAGCTCGCGCTCGCGGCCGGCCTCCGGGCCGGCACCGCTGCCGGCCAGGGCCGCCGCGAGCACGTAGTGGGCATCGCCGTCGGCGGGATCGCGGCGCACCGCCTCGCGCAGCCAGTAGGCGGCGGCGGTCGCGTCCTGGTCCAGCCAGTAGGCGTAGCCGAGATTGAAGCTGTAGTCGGGATCGGACGGCTCGAGCTCCACCGCCTGATGGAAGTAGTAGGTGGCGCGGCCGCTCTGCGGCGTCGACCCGCGGCGCAGCTGCACGACTCCGAGCAGGTTCGTGACGATCGGCGAGCGGGTGCGGGCAGCGAGCGCCTGCAGCGCCGCGAACGCCTCGTCGTAGCGGCGGAGCTGCACCAGCGACGCCGCGGTCCGCACGCCGGCGTCGAGCGCGTGGGCATCGGCGGGGCCGACCGGGGCCAGCGTCGCCACCGCCTGTTCGTGGGCGCCGCGCGCCGACTGCACGGTCCACAGCGCCAGGCGGGCCTCGACGTAGGTCGGCGCCGCGTCGATCGCCTGGGAGAGATAGCGCTCCTGCAGCTCCTCGCGCGCCGCGGTCAGTCCGCGGACGTAGAGCTCGAACGCCGGCACCGACGGCGCCAGTGGGCCGCCCTCGGCCGCGCGCGGCGCCTGCGGCTCGGCGGCCGCGGCGATTTCGCGATAGGTCTGCAGCAATCCGCCGACCGGCGTCACCCGATGCAGCGGCGGATCGAGACGGGCGGTGTCCACATGCAGCACCTGCGCGTCGATGGTCACCTCGGTGCCGTTGGCCATGACCCGACCGAGGATGACGCGCGACGGCGCCGACCAGCTCGGCGACTTTGATGATCGTCGCCCGCGTGAGCGTGGCGCCAGGTGGCAACTGCAGCCGCTCGAAGACGGCCAGCCGCTCGTCGCGTCCGACCACCTCGAGGCCGCGCTCGGCCAGCGCCGCCGTGAGGCCAATCGCCGTGCCTTCCCCGAGCCAGGCGACACGGGGATCGAACTTGTCCAGCGCGAACGGCACCACGAGCGTGACCGGACCGGCCGTTTGCGCCGCCACCGGCGCCATCGCCGGCGGGAGGAGCAGCGACAGGAACGCGGCGACGACGAGGGGCAGTCGGCGCAGCGCCATGTCAGCTCGCAAACGCGTCGGCCGGGGGCGGCGCGGTGAAGTCGACGTCGAGCTGGCAGGCGCGGCTGCCCGAGGCCTTGCAGCCGTCGACCCGCACCGTCGCCGGCGCGCCGCAGAGCTCGAGATGCCGCTGGATCGCGGCGGCGAAATAGGTGCAGGTCGGCCACGGCCAGGGGTCGCGCAACGTGCAGAACACCGAGCCGTCGATGTCGACGCGACCGTGACCCCGGCGCGCCGACACCCGGGTACGGGCCGGCTCGAAGGCGGCGCGGATCAGCCGCTGGCTGCGGCCCAACGCATAGCGTGCCCGCAGTGGCGTCGGCAGGAACTTGGCCAGCCGCTGGGTGAGCCAATCGTCGGCCAGATGCCACTCCGCCGACGAGCGCCCGGCCCGCGTCATGATGTCGTCGTACACCGGCTGGCCCTCCTGCCGCAGGAAGCTCAACACCGCTCCGAGCGGCGCCAGGCCGGTCCGGCCGTCGCGCAGGCCCATCGGTCCGAGCCAGTGCTCGTAGTACTCGAGCCGCAACGGTATCGCATCACCGATGCCCTGGTGCAGACTGGCCACCAGCAGCCGGCCGATCCCGTCGTCGGTGAGCTCCGCGTGCGTCATTCTGGTAGCGTACCGCGAGCCATGTCCACGTGGTCGGCGGCGATACTCGCTGGAGGCCGGGCCCGCAGGCTCGACGGACGTGCCAAGCCGCTGCTCGACGTCGGCGGCGTGGCCATCGTCGAACGCCAGCGGACGATGCTGGCGACGCTCGGCGTGGTGCCGCGCCTGATCACGCCCGATCCCGCCCGGCTCGCCCACCTCGGTCTCGAGATCGTCGCCGACCTGGCCGACGGCGGTGCGCTCGGCGGGCTGTGCACCGCGCTCGAGACGGCAGCCACCGAGGTCGTGGTCGTCCTCGCCGGTGACATGCCGTTCGTCACCGCCACGTTCGTGCAGGCGCTGGTCGCGCGCCTGGGCGGGCACGAGGCCGCCGTGCCTTGGACGGCCGCCGACGGCTGGCAGCCGCTGGCCGGGGCATATCGGCGGGCCGTCGCGCCTCGGCTGCGCCTGGCCCTGGACAGCGGCCAACGCCGGATCGTGCCCGTCGTCGCCGCCCTGGATGTCGCGGTGCTGGACGACGCGGCACTGGCGCCGCTGGATCCCGACGGGACGCTGCTCTGCAACGTGAACACACCGGACGACTACGAACGCGCTCGCCGCCACGCCGCCCGGCGATCCGAACCGCTCGTCTGAGGTGCAGCCTATCGCACGGCCCAAGCCGCTGTCCATGCGTGCGCCACGCAGACCGGTGGCCGATTCGCACCGCTCGGCGCGGCCCGGACTGTTAGGATCGTGGCCGGCCCGCCGCGGATGTCACCGCCGGCCGGCCGCGACTCACCCATCATGATGCTGCCCCTGCACGACCGGCTCCGGACCGCGGTCCGCGCCGCGCTCCACATCCGGTTCGGACTCGACGCCCAGACGGCCGAGGTGCCGCTGGAGGTGCCTCCCTCCCGTGCCTTCGGCGACGTCGGATCGCCGGTGGCGTTCGAGCTGGCGCGCACGCTGCGCAAGGCGCCGCGCGCCATCGCCCAGGAGCTCGCCGCGGCGCTCGGTCCGATCGACGGCGTGGTGCGCGTCGACGCCGCGCCCAACGGCTATCTCAACGTCTTCCTCGATCGGGCGGCGTTCCTGCGCGCCCGCCTCGACGTCTCAATCGCCGCGCCGCCGTCGGCGCTCGGCAAGACCATCGTCGAGCACACGGCCATCAACCCGAACAAGGCCGCCCACATCGGCCATCTGCGCAACGCCTGTCTGGGCGACACGCTGGTGCGGGCCCTGCGCTTCCGCGGCCGGCCGGTCGAGGTGCAGAACTACATCGACGACACCGGCGTGCAGGTCGCCGACGTCGTCGTCGGCTTCCGGCACCTCGAGGGGCTCGACTTCGACGGCGTGCGTCGGCTCGCCGAGACCACCCGGTTCGACTACTACTGCTGGGACCTGTACGCCCGTGTCACCGAGTGGTACGAGCAGGACGGCGCCCGCCTCGAGATCCGCGCCGCGACGCTGCACGACATCGAGCACGGCGGCAACGCCAGCGCCGCGATTGGCGCGCTGGTCGCCGACCGCATCGTCCGCACTCATCTGGTGACGATGGCGCGTCTGGGGATCGACTACGACCTGCTGACGTGGGAAGGCGACATCCTGCGCATGCGCTTCTGGGCGCGCGCGTTCGAGCGCCTCAAGGCCTCGGGCACCGTGTTCCTGCAGGCCGAGGGCAAGCTGGCGGGCTGCTGGGTGATGCGCATCGACGAGGACGGCAACGGCACCGTCGCCGCCGACACGCCGGTCGACGAGGCGGTGGCCGACGACGCCGAACAGCGCGAGAAAGTCATCGTCCGATCGAACGGCACGGTCACCTACGTCGGCAAGGACATGGCCTACCAGTTCTGGAAGCTGGGCCTGCTCGGGTTCGACTTCCACTACCGGACGTTCACCGTCCGTGCCGACGGCCGGCCGCTCTGGGCGACGACCAGCGACCCGGCGCTGGCCGAGACGCCGCACCCGACGTTCGGCGCCGCCGAGACCACCTTCAACGTGATCGACGTGCGGCAGGCGTATCTTCAGCAGCTGCTCAAGCAGGCGCTCGCCGCCGCCGGCCATCCCGCCGAGGCGGCCCGTCACACCCACTTCGCCTACGAGATGGTGGCGCTGTCCCACAGCACCGCCGCCGCCCTCGGCTTCGCCCCGCCGGCCGATTCCGACGAGGCCAAGCGGCCGTTCGTCGAGGTGTCGGGCCGCAAGGGTCTCGGCGTGAAGGCCGACGACCTGCTCGATCGGCTGATCGACAGCGCCCAGGGCGAGGTGGCGCGGCGCAATCCCGAGCTGGCCGCGGCCGAGGCCCGCCGCACCGCCGAGCGCATCGGCGTCGCCGCGGTGCGCTACTTCATGGTCAAGTACTCGCGCACCAAGGTGATCGCCTTCGACATCGACGAGGCGCTGAGCTTCGAGGGCGAGAGCGGGCCGTACCTCCAGTACGCCGTCGTTCGGGCCCAGAACATCCTGCAGAAGCTGCGCGATCGCGATGGCGTCGACGACGGGGGCCTGACCGCCGGGCTGGCCAGTCAGCCGCCGCGCGCGCTGGTCGACGACGAGCACGCCGACCGGCTGTGGTCGCTCGTCCTCGAGGCCGCGCGGCTCGACGACGTCGTCGACACCGCGATCCGCACCCTCGAATTCGCCGTCCTCGCCAAGTTCTCGTTCGGACTCGCGCAGAGCTTCAACGCCCTGTACCACGCCGCCCCCATTCTCGCCGAGGATCGCCAGGACGTCCGTCTGTGGCGCGCCGCGGCGATCCTGTACGTGCGACGGCAGCTCACCACCGCCCTGGCGGTGATGGGCATCGACGTGCCGGCCCGCATGTAGGAGACTGCCCTCATGCCCACCATCGCGATCGCGCCGTGCCGCCAGATGGCCGACTACGTCGAGTCGATTCGCCGTGCCGGCGCCGAAGTCGTCGAGCTGACCTTGGCCGAAGCGCCCGAAAGCGTGGTCGGACGGGTCGACGCCGTGCTGCTGACCGGCGGCGGCGACATCAATCCGACGCTCTACGGCGCGGCCGCCCATGCCACGTTCGAGGCCGCCGAGCCGGGGCGTGACGCGTTCGAGATCGCGCTGGTCCGCGCCGCCCTCGCCGCCGACCTCCCGGTGCTGGCGATTTGCCGTGGCATGCAGGTCCTGAGCGTCGCCTTCGGCGGCGACCTCGTGCAGGACATCCCGAGCGAGGTCAACGGCGCGCTCCACCACGACGTCCGCGAGCCACGTTACGCCATCGCGCACGAGGTCTGGGTCTCACCGACGTCGCGCCTGGCGGCGCTGATGAAGGACGACCTCGAGGACGGCGAGAGCTGCCAGGTGAACAGCCGCCACCACCAGGCGGTGCGGCACGCCGGCGACGGGCTCGAGGTGACGGCGACCGCGCCCGACGGCGTCATCGAGGCGGTCGAGCGGCCGACGGCGCGGTTCTGCCTCGGCGTGCAATGGCACCCGGAGAACTTCTGGCGGACCGGCGAGTTCCGGCCGCTCTTCGAGGGCTTCGTCGACGCGGCGCGCGGCTGAGTCCGCTCAGCGGGTCAGTGTGACCACCGTCTCGACGTGACCGGTGCGCGGAAAGAGGTCGAAGCCGCGCACGACGCCGAGCGTGTAGCCGGCGTCGAGGCAGCGGCGGAGGTCGCGGGCGAGCGTCGCCGGATCGCACGACACGTAGACAATCCGCGGCGGCGCCCAGGCCAGCACCCCGGCCAGCGCCTCGGCCGAGAGCCCGGTGCGCGGCGGGTCGACCACCACGGTACCGACCGCGTGGCGCGGGCCGGCGAGATGGGCTTCCACGGCGCCGTGGACGGCGAGGACCCCGACGCCGCTGGCAGCGTTGTCGACGAGGTCGGCGGCCGACGCGGGATCGCCCTCGACCGCGGTCACCGTGTGGCCGCTGGCCGCGGCGGCGAGCGCGAAGAGTCCGACACCGGCATAGAGGTCGAGCACCGGGCCCTCGAGCCGCGCCACGACGTCTTCGATCAGCGGCAGGAGCATGTAGCGGTTGCCCTGGAAGAACGCGCGGGCGCCGTGCGCGACCGTCACAGCCGGGCTGCCATACCCGTCGAGCTGGTCGACGACACGGGTCACGCCCCAGAGGTGGTGGCCGGCGTCCCGAACGTCGCCGGCGACCGAACAGCTCACACCGTCGAGCCCTTCGCAGCCGGCCAGCCGCGCGACGGCGCGGGCGGCGTCGACGCGGGCCACCGTGACGTGCGCGACTCGGGTCGTCCCCGGCACGTCCTCGGCCCACTCAATCTCGGCTTCGAATCTCGGGTGCGATGGCGACGAGCGCCTCGTTCAGCCGTTCAATCGTCGCGACGCTCTCCGCCAGCAGCTGGCGCGACTCGGTCAGGTCGCACAGCCGGTGCGTGCCCTCGGCGAAGAACCCGGCGCGTCCGCCGCGCACGTGGATGCGCGCCCGCGTACGGTAGCCGTCGGCCGGCCCGCCGCGCATCGCGATCGGTGCCTCGACCGTCACCTTGCCGATGCGCCGCAGGGCGTCGGCGATCATCGCGCCCTTGAGCGCCCGCTGCCGGTCGTCGGCGACGTGCGCCAGCAGCTGGCCGCCGCAGGCCAGCCCTGGGGGCACCGGCACGCGATCGGGCGAGGCGGTGACGACCTTCGTGGTCTCGGCCCACGCGACCTGGCGCTGGACGCGCTCGATTCGCACTTCGACGCGCTCGCCGGGAATGGCGCCGCTCACGAACACGATCCGGCCGTCGTGACGGGCGATCATCCGGCCGCCGACCGCCGGCCGCTCGACGTCGACGACGACGGTATCGCCCGGCCGCATCGCCGTCACTCGTAGGCCACGACCGGCAGCCCCAGTCGCAGGCGAGTCAGCCGCGCCGCCGCGGTCGATCGCGCCTGATCCCACTGCGCCGGTGCCAGCCGCTGGCGGAAGCTGGCGATCTCGGCCTCGGCGTCGCGACCAAGCGCGGCGCGATCGGCGTCGCTCACCGCGGCGACCGCGGCCTGGGTGAGAGCCGCATCGACGGCCTTGAGTTCGGCGATCACGGCGTCGCGCGCGGCGCCGCGGGCGGTCGAGCCCGCGGCGCGCTGGGCGTCGAGCGCAGCGATCGCCGAGGCGAGCGCCGGCTCGAAGGCGGCCGGTACCCGGCCGCTGCCGCGCAGCGCCGTGAGCTGGGTGACGACGCGGTCGATGTGCTGCGTGAGCGACGGACGCCGCGGCACCGGCACCGCCGCAGCCTGACCGCTGGTCACCCCGGCCGTGCCGACCGCGCGCGTCCACTCGTCGTGGGCAGCGAGCACGTCGGCGGCGCAGAACTCCACCCGCATCGGCCGGTGCCGGCCCGGCCGCCGCGCCGCCCGGTCGACGCACCGATCGATGCCGGCGCAGGCGACGACGAGCGGAATACCCGTCTCGGCCCAGCCCTTGACGAGATCGAAGGCCGGTCCGACGATGCGGATGAGGTGGCCGCCGTTGCGCCGGCACAGGTGGGCCTCGACCTCGCGGCAGTAGGCGTGCGCGTCGCTCATCGGCGGCCCGCGCCCGCGGTGCAACCGGTCACTGCCACTGCACCGGCCCGGTCGTGATTCGCACCACCGTCGTGCCGGTGTCGACCAGCAGCGCTCCGGTCGGGTCCACACCGGTGGTCGTGCCCTCGTGCTCGCCGTCGGCGTCGGTCCACGCGACCGGTCGCCCGACCAGGCCCGAGGCGCGCACCCGCCACCGCTCCACCACCCGGGTGAAGCGGCCGTCGAGCAGGTCCTGGTAGCGCTGCGCCCAGGCCGCCAGGACCTCGGCGGCGACGACACCGGCATCGGGTACGTGTCCGAGCTCGCGCTCGAGCGACGACGCCCGGCCGTCGGCATCGGGCAGGTACTTGACGTCACGCACGTTGATGCCGACGCCGATCACCACGAACTGGCCGGCCTGTCCCACGGCGTGGCCCTCGGCCAGCACGCCGGCGAGCTTGTGGCCGTAGAAGAGGTCGTTGGGCCACTTCAGCGACGCTTCGAGACCAGTGGCCTGGCCGATGCCCTCGGCCACCGCGGCGCCGGCGGCGATCGTCAGCAGCCCGAACAGGCTCGGCTCGCCGTCGGCGATCGGCGCCACCGGCGGCCGCGCGACGATCGAAAAGTACAACCCGGCGTGCGCCGGCGACGACCAGCGATGTCCGCGACGGCCACGGCCGGCCGTCTGATGGCCGGCGATCACGACCAGCCCATGGGGGCCATCGGCGTCGGCCAGGCCCGCCGCCCAGTCCATCGTCGAGGGCACCGAGGCCGCGTACTCGACCGTCGCCACATGCCCGCCGAAGCGCGGTCGCGCGGCCGCGAGCGCCTCGGCGAACCCGGTGGGCAGCGGCTCGGTGCGGATCACGGCGGTCGGGTCAGGGCGCCAGCGGCGCGACCTCGAAGCTCAGGTCCACCGCCGGTGCCGAATGAGTGAGCGCGCCGACCGAGACGACGTCGGCCCCGGTGGTCGCCAGTTCCGCCAGCCAATCCAGGGTCACGCCGCCCGAGATTTCGATTCGCGCCCGACCGGCGACACGTTCGACGGCCCGTCGCAGATCGTAGGTCGTGAAGTTGTCGAGGAGGATCGACGGCGCCCCGGCCGCGAGCGCCTCGTCGAGCTCGTCGAGCGTCTCGACTTCGACCTCCACGGTGAGTCCGGTCGCCGCCGCCAGGGCCCGCCGGACTGCCGGCCCGACGCCGCCGGCCAGCCGCTTGTGGTTGTCCTTGATCAGGATCGCCGAGTCCAGTGCGGTGCGGTGGTTGGTCCCGCCGCCGCAGCGCACGGCGTACTTCTCGAGCATGCGCAGCGTCGGCGTGGTCTTGCGCGTGTCGAGGACGACGATGCGTCCGGCGGCGGCGTCGACGAAGCGCGCGGTCAGCGTGGCGATGCCGGAGAGCCGCTGGAGGAAGTTCAGCGCGACGCGCTCGGCGGTGAGCAGGGCCCGCGCCCGGCCGGTCACCTCGGCGACGGTCTCGCCGGCTTCGCAGCGCGCGCCGTCGCCCCAGCGGACGGTGAAGATGGCGTCGGCGTCGAGCTGGCGGAAGGCCGCCTCGGCGATGCCCACGCCGGCTACGACCAGCGGCGCCTTGGCGACGATCACGCCGCGCGCCTGCATCGTCGCATCGACGGTCGCGGCGCAGGTGACGTCGCCCCGCCCGATGTCCTCGGTCAAGGCGCGGGCGACGAGGTCGCGCACCAGGTCAGGCGACGGCGCCACGAGCGTCGTCACACCGCGCCTCCGGGCGTCGCCGGTGCCGCAAAGGCGACCGACACCTCGAAGGCCTCGGCCGGCGTGAGCACGAGCGCCTGGATGTTGCCGGCGGCCTGCACATCGGCCCGGGCCAGCTCCAGGGCGGTCAGGCGCGCGGCGGTGTCGCGGACCTCGGCGCGCTCAATCATCGCCTTCATCCCGACCTTGGCCTCGGACTTCGTCCGGCGAATCGCCGTCAGCACGTCCACGGCGGTCTCGAGCACGCCGGCCGGTCCGGCACCGGCGCCGGCCGCCATCTGCGCGATCGCCGCCGGGTCGGGCCATGCGGCGCGGTGGATCGATCCGGTGTGCCACCACGACCAGGCCTCGTCGGTGACGAACGGCAGGTACGGCGCCAGGAGTCGCAGCAGTGTCGACAGCGTCGTCTGCATCGCGGCATTGGCCGAGCCGGCACCTTCGGGGCCGTGATCGCCGTAGCGCCGCGACTTGACCAGCTCGAGATAGTCGTCGCAGAACGACCAGAAGAAGCTCTCGGTGCGGTCGAGCGCGCGCGTGTACTCGTAGGCGTCGAGGGCGCTGGTCGCGTCGACGACCAGTGCGGCCAGCGCGGTGAGCAACGCCCGGTCGAGCGGATGCGTCACCGGTCCGACCACGGCGTCGCGGCCGAGCACGAACTTCGACGCGTTCAGCAGCTTGATGGCGAGCCGGCGGCCGATCTTCATCTGGCCGACGTCGAACGCGGTGTCGACGCCCGGGCCGCCGCGCGCCGCCCAGTAGCGGACGCCGTCGGAGCCGTACTCCTGCAACAGGCCGAGCGGCGTGACGACGTTGCCCTTCGACTTCGACATCTTCTTGCGGTCGGGATCGAGCACGAAGCCCGAGATCGCGGCGTGCCGCCACGGCAGCGAGTCGTTCTCGAGGTGCGCGCGCAGCACCGACGAGAACAGCCACGTGCGGATGATGTCGTGGGCCTGCGGCCGCAGGTCCATCGGGAAGGTGCGCGCGAACAGATCGGCGTCGCCCGACCAGCCGGTCACCAGCTGCGGACTGATCGACGACGTCGCCCAGGTGTCCATCACATCGGGATCGCCGACGAAGCCGCCGGGCCGGCCGCGGTCGGCCGCGGTGAAGCCGTCCGGAACGTCGGTCGAGGGGTCGATCGGCAGCCGCGACTCGTCGGGCACCAGACGGGCCTGATAGTCGACGCTGCCGTCCTCGCGCACGCGGTACCACACCGGGAAGGGCACGCCGAAGAACCGCTGCCGGCTGACGCACCAGTCGCCGTTGAGGCCGTTGACCCAGTTCTCGAACCGGGCCCGCATGTACTCGGGGTGCCACTGCAGCTCGCGGCCACGCGCCAGGAGCCCGTCGCGATGCTCGATGGTCTTGATGAACCACTGCCGGCTGGTGACGATCTCGAGCGGCCGGTCGCCCTTCTCGAAGAACTTCACGTGGTGGGTAATCGGCCGCGGCGGACCGAGCAGGTCCCCCGACGCCGACAGGAGCTCGGCCACCTTGATCTGGGCCTTCTTCGCCGAGAGTCCCGCGATCTGATCGTAGGCGGCCTGCGCCACCCCCGGATTCGCCGACTCCCAGCCCGGACCGCCCCAGGTGACCGGGCCGAGGGTGCCATTGGCCTGGATCACCGCCCGCACCGGCAGCTTGAGCTCGCGCCACCAGGTCACGTCGGTGAGGTCGCCGAAGGTGCAGATCATCGCGATGCCGGTGCCCTTCTCAGGGTCGGCGAGCGGATGCGCCACGACCGGCACGCGGGCGCCGAACAGCGGTGTCACCACGTGCTGGCCGACCAGGTCGCGGTAGCGCGCGTCGTCGGGATGGGTCACCAGCGCGACACACGCCGGCAGCAGCTCCGGCCGGGTCGTGTCGATCTCGACGAAGCCGGGCGTCGCCGCCGCAGTGGCGCGCGCGAAGCGGACGCGGTGGTAGGCCCCGGGCATCTCGCGATCCTCGAGCTCGGCCTGGGCGACCGCGGTCTTGAAGTCCACGTCCCACAGCGTCGGCGCCTCGAGCTGGTAGGCCAGGCCGCGGGCGACCAGCCGCAGGAACATCTGTTGCGAGACGCGCTGTGCGGCCGGCGCGATCGTCGCGTAGGTCATCGACCAGTCGATCGACAGCCCGAGCGTGCGCCACAGGTGCTCGAACGCCTTCTCGTCCTCCTGGGTCAGGCGGACGCAGAGCGCGATGAAGTTCGGCCGCGACACCGCGACCGGCACTTTCGCGGGTTCGGCCGGTGGCTCGAAGCCCGGATCGAACGGCAGCGACGGGTCGCAGCGGACGCCGTAGAAGTTCTGCACCCGCCGCTCGGTCGGCAGGCCGTTGTCGTCCCAGCCCATCGGGTAGAACACCGCCTTGCCGCGCATCCGCTGGAAGCGCGCGATCAGGTCGGTGTGGGTATAGGAGAAGACGTGGCCGACGTGCAGCGATCCGCTCACCGTCGGCGGCGGCGTGTCGATGGCGTAGACCTGATCGCGCGGCCGCGTGCGGTCGAACGCGTAGGTGCCCTCGCGCTGCCAGCGCTCGGTGAAGCGGCCCTCCAGGCCCTCGAGGGCCGGCGAATCGGGGACGTGCGGCGGAATCTGTGTGTGCATGGGGCGGCGCAGGCCGCGCGCGAGGCCGCGCGCGCAATCCCCAATCGTACCGGGTCATCCCGGCGGGTGCAACCGACGGCGCGGATCAGGCGACGCGCGCCGCGCCACGCAGCCGGGCGATCTCGTCGCGGACCACGGCATGCGCAATCTGATCGACCAGCGCCGGGGCGATCTCGCGCACGACCCGGTCGGCAATCGTGGCGACCAGCTCAAGCGCCAGCCGCGCCGCTTCGCGCTCGGCGGCGCTCGCGGCCGCTGGCTCGACGCGGCCGATGATCGTCGACTCGATCCGCGCGACCAGTCCGGCGTCCGTGGCGACGAGACCGGCGACGCGCATCGCGATCCGATCGACCTCGTCGTCATCGAGTGGCGCCGGCGCCAGCGACGGCCGGAGCCCCTGCTCGACGTCGAGCAAGGCGTGGAAGGTGTCGGCCAGGCCAGCGGCGGCCGTGACGGTCTCGGTTTCGGCTTCGAGCCAGGCGCCGGCGGTGGCATCGGCATCGAGCGCCGACGCCTGTCCGACCAGCACGGCGACGTCGGGGCCGGCGGCGGGGCGGCCCGGTTCGGCGCCGCCAGATGGCGAGGCCGCTGGTGCCGGCGTCGGATTCGATCGATCGCCACGGCCACGGCCGCGACGGCCGACGCGACCGGCTGGGCCGCCGGCACGACGGCGGGCGGCGGGCCGCTGCGCAGCGCCTGGCGCACGGCATCGACGAGCTGGTTGGAGTCGAGCGGCTTGCGCAGCACCGTCGAGACTCGCGCCGCCGCCACCGCCGGCTCGTCGACGACGTCGCTCTGCCCGGCGAGGAGAATCACCGACGCCTTGTCGCCGGCGGGATGCGCCCGCAGTTCCCGCGCCAGCGCGTAGCCGTCGGGGGCCTGCATCGCGACGTCGGCGATGAGCAGCGACGGCGGCCGCGTCTGCCAGTCGTCCGCGGCGGCGCTGCCGGCGGTGAAGACCGCGAGCTGCAACGGCTGGTCGGCGAAGGTCATCTCGACGACACGCCGGGTGATGCGGCTCTCGGATACGACCACGACTCTCGGGGTCACCACGCTCATGAGCTCGATACCTCGACGCTCGAGCGGTGCAAGCTTCGGGCCGTCAGGCTTCGCTGCGGGTGCGGGCGTGGGTGGCGATGAAATCGACGATCGCCTGCATCGGCGTGCCCGGAATGAACACGCCGGTGATCCCGAGGCTGTGCAGTTTCGGGAGATCCTGGTCGGGAATGATCCCGCCGACCACGACCTGCACGTCGTCGAGCCCGGCCTGGCGCAACAGCTCGACCACCCGCGGGCAGATGTGCATGTGGGCGCCTGACAGAATCGACAGCCCGATCACGTCGGCGTCTTCCTGCAACGCGGCGCTGACGATCTGCTCGGGCGTCTGGCGGAGCCCGGTGTAGACCACCTCCATGCCGGCGTCGCGCAGGGCGCGGGCGATGACCTTGGCGCCGCGGTCGTGCCCGTCCAGCCCCGGCTTGGCGATCACCACGCGAATCTTGCGGGTCCCGGGTCTCGGGTCTCGGGTCTCGGGCAGGCTCACGGCTCTCTCCAACGGCATGGCATGACAGATGGCTTCAGCCCCGGGACCCGGGACCCGAGCCCCGCTAGATGATGGGCGTCTCTTCCCACTCGCCCCAGACGTCGCGCAGGGCGTCGCACATCTCACCGACAGTGGCGTAGGCGCGCACGCAGTCGAGCAGCGGTCCCATCGTATTGGTCGTGCCCCGGGCGGCCAGCTTCAGCGCGTCGAGGGTCCGGGCCACGGCGCCGTTGTCGCGCGTGTGCCGGAGCTGCTCGAGCCGCGCCAGCTGGATCTCGGCGGCGCGGTCGTCGATGTAGAGGATCTCGAGCGGCGGCTCGTTCTGCTGCACGAAACCGTTGACGCCGACGATCACCTTCTCCTTGCGCTCGACCGCGGTCTGGAACTGGTAGGCGGCCTCGGCAATCTCCTTCTGCGGGTACCCCATCTCGATCGCTTCGACCATGCCGCCCATCCGGTCGATCGTCTCCCAGTAGGCCAGCGCGTCGGCTTCCATCTCGCGGGTCAGCGCCTCGACGAAGTACGACCCGCCCAGCGGGTCGACGACGTTGGCGACGCCGCTCTCGTGGGCGAGCACCTGCTGTGTCCGCAGGGCGATCGTCACCGCCTCCTTGGTCGGCAGCGCCAGGGCTTCGTCGAGCGAGTTGGTGTGCAGCGAATTGGTGCCGCCGAGCACCGCCGCCAGCGCCTGGAGCGCGGTACGGACGACGTTGTTGTAGGGCTGCTGGGCGGTCAGCGACACGCCGGCCGTCTGGGTGTGGAAGCGCAGCTGCCACGAGCGCGGGTTCTTGGCCCCGAACCGGTCGCGCATCGCCTCGGCCCAGAGCTTCCGGGCGGCGCGGAACTTGGCGATCTCCTCGAAGAAGTCGCTGTGCGAGTTGAAGAAGAACGACATCCGCGGCACGAACACGTCGACGTCGAGCCCGGCGTCGACGCCGTACTGCACGTACTCGAGACCGTCGCGCAGGGTGAAGGCGAGCTCCTGGGCCGCGGTCGACCCGGCCTCACGGATGTGGTACCCGCTCACCGAGATGGTGTTCCAGCGCGGCACTTCGCGGGCGCAGAAGCCGAACACGTCGGTGATCAGGCGCATCGACGGCCGCGGCGGGAAGATGAACTCCTTCTGCGCGATGAACTCCTTGAGGATGTCGTTCTGGATCGTCCCCGAGATGGTCTTCCAGTCGGCGCCCTGCTGCGCCGCCACCGCCAGGTACATCGCGAAGATCATCGGCGCCGGCGAGTTGATCGTCATCGACGTCGTGATGTCGCCGAGGGCGATGCCGTCGAACAGCCGCTCCATGTCGGCCAGCGAGGTGACGTTGACCCCGCACTTCCCGGTTTCCCCGAGCGACAACGGGTGGTCCGGATCCCGGCCCATCAGCGTCGGCAGGTCGAAGGCCACGCTCAGTCCGGTGCCGCCGGCGGCGATCAGCTCCTTGTAGCGGGCGTTGGTCTCCTCGGGCGTGCCGAAGCCGGCGAACTGCCGCATCGTCCACAGCTTGCCGCGATAGCCGCTGGGGTGGATGCCGCGGACGTAGGGGAACTCGCCGGGGTGCCCGATGTCCGTCTGGTGGTCGATGGCCGCGACGTCGTCGGCGGTGTAGAGCCGATCGATCGCCCGTCCGGAGATGGTCGTGAACGGACCGGGCCGCTCGGCGGCCTTGCCCAGCGCCGGCTCGAGCACGTCCCGCTCCCACCGTGCCTTGCTGCCGGCGGCGCCTCGAACCACGGTGGCCATCGACCCCAGTATAGAGGACGGCGATCGCGCCGATTGTGCGTACGGCGCGAGGATCGCGGTTAGTGCATTGCCAAATCAGATTGACAGTATCCGCAATTGACATCGACACCGCGGCCGGGCTAGGGTGGATCGTTTGTTCGCGGGGCGCCCGGGCCGCTCGGGGTCTGCGTGCCCGTCAGCTGAGGACCGACAACGTATGGCGACACACGGCAGCACCTTCGGCGCAATGCTCCAGGAGTTCGAAGGCGCGGCGCGCATCCTGGATCTGGATCCGGGCATCTGGCAGATCCTCACCCACCCCAAGCGGCAGATCATGGTGTCGTGTCCGATCCAGCGGGACACCGGCCAGATCGAGGTCTTCACCGGCTACCGGGTGCAATACAACATCACCCTCGGGCCGGCCAAAGGCGGCATCCGCTACCACCCCGGCGTCACCCTCGACGAGGTGACGGCGCTGGCGGCGTGGATGACGTGGAAGTGCGCCGTCGCCCAGGTCCCCTTCGGCGGCGGCAAGGGCGGCATCATCTGCGACCCGAGCACCATGTCGAAGCGCGAGCTCGAGGCGTTGACGCGGCGCTACACCGCCGAGATCATCGACGCCATCGGTCCGGAGAAGGACGTGCCGGCTCCCGACGTGAACACCGACGCCCAGATCATGGCGTGGTTCATGGACACCTACTCGATGCACGTCGGCCACACCTCGACCGCCGTCGTCACCGGCAAGCCGGTGGAGATGGGCGGGTCACTCGGCCGCCGCGAAGCCACCGGACGCGGCGTGATGATCATCGCGCGCGAATCGGCGCGCCACCTCGGGTTCGAGCTGAAGGGCTCGACCGTGGCCGTGCAGGGCTTCGGCAACGTCGGATCGATCGGCGCCGAGCTGATGCACAACGAAGGCGCGCGGATCCTCGCCGCCACCGACTGGAAGGGCGGCGTCTACAACGCCAAGGGGCTCGACATGCCGGCGCTGCTCAAGTGGGCCGCCGAGCGCAAGACCGTGGCCGGCTTTCCCGGCGCCGAGGCCCTGTCGAACGACCAGCTCTTCGCCCTCGACGTCGACATCCTGGTGCCGGCCGCGCTCGAGAATCAGATCACCGCGGACAACGCCGCGGACATCAAGGCCAAGATGGTCATCGAAGGCGCCAACGGGCCGACCACCCCCGAGGCGCACCAGGCGCTGCACAAACGCGGCGTCTTCGTGGTGCCCGACATCCTGGCCAACGCCGGCGGCGTCACCACCTCGTACTTCGAGTGGGTCCAGGACCGCCACGGCTATTTCTGGTCCGAGAAGGAAGTGAACGAACGTCTCGAGGTGAAGATGGTGCAGGCGTTCGACGCGGTGCTGGCCACGGCCAAGCAGTACGACGTCGACATGCGCACCGCGGCCTACATCGTGGCCATCAATCGCGTCGCGACCGTCACGCGCATGCGAGGGATGTACGCGTGACGGGTGCGCACGCGTAGGGACCGGGGACTGGGGAACAGGGACTCCGGCAGGAAGCAAGGGCGCGGCTGCTGGCCGCGCCCTTCGTGTTTCAGCGCGTCAATTCGACGTGCGCTCCCGATCCCTGGTCCCTGATCCCTGGTCCCTGGCCGCTCAGCCGACCATCCTGAATGCAATCAGCTCCGTCGTGTCCGCCCCATCGGCCCCCTTGGCGGCGATCTCGATCAGAAACTCCCCGGCCGGCAGGTTGGCCAACGGGAAGTCGATCGTGCCGCCGTCGCCCGACGCCGGCGGCGTGATCGGCAGGTCGGCCATGCGATCTCCCTGGCGGTTCAGCAGCCGCGCCGTGTAGGTCAGCGTTCCGCTGCCCCCCGGCGCCACGGCACCGAGTCGCAGCAGCAGGCGCTCGGTGCGGCGGAACTCCCGCGTCGCGGCCGGCGCCGCGGCCGGATCGTTCTTGATCGCCTGGAACTCCCGGGCGCTGCGGGCCACATAAACCCGCGGCGTGGTCAGGCGTGCCTTCGGCTCGGTGAAGTCGGGCACCTCGACCGAGCGGTCCTCGGTGTCGAGCACGTCCTCCGGCCGGCCTTCGATCGACAGGCGCAGGGTCAGTTTGCCGGGCGGGACTTCGAGGGTGGTGGCGCCGCCGCGCAGCGCGGTGCCATCGACCGGCGGGTCGCCGACGGCGCCGCGGAATACCGTGTCGCCCGAGGCGCCCAGCGCCGTCAGCATCACCCGGCCGACCGCCGCGCGGCCGCTCCCCGGCGGCGGCGGAATCGCCTCCCACACGAACGTGAGGTGCGTCTTGCCGGCATCGGCCGGCGCCGTGCCGACCCAGGTGCGGATGAACCGCCGGTCGGAGCCACCCGCGATCCCGGCGAGGGACCGGGTGATGGCCGGCGGCGGCCCGGGCTTGGGCGGCGCCGTCGCCCGCGCGGTCTCGGTCGCGGTCAGTGCCCAGTAGCCCTTGCGCGCCCGCAGCTGCATCCCCGGCCGCTTGACCCGCACCTTGATCTCGTGGAATTTGCCATCGCTCGGCGACTGGGTGGAGTTGTAGCCGAGCAGGTAGTAGGCGCTCGAGTCGCGCACCAGCTGCAGCAAGCCCTTGCCCAGGTCGTTGCGGTTGATGATGGCGCGCCCGTCGGTCTCGTCGGCCAGGGTGCGCAGCGTGTTCTGCGTCTGGCGCAGCGACTCCTGGCTGGTCCGCATGCCGATGTTGTCCTGGATGTCGAACTCGCCGGTCGACAGCCCGCGCGGATCGACGGCGTAGATGGCGGTGTTGCTGCGGTTGGCGGCGTCGAACACCGACTGGAGCTCGCTCTGCACGTCGAGCTCGCCCGTGAAGCGGGCGCGATCCTCGTTGATGTTGTTCTCGCCGGCGAACGGGTTGTTGCGGTTCGGGTTGCCGACACCGGGCATGGTCGCAACCGCCCCGCGCATCTGCGGCGGCAGCAGCGCGATGTAGCCCTCGCTGACCAGCACGATCGCCTTGCGGCCCTCGCGTAGCGCGCCCAGCTTCACCGACAGGCCCTTCAGGGCCGACAGCGACACCTGACGCCGCACGCGCTCGACGGTCTCGGCCGGGTAGTTCGCGTAGCGGTCCTCGAGGGCGTTGCGCGGCGTGTAGTCGAACTTGCGGCCCTGGAACCGCTCGAGCGCCCGCATCAGCTGGCCGTGATCGCGGGTCAGGACGACGCTGTCGAGCGGGCTCAGCGGGTACATCACCGACACCAGGTCCTTGGGACCGAGCTGGTTCTGCACGAAGTCGACCAGGTGCTTGCGCGCCGCCATGCTGCTGCCGAGCCGCACGTGGTAGTCGTCGAGGAAGAAGATGACGATCCGCGCGTCCTCGTCCTGGGCGGCGACCTCCTCGTCGGCGCGGGTCGTCAGCCGCCCCGGGACCTCGACCGGCGCGGTGGTGTCGATCTTCACCAGGCGGAAGGTCTCGACGGTCTGACGCTTGTCGTCCTCGACGATCTCGAAGTCGTCCTGGGTGAGATCGACGACCGGGTTGCCGTTGCGGTCGGTGACGATCACGTCGACGCGGACGAAGTTGATCCCGGCGCGGAAGATCGGCTGCTCCGGCGGCTGGGCACCGGCCGGCGGCGGCGGCAGCCGGCGTGGCGTCGGCGCGCGGCGGGGTCTGGGGCGCCGGGCGTCTGCGGCGCGGGCGTCTGCGGCGCGGGCGTCTGGGGCGCCGCGGTCTGCGCCGCGCTCTCGTCGAGCGACCGCGCCGACCATGCGCGCCCGCCCGCGCTCGTCAGAACCAACACGGCGAGCACGACGGCGGCACGTCTCCGGGTCGAGGGCATGAGCGGACTACCTCGCGGCGGCCTGGCAGGCTGAGGACGCTGGCCCGATGATAACATCGGGAGTCTGACCGCCAAGGCCCGGGCGCGGCCGATCCCGCCGCCTCCGCGGCCGGCCCGCTTCGAGGTCGCCCGTGCCCGATTCTGCCCTTTCCGCCCCGCTGGCGCTGACCCGCCTGTCCGAGGACGAACAGCTCTTCGCCGCCAACGTCTACGCCTTCGCGCACAACGAGGTGCGGCCGCTGGTGCGGGAGATGGACGAACACGGCGCGGTGGCCAGGACGCTGCTGCCGAAGCTGTTCGACCTCGGCATCATGGGCATCGAGATTCCCGAGCAGTACGGCGGCGCCGGCGGCACGCTGTTCCACTCGGTGCTGGCGGTCGAGGCGCTGTCGCGGGTCGATCCGGCGATCGGCGTGCTGGTCGACGTGCAGAACACGCTGGTGGTCAACGCCGTGGCCCGGTGGGGCAACGCCGAGATCAGGCAGCGCTACCTCACGCGGCTGGCCGCCGGGACGATCGGGGCCTTCGCGCTGTCGGAGGCCGGTTCGGGATCCGACGCCTTCGCGCTGACCACGCGGGCCGTCGACGACGGCGACGCCTTCGCCCTCAGCGGCCGCAAGCTGTGGATCACCAACGCCAACGAGGCCGATGCCTTCGTCGTGTTCGCGACCGTGAATCCCGACGCCGGCTACAAGGGCATCACCGCGTTCATGGTCGATCGCGGCACGCCGGGCTTCACGGTCGGCAAGAAGGAAGACAAGCTCGGCATCCGCGCCAGCAGCACCTGCGAGCTGCTGTTCGACGACTGCCGCGTGCCCAAGGCCAATGTGCTCGGCGAGGTCGGCAAGGGCTACAAGGTGGCGATCGAGACGCTGAACGAGGGCCGGGTCGGCATCGGCGCCCAGATGCTTGGCCTGGCCCAGGGCGCTTTCGACCACGCCGTGGCGTATGTGAAGGACCGCGCCCAGTTCGGCAAGCCGATCGCCGACTTCCAGGGCGTGCAGTTCGAGGTCGCGCGCATGGCCTGCGACGTCGAGATTGCCCGCGTCCTCACCTACAACGCGGCGCGGCTGCGCGACGCCGGCCAGCCGTTCCTGCAGGAAGCCGCGATCTGCAAGCTGGTCACCTCGGAAGTGGCCGAACGGGTCGCCTCGCAGGCGATCAACCTCTTCGGCGGCAACGGCTTCGTGAAGGACTACCCGGTCGAGAAGCTGTATCGCGACGCGAAGATCGGGCAGATCTACGAGGGCACGTCGAACATGCAGCTGGCCACCATCGCCAAACACTGCCTGGCGCCGGGAGGACGAGCATGAGCACCACGGTGACGTTGCCGGTCACTGGCATGACCTGCGGCGGGTGCGAGCAGGCCATCACCCGCGTCCTCGGGCGGCTGCCGGGCGTGGCCGACGCGGTGGCGTCGCATCGCGACGCCAGCGTGCGGGTGACGTTCGACCCGGCCCAGGTCAGCCAGGCCGAGATCGAGCGGAAGATCGGCGAGCTCGGCTACACCGTCGTGGCGGCGTGAACGGCCCCGCCCGCGGCCGCGCCTAACGCGGCGACGGCAGCACGCCGGCGGCGACCGCCGCCTCGTCGCCGTCGGGCCCACCGAACACCAGTGTCGCCGTCGCCACGTCGCGGGTGATGCGATCGAGGCGCGCGCCGTCGCCGTCGGGACGGGCACCGAACACGCGTCGCGCGGCCGCGACGCAGCCCTCGGCCGCCGCCCGCGCCTGCATCCGCGCCATCGCCACCGCGGCGTCGGCGCCGGCCGGCGCGGCCCCGGCGGCGCGCCACAGCAGCAGCCGAGCGGCATCGAGCTCGGTGGCCGCATCGGCCACGGTCCAGTGCTGCTGTTCCGGCTTGCCGCCGTCGCTGCGAATGGCGCTCAGCGTCGCCAGCGCCACCTCGAGAGCGCCGCGCCCCAGCCCGATCAGCACGGCGGCCACCGCCAGGTCGCGCTGCACCGAGCGCCCGGTCGCCTGCGCCGCGGCGACGTCCACACCGCGCAAGCCCGACCACGTGGTGTCGCCATCGCCGTCAGCCGTCGGCAGATCGAGCGCCGCCGCGGTCGCCAGGCTGCCCGAGACCACCGCCAGCTCCTCGACACCGAGCAGCCACGCCAATCGGTCGTCGGGCGCGGCCAGGGCGGCACCGGCCCGGGTCCTGGCGTCGGCGCTGATGCGTGCCGCCAGGTCGATCGCCGGTGCGACCGAGGCGAGAGCGGCCGCGGCGGTGCGGGCCCGGTCGCGGGCGGCCAGAGCGGCGGGGTCGAGATCGAAGGTCATGGGACCAGGGGCGCTGGGAACGGCGCGATCGCCAGGCGCGCGAACACCGGGCGGAGGCGGTCGGCGGTCTGCAACAGGTCTTCGGGCAGCACGCGCACGTTGCCGACCACGGGCATGAAGTTGGTGTCGCCGTTCCACCGCGGCACCAGGTGCACGTGCAGGTGATCGGCGATGCCGGCGCCGGCCGGCCGGCCCAGGTTCAGGCCCACGTTCATGCCTTGCGGCTGGTAGGCTTCGGCCAGGGCCGCTTCGGCCAGCCGCGTCGTCCGCGCCACGTCGATCAGCTCGTCGTCGTGCAGCCCGCCGAGCGTGGCGACGTGGCGGCGAGGCACCACCATCAGGTGGCCGCCGTTGTAGGGGAAGAGGT
Organism: uncultured Acidobacteriota bacterium; assembly: GCA_963786365.1. GTDB lineage: Bacteria > Acidobacteriota > Vicinamibacteria > Vicinamibacterales > UBA2999 > CAWAYR01. The sequence continues at coordinate 595,537 of CAWAYR010000018.1, forward strand.
TCAGGATGACGTAGCAGGTGGCGCCGTCGTGCACCATCAGCGCCCGGCCGTCGTCGGTGGTCGGCGCGGTGCAGAACACGCACGCCTCGGGCTCAGCGCCGCGGGTCACGTAGGCAAGCCGCCAGGGAGACCAGAGCCGTTCCACGGCCGCCCGTCAGAACTGCGAAGACGCGCCCGAGCCCGAGCCGTCGGGCGTATCGTCGAGCTCCCCGTCACCGCGGTTGATGAGGTCCTTCAGCTCCTTGCCCGGCTTGAAGTACGGCACCCGCTTGGGCGGCACGTCGACCTTGTCGCCGGTCTTCGGGTTGCGGCCCTTGCGCGGCTCGCGCTTGCGCAGCCGGAAGCTGCCGAAACCGCGCAGCTCGATCTTCTCGCCGCGGTGCAGGGCATCGATGATGCTCTGGAACACCGTGTCGACGATGACCTCCGAGTGCTTCTTGGTGAGGTCGGAGACCCTCGACACTTCTTCGACGAGTTCGGCCTTGGTCATAAGGGCAGGGACTAGCGGACTAGGGACTGGGGACTAGCGGCGTGAAGAGAAGGCCGTCACGCTGCCAGCAGAGATCGGCATCCTGATCAGTTCGACATCTGGCTCCAGCCGCTAGCCGCTAGCCCCTAGCCGCTGACTCGTTACTTAAGCTTGAAGTGATCGCCCAGCGTCGCCGAGCCGTCGCCCTGCGATGCCGAGTAGCTTTCCCAGTCGGTCCGGATCTCATCGGACTTCATGGCGCGAATGCTCAGGCCGATCTTGCGTTCTGATGGGCTGAGCTTGATGATCTTCATCGGGTAGGTCGTGCCGACCTGCAGGTCGACCTTCTCCCCGCCCTGCGTGTCGTCGAACTCCGACACGTGGATGAGGCCCTCGATGCCCTCGTCGAGCTCGACGAAGGCGCCGAAGTTGGTCATGCGGACGACCCGGCCCTCGATGTTCTGGCCGACCTTGTGCCGGGAGAAGAAGTCCTCCCAGATGTCGGTCGCCAGCTGCTTGAGGCCGAGCGACAGGCGCTGGTTCTCGGCGTCGATGCTGAGCACCATCGCCTCGACCGTGTCGCCCTTCTTGAGCACCTCGCTCGGGTGCTTGATCCGCTTGCTCCACGACATGTCGGAGATGTGGATCAGGCCGTCGATGTCGTCCTCGACCTCGACGAAGGCGCCGAACTCGGTCAGGTTGCGGACCTTGCCGCTGATCTTGGTACCGACCGGGTACTTGCCGACCAGCTCGTGCCAGGGGTTGCTCTCGACCTGCTTGAGGCCGAGCGAGATGCGCCGCGCCGACGGGTCGACGCCGAGCACCATCGCTTCGACGTTGTCGCCGACGTTGAGGATCTTCGACGGGTGCTTGACCCGCTTGCTCCACGACATCTCGCTGACGTGGATGAGGCCCTCGACGCCCGGCTCCAGCTCGATGAAGGCGCCGTAGTCGGTCAGGCTGACCGCCTTGCCGCTGACGCGCGCACCGGCCGGATAGCGGTCCATGACCGTGGTCCAGGGGTCGGCGACCAGCTGTTTGTGGCCGAGCGAGACGCGCTCGGTCGCCTGGTCGTACTTGAGGACCACGACCTCGATGTTCTCGTTGACCTTGAGCACTTCCGACGGATGGCCGACGCGGCCCCACGACATGTCGGTGATGTGCAGCAGGCCGTCGATGCCGCCCAGGTCGATGAACGCGCCGTAGTCGGTGATGTTCTTGACCACGCCGGTGAGCACCTTGCCCTCCGACAGCGTCTCGAGGGTGTGCTTCTTCTTCTCGGCGTTCTCCTCTTCGAGGAGGACCTTGCGCGAGAGCACGATGTTGCCGCGCTTCTTGTTGACCTTGATGACGCGCATGCGGAGTTCCTGGCCGCGCAGCGCGTCGAGGTTGCGCACCGGGCGCACGTCGATCTGGCTGCCGGGGAGGAACGCGCGCACGCCGATGTCGACGGCGAGGCCGCCCTTGATCCGTTCGATGACCCGGCCGATGACCACCTTGCGCTCGGCGAAGGCCTTCTCGACCTCGTCCCAGATCTTCATCTTCTCGGCTTTTTCCCGAGAGAGGACGATGTGGCCGTCGCGGTCCTCGGTGCGCTCGAGCAGCACGTCGACGACGTCGCCCGCCTGCACCATCACCGCGCCGGTCTCGTCGAGGAACTCGTTGACCGAGATGATGCCCTCGGACTTGTAGCCGACGTCGACCACGACTTCGTTGTCGGTGACCTTCAGGACCGTGCCCTTGACGACCTCGCCTTCCGCGATATTTCGGAAGCTGTTATCGTAAAGGTCCAAGAGGCGGGAAAATTCCGCCGGGTCCATCTCGTCGTCGAAGCCACCTCGTTGCGGGGTGGCCTTGAGGGTGTGCCGGCCTGCGGGCTGGGAAGCTCCCGGGGCCGACGCGCCCTGGGGCTCCAGTGCCTGCTCTTCGTGCGTTGCCATTGACGTGCGCGTCCTCCTGACGTTCAAATTTGCCGGTCGGGGTGAGCGGGGGCCGGCGCCCCGCGAGTGTCCGCCGGAGGAGCCCGAGGGTTCCCGTCGGCGTAACCAACAGAATTTACGTCAGTTACAGTTCCGGTGTCAAGGAATCCCGAGGGGACGCGCCATGGCAAAGAGAACCGCTGTGAGGAAGAAGAAAGCCGCCAAGGCGCCCGTGCGCCGTGCCGCGGCGACGAAGGCCTCCCGGAGACGCGCGGCCAAGAAGGGCGCGCGGAAGGCCGCCGGAAAGAAGGCCGCGCGTCCGCGCCCGGCCAAGAAGAAGGGCATGGCGAAGGCGGCGAGCCGAGCCGCGGCCAGGACCCGGACGGCCGCCAGGCGCCCGGCCAGGAAGGCCGTCGCCAAGGCTCGGCCGAGCAAGAAGACCGCCCGCAAGGTCGTCGCCAAGGCCAGGACCGTAGCGCGACCGCCGGCGAAGAAGGCGACGGTCAAGAAGGTCACGGCCAAGAAGGTCAGCGGCCAAGAAGGCCCCGGCGCGCGCGCTGGCGGCCACGAAAGCGCGTCGCGGCCACCCCCAAGGCCGCGCCGGCCAAGACGCCCGCGGCCAAGGCCGCAGCTCGAAAGCCGCCCGGTCTCGACCGCGAGCGGCGCACCGTCGGCGAGCCGGAGATGGTGCCGACGCCGCCGTCGAGCCTCGTGCCCGGCCACGCCAGTGCCGCCCGATCCGGCGCCGACGAACTGCGGGTGAAGCTCGCCACACACACCGGGACTGGGCCGGCCCTGACGGCCGGCGACGTCGACGCCGACTGGGGTGCGGCGGAAGCGGTCGGCGACGAGGCGCCGGGCGGCGACAACCCGACGCCCGATCAGGACGTGGTCGACGAGATCGGCCGGGCGCTCGGCGTCGAGTACGACGACGACGAGGAGCTGCAGGGCGGCGACGAGATCGCCGGGCGCGATCGCGATCGCTGGGAGCTGGATCCGGCGTCGTCGGACGATTTCGACGAACGCTAGGCAGGGCCCGGGACTCAGGTCCCGGCGGCTCGGGACGAACGGAGCCGGCGATCACGCTGTACGCCGGCGCCGGGCCGTGTTTCGTGTACGGCAGCTCGCCGACGTCAGCTCGATCCCGAGACGCCGAGTCCGCGAGTCCGCTAGCCCCGGCCTTGTCGCGCACGAGCGCGCACCACCTGCGCGACCACCTGCTCGATCGGCACGCCGGTGGTGTCGATGTAGACCGCGTCGGCGGCCCTGATGAGCGGCGAGACGCTGCGGCTCGAGTCCGACTTGTCGCGGGCCGCCAGCCCCTCGGCAACGTGGGCGACGTCCGCGCCGCTTCCGGCGTGGGCGGGATCGGCCGCCCGGCGCCGGGCCCGCTCTTCGGGCGACGCGTCGAGATAGACCTTCACGTCGGCGGCCGGGAAGACGACGGTGCCGATATCGCGCCCTTCCATCACCACCCCGCCGCCCTGTCCCAAGGCGCGCTGCCGCTCGACCAGCGCCGCCCGCACCTCGGCGATGCGGGCGACGGCGGCCGAGGCCATGTCGATCTCCGGCGTGCGAATCGCCTGCGTGACGTCGTGGCCGTCGATGCGCACCGCGCCGTCGCTGACGTCGATGCCCGACTCGCGCGCGATGCCGGGCGGCGTCGCCGGAGGCGTCGAGCCGGCCGCGACGCTGCACGACCATCCAGGCGACCGCCCGGTACATCGCGCCGGTGTCGACGTGCGTGTAGCCGAGCGCGAGCGCGGTGGCACGCGCCACGGTGCCCTTGCCCGCGCCCGAGGGTCCGTCGACGGCGACGATCAGGCGCTTCACAACCGGTCAGTGTAACATGCGCCCCCGGTGCTGATCGCCCGCGCGCTGCGCGTCTGGCTCGTCGTCGTGGCCGTGGTCGCCGCTGCCGGCTACGCCGCGCTGCCCTATGTCGACGCCGCGGCGTTCATCGTCCGCGCCGCCAACCTGACCGACGGCTTTGCCGGGCGCGTCGCCGCGTGCGCGGGCTCACGCCGTGACGCGGACCGATCTGCCGCCGATCCCGACGCGACACGGCGCCGTACCGGCGCGGCTGTTCCGCCCGGCGCGCTTCTCGCGCACGGTCGCTGCTCGCGCCGGGCGTGCACATGGACGGCATCGACGAGACGCGGCTGGTCGGCATGGCCGAGGATCTCGCCGCCACCGGCTACGCCGTCGTCACCGTCGCGCCGCCCGATCTGCGTCAGTTCCGCATCACGCCCGAGAACACCGACGTGCTCGAGGACGCCGCGCGGTGGCTGGCCGGCCGCGCCGACCTCGCGCCCGACGGCAGGGTCGGCCTGATGGGCATCAGCTTCTCCGGCGGCCTGTCGATCGTCGCCGCCGGGCGGCCGGCGCTGCGCGATCACGTCGCCTTCGTCATGTCCTTCGGCGGCCACGGCGACCTGATCCGCGTGATGCGCTACCTGTGCTCGGGAAAGGCGCCGGCGGCCGATCCCGGCGCGGCGGCGGCCGACATCACCGGCATCGAACACCTGTCCGTGCATCCACCGCACGACTACGGCGTCACCGTGGTGCTGCTCACGTTCGCCGATCGCGTCGTGCCGGCCGCGCAGGTGCAGCCGCTGCGCGACGGCATCGGCATCTACCTGCGCGCCTCGTCGCTCACGCTCGTGGATCAACAGCTGGCCGAGGCGGAGTTCGCGCGGGCACGGGAGTACGCGGCGACGCTCGACGAACCGGCGCGTACGCTGATGACCCACGTCAACGACCGCGCGGTGGACAAGCTGGGCCCGCTGCTGCTTCCCGATCGTCGACGGCCTCGACGACCACCCGAGCGCGCCGTCGCTGTCGCCGGAACGGGCCCCGCCGCCGGCGGCGCCGGTGTTCCTGCTGCACGGCGCCGACGACACGGTGATTCCCACGGTGGAAACGGTGCTGCTCGCCCGCTACCTCCACGGGCGCACCCCGGTGCGGGCGCTGCTGAGCGGCCTGATCACCCACGCCGAGGTCGATCGGTCGGCGGCCGCTGCCGACGTCTGGCAGCTGACGACCTTCTGGCGCGAGCTCATGAAATACTAGGCTCGCGCCGGGGACTGGGGGCTCGGGGCTCGGGGCTGCTCACGGCGTCACGCTGCACCAAGAACGCGTCCTCCCTGCCGATGCCACGCCGTCCCGCTGCCCCACCGTCACCTGCGCCGTCGCGCCGTCGCCGTCACGGCGTCCCGCCTCGCCGAAGCCACGGCGGACCGCGCCTCGCCCGGCGGGCACCGACGGTGGCCGAGTCTCGCGGCCTGCGTCGTGACGATCGGGCGCCGCACGACCGGCTGAAGTCGAAGCGGAAGCGGCGCGCGTCCGGCCGCCGTCGCCCGGACCGGCGCCGTCGCCGCGGCCGGGCCCGGCGTCCGGGCCGATCGACGACGACCGTCCCGGCGCCATCCGGCTGCAGAAGCTGCTGTCGATGGCCGGCGTCGCCTCGCGGCGCACGGCCGAGGTGCTCATCGCCGAGGGCCGGGTCACCGTCAACGGCGCGATCGTCGTCACGCTCGGCGCCAAGGCGGTGCCCGACGTCGACGACGTCAAGGTCGACGACCGCCGCGTCCGGCCGGCACAGCGCGCCCGCTACATCCTGCTCAACAAGCCGCGCGGCTACGTCACCACCCGACACGACCCGGAGGGGCGGCGCACGGTGCTCGACCTGCTCGGCGGCGTGCGCGACTACGTCTATCCGGTGGGACGGCTCGACTACGACACCGAGGGCCTGCTGCTGCTCACGAGCGACGGCGACCTGGCGGCGCGGCTCACCCATCCCCGCCACGAGGTGCCGCGCGTGTACGAAGCGATCGTCGCCGGCGCGCCCGGCGACGACGCCATCGACGAGCTGCGCCGCGGGGTCTTCCTCGACGGGCGGCGGACCGCCGAGGCCGGCGTCACGCGCGGACAGACGATGGGCAAGGGGCGCGAACAGACGACCAAGCTGGTGCTGACGCTGTTCGAGGGCCGCAACCGCCAGGTGCGCGAGATGTGCGCCCGCATCGGCCACCCGGTGCGCACGCTGCAGCGCGTCAGCCTGGGCCCGCTGTCACTGCGCGGCCTGCCGGTCGGCGCCTGGCGCGACCTCACGGCGACAGAAGTCGCGGCGCTTCGCGACTACTGACTACTGGTCTTCGGCGCCGGGCGACGCGGCCGGGTTCGTCGCCTTCTTCGAGCGGCAGCATCTCGTCGCTGATCGGCTTCTCCATCAGCAACGCCGGCGGGTCGAAGCCGAGCGCCTGCACCATGTCCTCGATCTTCGGCAGGTCGTTGAGATCCTTCAGCCCGAAGCGGATCAGGAACTCCTTGGTCGTGCCGTAGAGGAACGGCCGGCCGACGACGTTCTTGCGGCCGACGATCTTGATCAGGTGCCGCTCGAGCAGCGTCGACAGCACGCCCGAGGTGTTGACGCCGCGGATCTCGTTGGCCTCGGCCGCCGTCACCGGCTGGCGGTAGGCCACGACCGACAGCGTCTCGAGCGCCGCCACCGACAGCTTCGACGCGCTCCGCTCGTGGAACAGCCGCCGCACCCAGTCGTGCAGCTCGGGCCGGGTGGTGATCTGGAACCCGCCGGCCAGCTGCGGCCAGGTGCAGGCCGCCGGGCCGTTCGTAGTCGGCGGCCAGCGCGTCGAGCGCCGCCTGCACCTCTTCTTTCGGCTCGTCGGCCAGCAGCTTGAAGAGCATCCGGGTGGTCAGCGGCTCGGGTGAGGCGAACACCAGCGCCTCGACGATCGCCTTGAGCTGCGCCAGGTCCAGGCGCGGACGGGCCGCGTCGTCGGCTGGCGCCGGGTCGGCGGGTGCCGAGTCGGCGTCTGGTCGTCGCATCTCGTCGCTCATCCGCGTTCGTCCTCGTCCTCGTCGTCGTCCGGGTCAGCGTCCTCGTCGCCGGCGGGTTCGTCGTCGAACACCGGCGCCGAGGGCGGCGGCACCGCGGCGGCCCGGGCCGCGGCATGGTGCGCGTTGTACTCGTCCTCGGGGTCGTGGATCGGGTGCGGCGCGTCCTTGGGCCGCGCCCGCTTGTAGATGCGAATCGCCCCGGCGCCCTGCTGGAACACCCGCACCAGCTTCAGCCGGATCATCTCCAGGATCGCCAGGAACGTCACGATCAGGTCGCCGCGCGACGCGACGTCCTCGAACAGGTCCTCGAAGCCGCAGGCCTCGGTCTCCGACAGCCGCTCCAGCAGCTGCTCGATCCGCGTCTCGATCGAGATCTGCTCCGGCGGCAGCGGCATCGACGGCTGGTCCTTCGAGCGCTCCAGCACGCGGCGGAACGCGGCCAGCAGCCCGAAGAGGTCGACGTCGAGCTCGGGCTCGACCGGCTCGCCGGCAATCGCCTCGACGCGGGCGTCGGGCCGCGTCCACTGGGCGCTGCGCAGCGTCTCGCGCTCGTGCAGCAGCTCGGCCGCCGCCTTGAAGCGCTGATGCTCGACCAGCCGCCGGACCAGCGCGTCGCGCGGGTCGATCTCCTCGTCCTCGACGCCGGCCGCCGACTCGGGTCGCGGCAGCAGCTGCCGGCTCTTGATGTGGATGAGCGTGGCGGCGGTGACCAGGAACTCGCTGGCGACGTCGAGGTTCAGCTCCTGCATCAGGTTCAGGTACTGCAGGTACTGCTCGGTGATGAGCGCGATCGGGATGTCGTAGACGTTGACTTCGTTCTTCTTGATCAGGTGCAGCAGCAGATCGAGCGGACCCTCGAAGCTCTCGAGGCGCAGCGTGATCGCGTCGAGCTGCGACTCGAAGCCTTCGGCCGCCGACCGTTCGCCCTGTTTGTCCGAGGTGTCGCTCATGGTCGTGCGCCGTCTGCTAGTAGCGGAGCTTCATCGCGGCCCGCACCCGCTCCATGGTCTCGATCGCCACGAGGCGGGCCCGCCTCGAGCCCTCGACCATCACCTCGCGAAGGTAGCCTGGCCGGGCCAGTGCCGCCTCCCGCCGCTCGCGGATCGGCTCGAGCATCAGGTTGATCGCCGCCGCCAGCTTGGTCTTGACCTCGACGTCGCCAACCTGGCCGGCGGCATAACGGGCCTTCAGGTCCTCGACCTCGTCGCGGTTGCGGTTGAAGGCGGTGTGATAGGTGAACACCGGGTTGCCCTCGACCGTGCCGGGGATGTCGGCGCGCACCCGCTTCGGGTCGGTGTACATCTGCCGCACCTTCTTCACCACCGTCGCCGCGTCGTCGGAGAGGTCGATGGTGTTGGCGTAGCTCTTGCTCATCTTGCGGTTGTCGAGCCCGGGCAGCCGCGACGTCGAGGTGAGCATCGTCTCGGGCTCGACCAGCACCTCGGCGAAGATGTTGTTGAAGCGGCGCACCACCTCGCGCGACAGCTCGAGGTGCGGCGCCTGGTCGTCACCCACCGGCACGAAGTTGGCGTCGTACATGGTGACATCGGCGGTCTGCAGCAGCGGATAGCCGAGGAAGCCGATGCTGCCCAGGTCGCGCTCGGTGAGCTGATCGATCAGCTCCTTGTAGGTGGGCACGCGCTCCAGCCAGGGGATCGGCGTGACCATCTGCAGCAGCAGGTAGAGCTCGGCGTGCTCGGGGATCATCGACTGCACGAAGATCGTGCTCCGCTCGGGATCGATGCCGGCGCCGATCCAGTCGGCAAGATTGTCGACCGCGTTGGCCGTGAGCTCCGAGGTGTCGTTGAAATGGCTGGTCAGCGCGTGCCAGTCGGCGACGAAGTAAAAGCAGTCGTAGTCGCGCTGCAGCGCGACCCAGTTGTCGAGCGCGCCCGCCAGGTGCCCGAGGTGCAGCTTGCCCGTCGGGCGCATGCCCGACACCACGCGTTTCCTGGTCACAGCAGCCAACCGAGCAGGAGGTCGGTACAGCGGACCGACAGGGTCCGGACAGGCGCCCGGAGAGCATCAAGCGCGTAGAGCACGATGAATGCCGTACGGGCGCAGGCGTTCCACCACGCCGCGCCGCCGGCGCCGGCAGCACGCCGATGAGGACGTTGCCGCCGTCGAGCGGCGGGATCGGGCAGCATGTTGAAGACGGCCAGGAGCACGTTGAGGCTGACGAAGCAGCAGCACGGCGTAGCCCGAGCAGCGCTCGCGCCGACATCGCCGCGGCGTACGGACGCCAGACCGACGGCGCCGATGACCGCCATCGAGCAGGTTGCTGGCCGGGCCGGCGGCGGCGACCAGCGCGAAGTCACGGCGCGGCGACTTCAGGTTGCGGAAGTCGACCGGCACCGGCTTGGCCCAGCCGATCAGCGGCAAGCCGGTCGTGGCGGCCAGCAGCGGGAACAGCAGCGTGCCGATCGGATCGATGTGGGCCACCGGGTTGAGCGTCAGGCGGCCGAGCCGGCGCGCCGTCGGATCGCCGAGCTGGTTCGCCGCCCAGGCGTGCGCCGCTTCGTGCACCGTGAGCGAGCCCACGAGCACGGCGAGCGAGAGTCCGATCTGCAGGAAATCCAGGTCCGCCAAAGCGCATCAGCGTACCACAGCGCCACCGGCTCGCGCAGCCGTCGCGCGCGGCTGCCGCGCGCGATCAGGCCGAGGTCGCGGCGCGCGCGAAGTGGTTGAGAATCGCGTCGGCACAACGCTCGCCGACCAGCGGCACCAGGTCTTCGCGCGTCGCCCGCCGCACACCGGCGACGCTGCCGAAGCGGCGCAGCAGCGCGTTGCGGCGCCGCGCCCCGACGCCGTCGATCGTGTCGAGCTCCGAGGCGAAGTCGCGCTTGGCCCGCGACTTCCGGTGGAAGGTCACGGCGAAGCGGTGCGCCTCGTCGCGAATGCGCTGCAGCAGGTGCAGCGCCGGCCCGGTCCGATCGAGCGCGATCGGCTCGTCGTGATCGCGGGTGAAGACCAGCTCTTCCTTCTTGGCCAGGCCGACGGCGACGAGGTTCGAGAGCCCGACCCGCTCGAGCGCCGCGTACGCCGCCGACAGCTGCCCTTTGCCGCCGTCGATGACCAGCAGATCGGGAAACGGTCCGCCGGCCTCGACCACGGCCGCGTAGCGGCGGCGGACCACCTGCTCCATCGCCGCAAAGTCATCGAGAAAGCGGGGCTCGGGGCTCGGGACTCGGGGCTCGGGGACGGGGCTACGGGACTCGGGCGGGCGGGATGCGTCGGCCAGCGCGACGGCGGTATCGGGGTCGTTGGCAAGCGCCCTTCCCGAGTCCCGGGCCCCGGGTCCCGAGACCCGGTACTTCCGATACTCCCCCTTCGCCATCTGCCCGTCCTCACAGACGACCAGCGACGCCACGGTCTCGCTGCCGTGCAGGGTCGAGATGTCGATGCACTCGATGCGGCGTGGCAGCGCCGGCAGCTGCAGCGCCTGCTGCAGCTGTTCGAGGGCGGCGGCCTGGGCGACTCCGCCGTGCTCATGGCGGGCGCGATACGACAGCTCGGCGTTGCGGGTGGCGAGGTCGACGAGCCGACGCCGGTCGCCGCGCTGCGGCACGACGATCCGCACCTTGCGTTCGGCCCGCACCGACAGCCACTCCTCCATGACGTCGGCGTCGTCGACCGGCGCCGGCACGTAGATCTCGCGCGGCGGCATCTGTTCCTCGTAGAACTGCTGCAGCGCCGCCGCGACCACGGCGTCGGGACCGCCGGCCACCTCGTGGGCGTGACTGAACAGCGTCACCCGCTCGACGACCCGTCCGCGCCGCACCTGGAACACCTGGATCACCGCCCCGCGGTCGCCGACCATCACCCCGAACACGTCGCGGTCGCCGAGCTCGGCGGTGGCCATCTTCTGCTGCCGCGCGCCCAATGCCTGGACGACTCGCATGGCGTCGCGGTGGTGCGCCGCTTCTTCGAAGCGCTCGGCGTCGGCCGCCGCCCGCATCCGCGTCTCGAGCTCGCCGGCGAGCTCGTCGTTGCGGCCTTCGAGCAGGAAGCGCACGTCGCTCACCGCCTGGCCGTAGCGGTCGGGCGAGCACAGCTCGGCGACGCACGGGGCCAGGCAGCGCTTGATGTCGAACTCGAGGCACGGGCGCGGACGCTTGCCGGTGATGACCTCGCTGCACGACCGCAGGCCGAACAGCTTGTGGCTGAGCGACATCGTCCGCCGGGCGAGCGTCGCCGGCAGGAACGGCCCGGCGTAGAGGTCGCCGTCGCGCGCCACCTGGCGGGCGACCAGCACCCGGGGAAACGGCTCGCTCAGCGTCAGCCGCAGGTAGGGGTAGTTCTTGTCGTCGCGGAGCAGGATGTTGTATTTCGGCGACCGGCGCTTGATCAGGTTGTTCTCGAGCGCCAGGGCTTCGACCACCGAGTCGGTGACGATCACCTCGAGCGAGGTCACCTCGTCGAGCAGCGCATCGGTCTTGGGGTTGCTGCCGTAGGCGCCCAGGTAGGTCCGGACCCGGTCGCGCAGGGCCCGCGCCTTGCCGACGTAGATCGTCTGGCCGTCGCGGTTCCCATACAGATACACTCCCGGCTGCTCGGGCAGGCGGGCGATCTGTTCCTTGAGATCCTGAATGGCCATGGGCTACGCTAGAGCCGGTTTTCCACGACTGCGCGCCTCTTCATCTTAGCTAATGACCTTCACCGGGTTCATCGGCGCGGCCTGCATGCTCCCGCTGCGCCTGATCATCAGCGCCAGCGTCGCTCTCGGCATCCATCCCAACGTCCTGACCCTCATCGGGGTGCTGGTCAACGTGTGGGCGGCGTGGGCGCTGGCCGTCGACCGCTTCGTGCTGGCCGGCGTCATCATGATCTGCGCCAACATCTTCGACTTCATCGACGGCAAGGTCGCGCACATCACCGGCAAGCAGTCGGAGTTCGGCGCCTTCTGGGACTCGACGCTCGATCGCTTCTCGGATCTCGCGCTCTTCACCGGACTGATCTGGCTCTACTCGTCGCTCGGCCGCGAAGGCTACGTCCTGGTCGCCACCGCCGCCCTCATCTTCTCGATCATGACCAGCTACGCGCGGGCGCGGGCCGAGTCGCTGATCGAGAAGTGCAAGGTCGGCTTCATGGAACGGCCCGAGCGGATCGTGCTGTTCATGATCGGCGCGTTCACCGATCGCATGGCCGGCGTGCTGTGGGTGATCCTCACGCTGGCCGTGGTGACCGTGGCCAACCGGATCTACTACACCTATCTCGAGCTGAACCGGCTGCCGATGCCGTCGACGAGCGGGCCGCTCGGCGATCTTCTGGCGCTTCTTCTTCTGGCGCGACGAGCGGGCCACGCTCCCCTACGACGTCTGGGTGATCGCCATCCTCGCGTTCGTCTGGCTGACGCCACCGGACTGGCTGCGTGACCCCACCGCCTCGGGTCTCGGCCTGCTCGGTTACGTGCTGCGCTAGCCGGCGCCGCCGGCTACGACCAGACGATCTTGCGCTGCAGTTCCGCCGTCACGAGGCTTTCCGCTTCTTCGCCGCCGGCTTCGCCGCCACCAGTTTCGGCGCCTTGGCCGCGGCCTTCTTGGCCGCCGGCGCCGCTTGCGCCTCCTCGACCTTCGCGGTCGGCTTGCGGCCGGCGCTGACCTGGTCGAGGCTGCGACGCAGCGCTTCCATCAGATCGATGACCTTCGGCGCCGCCTCTTCCTTCGGCGCCACCACCTCTTCGCCGGCGACCTTGGCGTCGATGATCGCCCGCAGCCCGCTCTGGTACTCGTCGGTGTAGGTCTTGAGGTCGAGCGGCCCCTGGTAGCTCTCGATCACCTGCTGGGCCAGCTTGGCCTCGGCCGGCGAGACCTTGCCGCGGACCTCGCGCAACTCGTCGATTTGATCGATGGTCCGGATCTCGGCGGCGTGGTGCAGCGTGTACATCACCAGGCCCTGCTTGTGCGGCTTCACCGCCACCAGGTACTCGCGGCCGTGGATCGCCACCTTGCCGATGCCGGCCTTGCCGATCATGCCGTCGCGCATCACCGCGTAGGCGTCGCCGGCCATCGGCCCCTCGGGCGCCAGGTAGTAGGCCTTGTCCACGTACATCGGATCGATGTCGTCGCTGTCGGCGAACTGCAACAGGTTGATGACCTTGGTCGACTCGGGCTTGACCTTGGCGATGTCGTCGTCGGACACCACGACCCAGTGCCCCTTCTCGAACTCGTAGCCCTTGACAATCTCGGCGTTGGTGACCTCGCGCTCGCAGGACGGGCACCACTTCTTCTGCTGGATGCGGGTCTGGCACTCCTCGTGGAGCTGGTTGAACGAGATCGTGGCACTCGCCTCGGTGGCCGGGTACACCCGCACCGGGATCGTCACCAAGCTGACCTTGAGAAAGCCCTTCCAGGTTGGACGCGCCGCCATTGGTTCGCTCCCAGGGGTTGAGCGCGCGCCGGGAGTCCCGGCGCGCAGGTGATATCGGTCGATGGTACTCCGCTCTGTAGCGGCGGGGACTCTGGTCTCGGGGTCCGGGGCTCGGGACGGTGGGCAGTCCCTGGTCCCCGGTCCCCGGTCCCCGCCTTCTAGACGTCTTCCCGCGCGTCGTGTCCCTCCAGGTGCAGCCCGGGGCCGCCCTGGAAGTCGATGGCGTGCTCGGCGATCTTCTGCCGGAGCACCCGGCGGACCTCGCCCAGCCGCTGACCCGGCACCGGCAGGCGGCGGGCCAGCGTGGTCAGACGCGACACCACGATCAGCGTCGAGGCGTCGCCGCGGTCCTGCCAGGTCAGCCCGCCGATCTGCGCGTAGGGCATGAACCCGGCATCGGCCCAGATGCCGTCGGCATAGAGGCCGTGCATGATGCGGGAGCTGAGCGGCACGGCAGCGCCGTAGTAGACGAACATCATCAGCTCGCCGAAGAGGGCCGGCAGCGGCCGCGGCACGAACAAGGCCGAGAGCAGCAGGCAGCCCATGGCCCCGCCGATGGCCAGGCTCATGACGTAGAAGGGCGGCTTGGGCGCGGTCCAGACGGTCAGCGCCGCCGAACGACGGCGGGCCCAGCGCCACAGGTCCCGGCCGGCTCGCAGGTTGGCCACGAGGAAGCCCAAGCCGAGCACGAACAACACCCTGGGCAGCAGCTCGGCGACCGGCACGTCCCGATTCTGCGATGCGCCATCGCGGGGCGTCAATCCGCGGTCGAGGTCTGGGCCGGTTCCTGGCGCGACAGCAGCGGGTCGAAACAGCGCCGGCACCGGGCCTCGTAGGTGCCGTGGGCGCCGAGCAGCACGCGGTCGGCGTTGTCGACCAGCCGCTGGGTATGGTTGGCCGGGTTGCCGCACACCACGCAGATGGCCCGGGTCTTGGTGATGTACTCGGCGATGGCCAGCAGATGCGGCATCGGCTCGAAGGGCCGGCCGAGGTAGTCCTGGTCGAGCCCGGCGACGATCACGCGCACGCCCCGCCCGGCCAGCTCGACGCAGGCGGCCGGCAGCGCCGCGTCGAAGAACTGGCCCTCGTCGATGCCGACCACCTCGGTGTCGAGGCGGACCTTGGTCAGCAGGTCGGCCGACGAGGCGGCCGGCTCGGCCGACAGCCGCAGCTCGCCGTGCGAGACGATCGCGTCGTCGGCGTAGCGCGTGTCGACCGACGGCTTGAAGATCTGCACCCGCTGGCGGGCAATCTGCGCGCGGCGCACGCGGCGGATGAGCTCCTCGCTCTTGCCGCTGAACATGCTGCCGACGATGACTTCGATCCAGCCCTGATTGGCGGTGCGGACGACGTCCATGGGTGCGGTCGCGCTCAGGCCCGCGACTGGTACTCGCCGGTCTCGGTGTTGACGCGGATCACGTCGCCCTCGCCGATGAAGGGCGGCACCTGCACGACCAGACCGGTCTCGGTCGTGGCCGGCTTCAGCTGGTTGGTGGCGGTGGCGCCCTTGATCGCCGGCACCGTCTCCATCACCTTCAGGTCCACGGTCTGCGGCAGCTCGATGCCGACCGGCTCGCTGCCGTGGAACTCGACGCTGATGGTCATCTCGGGTTTGAGGTAGCCGACCGAATCGCCGAGCGCTTCCGAGGTGAGATGCGTCTGCTCGTAGCTCGACGTGTCCATGAAGTAGTGGTCCTCGCCGTCGCTGTACAGGTACTGCATCTGCTTCTCGTCGAGGACCGCGCGCTCGACCACGTCTTCGGAGCGCAGCCGCTGCTCGGACGTGGTCTGGCTGCGCAGGTTGCGGGTCTTGACCCGGACGAAGCCGCGCAGATTGCCTGGCGTCTTGTGCTCGAGATCGAGGATGCGGAGCAGGTCGCCCGCCTGGATGATGATCATGCCGCGCTTGAGCCGGGTGGCGGCCAGGGTGTTTGCCATCGGTCTGCCTTGAAGGGGTTGTAGATCTTCCGGATCCTAGCACGCGGTCCGGCTCGCGAGCCGGCACCGCGGCCGTCGTCGGTGGCCCCGACGCCGCGCGGCGACGGCCGCGCCGCCCGTGCTACCATCGGGCTCGTGGCCTTCGCTCGCTGGGATCCCGTGCGGGATTTGCTCGCGATTCAGCTGAAGATGGAGCGGCTGCCCGCCCCCGCCCCGCAGGGCTGGGTGCCGGCCGCCGACCTGTGCGAAACGGCCGACGCCTACATCGTCACCGCCGAGCTTCCCGGGCGTGCCGCGGCCGCAGATCCGCATCGACGTCCACGACGGCCAGCTGACCGTGCACGGCCGCCGCGACGCCCGGGTGGCCTGCGAGCAGTACCACCAGGTCGAGCGCGGCCACGGCGAGTTCAGCCGGTCGTTCCGGCTGCCGCACACCATCGCCGCCGACCGGATCTCGGCCGAGCTCAAGGACGGCGTGCTGACCATCGTCGTGCCGAAGGGACAGGCGCAGGGCCCACGGCGCGTGGACGTGTCGTAAGGCCGGCCATGCGGCGGCTGACCCTGGCGCTCGTCCTGGTGCTGGCCGGCGTCGTCGCGGGCTTGGTCGTGTCGGGGCGCATGCGCGCCACCGGCGAGGCGACCGGCGACGATCAGAGCAGCGCCGCTCCGCGCCCGGCCCGCGGCCAGGCCCGATGCCGCCCCGACGCTGAACACCGGACCCGACTTCACCAGGATCGCCGAGCAGACCACCGGCGCCGTCACCAACATCGCCTCGCTGCAGGTGGTGCGCCGCCAGGCCTCGCCGTTCGCCAACGACCCGTTCTTCCAGGTACTTCTTCGGCGGCGCCGACGACATGTTCGGCAGCCGCAGCCGCTACGAGTCGAGTCTCGGCTCGGGCGTGGTGATCTCGGCCGACGGCTACGTGCTGACCAACAGCCACGTCGTCGGCGAAGGACAGGTCGAGGTCACCGTCGGCCTCGGCGACAAGCGCGAGCTGCGGGCCAAGGTGGTCGGCGTCGACGCCTCCACCGACCTCGCCCTGCTCAAGGTCGACGCCCGCGGCCTGCCGACGATTCCGTGGGGCGACTCCGCCCGGCTGAAGGTCGCCGAGTGGGTGCTGGCCATCGGCAGCCCGTTCCAGTTGAACCAGACGGTCACGCTGGGCATCGTCAGCGCGCTCGGCCGGGCCAACGTCGGCATCGCCGCCTACGAGGACTTCATCCAGACCGACGCCGCGATCAATCCGGGCAACTCGGGCGGGGCGCTGATCAACGCCCGCGGTGAGCTGATCGGCATCAACACCGCGATCTTCTCGCAGAGCGGCGGCTACCAGGGCATCGGCTTCGCCGTGCCGAGCAACCTCGCCCGCCGCGTCGTCGACGACCTGACCAAGTACGGCGTGGTCCGGCGCGGGTCGATCGGCTACCTCGAGGTGTCGCCGCTGACCTCGCGCCTGGCCGACGAGCTGCGGGCGCCGACCACCGACGGACTGGTCGTGATGCGGATGGCCCGCGGCGCGGCGTATCAGGCCGGCCTGCGGCCCGGTGACGTCATCCTCTCGGTGAACGGCCGGCCGGTCACCGACGCGGCGCGCTTCATGCGCGAGGTGGCCGACGCCGCCGTCGGCAGCACCATGGCGATCGAGATCCTGCGCGACGCGGTGCGCCAGACGTTGCGAGTGCCAGTGCAGCAGGAAGCGGCGCGGACCCCCGCCCGCTGAGCTGCGGCGGCAGGCCGGGCGATCGACCCGGGCCGCCGGGCGGCGCCGCAGCATCGAACTCCCCCACCCGAATCTTCGTCCACTGTGCGTATGACGCTGCGCACCGTCGTCCGGCGAACCGCGGCGGTGTTCGGCGTCGTGGTGGCCCTCGCCGTCTCGGGGCTGGTCATCGCCTACTGGAGGTCCGACAACGACTGCGCCGAGCGCCGCGCCGCGGTCCCGGCCCACCCGATGACGGCCATCCTCTACTGCGACTACGGGGCGCCCGAGGTCCTGACGCTCGAAGACGTCGAGAAGCCGACGCCCGCCGATGGTCAGGTGCTGGTCCGCGTACGCGCGGCGGCGGTGAATCCGCTCGAGTTGCACTACATGCGCGGCACGCCGTACGTCATGCGGCTCGACACCGGGCTGCGGCGGCCCAAGGACCTGCGCCTCGGCGTCGACTTCGCCGGCGTCGTGGAAGCGGTCGGCGCCAACGTCACGAAGCTCAAGCCCGGCGACGAGGTGTTCGGCGGGCGCAACGGGGCGCTGGCCGAGTACGTCGTGGTCGCCGAGCGGTCGGTCGTCGTCAAGCCGGAGAACGTGACCTTCGAGCAGGCGGCGGCCGTGCCGGTGGCCGCGGTCACCGCGCTGCAGGCGGTGCGCGACCACGGACATCTCCAGCCGGGACAGACGGTGCTGATCAACGGGGCCTCGGGCGGCGTCGGCACCTTCGCGGTGCAGATCGCCAAGGCCTTCGGCGCCGTCGTCACCGGCGTCAGCAGCACCCGGAACGTCGAGCTGGTGCGCTCGCTGGGGGCGGACCGCACGGTCGACTACAGCCAGGAGGACTACACCCAGGGCGCGCGAGCGCTACGACGTCATCATCGACATGGTCGGCAACCAGTCGCTGCCTGGCCAACCGCCGGGTCCTGCAGCCGAAGGGCATCTACGTCATGGTCGGCGGGCCGAACGGCAACTGGATCGCGCCGCTCGACCGCGTCGCCCGCATGTACGTGCTGTCGGCGTTCGTGAGCCAGGAGTTCCGGATGTTCATGGCGCGACTGAACGCCGCGGATCTGGCCACGCTGCGCGATCTCATGCAGGCCGGCAAGGTGACCCCGATCATCGACCGGCGCTACCCGTTGAACGAAGTCGGCGAGGCCGTCCGCTACCTGGAGACGGGCCGGGCCCGCGGCAAGGTCGTGGTCACGGTCGGCGGCGCTTAGCGGCGGCCGCCGGCGGCGAGCGGCGCCGGTGCCGCCCGGCCGTCACGCAGCCACCGCCGCACGCCCGACACCGACGCGGCGTCGCGGGCCGCGCACGCGCCAGTAGCGATCGGCGCCGAGGGTGACGCCGATGCGCGGCGTCCACACCACGCCGGCCACCGCTGTGCCGTCATCACGCACGGTCAGCACGCCACGGGTCAGCATCCGGGTGTTGTGGACCGGCGTGCTGATGCCCATCGCCACCGTGAGGTTGCCCGGGCCGCGGCACAGGTCGGCGTCGCGGATCGGCCCGGGGCGGCTGCTGGCCGCCCGCCGCCGGCGCGTGCATGCGGTCGACGCCGTCGAGCGGTTCGACGGCGCGGATCAGCACCGCCGACGGGAAGCCCTCGTGCTCGGTGACCGCGTTCAGCAGATGGTGCAGGCCGTAGCTGACGTAGACGTAGGCCAGTCCGGGCGGGCCGTAGAGCGGCTCGTTGCGCGGGGTGCGTCCCTTGTAGGCGTGGCAGGCCGGATCGGTCTCGCCGATGTAGGCCTCGGTCTCGACGATCCGGCCGGTCGTCGTGCCGTCGGGGCCGCGATGCACCAGCACCTTGCCGATGAGGTCACGCGCGACGTCCAACGTCGACCGCGCGTAGAAGTCCACTGGCAGCGTCGAGGAGCGGGCCATGGCAGGACTACGAGTCGTGGCCGGCCTGGAGCGTCGCCTTCAGATAGCGGCCGGTGTGCGACTCGGCGATGTGCGCCACCTGCTCGGGCGTCCCCATCGCCACCAGCCGTCCGCCGGCTTCGCCGCCCTCGGGTCCGAGGTCGATGATCCAGTCGGCGGTCTTGATCACGTCGAGGTTGTGCTCGATGACCACCAGCGTGCTGCCGGCCTCGAGCAGCTTGCGGAAGGCGGTGAGCAGCTTGGCGATGTCGTCGAAGTGCAGGCCGGTGGTCGGCTCGTCGAGGATGTAGAGCAGCCGCTCGCCGCCGTGCGAGGCCAGGTGCGCGGCGATCTTCACCCGCTGCGCTTCCCCGCCCGACAGCGTGGTCGCCGGCTGGCCGAGCCGCAGGTAGCCGAGGCCGATCTCGTCGAGCACCTGCAGCCGGCGCAGCACCTTGAGCGAGCCGCTGAAGAACTGCAGCGCCTCGCGCACCGTCAGGTCGAGGATCTGGGTGACGTTCTTGCCCTTGTAGCGCACGTCGAGGACGTCTGGCTTGAAGCGCTTGCCGTCGCAGTGCTCGCACGGCACGTAGACGTCGGCCAGGAACTGCATCTCGACCTTGACCTCGCCCTCGCCCTGGCACGCTTCGCAGCGTCCGCCCGGCACGTTGAACGAGAAGTGGCTGGCGGTGAGGCCCTTGGCGCGCGCGTCCTTGGTCGCCGCCAGCAGCTCGCGGATCGGGTCGAACGCCTTGAGGTAGGTGACCGGGTTCGAGCGCGGCGTGCGGCCGATCGGCGTCTGGTCGACGAGCACGACGTCGGTCAGGAACTCGGCGCCCTCGAGGCGACGGTGGAAGCCGACCTTGCGATCCCAGTCGCCCTTGCCGCGCTTGAGCGCGGCGTAGAGCACGTCGTGGACCAGCGTCGACTTCCCCGACCCGCTCACGCCGGTGACGCAGGTCAGCGTGTTGAGCGGGATCTCGACGTCGACGTCCTTGAGGTTGTGCTCGCGGGCCCCGACCAGCCGCAGACGCTGCGGCGTGCCCTTGCGGCGCGTCGCCGGGATCGGGATCTGCAGCTCGCCGCGCAGGTACTTGGCGGTGAGCGAGCGCGGCTCCTGATTGAGCCCGGCCAACGACCCGCGAGTAGATGACCCGGCCGCCGTGCTCGCCGGCGCCCAGGCCCATGTCGACGACGTGATCCGCCACCGCGATCATGTCGGCGTCGTGCTCGACGACGATCACGGTGTTGCCCTGATCGCGCAGCTGCCGCAGGATGGCGATGAGCCGCAGGTTGTCGCGCGGGTGGAGCCCGATCGACGGCTCGTCGAGGACGTAGAGCGTGCCGACCAGCGACGCGCCGAGCGAGGTCGCCAGGTTGATGCGCTGGGCCTCGCCGCCCGAGAGCGTCGACGACAGGCGATCGAGCGTCAGGTAGTCGAGGCCGACGTCGCTCAGGAAGCCGAGCCGGCGGCGGATCTCCTTGAGCACCTTGTCGGCGATCGCCGCCTCCTGGCGGCTGCAGCTCGAGCGCGGCGAAGAACGTCCTGGGCCTGCCTGGTGGTGAGCGCCGACACCTGGTCGATGGTCCGACCGCCGACCCGCACCGCCCGCGCCTCGCGCCGCAGCCGGGTGCCCTGGCAGTCGGGGCACGTCTGATAGCCGCGATAGCGGCTGAGGAACACGCGGACGTGCACCTTGTACTTCTTGCGCTCGAGCCAGTCGAAGAAGCCGCGCACGCCCTCGAAGTCGCCGTCGCCCTCGACGACCAGCCGGCGTTGCTCGTCGGTCAGGTCCTGCCAGGCGACATCGAGCGGCACGCCGCGGGTCTTGGCCATCTTCTTGAGATCGCCGAGATAGGAGCGGTAGTGCGGCTTGGTCCACGGCTCGATCGCGCCGCCGCCAAGGCTCTTGGCCGCGTCGGGGACGACCAGGTCGAGGTCGAGCTCGATGATGTTGCCGAAGCCGTGACAGGTCGGACAGGCGCCAAACGGGTTGTTGAACGAGAACAGGCGCGGCTGCGGGATCCTCGTACGACAGCCCGCAGGTGCGGCACTCGAACCGCTCGCTGAAGACGTGGCGCACGTCGGGCGCGCCGTCGTCGCCGAGCTGCACGACCCAGGCGGCGCCGCCGCCTTCCTGATAGGCGATCTCCACGGCGTCGGTGATCCGCGTTCGCGCCTCGGCGCTCGACGCGCAGGCGATCGACGACGACGGCCAGCGACGGCCGGCCTTCGAAGTCGGCCGGCGCCAGGTCCTCGAAGGTGCGGGCGACGCCGTCGACGAGCAGCCGGCCGAACCCCTTGCGCCGCAGCGTATCGACGGCGGCGGCCCCCGGGGACAGCGCCGCCTTGAACGGCAGCGGCTCGCTCGTGGCCTCGTCGGCGGCGTCGTCGTCCTCGGCCTCGTCGTCGCCATTGCCGGCCGCGGCCGGCGGCGCCGCCAGCACCGGCATGTCGAAGCCGACCAGCAGCCGCGCCCCCGGCGACAGCGCCAGCAGCCGGTCGGACACGACCTCGGCCGTCTCGCGGATGACCTCGACGCCGCACTGCCGGCAATAGGTCCGTCCGACGCGGGCGAACAGCAGCCGCATGTAGTCGTGGATCTCGGTGACGGTGCCGACCGTGGAGCGTGGATTGCGGACGCTGTTCTTCTGGCGGATGGCAATCGACGGCGCGATGCCCTCGATGCGGTCGACGTCGGGCTTCTCCATCCGCTCGAGGAACTGGCGGGCGTAGGCCGAGAGCGACTCGACGTAGCGGCGCTGCCCTTCGGCGTAGATGGTGTCGAAGGCGAGCGACGACTTCCCCGACCCGCTCACCCCGGTGACGACGATCAGCGCGCCGGCAGGCAGGGTCAGATCGACGTTCTTGAGGTTGTGGGTGCGGGCGCCCTTGATGACCAGGGCGCCCGGCGCCGGCGCGGAAACGGTAGCGGGCATGGAGTGGGAGGGCTCGCCTAGGGCAGGACCCGGCGGCGGGCTCCAAACCACCCATGGTAACAGGCCCGCCCGCCGCTACCCACGTTGCCGCCACCCGCGACGTCAGAAAAGTGGCAGGAGCGCACTTCCCGTCAGCGCCGTGGCGATGCCGGGGGCCGCGGGCGTCGCGATTCCTGCCCAGAAACCGTGCAGTCCGGGTCGCCGGCGGCTTGGCATGCTTCCTGTAGTCCGCGTCTGGGCGTCGTGTCGATGAACAGCCAGCGCTTCACCGTGGGCACTCGCGGCACCGTCATCATCGTGAACGAGCCCGACGCCCAGCGGCAGATGGTCCTCCAGCGCTTCCAGGCGCGGGGATTCCGCGCCCAGGTCGCCGAGAGCGGCCGTGTCGCGCTGCAGCTGGCCCGCGAGCAGCGGCCCGACGTGATCCTGATGGACATGGATCGGCCGACGCTCGACGGCTGGGAGTCGACCCGGCGGCTGAAGGCCGATCCGGTGACCCGCCACATCCTCGTGGTGGCGCTGTCGGAAGACACGCAGACCGACCGCCGCAACCAGGCGATGCGGGTCGGCTGCGACGGCTTCGAGCCCAAGCCGCTCGACGTCGACCACCTCGTGGCCAGCGTCGAGCGCCTGCTGCCCGCCCAAGGTCTGTAACGACCCCGGGCCGCGCTGGCGCCGGGTTCCGTCCCCCTTGGCCCCGGCGCGCCTCGGCGCTACCATCCGGGGTGCGAGGCGGCACTGCGGCCGGGGCCGAGGTGCCGACGAGACCCGGATGTCCAGCGACGGCCGCGACACCGACGTGGCTCCGGTGGCCCCCACGGCCACCTGGAGCTGGCGTGTGGATTCCGATCGCGTCGCCTACTCCGCTGGCTGGCACGCGATTCTCGGCGAGACGCCGGCCGACGACGTGCGCTCGCTGCACGCCTGGCTCGGCCGGGTGCACCCCGACGACATCGCCACGCTCATGGGCGCGCTCGACCGGCACCTGACCGGCGAGGCGCCCCGAATTCGTCTGCGAGCACCGCGTCCGAACCCGCACCGGCGCCTTCCGCTGGGTGGTGGCGCGCGGCGCCGCCGAGCGCGACGGCAAGGGCCGCCCGACGCTGCTGGCCGGCACGCTCGACGACGTGACCGAACGCAACGCGCGCGATCCGCTGGCCGGGCTGCCGGGCATCGTCGCCCTGCGCGCCCACGTGGCGCGGCTGCTGCAGGCGACGCGCCGTGATCCCACCGCGCGTTTCGCGCTGCTGCTCGTCGACCTCGATCGCTTCGGGGCGATGAACGAGCTGCTCGGCCACGACACCGGCGACACCCTGCTGCGCGAGGCCCTCCGCCGCGTGTCGCGGTGCCTGCGCGAAGGCGACCTGGTCGCCCGGCTGGGCTCGAACCACGGCCGCGAGGGCACGCCGACCGACGTGGCGCTGCCGCCGCTCGGCGGCGACGAGTGCGCGGTCGTGCTCTCGCATCTCGCCGACGTGCGCGACTCCGGCCGCGTCGCCACCCGCATCCACGACGCGATGGCGGCGCCGTTTCCGGTGGCCGGACAACGGCTCTTCGCCTCGGTCAGCATCGGCATCGCCTCGAACAGCGCCGCCCACGATTCAGCCGAGGACATGCTGCGCGACGCCCACTCGGCGCTGGTGCGCGCCAAGGCGCGCGGCCCGTCCGAGACCCAGCTCTTCGACGACTCGGCCAAGGCCGGGCTGGCGGAGTTCATGGAGTTCGCCGCCGACCTCTCGGCCGCGATCACCGAGCACCAGTTCGAGACGTGGTATCAGCCGGTGGTCGACCTGCACGACGGGTCGATCGTGCGGGCCGAAGCGCTGATGCGCTGGCGGCACCCGTCGCGCGGGCTGCTGCGGCCGAACATCTTCGTGCCCTTGCTCGAGCAGACGGGCACGATCGTGCCGGTGGGGTGGGAGGGCGTGACGGCCGCCTGTGAGGCCCTGGCCGCGTGGCGCCGCGCGCATGCGCCGGCCCACGGCATCCGCGTGTCGGTGAACCTGCTGGCGCGGCAGTTCCTCGAGCCGGATCTGATCGAGCGGCTCGACGCCGCCACCCGCGCCGCCGGGCTCGAGCACGGCGACCTCGAGCTGGAGATCGCCGAGATGGAAGCGATGTCGCACTACGAGCGCGCCGTCGAGGTGACGCGCGCACTGCGCGCCGCCGAGTTCAAGGTCGCTCTCGACGACTTCGGTATCGGGCTGGCGGCAACCGAGCACATCCGCAACCTCGGCGTCCACACGCTCAAGATCGACCGCGCCTACATCGGCGGCAACCAGCAGCAGGCCGGCAGTTCGGCAATCGTCCAATACGCCGTCGAGCTGGCGGCGATTCTCGGGATCGACGTGGTCGCCGAAGGCGTCGAGACGCCGACCGAGCTCGACACGCTGCGCATGCTGAACTGCCCGATGGGGCAAGGCTTCCTGTTCTCACGCCCGGTCACCGGCGACGAGCTGCTGGCGCTGCTGCAACGGTCCGACGCCACCGCTGCCGGCACGGCGTGGTGGGCCGGCCAGCAGCCGATCACGCAGCGGCGGCGGCGTGACTCGGACGTCGAAATGCCGGCGGCGGGACGGTAGCCCGCGGCTCACGCAGGCGACCGGCGTGCCGCGGCCGCCTGCGGTCGGTCGACTCTACTACTCGGCTCGCAGACCCTCGACGGGATTGACGCGCATCGCGCGCAGCGCCGGTGGCACCGTGGCGACGAGCGCGGCCACGATCAGCACCGCGCACGCCGCACCGGTGGCCACGACGTCGCGCGCCGACACGCCGTAGAGCACCCGCGACAGCAGGCCGTCGAGCAGCTGCACGGCGACGAGCCCGCCGGCCAGGCCGGCGACGACGAGGCTGATGCCGTGGCGCACCACCAGTCCACCGACGGTGCCGGCGGTAGCCCCGAGCGCGAGACGAATCGCCAGCTCCCGAGTGCGCATCGCCACGGCCCACGAGAACAGGCCGTAGACCCCGACTGCGGCGAGCAGCGCCGCCAGCCCGCCGAAGGTGAGGAGCACGCTGCGCAGCACGCGGGCTTCGGCGGTGCGCTCGGCCAAATGGCTGCCCCACGACCGTGGCTCCGCCATCGGCACGGCCGGCGCCACCTTGCGCAGCGCGTTGCGCACTGCCGACGCGCCGGCCGCAGCGTCGGCGGCGCGCACGGCGATGACCACCTCCGAGAAGGGGAACTGTCGCGTCGTGAAGTAGATCGCCGGCTCGACGTCCTGGCCGAGCGCCACGTTGCGGATGTCCGCCACGACGCCGACGATCTCGACCGGCACACCGTGCTGACCGCTCACCCACTTCAGGTTCACGCCGAGCGGGCCGATGCCGCTGGCGAGGTTGGTCAGCGTGGTGCCCACCGGTTCGCGGCTGGCCAGGTAGCGGCGCGCGAACGTCTCGTTGACGACGATCGCCCCGGGGGCGTCGGGGCCGTCGAACGCGGTGAAGTCGCGGCCACGGACGATCCGCGCTCCCATCGCCGCGAAGTAGCCGTCGCTGACGCTGTGCAGCTGCGCCTGCGGCGCATCCTCACGGCGCGGCGGCGGCGGATCGCCGACGATCAGGAAGGGTTCACGCCAGCCGACTTCGAACGGCAGGAAGTTGGTCGCGCCGGCGGACTGCACGCCGGGCTCACGGCGCACGGCGTCGAGAATGTCGGTGTGCTGCGTGGCCATCGCGCCCCAGCGGGCGATGACTGTGGCTTGTGGCCCTGGCGCCGGACGCACCTGGATCCGCGTCGTCGCCACGTCGGCGGCGTCCACGCCGGTGGGCGTCTCGGTCATCCGCTGCACCGTGCGCACCAGCAGCGCCGATCCGACCAGCAGCCCGCAGGCCAGCGCCAGCTCGGCGCCGACCAGCACCGAGTAGAGACGGCGCGCACCGCGCGAGCTGCCCCGCTCCCCGCCTTCAACTCGGTGGTGAGGTGACGCTTGAGCGAGGCCAGCGCCGGCACCAGCGCGAAGAACAGCGTCGCGGCCAGGATCACCGCCAGCGCCACGCCGACGGTGCGCACGTCGACCGACGCGTCGGCCAGGCGCGGGATCGAGACGGGCGTGTAGTGCAGCAGCAACGGCAGCGCGCCGGCGGTGAGCGCCAGGCCGAGCACGGCGCCGCCGACGGCCAGGATCAGGCCCTCGGCCAGGAGCTGCAGCACCAGCTGGCGCGGCGTGGCGCCGAGTGCGATGCGCACCGCGACTTCGCGCTCGCGTGACAAGGCGCGCGTGAGCAGGAGGGAGGCCACGTTGATGCAGGCGATGGTGAGCAGGACGACCACCGCGCCCAGCAGCACCGACAGCGCCGGACGGTAGTAGCCGAGCGTCTCGTCGAGCTGCGGCACGAGCCGCGTGCCCCAGCCGCGGTTGGTCTCGGCGAACTCGGTCTGGAAACGCGTGGTGAGCGCGTCAGCGGCGGCCTGCGCCTGCGCCACGGTGACGCCGGGCTTCATCCGCGCCACGGCGCCCATGAAGTGAGCGGCGCGGCTGTGCCGCGTCATGTCCCAGCGCAGGCGCTGCCACACGTCGACGTCGTCTGGATAATTGAAGCCCGCGGGCATCACGCCGACCACGGTGTAGGGCTCGTCGTTCAGCTGCAGCGGCCGTCCGATCACGCTCGGATCGGCGCCGTAGCGGGTGCGCCACAGCCGGTCGCTGATCACCGCCACGAGCTCGCGCTGCACGAACAGCGGCCCGCCCTCGGGGAAGCCGGCGCCGATCTGCGGCTTCACGCCGAGCAGCGAGAACAGGTTGCCGCTGACTTCGATGGTCGTGACCCGGGCCGGGTCGAGCCCGGGGTCCACCAGGTTGATGCCCGGGCGCCACCAGGCGGCCGCGTCCTCGAACACCGGCAGGGCGCGGACGTCCATGAAGTTCACCGGCGAGATTGGGTCGTGGTTGGCCGCCTTCTCGGCGTTGGTGTCCCAGATCGTGACCAGCCGCTCGGGATTCGTGTACGGCAGCGGCCGCAACACCACCGCGTCGACGATCGTGAAGACCGTGGCCGTGGCTCCGGTACCGAGCCCGAGCACGAGCATCGTGACGAGCGCGAAGCGCGGGTGGTGGCGAACCTGACGGGCGGCGGCGCGAAGGGCGTCGAGCACGGGCAGCTCCGGGCCGCGGTGAGGCGCCCGCGCCACGCGGACCTGCCCACTGCGGCACGAGTTGGACGGGACCGAGCACTCCAGGGTTGGCACGCCGCGCTGTGCTAGACTCGACGATCTCTGCCAGGGCACGCGCCATGGCACGCGTCACGCTGGCCGGCGTAGCTCAGTTGGTAGAGCAGCTGATTCGTAATCAGCAGGTCGTCGGTTCGAGTCCGACCGCCGGCAATCAGCAGGTCGTCGGTTCGAGTCCGACCGCCGGCTCCACATTTCCCTAGACATTTCGCCCGGTTTCGCTTCCGCGCGTGTCCGGAGTGCAGTAGGCTCCCGGCATGCCACCAACCAGTCGGCAGCGAAGGAAGCTGGAGAAGCAACTCCTGATCTTGCCTTTGATCTTCCTGGTCGGCGGGCTCGTTCTTGTGCTGCCGTCGATCGTCAGCTTCCAGGATGTGTGGGGCGATGCGAAGGCGGTCGCCGAATGGAACAATCCGCTCTGCGGCCCCCTCGATGCGTTCGCCGGGCTCCAGAAAGCCCACGGCGTGACTCACCGAGCCGAAGAGATCGAGCGCGCGAGCCGCTACGTGCGCGAGGACGGCGGCCTGTATCAGTACGAAACGCCCGCCGGGTCATTTTGGATGCCGCAGGCGAACGACCTGCACAGCATCGCGGTCGTGCTTGCCGAACAAGAATTTGCCATGTACGGCGACTCCGGCGGCCTGGGCGTCCACGAAGGCGACGTTGTCATCGACGGCGGGGCGCACGTAGGCCTCTTTGCACGGACGGCGCTGGATTCCGGCGCGAGCAAGGTCGTCACCTTCGAAGTCACGCCGAAGTCGAATGAGGCGCTGCGACGAAACTTTGCGACCGAGATCGCGGCAGGCAAAGTCGTCGTGACGGCCAAGGGCGTCTGGCGGGAAGAGGGCGTCCTCCCGCTGGTCATAGTCGACGACTGCTCGATCTGCAACAGCGTCTCACACCCGTGGATGAAGCCGTCGGTGGACGTTCCGCTGACGACAATCGATCACGCTGTCGCAGAACTCGAGCTGGCGCAGGTCAACTTCATCAAGCTGGATGTCGAGAATGCCGAAGCCAATGCGCTTCGCGGCGCAACGGGCACGCTCGCGAAGTTTCACCCGCGGCTCGCCGTGGCGCTGGAGAACTCCAAAACGCGCGTTGCCTACGGTCACGAAGTGCTCGGCATCGTGCAGGAAGCCTACGCCGGATACAAGGCGACCTGCGGAGCCGTGACGTACATGGACACCGGCGAACGCATCCTTCCCGAAGTGCTGCACTTCCAAGTGTATTGAGGGTCGCAACCTTGACCGGCAGGGGGGCCGATAGCTCATCCATGGGCTATCACGTCATGGTCGCTTGCTCCGAGACGGGCAAGGCGATCCGCACCGGAATCGAGCTGCCGAGCCTCTGCGCGAGCTTGCTTCTCTCGAAGAGCCATACCGCAGCGCGGTAGACGCGGGCTACACCGAAGGCATGGGGACGTCGGCGGTGGCCGCGATTCCCTCGCCGTTCGCGGATTGGTCGGAAATTCTTCGGTCCGCACCGGATGGCCCGTGGTGCTGCGATCCTTCCATCAGCAGCCGGTTCGCCGGCAGCGCCAGATCCTCGGTGCCCAACTTGTCCACGCCGTCGGCGGTGATCGCGAGCAGGCCGCTGTCGAGCCGTTCGACCCACCCGCGCTGCTTGAGGTACCAGAGCGGGAACTCCAGATGCTGGCTGGGACAGCCGAGGATCGACTCGAGCGTCACGGAGCCGAGGCCGCCGTACTGCGGGTCGCGGCGGCGCGCGATGTAGAGCAACGACAGGATGGCGTGGAACAACCGGCGGTCCTCGGCGCGATGATCGCCGGCACCGTCCTGCTTGAACACCTTCCACGTAAGGGCCCGGTTCTCGTCATAGGTCACGTCGTAGGCGGCGCGCCGGGTCGGATTGGACAGCGTGTCGTAGGCGTGCTGGAGATCGGTGAAGCGGCCTGCGTCTCCCGTTTCCTGGTTGTCGGGGTGGAAGCGCCTGGCGAGCATCCGGTACACGCGCTCAACCGTGTCCACGGTCGCGTTGGGACTGAGTTGCAGTACTTCGTAGTGGTCGACGAACGTTGGCTCCGACACCTGTGCTCGCTCCTGAAACGGGGAGGATAGTCAATCGCGTGTCGCAGTGCCAAGCGCTCTCGACGCTGGCACTGTTGTACTGATATCGGCCGCCCGCGTGAGAAGCGAACAGCCTTGGGAAGTGCGGAAACGGCCTGTTTCTCGCCGTCGGCATGGCCGGACTGTGGTGCTGGCGCCGCACCTGTCATCCCGCGCCGTTCGGAGCCTCTGCCACTGAAGAACTCCGGCAGTGGGTACCACTAGGGTACCACGAGCAGCGGAGTCCTTCCGCCAGCTGTGGAACGCGATGCCTGCCGGAGTCGTCGGCAGGAAACCTCCACACTTCGCTCCCCCGCCTGAGCCGCCGAAATCGCAATACAATAAACGACCACATGAGCTATCGGGACTGTCCGAAATGCTCGAAGACGATCGTCGTCGGCCAGCCGTGCCCATACTGTGACCCGGCGCTGGCCGCGATGGCGGTGCCCCCGGACGCGCGGGCCGCTGGAGTGCAGAGCGGCAGTCACCTCTGCACGTCGTGCGGCTCGCAGATGTACCCGAAGCTGTTCACCAAGGGCAGCGGCCGGATCGAGCTGATCCTGTGGCTATGCTTCCTGGTGCCGGGCCTGATTTACTCGACCTGGCGCTTCACGACGAAGGGGTTCGTGTGCCGCGCCTGCGGACAGCCCACCATCATTCCGGCCGACTCACCGATGGCAAAGGCCACGCTGGCGCAAATGCGCGCGCGGCTGCCGTAGCCTGCCGCGCCGTTGCTTTGCGCCGTATCGGTGTCGCTTCAGACCACCCGCGTTGTGCAGCAAGCTAATTGAGCAGCCGGCGCCCGGCGACGCGCCGCCGGACAGTAATCCTCAAGACGGCGGCGGCTCGGGCGAGGCCCGGGACGCGTCCCGTTCGATCCAGGCGTCGCCGTGCCGCCACACGTGCCAGCTCGGGCAGGACCGGACAACGGCAGGCCTCGGGCTGCAAGCCGATGGCGGCGAATCCCTCGAGGTTCGACAGTTCGTGTCCGGTCGGGATGGCCCTCCCGGTGTTCGGACACTTGATGACGACACGATACACATCGAGGGGCTCTGGACCCTCCGCGATGGTCCCGTCGGCGTCGGCGTCAGCGGGCAGCGTCCAGACGTGCCGGCACTGGTCACACCGGTAGTAGCCGCCGACCAACACCTCCTGACCGGGCACCTCCAGTCGGTGCGGCGTCGGTTGTCGGCAATTCGGGCACGCTGCGGGCGGCATGGCCACACCTGCTAGGGGCGACGCGTCCGCGCGCCGACGACCGCGAAGACGATTGGGCTGACGATGAAGTTGATGAGATCTCCCGTTGCCAAGGTGTGGCTCTGCGCCTCGTTGTGCAGTATTACGGTCGCGCGACGACTCCCGTGATGAATCCGAGAGTCGAGCGACCAACGCCTGAAAAGGCTCAGGCGCGCGGCGGAGGACGGGAGGCGAGCGGCAGGGAGCTGCGGTCCGTGGAGCGCCGCAGGGGAACGTCGGCCGCAGTGGCAACGGTCAGGGGCGTCACCGGCGGCGCGGCCTGCACGCGCCTGGCATGCAACCCGGCCCCCCCGTCCGCATGACCGACCTTCGAGCCGGGCGACGCTGGCCGCTTGAACGTCCGGCGCGCAGATTGCCGTGGGCGCCCCGTCGGGATTGGCCGAGCGGCGCTTGTCGCCGACGCTACTGCGCGCCGTGACGCAGCTCGCGATCGCGAAGAGGACGAGCACGACGCGGACGCCACGGGGTCGCACTGGCCAGTAGTATAGCCGGCGCGCGTTACTTTCTCCGGACCATCGCCAGCAGCCTGGTGGTCGTCGAGGCCCGGCGTGAGGACCCCGTCGGCGGCGTCCACGGCCCGACGACGGATCGCCCTGCCTCCTGATCCGCGCGGAGTTGCGCCGCTTGCCGTCGCGCCGAGTCGGAGAGCGCCGCCCGGCGACGCCTGAGAAGCTCTTCGTCCTTGAACGCCGTGCGTTTCGATCCGGCGCCCAGCCAGGTCCACAACGTCTTCAACACACCCGTTACCTTCGGCCTCCTACCGTGAGGCCGACGTCGCGCGTGCTAATTCGGTACCAACCTCCGGCAGGCGACAACAGGCCTTGTTCTGTCGAATCGCGCAATCGCGCCCGTGCCGAGGCGACCATTCCTGACAGCGGAATGACACGTCTGGCAGCGCTAGCGCGTCCCTTTCGCCTCATTACTCTCAGGGACAAGCATCGCGCGCCGATTGCTTTACTGCGCCGGCTTGCCTCAGGTGCTGGGATCCGGTCATCCATTGTCCACAGGCGCGAATAGTTACCAGGGTGCCGTCGTGGCTGACTAATAATGTTCACAGGGCGGCACCGGCTCCCCCTTATCCACTTATCCACTGCGACCTGGTGCCGGGACCTCGCAGCGTCGCTGAGGTCCGCCCCCTGCGGGAGATCGAGCATGAGCAAGAAGACGGCGAGCGACAGTGTGGCCGATCAGATCGCGTCGTTCATCGGCAAGTCGATGGGCGAGCTGCTGAACAAGAAGGAGTCGCTCCAGAGGCAGCTGGCGGAGGTCGAGAAGCAGATTTCAGGGGTGCGCAACAAGGTGCTCAAGCAGTTTGGCGGCGCGGCCAAGACCCGGCGCAAGGCCAAGAGCGCCTTGAAGCGGGTCGGGAAAGCGATCCGCCGGGAACTGTCCCCGGCGACCCGCCGCAAGATGGCCATCGCCGCCAAGAAACGGTGGGCGCGGGTGCGCAAGGCCGCCAAGGACGTCACCGGTGTCTGACCGGTCCGCCGTGCTACTCTGACCCGGTTGCGCCGCACGGCCACCTCAGCCGTGCGGCCGCCTCCGTGGAGGCCGTCATGCGCAGGCCCTGTCGCGTCGCGCTCGTGGTCGCTTCGCTGCTGCTGCCGGCCATCGCCGGGGCCCAGCCGGAGCGATCCGCAACAGTCCACCACTCCCCCGTCGCTCCCAACCTCGCCGCCCGACTTCCTGCTCGGACGTCCGCGCGGCCTGCTGGCGATCCGCGGCGGCTGGCTCTTCGCCAACACCGGCAGCGACCTCTACGACTTCATCACCGACCAGCTCACGATCGACAAATCGTCGTTCAACACCTCGTCGATCTCGGGCGACTTCGGCATCTCGATCGGCTCGCGCTTCGACGTCATCACCACGCTCGAGCAGTCGAACTCTTCGAGCGCCTCGGAGTACCGGGACTTCATCGACACCGGCGGCGCACCGATCACCCAGACCACGCTGCGCGAGGAATGGATCGTCTCGGGCACGATGCGCATGGCGCTGGTACCGCGCGGGCGGCGCATCAGCCGCTTCGCCTGGGTGCCGCGGACCTTCACGCCGTACGTCGGCGTCGGCGCCGGCGGCGCGAAATACAACATCAAGCAGTACGGCTCGTTCGTCGACTTCCGCACGCTGCGCGTCTTCAACGAGAGCTTCGACTCCGAGGGCTGGACGCCGACCGTGCACGCTCTGGCCGGCGCCGACCTGCGGCTCTATCGCCGCCTCTATCTGACCACCGAGGCCCGCTACACCTGGGGCACGGCGGACCTGGACGACGACTTCGTGGACTTCGATCCGATCTCGCTCGGCGGGCTGCGGACCTCGGCCGGCGTGCAGATCGTGTTCTGAGACGAGGACCGCCATGACCGCATCAATCGTCATCGCGCTGACCGTGCTGGCGGGGGGCGCCCAGGCGCCGGCCGAGCGTCCGACGGTGGACGACCGCTGGCAGCCGTGGCTGGGCTGCTGGCGCGCCGACACCGACGGCGCCGGCACCAGCGCCCGCCTGTGCGTCACGCCCGGCCCGGACGGCGGGGTGTCGATCGTCACGCTCGTCGGCGTGCAGCAGACCTCCGCGGAGACGCGCATCGCCGACGACCGTGATCACGCCGTGACGGTGGACGACTGCCGCGGCAGCGAACGCGTGCGCTGGTCGGCGAACGGACGCCGCTGGTTCCGGACGGCGACGGCGACCTGCGGGGCCGAGGCCCCGCGCACCTTGTCGAGCGTGGCGTTCATGACCGAAGGCCCGACCTGGGTCGAGGTGCAGTCGGTGGTGCAGGGCGCCGAGACCAATGTCCGGGTCCAGCGCTTCCGCCTCGCCGCCAGTCAGCGGCTGGCCGACGGCCGCCCGGTGCAGCAGGCGGGCGCGGGGGCCTTCGAGTTGGCCGACGTGCCGTGGACGATCGACGACGTCCTCGAGCTGAGCGCCGCGCTGCCGCCCGACGGCGTGCAGGCCGCCATCGGCGAAGGCCGCACTGCGTTCGCGCTCAACAAGCGCTCGCTGGTGGCGCTGGCCGACGCCAAGGTGGCCGAACGGGTCATCGACCTGATGGTCGGGCTCACCTACCCGTCGCATTTCGTGATCAAGAGCGGCGGCGGGTCCACCGCTGGCCTGATGGCGTCGGGCGCCTACGATCCGTTCTTCTCGCCGATCATCGGCCCGGCCGTCTACTACGGCTGCTATTCGCCTTATGCCTGGGCCGCCTCCAGCTACTGGCGCGACTGCGGTTCGATGAGCCCGTACCTCCTCGGCTACGGCCCGGGCTATTACTACGGGTACTACGGCTACGACTACCCGTGGGTCGTCATCCCGGGCGGCGGCACCGGCAGCGGTGGCGGTGGCGGCGAGGTCGTCGTGCAGCCGGAAGGCCGCGTCGTGAACGGCCGCGGCTACACCCAGGTCACGCCGGTCGAGACCTCGATCGGCGGCGGCAACGGCGGCGGCCGGTCGAGCGGACTGAACAGCGACGGCGGGTCGTCGTCGGGCGGGTCGAGCGGCGTCTCGTCGGGCGGCTACTCGGGCGGCGGCGGGGGCGGCGGCGACGGCGGCCGCATGGCGATGCCGCGACCGCCCGGGCAATGACCGCGCGACTAGGCGCTGCGCACCGCGCCCGCAGACGTGCTGTGCGGTCGCGAAGATTTCGCGCCCGGCACGGTCGTGGAGGCTGGCGCGCAGCGCCCCGGTCGCGGCCTCGACGACCAACCGGCCGAAGAACTGGAAGCCCTCGCTGGGCGGACGGTTGGGCTTCATCCCGGCCGGGATGCCGAGGAAACGCAGCTCGGGTCCGAAGGTCGGGTCGAGGCGGGTTCGGCCCGAACGTCCCGGCATGGAGCGGCCCGGCGACGAACTCCCAGAACGGCGTGAACTCGGTGAAGCGCGCCCGCGCCGGGTCGTAGTGGTGCGCGGCCGCATAGTGCACGTCGCCGGTGATCCACACGACGTTGTCGACGCGGCGATCGCGGATGAACCTGAGCAGCCGGGCGATCTCCAGCTCGCGGCCGAGCGGCGGCCCGGGATCGCCGTTGGCGACGGCCTCGAAGCGATCCGGGACCGTCGCCGACGACCAGGCCGATCGGCAGGCTGCTCGCCATCACCTTCCACGGCGCGGTGCTCGTCCGCCAGCGCGCCCTCGAGCCACCTGACCTGCGCCTCGCCGAGATGCGCCGTGGCCTCGCCGGCGACCGGCTGCCGGTTGGCGCTGTTGGACCCGCGGTAGCTGCGGTAGTCGAGCAGGAAGACCTCGACCGGGCCGTAGCGCACGCGGCGATACAGGCGCTCGGGGTCGCGGCCGTCGATCGGCAGCGGCGTGTACTCGCCCTGCGCCTGCCGGGCCCGGGCGGCGAGCAGCGCGACCGACGCGACGGCGTAGCGCGGCATCGCCGTCCTGACGGCGCTCCGGATACCAGTTGTCGCGCACCTCGTGGTCGTCCCACACGGTGAGCTGGGCGACCTGCGCGTTGAAACGGCGCATGTGCGCGTCCTGCAGGTTGTAGCGGTAGTTGCCGCGGAATTCGTCGACCGTCTCGGCCGGCTTGGCTTTGGCGGGGCTCGCCAGGCTGCGCCAGGTGCCGCCGCCGTCGAGCGGCACGGCGAGGCCGACCGGCTGGTCGGCATAGATCGCGTCGCCGAGATTCACGAACAGGTCGGGCTCGGCTCCGAGCATGCTGGCGTAGGTCTGCATGCCGCCGAACGCCGGGTCGAGGCCCCAGCCCTGCCCGACCGTGTCGGCCGAGAACACCAGCGACACGTCGCGGCCGCGCGCCGGCCGGCGCCGTGCACCAGGCTGCCGACCGCCGGCTCGCTCCACCGGCGCAGATCGGCGAGATCCTGGAAGCGGACCCGGTAGAACATGCGCTGCCCGCGCGGCAGGTCGGGCAGGTAGACCCGGGCGGTGAAGTCGCTGCCCTCGAGCGCCGCCGGGCCCGAATATGTGACGGGCGTCATCAAAACGCGTCGGTGGTCGCCCACTCCACCTGGAGCCGGGCCGCCCGATCCGCCCGCGCCCAGACCAGCCCGGTCGCCTCGTCGACGAGGGTCGAGGCGACGCCGTCGGTCACGACCGGGCGCAGCCCCAGCGCCGGCGACGATCGCCGGCGCCTGGCCGAACAGCGGCGACACGCGAGACGCGCAGACGCGACGCCACCGGCCGCGACGACTGCGAAGCAGCCGTCGGCGGCCGGTGTCGACGCGTCGCATCGGTGTGCCGTGCCGAGTCCCCTGGTCCGCTAGTCCGCTAGTCCCTAGCCGCTAGAACGAGTACTTGATCCCCAGCTGAATGACCCGGCCGTCCTCGGCCTGTGTGATCTGGCCGAACGTGCGCGGTGCCGAACGTGCCGTTCGGGCTGGGATGAAGCGCGCCTGGTTCCAGACGTTGAACGCCTCGACGCGGGCCTGGATGCGGTGCCGGCCGGCGAAGTCGAAGTTCTTGAAGATCGACAGGTCGGTGCGCTGGAACCCCGGGCCGCGCACGGTGTTGCGGCCGGCGTTGCCGGGCCGCTCGCCGGTCTGCGGCCAGCGTCAGCGCGCGTGAAGCAGCTGGTCTCGAAGTACTCGGTCGGTGGTCTTCGGGCCCGTCGTTGGGATCGCAGGTCGACGTCCGGGCGCGACGTCATGTAGCGGATGTCGAGCACGCCGCCGAGGCTGACCGGCACCGGGAAGCCGGTCTGCGCCTGGAAGATGCCGTTCAGCTGCCAGCCGCCGGCGATGGCCCGCAGCGACCGCCGCGCTGTCCTCGAGCCGCGGCAGTTCGTAGCCGAAGCTGAGGACGAAGCGGTGCCGGGCGTCGAACAGCGCCGGCGCCCTTCTCGGCCTCGAGCGCCTGCTCGAGGCTGGCCTCGTCGCCCTGCACCACCGGCAGCACCGGCCGCGGCTCGCCGCCGATGTTGAGGCCCGACACGTGGTCGGTGGCCTTGCCGAGCGTGTACGACGCCAGCAGGTTGAGCCCGCGCGTCGGCAGCAGGCGCAGGCTGGTCTGCAGCGAGTCGAACCACGACTGCGCCGCCGAGAAGGTCGGCCGCACCAGCGAGAACGCCGGCATGAGGCGGGCGCCGCGCGCCGTCTGGCCCGGCGCGTAGACGCCCGGGTTCACCTCGATGAAGATCGGCAGGTTGTAGCCGCGCGAGCCGACGTAGGCCACCTCGGCGCCGAGGTTGCCGGCCGACCTGCCGCTGCACGCCGACGTTGAAGTGGTAGGCGTACGGCGACTTGAAGTCGTCGCCCCAGCCGATGACCGTCAGGCTGGCGGGAACGGGTTGGGCGGGCCGGCCACCGCGGCCAGCGGATCGGCCAGGGTGATCGGCGTCGGCGTGTTCAGCTCGACCAGCGGCGTGAACGGCGGCGACAGCACGCCGCTCTGGAAGAAGTCGCCCTGCCCGGCCAGCGCGTCGTAGAACATGCCGAACGCCGCCGCGCACGCTGGTCCGGCCGTCGCCGAACGGATCCCACGCCGCCGACAGCCGCGGCGCGAAGTTGTTCTTGTCGGTCGGCACGATGCCGCGCGGCACGCCGGCGTCGCCGGGGTAGACGAGCCCGGCCGGCGCGTTCGGGAAGACGGTCGACTGCTGGCCGGTGATGGAAGCCGGTGATGGCGTCGTTGACGTCGATGAACGGCGTCGGCAGCTCGTAGCGCAGGCCGAGGTTCACGGTGAGCTGTCGGCGTGACCCGGAAGTCGTCCTGGACGTAGCCGGCGAAGAGCCAGCCGTAGCCGTCCTGGATCGCCTGCGGTGGTCGTCGCCCGGGCCTGCGCCGGCAGGCCGAGCAGGAAGTCGGCGGCGGCGTTGCCGGTGATGCACCGCCGCTGAAGGTGAGGTCGCCGTTCGGGCGGTTGATGAAGGCGATGTTCATCGCCTCGCGGCGGACGTCGACGCCGAACTTCAGCGAGTGCCGGCCCGCGATCCAGGTGACGTCGTTGGCCGCCTGCCACACGTGGTTGACGCGCGTCACGAACGGCTGCTGCGGATCGCCGAGCGCCGGCCGTGCCGCGCGCCGAAGAAGCCCGGCGACGGCGATCGACGGCAGGCCCGGCGGCCAGCGGGTTGGTGTTGGCGAAGTTGATGCCGTAGTCGCGCGGGCTGAGGCCGCTCGTCACCGCCGGGTTGGCGCTGATGCGGTTGATCGACACGCGCGCCTGGTTGATGACGTTCGAGGCCGAGGACGTAGTTGTGCGAGGCCATGAAGTCCTGCAGCGTCGCCAGCGCCTGCTGATCGACCGGGGCGATCACCTTCGGCGTCGTCCGCTCGGTCTCGGCGCGCATGTAGCGCAGCAGCAGCGACTGGTTCTGGCGTGAGCTGGTAGTCGACGCGGGCGCCGAACTGGTCGCGGACGTCGTTGATCGTCGGCGAGACGATGTAGCGGTTGCCGGCCGAGTTGGGCAGCGGCACGAAGTCGTTGAGCAGCCTGCGCCGCCGCCGGGCTGATGCGGCTGGCGGGAATGGTGTTGTTCGGGAACGGCAGGCCGGTCAGCGGATCGCGGATCGTGGTGCGTGCCGAAGTTGCCGGCGCGCTGCGCTTCCGACAGCACGACGACGTTGTGTGGTGATGCCGGCGTCGTTGCGGTAGCCCTCGTAGTAGCCGAACCCGAACAGCGCGGTTCCTGACGATCGGACCGCCGACCGCGGCGCCGAACTGGTTCTGCTTCAGCTCCGGCTTGGGCTGGTTGCCGGGGGCGAAGAAGTTGCGGGCCTGCAGCGCGTCGTCGCGGTTGAACTCCCACGCCGACGCCGGTGAGCGTGTTGCTGCCCGACTTGGTCACGACGTTGACCACCGAGCCGGCGTTGCGGCCGTACTCGGCGCCGAAGGCGTGGGTCAGGATCTTGAATTCCTCGATGGCGTCGGGCGGCGGCCGCAGCACGAAGCCGGTGTTGAAGGTGTCGTTGTTGGTGGCGCCGTCCATCAGGAAGTTGTTGGACTGGTTGCGCATGCCGTTGACGTTGAAGCCGCCGGTGACGTTGCCGAACCCGCCGGGCGTGGCGTCGCCGCGTCTGGCCGCCGAGGCCCGTCGGCGGCGCGACGACGCCGGGAATCAGCGTGCCGAGCTGGGTGAAGTTGCGGCCGTTGAGCGGCAGGTCGACCACCTTCTGCTCGTCGATGACGATGCCGTGGGTGGCGTTGGCGGTCTCGACCAGCGGTGGCCTCGGCGGCGACCGTCACCGTCTCGCTGATCTGGCCGACCTCCAGCTGGAACGCCGCCCGCGCGGTCTCGGTGACCGTCACCCGCACGCCTTCCTGCAGTCGCGACGCGGAACCCGGCCAGCGTGGCCTTGACGTTGTAGACGCCCGGCTGCAGCAGCGGCAGCGTGTAGAGGCCGTCGTCGCCGCTGACCGCCGAGCGCACGGCGCCGGTGGCGGTGTTGGTCGCCTCGACGGTCACGCCCGGCAGCACGGCGCCCGACGTGTCGGTGACGCTGCCGGTGATCTGGCCGGTGGCCTGCGCCCACACCGCGACCGGCGCCGCGAGCAGCAGGGCCAGCATGAAACCGAGTCTCGTCATCAATCGCATGGCGGCACCTCCGCAACGACGTCGGTCTGCAAAGTGAACCCCGCGGATGTGCCGCTTGTCAACGACGCGCCGGTGACGCGACCGTGGCATGCGGCCGATGCCGGCGCGAGATGCATCGTCGCGGTCGCGATACACTACCCGGCGCAATGGCGCGGCGGCGGTGGCTGGCAGGCGTAGCGGGCATGCTCGTGGGTGGCACGCTGTCGCTGTCGGCCCAGGACGCGCACCGTCACCGCCCCCGACGGCCGGCGCGCCCTGACCGCCGTCCGCGTCACGACGCCGGTCACGGTCGACGGTGTCCTCGACGAGGAGGTCTGGCGCACGGCGCCGCCCGCCGACCGGTTCGTGCAAAGCGATCCGCTCGAGGGCGAGCCGGCCACCGAGACGACCGAGGTGCGCGTCGCCTTCGACGACGACTACCTCTACATCGGCGGCGCTCTGCCACGACAGCGACCCGGCCCACATCGTCGTCAACGACATCCGCAAGGACTTCGCCGGGGCCGAGCAGGACATCTTCGAGGTGCTGCTCGACACCTTCGCGGACCGGCGCAACGGGTTCGTCTTCGCCACCAACGCCGCCGGTGCCCGCGCCGACACCCAGATCGCCAACGAGGGCCGCGACGTGAACCCGAACTGGGACGCGGTGTGGTGGGTCGCCGGCCGCATCACGCCGGACGGGTGGACGGCCGAGTTCCGCATCCCCTTCAAGACCCTGCGGTTCCAGCCCGGCGACGGCCACGACTGGGGCCTCAACTTCGCGCGCCGGATCCGGCGGAAGAACGAAGTGACCTACTGGTCCCCGGTGTCGCGCGCGTTCTCGATCGTGCGGGCGTCGTCGGCCGGGACGCTGACCGGCCTGCCCGACCTGGCCCAGGGCCGCAACATCCGCGTCAAGCCGTTCGTGCTCGGTGACACGGTGCGGCCGCTCGGCGGCGACAGCTTCTCGGTCGACCGGCAGCGCCGGGGTCGACGTCAAGGCCGGGTTGACGCCGTCGCTGACCCTCGACGCCACCGTCAATCCCGACTTCGCCCAGGCCGAGGCCGACGAACAGCAGGTCAACCTCACGCAGTTCAGTCTGTTCTTCCCCGAGAAGCGCGAGTTCTTCCTGGAGAACTCCGGCATCTTCTACTTCGGCGACATCCCGCGCAATCAGCGTCAGACCAGTCGCTTCCGTCCGCCCGAGGAGGACCTGCTGCTGTTCTTCAGCCGCCGCATCGGGTTGACCGACG
This sequence comes from uncultured Acidobacteriota bacterium, assembly GCA_963786365.1. Lineage (GTDB taxonomy): Bacteria > Acidobacteriota > Vicinamibacteria > Vicinamibacterales > UBA2999 > CAWAYR01. The sequence goes on from CAWAYR010000018.1 coordinate 635,824, forward strand.
ACGGCGAGCAGGTGCCGCTCTACGGCGGCCTCCGCCTCACCGGCCGCGCCGGCGGTGTCGGCCTCGGCGCCCTCAGCATGCAGAGCGAGGCGCACGACGGCGCGCCGGCCAGAACTACTCCGTCGCCCGCGTCCGCCGCGACGTCTTCGGCTCCTCGGACATCGGCGCCATCGTCATGTCGCGGCAGGCGGCCGGCGAGCAGCGGCGACTTCAACCGCGTCGTCGGCGCCGACGCCAACTTCCGGGTCCTGAAGAGCCTCAGCCTCAACGGCTTCGCCGCCCGGTCCGACACCCCCGACGAAGACCGCGGAGCAGACGGCGTCGAAGGCCGCGGATCGGCTGGGAGGACAGCCGGCTGCGCACCGCAGTATTCGATCATGAACGTCGGCGAGGGCTTCCGCGCCGACATGGGCTTCGTGCGTCGCACCGGGGTCACCCGGCACTTCGTCGACTGGGCGTCGTTCCTGCAGTCCGAGGCGCTGCAGCGGCACGGCATCCGCCAGCTCGAGCCGCACGCGCGCGCCTGGATCTATGTCGATCCGCACGGCGATCTGGCGACACGCGAAGGGCACGTCGCGCTCCAGGTGACGTGGACGCGCGGCACCTACCTCGAGTACGCGTTCGAGCCGCGCGCCGAGGCGATCACCTCGCCCTTCCGGATCCGCCCCGACGTGGTGATCCCGACCGGCCGCTACGACTGGACCCAGCACCTGTGGGTGTTCCAGAGCGATCGCAGCCGCGCCTTCTCGGTCGCCAGCCGCGTCACCCACGGCGGCTTCTGGAGCGGCTCACAGAAGAACGTGCAGACCAGCGTGCTCTACCGCCCGAACTACCGGCTGTTCGTCGACGTCGGCCTGCAGGTGACCGACATCGACCTGAGCGAACCCGACGCCTCGTTCGTGACCACGCTGGTCAACTGGCGCACCGGCTACTCGTTCACGACCAACATGTTCCTCGACGCGCTGGTGCAGTATCGCAGCGACATCGAGCAGTTCTCGGCCAACCTGCGCTTCAACCTGATCCACCGCCCGCTCAGCGACTTCTTCGTCGTCTACAACGAGCAGCAGTACACCGACGGCGGCGCCGATCGCCGCCGGGCGCGGCGTGGTGGTGAAGTACACGCACCTGTTCTCCTTCTAGGGGCTAGGGACTAGGGGCTAGGGGCTAGGACGCGCTATCGGCACGGTTCGCAGCGCTCACGCTCGTGCAGCGCGATGCCCTGCTCGAGGGTTGGTCAATGCAGCGCGACGCATGCACGCGCCAGCCCCTAGCCCCCAGTCCCTAGCCCCGGAGATCGCGTGGCCGCTGTCAGATCAAGCGGTCACGAATCTCCTTGGGCGGTATTTCGCACGCGTTCGAGTGCCCGGCGATGCGGTGCCGGATGGCGGCGACGACGCGGTAGACGGGGTCGCGCAGCGGCCTCGGGCACGACCAGCGCGGCCGCCGCGAACCACCACGGGAACGACAGGCGGCGGGCGACGCGCAGCACGGCGGTGGAGCGGAGATAGAGCCGGCCGTCCTCGATCAGGACCAGGCTGCGGGTGGCCTCACGGGTCACGCCGTGGGCGGCCAGCAGCGCCGCGCCGGCCGCATTCTGCGACGCGCCGAAGCGGAAGTAGCCGCCGGGGTCGCGGGTGGCGATGAAGCGCACCGAGCGCTCGCAGAACGCGCAGGTGCCGTCGAACAGGATGACGCCGTGTCCCTCGAGCCCGGCCGGCGCCACGCGGTGCCGCCGCTACGGGAAGAACACGCGGACGCCGAACCGCACCGTGCGCGGCCAGCCGATCGAGCGCACCGGCGTGCGCGCCACGTCGTAGTCGCTGTCGAACAGGTTCTCCACCGCCGCGAAGGCGTGCAGCGCCCGCCAGACCGGGCGGCCGGCGAAGAGGTCGACCACTGCGTAACGGCGCAGCACCAGCGTGTTCAGGTCGTCGTCGTAGGCCTCGTCCGACGCCCGCACCTGCAGGTTGAAGGTGACGATACGCGGATCGGCCCAGACCATGCCCGCGGCCAGCGACCACGGCGGCACCTGCGTGACCTTGTTGCCTTCGATCGCCGGCGTGGCGACCGAGCCGCGGAACTCGCTCGACGTGAGGGCGAGCTGGGCGTTGAAGCTGAGGGTCGAGGTGGCGCGGACGTCGGCCTCGAACTCGGCGCCGAAGGCCCGGATCTCATCGGAGTTGGCCCGCTGGCGGGTGATCTGCGCCGGGGTGCTGCTGATCGTGATGTTGGCGATCGCGCCGTCGAGCGTGTTGAAGAAGCCGGTCACCCGCGCCGAGACCGGGCCCGACCGGCCGAGCAGGCCGGCCTCGAAGCCGGTGAGCCGCTCGGGATCGAGCGCCGGGTTGGGGTTGGTCTGGACGTTGCCGGCACGGAAGCCGCGGTGCAGCTCGTTCAGCGTCGGCGTGCGGTACGACCGCGAGGCGGCGAAGTGGGCGCCGATCGCCTCGCGCTGCCAGGCCAGCGAAACGCGGGGGCTGAAGAACGTCTCGGTGCGGTCGGACACGGCCGGGTCGATCGAACCCGCCTTCCAGCCGTCGACGCGGGCCCCGGCCGAGAGCGTCCACTCGTCGCCGAGCACGATGCGGGTCCGCAGGAACCCGGCGGTCAACAGCTCGTCGCCGCCGACGAAGAACGGTCCGGTTTGCACGTTGGTCACCGAGTAGCGGAACTCTTCGACCGTGGCCTCGGTGTCGTGGAGCTCGCCGCCGACGATGTACGAGTGGCGCCCGACGTTGCCCACCCACTGCGCCGACGCCTGTGTGAAGTCGCTGGGGATCGTCTGGTCCATGAGCAGCCGCTCACTCGACCGATCGGCGACCAGGGCGCTGAAGGTCTGGAAGTAGTCCTGGCTGCCGTAGGACACCGCCGCCTGCCAGGCGCCGGCGGCCACGGCCCCGCCGCCGGTCAGCGCCCCCTGGCGCCAGGTCGTGTCGTTGACCTGGAGCGGCGTGCCGTTGCCGCGCTCCTCGCGGAAGCCCGACGCCCGCAGGTTGGCCCGAGCCGAGTCGCTGTGCCAGCCGAGGTCGACGACGCCGGTGCGGTAGTCGCTGTCGGCGCGGGTATCGACCACGCCGCGCTGATCCTCGGCGACGACGTAGGCGCCGTCGGTGGTGACGCCCTCGCCCGAGCGCGAAGAGCGACCAGGCGCCGCGGCTGCCGCCGGCGTAGAGCGACCCGCGGGCCGTGTCGTGCGATCCCCCGTCGAGGAATGCCCGCACGCGCGGTGCCCCCGGGGTGAAGGTCAGCAGCTGCACGACGCCGCCCAGGGCTTCGGCGCCGTAGAGGTCGCCGGTCGTGCCGCGCAGCACCTCGACGCGGTCGATGGCGGCCTGCGGCACGTGATTCCAGTAGACCCAGCTGCCGAACGGGTCGTTGAGCGGCACGCCGTCGGTGAGCACCAGCGTGCGGCTCGCCCCCGAACCCGAGACGCCGCGCAGGGTCACGCCCTGGGTCGTCGGGTTGGCCGTGCGCGACGAGCTGCGGCGGAACAGGCTGAAGCCCGGGGTGTAGCGCAGCAGGTCGTCCATCGCGCCGGCGGCCGAGGTCAGCACCTCGGCCGAGGTGAGCACGGTGGTGCTGGCCGGGGTCGCCAGCCGCGCATCGCCGCGGGTCGCGGTGACGGTGACGCGGTCGGTCAGGGCCGCCGGCACCAGCACGACGCGGACCTCGGTTCCGGGACGCGGCGTCACCTCGACGCTGGCGAAGCCGCGGGCGGTCACGGTGACCGGCTCGCCGCCGCCGGTCCAATCCACGGCCCCGTCGGCCGAGGTCTCGGCGGTCGTGCCGCCGGCCGCGACCGTGGCGTGCTCAATCGGCGCGCCGGATTGGTCGACGACGACGATGCGGGCGCTCTGCGCCGACACCCCGGTCGCCGACGTCAGCAACAGGACGGCCGCCGTCCATATCGCACCAGGGTCCGAACGCGTGTGGTCATAAGCGGTCATGGGCGCGCGTGGCTGCTCGCGCGCGATGTTGAAACTTTACACCACCCCTTCCCCTCCCCGGCGGCACCCCCGCGGCACCCGGCCGATCGGCCGGGGACGGCGCGAGGGGCAAGGTAGGATCGGCGGTGATGGCGGACCCCGCCCGATCCGGCCGAACCGGCCGCCGCGGCGCGTTTGAACGCGGCCGCGCGACCTGGTGCTGCTCGAAGGGCCGCGCGCCCGATGGCGCGAGGTCGGGACGCTGATGCGGGTCGGCCGCGATTTCGTCCGCGGCTTCCGCGCCCTCCACTTCGTCGGGCCGTGCGTCACGATCTTCGGCTCGGCCCGCTTCAAGGAGGACCATCCGACCTACCAGGTGGCGCGCGAGGTCGGCGCCGCCGTGGCCCGGCTCGGCTTCACGGTGATGACCGGCGGCGGACCGGGGGTGATGGAGGCCGCCAACCGCGGGGCGCGCGAAGCCGGCGGCGTGTCGGTGGGCTGCAACATCGAGCTGACCTTCGAACAGAACCCCAATCCGTACCTCGACCGGTGGGTCACCTGCCGCTACTTCTTCGTGCGCAAGGTGCTGCTCTTCAAGTACTCCTACGCGTTCGTCGTCCTGCCCGGCGGGCTCGGCACCCTCGACGAGCTGACCGAGGCGCTGACGCTGATCCAGACCCAGAAAATCCGCCAGTTCCCGGTCGTCCTCATGGACAAGGACTACTGGGAGCCCTTCGTCGAGATGCTGCGCACGATGGTCCAGGCGCACACGATCTCGGCCGGCGACCTCGACCTGATGCTGGTGACCGACTCGATCGACGAGGCCATCGCCCACATCGAGCGCCACGCCATCCGCCGCTTCGGGCTGACCACGCAGGCCCGGCCGTCGCCGTGGCGATGGCTCGGCGAGCGCGCCCTGCGCGGGGCCCGGTCGCTGCGCTAGTCGCGGTACGACGCCGGCGCGGCCGCAAACGTCCAGGCTGACCAGCGCTGCACGGCGGGGACACGGTAAGCTGAACACATGCGTCTCGTGAAGCTGGCCGTCGCCAGCCTCAGCCCGACCGTGGGCGCCGTCCGCAGCAACACCGCGGCAATGGTCACCGCGGCCCGCCGGATGGCCGACGACGGCGTCACGCTCGGCGCATTTCCCGAACAGGTCGTCGGCGGCTACCCGCCCGAGGACCTGGTCCAGTGGCGGGCCTTCCTCGACGCCCAGCGGCGCGCCCTCGAGTCGTTCGCCCGCGACACCGCCGACGCCGGCACGGTGCTTCGTGATCGGCCTGGCGGTGGCGGTGCAGGCGCAGCTCTTCAACGCCGCGGCGGTCGTGCACCGCGGCCGCCTCCTCGGCTGCGTGCCCAAGGAGAAGCTGCCGACCTACAACGTGTTCTACGAGGCGCGCACGTTCTCGCGCGGCGGGCCCGGGCTGGCCCTCGATGCCGACGGCGTGCCGCTCGGCGACTACCTCTTCGCGTTCGACTTCGGCACCGTCGCGGTCGAGGTCTGCGAGGACGCCTGGGCGCCCGACGGCCCGATGCGGCGCCGCTGTCTCTCGGGCGCCGAGATCGTCGTCAACGTCTCGGCGTCGCCGTACCGCCTCGGCATCGACGGCACCCGCCGCGAGATGCTGGCGACGCGCGCCGCCGACAACCAGACGGTGCTGGTCTACGCCAATGCCGTCGGCGCCCAGGACGGCCTCATCTACGACGGCGGCGGTTTCGTCTTCCAGAACGGCCGGCTGGTGCACGAAGCGCCGCGCTTCGTCGAGGGCACGGCGGCGGCGATCGTCGACCTCGATCGCACCCGGCGGCTGCGGATGGAGCACACGACGTGGCGGGCCGACTGCGAGGCGTTCGTCCTCCGCGAGCGCCCGGTGCCGGTCATCCGCAGTGACGCCGAGACGGCCGACACCTCCGGGTTGCCCTATCCGGCGCCGCCCGGCGGCAGCTTCTTCCTGCCGGCGCCGTCGCCGCCGCCGGTCGACGCGCGCGACGGCGCCCTCGACGAGCTGTTCGAGGCGCTGGCCCTCGGCGTGGCGAGCTACTACGGCAAGACCGCGCGCCTTCCGCTCGCTCGGGCTGGCGCTGTCGGGCGGTCGCGACTCGATGCTGACGCTGCTGGTGGCCTGGCGCGCCGCCAGCCGCATCCTCGAGGCCGCCGGCGGCGACGCGACCGCCCCGGGGCGTCTCATCACGGCGTTCTACATGCCGACCCGGCATTCGCAGGCGGACACACGCACGGCAGCGCACGAGCTGGCCGACGCGCTCGGCGTCGCGCTGCACACCATCCCGCTCGACGAGGCCTACGACCGTGAGGTCGAGGCGGCCCAGGCCATGCTCGGTGGACAACCGCCGGGGCCGATGACGCGTCAGAACGTTCAGGCGCGGCTGCGCGGACAGCGGATGTGGAACTGGGCCAACAGCTCCGGCGCGCTGTTCCTCCAGACCGGCGACATGAGCGAGAAAGCGGTCGGCTACACGACCATCGGCGGCGACCTCGAGGGCGCCCTGTCGGTGATTGCCAACGTCCCCAAGACGGTCGTCGAGGCCCTGCTGGCGCGGCTCGACGTGCGCTTCGGCTTCGCCGGGATCGCCGCGACCCTGGCGACGCGGCCCGGCCCGGAGCTGGCCGACGGCCAGCAGGCCGAAGACGACCTGATGCCGTTCCCGATCCTCGACGCCTGCCTGCACCTCTACGCCAGCGAGAAGATGTCGCCCGACGAGATGGCCCGGGCGCTGGCCAGCGTCTGTCCCGGGGACCGACCCGGCCCACCTCGCCGCCTGCGCGACCAGGTTCGCGCGCCTCTTCACCCAGTCGATCTACAAGTGGGTGCAGTCGCCGCTGGCGCTGCACGTCGGCTCCCTCGACCTCGATCGGGAGCGCGCCCTGCAGATGCCGGTCGTGCAGCGCACCGAGTGGTGAGGCGATGACCGGTAACCGCGCTCGTGCACCGGGCGGCGCTGCTGGCGGCGGTGGTCGTCGCCGTGGCGAGCGGCGGCCCGGGACCGGCGATTGCGGGCCAGGCGCCGGCCCCGGCCGCACCGGCGCCCCAACAGGTGCCGCCGCCGGCCGAGGTCCAGCCGCCGATCTTCCGATCGGGCGTGAAGCTGGTGCTGATCGACGTCTCGGTCACCGGCAACGACGACCAGCCGCTGGCCGATCTCACGGCCGCCGACTTCGAGCTCACCGAAGACGGCGTGCCGCAGCGGGTCGAGCAGGCGACGCTGATGCGGCTGGGCGGCGAGCCCCGCAACAACGGCGAGGCGCTCGAGATCCGCTCCCAGGACCACGCCATCGCCGAAGCCGGCCGCGACGACGTCCGCGTCTTCGCGGTGTTCATGGACGACTACCACCTCGGCAGGTACCCGCAGGAGATGCTGCCGCTGCGCAAGGCCCTGTCGGATTTCCTCGGCGTGATGATGGGCCCGCTCGACCTGGCGACGGTGATGAATCCGATCACGCCGCTGAGCGCGCTGCGGTGGACCCGCGACAAGGCGACGCTGGCCCGCGAGATCCGGAAATACGAAGGCCGGATCGACAACTTCATCGGGCGCAGCCCGCTCGAGGAGTCGCAGAACCTCAGCCGCAACGTCTTCCGCGTCCGCTCGCAGGTGGTGATCTCGGCGCTGCAGGCCTTGGTGATGCACCTGTCCGGCCTGCGCGAAGGCCGCAAGACGCTGGTGGTCGTGTCGCGCGGCATCCCGCTGATGTTCGACATCTCGCTCGAGCCCGAGTTCCAGGCGATGCTGCGCGAGGCCAACCGCGGCAACGTCGTCATCCACACCCTCGACCCGCGCGGCCTCGGCCAGGGCATCTTCCCGCACGACACGCTCTACCGGATGGCCGCCGAGACCGGCGGCCAGGCGATCGTGAACACCAACAACCTCTCGGCCGGCCTCGAGCGCGTGATCCGCGACGCCAGTCACCACTATCTGATCGGCTACACGCCGACGCGCGAGCTGAACGACGGCAAGTTCCACAAGTTCGAGGTGAAGGTGAAGCGGCGTGGGGCCCGGACCGTGGCCCGCAAGGGCTACTGGGCGCCGACCGAGGAGGAGCTGACGCCGCGGCCGGTGGAAGTGATCGAGCCGGCGGTCTCGGGCGCGCTGACCCAACTTCAGGCGCGCCAGGACGAACGGGTGGCGCATGTCACCACCGGCTTCGGGCCGGGCACCGATGGCGCCACGACGCTCCTGGTGCTGTGGAAACCGGTGCCCGGCTTCCGCGACCGTCCCGAGCGGCTGCACGTCGAAGCGCGCAGTAGCGACGGCGCCACGCTCGGCACCGCCGAAGGCCCGCTCGCCGCCGACGGCACCGGCACGGCGCGCGTGCAGGTGCCGGCCGGTGACGTGACCGTGCGCTTCACCGCCCTCGGCGCCAGTGGCGAGGTCGTGGACCGCTGGGAAGCGCCGGTGACGGTCCCGGACTTGAGCGGGCGGACGTTCGCGCTGGCCACGCCGATGTTCGTCCGCGCCCGCACGACGCTCGACTTCCAGGCGCTGCGCAAGGGCTTCGAAGGCAGACCGAGCCCCGACCGCGAGTTCCGCACCAGCGATCTCGTCGTGGTGCGGACGTCGGCCGCCGGTGGCGAGGCCGCCGCGACGGTGACCGCCGAAGTGCTGACCCGGCAAGGCAAGCCGCTGGCCTCGTGGCCGGCGCGGTTCGTCGGCGGGGAGTATCAGGTGGAACTGCCCGTCCGCTCGCTCGCCCTCGGCGAGTACGTGTTGCGCTTCACGGCGACCGGTGGCGACGCGTCGGCGGTGGCGACCGCGGCCTTCGCCATCGTCCGCTGACGCGCGCCCGGGAGGCTGAGGTGCGGATGCCGGTGGCCTCGCTCGACGCACCGGGCCTGGACGACTACCGCGACCTCGCGCAGCCCGATCGGCTGACCGCGCACGGGCTCTTCGTCGCCGAAGGGCGGCTGGTCGTCGCGCGGCTGGTCGCGCTCGGCACCTACCGCCTTCGCTCGCTGCTGCTGACGACCGCCGCCGCCGAGGCGATGGCCGACGTCGTGGCGCAGGTGCCGGCCGACGTGCCGGTCTACGTCGTCGATCACGCCGTGATGAACGGGGTCGTCGGCTTCAACCTCCACCGCGGCTGCCTGGCCCTGGCCGAACGCCCGGCCCGGCGGACGCTCGAGGACGCCGACCTGGCCGTGAGCCGGCGCCTGCTCGTGCTCGAGGGCGTCAACAACCCCGACAACGTCGGCGGGTTGTTCCGCGCCGGCGCGGCGCTGGGCGCCGACCTCGTGGTGCTCGGGCGCGACTGCGGCGACCCGCTGTATCGCAAGGCCATCCGCACGTCGATGGCGGCCACGCTGAGCCTGCCCTACCGGACGGCGACGCCGTGGCCGGACGCGCTCGCCGCCGTTCGGCGGGCGGGCCTGGCGGTGATTGCCTGCACGCCGGCGGCCGACACGCCGTCGCTCTACGACGTGGCCCTGCCGGCACGGGCCGCGGTGCTGGTCGGCGCCGAAGGCCCGGCCTCTCGGCCGAGGCGCTGGCCCACGCCGACCTGTGCGTGCGCATCCCGATGCACGGCCAGATGGACTCGCTCAACGTCGCGACCGCCGCGGCGATCGTCTTGAGCGCGCTGGCGGCGCGGGGCCGCTGACGACGATCCATCCGCTCGGTTGCCTCCCGATGCCGGCCGGCCACTTCGCAGCTGCCGGCGCGTCAAAATGGCTCAGCGGAACCTTCGACAACGGAGTGTGCCATGACCACGCTGTCCCCATCCCGCGCGCGTGCTGGTCGCCGTCGCGATCCTCGCGTCCACTGTCGCGGCCATCGCGCAGTTCCCTCGAGACCCGGGGGTGACCGCCAGCCGAGCCACGCATCGTCTCCGGTTCGGATTCCTCGGCTTCCGAGTCGACGGCACCGACCCGCGTTCGGGCAATCCGACCGGCGTGTGGGTGATCCGGGTGAACGGCCGCTGGGTCGAAGTCGCGGCCGCCTCGGGCATCAGGCCGGCGAAGTAAGCTCTGGCTCCTAGGCCTCGTCGCTCGCCCAGCCCTGCGCCCGCGTCACCGCCTTCGTCCAGCCGCGGTAGCCGCGCTCGCGGGTCTCGGCGCTCATCGCCGGCGAGAACTCGCGGTCGAGCGCCCAGTTGCGGCGCACGTCGTCGAGTCCGTCCCAGTAGCCCACGGCCAGCCCGGCCAGGTAGGCCGCGCCGAGCGCGGTCGTCTCGGCCACCACCGGCCGGCGCACCGGCACGCCGAGCTGGTCGGCCTGGAACTGCAGCAGCATCGCGTTGGCGGCCGCCCCGCCGTCGACCTTGAGGTGCGGCAGCGTCAGGCCGGCCTCGGCCTGCATCACCTCGAGCACGTCGCGCGTCTGGTAGGCCATCGCCTCCACCGCGGCGCGCGCGATGTGCTCGACGCGCGTGTCGCGGGTGAGGCCGAGGATGGCGCCGCGGGCGTGCGGGTCCCAGTACGGCGCGCCGAGCCCGACGAACGCCGGCACGAGGTAGACGCCGCCGGCGTCGGGCACCGCCTGCATCAGCCGCTCGACGTCGGCCGAGGTCGCTGATCGCGCGCAGCCCGTCGCGCAGCCACTGCACCGCCGCGCCGGCGATGAACACCGAGCCCTTCGAGCGCGTAGGTGGTGCGCGCGCCGAGCCGCCAGGCCACCGTCGTCAGCAGGCCCTTGGTCGAGGCCACCGGCCGCTCGCCGGTGTTGAGCAGCATGAAGCAGCCGGTGCCGTAGGTGTTCTTGGCGGTGCCGGGCTCGAAGCAGGCCTGGCCGAAGAGCGCCGCCTGCTGATCGCCGGCGGCGCCGGCGATCGGGATCTCGCGCGCCGAGCAGGTCGGCCGCCGTCGTCGCCGTAGACCTCGCTGCTCGAGCGCACCTCCGGCAGCATCGCCCGCGGCACGTCGAAGAGCGCCAGCAGCTCGTCGTCCCAGTCGCGCGTGTGGATGTTGTAGAGCAGCGTCCGGCTGGCGTTGCTCTCGTCGGTGACGTGCACGCGCCCGCCGGTGAGCCGCCAGATGAGGAAGGAGTCGACGGTGCCGAACAGCACCTCGCCGCGGGCGGCGCGCGCCCGCAGGCCGTCGGTGGTGTCGAGCAGGTGCTTGATCTTCGACGCCGAGAAATAGGCGTCGAGCACCAGGCCGGTCTTGGCGCGGACGCCGGGCTCGTGGCCGGCGGCCTTCAGCCGATCGCACAGCGGGGCGGTGATGCGGCTCTGCCAGACGATGGCGTTGGCCACCGGGCGGCCGCTGTCGCGCTCCCAGAGCACCGTCGTCTCGCGCTGGTTGGTCACGCCGAGCGCGGCGACGTCGGCCGGCCGTGGCGCCGGCCCGGCTCAGCGCCTCGCGCGCGGTCTCGAGCTGCGAACGCCAGATGTCCTCGGGGTCGTGCTCGACGTGGCCGGGCTGCGGGAAGATCTGCGCGGTACTCCTGCTGCGCGCTGCGACACGACGCGCCCGCCGCGATCGAAGAGCATCGCGCGGCTCGACGTGGTGCCCTGATCGAGCGCCAGGACGTAGCGGCTCATCGCCCCGGCTCCGCCGGCCGCAGCCGCGTGATGCACAGGTCGTAGACCAGCGCCGCCCAGCACCGCGCCGACAATCGGGCCGACGATCGGCACCCACCACCAGCCGTTCGCCGGCCGATGAACACGCCCGCTGCCCCAGCCGGCCACGCGCCGTGAAGAGCCGCGGCCCGAAGTCGCGGGCCGGGTTGATGGCGTAGCCGGCGTTGAAGCCGAACGGCACGCCGATGGCGACGACGAGCGCCCCGACCAGGACCGGCCCCATCCAGCCCGGCGACGTCGACGTTGCGCGTGTCGCCGATGGCGAAGACGCCGATCATCAGCAGCGCCGTGCCGACGATCTGATCGACCAGGCCGCCGGCCAGCGACAGGAACGGCTGCGGATAGGTGGCGAAGATGCCGGCGGTGCCCGTGCTCGCCGAGCGACGATCCGGGCGCCGCCGTCGAACGCGGTGAATGGCCTCGCGATAGGTCACATAGACCAGCGCCGCGCCGGCGAACGCCCCGGCCACCTGCGCGGCCGCGTAGAACGGCACCTTGCCCCACGGCAGACCCGCGGTGCACGGCCAGCGCCACGGTCACCGCGGGGTTCAGGTGCGCACCGGACACGCCGCCGGCGACTAGCACGCCCAGCGTCACGGCCAGGCCCCACCCGAGATTGATCGCCAGGTAGCTGCCGTTGGCGCCGGCGCTGAGCACCACCTGCGCCACGACGCCGACGCCGAAGGCGATGAGCACGGCCGTGCCGAGGAACTCGGCGGCCACTTCCCGAACGAGATCGCGTGACATGGCCCGCGCATTATGGCAGCGCGCCGGCCGGCCCGGAAGCGCGCGCCGCGCACGCGGCCTTGTACAATGCGCCGGCGTGCGGCTGACATGCTGAGCGACCTCGGGGCCGCACTGCGGGCGTGGGCGGACGGCGCCGGGGCCGCACGGCGTCTTCGTGGTGGCGCTGGTGGACTCGGCGGGGCTGTCGGTGCCCAACGCCACCGACGCACTGGTCCTCTACCTCACCGTGCAGCACCCGGCACGCTGGTGGTGGTACGTGGCCGCCGGCATCGCCGGCGCGGTGCTGGGATCGCTGCCGCTCTACTGGATCGGGCGCCGCGGCGGCCAGGCGCTGCTGGAGCGCCGGTTCGGCGGCCAGCGCACGGCCGCCGCGGTGCGCTGGTACCGGCGCAGTGCCTTCGGCGCCGTCCTCGTCCCGGCGTTCCTGCCGCCGCCCCTGCCCTTCAAGATCTTCGCGGTGCTGGCTGGCGCCACGGGCCTGCCGGTGTGGCGCTTCTGCCGGCGCTGGCCCTCGGTCGTGGCGCCCGGCACTGACCGAAGCGCTGACTGGCCGCAGCTTACGGCGAGCGCAGGCCATCGCCATGTTCGAGACCCAGGGCGCCGTCGATCGCGCGGTGGTCGTGGCGATCGCGGCGCTCGCCGTCACGGCCGCGGTCGCTCTGGCAGGCGCCGCCCGGACGCGTCGGCGATAATCGAGTCACCCATGCTGCCTGGCGCCGCGGTCGCCGACGGTCGACGTCTGGGTGGCCGCCTCTACCTCGCTCGACGCGCGCGATCTGGCGCGCCTGGCCACGCTGCTGACGCCCGACGAGACGGCGCGCGGCGCGCGCTTCGTTCGCCCGCAGGACCGCGCCAGCGTTCGTGCTCACGCGGGCCCTGGTGCGGACCACGCTGTCACGCTACGGACCGATCGCGCCTGCGCGACTGGCGCTTCGTCACCAACGCGCACGAGTGTCCGTTCGTGGCCGAGGCGCAGGCGGGATCGCCGGTGCTGCGCTTCAACGTCTCGCACACCGAACGGACTCGTCGCGCTGGCGGTGACGCGCGGCCACCGCGTGGGCGTGGACGTGGAAGCCGTGACCCGGCCAGTGCTCGAGGGCGTGCCCGAGCGCCACTTCGCGCCCGACGAGGTGCGCGACCTGCGCGCGCTGCCCGCCGCCGAGCAGCCGCGGGTGTTCTTCGACTACTGGACGCTGAAGGAGGCGTACATCAAGGCCCGCGGGCTGGGCCTGGCGCTGCCGCTCGACCAGTTCGCGTTCACCTTGCGCACCGGGTCGCCGCCGGCGATTCGCTTCGCCGCCGGGTTCGACGACGACCCGGCGCGCTGGCAGTTCTGGCAGGCGTGGCCGACCCCGACGCACCGGCTGGCACTGGCCGTCGAGCGCGACGGCGCCGACCTGCCGGTGGCCCTGCGACACGTGGCGCCCGGCGGCGCTCGCTGCCGTGACGGTCTGGGCCATCAGCGACCTGCACGTCGGCTTCGACGCCAACCGGCGCGCCGTCGAGGCGCTGCCGGCGCGGCCCGACGACTGGCTGATCGTCGCCGGCGACACCGGCGACACGCTGGCGCAGCTCGAGTTCGTGCTCGACGTGACACGGCGCGCTTCGCGCGGGTCATCTGGACGCCGGGCAACCACGACCTGTGGACGCCGCGCCACTGGCCCGACGCCCGCCGCGGCGAGGCGCACTACCAGCGCCTGGTCGAGACCTGCCGCGGCGCGCGGCGTGGCCACGCCCGAGGATCCGTTCGTGGTGTGGCCGGGCCCGACGCCCGGTCGCCATCGCGCCGTGCTTCACGCTCTACGACTACTCGTTCGCGCCGGCCGGGCTGGCGCCCGACGCGGCCGTCGCCTGGGCGGCCGAGACCGGCGTGCACTGCGCCGACGAGGTGCTGCTGTCGCCGGCGCCGTACGCCACCCGTGGGGCGTGGTGCGACGCGCGCGTGGCCTACACCGAGGCGCGGCTCGCCGCCGTGCCGCCGGCACGCGGCTCGCGCTGGTGAACCACTACCCGCTGCGTCCCGACCTGGCGGTGCTGCCGCGCATCCCGCGCTTCACGATCTGGTGCGGCACGACCCGGACCGCCGACTGGCACACGCGCTACCCGATCGACGTCGTCGTGTCGGGGCACCTCCACATGCGCAGCACGCGCTGGCGCGACGGCGTGCGCTTCGAGGAGGTGTCGCTCGGCTATCCGGCGCAGTGGCAGCAGGCACAAGGGCGCGACGCGCTATCTGCGGCAGATCCTGCCCGCGCGCCAGTCGCAGCGGCCGGGCTGGGGTGACGACCGGACGGTGGTCCGCCACCCCTAGCGCGGCCGTCCGGTGCGGCCCTGGCCGGCGACCAACCGTTTCAGGAGCCTCCGTGAAGCAGATCCCGGCCCGTCGCGGCGGTGCCATCCTACCGGCCCGCCATCCTCGAGGCGGTGCACGACGTCGCCGCGAGGGAGGACAGGTTGGCACGAGTGCTCATGCTGCTGCCACGACCGGTGGTCGCGGTCACCGGTCGCCGCGTTCCTGACCGCGCAGTGCGCCGCCCAGTGCCGACCTGCGCCGGCGCCACGGCGTTGCCGGACGTCGCAGGGCGGCCGCCCTGAAGCGCGCGCTCGAACATCTCGACCACGTCCCGGGCGAGGTCCTGGTGAAGTTCAAGGCCGGCACCGACGCGCGGCGCGCAGGCGGCGGTGATGGCGCTGGCCCCGGCGCCGATCGGCGGGCCGCGGTCTCCGGTGGGTCGGCGATCTGGCCGTGCTCAGCATCGACGCGGCGGCGCCGGTCGCTGCCGTCGCCGAGCGGCTGGCGCGTGAGCCGGAGGTGGAGTACGTCGCAGCCGAATCACCTCATTCGCCTCAGCTCGACGCCCAACGATCCCGGCCTGTCGCGGCAATGGAACTCTCAGCGCGATCGATGCGCCGCGGGCCTGGGACATCAACCCGGCGCCGCCGACGTGCTGGTGGCGGTGATCGACAGCGGCGTCACCACGCTGACCGGCAACGGTCAGCTACCGGCTGTGGACCGGCGAGCGGTTCGAGACGGTCGTCGTCCCCTACCGCGTCAATCCCGACCTCGACGCGTCGCGGTTCGCCGGCGGCCATCGACACCACGTTCACGCGTCTGGTCGATTTCGGGCGTGGCGACCCAGCCGGTCTTCGACACCGATGGTCATGGCACCCACGTCGCCGGGACCATTCTCCAGGCGACCAACAACAGCCTCGGCTTCGCCGGCATCGCCTATGGGGCGCGGCTGATGTCCGTGAAGTCGTGCTTCTCGTACTGGGACTTGCAGTTCTTCGTGTCGGCGCTCGGCGAGCCCGGCTTCGTGCCGCCGTCGTTCGACGGCGGCATGTGCCACCGCCGACGTCGTCGCCGCGCATCCGGGCCGCCGCCGACGCCGGCGCCAAGGTCATCAACCTCAGCCTCGGCGGTCCTGGCCCGGCGCCGGCCTATACCGACGCCATCGAACTACGCCGTGCAGCGCGGCGCCTTCGTCGCCATCGCCGTGGGGAACGAGCTTCGAGGACGGCAACCCGATCGAGTATCCCGCCGCCTACGCCGCCGCAGATCGCCGGCGTCGATGTCGGTCGGCGCGGTCGGCCGCAGCCTGCGGCGCGCCTTCTACTCGAACACCGGCAGCTCACCTCGAAATCGTCGCGCCGGGCGGCGACCGCCGCGACGGCGGCAGCAGCGGTCTGATCTTCCAGACCGGGCCTGTTCGAGCCAGACTTCGATCCGGCGACGGTCGTCAGCCCGCGCTTCGACCGCTATGCCGACGCGCGCGAAACAAGGCACGTCGATGGCGTCGCCGCACGTCGCCGGCCTGGCCGCGCTGCTCTACTCGCAGGGCGTGACCAGTCCGGCCGCCATCGAAGCCGCCCTCAAGCAGTTCGCGCGCGACCTCGGCGATCCCGGCACCGACGCGCAGTACGGCGCCGGGCTCGATCGACGCGCGCGCGACGCTGCGCGGACTGGGGATCGCGCGATGACCCGCCTGCTTCGGCGTGGTCGCCACGGTGTGGTGCATGAGCGCGGTCATGCCGTCGCCGGCCGACGCGCACGCCCAAAGTGTCTTCGGCGAACGGCGCGCTGGTCGTCGCCGACGGCGTCCGATCTACCTGCTGCCCGACGCGACGCGCACGCCGCTGCGCACCCTGGCCGCTGGGCAGCCCTTGACGTTGCTGGCCAGGAAGGGCGACTGGTTCCAGGTGACCTTCGAGGACGCGCAGCTCGGCCACCGCACCGGATGGATCGAGGCGCGATTCGTGCGCATGCGCCCGGCCGACACACCCGGCGAAACGCCCGCGGCCGGCCAGCCGGCACCGCCAGCCGGTCCCGCCCAGCCCGGCCAGCCAGAAGGCGGCGGCCCAGCCGCCGCGCCCGGCGACGGCGATCGGCGTGCGGGCGTTCGGCGGCGGCGCGGTCACCAGGATGTCGGCCAGCAAGAGCTTCGACGCCGTCACCGGCTCCGACGTCGTCTGGTCGTACGGCGGCGGGGTCCAGGTCACCAACCTGTGGCGCGGCCTGTTCATCGAAGGCGGCGATGCGAACGCGGCACCGTCGACGGCGAGCGCGTCTTCGCCGTCGCCGACGAGGTGTTCCCGCTCGGCATCCCGCTGCAGGTGACGATGATGCCGGTCGACGCGGTCGCTCGGCTGGCGCGTCGGACGCGACCGCCTGACCACCTATGTCGGAGGCGGCCTCACGATCTTCCGCTACGAGGAGACGTCGGACTTCGCCGACGCCGACGAGAACGTCGACGACGGTACCTCGGCTTCGTGGTGATGGGCGGCGTCGAAGTGTCCTTGACGCCGCTGGCTGCACGTGCGCGGCGACGTCCGCTATCGCCAGGTGAACGACGCGCTCGGCCTCGGCGGCGTGTCGGAGCATTTCGACGAGGACCGCCTCGGCGGATTCGGGGCCGGTCTGCAGCTCGTCATCGGCCGTTGACCAGCGCGGATGGCTACAATGGGGGCCATGCGCATCCCCTGCTCTCGCCGTCGGTCTGACCTTGGGTTGGCCCACTCGCCGCGGCGCGCAAGCGCCCGGGAAGTTCGCCCGTCCCGAGCTGCTGGTCGACGCGGCAGTGGCTGGCCGCGACACCTGTCCGAGCCCAACCAGCGGATCGTCGACATGCGGCCACGCGGCTTCGACGACGGCCACATCCCCGGGGCGGTCTGGCTCGACAACAACGCCATCCGCGTGCCCAACCGCCCGCCGACCTTCCTGCCCACGCCCGAGGAGTTCTCGGCGCTGATGCGGCGCCTCGGGATTTCGAACCAGACCCGGGTCATCGCCTACGACGAGCGTGGCGGCATCTACGCCACGCGGCTGTGGTGGATCCTGAACCACTACGGCCACGCCAACGTCGCCGTGCTCGACGGCGGCTGGACCAAGTGGACCGCCGACCAGCGGGTCACGACCACGGCTGCGCCGCCGCCGGTGACCGCGACCTTCACCGTCAAGCCGGGCACGGTCGGCGTGGCCACCGCCGACGACGTCAAGGCGGCGATCAACAACCCGGCGCGTGAAGCTCATCGACGCCCGGACGCAGAACGAAATCGACGGCAAGGACCTGCGCGGCATCAAGCGCGGCGGCTTCATCGAGTCGTCGATTCCGGTGTACTGGGAAGACACGCTGGTATCCGGCGCTGCACGTTCAAGTCGCCGGCCGAGATCGCCGCCGTGTGGCGCGGCAAGGGCGTGCTGCAGGCCGACAACGTGCTGGTCTACTGCCAGGTGGGCATGCGCGCCAGTCACGACCTCTTCACGCTGGCGCTGCTCGGCCACGACCTCACCAAGCTGCGCAACTACTACGGCGCCTGGGAGGAATGGGGCAACCGCGACGACACGCCGATTCGCACGAAGTAACGGTGCCGGGACCGGGGATCAGCGACCAGGGAACGACATGAACACGACCACGCCCACGCAGAGCGTCATCGCGCGGTTCCTGACCGGGCTGGCGACGCCCCGGCTGTTCCTCGTGGCCGCGGCCTTGCTGGGGCTGGATCTGCTGATTCCCGATTTCATCCCGTTCGTCGACGAGGCGCTGCTGGCCATTCTCACGCTCATTTTCGCGCGGCGGAAGACCCGAGCCGTAAGACGCCGCGCCGACTCGCGCCGGCCTTGACTGCCCGCCTGGGCTCCCCTATCGTCGTCAATGCCCGGGAGGCATCAGATGCATGACCGCCGTGTCGTCGCGACCGTGGTGGCGCTCGCTTTCGCCACCGTCACTCTCACGCTCGAAGCCGGCAACACGCCCAGCCGCGCCCGCAAGGCCATGGTCGTGTCGCAGAGCGACATCGCGTCGGAGGTCGGCTGGAAGGTGATGCGCGAGGGCGGCAACGCCATCGACGGCGCCGTCGCCACCGCCTTCGCGCTGGCGGTCACCCACCCCGCCGCCGGCAACATCGGCGGCGGCGGCTTCATCGTCTACCGGGCGGCCGATGGCACCGCCACCGCCTTCGACTTCCGCGAGATGGCGCCGGCCGGCTCGAGCCCGACGATGTGGATGAAGGACGGCAAGTACGACTACGACGTCCACCACAACACCCATCGATCGGTCGGCGTCCCCGGCTCCGTTGCCGGGCCTGCACCTGGCCTGGCAGAAGCTCGGCTGCAAGCCGTGGAAGGATCTGGTGACGCCGGCGGTGGCGCTGGCCCGCGACGGCTTCGAGGTCAGCGACGGGTTGGCGCAGTCGCTCGAACGCTAGTCGATCCCGACGAGTTCAAGAAGTATCCGGCCTCGCTCGCCCAGTTCTCGAAGAACGGCCAGCCGTACCAGCCGGGCGAGACGCTGAAGCAGCCGGACCTGGCCCGCACGCTGCAGCGCATCGCCGATCAGGGCCCGGCCGGCTTCTACGAGGGCGAGACCGCGGCGCTGCATCGAGAAGGAGATGAAGGCCAACGACGGCCTCATCACCCGCGACGATCTCAAGGCCTACCGCGCCAAGGAACGCGCGCCGATCAAGGGCACCTATCGCGGCCTCGAGGTCATCGGCATGCCGCCGCCCAGCTCCGGGGGCATCGCGGTCGTGCACATGCTGAACGTGCTCGAAGGCTTCGACCTGAAGGCCAACGGCTACGGCTCGGCCCAGAACGCTCCACCTGGTCGCCGAGTCGATGCGCCGGGCCTTCGCCGACCGCGCCCAGCACCTCGGCGACCCCGACTTCGTCGGCAACATCCCGGTGGCCCAGCTCATCTCCAAGGACTACGCGACGCAGGTGCGCAAGACCATCAACCCGAACAAGGCCTCGGTGTCGTCGCCGTCGACGTTCTCGTGGCCGACCGAGTCGCAGGAGACGACGCACCTGTCGGTGGTCGACGAGAAGCGCAACGCCGTGTCGATGACCTACACGCTCGAGTACAGCTACGGCTCGCGCATCGTGGTGCCGGGCGGCGGGTTCCTGCTCAACAACGAGATGGGCGACTTCAACTCGGCGCCCGAGATGACCGACGAGCGCGGCAACATCGGCACCAAGCCGAACCTGGCCGTGCCCGGCAAGCGGATGCTGTCGAGCATGTCGCCGACCATCCTGGCCAAGGACGGCAAGCTGTTCATGGTCACCGGCTCACCCGGCGGCCGGACGATCATCAACACCGTGCTGATGACCATCCTGAACGTCGTCGACTTCGGCATGAACGCGCAGGAGGCCGTCGACGCCGGCCGCATGCACCACCAGTGGCTGCCCGACCGGCTGAGCATGGAACGCTACGGCTTCTCGGCCGACACCATCGCCAAGCTCAAGGCGATGGGCCACACCATCGCCGAGGGCGGCGACCAGGGCGTCGCCGAGGTGATTGTCGTCGGCGAGGACGGCGTGCTGGAAGGCGGCCTCGATCGCCGCGCGCCCGACGGCGGCGCCGCCGGCAAGTAGCGCTCGACACGGAGGGCGGCGGGTGACCAGCGCTCGCGACCGCCGCCGCGGGCACGGACGCGGCTGGGTCGTGGCGCTGTATGTCGTCGGTGCCGCCGCTGCCGGGCCAGGCGGCGTGGCCCAGACGCCTGCGGTGAACGACTGGCGGACGGCGCCGGTCGAGGCGTGGCTCCGCGTCGTCGAAGGCCACGCGCCGGGCATCCTCGACAGCGAACTGCTCGCGGCCGCGAGCTGGACGCTCGACGACCTGCGCGCCAACTGGATCGGCGTGAGCGTCGTCATCGCGGCGGCGACCACGACGAAGCGGTCCGGGTTCGACGTCGACGCCGCTCGACCTGGCGGCGCGGCCGCGGCGCGACGCTTCGCTGCGGATTGGACTGAGCCGGGCGGAACGTCGGGACCTGGAACGAATCGTCTCCACGGGTGCACGCGCTGGGTGTCGCTCGGTGCTCAGGCGCGCGGTGGTGGTGCACACGGATCTCGTGACGATGATCCCGCAGCTGGCCCGCGCGTCGTCCGAACCCGTCGGCGCGCGGCGCCCCGGTCCGCATGAACGCCGGCGACGGCACGCGGCGCTGGCTTCGAGGGTCTCAGCGTCCACTGGGAGGTCGCGCGGCAGATGCTCGGTCTGCTGCCGCCGTCTGCTGATGCCGACCGCTTCGCGTGCGCTGGTTCCGGGCCACCATCGCGGTCGGGCAGCGTCAGGAGTTCTTCGACGGGCGCCACCTCATGCGAGGGGCGGCGGCGGTGTCCCGACGACCCCTCGCTGCTCTTTCTGGCCGGCGCCGAGCGTGAAGCGATGGCGTCGACGTTCTTCCAGGCGTTCGCGCGTTCGATGCGAGGATCGGCCATCCGGCCGGACATCGACGGTGCCAGCGTGGAGCTCGAGGCCGCGGACCGCTACTATCGGGGGGCGCTGCGACGTGACGCGAGCCTGCACGAAGCGCGGGTGCGGCTCGGGCGCGTGCTCATCGACCGCGGTCGACGCCGAGGAGGCCGCCGGTGAACTTCGCGCCGCCCTCGCGGCGCCGCTCGAACCGGTGATCGAGTACCTGGCCGCGCTGTTCCTCGGCTCGGCGCTCGAGGCCACCGGACGGCTCGCCGACGCCCGCGACGCCTATCGCCGCGCCGCGGCGCTGACCCCGGCGGCGCCGCGCGCCGCATCTCGCTCTGGCCCGCGTGGCGCTCGCGCTCGGTGAATCCGAGATCATTGCCGACAGCCTCGACCACGCTCTTCGCGACGTGGAGACGGGTGCTCCGGACGACCCGTGGCTGGAGCTACCGCAGCGTGCAGGCCCGGCACGCCGAGGTCTGGCTGGAACGAGGTCCGCAGGACCGCCGCGGAGAGCCGGCAGTGAGCGCCGCTGGCTGGCTGTCGCGGCCGTGGTGGCATCGGACTCGCCGGCGCCGCCAGCGTGGCGCAGAGCCCAGATTTCCGCGCGCGGGTGGACGGTGTGCGCGATCGATGTCCTGGTCACGGAAAACGGACGGCCGGTGACCGCCTTGTCCGCCGCGGACTTCGAGGTCCGCGACAATGGCGTGCCTCAGACGATCGATCTGGTCAGCCTGAGCGACGTCGGCGTGAGCGTCGTGCTCGCGCTCGACCTCAGCGCCAGTGTCGACGGTCCCCGGCTGCCGGTGCTGCGGCGTGCCGGGTACACGCTGATCGATGCGCTGACCGCGAGGGACGCGGCCGCGCTGGTGACGTTCAATCGAGCGGCGGTGCTCAGGGTGCCGCTGACCGACGGCCCTCGATCGTGTTCGCGCCGCACTCGCCGCGGCGACGGCACGACGGCCACACCGCTCTCATCGACGCCACGCAGGCCGCCCTGCTCCTGGGAGCGACCGACGGCAGCCGCAACCTCGTCATGGTATTCAGCGACGGCGTCGATACCGCGAGCTACACGCCGGCAGCCGTGGTCGTCGAGGCGGCCCGCCGTGCCAACAGCGTGGTCTACGCCCTGTCCGACGAGCGACGATGCCACACCGTTCCTGCGCGACGTGTCCAGCGCCACCGGCGGGCGGGTAATCGAAGTCGATCAGGACGACGACCCGGACCGGCCTTTCTCGAGGTGCTGCGCGAGTTCCGCCGGCGCTATGTCGTCACCTACACGCCGAGCGGCGTGGCAAGCCGGCGGCTGGCACCGACTCGACGTCCGTGTCGCTCGCGGGAACGCGCGGGTCCGCACCCGGCCCGGCTATTTCTCGGCGGCGCCGTGATCCGCTGCTGCGCGCCGACACGACCGGTCGAGTGCGGCAATCCTGGACCTGAACCATCGGACTGGCGTGTCGCCGAGCCCGGCGCGAGGCGCTGCCGCCTCACCGGACGCTCACGCCACGCGGTAGCGGCGCACTTGTTCGCCGACGGCGAACGAGGCGCGGAAGATCGACTCGACCGCAGGCCGCCGGGCAGGCGGTGACGGCCGACCGCGGCGAGCGCCGCCGAGGCGATGCAGCCGCAGCGCGCACAGTCGGGTGTGCCGCCGAACTGGCACGGCGTGATCCGCTTCTCGAGGTCGGCCGAGATGCACTCGGTCGTCTGCGCGAAGATGCAGTCCTCGGGCGAGGACGGCGGAGTCGGCCAGGGCGTCGATCAGGCCCTTGGGCATCTGCAGCTTGGGATAGCGCAGTCCGCAGCTCGTGCAGTGTGGTGACGATGTGGGCCCGATCGTCCGCGGTCAGACACTCGGGCGACTCCTCGCCGACCTGCGGGGTGTAGAGGCTGACCCAGATCGTGCGGACGTTGTCGTTGGCCGACCAGGTCGTCAGGAACTCCTCGAGGTAGCCGTCACGCGACGCCTGCTGGCGGGTGACCGTGCAGTGCACGGTGATGCGATGGCCGTCGATGTTCTTCAGGATGCGCGCATACGTGGCCGGCGCCCGCCGGACGTCGTGTTCGGCCGGCAAGCCGTCGATCGACACGCAGATCTGCAGCCGAGGCAGGGCCGCCCAGGCGGCCGGAATCGGCGCGACGGCACTGGTCACCAGCTGGGTGTAGATGCCCCGCTCGGCGAGGATCGGCAGCAGCGTCTCCAGCTCGCGCCGGCGCACCAGCGGCTCGCCGCCGACGATCGACAGGTGCAGGGGCTTGTAGCGATCGACGAGTCCGAGGACGCCGTCGATCAGCGCCTGGCCGCGCAGGTCGCGCACCTCGCGCAGGGTGACGCCGCCGCCCAGGTGCTCGCTGCCGTAGGCGTAACAGCCGGGGCAGTGCAGCGGGCACTCGCGCGTGATTTCGATCGATAGATTCGGCCGGTGTCCTTGCAGGATCCGGCCCCATGCTCGCAACACACCTTCCATGAGACGCCTCGGCAGTCCGCTCGCCGTCCTCCGACTGTAGCACCACTCCGGTCACGTCAGGGTCGGCACCATCGGGACGAAGCGCACCGGCAGGCTGCGCTCGGTGACGACGCCGTGTGCGGTCTTCCGTAGAATCCGCAGTTCCTGTTCGCCGGGATGTGGTCCAACCGGCACGACCATCGTGCCGCCGATGGCCAGCTGGTCGACGAGCGACTCCGGCAGCGCGTCCGGCGCCGCCGTGACGATGACCTTCGGAAACGGCGCGTGCTCGGGCCACCCGCCGTAGCCGTCGCCGTGGCGGACGTGGACGTGGCGATAACCCAGCTCATCGAGCGTAACGCGCGCCCGCTCGGCCAGCTCCGGCACGACCTCGACGGAGTAGACCTCGTGCGCAATCTCGCCGAGGACGGCGGTCTGATAGCCGGATCCAGTGCCGATCTCCAGGACCACATCAGCCGGCGACAGCGCCAGCGCCTCGGTCATGAACGCGACGATGTACGGCTGTGAGATGGTCTGTCCGAAGCCGATGGGGAGCGGCCGATCGTCATAGGCCCAGCCTGCTGGTCCTCCGGCACGAAGCGATGACGCGGCACGCTCCGCATGGCGGTCAGCACCTGCGGGTCGCTGATACCGCGGCCCTGAATCTGGCGGTCGACCATCCGGCCGGCCTCCGCCGCGCGCGCGTCGGCGGTCGCGGACGGCGGGGCGGCCGCGCCGCGCGCCCGCAGCCACCGGCCGATGCTCACGGCAGCTTCAGCGCCGCTTTGAGCTGTGCGGCGGTCAGCCCTTTCACGTAGACCGGGGTGCCGGCGTCGAACTCGCGGGCCCGGGCCAGCCCGCCGACCACCACCGGATCGAAGCCGGCGTCCTCGACCAGGCGCACGGCGATCGCGATCGCCTCCTGGTCGTCGGCGGCGATCGGAATGCCGAGCTTCTCGCCGGCGCGATGCGCTTCCTTGGTCACCTGCGTGAAGCTGAGGGCGTTCAGCGCGCGTACCAGGCGCACGCCTGGCAGGTACTCCTTCGAGGTGACGCCGGTGCCGCGCGCCAGGCCGTCCTTCCCGACCTCGCCGTCGCGGTCGACGCGCGGGTTGCCGACGTCGATCACGATCTTGCCCTTCATCAGGTGCGCGTAGTCCTTGCCCACCTGGGGCAGCGCCCCGTAGGGCACGGCGATGAGGACCACGTCGCCGAAGGTCGCGGCCTGCGCCGGCGTCCCGGCCAGGGCCTCGGAGCCGGCCTCCGCCACCAGATCCGCGAGCGAGTCGGGATTGCGCGACGAGAAGACGATCTGATGCCCGGCCTTGGCCCATTGCAGGCCGATGGCGCCGCCCTGCCGTCCCGAGCCGATGATGCCGATCTTGAGCGGCTTGTCGGTGCGCGTCTGCGCCGCGAGCCGGGGCTGGCCCAGCACCAACGCCCCACCGGCGGCCAGGAATCCTCGACGGGAGATGCGCAGCGACGGCGGATGGATCACGACGGCCTCCAGTAGGACGTGAGAGGCCGGAGTATACCGCGCGCCCCGATCAGGGCAGGGCGAAGGCGATGAGCCGGGCCGGCACGCCGCGGTCCTGGTCGCCGACGGTGAACGCGATGTACTGGCGGCCCCCATGCCGATAGGTCATGGGCGGGCCGGTCTGCACCGCCGGGATCGCCGTCTCCCACACCGTCGCCCCGGTGGCCTTGTCGAGCGCGCGGAAGAACGGCTGGCCGCCCCAGCCCTCGCCGGCGAAGAGCAGCGTCCGGGTCGCCAGCAGGCCGGCGCGCGAACGGCTGCCGGTGCGCGGCAGCGTCACGCCCTTCAGCAGCGGATGGTCGCGAATCGCCGGCGGCGTGTCGCCATTGGCCACCTGCCAGGCGATGTCGCCGGTCGTCGAGATCGATCGCGGTGATGCGGCCGTACGGGCGGCTTGACGATCGGCAGTCCGTCCACGGTCGGCAGCGCCGCGCGGGCTGCGGCGCACGTAGGCCATGTCCGACTCGTCGCTCTTCTCGAGCGCCACCAGCGACGGCTGCGTCGCCGAGCTCACGTAGAGCAGGCCGGTCTCCGGATCGGCGGCGCCGTGCTCCCACTGCGCGCCGCCCTGCACGCCGGGCAGGAGGATCGTGCCCTTGGTGCCGTCGGGCGCGTCGGCCAGCGATGGCGGCTGATACATCGCGCCGAGGCGATAGCCCGTCGAGCGCCTCGATCGCCCGGGCGCGGATCGCCGGGGTGAAGTCGACGACGTCGTCGAGGGTCAGGCCCTGGCGATCGAAGGCCGGCGGCTTCGACGGGATCGGCTGCGTCGCTGGCGGCGCGCTCGCCGGGCACGTCGCTGGCCGGCACCGGCCGCTCGACGATCGGCCACACCGGCTGGCCGCGTGACGCGGTCGAACACGTAGGTGAACGACTGCTTGGTCATCAGCGCCACCGCCTTCACGTGCGCGGCCGCCGACCCGCACGTCCAGCAGCATCGGCGCGGTGGTGTTGTCGTAGTCCCAGATGTCGTGGTGGATCTGCTGGAAGTGCCAGACCACCTTGCCGGTGCGCACGTCGAGGCAGACCAGGCTCGACGAGTAGACGTTGTCGCCGAGGCGATGCCCGCCATAGAGGTCGCCGGTCGGCGCCTCCACCGGCAGGTAGACGTAGCCGAGGGCCTCGTCGGCCGAGAACGGCGCCCACACGCCGGCGTTGCCGGTGTACTTCCAGGAGTCGCGCTCCCAGGTGTCGACGAACTTCTCGCCGGCCTGGGGGATGGTGTTGAATCGCCACAGCTCCTTGCCGGTCCTGACGTCGAAGCCGCGGACGTAGCCGGGCACGTTGGCCATCGTCTTCGGCCGGAAGCCGAGCTCCAGCGCCGGGCCGACGACGATCACGCCGTTGGCGATGACCACCGGCGAGCTGCTGCCGATCGGCGCCAGCGGATCGAAGTCGCCGCGGCCGAGGCTGCGCTTGAGATCGACCATGCCGTCGCGCCGAACGACGGCACCGGGCGGCCGGTCCGGGCGTCGAGCGACACCAGTCGGAAGCCCGGGGTGACGACCACGATGCGGGCGTCGTCGCCGTCGCGCCAGTAGGTCACGCCGCGGCCCGAGTTGCGGCGCGGCGCCCGGGCGGTACGCTCGCCTTCGTCGAGGGTCCAGCGCCACTTCTCGACGCCGGTGGCCGGGTCGAGCGCGATCACGTCGCGGTTGATCCCCGCGGTCATGTACAGCGTGCCGTCGACGTAGAGCGGCGCCGCTTCGTTCTTGAACTCCGGCTTCGGCCCGATCGGCCCGAGATCGCGCTCCCACGCCAGCCGCAGGGTCGCGAACGTTGTCGCGCGTGATCTGATCGAGCGGCGAATAGCGCAGGCTGCGGTTGTCGCCGTGATAGGCCCGCCACTCGCCCACCGGCGCCGGGGCCTCTGCGCCGCGAGCGTCGGCGACCGACAGCAGCAGCGTGACGGCGGCAGCGTGACAGCGTGACAGCGTGTTCAAGCGTTCTGCCCTAGCCCCTAGCCCCTAGCCCCCGCTGTTCTCTTCGGCTCGTTGGCGTATTCGAATCCGAACCGGCCCTTGACGCAGAGATTGCCGCGCGTCGTGTCGTTGTCGAAGGGCGAGGTCACCTTGATGATGCGCTCGTCCTGCACGTGCGTGGTCAGCGTGCAGCCGACGCCGCAGTACGGACAGATGGTGTCGGTGACTGCCTGCCGCTCCGGCGCCCACTGCCCGGCCTGCCGCAGCTCGAACTCCGGCTTGGCCATCAGCGCGCCGGTCGGGCACACGGCGATGCAGTTGCCGCAGTAGACGCAGGCCGACTCGGGCAGCGGCACGTCGAGCTCGGTCGAGATGTGGGCGTGGAAGCCGCGTCCGGCCACGGCGATGGCAAAGGTGAACTGGGCGTCGGTGCCGCAGGCCTCCACGCACTTGTAGCAGAGCACGCACTTCGAGTAATCGCGGACGTAGAGGTCGTTGTCGTCCTTCACCGGCTGCGCCACGGTCGCGGCCGCGGCGCCGAAGCGGGCCGGGTCGGCGCCGTACTCGGCGAGCATCGGCCGCAGCTCGTCGGCGGTCGACAGGTCCACCGACGACGCCAGGAGCTCCAGCACCACCTTGCGCGACGACGCGCACGCGCTCGGAGTTGGTCTGCACCTTCATCCCGGGCTCGGCCTGGCGCGAGCACGCCGGCGCCAGCACGCGCGCGCCCTCGACCTCCACGACGCACACCCGGCAGACGTTCACCGGCGTCAGCGTCTCGAGGTAGCACAGCGTCGGGACGTCCTTGCCGGCGGCGCGGCAGGCGTCGAGCAGCGTGCTGCCCTCGGGCACCGACACCGGCCGGCCGTCGACGGTGAGCGCCACCTCGGCGCGCGCTGGCGCCGGCGGCGCCGACCGGAATCGCCGTCGAGCGGCGGCGGCAGGTGGAACCAGATCGCCTGCTCGTCGCTCACGCCGTCGCCTCCCGCGAAACACCTGCAGCCGCTGCACCGCGGACTCCACCGCCGCCGACGCCGTCTGCCCCAGGCCGCAGATCGACGCGTCGCGCATCGCCTGGCCCAGTTCGGTCAGCAGCTGCAGCTGCTCGGCGCTGGCGCCGGCTGCCGCGCCCTCGGCCGCAGCTGCTCGAGCAACTCGCGCTGGCGCACCGTGCCGACCCGGCACGGCACGCATTGGCCGCAGCTCTCGTCCTCGAAGAAGTCGGCGATGCGGCCGAGCGTGCCGCGCAGGTCGACGGTGTCGTCGAAGACCATGACCACGCCGGAGCCCAGCGTGAGACCGGCCGCGCGCACGTCCTCGAAGGTGAGCCGCACGTCGAGCGACTCGGGCCCGACGAACACGCCGGCGGCGCCGCCGAGCAGCACGGCCTGCAGCGGCCGCCCGCTGCGACGCCGCCGGCCGCGTCGATGACCTCGCGCAGGGTGCAGGCCGAACGGGAACTCGTAGAGCCCCGGCCGGGCGACGTGGCCCGACAGGCAGAACAGCCGCGTGCCGGTCGACGTGCCGGTGCCGCTGGCCGCCCACGCCGCGCCGCCGCTCGAGCAGGATGTCGAGGACGTTGGCCAGCGTCTCGACGTTGTTGACCACGGTCGGCTTGCCGAAGAGGCCAACCTGGGCCGGAAACGGCGGCTTCGACCGCGGCTCGCCGCGCTTGCCTTCGAGCGAATTGAAGAGCGCCGTCTCCTCGCCGCAGATGTAGGCGCCGGCGCCGCGTCGGATCTCGATGTCGAAGCGATGCCCCGACCCGGCGACGTCGTCGCCGAGCAGCCCGGCGGCCCGCGCCTGCGCGACCGCGTCGGCGACGCGCGCCTCGGCCTCGGGATACTCGCCGCGGATGTAGAGGAAGCCGCGCTCGCTGCGCGGTGGCGATGCCGCAGATGGTCATCGCCTCGACGATCGCGAACGGGTCGCCGCTCATCAGCACGCGGTCCTTGAACGTGCCCGGCTCCGACTCGTCGGCGTTGCAGACGACGTAGTGCGGCCGCGCCGGTTCGCCGGCGACCGCCGCCCACTTCCTGCCGGTCGGGAACGCCGCGCCGCCGCGGCCCATCAGCCGCGACGGCGGTGACCTCGGCGACCACGCCTTGCGGCCCGAGCGCCAGGGCCTTGGCCAGCGCCTGATAGCCTCCTGCGGCGCGGTAGGCCTCGAGGCTCGTCGGATCGACGACGCCGACGCGCCGCAGCAGCGCCAGCCCGGGCTGGCCGGCCTGCGGCACGACGCGGCGCAGGTCCGCCAGCGACTCGGTCGAGTTCTCCGAGCCCGCACAGCGCGCGCTGCACCGCGCCGGCGTCGGCGGCCGGGCGCGACCACGGCGCGGGTGGGCGCGGCTGCCGGCGCGGACGACGAGCACCGCCGGGCCGCGCTCGCACTGTCCCAGGCACGGGCTGCGCATCCACGTCGCCGCGCCGCCGGGCCATGCCGCGCCTTCGCCACCCAGCGCGGGCCTCGAGATCGGCGCACAGCGCCTCGGCGCCAAGCACGCGGCAGGCGATGTCGTCGCAGACGTGGGCGACCACGCGGCGGACGCGGCTCGGTCGCGAACAGGTGGTAGAACGTCAGCGACGCCCCACGCCTCGGCCGGCGGCACGATCAGCCGCCGGCAGATGTAGTTGAGCGCGCCGCGGCTCACCCAGCCGACGCGGTCCTGCACCGCGTGGAACGCCGGCAGCAGCAGGTGCCGCTGCTCGACCGCCGCCGGCCGGCCGCCCCGGGCGGTGCGGCCGTCGCGCGCCATGTCGCGCGCGCCGCCGTCCCAGCCGCCGTCGGGCGGGCCCAGCAGCGCGTCGATCGCCGCGCGCTCCTCGTCCGTTGGGTCCGGCCCGACGACGTGGATGTCCACTAGTGGTCGGTCCTCGCCATACGTGCCGCGCATTCCGACGCGCGGCGCCCGAGCCGCAAGGCGCGACGACCGAGCAGACCAGGCCTGTCTGTGAGGGAGGAGCAACGCCGCGGATCGGGATGCCCCGCGAGCAAGGCGCCGCACGTATGGCGGGGACAGGCCACTAGGCTAGGCCTCCACCGCCTCGAGGCGGATCGCCGCCGCCTTGAACTCCGCCGTCCCCGACTTCGGGTCGGTGGCGTCGATGGTGAGGTGGTTGGTGGCCACCTCGTCCGGGAAGTGCAGCGTCATGAACGTCAGGCCGGGCCGCAGCGCCGGGTCGATGTGCACCGGCGCCACGACCGCGCCGCGCCGCGAGCGCACCCGCACCGGCTGGCCTTCGCGGAAGCCCAGCCGCGCCGCGTCCTCGGGCGAGACGTCGATGGTCTCGCCGCGCCGCACCGGCGACTGGTAGCCGCCCGTCTGCACGCCGGTGTTGTACTCCTCGAGCCGGCGGCCGGTGGTGAGCCGCAGCGGATACTCGTCGTCGAGGCCTTCGACCGGCAGCTCGTGCGACCACGACGCTGAACGGCGCCCGCGGGCCGACCACCGGCCGCTCCCACAGCCGGCTGTGCAGGAACATCTCGCCCGGATGCGCCTCGTCGTAGCACGGCCACTGCAGCCCGCCTTCGGCCTCGAGCCGCGCGTAGCTCATGCCGGCGTGCACCGGCGACAGCGTGCGCAGCTCGTTCCAGACGCGCTCGGCATCGGGCGGGCCCCAGTCGGCGCCCATCTGCCGCGCCATGCGCGAAGATGATGTCGAGGTCGTCGCGGCTCTCGCCGGCGGGCGTCTTGGCGCGCCGCACCCGCTGCACGCGCCGCTCGCTGGACGTGACCGTGCCCTCGGACTCGAACGCGCCGGCCGCGGCCGGCAGCACCACGTCGGCGATCGCCGCCGTGGCGGTGAACATCACGTCCTGCACCACCAGCACCTCGAGGCCGGCCAGCAGGTGCCCGGTGCGATGCTGATCGGCTTCCGACTGCGCCGGGTTCTCGCCGATGACGTAGAGCGCCCTGCAGGTCGCCGCGCTCCATCGCCTCGAACATGCCGGTGAGGTGCCAGCCGCGGGTCGGCGGCGTCGCCACGCCCCAGGCGCGGTCGAAGCGGGCGCGGACCTCGTCGTTCTCCACGTGCTGGAAGCCCGGGAAGCGATCCGGCAGGGCGCCCATGTCGCCGCCGCCCTGCACGTTGTTCTGGCCGCGCAGCGGGTTGATGCCCGAGCCCCAGCGGCCGACGTGGCCGGTGAGCAGCGCCAGGTTGATGAGCGCGAGCACGTTGTCGACGGCGTTGTGGTGCTCGGTGATGCCCAGCGTCCAGCAGATCATCGCCGCGTGGCGCGGTGGCGAAGGCGTGCGCCATCTCGCGGATCACGGCGGCCGGCACGCCGGTGGCCGCTTCGCCGCGCTCGAGCGTCCACGGCATCGACCGACGCCTTGTAGGCCTCGAATCCGCTGGTCGCCTCGGCGATGAACTCGCGGTGCGCCAGGCCGCTGACGATGATCTCGCGGGCCATGGCGTTGGACAGCGCGATGTCGGTGCCGACGTCGAATCCGGCCCACACGTCGGCCCACTGGGCGGACGACGTCCGCCGCGGGTCGATCGCGAAGAGCCGCGCGCCCCGCTTCACCCCCGTGAGGAGGTGGTGGAAGAAGATCGGATGCGTCTCACGGGCATTCGATCCCCACAGCAGGATGCAGTCCGTCTCCTCGATCTCGCGATACGAGCTCGTCCCGCCGCCCATCCCGAACACCGTCGCCAGACCGGCGACGCTGGGGGCGTGTCAAGTCCGGTTGCAGCTGTCGATGTTGTTCGACCCGATGACCGCGCGGGCGAACTTCTGCGCCGCGTAGTTCATCTCGTTGGTGCTCTTCGAACAGCTGAAGAGCCCGAACGCCCGTGGGCCGTGCTGATCGACCACCGACCGGAATCCCGCCGCCGCGCGCGTCAGGGCTTCGTCCCACGACGCCGCGCCGCAGCGGCCCGCCCCGTGCGTCGCGAACCATCGGGTACGCGACCCGTTGCATGCGTGCCATGCATCGAAGAGTAGCACGCGACATTGGCGAGGCTCGGGGCTCGGGGCTCGGGGCTCCGAACCCGGCTAGTTTCTCAGGTTCGATCCAGCGCTCGAGCGGCGTGGAGAGCAGCAGGTAGCGGCGCCGCAACGCGACGACGTGGCCGGCCAGGGCCGACGACGGGAACTCGCCGGCGCGACAGCGGTCGCGCAGCCGCCGGATCTCGTAGCGGTAGAGGTCGTTGATCGCGTCGCGGAGGAACCGCGGCGGCGTGTCGGGCCGCGGCACGCAGACCGTGGGTGGCGAGCGCATCGAGGATCGCCGGCGGGTAGCGTGGCATCACCGGCACAGCCGCAGGAACGCGCGGGCCTCGACGCGCCAGCGGTCCATCGGGCCGCTCGGCCTCGACCAGCGCGAGCGCCCGCCGATACGGCGCGCAGCCGCCGGCGAATGTTGTCGCCGCCGGCGCGGGCCCGGCCCAGGCCGCGCAGCGCCAACGCGGTGTCGCCGTCGGCCAGCGCGCGCTGGAAGGCGGCCTCGGCCATCGCGGATCGTCCACGGCCAGCCACAGTTCCCCTTCGGCGACGGCCGGCGGCCAGCGGCCACGGCCGCATCGCCGGGCGGGAGACGGCTGCGCCAGCCCGGCGGCGTGTTCGAGCCACACGCGCATCTCGTCGCGCTCGTATTGCGCGGCGGCGGCAGCCGCGTGAGCGATGGCGGCGGCGTACGCCGCTGCCGGCGTCGTGGACCGTCCGCCGGGCTCCAGGACGGCGAGCGCCGCGCGCACCGGCGTCAAGGCCTCCGGCGCCGCTCCGGCGGCCATCGCCCGCGATGCCGACAGCCACGCGTGCCACGCCCACGACGCCGTGGCGAGCGTCGCGCAGGCCGGATCGGCGGTGTAGGCCTCGCGTAGAAGCTCGCGCCGCCGACTCGCCGTCGGCGGCGTCGACGTCGGCGCCGGCGCGCTGCAATGCCCCGCGGGCCTCAGGCCGGCAACCGGCCGCCGGCTGGGCTGGTAGCAGCGCTCGCACTGGCCAATACCAGTGCACCGGCCACGGCCCCGACCACACGTTTCTGGACATTCGATGACATCCGATGATCACTGCCGGTCCCCCCGACGGCCGAGGTATCATGACCTCGATTTTGGAGGGAAACGCCCGATGAAGAACAGGTGCTCGTCCTCGTCGCGCTGGCTGTGGCCTCGCGCTGGTGGCCATCGTGGCCGCCGCCGGCTCGCTGGCCGTCGTCGGCGCCCAGCAGCCGCCGGCGCCCGCCGGCCAGAA
The DNA here is from genome assembly GCA_963786365.1 of uncultured Acidobacteriota bacterium. Taxonomy (GTDB): domain Bacteria; phylum Acidobacteriota; class Vicinamibacteria; order Vicinamibacterales; family UBA2999; genus CAWAYR01. The sequence goes on from CAWAYR010000018.1 coordinate 668,832, forward strand.
ACCGGCCCCGCCGGCCGGTGACAGACCCCGCCGCCGCCCGCCAGCCGCCGAGAAACCGGCGGCCGCTGGTGAGAAGCCGGCGCCGCCGCCGGTGAAAAGCCGGCCGCTCCGGCCGTGCCGACGTTGCCGGCGCCGACCCGGGCGATCGTCCCGGTCGCCGCCAGCTCGGTCGCCGCCAAGCCCGATCAGTGGATCGGCGAATACGTGGCCATGACCGGCATCGTCGACGCCAGCCTCGGCCGGATGGCCTTCACGGTCGATCAGGACAAGACCAAGAGCGGCAACGACATCCTGGTCCTTGCCCATCGCATGAGCGATCCGGTGACGGTCAACACCTACGTCACGGTGATCGGCCTGCTGATGAAGTACGACCCGGCCGAGGTCGCCGGCAAGTCGAAGGCCCACGCCACCGACCTGCCCGCCGACGCCGCGGCCAAGTACACCGGCAAACCGGTGGTGCTCGCCACCTCGGTCGTCAACGACCGCATGCTCGACCTGGCGCGCTTCATCCCGCCGCCGATGACGCCCGAGGAAGAGGCGCTGCAGAAGGCGATGCGCGGCGTGCCGGCCGCGTCGGGCGAGATGCGCAAGGGCGCCGACGCGTCGAACCTCGAGATGGCGACCAAGCACGTGGCGACGCTGACCGCCGCGTTCACCGAGGCCGAGACCTTCATGAAGAAGCGCGGCAAGAGCGACGCGATGAAGTGGGCCGCCGACGCCCGCGCCAACGTGCTGGCGGTGGACAAGGCGGCCAAGGGCGGCCAGTGGGACGCCGCCAAGACGGCCGCCGCCGCCATCGGCAGCTCCTGCGGCACCTGCCACACGCCGTACCGCGAGCGCCTCGAAGACGGCTCGTTCCGATTCAAGGCCGGCCCACCGACGACGACGGCCAAGCCGGGGAACTGACGCTGGTCAGCGGCTAGGGGCTAGCGGCTAGCGGCTAGACCCACACGCTATCGAACTAGCACGCTCCAGAACACGAAACGGGCCCGGTGGACGCCACCGGGCCCGTTTTCTCAGCGTGACAGTTCGACGCGCTTGGTCTAGCCGCTAGCCGCTAGTCCCTAGCCGCTGTCAAGCGTCAGTAGCGGTAGTGCGCCGCCTTGAACGGCCCGTCACGGCGACACGCCGATGTAGTCGGCCTGCTCCTTGGTCAGCCGCGTCAGCTTCACGCCCAGCTTGTCGAGGTGCAGCCGCGCCACCATCTCGTCGAGCTTCTTGGGCAGGATGTAGACGCGCTTGGCGTCGTATTTCGTGCCCGACAGCGTCTCCCTGCCGGTGGCGCTGAAGTGCAGGTCGAGCTGCGCCACCACCTGGTTGGTGAACGACGAGCTCATCACGAAGCTCGGGTGGCCGGTGGCGCAGCCGAGGTTGAGCAGCCGGCCTTCGGCCAGCACCAGCACGCTGTGCGCGGCGCGGCTGCCCGACGCCGGGAACACCCACTCGTCGTACTGCGGCTTGATCCGCACCCGCTCGGCGCCCGACTTGGCCAGGCCGGCCATGTCGATCTCGTTGTCGAAGTGGCCGATGTTGCCGATGATCGCCTTGTCCTTCATCCGCGCCATGTGCTCGACGGTGAGGATGTTCTTGTTGCCGGTCGCGGTGATGAAGATGTCGGCGGTCGCGACGACGTCGTCGAGCGTCGTCACCTGGTAGCCCTCCATCGCCGCCTGCAGCGCGCAGATCGGATCGATCTCGGTGACGATCACCCGGCAGCCCTGGCCCTTGAGCGCCTGGGCGCAGCCCTTGCCGACGTCGCCGTAGCCGAACACCACCGCCACCTTGGCCGACAGCATCACGTCGCTGGCGCGGTTCAGGCCGTCGATGAGCGAGTGGCGGCAGCCGTAGAGGTTGTCGAACTTGCTCTTGGTCGCCGAGTCGTTGACGTTGATCGCCGGGAACAGCAGCGTGTTGGCCGCGGTCATCTCGTAGAGGCGGTGCACGCCGGTCGTGGTCTCTTCGCTGACGCCCTTGATGCCGTCGGCCACCTTGGTCCACACGCCCGGGGCGGGCCTTCAGCTCACGGCGCAGGGTGTCGAGGATGACGCCCCACTCCTCGGGATCGCTCGTCGGCGTCGAACGCCGGGATCGCGCCCGCCGCCTCGTACTCCTTGGCCTTGTGCACGAACAGCGTCGCGTCGCCGCCGTCGTCGACGATGAGCGAGGGCCCCGAGCCATCGGGCCACAGCAGCGCTTCGACCGTGCACCACCAGTATTCGGGCAGCGTCTCGCCCTTCCACGCGAAGACCGGGGTGCCCTTGGGCGCCGCCACCGTGCCGCCGGTCTCGGGGCGGCCGACGACCACCGCCGCGGCGGCGTGGTCCTGCGTCGAGAAGATGTTGCAGCTCACCCAGCGCACGTCGGCGCCGAGCTCGGTCAGCGTCTCGATGAGCACGGCGGTCTGCACCGTCATGTGCAGCGAGCCCATGATCTTCGCGCCGGCGAGCGGCTTCCGGGCGCCGTACTGCTTGCGCAGCGCCATCAGCCCGGGCATCTCGTGCTCGGCCAGGCGAATCTCCTGCCGGCCGAAGTCGGCCAGCGAGAGGTCCTTCACTTTGTAGGGCTCGCGCCCGGCGGCGCGGGCGGCGTCGAATGCGTGGGTCTGGGTTGCGGTCGCCATGGTCGGTCGTTGCTCCTTCGGTGCCTGTGGGTGATCGTCAGCGGGTACGACGCGACGCCTTGGCCGGCGTCGCGCGGAGTGGCGGCCGACTGGCCGCCGCGTTTCACGGCCACGGCGCGGAACAGCGCCGGGCCCTTGGCCGACGGCTCGACGGGCAAGGCCGCGAGCCGCAGGTCGGTGAAGCCGGCGGCGTCGAGCCAGCGGCGGATCTGGGGTTCGCCGAAGCCGAGCCAGACGTGGCCCATCTGCGGCTGGTACTCGGTGCGCTCGTGCGGCAGCATGTCGACGATGCAGCAGCGCGGCCGCCGGGCGCCAGCACGCGCGCGGCTTCGCCGATCGCGCGGGCCGGATCGGGCAGGTGGTGCAGCACCAGCGCCAGCACGGCGACGTCGAGCTGCGCCGTCGTCGATCGGCAGGGCTTCGAGCGCGCCGCGGCGCACGTCGACGTTGTCGAGGTCGGCGAGGCGCGCCCGCGCCGCCTGCAGCATGTCGGCCGAGCCGTCGACGGCGACGACCGAGGCGACGTGCGGCGCCAGCATCGCGGACAGCTGCCCGGTGCCGCAGCCGAGGTCGCCGACCCGCAGCGCCGGATCGAGCAGCGCCAGCGCCGCCTGGGCGTGGAACGCCTGGCCGAAGAGATCGGCGCGCAGCCGGTCCCACTGCCCCGACGCCTTCGAGAAGAACGCCTCGGAGGTCGATCGCCGCTGTTCGAGCACGCCCTTGGCCCGGCGGTCGTCGTGCTCGGCCGCGGCGCTCGTGCTCACCTGCTCGCGGATCAGCGGCCACAGCCGGGCCGCGGACGCCTCGAGCGGCTGCGTCAGCCCGTAGAAGCGCGACGTGCCGTCGCGGCGCGAGGTGACCCAGCCGCCGTCAGCCAGCGTCTTGAGATGGCGGCTCACGGTCGACTGCGGCAGCTGCAGCACCGCGCACAGCTCGGTCACGGTGAGCTCGTGGCGCTCGAGCAGCAGCAACACCCGGCAGCGCAGCGGGTCGGCCAGCGTGGCCATGTGCTCGAGCACCTGCGGCAGCGCCGTCTGGGGCAACGCGAGGACGTTGGCCTGTCTTCATCCGTAAATCCGGATACGAGGATATACACGGTGTGGCGCGCCGTCAAGCTCCGTCCGGAACGCAATCGCCGGGGATTGCCGTCTATACGCTACACGCGTATATTCGCCACGCACCCATGACCGACCTGCCTCGTCCCGAGCGCTTCCTGCCGCTGGCCCCGGTGTGGTTCGAGATCCTGCTGGCGCTCGCCGCCGGCGACCTGCACGGCTACGCCGTGATGCAGGAGGTGGCGAGACGCAGCGACGGCACGGTCACGCTGCATCCCGGATCGCTCTACCGCGCGCTGGCCCGCCTGCTCGAGGACGCGCTCATCGTCGAGCTCGACGCGCGCCCGAGCGTCGGGCGACGACGAGCGGCGGCGCTACTACCAGATCACGCCGCTCGGCCGGGCGGTGGCCCGCGCCGAAGCCGAACGGCTGCGCGCGCTGGTGCGCGCCGCCGACGACCGGCGCGCTCTTCGCACCGGTACCGTCGCCGAAGCGAGGCCGGCACATGACGCCGATGCCTCAGTGGCTGGTCCGGGCGGCGCTGCTCGCCTATCCGCGGGCGTTCCGCCAGCACTTCGGCGACGAGCTGCGCGACGGCCTGCAGGCCGCCTGGACTGCGCCGCGGGACCGGTCGCCAATCCGGCACCGCGCGGCGCTGCTCACCCGCACCGTGACCCACGGACTCGCCGAGCGCGGCGCAGCGCTCGTCCGGCTGACCGCCTGGCGCAGCCATCGGCCGCATCTCTACGCGCCGTCGGGCAGCCACGCCGGCGCTGTGGGACGCCGTCGCTGCACGACCTGCGCGCCGCCGTTCGCTCGCTGGCCGCGGCGCGCGGGTTCACCGCGCTCGCGGTGTTCGCGCTGGCCCTCGGCATCGGCGCCAACGGCGCCATCTTCAGCGTCGTGCACGGCGTGCTGCTGAAGCCACTGCCCTATCACGACGCCGACCGGCTGGTCATGATGTGGAGCGAGAACCCGCAGGCCGGCGGCGCCGCCGCCCCGGTGTCGCCGGCCGACTTCGACGACCTGCGCGCGATGAGCCGCTCGTTCGCGGGGATGGACTACGCCTTGTCGTTCATCGTGCGGACGGCGCTGGTCGGGCACGGCGAGGAGGGGCTGCTGCACGTGTCGCGGGTCGGCGACCGGCCTGCTCGACGTGCTGGGCGCGCCGCGTGCAGCTCGGCCGCCGCTTCGGCGAGGGCGAGCGCGACGTCGCCGTGCTGAGCGATCACGCGTGGCGGGGCCGCTTCGCCGGCGACCCGACGATCGTCGGCCGGCGCATCCAGTTGTACGGCAACGAGACCCTCGAGATCGTCGGCGTTGCGGCGCCCGGCTTCGCGTTCCCGTATCGCAGCATGCTGGGCGCGTCAGGGATCGCCACGCCGCCGGTGGCCGATCTGTGGGTGCCGATGCCGCTCGACGCGCCGCGCTGGCGTGACGCCGGCGGGCAGCTGGTCCGCGGCGCCCACGTCCTGGTGGCCGTCGGCCGCCTCGCGCCCGGCGTGTCGATACAGCCAGGCCGACGACGAGGTCGCGGCGCACGCCGCGACGCTGGCCGCGCGACATCCCGACAGCAATCGTGGCTGGGGCGCGCACGTCGTCGATCTGCACGAGCAGACGGTCGGCGAGGTGCGGCCGGCGCTGCTCGATCCTCCTGGGCGGCGTCGGCGTGCTGCTGCTGATGGCGGTGGTCAACGTCGCCAATCTGATGCTCGCGCGCAGCCTGGCGCGGCAGCGCGAGCTGGCGGTGCGTGCCGCGCTCGGCGCGAGCAGCGGCCAACTGGTGCGGCAGGTCCTGGCCGAAGCCGTGCTGCTGGCGACGGCCGGCGCCGCCGTCTCAGTGCTGGCGGTGCGTTGGATCGTCGACGTCCTGGTCGGCCTGGCGCCGCCGACGCTGCCGCGGATCGCCGACGTGGCCCCCGATGGGACGGTGGTCGCCGCCGCCGCCGCGCTCGCCGTCGTCGACCGGCGGCCTCGTCGGCCTCGCGCCGATGTGGGCCGCCGCCCGGCCCGACGTGCGCGCGGTGCTGCAGGATGCCAGTCGAGGCGTCGCCGGGCCGGCGTCGGCGGGCCGCCGACTGCGCGCCGCGCTGGTCGTCGGGCAGGTGGCGCTCGCCGCGGTGCTGGCAGTGCAGGCCGGCCTGCTCACCCGCAGCCTGGCCACGGTGCTCACGCTCGACCCCGGCTTCGAATCGGATCACGTCCTCACGCTGCAGATGGGCGTGCCCGACCGGCTGACCAGCGCCGATGCGCGGCGGGTGTTCTATCGCGAGTTCTTCACCGGGCTGCGCGCCCTGCCTGGCGTGGTGATGGCGGGCGGCACCACCCGGATGCCGCTGGCCAGCACCAACGACACCGACGCCGGTGCGCGTCGAGGGACAGCTCGCCGAGGCCGCGCGGCTGCACGTGGTCGGCTTCCGCCGCACCCTGCACGAGTACTTCGCGGTCATGCGGATCCCGGTACGGCGCGGCCGGCTGTTCAGCGACGACGACCCGGTCGGCGGCGCCCGCGGCGGCCGTGATCAACGAGACGCTGGCGGCGCAGCTCTTCGGGAGCGGCGATCCGATCGGCCGGCGCCTCGCGCTGGGCAGCGACCCTGACAACCCCTGGCTGACCGTGGTGGGCGTCGTCGCCGACGTGCGCCACGGCAGTCTGGAGCGACCGGCCCCGCCGGAGCTCTACACGAGCTACCTCGGCGGCCCGCCGTTTGCGCCGTATGTGGTCGTGCGCACGGCGGCCGACCCGGCCGCGATGGCGACGTCGGTGCGCCAGTTCGCGCGCACGATCGATCCCGGCGTGACCGTGTCCGACGTGCGTACCATGGAGAGCGTCCGGCTCGCCTCGGTGGCGGAGCGGCGATTCACCCTGGTGCTGGTGGCGGCCTTCGGCGCGGTCGCGCTGATCCTGGCCGCCATGGGCGTCTACGGCGTGATCACCCTCGTGGTCGCCGAACGGACCGCCGAACTGGGCCTGCGCCTGGCGCTGGGCGCCGTCCCGGCGCACGTGGCCCGGCTGGTAGTCGGCGATGCCGTGCGGGTGACCGCCTGGGGTGGAGCCGTCGGGCTGGCCGTCGCCGCGGCAGTCGCCCAGCGTGATGGCCTCGCAGCTCTACGGGGTGGGCCCGCTCGATCCCGTGACCTTCATCGCCGTGCCACTCACCCTCGCGCTCGCGGCGCTGGCGGCGGCATCGGCGCCGGCGCTGGCGGGCGATGCGGCTCGATCCGATGCGCGCGCTGCGAGCTGGCTGACGAAAGGAGGACAGACATGCGGCGACGACTGACGGTGGCCCTGATTGCGGTGACTCGGCGCGACACCGGCGAGCGCGCAGACCGGGACGGCGCGGCTCACCGTGACGCAGCGCGCGCTGGTCGTCCAGTGCGTGGACGGCGTGGCGGTGCCCGCCGATCGGCGATCGTGGACGGTCACCGCGCCGGTGACGCTTGGCGGTGACGATGCGCAACCAGCCGCGTCCCGGGATGGCGCCCGCCGACGGCGCCGATCCGGGCACGGCGATCGTGCGCTTCTCGCCCGAGTCCGGGCACCGCTACGAGGTCGAGGTGCGGGCCGACGCGACGACCTTCTCCACCAGGGTGTGGCCGCAGGGCGAATGGACGCCGGTCGTGCGCGATCGCACCGCCGAGCGCATCGTCAGCAGCGACCCCGAATGGGGAGCGCCGCCATGTCAGCCACTCCCGCTGACGTCGATCAGGCCAGCGCCGCCTCGAGCCGGTCGACCAGGCGTGTCCAGTCGCGCCACGAGCGCGCGAATCGCGGTCGGCTGCGACAAATCGACCCCGGCCTGCTTGAGCAGCGTCATCGGGTGGTCGCTCCCGCCGGCCGCCAGCAGCGACAGATAGCGGCGCACCCCTTCGGCACGGCGGGCGGGCTCGGCGCTGCTGACTTCCTGCATCAGCGCCGCCGTCGACGCCATGCACGTCGCGTATTGATAGACGTAGTACGGCGACCCGTAGAAGTGCGGGATGCGCGCCCACGTCCAGCCGAGCCGCTCGTCGCGTGCGATCGCGTCGCCCCAGTAGGCGTCGAGCAGTCCGTTGTAGAGCGTGGTCAGCGCCTCGGCGGTGATCGGCTCGTCGCGCTCGACCATCCGGTGCGCCTCGAGCTCGAAGTCGGCGAACAGCACCTGGTTGTAGAACGTGCCGACGATGCCGTCGATGGCGTGCTGCAGCAGCACGATGCCCTCGTCGCGGCTGGCGACGCGCTCGAGCATCAGCTCGAGGAGCAGTTCCTCGTTCAGGGTCGAGGGCACTTCGGCGACGAAGATGGTGTAGCCGGCGTAGACGAAGGGCTGGGCGGCGTGCGCCAGCAGCGTGTGCATCGAGTGGCCCATCTCGTGGGCCAGCGTGAACACGGCGTCGAGCGTGTCGTTGTAGTTCAGCAGCATGTAGGGATGGGCGCCGTAGACCGGCGCCGAATAGGCGCCGCTGCGCTTGCCCTGGTTCTCGTAGACGTCGATCCAGCGCCGGTCGAACGCCTCGCGCACCTGCGCCTGGTACTCGGGCCCGAGCCGCGCCGTCGACTCGACGACCCACGACCGGACCTCGTCGTAGCGGTACTGGACGTCGTGCTCGACGAGCGGCACGTAGGCATCTGCGGCGGTGTACTGGTCGAGGCCGAGGACGCGCTTGCGCAGGCGGTGATAGCGGCGGAAGGGCTCGACGCCAGCCTTGGTCTCGGCGATGAGCGTGGTCACGACCTCGGGCGGGATGGCGTCGCCGAAGAGCGCCGCGTCGAGCGTGGTGGCGTAGCCGCGGGCCCGGGCCTGGAACCAGTCGCGGTGCAGCACGCCGTTGTAGAGCGCGGCGTAGGTGTTGCGGGTGGCGCCGAACACGTCGTAGTGCGCGTCGAAGGCGGCGCGGCGGTCGGCGGCGACACGGCTGGTGGCCAGCACGCGGCGGTACTGCCCGTAGGTGACCTGCACGCTGGCACCGGTCGAGAGCACGACCGTCGGAAAGCGGGCATCGGCGGTGGACAGCGACTCGTAGGCGTCCTTGGGGGCGCCGCTCAGCCGCGACGCCAGCGACAGCAGCCGCTCGCCGTCGTGATCGAGCACGTGCGCCTGCTTGCGGAACAGGTCGTCGACGGCGAAGCGGTAGACGGCCAACGCCGGGTCGGCCGCCATCCAGCGGTGGATGTCGGACAGCGGCACCTTGAGCAGTTCGGGGTTGAACCACGACGTCGCGTGCTCGAGCCGGGCAAACAGCAGCTGCACGCGCTGACGACGCGCCGCCGAGGCGTTGTCGCGTTGGTCCTCGTCGTGGGTCAGCGACGGGTAGGTACCAGACGCGGTAACTGAGCTGGCCGATGGCATCGTGGGCCTGGAGCGCGTCGCGCAGATGCGCGCCGCTCTGCCCGAGCGTACCGGCCAGCGCCTTGAAGCCGCCGATCCGCTGCTCGAGGTCGGCCATCGCCTGCTCCCAGGCCTCCCACGACGGGAATATCGCCGAGAGGTCCCAGGTGTAGGCCGGATCGATCGCCGATCGCTCCGGCGTCAGGGTGGCGGGCGTTGAGGCCATGCGGGTGATCTTACCCGCCCGTCGGCCAGGTGCGAGACCGGCGGCGCGGCCGCCCGGCCGGCGCCTATAATCCTGCGCGGCCCGCATGATGCTCAGCCCCGGCGTCCGCCTCGGTCACTACGAGATCGTCGACCAGATCGGCGTCGGCGGCATGGGCGAGGTGTACCGCGCCCGCGATGCCCGGCTCCGCCGCGACGTCGCCGTGAAGGTGCTGCATCCAGGACCGCACGCCGATGGCGCCCGCCTGCTCCACGAGGCCCGGGTCGTCTCGACGCTGAGCGATCCGCACATCGTCACCATTCACGACGTGGGCGAGCACGACGGCGCGGTCTTCGTCGCCATGGAACTGGTGGACGGCCTGCCGCTCAGCCGAATCGTGCGCCCTGGCCTGCCGATCGCCGAGGTCCTCGATCGGGCGATCGACATCGCCGCTGGGCTGGCCAGCGCGCATGCCGCTGGCGTCGTGCATCGCGATCTGAAGCCGGCCAACGTGATGGTCACGCGGAGCGGCGCCGTCAAGATCCTCGACTTCGGCCTGGCCACACGCACCGCGATGACGGGCGGCGAGACGTCGACCTTCACCGCACTCGACGGCCCGGGCGTGGTCGCCGGCACGGTCGGCTACATGTCGCCCGAACAGACCGAGGCCCGCCCGGTGGACGCGCAATCGGACGTCTTCGCCTTCGGCGTACTGCTCTACGAGCTGGCCACCGGACGGCGGCCGTTCGATCGCGATTCGGCCGCGGCGACGCTCGCCGCGATCCTCCGCGATCCGCCGTTGCCGCTCGGCGAAGCGCGCCCCGACGCGCCAGCGCAACTCGTGCGCATCGTCGATCGCTGCCTGCGGAAGGATCCGGACCGGCGGTTCCAGTCGATGGCGGACCTGAGGGCCGCGCTCGAGGACGTCCGCGACGACATGATGCGCGGCCCGGCCGGCATCGGCAGCTCCCCGAGCCGGCCCACGGCGCCCGCCGCGCGCCGCTGGACACGTGCCGCCATCGCGGCCGCGCTGGCCGCCCTCGGCGCCGCCGCCGCGGCGCTCGCACTGAGATCGCCGGCGCCGCCGCCGGCGCTGGTAGGGACGGATCTCACCCAGCTCACCTTCGACAGCAGCTATTCGGGCACGCCGGCGCTCTCGGCCGACGGCTCGCTGCTCGCCTTCGCGTCGGATCGCGGCGGCGCCGGCAACCTCGACATCTGGGTGCAACCGGTCGCGGGCGGCGAGCCGATCCAAGTGACCAGGGATCCAGCCGACGAGCGCACGCCGTCGTTCTTGCCCGATGGCGGCCGGCTGATCTTCCGGTCGGAGCGCGACGGCGGCGGCATCTACAGCGTGCCTGCACTGGGCGGCGAGCCCCGTCTGGTCGTGGGCGGCGGCCTGACCCCGCGCGTCTCACCCGACGGCAGCCGCATCGCCTACTGGACCGGGTCGTATATCGGTTTCCAACCGACTCCTGGCATCTACCGCACCTGGACCGTCGAGGCCGGCGGCGGGACGCCGCGGGAGATCGCCGGTTTCACCAACAGCCGCTTCCCTGTCTGGTCGCCCGATGGATCGCGGCTCCTCGTGTCGGCCTCGACGGCGGCGGTGCCGGAGCCGACGACCTACGACTGGTGGATCGTGCCGGCGGCCGGCGGCGTCCCTGTAGCGACCGGCGCCACCGCTTTGCTCGCCCCTTCCTCCGCGCCGGGCAACCCCGAATGCGCCGCCATTCGCGTGGACCGGTCGTCGCGTGCTGACCTCGGTGCGCGGCGACCTCTGGGCGATCGTGCTCGACCCGGCCGGCGAGCGTGCGTCGGGATTCGAGCGCCTGACCTTCGGTCCGGGGTCGGAGCAGGATCCAGTGGCCACCGCCGACGGTCAGATCGCGTTCGCCGACGCGATCACGCGGACCAGCATCTGGGCCCTGCCGGTGGACACCGAAACCGCGTCGGTGCGCGGTGACTTCCGCCGACTGACCGAGGGTCCGGGCCCGTTCTGGCGGGCAACGATGTCGGCCGACGAGCGTTGGGCCGTGTTCTACGGGCCGTCTCGACCGGCGGCTTCCATTGTCGTCAAGGACCTGGTCACCGGGCAGTCCCGCGACTTGGGAGTCGTGCCAGGCGGACCCTTCGGGCCAGTTATTTCGCCCGACGGTCTGCGGGTCGCCTATCAGGCCGAGGATGACGAGCTGAGAACAATCGCGGTTGCGGGCGGCGCCCCCCAGTTGCTGTGCCGGGGCTGCCTGGAGGCCGGTTACTGGACCCGCGACAGCCGGTACGTCGGCGTCGTGACGAAGGTGGGCGGCCGGACCGCGTTGGGCCTGGCCGACGCGCGGACCGGCGAGGTAGCGGCGCTGGCCGAGGTGGCCGATGGGCGGTCACTGAACCGGCCCAGCTTCAGTCCGGACAACCGCTGGATCGCCTTCCGCGCGGTGGACGACCGGTCGGAGACTGTCTACGTCGCCAGGTTCGACGGACGGTTGCCGATTCCCGCCGACGCCTGGGTGGCCCTCGGCCCCTCCGAACCGGATCTGCGACCGGTGGGCTGGTCGCCGAGCGGCCGCATGCTCTACCTGTTCAGCTCCCGCGACGGCTTCCGTTGTCTGTACGTCCAGCGGATGGACCCGGCCACCGGACGGCCGCTGGGCGCGGCGACGCTGGTGCGGCACGTCCACAACGTGCGGGCGTCCGGTGGCGGCGGCGCCAGCGTGATCAGCACCGGCGCCGGCAACGCGGTCGGCCGGCGGCAGATCCTCTTCGACTTCCCCAATCAGGCGGTGAACGTCTGGCAGATGCGCTTGGGTGTGCTCACGCCGCCGCGAGCCTCGCCGCCAGCGACGCCCTGACGCCGGTCGTGGCCGGTTCACCGGCCGCCGGGCGCGGCCGGGTCGGACGAATTCTCCGCCGCGACCGGACGACGATCCCGCCACAGTGGGCCGAGCGCCGCGACCAGGCGGCCCAGGCCGGCGTCACCCCGCCGCCAGGCGTGCACCGCGTCGAGGAACGTGTGCTGGCCGCGGGTCACCGTCGACCGGCGCCAGGCACCGGCGACGTATTTGTTCGCTTCGGCGAAGGTCGGGTAGACGTGGATCGTGCCGAGGATGCGCTGAAGGCCGAGGCGGTGGGTCATCGCCAGCACGAACTCGGGCAGCATCTCGCCGGCGTGGCTGCCGACGATCGTCGCGCCGAGGATGCGGTCGGAGCCGGGGACGGTGAGCACCTTGACCATGCCGTGGGCGTCGCCGTCGGCAATCGCGCGGTCGAGGTCGTCGAGCGCATAGGTGGTGACCACGTGCGGCACGCCCTGGGCCCGGGCCTGCTGTTCGTTCAGTCCGACGCGCGCCACCTGCGGATCGGTGAAGGTCGTCCACGGCACCACCGAGTAGTCGACCGGCGAGCGACGCGCCCATCCGAACAGCGCGTTGGTCGCCGCGAAGCGCGCCGCGTGCGCCGCCATGTGCGTGAACAGGTACGGCCCGGCGACGTCGCCACACGCAAAGATGTTGGGAAACCGGGTCTCCAGGTACTCGTTGACGTCGAGCGCATGGTTCGCGCGTGGTGCCGATGCCCAGGGCCTCGAGTCCGTAGCCGTCGGTGTTGGCGACGCGGCCCACGGCGCAGAGGATCTCGTCGAAGGCAATCGATTCGACCGCCCCGGCGCGGTCGACGACCAGCCGCTTCTCGCCGTCGACGACGTCGACGCGCACGGCCCGCCGGCCGAGCCGCAGGTCGAGCCCCTCGGCGGCGAAGCGGGCCTGCACGACGGCGGCGCAGTCGTCGTCCTCGGCGGTCAGCAGTCGCGGCGCCTGCTCGACGATGGTGACGCGGGCGCCGAAGCGGGCGAACGCCTGCGCCAGCTCGCAGCCGATCGGTCCGCCGCCGAGGACGACCAGCCGCGGCGGGCAGCTGGCGCAGCGTCCAGACCGAGTCGGAGGTCAGCGGCGCCACCTCGGCCAGCCCGGGAATCGACGGCACGATCGGCCGCGCGCCGGCCGCGATCACGATCGCCCGCGTCGTCAGCGTGCGCGACTCGCCGTTGTCGAGCGCTGACCGCCACGGTCCACGGCGAGGTGACGCGGGCGCTGCCGTGCAGGCACTCGACCCCGAGCGCGGTGTAGCGCGCCACCGAGTCGTGTGGCTCGATCGCCCGCACCACCTGCTGCACGCGCGCCATCACCTGCGCGAAGTCGACGTCGGCCCGGCCGCTGCGGATGCCGAACTCGCCGGCGCGGGCGATCTCGGCCAACAGCTTCGCCGAGCGAATCAGCGTCTTCGACGGGACGCAGCCGGTATAGAGACACTCGCCGCCCATGCGGTCGCGCTCGACCAGCGTCACGCTCGCCTTCACGGCGGCGGCGATGTAGGCGGTGACCAGTCCGGCCGAGCCACCGCCGATGACGACGACGTTGCGGTCGAACCGGCGCGGCCGCCGGTGCGCCCACGGCGCGTAGACGCGGCGCGCCCGGGCGCGATCGGCGATCGCCCGTCCGACCAGCGGCGCCAGGCCGAGCAGCGCGAACGAGAGCAGCAGGCGCGGCGACAACACGTCGGCGGGCGACGCGACGGCCGCCAGCTCGGTGCCGGCGTTGACGAACACCAGCGTGCCGAGCAGCATCCCGACCTGGCTGACCCACGCGAACGTCCAGGTGGCGATCGGGGTCAGCCCCATGGCCAGGTTGACGAGGAAGAACGGAAAGGCCGGCACCAGGCGCAAGGTCAGGAGGTAGACCGTCCCGTCCTTGCGGATCCCCTCGTTCAGCGGCGCCAGGCGCGCGCCGAACCGCGCCTGCACGGCGTCGCGGAGCAGGAACCGCGCCGACAGGAACGCCAGCGTCGCCCCGAGGGTCGACGCCAGCGAGACCAGCACCAGCCCGCGCCACAGGCCGAAGATCGCACCGCCGGCCAGGGTCATCACCGCCGCGCCGGGCAGCGACAGCGCGGTCACGACCACGTAGAGGGCGAAGAAGCCGCCGGCGGTGCGCCAGGGATTGGCCGCGAACGCCTGCTGCAGGCCGTCGCGGCGCGCCTTGAGCGCATCGAGGCCGAGCTCGCGGCCGAGGTCGAGCGCGACGAACGCGACGACGAGCCCGACGAGCGCGGCCAGGAGCAGCAGGCGGCGGGTGCGCATGGCAGGAGCCGAATCGTGGCCGGCGGCGACGCCTACGACGACAGTTGCTCCAGCACGCGCCGCACGCCGGCGAGGACCGGCGCCGACGGAATCGTCACGGGCGGCAACGCCATGCGCTCGGCGAGCGCCGGCGGCAGCGGGATCTCCCGGCCCAGCACCGGCGCCACGACCTCGCCGAACTTGGCGGCATGGGCGGTGGCGAGCACGATCCGCGGCACGTCCGGCGCGGCGAGCGCCGCGGCGGCTCGGGCGCCGACCCAGCCGACGGCGGTGTGCGGGTCGGCGACGTAGCCGTGCGCCGCCATCTCGCGCAACGCGGCGCGGATCTGGTCGTCGGTCACGGCCACGCCGACCACGGCGCGGCGCATCGCCTCGACCTCGCCGCCGAAGAACCACTGCAGGCGCTCGAAGTTGCTCGGATGCCCGACGTCCATGGCATTGGCGAGCGTGGCCACGGCCGGGGCCGGCTCGTATTTGCCCGAGGCCAGGAACCGCGGGAGCGGATCGTTGACGGTGGTCGCGGCCACGAACCGGGCGATGGGCACGCCGCGGCGCGCCGCCAGCAGTCCGGCGGTGACGTTGCCGAGGTTGCCGCTGGGCACGACCACCACCGGCGGAGGCGCGTCGGCGGGCAACTGCAGCACCGCCCAGGCGTAATAGGCCATCTGCGGCAGCAGCCGCCCGACGCTGATCGAATTGGCCGAGGTCAGGCGGTGGCGGGCGGCCAGCGTGGCATCGGCGAACGCCTCCTTGACCAGTCGCTGGCAGTCGTCGAAGGTGCCGTCGACGGCCACCGCCGTGATGTTGCCGCCGAGGGTGGCGAACTGCGCCTCCTGGACGGCGCTCACCCGGCCGCGCGGATAGAGCACGACGACCCGGGTGCCGGCTACACCGTGGAAGGCGTGAGCCACCGCCCCGCCGGTGTCGCCCGACGTGGCGACCAGCACGGTCAGCGGGGGTCGCGGCCGCGCCGCGGGCGGTCGCGGCGAGCCAGCGGGCCATGCTCCGCGCGCCCACGTCCTTGAACGCGAGCGTCGGGCCGTGAAACAGCTCCAGGGCCCAGGTGCCTGGGACGATCGGCACGAGCGGCACCGGGAAGGCGAGCGCGGACGCCATCAGCCGGCCCAGGGTCGGGCCGTCGAAGGTGTCGGCGACGAGCGGCGCGATGAGGGCGGTGGCCACCTCGGGCAGCGTCCGCCCGCGAAGCGCCGTCCACTCGTCACCGGTCATGACCGGGACGTGGACCGGGACGTACAGCCCGCCGTCGGGCGCGAGGCCGAGGCGGAGCGCCTCGCCCAGGCCGACCGGCGGCGCCGAGCCGCGCGTGCTCACGAACATCAGCGCCCCTCGTCCATGGTGATGACCCGGGCGCCATGCGTGCCCACTGGCGAAATCCAGAGGTCGGCCGGCACCCCGGGCGACGCCGCCGCCCAGGCCGCGGCCATGGCCCGACCGGCGGCCGTCGCCCCGTCCAGCGTCGCGGCGAGCGCGAACATCGACGGGCCGGAACCCGACAGGCTGCACCCCAGGGCGCCGGCGGTCACCGCCGCCTGCTTGATGGCGTAGAAGCCCGGCACCAGGCTGGCGCGCTTCGGCTCGGCCACGTGGTCCTCCAGGGCGCGCGACAGCAGGGCGAGATCGCCCGAGTGACAGCGCGGCGACCAGGGCGCCGACGTTGGCCCACTGGCGCACGGCCGCCGTCAAGGCCACGGTGTCGCCCAGCAGCGCGCGCGCCGTGCCGGTATGAACCTCGATGGCCGGATGCAGCACCGCACAGGCCAACCCGGCGGGCACCGGCAGGCGCACGATGTCGGGCGGATCGGCGCTGCGCGCCAGGACGAAGCCGCCGTAGAGCGCTGGCGCGACGTTGTCGGGGTGGACAGCGCCGCAGCCGGCCTGCTCGCCCGCCATCGCACAGCGCAGCAGCAGGTCGAGGTCGGCCGGCCGGCCCAGCAGCTCGTTCACGGCGACGACCGCGGCCACGGCGCTGGCGCCGCTGCTGCCCACGCCGCTGGCGAGCGGCAGGCCCTTGTGCAGCACCAGCGAGACGCCCTGACGCGGTGCCGAGCGCCGCCAGCAGGGCGTTGGCGGCGGCGCTGGCGGTGTTGCGGCCGGCGTCGCGCGGCAGCCGGCCGCCATCGCCCCGGACGTCGGCGATCACCGCGCCCGGCGCCGTCGACCAGGGTCGCGGCGACGACGTCGCCCGGCTGGTCGAGCGCGAACCCGAGCACGTCGAAGCCGGCGGCGACGTTCGAGACGGTGCCGGGCGCGAAGGCGGCGATCATCGCCCGGCCTCGGCCGCCGCAGCGATCGGAATCGGCCGGCCGTCGTCGCCGACCGCCACCAGCACGACCTCGGCCTCGGTGACGATCTCGCATTCGCCGTGGCCGGCGCCCCACCGTTCGACTTCGACGGTGACGCCGACGGTGACCGAGGTCCGGCCGATGCGCCGGGTTTCCGTGTAGAAGCTGACCAGGTCGCCGACGAACACCGGGGCATGGAACTCGACCTCGCGCATCGCCTTGGTGACGTAGCGATGGCGTGCCACCTTCCGGGCTTCGACCGCCGAGGCCAGGTCGACGTGCGAGAGGATCACGCCGCCGAAGATGGTGCCGAGCGCGTTCGTGTCCTTGGGCAGCAGCAGCACCTTGATGGCGGGTACGCGTTCGGTCATCGCGTGACGATCGTAGCCAACTCCGCCCCGGGACGCGAATCGTCGCACCGCCGTGACGGATTTCGTTTATTCTCAGTGTGCACACGATGAGCACGGCCACCAACGAGCGGCTGCGGCCGCAGAACGGCAGCGCCACGGCGCAGTGGACGGCGGCCGACGCCGCCGAACTCTACGAGGTGGCCCGTTGGGGCCAGGGTTATTTCTCGGTCAACGACGCCGGCCACATGCAGGTCCACCCGACCCGCGACGCCGCGCGCTCGGTCGACCTCAAGAAGCTGGTCGACCGGCTGGAGCTGCGCGGGCTGAGCGCGCCGATCCTGGTGCGCTTCCCCGACATCCTCCAGCATCGCCTCGGCGAGATCCACTCGGCGTTCCAGAACGCCATCACCCAGAACCAGTACCAGGGCCGCTACGTCTGCGTCTACCCGATCAAGGTCAACCAGCAGCGCCAGGTGGTGCAGGAGGTGATGGACTTCGGGCGCCAGTACGGGTTCGGCCTCGAGGCCGGCAGTCCAAGCCCGAGCTGCTGGCCGTGGCCGCCATGGCCACCAACGACACGCCGATCGTCTGCAACGGGTTCAAGGACGCCGAGTTCATCGAGATGGCGATGCTGGCCCAGAAGATCGGCCGCAACATCATCCCGGTGGTCGAGAAGTACACCGAGCTCGAGCTGATCCTGAAGTACGCCGAGAAGGTCGGCGTGCGGCCGCAGATCGGCATGCGCGTCAAGCTGGCGGCCCGCGGCATCGGGCCGGTGGCAGTCGTCGGGCGGCTACCGTTCGAAGTTCGGGCTGACCGTCACCGAGATCCTGCGCGGGCTCGAGCTGCTGCGCTCGCGCGGCATGGAGGACTGCTTCAAGCTCCTCCATTTCCACCTCGGCAGCCAGATCACCCACATCCGCATCATCAAGAACGCCTTGAACGAAGCGGCGCGGGTCTACTGCGACCTGGCCAAGGCCGGCGCCGGCATCCAGTACCTCGACGTCGGCGGCGGGCTGGGCGTGGACTACGACGGCTCGCAGACCAACTTCGAGTCGAGCATGAACTACACCCTGCAGGAGTACGCGAACGACGTCGTGTACCACATCCAGCAGGTCTGCGACGAGGAGAAGGTCGCCCATCCGACCATCGTCTCGGAGAGCGGCCGGGCGATCACCGCCTACCACTCGCGTGCTCGTCTTCAACGTGCTCGGCACCAGCGGCTTCGGCGAGGAGACGGTGCCGGCGGCGGCGCGCGACGACTTCGAGCAGCCGCTGGTCGACCTGATCGAGACCCACCGCAACGTCAACGCGCGCAACGCGCTCGAGAGCTACCACGACGCGCAGCAGGCGCTCGACATGGCGATGAACCTGTTCAGCGGCGGCTACCTTCCGCTCGAGCAGCGCGCCCACGCCGAGAACCTCTACTTCGCGATCTGCGACAAGATCCGCAAGCTGCTGCCGCAGATGCCCGAGGTCCCCGAAGACCTGCAGAACCTCGAAGAGACGCTGTCGGACACCTACTTCTGCAACTTCTCGCTGTTCCAGTCGATGCCGGACAGCTGGGCGATCAAGCAGCTCTTCCCGGTGGTGCCGATTCACCGGCTGGCCGAGAAGCCGGTGAACCACGCGGTCATCGGCGACATCACCTGCGACTCCGACGGCAAGCTGGATCAGTTCATCGACCGGCGCGACGTCAAGAAGACGCTGAAGCTGCACCGCTACAACGGCGAGCCCTACTACCTCGGCGTGTTCCTGGTCGGCGCCTACCAGGAGATCCTCGGCGACCTGCACAACCTGCTCGGCGACACCCACGCCGTGCACGTCAGCCTCGACGACAACGGCGACGACAGCCGAAACGGCGCGCGTCGCCCACGTCATCAAGGGCGATACGGTCAGCGAGGTGCTGCGCTACGTGCAGTTCGACCCCGAGGAACTGCTCGGCAAGCTGCGCCGCGACGTCGAGGCGGCGGTCCACGCCGGCCACCTGCAGGACCAGCAGGCCGGCCGCCTGCTCAAGTTCTACGAGGAAGGGCTCCAGGGATACACGTACCTCGAAGATCCCTCGGCCGAATAAGGACGCGCCTCGGGCTCATCCGAGGGCTAGGGACTAGGGGCTAGCGGCTAGCAAGCCGGGAACGAAGAGGGCCGGGAGTAACTCCCGGCCCTTCTCATTTCAGACCGTGATTCCGTGACAACCGTTCGCGTCGCGCTTCCCTGGTCCGCTGGCCCCGAGCCCCAGTCGCATTACTTGACCGAGTACTTCGTAAAAGCGCCCCCGGCCTGGGTCAGCGAGTTCGGGCCTTCCGCCGCGTAGACGTTGCCGTCGGCGTCGACGGCGACGCCCTCTCCGGCGGTGCCCTGGTAGAGCGCGGTCCTCGCGCTCGAAGGGCGGAATGAAGCCGGTGATGCGATCCTCGTCGAGCGGGCCGATGCGCACGCCGTTGCGCCAGTTGACGTGGTTCAGCGGTCCCGACTCGGAGTCGATCGCGTAGACCGTCGTGCCCCTGATGAAGAGGCCGCTGATGCGGCCGAACATGTAGCGCGACTCCAGGTACTTGCCTTCCTGATCGAAGATCTCGAGGCGATGGTTGCCGCGGTCGGCCACCCAGAGCCGGCCCTTGCCGTCGAAGGCCATGCGCGTGCGGCGTGCGGAACTCGCCGTGACGCGACGCCGAGCCTGCCCCACGACTTGAGGAACTTGCCGTCGGGCGAGAACTTGCTGATGCGGGCGGTGGCGCCGCGCTTGAGGCCCTCGTCGATCGCCGCCTGCGTGGTCATGCCCTGGCCGTCGTGTCCGTCGGAAACGTAGATGCTGCCATCGGGCCCGATGACGACGTCGTTGGGCTGGTTGAACTGGCCGTCGGCGTTGCCCGGCTTGCCGGCCATGCCGAGGCTCATCAGCTTCTCGCCCTTCGGGCTGAACTTGTGGACCTGGTGGCCCTTGGTGCCGGCCTTGTTGCCGGCGAAGTCGGCGACCCAGACGTTGCCCTGGCTGTCGAGCGCGATGCCGTGCGGCGTGACCATGACGCCCTTGCCGATGTTGGCGAGCACCGCGCCGGTGTTGCGGTCGAACTTGAAGACCGGATCGACCGGGTTGTTGTCGCAATCGACCGGGCCGCCACCCGCCCCGCCGGCCGCGCCGGCGCCGCAGCGCTCGTAGGCCCAGATGTGTCCGTCCTTCGGGTCGATGTCGATGCCGGCCGACGTGCCCCAGGTGCGCCCGGCCGGCAGCGTGCCCCAGTTCTTGGTGACCTTCGGCGCGGGATTGGGCAGTCCGACGCCGCTGATCGGATTGGGGACGTTCGCCGCAGCTGCGCTCGGTTGGGGGATGGTCTTGGCGCCGGCGGCCTGCTCGGCCGCCAGAGCGGTCCCTCCGGAGCCGGTGCTGCGCCACGCCAGGCCAAGGCCGGCACAGACGCACAGGGCGGTCAACAGAACGCGGGATCGTGACATAGCGCGGGTCCTCCGTGGGCCGTGATAGTAGCCCATGCGGACCCCGAAGATCACCGAGTGGCGCGGCGCGGGACCGGGCCGACCGGGGCCGGCTACGCGCGCGCCACCGGGCGGCGGCGGCCGTCCAGCACGCGGCGCACCGCGCGATCGAACCGCTCCTGCAGCGGCTTGCGGGTCTCGGCCGGCACCGGGCCGAGCCTCAGCCACGCCGACTGCGCGCTGCGCAGCTTCCTGATCGGCGGCGCGCTGGCGCGCCTCCTCGGCCTGACGCGCCGCGCCGGCGCCCATGGTGTTGGCCGCCAGCGCCTCGCGCCACTGCCGGGCCAGCAGCTCAGCCGGCGACAGCGCGGCCGTCGATGCCTGCTCGCGGCCGTCCTGCGGGGCCAGCGCCTCCACCTTGGCGCACAGCTTCTCCATCCGCCGGGCGGTGGCCGACGGGTCGAGGTCGCCGCCGGTGAACGCCTCGGGCCAGCGCGTCACCAGGGCCAGCAACGCGCCGTTGACCCGCTCGGCCAGCGGCGTCAGGACGTGGCGCGGCAGCTCGGGGCCCTGCAGCCAGCGCGCCCGCGCCGCCTGCACCTTGTTGTAGAGGTCGTCGGGCATCGGCGCGTCGTCGGCCGGCACCAGCGCCTCGATCTCGGCGACGGCGGTGTCGCGGTCGACGAACTTGGTCTGAATCGCTTCCTGGTCGCGGTGCTTGAAGCGTTCGAAGAACTGATCGCAGGCGGCGCGGAAGCGCTCCCAGACCTGGTCGCTCTTGCTCTTCTTCACCGGGCCGATGGTCTTCCACTCCACCTGCAGCGCCTTGAGGCGGACGGCGGCCTGGTCCCAGTTGGTCGACTGCGCCAGCTGCTCGGCTTCGGTGATGAGGGCTTCCTTGCGCGACAGGTTCTCGCCCCAGTCCTGCTTGCGCTGCTTCATGTCGGCTTGACGCCGCGTGAAGAAGTTGTCGCAGGCCTTGCGGAAGCGTTCCCAGACCGCCTTCTCGCGCCCGCGCGTGACCGGGCCGATGGCCTTCCACTCGGCTTGCAGCGTCTTCATCGCCTCGGCCGTGCGCACCCAGTCGGTCGAGTCGGCCAGGGCCTCGGCGCGCTCGCACAGCGCCTCCTTCTTCTTCAAGGCCTCCTGGCGCTCGGCGGCCTGCTGCGCGAAGAAGTCCTTGCACTTGTCGTAGACCTGCCCTTGCGCGGCCTTGAAGCGCGTCCACAGCGCTTCGGCCTGCGAGCGGGGCGCCGCCGCGACCGGCTTCCACTTCTCCTGCAGCGCCCGCATCTCGTTGGCGGCCTTCTCGGGCTCGGCCTCGGCCAGCGGAATGAGCGCCTCCATCTTCGCGCAGAGGTCCTCCTGGACCTGGACGTTGGCCCAGCGCTTCCACTCCTCGGCGTTGCGCAGCTCCTCGAGACGCGGCTGCGCCGCGGCCCGCACCGCCTGCAGCCGCACGGTCAGGTCCTCGCGATCCTGCGGCGTGGGCAGCGGCCCCATCGTGCCGATGGCCAGCTTGACGTCCTTGATCAGCGCGTCGGCGTCCTTCAGCGAGAGGTTCTCGGCCGCCGCCCGCGTCTCCAGCCCCTGCACGGCGAGCTGCAGACGGTGGAGGTTGTCCTCCTGGCTGCGCTGCTTGCCGGCGCGCACGTCCTGCTCGCGCGCGTCGAAGGTCGTCGTGACCGCGGCGAAGCGCTCGGCGAGCGCCGGATCGACCTCGCCGACGCGGCCGATGGCCTGCCATTTGCGCCGCAGCGCCTGCCACTGGCCGCGCACCGTGGCGTAGTCGGCGGCGACCAGCCCCTCGGCTTCCTCGACTACCGCCGGCGCCTGGGCGGCGAGCTGCCGGCCTTGCTCGAGCTGGGCGTGGCGACGCTCGGCGGCGCGCGCTCGCGTCGTCGAAGCGGCGCTGCACGTCGGCGGCCCAGGTCTCGGCCATCGGCGGCAGGCCTTCCCACTCGGCACGCGCGGTCGCCAGCCCGGTCGCGACGTCGTCACCGGCGAGCGTTTCGACACGCTCGCACAGGGCGAGCCGTTCGGCCTGCTCCAGGAGCTGGGCCTGGACGCGACGCGCCTCGTCGGCGCGACGGGCCTCGTCGGCCGCCATCGCGGTCACGCACCCGGTCCGAAAGCGTCTCGAACTCCTCGACGATCGCCGGCCGTACTCGGCGTCGGCGAGCAGTTCCACCCACGCGACCCGGGCGGCGGCGTAGCCGTCGCGCACGGCCGACGCGTCGCTCGACGCCGACAGGGCCTGCATCTGCAGCACCAGCGCCCGGGCGGCGTCCTGATCGGCGTCCTTGTATCGGTCGGGGGCGCTTCGGCCGGCGCCGGCACCGCCGACAACGCGGCCAGCAGCGCCTTGGCCCGCTTGGCCACGGCCTTGGTCCGGGCGCGGTGCGCAATCGCGGAGAGCGTTCGGCGCCAGGCGTCGGCAGCCGGTCGAGCGCGGCCACCGCGGCGTCGGCGTGCTCGCCGTTGGTCGCCACGGCCTCGAGTTCGGCGGCATCGCTCAGGCGCTCGAGGGCCAGCAGTCGGGTCCCGGCGTCCTGCCCATGCCGCGCCACGCCGCCCAGGGCTTTCGCCTCGGTGAGCAGCGCGACCGCCGCGTGCCGCGCCGCCTCGGGCGCCGACGAGCGGGCCAGGGTGGCCAGCTCGCGCGCGCGCCCGAGCGCGCCCAGCGCCGAGATCGCGCGCACCGCGTCGCCCTCAGCCGCCGAGGCCAGCGCGACGAGCCGCTCGACCGCGCTGTCGCGCACACCGGTGTCGGCGTCGTTGCGGCTGACGGCCGCGAGCGTGTCCGGGTCGGACAATCGGACCACGGCGGCGCGGCGGACGCGCGCGTCGTGGTCGTCGGTGGCCACCTGGCTGAACACGTCGGTGGCCGTCTCCTCGAGGGCCTGCACGGCCTCGAGACGGACGGCCGGGTCGCCGTGCTTCCATCTGGCTTGGGGTCGGAGCTTGTCGAGAATG
Source organism: uncultured Acidobacteriota bacterium (assembly GCA_963786365.1). GTDB lineage: Bacteria > Acidobacteriota > Vicinamibacteria > Vicinamibacterales > UBA2999 > CAWAYR01. Next base: position 692,216 of record CAWAYR010000018.1, read on the forward strand.
CCCATGGGTTCGGTCGAGCCGGACTGGCTGCAGGGTCCGGGCGGAGCCCCCTAGTGTACTTCACGACTTTGGCCGGTCCGCGGCCCGCGGCGCACCGGACCGCACCGGCGCACGGCCGAGCGAGGCCGGCGCCGAGGCCGCGACGGCGACGGCGGCCCTGCGGCGCCGGGCGACCGCCGCGTCGGGTTGCGCCGGGCCCCGGAATTCCATATCATCACAGATAGATTTGTAGATATGAATGAGATCTCGGCGCGCTTCCGCATTCTCGGCGATCCGGCGCGGCTGCGGCTGCTGCGCACGCTCAGCCTCGACCGCTTCAACGTGTCGGAGCTGACCGGGATCCTGGGCCTGGCGCAGTCGGGGGTGTCACGACACCTCGGGCTGCTGAAGGACGCCGGCCTGGTCGCCGAAGAACGGGACGGGATCTACTCCTACTACCGCCTGGCGCGGCCGGCCAACGGCGACGATCCGCTGTGGCGGCTGCTCGACGCCGAGTTCGCGCGCGCCGGCACCACGGCGGCGGCCCGGGCCGACGACGCCCGCATCCAGGAGGTGCGGCGGGTGCGGCGCGAGAACTTCGACGCGCACGCCGGCCCCGACACCCGCGACGGCCGCCAGCTCGTGCCCGGCCGCAGTTGGGCGGCCTGGTCGCGGGCCCTCGGCCACCTGCTCCCCGCCCTCGACGTCGCCGACGTCGGCTGCGGTGAGGGATATCTCACGCTCGAAGCGGCGCGCTGGGCGCGCCGCGTCGTCGGCGTCGACCGCTCGGCTGCCGTGCTCGCGCGTGCCAGGCAACTGGCCGAGCGCCGCCGGGTCACGAACGTGACCTGGAAGCGCGGCGACATCGAGAAGCTGCCCTTGCCCGACAAGACCGTCGACGTCGTGCTGCTGTCGCAGACGCTGCATCATGCCGGCGACCCGCCGCGCGTCGTGCGCGAAGCCGCGCGGGTGTTGCGACCGGGCGGCCGGGTGCTGATCCTCGACCTCCGCTCGCACGAGGAGGGCTGGGTCCGCGACAAGCTCGGCGACCGTTGGCAGGGCTTCGACGAACGATCGATCGCCGAGTGGCTGACCGGCGCCGGCTTCGGCGACGTGCGGGTCACGGTCGGCGCCCGCGGCGCCGGCGACCCGTTCGTGGTGATCGTCGCCAGCGGCGCGGTGCCGATGGTCGACGCCAAGCCGTCATCTTCGCGCCGGACCGGCCGGCTCTCCGCCCACGCACAGGACGCCCGATGACCTCGACGCCGCTCGCCACCCTCCTCAGCCGCCGCATCCTCGTGCTCGACGGCGCCATGGGCACGATGATCCAGCGGCGCAAGCTCGACGAGGCCGACTTCCGCGGGACCGGCTGGCCGACCACCCGCGCGAGCTGAAGGGCAACAACGACCTCATCGCGCTGACCCGGCCCGACGTGCTTCTGGCGATCCACGAGGAGTACCTGGCCGCCGGCGCCGACATCATCGAGACCAACACCTTCTCGAGCACGGCCATCGCCCAGGCCGACTACGGCCTCGAAGCGCTGGCCTACGAGCTGAACCTCGAATCGGCGCGGATCGCCCGCGCCGCCGCCGACGCCTGGACGGCGCGGACGCCCGACCAGCCGCGGTTCGTCGCCGGGCGCGCTCGGGCCGACCAACAAGTCGCTGTCGATCTCGCCCAAGGTCGACAATCCGGCCTTCCGCGTCCGCCACCTTCGACGAGGTGCGCCTCGCCTACCGCGAGCAGGTCCGCGGCCTGCTCGACGGCGGCGTCGACGCGCTGCTGGTCGAGACCATCTTCGACACGCTGACGTCGAAGGCGGCGCTCGTCGCGGTCGCCGAGGAACAGGCGGCGCGGGGCACGGCGCTGCCGCTGATGATCTCGGTGACCATCACCGACCGCAGCGGGCGCACGCTGTCGGGCCAGACCCTCGACGCCTTCTACGCCTCGATCGAGCACGCCCGGCCGTTCAGCGTCGGCATCAACTGCGCGCTCGGCGCGCGCGAGATGCGGCCGTACATGGCCGAGCTCGCCCGCATCGCCAGCACCTACGTGACCTGCTACCCCAACGCCGGGCTGCCCAACGCCTTCGGCGAGTACGACCAGCAGGCCGACGAGACCGGGGCGCTGCTGGCCGAGTTCGCCGAGAGCGGCTTCCTGAACATCGTCGGCGGCTGCTGCGGCACCACGCCGGCGCACATCGCCGCCGTTGCCCGCGCCGTCGACGGCATCGCGCCGCGGCCGCATCCCGCCGCTGGTGGTCCCGACAGCGGCTTCGGCCGCCTGACCCACTACTCGGGTCTCGAGACGCTGGTCCTGCGCCCGGACAGCAACTTCCAGATGATCGGCGAGCGCACCAACGTCACCGGCTCGAAGCGCTTCGAGCGGCTGATCAAGGCCGAGGACTGGGCCGGGGCGGCGCAGGTGGCGCTCGATCAGGTGCGCGGCGGCGCCAACATCCTCGACGTCAACATGGACGAGGGCATGCTCGATTCCGAAGCGTGCATGACCCACTTCCTCAACTACATCGCCACCGAGCCCGAGATCGCCCGGCTGCCGATCATGATCGACAGCTCGAAGTGGTCGGTGCTCGAGGCCGGCCTGAAATGCGTGCAGGGCAAGGGCATCGTCAACTCGATCAGCCTCAAGGAAGGCGAAGCCGACTTCCTGCACAAGGCGCGGACCATCCGCCGCTACGGCGCGGCGATGGTCGTCATGGCGTTCGACGAACAGGGCCAGGCCGACACCGTCGCCCGCAAGGTCGCCATCTGCCAGCGGGCGTACCGGCTGCTGACCGAGCAGGCCGGCGTCGATCCGCTCGACATCGTCTTCGACCCCAACGTGCTGGCCATCGCCACCGGCCTCGAGGAACACAACGACTACGCGCGTGAACTTCATCGAGGCGACACGGCAGATCAAGGCGACCTGCCCGGGCGTACGGATCAGCGGCGGCATCAGCAACCTGTCGTTCTCGTTCCGCGGCAACGAGGTGGTGCGCGAGGCGATCCACGCCGCCTTCCTCTATCCACGCCATCAAGGCCGGCCTCGACATGGGCATCGTCAACGCCGGGCAGCTGGCCGTCTACCAGGACATCCCGGCCGACCTGCTCACCCACGTCGAGGACATCATCTTCAACCGGCGCCCCGACGCCACCGAGCGGATGGTGACCTATGCCGAGCAGGTGCGCGGTACGGGCGCGAAGCGCGAGACCGACCTCAGCTGGCGCCAGGGCACGGTCGGCGAGCGGCTGGCCCACGCCCTGGTGCACGGGGTGGTCGACTTCATCGAGGTCGACGCCGAGGAAGCGCGCCAGGCGCTCGGCCGGCCGCTGCTGGTGATCGAAGGCCCGCTGATGGACGGCATGAAGATCGTCGGCGAGCGCTTCGGCGCCGGCCAGATGTTCCTGCCCCAGGTGGTCAAGAGCGCCCGGGCGATGAAGCGCGCTGTCGCCTACCTCGAGCCGTTCATGGAAGCGGAGAAGGCCGCCGGCGGCACCCGCCAGGCCGCCGGCCGCGTGCTGATGGCCACCGTCAAGGGCGACGTCCACGACATCGGCAAGAACATCGTCGGCGTCGTCCTCGGCTGCAACGGCTACGAGGTGATCGACCTGGGCGTGATGGTGGCGTGCGACGTCATCCTCAAGACCGCGGTCGAGCGCGGCGCCGACGTGATCGGGCTGAGCGGTCTCATCACCCCGTCGCTCGACGAGATGGTCTACGTCGCCACCCAGATGCAGGCCCGCGGTCCGAAGCTGCCGCTGCTCATCGGCGGGGCGACGACCAGCCGCCAGCACACCGCCGTGAAGGTGGCCCCGGCCTACGACGGCCCGGTGGTCCACGTCGCCGACGCCTCGCGCGTCATCGACGTGATGTCCCAGCTGTTGAGCCCGACCCAGCGCTCCGCCTTCGCCGACGCCAACCGGCGCGAGCAGGCCGAGCTTCGTCAGAAGTATGCGGCCCGCCAGGATCGCCCGACGCTGCCCTACGCCACGGCGCTGGCCAACCGCCTGCGGATCGACCTGGCCACGCCGCCGCCGGTGCCGTCGTTCCTGGGCCCGCGGCGGGTCGAGGTGCCGCTCGCCGAGCTCGTGCCGTACATCGACTGGACGTTCTTCTTCGCGGCGTGGGAGCTGAAAGGCCGTTTCCCGGCCATCCTCGACCATCCGGAGCAGGGCGCCGCGGCGCGCGAGCTCTACGAGCATGCGCGGACGCTACTCGACCAGAATCGTCGCCCGCGAGCAGTTGACGGCCCGCGGCGTCTACGGCTTCTGGCCGGCGGCGAGCGACGGCGAGGACATCATTCTGTTTCGCGAAGGGACCAGGGACCAGGGATCAGGGCTCCAGGGAAGAGCTCACACGGTTCCCGATGCTGCGCCAGCAGGAAGTCATCGCCGACGACAAGCCGAATCGGTCGCTCGCCGACTTCATCGCCCCGCTCGACGGCGGCGTCGCCGACTACCTCGGCGCCTTCGCCGTCACCGCCGGGATCGGCGCCGACACCTTGGCCCGCGGGTTCGAGGCGCAGCACGACGACTACCACGCGATCATGGCCAAGGCGCTCGCCGATCGGCTGGCCGAGGCCTGCGCCGAGTACCTGCATGCCCGGGCGCGGCGCGACTGGGGCTACGGCGCGAGCGAGGCGCTGTCGCAGGACGACCTGCGGCGCGAGGCCTATCAGGGCATCCGCCCGGCGTTCGGATACCCGGCGTGCCCCGATCACAGCGAGAAGCGACGGCTGTTCGACCTGCTCGGCGCCGAGGGCATCGGCATGGCGCTCACCGAGTCGTTCGCGATGACGCCGCCGGCGAGCGTCAGCGGGCTGTACTTCTCGCATCCGCAGGCCGAAGTACTTCGCCATCCAGCGCGTCGGCGCCGACCAGGTCGAGTCCTACGCGCGGCGCAAGGGCGTGCCCGTCGCCGTGGCCGAGACGTGGCTGCGGCCGGTGCTCACCTACGACCCGACACCGGTCACCGCGTAGTGCGGTCACCGCGTGGTGCGCCAATGTCGGGCAGCTCTCTGGGTTGTAGGGCAGCTCTCTAGAGCTGCCTGGAGGCAGAGCTGCCCGCCTCCGCTCTTCGAGCGTCGGCGAGGTCTCGCCGTAGCTTCAGCGAAGGCGGAAAGCTCTGCCCTACAAGCCGCTCGCCGCTGCTCGGGATTCAGTTGGCGCATGCGTTGAATCCAACCCATCGGCTGCGTAGGATCGCCGGCATCCCGAGATCGTTCCCTCGGGCCAAGGTGTATCCGATGCCCGCATCGTTCCGCGTTCACGCCCTGCGCCACCTCGGAAGGTGGCCCGTTCCCGGCGCCGTCTGCCCCACCCTCCCCGCCCAGCCCCGCACGCGCACGACCCGCCTCACCGGCTGTTTCCGACAGCAGCGTCCGTCCCAGCTCCCGTCGCAGCAGTAGTTCCTGACCAGCGGAGCACGGCTCCGCAAGTGGTCGCCGCCCGGCCTGAGCCCGGTGCGGTTCGCCGGTTCCGCTCGAGATCCGTCTGCCGGAGGTGCAGCATGAAGACGTCGTGGGTGCTCGTGATATTCCTGTTCGGCGGGGCGCTGGCGGCGCAGGCGCAGCCGGTGCCGCACGTGCGGGCGCTCGATCTCATCTCGACGATCGCGCTCGAGCGCGGGCGGAACGAATCGCCGCATTTTCGCGTCCTGGTCGACGAGCTCGAGCGCTCGGACGTGATCGTGCACGTCGTGGCGACGCCGACGCTGCCGTTTGGCGTCGTCGGCACGATGCGCTTCGTCGCGCGGCTGGGCGACACGCGCTACGTGCGCATCGACCTGGCGTCGATGGCGGCGTCCGATCTGCGCGTTGCCACGCTCGCCCACGAGCTGCAGCACGCCTGTGAGATCGCCCGCTCAACCGCCGGATCGCACGGCGACGTGCGCGAGCTGTACCGGGCAATCGGACGCGCCATGCCCGGCGTGCGCGACGCCTTCGAGACCGACGGCGCTCAGCGCGCCGGAGCGGAGGTCTGGGGAGAACTGCGCGGGGTCAAGCGCACGACGCGCACGACGGAACAGTGACCCACGCCGTCTCGCCGCTCAGGCGTGCACCGGCGTGTCGGCCGGGAGCACCCGCGGCTCGACGGTGAGGAAGTACGGCAGCGCGAACGCCGCCAATACCGCCGCCGCCCCGTACGCGGTCTGGTAGCCGTAGTGCTCGACGATCCAGCCGATGACCACCGACCCGGTGCCGATGCCGGTGTCGAACGCGGCGATGATGCTGCCGAAGGCGGCGCCGCGGCGGGCCGGATCGACGTGCCGCATGATGTGGCCGAGAAACAGGGGATAGGCCGAGCCGAAGCCGATGCCGAAGACCAGCGCCGAGACCACGAACATGGCGCGGCTGCCGCCGATCGCGAGGAGCACGAACCCGACCATCACCAGGAACAGGCACGGCAGGAGCACCCGACGATGGCCGACGCGATCGCCGAGCCGCGCCACGAACGGGCGGGTCACGAGGATGGCGATCGAGAACACGGTGAAGTAGAGCGCGCGTGGCGACACGCCGGAGGCCTCGCTGTACATCGCGACGAAACTGGTGATGCCGCCGTAGCCGAAGGCGTAGAGGAACATCGTGCCGGCCAGCGCCAGCACCTTCCACTCGATCAGCCCGGCCCACGACCAGGCGCGAACCGAATGGTGCGGCGGCGGGTCGGGCGGCAGCAGCACCAGGGCGATCGTGAACATCAGCAGGTTGAGCCCGGCGGCCTCGGCGCACAGCAGCATCCAGCCGCCGTGCTCGAAGACCCACAGGCCGATGGTCGGGGCCATGGCCACCGCGAAGATCGTCGACATGCCCCAGTAGCTCATCCCCTCGGCCCGCCGCAGCGGCGGCACCAGGTCGGTGACGTAGGAACTGGCGGCCACGAGCAGCCCCGACCAGAAGACGCCGTGGATGACGACCAGCGCGAGCATCGGCACGTACGACGGCAGGACTGCGTAGATGGCGGAAAAGACCGCCAGGGCCAGGCTCGAGGTCATCAACACCCGGCGCTTGCCGACGCGGTCGGCGATACCGCCGGTGATCGGCCCGCTCATCGCCGAGGCGTAGGTGAGGAAGCCCAGGAACAGTCCGGCGGCCAGGGCGCTGCCACCGAGCGCGCGAATCCGGAACGGCGCGGTCGGCAGGAGCTGGAAGGCCGAGAGGAAGACGACGAAGTTGAACCCGCACATCACGACGAAGCGCGGGGTGAACAGGCGAGCGGGCGCGGACATCGGGAAACGCACAGTATACGCGGTGCCGCGGCACCACACGGCTCCGGAGGCCGGACACGGCCTGCCGTCTCACCGGCCGTCTTGTCTCAGCGCCGTGACCTCGATCTCGATCCGCATCCTGGGATCCGATAGGCCAGCGGCGATCATCGTGGCCGCCGGACGCGCGTCGCCGAAGTACTTCCGCAGCACCGGCCAGCACTGCGGGAACTCGGTGGCATCGGGGAGGATGTAGTGGACGCGGACGACGTCGGCGAAGCTGGCGCCGGCCTCGGTCAGGGCCGACTCGATGTTCTTCAGACACTGCTCGGCCTGCGCGTCGAGCCCCTCGGCGATGGTCATCGTCGCGTAGTCGAACCCGGTGGTACCCGAGACGAACACCCAGGGGCCCTGAACGACGGCTCGGGAGTAGGCGATGTCGCGTTCGAAGGTCGAGCCCGAGCTGATCAGCCGTCGCGTCATGTCCTCACCTCCAACACAATCTTGCCGATGTGCTCGCTGGCTTCCATCATCCGGTGGGCGTCGGCGGCGCGGGCGAGCGGAAACGTCGCGTGGACGACCGGGCGCACTGCCCCCGAGGCGATGAGCGGCCAGACCCGGGCCTCGAGCGCGGCGGCGATCGCGCCCTTCTGCGCCGGCGTGCGCGGACGCAGCGTCGAGCCGGTGATGGTCAGGCGTCGGCGCATCACCTGCATCAGGTCGATCTCGCTGACTGATGTCTTGAGGAAGGCGATCTGCACGAGCCGGCCCTCGACCGCCAGCAGCGTGAGATTGCGCGTCACGTAGTCGCCGCCGACCATGTCGAGGATGACGTCGACGCCGTGCCCGCCGGTCGCCTGGCGCAGCCCGTCGACCCAGTCCTCCTCGCGGTAGTTGATGGCGATGCTCGGCGCCGAGTCGGCGCACGCCTCGCACTTCTCGGCCGACCCGGCGGTGGCGAACACCCGGGCGCCGAACGCGCGCGCCAGCTGGATAGCGGTGGTGCCGATGCCGCTCGATCCGCCGTGCACCAGGATCGACTCCCCCGCCTGCAGCCGGCCACGCTCGAACACGTTGGTCCAGACCGTGAAGTAGGTCTCGGGCAGCGCTGCCGCCTCGACCATCGTCAATCCCGGGGGCACCGGCAGGCACTGCACGGCGGGCACGGCGCAATACTCGGCATACCCGCCCCCGGCGGCCAACGCGCAGACGACATCGCCTTCGCGCCAGCGTCCGACCTCGCCTTCAGTCGGCGGGCCAATCGCGACGACCTGGCCGGCGATCTCGAGGCCGGGCAGATCCGAGGCGCCCGGCGGCGGCGGATACGCGCCGCGCCGCTGCAGCACGTCGGGCCGGTTCACGCCGGCGGCCGCCACCTGCACCAGCACCTCGCCCGGTCCTGGCACCGGCCGATCGCGCTCGACCAGGCGCAGCGCCTCCGGCGGTCCCGGCGTGCCGATCTCGACGGCTCGCACTGCTGCCCTACTCCTTCAGGCCCGACGGCAGCCGCGGCGATGACAGCAGCTCGCCGAACACCCGCCACCGCGCCGCCGCGTCGGCGCCGGCGAGGCGTTCGACGTAGGCCTTCACCAGGTCCTTGCCGAGGTTGTAGTTGATGACGTAGCTGCGATAGGCGTCGAAGAACTTCACCCGCTGCGCCGCCTGCGGCCGGCGTGTTCATCGCGAAGCGCACCAGCCAGTCGGCGGCCCGGGTGGCGTCCATGCGGCCGTCGAGGTAGCCGCGCGCGGCTTCGTTGCCGGCGTAGCTGAGGCGCTTGGTCAGCGCCAGCACGTCGTAGGTACTCGTCGACCCGCGCCGGATCGAGGCCGGCCAGCGGAAACAGCGTCTCGCGCTCGAACCGGCGCCGCTCGGCGTCGCTGAACGCCACCTCGATGCCGTAGTTGGCGGTGCCCTCGGCGATGAGCGACTGCGGCGAGAACAGCGGGTAGACCGAGAACTCGACCCAGCCGCGCTGCTTGACGAGATGCTGTTCGAGCAGCGCGTTGTAGACGTGGTGGCCCGGGTAGCCTTCATGGCACGCCAGATCGATCGCCCGATCGATGTAGACCGGCAGGTCGGTGTTGACCTCGATCAGGCTGGCGAAGTCGCCCTGGTACCAGTTGTAGGCGCTCCACGGCTTGTCCTTCACGTACGCCACGGTGAACCGCTCGCCGGGCGGCAGGGTGACGTGCGCCTGCGTGCGGCGGCGGCACTCGGCGATGGCCGCCTGGAAGACCGCGTCGAGCTTGTCGGGCGGGATGACGAACGCCCGCCGAAACGCCTCGTAGCGCGGCGCGAGCTCGCCCTGGCCGCCAATCCGTGCGCCCACCTCGTCGATCACCGCCTGGAACGTCGCCTCGTCGTTCCTCGGCGCCACCGCGTCGTAGAGCTCGCGCGACTCCTCGTCGAAGGAGAACTTCCGGCCCTCCAGCATCGCGACGCGGGCGCGCAGCGCGTTGAGCTGGCGCGCCAGGTACTGCCGGCGCAGCCCGAGCAACTCGGCATCGGGCGAGCCCGGGGCTGGCGGCGGCAGGCGCCGCTGGTCCACTTCGAGCACGGCCGCACGCTTGTTGATGTCGAAGAGCGACAACTTGTCCTTCTCGGCGGCGGTGCGCCACTCCGGCGGCCCGTAGTAGGCGTCGACGAAGGCCGCGTCGTGCTGGCCCAGGGCCAGCACCAACCGGACGTAGCTCTCGGCGGCAGCGTCGTCGGTCGCCGCGGTGGGAATCGGAGAGCGCAAGCATCCTCCTAGTGGAACGAGCAGAATCGCGGTCGCAACACCCAGCAGCGTGATCCCCCGCCCTTCCCGTCTTCCCGAGTCCCTCCCGAGCCCCGAGCCCCGAGTCCCGAGACCCGCCATCAGCTCTTCCCCTTCGCGTAGCGGGCGCGAATGGTGGGGATCAGGTACTCGGCGAAGGCGCGCTCGAAGTCGTAGGGCGGCGCGAAGCCCCAGTCGCGCCGCGCCGCCGAGTCGTCCACGTCGGCCGGCCAGGTGTCGACGATGCCCTGCCGCTTCAGGTCGGTCGCCCAGTCCGATGCGCGCATCCGGGAACGCCTGGCACACCCGATCGTGGATCTCCTGCGCCGACGGGTTGAAGGCGCCGACGTTGTAGACGGTGCGCGTCAGCGCTCGCGCGGCGCCGCCGCCAGCCTCAGCAGCGCCTCGACGCCGTCGGGCATGGCCATGAACGGGATCCGCGTGTCGGGCCGCACGAAGCAGGCGTACGGCTCGCCCTTGGCGGCGGCGTGGATCATCTCGGGGGCGTAGTCGGAGGTGCCGCCCGAGGGCACGGTCACGGCCGAGATCAGGCCGGGGAAGCGGACGCAGCGGAAGTCGACCCGGCCGGCCAGCGGCTCGGCCGCCAGCTGCTTGTAGTGCCGGGCGTAGTAGCGGCCGAGGTGCTCGCAGTAGAGCTTGTTGCAGCCGTACATCGTCGTCGGCGTCGTGTAGTCGTCCTCCGCACGCGGCCGGCCCGCGCCTTGGTCGCCAGGTCGGGCAGGCCGTAGGCGGCGATCGACGACGGGTAGAGGAAGACCACCGGCCGGCCGTGCGACTCGCCCTCGTGCTGCGCGAACTCGAGCAGGTGCAGCGTGCCCTCGACGTTCACCTGGTGGGCGGTGATCGGCGTGAACTCGCGCGCGTCGAGAGCAGCGCCGCGAGGTGGAAGACGGGGTCGACCTCGTACTGCGACAGGATCCGCTCGAGCAGCGCCGTGTCGAGGATCGAGCCGGCGAACTCGCTGGCCACCAGCGGCGCCAGGCTGGCGTCGAGCGGGTTGAGGTCGAGGGTGATGACCGGCGGCGGCCCGTCGTCGGTGAGGCGGGCGATCAGGCCGTGGCCGATCTCGCCGCCGGCGCCGGTGATGAGGACGACTGGCTTGCGCATCGAGTCACTATTCTATGGGCGCATGGACCACGTGGACGTCGACGGCGCGCGCCTCGAAGCGCGGTGGTGGCAGCCGGTGGGACCGGTGGCGGATGCGACGCCGATCGTGCTGCTTCACGAGGGCCTGGGCAGCGTCTCCACCTGGCGCGACTTCCCGGCGGCGCTGGCGGGCCGCACCGGCCGGTCGGTGTTCGCCTACAGCCGCCGCGGCCATGGCCGCTCCGACCCCACGCGGCGCCGGACTGCGCGTGGACTTCATGCACCGCGAGGCCGCGGAGGTCGTGCCGCGGGTGCTCGACGCGGCCGGCATCGAGCGGGCCGTCCTGTTCGGGCACAGCGACGGCGGATCGATCGCGCTGCTGGCGGCGGCGCGCTGGCCGGCCCGGGTCGTGGCGTTGGTCCTCGAAGCGCCGCACGTCTTCGTCGAAGACCTGTCGGTGGCCAGCATCGCCGCCATTCGCGCGCGCTACCTCGCCGACGGCGCTTGCGCGTCGCGGCTGGCGGCGCACCACGCGCACGTCGACGAAGTGTTCTTCGGGTGGAGCGATGTCTGGCTGTCGCCGAGTTCCGCCGCTGGAACATCGAGTCCGAGGTTCCGGCCGTGACCCGTCCGATGCTGGTGCTCCAAGGCCTCGATGACGAGTACGGCACGCCTGGCCAGGTCGACGCAATTGCGCGGCTTGCGCCGAGGCCTGACGACGGCGATTCTGATCCAAAAATGTGGACACAGCCCCCATCGCGACCAACCGATTGTCGTGCTCGACCATTTGATCGGGTTCATCGCCGGTTTGCACGGATGAGCGAAAGGAATGCGCTTGTATACGACTTGTGACATGCGTAGGATTGGCGCCAACCTCACGGCCGGCCAGGCATGCTGCCCTGTCGCGAGACCACCCCGCGCCGCGTCCGCGGGGCTCGGTGCGGCGCGCACCGAGCGCACGAACACCAGGGAATACGTCGTTTTGCACGTCAGAAGGAGGAGTACGGCATGGTTCGCGTTTGCGCACTTGGCCTGAGCTTGCTCCTGGCCTCGTCTACCGCGTTTGCGCAGGTCTCTGCAACGACCGGCTCGATCAACGGCAAGGTGACCGACACTTCGGGCGGCGTGCTGCCCGGCGTGACGATCACCGCCTCGAGTCCGAGCATGCAGGGCGATCCGCACCGACGTGACGAGCGAGTCCGGTGAGTATCGCTTCCCCGCGGTCCCCCCAGGAGTTTACAAACTCGTCTACGAGCTTCCCGGCTTCGGTACCGTGAACCGCGAAGCCATCAACGTCGGCCTCGGCTTCACGGCGACGGTGAACATCGAGCTCGCCGTTGCCAGTCTGCAGGAAACCGTCACGGTCAGCGGCGAGTCGCCCGTCGTCGACGTGTCGACCACGACGACATCGACGAACTTCAGCCAGGAGCGGCTGGCGGCACTGCCCAACGCGCGCGACTTCTGGACGATCCTGGCCGCGGCGCCGGCGATGATCGTCAACCGCATCGACGTGGCCGGCAGCGCGGCGGGCACTCAAACCGGCTACTCGGCCTACGACACCAAGACGGATCAGCACCGTCCGATGGTCGAGGGCATCGTCAACACCGAGGGCACCGGCGCCGCCGGGTGGTATTACGACTACGGCTCGATCGACGAGGTGGCGGTCGAAACCAAGGGACACACCGCCGAGATGCCGTGGCCGGGCGTCTGGTCGAATTTCGTCGCCAAGTCTGGCGGGAACCAGTATCACGGCAAGTTCTACGCGGACTACCAGAACAAGAGCGTCCAGGCCGAGAACATCGACGACTCGGCCACGTTCCTGTGCCCTGGCGGCCGATGCGGCAACCTGACGCCCTCTGATCTGAACCGGAACGAGGCCTACTACGACGTCAACGGCGACGTCGGTGGCTACGTACCGGGGCTGAAGGACAAGCTGTGGTGGTACGGCTCGCTCCGCGACCAGAACATCAAGGTGGCATTGCCGAACTTCCCTGTGAAGGCGTTCGAGACGGGATTGCGCAACATCTCGGCCAAGGCCACCTACGCGCTGTCGACGAACAACAAGCTGAGCGCCTACGCCGGCTGGGGCCGGAAGTCGCAGCCCAACCGGCTGGACACGTTCCGGATTGGCGCGACGTCGGCCCGCCACATCCGCGGAGTCGTCAACCTGGCAACAGCTCTATTGGGGCCACACCTACAAGGCCGGGTACGAGTCGGTGCTGAGCGACTCGACCTTCGTCGAGGTGCGGGGCGGGCAGTTCAAGTACGTGTGGCCGAACTACCGCTACAGCGAGGATCCCGCCTACCAGGATATCGGCAGCAACATCGTCAGCGGCGGCAACCGGGACGGCTGGTTCCGCACGCCGTCACGCAACCAGGTGGCCGGCTCGATGACGTACTTCAAGGCCGGCTGGGCCGGTGACCACAGCTTCAAGGTCGGCGGCGAGTGGTTCCGTGAGACCTTCACCGACGAGCGCGGGATCGACGTCAACGGCGGAGTGCCGGGGGACGTGATCCATTACCTCAACAACGGTGTCCCGACCGAGGTGGATTTGTTCGCCACGCCTTCGATTTCCGAACAGGGACTGCGGACACTCGGGTTGTATATTCAGGACAGCTGGCGGGTGAATTCGCGGCTGACGTTCAATCTCGGGCTTCGCTTCGATCGCTACCGCGTCTTTCTGCCCGAACAGGAAGGGCCGCCCCCCGGCCGGTTCAACGCCACGCAGGGTTCGTTCCCGGAGGTCAGCAACCTCGTGACCTTCAACGAGCCGGTGCCGCGTCTGGGCATGGTCTTCGATCTCACCGGCGCGGGCCGTACCGTCCTCAAGGCCAACTACGGCCAGTACGTCTGGAATCCCGGGGCCTCGGGCGTCGGGATCGACGTGAACCCGAACCAAACCGACTGGTACAGGCGTTACCAGTGGGCCGACAGGAACGGCAACCTCCTCTACGACGCCGGCGAAGAGGGCAACCTCATCCAGCAGCGCGGTGGGGCGGCCAGCGGGGTATTGGATCCGAACCTCAAGTCCACGCAAACGGACGAGATCTCGGCCTGGCTCGAGCACGAACTGTCCCCGGGGCTGGCGGTCTCCGGAGGTTACGTCTACCGTTCGATCGACAACTTCCGCGTGTTGGTGAACCAGAACCGGCCTATGTCGGCCTACAGCGTCCCCATTACGATCCGCGACCCCGGTCCCGACGGCGTCCTCGGCAATGGCGACGACGGCGCTGGGTTCCCAGGGTTCAACCTGAGCGCGGCGGCGCTGGCGGCGCCGGCGGTGAACGTGGCCACCAACCTGCCCGGCGACGCCGAGTTCCAGACCCTGGAGTTCGCGGTCAACAAGCGACAGTCAGGCCGCTGGTCGCTGCAGGGGTCGTTCGCGATCCGCTGGAACGAGGACCAGGACACTGCATACTTCGGCAACAACCTGCGCGCGGTGGTGACTCCGTCCACGCCGAACGACCTGATCAACACCGACGGCGGGCGCTACGTGTTCTCGGTGTGGACCGCGAAGGTCAACGGCAGCTACGATGCCGGCTGGGGCATCCGGATCACGCCGGCGTTACGCTTCCAGCAGGGTCAGCCCTTCGGGCGCACCTACCTGGCCGGCGCGGCCCACGGCATCAACTACAGCGCAGCGCATCCTGGCCGAGCCGATCGACGCACAGCGGCAGGATGACATCGTCATCCTGGACGTCCGCACGGAGAAATTCTTCAACCTGGGGAGCAGCGCCGCCGGATCGGCGTGTTCTTCGACGTCTACAACCTGACGAATTCCGACGCGGCCCAGAACATCAATTGGGGCGCCGGCTCGACCTACCGCCTCCCGGCTGAGATCGTCGGGCCGACCATCGCGCGGTTCGGCATGAAGTTCGATTGGTAACGCGAAGCGGCTCGAGCGGCTAGCGGCTAGCGGCTAGACCCGACTAGAGCACGACGAGGGCCCGGTGGGAACTTCCCCACCGGGCCCTTCGTCTGTTCGGCGCTGACGTCCAGCGTCGAGCCGGCGTGACTAGCGTGATCCTCTAGCCGGTCCCTAGCCGCTAGCCGCTGTCCTACCAGCCCATCACGTAACTGTCCCCCGTCGGGCTGACCCCGCCCATCAGCACGCCGGTCTTCGGGTGCACGGCGATGGCCTTCACCGACCCGACGCCGCGGACGTCGCGCAGGTCGAGCTTGTGGCCCAGCGCGGCCAGTCCTTCCTTGACGTGCGCCGGGAGCATCTTCGGCGTGAGCAGCATGCCCTCGACCGCGTGCGGGTGATAGGAGTTGCGGAAGCTGTTGCTGATCACCGTGGGCTGCTCGAGCGCCTGCTGTACCGGCATGCCGAACTCGACGAAGTTGAGGAAGAACTGGAGCTGGGTCTGCGGCTGGGTGTCGGCGCCGGGCGTGCCGAACGCCACCACCGGCAGTCCGTCCTTCAGCGCCAGCGCCGGGTTGATCGTCTGGCGCACACGCTTGAGCGGCTGCAGCGAGTTGACGTCCTTGGGGTCCAGATAGAAGTACTTCATCCGGTCGTTCATCATCACGCCGGTGCCGTCGGCGACCAGGCCGCTGCCGAAGCCGCTCAGCAGACTCGAGGTCAGCGACACCATGTTGTGGTCCTTGTCGACGACGGTGAGGTAGGTCGTCAGGTTCAGCACCTTGTCGGGGTCGTAGGGGTTGACCACGCCAGGGACGCGCTGCGGCGCGGCGTAGGCCACGGGGCGGGCGGCCGTCGTGGTCGCGCCGGCCCGCGGGTCGCCGTACGGGCGCCTCGCCGACGATGGCGCGGTTCGGGTCGATGAGCGCCCGCCGCTTGGTCGCGTACTCCTTCGACAGCAGCTCACGCATCGGGATGTTCGGGGTGAAGGCCGGGTCGGCGACGTACTGGTTGCGGTCGGCGAAGGCGAGCTTGATCGACTCGGTGACCACGTGCAGGTACGGCGCGCTGTTGTGGCCCATGTAGCGCAGGTTGAAGCCCTCGAGGAGGTTCAGGGCCTGCAGCATGGTGTGCCCCTGCGAATTCGGCGGGCACTCGTAGACCTCGTAGCCGCGGTAGTTGACGTGGATCGGCTCGCCCTCGAACGCCTTGTAGCTGGCCAGATCCGCCTCGCTGATGATCCCGCCGTGGGCCTTCATGCCGGCGACGAGCGCGGTGGCGACCGGCCCGGTGTAGAAGCCGGCCGGGCCCTGGGTGGCGATAGCGCGCAGCGTCTTGGCCAGGTCCGGGTTCTTGACGACGTCGCCCATCACCAGTGGCTTGCCGTCGCGGAACCAGATCTTGGTGGTCGACGGGAACTTGCCGAGCTTGGCCTTGCCGCCCTCGAGCCCGCGGGCCAGGTTCTCGGTGATCGGATAGCCCTGCTCCGCCACTTCGATGGCCGGCGCCAGCACCTCGGCCAGCGACTTGGTGCCGTATTTCTCCAGCGCCAGTGCGGCGCCGCCGACCGCGCCCGGCACGGCAATCGAGAGCCCGCCGTCGTCGGGCATGCCGCCGTGCGCGTTGTAGTAGTCGATGGTGGCGGCCTTGGGCGCGTAGCCGGTGCCGTTGATGAACTTCACTTCCTTGGTCTTGGCCAGGTAGATCAAGGCGAACATGTCGGCGCCGAGGCCGGTCATGCCCGGCTCGACCTGGCCCTGGATCGCCCAGGCGGCGACGGCGGCGTCCACGGCGTTGCCGCCGGCCTTGAGCACGCGCATGCCCACTTCGGCGGCCAGCGGATGGCCGGCCGCGACCATGCCCTGCGTGCCCATCACCGTGGGCCGCCAACTGGACTGCGCCTGAGGCGCGTGGATGACGAGCGTCGCGAGGGCGAGCGCCAGGAACAGCCGACGGGTCATGTGCACCTCCTCCGAAAGGCCCCGAGCATGGAGAAACTTGCCCGGGTTGTCAAACCTGCGTCATCCGCCCGGCCTGGTGCCTGGCACCATGGTGCCAGGCACCGGCCGGTCGCGCTTACAATTGGCCGGTGACCGACGACGAGCGCCAGGAGGTGCATCGCCTCATCGAAGCGCACGAGCAGACCGTCGCCGTCTGCCGCGCCTGCGCCGAGACGACCCGCGATCTGGCGTGGGAAGTGAAACGCGGCGCCGCGCCCACGCCCGACGCCTTGGGACAGACCATCGCCGAGGCCGAACGGGTCCTGGCGGAGCTGGGTCAGGTCGAGATCGCGATCGCGCGGATGAAGGCGTCGCTGTGGTAGTCGCCAACGGTCGCGGCGACGGTCACGGCAGCCGCGGCGCGCCCTCGGGCGCCGGCACCTCGAACGCGTTCAGGGTCATCGCCACCAGCGTGTAGTAGCCCACCACGCCGACCAGCTCGACCAGGCCCTGGCGGCCGAGGGTGGCCTCGGCGCGCGCGAACGTCGCATCGGCCAGCCTCCCCTCCGTGACCAGCTCCGTCGCGACGTCCACGACCACCTGCTCGTCCTGACCGGCGAGGTGTGGCGGCCGGCCGGCCCCGATCTCGGCGATGACCTCGGCAGCGACACCGGCCTTGGCGGCTTCGACCGCGTGCACCGCCCACTCGTAGTCGGCCGCCCACCGCCGGGCGACGACGAGAATCGCCAGCTCGCTCAGGCGCGGGCCGAGCGAGGTGTCGTAGCGCAGGAAGGCGCCCAGATGCTGGCCGCGCTGCGGCCAGCTCCGGGCTGGCCAGCCACGCCAGGACGTTGGCCGGGACCGTGCCGCGCCGCCCGGCCCGCGTCGCCTCGTAGACGCGGCGCTGCGCCTCATCGAGCGCGGCGGGATCGGGTGGCGTGAACCTGGGCATCGATCGTCGGCGGCGCCGCTGGTCAGGTGCGCAAGAAGTCGGGCCGCCACTGCTTGACGGCTTTCTTGATCGCATCCGGCGTCATCTGCTCGCGGACGGCCCGCGCCAGCAGCTCGCCGAGCTCCTCGTCCGAGGCGAAGCGCAGGGCCACGACCTGCTTGGGCGACAGCTGCGTCAGCTGCTCGTCCTGGCCGGCCGGCAGCACCCGCGCGCACCGCACCTGCATCTCGAGCTGGATGATCCGGTCCTGCAACGCGACGACGTACCAGCGGCTCATCGCCGTCAGCGTGAAGACCGTGAGCGCGAGCAGCGCCACCCCGGGATCGCGAGTGTTCCAGTCGAACCACCAGGCGCCGACGATCAGGACCAGCGCCGCCAGGCCGAAGACCGTGGCGACGTAGGTCGGCACCGGGTGGTGGGCGTGGTGCGCGTAGGACTGGCTGGTCACTTCAGCTTCCCCTCGATCTCCTCGAAGACCTTGTTCACGGCGATCGGCGCCTGCTGGTCGGCGAGGAACCACTCGCCGTACGGGCCCCAGTTCGCCTTCTTCACGGCGGCATCGGCGCGCAGCCCGAGGGCATGGAGTCGCTTGGTCTCGGCGATCACCGCCCGCAGCGCCTCCTGGAACGTGACCAGCTCCTCACGCGACGCCGTCGGCGCCTCGATGAAGCCGTGCCCGGGCACGAAGCGATCGACCGGCAACGCCAGCGCCTTGTCGATGGTCGCCACCCACTCGGTGGGATAGGCCGAACGCATCGCCGGGAACACGCGGTTCAGATAGGCCTCGCTCATGAAGAGGATCCGCTGCTTCGGCAGCAGCACGTGCAGGTCGCCGCCGGTGTGGGCGCGGCCGAGGAACAGGACCTGGACCTCGATGCCGCCGACGTCGATCACCTGGCGATCGCCGGTCATCGCGGCCGGCGGCACGATCACCGGCGGACGTGGCGCTGGCGCCGGCTGGCCCTTGGTCAGCGCCTCGGCCGCGGCCTTGAGGTTGGCGCCCATGGCGCTGGCGGCGTCACGCTCCATCTGCGCCCGCGAGGTCGGATGGACGATGTAGGTGAGGTCCTTGGGCAGGACCGAATTGCCGGCGGTGTGGTCGCCGTGATCCGAGCCGACCACGTACCACTTCAGCGGCTTGGGCGTGAGCCTGGCGATGTGGTCGAGCAGGGTCTGCGTGGCCGGCGGGCTGCCCTGGCCGTCGGCGAGCAGCACGCCGTCGCCGCCGACGACGATCGAGACTCACCGTGGTGAAGCCCGGCTGACGGATCTCCTCGTAGCCGTAGACGTTCTCGGCCAGCTTCACGACCCGGGGAAAGTCCGAGAGCTTGAACCCGCGCTTCTCCGGAAACGCCGTCCGCGGTTGCGCGCCCAGCGCGGCGACCAGCATCGCGACCGAGACGGCGCACGTCGCCCACCAAGCTCTCATCCCATCCTCCCGACGCGCCGATGCGCAGTCGGGAGGATGTTATCCCGGAACCCGAGCCCCGGGACCCAGGCCCCGCCCTATCGTCCGTCGATGAGATCCCCGAGGCCACCGAGGATCGAACCCTCCTCGGTTCGCCGGCCGGTCCGCGGCGCCGCCTTGTAGATGCGATCGGCCAGCCGGCTGAGCGGCAGCGACTGCAGCCACACCTTGCCCGGGCCGCGCAGCGTGGCGAAGAACAGCCCCTCGCCGCCGAACAGCGCCGTCTTCACGTTCCTCACCAGCTGGATGTCGTAGGTCACGCTCGGCTGGAGCGCCACCAGGCAGCCGGTGTCGACACGCATGCGTCTCGCCGGCGCCGAGCTCCATCGAGTGGATCGATCCGCCGGCGTGCACGAAGCACAGGCCGTCGCCGTCGAGCTTCTGCATGATGAAGCCCTCGCCGCCGAAGATGCCGACGCCGATCTTGCGCTGGAAGGCGATGCCCACCGACACGCCGCGCGCGGCACACAGGAACGAGTCCTTCTGGCAGATCAGCTGTCCGCCGATGGCCTTCAGGTCCATCGGGATGATCTTGCCGGCGTAGGGCGCGGCGAACGCCACGCGCTGCTTGGCCGTGCGCGGTGTTCGTGAACACCGTCATGAACAGGCTCTCACCGGTGAGGATGCGCTTGCCGGCGCCGAGCAGGGCGTCGAGCACGCCGGCCGACTGCGGCCTTGCTGCCGTCGCCGAAGATCGTCTCGAGCTGCACGCCGTCGGTCATGTACATCATCGACCCGGCTTCGGCGACCGCCGCCTCGCCCGGATCGAGCTCGACCTCGACGAACTGCATCTCGTTGCCGTGGATGGTGAAGTCGATGTCGTGGGCGCGGCGGCCGGGGGCCGACGGCGGCAGCGGCACGACGCCGGCGGCAGCCGGCGCGTTGACGAACGGGGCGAAGGCGGGCACGTCCTTCAGCGGCAGCCAGTTCGCCATCCCCGAGGTGAAGACCAGCGTGTCCTTGTCGATGCTGCCGTTGCGGAGGTTGGCCAGGATCTCGTCCTGGCTCACCGGGCCCACCTGATGTCCGCCGATGGCCATGTACCACTGCTGTGCACCTTGCATCGCTGCTCCCTCTCCTGGTCGTCCAAGGCGCGCGGAGAACCGTGGCGGACACACGCCGCGCCGTGCGTCCCAGCACCCGACCGGTGCCGTCT
The DNA here is from genome assembly GCA_963786365.1 of uncultured Acidobacteriota bacterium. GTDB lineage: Bacteria > Acidobacteriota > Vicinamibacteria > Vicinamibacterales > UBA2999 > CAWAYR01. Next base: position 712,644 of record CAWAYR010000018.1, read on the forward strand.
ACGGCGTCGGCGGTGTCGGTGTCGGTGTAGGCGCAGGAGTGCCGGCGCCGTCGATGGCGGCGACGGTCTGCTGCTCGAGCGCCGCGGCGGTCGCCGGGTCGAGTCCGAGGGCGTGGGCGAGCTGCGCCAGGTAGATCCGCTCGGCACCCGACACCGTCTCGTCCGCCCGGACGATCGTGAACGCCAGCACGTACAGGTCACGGCGATCGGCGTCGGCGGTGACGCCGGCGACAATCTCCGGCAGCGGCCGCGGCGCGGCCAGCTCGGCGTCGACGTGCGCGGCGATGCCGGCCTCGGCGCGCATGACGGAGGATGGCGGCGCGCTCGGCCTCGGCCAGTGCGCCGTCGGCCCGCGCGGCCGAGACGGCCAGGCGCACGACGCGGGCGACATCCGGCGGCAGCACCAGCGGCGCCGGCGACGGGACCGGCGGCCGCGGCCTGGCCGGCTGCCCGGCCTTGAGGCTGTCGTAGATGCCCCAGGCGACCCCGACGGCGGCCATGACCGTGCTGGCCGTGAGGAACCCGCCCTGGCCGCCAAGGAAGGTGCTGGCGCGGCGCGCCCGCTTGCGTCCGGATCGGCCCAGGGCGCCACGCAGGAAGATGCCAAGCAGCTGATCGCCGTCCAGTGCCATGCCTCCGCTAACAGAATACTGTGCGTCGGCGTGAAAGGTTCCGCCGCCTCAGGCGTTGTGCGCGTGCGACGGCGACGGTATCCTCGACTCGTCGCATGCCGCTCCGCGCCATTCGCCTCGCCGTCGCACTGGGTGTCCTGCTCGCCCTCCTGCCGGGTCTCGCCTTCGCGCAGCCGGCCACGCCGGCCGGCCGCGTGAAGGTGTCGTCGGGCACCGTCGCCATCGTGCGCAACGGCCAGGCGCTGCCGGCCCCGCTCGGCGCCGAGGTGTTCGAAGGCGGACGTGCTCCGCTCGGGCCCCGACGGCCGCCTGGCGGTGATGCTGCGCGACGAGACGCGCGTGTCGATCGGTCCGGACAGCGAAGTGGCGCTCGCGGCGTTCGCCTTCGCGCCGTCCGAGTCGCAGCCTCGGCGTCACGATCCGCCTGGCCCGCGGCGTCATCTCCTACGTCTCCGGGCCTGGTCGCCAAGCTGGCGCCGGCGTCGGTGACCATCCAGACGCCGACCGCGATCATCGGCGTGCGCGGCACCCACGCGCTGGTGCGGGTGGGGACGCCGTGACGCGCCGGCTGCGACCTCGTGCCTGGTCGCTCCTGACTGCGGTCGCCGGCTGCGCGCGGGCGCGGCCCGAGGCCCCCGGCCTCCGCGAGATGGTCGCGCTGGCGCCCGAGCCGGAGTCCGGCGACGTCGGCGCGCTGACGGTGCGCACGCCCGGCGGCCAGACGTCGCGCTCGACCAGCCCTACCAGGCGACGACGCTCGTCCGCGGCCAGGCGCCGCCGGCCCCGGCGGTGCTCTCGCCCGACGAGGTCCAGCGCCTGTTCGGCGACGCCCTGGCAGCGATGCCGCCGCCGGCGCGGCGCTTCCTGCTCTATTTCGACACCGGCCGAGACACGCTGACGGCCGAGTCGCAGGCGCCAGGTGCCCGAGATCCTGGCCACCGTCCAGGCGCGCCCGGTCCCCGAGGTGAGCATCGTCGGTCACACCGACACGACCGGGGCGCCGCCGACCAACGTCGATCTCGGCATGCGCCGTGCCGCCCTGATTCGCGATCTGCTGGTCGGCGCCGGACTCGACGTGCGGCTGGTGGACGTGGCTTCGCACGGCGAGACCAACCCGGTGGTGCGCACGCCCGACAACACCGCCGAGGCGCGCAACCGTCGCGTCGAGGTCACCGTCCGCTGAGCCGCGCGTCCGATGCCCTACCCGCGCCTCCTGTTGCCCCTGGGCATCGCCCTGTTCCTCGTCGGGATGATCGTCGGAGCGCGGCCGGGCTTGCTGGCCGACCTCGACCTGCGCGCCACGACGCGTTCGCCCGCCAGACGGCCCGGCCGCCGGTCGACGCCCGCGTGGCCATCGTGATCGTCGACGAGGCGAGCCTGGCCGCCCACGGCCAGTGGCCGTGGCCGCGCGACGTCGTGGCCCGGCTGGTGACGCGGTTGGGCGAGGCCGGCGCCGCGGCGATCGCCTTCGACATCCTGTTCCCCGAACCCGATCGGCTGGGCGCGGCGCCGGCGCCGCCGGGCGCCGCCGACCTCGACCGACCGGGACGCTGGCCGCGGCCATCGCCGCCGCGCCGGTGGCCGCCGGATTCGCGGTCACCTTCGACCCCCGCCCGCCCGGTGCCCCGCCGCCGTCGTGCGCGCTCCATCCGCTCGAGCCGGCGCGGCGCGACGGCGGCGGGCGCGACCCTGCGCCTCTTCTCGGGCACCGGCGCCGTGTGCAGCGTCGAGGCGCTGGCGCGGGCCGCCAAGGCGTCGGGCGCCATCAACGCCTCGCCCGACGCCGACGGCGTCCTGCGCCGGCTGCCGGTCTTCGTCGAACTCGCCGGCCGGACCTACCCGTCGCTGGCCCTGGCCGCCGTCCAGCTCGCCGCGCCGCAGCCGCTGGTCCTGGAAGCGACGGCCGATGGCAGCCGGCGGCTGCGCCTGGGCGGCCGCGGTGCTGCCGCTCGACGCCGCCGGTCAGGCCCTGCTCCGCTTTCGCGGCCCCGGCCGCACCTATCCGCACGTCTCGGCGGACGACGTCCTGGCCGGCCGGCGTCGAGCGACGGCCAGTTCGCCGGCCGGGTCGTGTTCGTCGGGCGCCACCGCCCTGGGCGTGCGCGACGTCGCCGCCACCGCGCTCGATCCGCGCTTCCCCGGCGTCGAGCTGCACGCCACCCTCGCCGACACCCTGCTCGGCGGGCCGACCAGCGCCCCGCCGCCGGCCGCGGCCGCCGTCGACCTCGCGCTGGCCTATGCCGGCACGGTCGCGGCGGTGCTGCTGGTGTGGGGCCTGGGCACGCTCTACGGCGGCGTGGCGACGCTCCTCGTCGGCGGCGGCGTCTGGTTCGCCGCCCGCGGCGCTCTTCGCCGTCGACGGGCACGGTCGTCTCTCCCGTGGGCGCGCTCGTTCGCGCTCGCCGTCGGCGCGGTCGTCACCGTGGGCACGCAACTGGCCGCCGAGCGCCGCCGCGCCGATGCCGAGCACCGGCGCCGCGACCAGGCCCAGAAGCTGATCGTCCAGACCCTGACGACGCTGACCGAGACCCGCGACGTCGACACCGGCCGGCACGCGCGCCGCACGCAGGAGTACGTCCGGCTGGTGGCCACCAGCCTGGCGACGCATCCGGCGTACCGGCGGGTCCTGACGCCCGATCGGGTCGACCTCATCGCCACCCTGGCGCCGCTCCACGACATCGGCAAGGTCGGCATCCGCGACGCCGTCCTGAACAAGCCCGGCCATCTGACCGACGCCGAGTACACGGAGATGAAGCGGCACGCGACCCTGGGCCACGACAGCCTGCTCAAGGCCGAGCACCTCGCCGGCGTGCACGACAACGAAGTGCTCGGCCTGGCCAAGGAGATCGTCTACACCCACCACGAGCGCTGGGACGGCTCGGGCTATCCGCGCGGCCTGCGCGGCACGGCGATTCCGCTCGCCGGGCGGCTGGTCGCGGTGGTCGACACCTACGACGCCCTGGTCGAGGCCCGCGCCTACAAGGCCGCCCTGCCGCCCGACCGCGCCCGCGAAATCATCCATGTCGGGCCGCGGCACGCACTTCGACCCCGACATCGTCGACGCCTTCCTGCGCTGCTTCGAACAGGTGCGCAAGGTCCGCCCGAGCGCGCTGCGCGACGCCGGTCCGGCCGGCCTGACCGCTCGCCGCCCGAAGGGCCTGGCCAAGACAACACTGCCCTGACGAGGCGGAGCCACACGCTCGTCGGCCGGGGCGGAGCCTCGTCAAATCTGGGTCGACGCCGGCTTCACCGCCACCGGCCGCGGCACCTCCGGGGTCCAGTCCTCGCCCGGGTTGATGAAGCGGTTCATCTCGATGCCGTACTGCTTCTCGTAGAGCTGACGGTAGCGGCCGTGCACGGCCAGCAGCTCGGCGTGGGTGCCGCGCTCGACGATCTCGCCGTTCTCGAGGACCAGGATCTGGTCGGCGCTGCGGATCGTCGACAGGCGGTGGGCGATGACGAAGGTGGTGCGGCCCTCGCGCAGGTGCCGCAGGGCGTCCTGAATCATCTCTTCGCTCTCGCTGTCGAGCGACGAGGTCGCCTCGTCGAGGATCAGGATGCGCGGTTCGGCCAGCAGCGCCCGGGCGATCGACACGCGCTGGCGCTGGCCGCCCGAGAGCTTGATGCCGCGCTCGCCGACGATCGTGTCGTAGCCCTCGGGGAAGCGCAGGATGAACTCCTCGCAGTGGGCCAGGCGGCACGCCGCTTCGACGTCGGCGCGCGAGGCGTGCGGGTTGGCGTAGGCGATGTTGTCGGCGATGGTGCCGTCGAACAGGAAGTTCTCCTGCAGCACCGAGGCCACCTGCTGGCGGTACTCGCGCAGCTTCACCGTGGTCAGATCGTGGCCGTCGACCAGCACCCGTCCCGACAGCGGCCGGTTGAACGCCATCACCAGGCTGATCAGCGTGCTCTTGCCCGATCCGCTGGAGCCGACCAGCGCCGTGGTCGAGCCGGACGGCGCGCGGAAGGTCACGTGCTTGAGCACCGGCTGCCCGGGGTGGTACTCGAACGAGACGTCGTCGAACTCGACGTCGCCGTGGATCACCGGCATCGAGGCGTTGTCGGCGTCGAGCTCGTCCTCGGTGTGCATGTCGAGGATCTCGCGGATGCGGTCGAGCCCGGCGAAGGCTTCGGTGATCTGCGTGCCGATCGAGGCGATCGAGACCAGCGGCGCCGCCACCAGCCCGATGAAGAAGATGTACATCACGAAGTCGCCGAGGGTCATGTGCCCGGCCAGGATGTCGTTGCCGCCCAGCCACACCATCAGCACGCCGACGACGCCGACGATCACCGTCGATCCCGCCGTGGTCGCCGAGACCCCGGTCATCGACTGGGCGATGTTGCGGAACAGGCGGTGGGCGCCGTGGGTGAAGACGATCTCCTCACGCTTCTCGGCGGTGTAGCTCTTGACGACGCGGATGCCGCCGAGCGCCTCGGTCAGCCGGCCGGTCACTTCAGCGCTGATCTTGCCGCGCTCGCGAAACAGCGGCCGCAGCTTCTTGAAGGCGTAGGCCATGCCGCCGCCGAACGTCCCGAGCACCATCACCGTGACGATGGTCAGCCGCCAGTTCAAATACAGCAGCACACCCAGGCCGATGGTGGCGGTGACCAGGCCGCCGACCAGCTGCACCAGCCCGGTGCCGACCAGGTTGCGCAGGCCGTCGGCGTCGGACATGATCCGCGACACCAGGATGCCGGTCTGGGTCGAGTCGAAGTAGCGCACCGGCAGCCGCATCACCTTGGCCTGCACCCGCTTGCGCATGTCGGTGATGGCGCGCTGGGCGGCGACACCGAGAATCTGCGACAGGCCGAACGAGCTGGCCGCCTGCACGATGGTGGCGGCGCCGCCGGCCAGGGCGATCGGCAGCAGCAGGTCGTGCCGGCCCTTGCCGATGACGTCGTCGATCACGTACTTCGCCGACGCCGGCAGCACCAGGCCGGCGAGACGGCTGATCAGCATGAGCCCGAGTCCCATCGCCAGCCGGCCGCGATGGGCGTGGATCAGCAGGCGGGCCTCGCGCCACGCCGCGCTGGCCGAGACCTTCTTCTTCGCCGCCCCGGGCGCCGCCACGGCGGCCGCCGGCGTCGGCGTTGAGCGTTCGGCCTTGCGTGAGCTGGGCATCGACGACCGGAGCAGCGCCATGGGCGGATGGGTCAGTTGAGGGCGTTGGGCGTCGCCAGCGTGAACGGGGCGATCTCGGCGTCGAAGGTGGCGCCGTCGGGCGTCGCCATCGTGTAGCTGCCCTGCATCGTGCCGACCGCGGTGGTCAGCGGGCAGTAGCTGGTGTACTCGAACGAGCCGCCCGGTTCCAGCACCGGCGTCTCGCCGACGACGCCCGGGCCGCGCACCTCCTGCACGTCGCCGTCGGCGTTGGTGATCACCCAGTGCCGGCTCAGGAGCTGTGCCGTCTCGCCCCCCTCGTTCGAGATGCGGACGTGATAGGCGAAGAAGAAGTGCTGTTCGCGCGGGGCGCTGCGCTCGGGGACGAAGACGCTGCGCACCCGCACGCGGATGCCACGGGTGACGGTATCGCTCACAATCTGCTGATCGCTATCGTACGTGGTTCCTGCGGGTCCCGCAACCCGCGCGCCCGGCAGCATCTAGTCGAGATGCCCGCGCTCGGCATCGCCCATCGTCACCCGACCATCGGGAAAGTACTCATTCCAGCGCCGCGTGACGGCGTCGGCGACGTCGGGCGCGCCGCTGACTTCGGCCGGGTACCACGGCTTGATCCGGGCGTCGATGGCGATCGGCGGCGTGAAGACGACGTGGTTGCGCTCCAGCGCCACCTGTGCGGCGTGGATGTCGGCCGCCGGCTCGAAGCGCGTGAACGTCGTCCACAGGAAGTTGACGGTGCTGCGGGCGGCCCGCGCCGGCTCGTCGGTGACGACGAGCAGCGGCCAGCCGGCAAAGGCCGGATGCGCCGGCCAGCCGCGCCGCGGCGTCGCGGTCCTCGGCGAACGGCCGGGCCCCGACCACGAGGCAGCCGCCGCAGAACACGTGCACGGCGGTGACGTCGGACGGCGGCGGGACCGGCGGCGCGAAGGCGCGCGGCAGCTCGCGCACCGGATCGCCGAGTCCCATCCACACGCCCTTGGAGCCGCGGTTGACCTGCGGCCCGGTGTAGTCGAGGGTGTCCATCGACAGGTGGCCGAAGACGTAGAGGTCGGTGCGCGGGTCGGTGCGGGCGAGCACGTGTTCCAGGGTGGCACGGAAGTCGGTGACGTCCACTACCCGATCGGTCAGGAGCAGGAACTTCTGCAGCGACAGCTGCCCTTCGCCGAGGATGCGGAAGGCGCTGGCCATGGCCTCGCGCGGGTAGCGTTGCTTGACCACCGCCGCCGCCAGCGAGTGGTAGCCGGTCTCGCCGTACGACCACAGCCGCTCGACCGCCGGCATCACCAGCGGGAAGAGCGGCGACAGCAGCTCCTGCAGCAGGTCGCCGATGTAGAAGTCCTCCTGGCGCGGCTTGCCGACCACCGTGGCCGGGTAGATCGCGTCGCGGCGGTGGGCCACGGTGTGGACGCGGAACACCGGATAGTCGTGGCGCAGCGAGTAGTAGCCGTAGTGGTCGCCGAACGGGCCTTCGGGACGGCGCTCGAACGGCGCCACCTCCCCCATCAGGGCGAACTCACAGGACGCCACCAGCGGATGCGGATGGCCGAACGCGCCCGGGACGCGGCCGAGCCGCTGTCCGGCGAGCAGCGAGGCGAGCAGCAGCTCGGGCACGTTCTCGGGCAGCGGGGCGATCGCCGACAGGATCAGCGCCGGCGGCCCGCCCAGCATCACGGTGGTCGGCAGCGGCCGGCCGGCGGCTTCGGCGACGGCGTAGTGGAACCCGCCGCCCTTGCCGATCTGCCAGTGCATGCCGGTCGACGTGGCGTCGTGCACGTGCAACCGGTACATCGCCAGGTTGTGGCCGTGTCCGCCCGGCTGCTCGGTGTAGACGAGCGGCAGCGTCACGAACGGCCCGCCGTCGTCGGGCCAGCAGGTGAGCGCCGGCAGCAGGTCGAGCCGGGGCTGACGGGTGACCACCTCGGTGACCGGCCCCGTCCCCTGCCGCTTCAGGCCGACCTTGAGCAGATCGGCGGCGACGTCGCGCGCGCCCCAGAGCTTCCCGGCGTCGGGCGGGAGCAGCGTCTGCGCCAGATCCACCAGCCGGCGGACGAGTGCGAGCGGCCGCTCGCCGAAGGCCAGGGCGGCCCGACGCCTGGTGCCGAACAGGTTGGTGACCAGCGGGAAGGCCTTGCCGGTCACGTTGGTGAAGAGCAGCGCCGGGCCCTCGGCGGCGATCACCCGGCGATGGATCTCGGCCACCTCCAGATGGGCATCGACCGGCGCGGTGACGGTGGCGAGATCGCCATCCGCCCGCAGCCGATCGAGGAACGTACGCAGGTCCGGAAACACTCTGTGGCGTTCTCCCTGGTCCCCGGTCCCTGGTCCCCGTCCTGCTATTCGACCGGTCCCTGCCAGGTCTCGTCGGCGCTGCCGCCGTAGATGCTCGGCACCTTGCCGCCCATCGGGCGCAGATACCCGGCGAGCTGCCCGCGATGGTGCACGCCGTGCACGAGCGCGAAGCTGAGGTAGACGATCGCCGGGTTCTTCATCCCGTAGAAGTCGAGGACCTCGGTGAACTTGTGGTCGGGCATCGCCAGCACCTGCTCGAGCTTGGCCGGAAACGCGTGCTTGTACCAGTCGGCGAGCTTGGCCGGGGTCGGCGCCGCGGCCTTCAACTTGGTGTCGCCGTCGCCGTCGCTGGCGAACTTGCCGGTGAGGATCGAGTCGAGGAACCAGATGTCGGCGCCGGCCAGGTGCACGGCCAGCTCCCACGCCGAGCGGCTCTTCGGCTCCGGCTTCCAGTCCTTGTTCTCCTCGGGAATGGCGGCGATGACCTTGGCGGTCGTCATCCACTCGTGCTGCAACTGCGTGCCGATCACGTTGGCCGCGGCGCGTGCTTCCTGTGGTGTCATGGTCGTGCCCTCCCTGGTTCCCGGTCCCTGGTCCCGGTCCCCGGCCCGTGTCATTACGTCCGCGTCAGCTTCCGGTACTTGAGGCGGTGCGGCTGATCGGCGGCGGCGCCGAGCCGGCGCTTCCGATCGGCCTCGTAGTCCTGGTAGTTGCCCTCGAACCAGGTGACCTGCGAATCGCCCTCGAAGGCGAGGATGTGCGTGGCGATGCGGTCGAGGAACCAGCGGTCGTGGCTGATGACCACCACGCAACCCGGGAACTCGAGCAGCGCGTCCTCGAGCGCTCGCAGCGTGTCGACGTCGAGGTCGTTGGTCGGCTCGTCGAGCAGCAGCAGGTTGCACCCCTTGCGGAGCAGGCGCGCCAGGTGGACGCGGTTGCGCTCGCCACCCGACAGCTGGCCGACCTTGCGCTGCTGCCCCGCGCCCTTGAAGTTGAACCACGAGACGTAGGCGCGCGACGCCACCTTGCGCTTGCCCAGTTCGAGCTCGTCCTCGCCGCCGGTGATCACGTCGAACACGCTCTTGTTCGGTTCGAGGGCATCGCGGTTCTGGTCGACGTAGCCGATCTGCACCGTCTCGCCCAGCCGCAGGGTGCCGGCGTCGGGCTGTTCCTGGCCGGTGATCATGCGGAAGGTCGTGGTCTTGCCGGCGCCGTTGGGCCCGATCACCCCGACGATCCCGCCCCGCGGCAGCGTGAAGGTCAGGTCGTCGAAGAGCAGGTTGTCGCCGTAGGCCTTCTTCACGCCGCGGGCCTCGACGACGATGTCGCCCAGCCGCGGGCCCGGGGGGATGTAGATCTCCACCCTGTCGAGCTTCTCGCTGGTGTCCTCGGCGAGCAGCTGTTCGTAGGCGTTCAGACGCGCCTTGCCCTTGGCCTGCCGCGCGCGCGGCGACATGCGGATCCAGTCGAGCTCGCGCTGCAGCGTGCGCTGGCGCTTGCTCTCGGTCTTCTCTTCCTGCGCCAGCCGCGCCTGCTTCTGCTCCAGCCAGCCGGTGTAGTTGCCCTGATACGGAATGCCGTGGCCGCGATCGAGCTCGAGGATCCAGCCGGCGACGTTGTCGAGGAAATAGCGATCGTGCGTCACCGCGACGACGGTGCCCGGGTAGTCCTTGAGGAACCGCTCCAGCCACGCCACCGACTCGGCGTCGAGGTGGTTGGTGGGCTCGTCGAGCAGCAGCAGGTCGGGCGACTGCAGCAGCAATCGGCACAGAGCGACACGACGCCGCTCCCCGCCCGACAGCGTCTCAGGCCGGGCCTCGGGCGGTGGCAGTCTGAGCGAGTCCATGGCCATCTCGAGCCGCGAGTCGAGATCCCAGGCGTTGGTCGCGTCGATTCGGTCCTGGAGGCGGGCCTGCTCGTCGAGCACCTTCTCCATCGTCTCGGGCGACATCTCCTCGCCGAGCTTCATGTTGACGGCGTCGTAGCGGTCGAGCAGGGCACGAATCTCGGCCACGCCCTCCTCGACGTTGCCGCGTACGTCCTTGTCTGGGTTGAGCTGCGGCTCCTGGGGCAGGAAGCCGACCGTGACGCCCTCGCCGGGGAAGGCCTCGCCGTTGAAGTGGGTGTCGAGGCCGGCCATGATCCTCAGCAGCGTCGACTTCCCCGAGCCGTTCAGGCCGAGCACGCCGATCTTGGCGCCGGGGAGGAACGAGAGCCAGATGTCGCGGAGCACCTGGTGGTCGGGCTCGTGGATTTTGCCGAGCCCTTTCATCGTGTAGACGAACTGAGGCATAGGGGCGGGGCCCGGGGCTCGGGGCCCGGGGCTTGGGAGAACAGCCTCCCTCAGCTCCGCACCCGCACGACCGTGCCAACCGTCGAATTGTATCGCGTTCTTTCCGAGCCCCGAGACCCGGAGACCCGAGCCCCGCTAGCTTTCGGGTCGCAACGTCACGACCGCGTAGCGGTCGAGCGGGAAGGTACTTGGTGATGGTGTCGTGCAGCACCGGCACCGACAGCGACTCGGTGCGTTCGGCCCGGCGGGCGATCGACGCGGCGTCCCAGCCGAGCATGTGGACGGTCTGGAGCGAGCCGATCCAGTACGGGTTCTGCCGCGCCGAGGTCTCGAGCTCGCGCCGCTCCATCTCCTGCACCTTCTGCACGTCCTCGGCCGAGGGACCGGCGGTGCGCAGCCGCGTCACTTCGGCGACGACCGCCGCCTGCAGCCCGGCCACCCGGTCGGGCGCGCTGCCGAACGAGACGTTGATGGTGCCGTAGCCGCCCTGCGGGATGGTGTTGGCGTAGGAGACGTTCACGCCGTAGGTGCCACCGAGCTGCTCGCGCAGGATGTCGCGCAGCCGCATGCCGACCAGGGTCGCCGCCGCCCGGGCCCGGTGCATCTCGAGCTCGTTGAGCTTGGTGTCGGCGAAGAACGACATCACCGTCTGGCTGGCCGGCTCCTTGCCCTTCACCACGTCGGCCCGGCGCAGGTCGGCCGGGAACGTGAGCTTCATGTCGCGGAACTCGGTGCGGCGCGGTCCGGCCGACGGCAGCGACGCCAGCCACTGCTCCACCATCGGCACGACCTCGGCCTCGGCAAACGCGCCGACGATGAAGAACGTGAAGTCGGCGGCGTTGCCGTAGCGCTCGCGATGGATCCGGCGCATGACCTCGAGGTCGAGGCTGTCGACCACGGCCGGCGTCAGCCCGCGGGCCGAGTAGTGCCCCGAGGTCGTGACCTCCCGCACCTTCTCGCCGAAGACGTAGCGCGGGCTCTGCTGCTGGTTGGCCAGCATGGCCGCGAAGCGGCGCTTCAGCAGGTCGAGGCCGTCGGCGGTCAGCCCCGGCGCGGTGAAGGTGAGGTAGGTCAGCTGCAGCGCGGTCTCGAGGTCCTTGGGCGTCGCCGATCCCGCGATCCCGTGGGTGTAGCTGTCCATGTCGGCCGAGGCCGAGGCGATGCGGCCGGCCAGGACCTTCTCCAGATCGACCGGCGTGAGCCCGCCGAGCCCGCCGACCTCGACCAGGGCCGGCAGCAGCGCGGCGTCGGGATAGTCGGCCTCCGGCACCAGCGACGCCCCGCCGTAGGCATAGGCGCTGAACACCACCTGGTCGCTCTTGAAGTCGGTGGGCTTGAGCCACACCTCCACGCCGTTGGACAGCGTGAGGACCGTCACCCCGACGGCCGGAATCTGCCGCCGGCCGGTCACCGACCCCTTCGCCGGCGGATCGGCGACCAGCGCCCGCCCGGCCAGTCCGTCGGTCCAGGCGGTGACCGGCGCCGCGAAGGCGGCGGCCAGCGCCGTCTTCAAGGTCTCGTCGGTCGGTGGCGCGGTTCCGGGCGTGACCGGCGCGACGCCGAGCACGACCCGGTTGTCGTCGCGCACCAGCCGCTGCATGAGCGTGGTGACTTCCTCGGCGGTGATCCCAGGCACGAAGCGTTTGGCCAGGTCGAACTCGTAGGCGATGCCGGGCGCCGGCTCGCCCTCGAGGAAGTGGCGCACCAGTTCGTTGGCCAGGCTCGGACTCTCGGCGGTGTTGCGCTCGTTGAAGGCGCGCTCGTAGCCGGCCAGGAGCTGGCGTTGGGCCCGGTCGAGCTCCGGAGCGGCGAAGCCGAACTGCTGCACGCGGCGGGCTTCACGGACCACCGCCTCGAGCCCGGCGGCGGTGCCGCCCGCGGCGACGTCGGCGCTCAGCTCGAACAGCGACAGGCGCCGGCCGATCGACGACACCCCGGCGTTGGCGGCCAGGAACGGCGCCTTGGGATCGCGCGCCACCTCGGCGAGCCGGGCATTGAGCATCTGCAGGCCGAGCGCGCGCACGAGCGATCGCCGATAGGCGCCGACGGTGTCTTGGTCCTCGGGCGCGTGCTTGAAGGCGGCGGTCACGTTCCAGCCCTGGGCTTCGGCGTCGACGACCATCTTGACCAGCGTCTCGCCGTGCACCGGCACGGCGGCGTTCACGGCCGGCGCCGGCCCGGACGGCGTCGGCAGGTCGGCGAACCGGCTGCGCACGAGCCGCTCGGCTTCGTCGACCGGGACGTCGCCCGACACGACGACGGCCATGCGATCGGCGCGATACCAGGTGCGGTAGAAATCGCGGACCCGTTCCGCCGGGAACGACTTCAGCGTCTCGGGTAAACCGATCGGCAGCCGCTCGGCGTAGCGCGACCCGAAGAACAGGATCGGCAGCTGCTGGTCGGTGATGCGCGAGCCGGCGCCGAGCCGGCCGCGCCATTCCTCGAGCACGACGCCCCGTTCCTTGTCGATCTCCTCGCTGGTCAGCGACGCCCCGCCGGCGAAGTCGCGCAGCGCCAGCAGCGCCTTGTCGACGTAGCCCTCGCGATCGGTGGGCACGTCGAGCATGTAGATCGTCTCGTCGAACGAGGTCGAGGCGTTGACGTGCGGCCCGAAGCGGGCGCCGATCGACTCGAGGAAGGCGACCAGCTCGCCCGGCTTGAAATGGGCGCTGCCGTTGAAGGCCATGTGCTCGAGAAAGTGCGCCAGGCCGCGCTGATCGTCGGCCTCCTGCACGCTGCCCGACGTCCACCGCCAGGCGCAGCGACACGCGCTTGGCGGGACGCGGGTTCTGCCGGACGAAATAGCGCAGCCCGTTGGGCAGGCGGCCGCTGCGGATCGTCGCCTCGAGCGGGAGGGCCTCGGTCAGCGCCGCCGTGGTCGCCGGCGGGGCCGCCGGAGCGGCCGACCTGGGCCCGTGGAGCCGCCAGCGAGGTGAGCAACGCCAGGCCGACGAGGGCGCCGCGGAGCGTAGGGCACGTGGTCATGGATGTCCTTCTGACGCCGCGTCGCGGCCGACGGTCGCGGCCGGCGAGCGCCAGGTGACCATTATCCCGTGTCGAGCCGCCGGCGCGGGCCCGGAGGATAAGATGGGCGGGCGCATGCAGCTCAAGATCTCGCGTCTGTCCCCCGACGTGCCCTTCCCCGCCTACGCCACCGCCGGAGCCGCCGCCTTCGATCTGGCGGCCGCCGCCGCGGTCGAGGTCCCCCCGCACGGCATCGCGCTCGTGCCCACCGGGCTGGTCGTGGCGGTGCCACCCGGCCACTTCCTGGCCATCTTCGCCCGCAGCAGCACCCCGCTCAAGCGCGGCCTGATGGTGGCCAACGGGGTCGGCGTCGTCGACTGCCGACTACTGCGGCCCGGCCGACGAGGTGAAGGTGCAGGTGATCAACGTGACCGCGGCCGCGGTGCAGCGTCGCGGCCGGCGAGCGCATCGCCCAGGCGATGGTGCTCGCGGCGCCGCGCCTCGATCTGCAGGAGCAGCCCATCGGCGACCGCGCCTCGCGCGGCGGGTTCGGCAGCACCGGCCGCTGAACGGCGGCGGCCTGCCCTGACCGTCGTGGTCGCCCTGGCCGCGTCCCGACCGGCTCGGCCGTCCCGGACATCAGGGGTGGACCTCGCCGCCGTCCTCGATCTAGAGTCAACGGCAGTGCTGGTTGACGTGCACCGTGCGTTCGGTGCGCGGCCGCGGGGCACACGGCTCCTGCTGCTGTCGGACTTCGACGGCACGCTGGCCGAGTTCGACGTCGATCCAGCGGCGCCCCACATCCGCTCCGACGCCCGGGCCGCGCTCGTCGCGCTGTCATCACTTTCGGATCTCTCCCTCGGCCTGGTCAGCGGGCGACGTGTCGCCGACCTGGTGCAGCGGGTTGCGCTTCCGCGGGAGGTCTACATGGCTGGTCTGCACGGCCTGGAAATCGCGGTCGCGGAGCGCTTCTGGCAGCACGAAGCCGTGGCCGCGGCCCACGACGCCGCGACCGCCCTCACCCGCCTCCTCGGCCAGGTCCTCGCCGACGTGCGTGACTGCCACATCGAGGCCAAGGGCGCGTCGGTGGCGGTGCACGTTCGGGGGGTGCCACGGGCCCTGCGCGCCGAGGTCCTGGCCCGGGCCGACGCCGCCGCCGAGCCGTGGATCCGCGGCGGTTCCCTGCGCGGCCTGGTCGGCTTCGACGTCCACGAGTACCTGCCCGCCGCCGGCTGGACCAAGGGCGACGCGGTGCGCTGGATCGCCCACGACGTGGAGCGGCGCACCGGCCAGACGCCGTGGGTCGCCTACTTCGGCGACGACCTCACCGACGAGGACGCCTTCCGCGCCGCCGATCTCTCGGTCGTCGTCGGCCGCCGCGCCTCCGGCGCACGCTACCGCCTCGAGGCGCCGTCCGACGTCGCGATGGCGCTGGTCGATCTCGCGGTATCGACGACCACCTGGGCGGCGTCGTGACCGCAGCCGCCCTGTCGATGAACGTGGCCGAGCGGCTCGGCGACACGCGCCTGGTCGTCGTCGCCAATCGCGAGCCGTACATCCACGTGAAGCACGTGCGGACGCCGGGATTGGTCGGCCGGCTGGTCGGCCGCAAGCCGCGGACACGGATGGACTGGATGCAGCCGGCCAGCGGCCTGGTCACCGCCCTCGACCCGGTGATGCGGGCGTGCGGCGGCACCTGGGTCGCGCACGGCAGCGGCTCCGGCGATCGCGAGACGTCGGATGCCCGCGGCCGCCTCCGCGTGCCGCCCGACGATCCGTCCTACACCCTGCGCCGGGTGTGGCTGACGCCGCGCGAAGAGGACGGCTACTACTACGGCCTGGCCAACGGCGCCCTGTGGCCGCTGTGCCACATCGCCTACGCGCGGCCGGTGTTCGACGACCGCGACTGGCGGGAGTACGTCGAGGTCAACCGGCGCTTCGCCGATGCCGTGCTCGACGAAATCAGCAACACCAAGGCGATCGTCTTCGTGCAGGACTATCACTTCGCGCTGCTGCCGCGGATGATCAAGGAGGTGCGCCCCGACGCGGTGGTGTGCCAGTTCTGGCACATCCCGTGGCCGAACCCCGAGGCGTTCCGCATCTGCCCGTGGAAGGAGACGATCCTCGACGGGCTGCTCGGCAACGACCTGCTGGCGTTCCACATCCAGTACCACTGCAACAATTTCCTCGAGACGGTCGACCGCACGCTCGAGTCCCGGGTCGACAGCGAGCACTTCGCCGTCTACCGCGGCGGCCATCGCACGTTCGTCAAGCCGTACCCGATCAGCATCGACCCGGCGCTGTGGTCGTCGGTGGCGCCCGGACCCGGCTGGGATCGCGACGTGGCCGCGACCCGGCGGCGGCTGCGCGTCGGCGACGCCCGGCTGATCATGGGCGTCGACCGCCTCGACTACACCAAGGGCATCCCGGAGCGGCTGCTCGCCTTCGAGCGGCTGCTCGAGCGGCGCCCGGAATGGCTCGAAAAGGTCGCGTTCCTCCAGATTGGCGCGCCGACGCGCGATCGACTCGACCAGTACCAGGCGTTCAGCGCCGAGGTGCGGGCGCGGGTGCAGGCGATCAACCGGCGCTTCGGCACCAAGCGCTGGACGCCGGTCGTCTACCGCCGCCAGCACCACTCGCCGGAGGAGATCGGCGCCTTCTACCGCGCCGCCGACGTCTGCGTGGTGTCGTCGCTGCACGACGGCATGAACCTGGTGGCCAAGGAGTTCATCGCCTCGCGCACCGACGAAGCCGGCGTGCTGCTGCTCTCCGAGTTCACCGGCGCGGCCAAGGCGCTGGCCGACGTCGTGCCGGTGAACCCGTTCGCGCCCGACGACTTCGCCGAAGCGATGCACGACGGCCTGTCGATGCCCAAGGACGAGCAGCGCCGCCGGATGCAGAACCTGCGCGCCGAGGTGCTGTCGCACACCGTCTTCGACTGGGCCGGCCACCTGCTCTCGGAAGCGGTCCGGCTGTCGAACGGATCCCGCTGACGCGGTGCGGGCGTCGACCGAGGAAGACACCGGGCTGTGGGAATTCCGCACCATGCCGCGGCACTACACCTTCTCCAAGGTCCTGTGCTGGGTCGCGGCGTCGCGGGGCGCCGATATGGCCGAGCGGCACGGACGCAGCGACCTGGCCGCGCCGTGGCGGGCGTGGGCCGAGGGCGAGCGCGAGCGGGTGCTCCGACGCGGCGTACAACGACGAGCTGGGATTCTTCACTCAGACCCTCGAGGGCCAGCATCCCGACGCGTCGAACCTGCTGCTGGCGACCATCGGGTTCGTCGACGCGCACGACGCCAAGTTCGTCTCGACCGTGCGCGCCTACGAGCAGCAGCTGGCGACGGCCGGCCTGATGCAGCGCTACAACCACGCCGACGACTTCGGCGCCACCACCAGCGCCTTCACGATCTGCTCGTTCTGGTGGGCCGAGGCCCTGGCGATGATCGGCCGGGTCGACGACGCGGTGCGGCTGTTCGACCGCCTGGTCACCCACGCCAACCCGCTCGGTCTGTTCTCCGAGGACATCGAGCCGGAGACTGGCCGCCTGCTCGGCAACTTCCCGCAGGCCTACACCCACGTCGGGCTGATCCACGCCGCAATCACCATCGGCGAGGTCCTCGAGGCGCGGCACGGCCGGTTTCGCGCCTGGAATCCCTGGCCCTGGACACCCGGGACCACCCACCTCGGGCGAAAATAGGACCTGCCCTGCCGCGTGCCGGCGGCGGACGTCATGCGGCGGATCCTGCACCTCGACATGGACGCGTTCTACGCGTCGGTGGAACAGCGCGACAACCCCGAGCTGCGCGGCCGGCCGGTCGCGGTCGGCGGCGCGCCCGACCAGCGCGGCGTGGTGGCGGCGGCCAGCTACGAGGCGCGCGCCTTCGGCGTGCGTTCGGCGATCCCGATGTCGCGGGCGGTGCGCCTGTGCCCGGCGCTGGTGATCGTCCGCCCGGACTTCCAGAAATACCGCCAGGTCTCGCAGCAGGTCTTCGCCCTTTACCGCGAGGTGACGCCGCTGGTCGAGCCGCTGTCGCTCGACGAGGCCTACCTCGACGTCACCGAGAACGCGTGGGGCGAGCCGCTCGGCGTCCAGGTGGCGCGGCGCCTGAAAGCCGCGATTCGCGCCGCGACCGGGCTGACGGCCTCGGCCGGTGTCGCCCCCAACAAGTTCCTGGCCAAGATCGCCTCGGGCTGGCAGAAGCCCGACGGCCTCACCGTGATCGCCCCCGAACGCGTCGAGCGGTTCCTGCAGGGGCTGCCGGTCGACGCGCTGTGGGGCGTGGGCCCGGTGACGGCGAAGAAACTGCAGGCCCATGGCATCACCCGCCTCATCGACGTCCGTGCCGTCGACCTCGAGACGCTGCGCGGCCTGGTCGGCTCGCTGGCCGACTGGCTGAAGGACCTGGCCGCCGGCCGCGATGCGCGGCCGGTCGAGCCCGATCGACCGTCGAAGTCGGCCGGCTCGGAGTGCACCTACGAGCACGACCTGACGGCGATGGACGAGATCCGCCGCGAGATCGCCGAGATGGCCGGCGACGCGGCGGCGTGGCTCGAACGCCGCGGGCTCTACGCCCGCACCGTGGTCATCAAGGTGCGCTACAGCGACTTCGAGACCGTCACCCGCAGCCACAGCGCCGAGCCGACGCGCGACGCCGCGAGCATCGTCGCCCGCGCCCAGGCCCTGCTCGAGAAGACCGACGCCGGCGCCCGGCCGGTGCGGCTGCTCGGCGCCAGCGTGCACAACCTGTCGGACAGCGAGGCACCGGCGCCACGGGCCGCCGCCCGGCGCGGGCCGCGCCTGCCCTTCGACGACGGCGCGCCTACGGCTTGACGACGCGAACGCGTTTCAGCGCCACTTCCTGCACCGGCGCTTCGCCGTTCACCGCCACGGCCTCGATCGCCTGCACCACCTCGATCCCCTGCTCGACCTTGCCGAAGACCGTGTACTTGTCGTCGAGCATCGCCGCCGGGGCGGTCACGATGAAGAACGACGTGCTGGCGGTGTCGGGCTCGGCGAGCCGCGCCATCGACACCACGCCGAGGACGTGCCGCTGGCTGTTGAACTCGGCCTTGAGCGTCTGCACGTGCTTCTGCTGCACCTCGGTCAACGGCGCCTTGCGGGTCGGCAGGTGCCCGGTCTGGACGACGAAGCCCTTGACCACGCGATGGAAGGTCATGTCGTCGTAGACCCCAAGCTCGGCGAGCCGCAGGAAGTTGCGGACGTGCTCGGGCGCCTGGCCGGGCGTGAAGCCGATGGTGATGTCGCCCAGCGACGTCTCGAGCACGGCGCGGTGCCGCGCCAGCGCGTCCACCGGCTCGGTCGTGTAGGGCACCGGGCGTTCGGCCGGCCGGTCGCGGATGGTCACGCCGGTGATGGCCACCGGCTCGACCGGCACGCCGGCGGCGTCGGCGGCGGCTTCCGAGATCCGCTGCGCGACCAGCAGTCCTTCACTGACGCGGCCGTAGACGGTGTGTTTGCCGTCGAGGCTCGGCTGGTCGACGATGCAGATGAAGAACTGCGTGCCGCCGCTGTCGGGACGTCCGGGCACGATCACCGCCGACACGGCCCCGCGTGTGTGCTTCTCGGCGAGGCCTTCCTGCGCCAGCAGGTTGAGGCCGCCGGTGCCGGCGCGGGCCCGGGTCGCCGGATCCCGGGTCAGCGGATCGCCGCCCTGCACGATGCCCTGGCGCACGACGCGGTGGAAGGTCGTTCCGGTGAAGCCGCCGGTCTCGGCCGTCGTGATGAACAGCCCGACGTGGTTGGGCGCCTGCTCGGGCAGCAGGTCGATGACGATCTCGCCGAGCGCGGTCGCCACCACGGCCTGCTTGCCGCGCATCTGGTCGAGCGTGAGCGGGGTGCGGAACGGCTCTGGCGCGGCCGGCGCCGGCTTGGCGCTTGCCGGCGACTGTGCGGCGACCGGCGCGGCCAGCGCGAGCCCCAACAGCGCGATCAACGCTGCCGCTTGCCCTGAGCGAAGTCGAAGGGTGGTCCGCATCGCCGTCCTCCGCGCGGATTGTAGCCCGGGCCCGCCGTCCCGAGCCCCGTCCCCACCAGTTGCCTCGACGATAAAACCCGGCGCCTGCCCGCTCCGTCCAATCGCAACAGCACGGCTCGTTCGACGTCGTGTCTTGCACCAGCGGGGTGGTCGGGAGGCGGAGGGACCGCGATGCTCCGTACATCCATGCGTACCACCGCCCTCGTCGTCTCGATGGTGCTCGCCGTCCCGCTGATCGGGACGCGCGACTGCCACCGTCCCGCCGTCGAACCTTCGCCCGCAGAGCGTGCGCGTCGCCGACTGGCTGGCCCAAGGCGTCGAAGGCTCGGCGACGTTCCGCGCCCTGGTCGAGCGCATCAACCGGGGCGACGTGCTCGTCTACATCGACGCGCCGTTCAATCTGCGTCCTGGTCTGTCGGCGTCGCTGACGTGGATGGCGGCGATCCCTGGAGGCCGCCTGGTGCGGGCCTCGCTGCGCCGCACCTTGAGCAACCGCGAGGCCGTCGCGATGCTCGGCCACGAGCTGCAGCACGTGGTGGAGCTGCTCGATCATCCCGAGGTGCGTTCCGAAGCGGCGCTGAGCGACCTGTATCACCGAATCGGACACGCCAGCACCACCAAGGACCGGCATTGGGACACGACGGCGGCCCGGCGTGCCGGGGAGGCGGTGCGGCTCGAACTGCTCGGCTGACCGCGTCGCGCCGGGGCGACGACCCGCTCAGCTGCGATCGCGCTCGCGATAGAGCTGGCGAAGCGACCGCGCGACCGTCTTCGACTGCGCGCGCTCCTGGATGCGCTCCCGAACATCCTGGCGCGCGGTCAGCGACCGCGCTTCTTCCTGCAGTTTGTGGAAGCTCTCGAGGCGCGCCGGGTCGAGCGTGCCCTGCGCCACGGCCTCCCGCACCGCGCACCGCGGCTCGCTCAGATGACGGCAGTTGCTGAAGTGGCAGCCGACCGCCACCGCGTCGATGTCCTCGAACGCCGTGGCCGCGGGGTCGGCGGTCTCGGCGGCCGCCCACAGCTGCAGCTCCCGCATGCCCGGCGTGTCGATCAGCAGCCCACCGCCCGGCATCGGCACCAGCTGGCGATGCCGGGTGGTGTGGCGGCCGCGCGAGTCGGACGCGCGCACCGCCTTGGTGGCCAGCCGGTCCTGGCCGAGCAGGGCGTTGATCAACGTCGACTTGCCGGCGCCAGAACTGCCCAGCAGCGCTCCGGTCTGGCCGGGACCGATGGCCCGGCGCACGGCGTCGAGACCGCGGCCGTCGCGCACGCTGACGGCGTCGAGTGCCACGCTCGGGGCCAGCGCGCCGATCTCGGCCAGCGGCGCCGTCAGGTCGTCGCACAGGTCGGCCTTGCTGAGCAGCACGTGGGGCGTCGCGCCGCTCTCGCCGGCGAGCAGCAGATAGCGTTCGAGACGGCGTGGGTTGTAGTCGCGATCGAGGCCCATCAGCAGGAACACGACGTCGATGTTGGCGGCGACGACCTGCTGCTCGGTCAGCTCGCCCGCCGCCTTGCGCGAGAAGTGGGTGCGGCGTGGCAAGATCGCCTCGATGGTCGCGGTGCCCTCCTGCTCACGGCTGAGGATTGCCACCCAGTCGCCGACGGCGGCGAGGGCGTGGCGGCCGGCGGCGGCGTGCAGCAGGCGGCCGGCGTGCTGGCCCTGCAGCTCGCCGCTGCCGGTGTAGAGGCGGAACAGATGGTTGTATTCGATGGCGACCCGGGCGGGCGCGAGCCCGTTGGCGGCATGGGGCGCGAACGCGGTCGCCCAGCCCGCGTCCCAGCCGAGCGCCTCGAGACTGACAGGCGCTCCGCTCTGGGACGCATCGGCATCGGCGGGCGGAGACGGCGCGGACACGCCGTTAGTGTCGCCGCTCGGCCGGGCGCTGACAAGACCCGCGCCCCGTCATCGGATCGGGCGTACAGACCGATGAGCAATCAGCTATCGCTCTTCGACGACGCCGGCCCCGCGCCGGCGCCGTCAGCCAGCGCCGCCGACCCCGTGCTCGAGGCGCGGCACGCCGCCGCCGAGCGGGTCGCCAGGCGCCTGCCCCCGCAGGTGTACTTCGGCACGAGCTCGTGGACCTTCCCGGGATGGACCGGACTGGTCTATCCGGCCGGGCTCTCGACGACCGCGCTCGGCCGCGACGGCCTGCGCCACTACGCCCGCCATCCGCTGCTCCGCACCGTCGGCATCGATCGCAGCTACTACGCGCCGATCCCGCTCGACGACCTGCGGGCCTACGCCGCGCAGTTGCCCGACGGCTTCCGCTGCTGCGTGAAGGCGCCGGCGGGGGTCACCTCGCGGGTCGAGCCGACCTTCGGCGCGGCGCGAAGCGCAGCGCGCGCCAATCCCGACTTCCTCTCCGTCGATCGGCTGGTTCAGGATCTGCTGGCGCCGCTCGCCGCCGGCTTCGCCGCGCACACCGGGCCGATCGTCCTGGAGTTTCCGCCCGGCCCGCGCGACGCGCCGCTGGCGCCGGGGCGCTTCGCCGAGGCGCTCGACCGCTTCCTGGAGGGGTTGCCCCGCGACTTCGACTACGCCGTCGAGGTGCGCGATCGCGCGCTGCTGACCGCCGCCTATGCGGCCGCCCTCGCCCGCCACGGCGTCGCCCACACCTACAACTACTGGAGTGCGATGCCGATGCCGCTGACCCAGGCGGCGATCGTCCCGCCCGAGGCCGCGCCGTTCGCCGTCGTCCGGCTGCTGCTCAAGCCCGGCACGTGGTACGAAGATCAACGCGACCGGTTCCGGCCGTTCAACCGGCTGGTCGCGCCCGACGAGGCGATGCGCGGCGAGGTCGTCGAACTGACGGCCCGCGCGCTGGCCCGCGGACGCAAGGTCTACGTCCTGGTCAACAACAAGGCCGAAGGCTCGTCCCCGCTCACCGTCGAAGCGCTGGCCGAGCGGCTCGCCGACGTGTGGGAGACCGGGAGGCGCGGCCGATGACCTGGAGCGGACCGGAGTCGAGCGGCGATCGGGCTGGCGGAGATACGATCCGCCAATGCCGACTGCCACACCGGGCGCGAGGACGCTCGTCGAAGCCGCGCTGGCCGACGATCGCGGGTCAGCACCGCGCTGCTCGTCGTGATTCCCCTGGCCTGTTGGACCTGGACGGCGCTGATGGCCCGCGACATGTACGGCAGCATGCAGGGGCCGTCGGCGTGGATGATGACCGCGGTCTGGGACCTGCCGCATCTCGTGTTGCTCTGGGCGATGTGGGCCGTGATGATGACGGCGATGATGCTGCCGTCGGCGGCGCCGCTCGTGCTCCTCTATGCGGGCGCGCTGCGCACGCGAGGTGCCGAACACGCCGCGCGGCGCGTCTACGCGCTGGCCGGCGGCTATGTCCTGGTCTGGGCGCTCTTCAGCGTCGCGGCCACCGCCCTGCAGCGCGTGTTGTCATCGGCACTGGTGCTCACGCCCATGATGGAGCCGGCCACGCCGTGGCTGGCGGCCGTGATCCTGGTGGCGGCCGGCGTGTATCAGTTGACGCCGTTCAAGAGCGCGTGCCTGCGGGTGTGCCGCTCGCCCCTGGCCTACCTCCTGCAGCACTGGGGATCCGGCGACACGCGCATCCGCCTTCAGGATGGGCGCGGGCCACGGCCTGTATTGCCTCGGCTGCTGTTGGGCGATGATGCTGCTGCTGTTTGCGGGCGGTGTGATGAACCTGGTCGTCATCGTCGCGCTCACCGCGTGGGTCCTGGTCGAGAAGCTGGCGCCCTTCGGAATGTACACGGCCCGAATCACCGGGCCGGTGCTGTTGGCCCTGGCGGCGTGGATCGTGATGCGCTAATCGCGGGCGCTTACGCGCTCCGCCAGGAGAACGGCGCGAACTGCCCGTTGTTGCGCCCGCTGGTGTCGTCCCACGCAATCCCCAGCGCCGACACGTGGCTGCTCTCGGCGCGAGCGAGCGAGAAGGTGTTGGCCGCCGGATGCCCGGTGTTGCTCAACTGCAGGGGCGGGGCCGTGGGATCGAGCCCGGTGACGCCCCGGGCCGACATGCGGACCAGGTTCGACGCCGTCACCGACCACGACACGCCGTCGCGGGTGAACTGGATGGGCGAGGACTCGACGCCGAGGATCGTGCCCACCAGCCCCGAGAGCGCCGCCATCGGGCCACCAGCGGCGCCGCTGGCGATGGCCGCAATCGCGTTCCGCTGGTCCGCGGTGGCGCGCTCGTCGACGACCACGCCGACCGACCAGTTGCCCTTCCCCATCTCAGCGGGCGTGGACCCGAGGAGGATGAATCCGAGACCGTCGAGCGACACGCTGTCGTACCGACCTGCCTCGATCTGAAACGCCATGGCGAAGAGGCACGAGCCCTTCGTCGGCATCACGGTCAGCTGGGCCGGCACGCACGGGCACACGAAGTCGCAGTTGCACGTCTCGTAGTACTGCCCCTGAACCTGCCATGCCGGAGCGGCCATGTGCTGCCTCCTGTCGTCGGGTGCCCCTCATCATACGTGAGGCGCGCGGGCTCTGGCACCTGGAGCGGGCCGTCGGTCTGACCGCCAGTCAACTCAACTCAGCGAGCCGCTGTGTCAGCCACGCCGCCGCCGCCGCGACGAACGGGTCGGCCCACTCGTGGCCGCCGTCGAACTCGCAGACCGTGACGGCGACGCCGGCGCCTTCCAGCGTCGCGACGTCGGCGGCGAGCTTGGCGGCGCTGTACCACTCGTCGCGGACGCCGCGCCCGATGAGCACCGGCGGCAGCGTCGCCGCCGCGGTCGCCACGTCGGGCGGCACGTCGCCGCCCAGGGCGATGACACCGTGACACGCCGTCCCGGCATCAGCGGCCGTGCGGTACGCCTGTGCCGCTCCCTGCGAGAAGCCGACGACGACCTCAATGTCGCGCACCTGGTAGTCGCGGGCGACCATTGAGCGGACCGCCGCGGCGTAGGCGAGGTTGTCGGCAATCGCCTCGCGGCGATCCTCGCGGGTCATCCACGAGGCGACCACGCGGTTGGCGCGGGTGTAGAAGCGGTGCAGGCCCTGCACGCTGACGCGCAGCCAGGCTTGGTGCGGGATCGAGGCGGGCCAGGTGCGCCAGGTGCACGCGGCGGACTCGCCATAGCCGTGGAAGCCGTAGAGCACTGGAAACGGGCCGGCGCCGGGCGGGGCGTCCACGAGGTAGCGCCCGTGGGTCGTCGTGGCGACGAGGTGGGCAGCGCGGCTCGGTCATGCGGCAGTTCCTGCCACGCCCGGCGATGTCACGGTGACAGAGCCGGTGACAGTCGGCGACATCCTACTGGAAGATGTCGAACATCCGGCTGAACTTGATGATCAGGCTGCGATCCTCGCGTTCGGGTCCGGGGTACAGATCGTAGAGGCCGCGGGTGTCGTTGTAGACGACGAAGAGGCCGGTATTGGCCGCCTGCAGCCAGCCGACCCGCAGGTTCACCGACCAGACGTCGGCGCGGTCGTTGTACTGGATGAGCGACTGGGCGAAGATGCGCGGCGTGAACGAGTAGGAGACGCGCAGCCGCGCCAGGTTGGTGATGAAGTCGCCCTGCGGCAGGTCGACGTCGTTGCGCTGGTAGGCCAGTTCGGCGGTCAGCACCGATCCGCCGCGCATCCGCAGCGTCGGACTCACACTCTTGCGAGACCCGCTGAAGAAGCCGCCGAAGTTGGACTGGAAACTGAAGCTCACCGGGCGCGCCTGATTGGTCATCAGCACCGGCTGGATCTCGGCGTTCTTGTAGTCGCCGGCGGGCACGAAGATGCCCGGGTAGATCTCGAACGGCACCCGCAGGCCCTCCTGCGTCAGGTTGACGCCGGTGTGGACCTCGGTGCTGTCCTTGAACTGCCAGTGGTTGTCGATGTGCGCGTAGCCGCTCTCCTGAAAGTCGTCGAGGCCCCAGAAGCCGCGCACGGTGACGTGCGGCCGGAGTTCCTGGAAGATCCGCTTCGGCCGGAATCGGGTCATCACGCGCACGTCGGGCTTGCGGTAGCCACGGCGGGTCAGGAAGCCGACTTCGGGGTTGAACCGGTTCCCCACCTCCTGGTAGCCGACGTCGACGTCGATCTTGCGCAGGTTGGTCCGCGACCGCAGGTTGAAGGCGTAGTCGTCGCCATCGACATCGGAGGTTTCGGTGCGGGCGTAGAAGCCAGAAACTACGGTGTTCTGCTTCACGCCGAGACGGCCGTCGAGCGCATAGGTCTGGTTGTTGTGGCCCGACAGCGGCGAGTCGCCGGTGGCGACGCGGTTGACGAAGAGGGCGCCGATCGACGAACGATTGGGCAGGTCGCGGGCGACGCGGGCCACGGTGAAGTTGGTGGCCGGCACGATCTCGTCCACGTCGGTGGTCTGCATGTTGAGCAGGCCGACGTTGTAGCGTCCGGCCTTGCCCGACAGGCGGCCGCCGCCCATGATCGGCACCGCCTCGCCGGCGGCGTCCAGGCCGATGCGGCGGCTGAAGAACAGATCGACCTCACCCGGGTTGCCGACCGAGAAGAAGCCGGCGTTCTCGAGGAAGAACGGCCGCTTCTCGGGGAAGAACAGATTGAAGCGGTCGAGATTGACCTGCTGGTCGTCGACCTCGACCTGGGCGAAGTCGGTGTTGATCGTGCCGTCGAGCGCCAGGCTCGGCGTGACGTTGTACTTGATGTCGCCGCCGGCGTCGTAGTCGTCCTCGGTGTCCACCGGCTTGACGCCGGACTTCGTGGCGTTGCCGAGCACGTAGGGGATCACCTTCAAGTTGCGCAGCGTCGGTGTGGTGATGCCGTTGATCGTGCCGGCCAGCGACACCCGGTAGAGGTTGAACTGGCGCGGGATCGGCGCCCAGTAGGCGCGCTCGTTGTGGCGCCGGATGATGCGCTGGAAGTTGACGCCCCACGTCTGGGCGCTGCCGGACGGGAAGCGCAGCGTCTTGAACGGAATGGCGAACTCGGCGCTCCAGCCGATCTCGGTAATCCGGCTCCGCACCTGCCAGGCGCCGTCCCAGTTGACGTTGAAGCCGCTCCCCGACCCCGAGGATTGTTGCCCCCCGCCGGTCAGCCCGCCGCCGCCCTGCCCTTCGAGGGTGACCTGCCCGTCGTACTCGACCCCGGCGGGATTGGTGCCGAAAACGAAGCCGTTCTGGCGGTCGCGGTAGGTGTCGAAGATGACGCGGAAGCTGTCCACGTCGTCGAGCGGCGCGTCGCGGCGCGAGTCCGACACGACGATGGCGTCCGGTTCGCGGTCGTACATCACGGCGCCGATGTAGAGGGTGTCCCTGGTGAAGACGACCCGGACCTCGGTCCGCTCCGACGCCGGATCGCCCTCGACCGGCAGCTCCTGCAGGAACCCGTCGATCGGCGTCGCCGCGGCCCAGGCCGGATCGCCCAGCACGTCGCCGTCCAGGGCCGGCGCCTCGGCGACCGCGACGGCGATGGCGGACGGCCGGGGAAGATCGGCGACCGAGCCGGTCTGCGCGTCGGCCGCTGCCGCCAGGGACAGCAGCCAGAACGCACGGCCACGGCCGGGGCAGCCGACGGTCACACGATAGCCGCGAGCAAGGATCGGTGCTGGGGTCTGGACATACGGACATCGCGCCGTCCCGGCGGCACGGACGAAAGCGGTACTATAGCCAGCGCACTCGCCCGTCCATGTCACCGCTTGTCATGACCGTCGACGCCGATGGCACGCTGCTGCCGGCCCTTGCCTATCCCGCTCAAGGGGCTCCGGCCGAGCTGGCGTTCGTCTTCGCGCACGGTGCCGGTGCCGGCCAGGCCAGTCCGTTCATGCAGCGCTATGCCGAACGGCTCGCGGCGCACGGGATCGGGGTGGTGACGTTCGACTTCCCCTACCTGGCCCGGAAGAAGAAGGTGCCCGACCGGCCGCCGGTGCTCGAGCGTGCGTTCCGGGCAGTCGTCGACGCCGCAGTGGCCCAGTTGAGTCCAGCCCCGCGCGCGGTGTTCGTCGGCGGCAAGTCGATGGGGGGCCGCATGGCCACCCACCTGGCCGCGCAGCCGGAGCAGTGGACCAGCGCGGTACCGCTGGGCGGCGCCGTCGCGCTCGGCTATCCGCTCAAGCCGCCCGGCCCGCGCGGCGGCGACCGGGTATCGCACCTGCGTCAGCTCGCCGTCCCGACGCTGGTCGTGCAGGGCACCCGCGACAGCTTCGGCGGACCCGACGACGTGCGCGAGGCGGTCGGGCCGCAGCCGCTGCTGACGATCCTGCCGGTGGCCACCGGCGATCACTCGTTGAAGGTCCTGGCCTCGGCCGGCCGCCCGCAGGCCGAGGTCGAACGCGAAATCGTGGCGGCGATCGCGGCGTGGATGCGCACCCACGCCGGCCTGCCGTAGGGCAGACCTTCAGGTCTGCCTCGAGTACCCGCGCACGCAGCCAGACAGTCTGCGTGACACCCCGCCGGTCGCCTCGGCGCGACGCAACCGTCTCTGCGCGACGGCGGAGCGCCGACCCGGGCAGGGCGAAAGATATTAGCCTGCACCACCAAGCCGGTTCGTCACGAAGCGACCCGCCGAGCTCGCAACGCCCGGACCGCGAGGATAACGGAGAACGCACCGCTCACTCCGAGGACATAGAGAGTCCAGATGAACAGCAGGGCGCCGCTCTTCTCGAGGAACTCCGGGCGCAATCCATTCCGCATGTGGAGGGGCAGCATCCCAGCGGCCATCACGCCGCCAAGTAGCATGATCACTATGCCGATTGGTCGTTCTCGCAGCAGCAAGGCGCCGCAGACAACCACGAGCAGGATCGCGACGCCGACGAGATGATTGAGCCCTGCGCGGTCGAAGCCGAAGACGATGTCCTGCGAGATGTGCAGGGCAAGCAGCAGCACGGAGAGTATCGACGTCGCACTCAAGAGATCGTTCCGCTTCACAGGGAGCGCTCCGCAGGAGTCCGATCGTATACCCATCGGCGACCAGTCCAGCCGGGCTTCAGCGGTTTCTACTTGTGCCGACTGCCTAACGTCCTGCGCTTCAGCCGCGGCGCGTCCGTACGGCGGAGCATTCACTAGCATCGAACGCGCCGTCGGCTGCAAGCGCGTGTTAGGCGGCGACAGACTGATCGGTCGCCTATATTCGTGCCAAGATCTCGCTCGCGGCACGGAGACCGGATACTGGAAACAGGCGCCGTGTAGGGCTCCACACGTTTCCGCGCGCTTGGCGGCATAGTCCTGATATTCGGCGAGTCACGGTCGGCCTGTTCACGTGGGGCCACGCCCGGCAGAGCTGAAGCTCTGCCCTACATCTCATCTCACGGACCGTGGAGGGCTGGCTCGGATCTCGCGGCCGTCCGGAGCAGGCCGCGCGAGCGTGAGACGTCAAACGACGAGGCGGCGCCGAAGTCCGCGTGGGGTGTTCGCCCCCGATGGCGTTGACGACCTGCGGAGGGCCGGACGCGAGACCGGGCCTGCCTTCCGCCGTCACGGCTGACAGGGCGTCAGGTCCGCGAGTCACTTCAGCAGCACCGACTCGAAGAAGGCCAGCGCCCGCGAATCCTTCGACTGCCCGAGCCAGAACATCGCCTGCTTGCGGACGGCGGCGTTCGAATGCGAGCGCGCCACCTGGATGAGGCGCGGCACGCCCTCGTCGGCCGGCAGCTGACTGAGGGCGAACACCGCCCGCTTCTTCACCTCGGTATCGGGATCGCGGGCGAGCGCGTCGTCGATGGCGCCGGCGGCCTGGCTGCCGGCGCGCTGCGACAGCCAGAAGAGCGCCTGTCCGCGCGCATGCGGCGTGTCGGCGGTGCGGGCCAGGTCGATGGTCGCGGTCACGGCCTCGGTGCCGGCATGCACCACCAGGGCGGCCATCGCTCCGTCGGCCAGGCGGCGTTCACCGGTCCGGGCCAGCGCGCTGAGGGTGCGGACGCTGTCGCTGGCGGACACGCCGGTCAGCCACTCGACCGGCCGGCCGGCCGCATCAATCGCGCAGCCGGGCGAGAACAGCCGCACCCGGTCGATGCGCCCCGCTTCCATCCGGTAGAACACGTAGGCCGAGTCGGCCGGCTCCAGCCGCGCCGAGGTCGCCGGCGGCTGCTGCCGCGTCCACTCGTTCCAGTCGCACATCCAGCGGTCGCCCGGCGCCGTCGCAATCTCGTAAGCCAGCCAATGCGCGTCGGCCGACCCGGTTCGCGATTGATCGAGGGCGCGGTCGAGCGGACCCGACAGGGCCCGCGCCGTGACGGTGCCGTTGCCGAGCCGGGCCGGTTGCCCGGCGGCAACGCCGGCCAGCACGGTGAGCAGGGCGAGGACGGTGAGCATCGGAATCGTCACACGCATCGCCGCCTCCTCACTTGCCGAGGATCTCGAGCAGGTAGTCGGTCGCCACCTTCGACTTCATCAGCGACAGCTTCTGCACCATCTCGCGCTTCATCTCGGCGCTCGACTCCTTGCGGGCCAGGGCGACCATCGACTCGGCATTGCCCTGCACGAACAGGGCGTTGATGACCGCGCGCTTGACCGCGGTGTCGCGGTCGCGCTCGTAGAGCGTCACCAGCGCCGTGCCGGTCCGCTGGCTGCCCATCGTGCCGAGGTGGCGCACCGCCGCCAGCCGCAGCTCGGCGTTGGTCTCGCCGTTGGCGAGCTCGACCAGGCGGGCACTGTCGCCGGCGACGAACAGCGCCTGCAGGATCTGCCGCTTGACGTCGACGTCGCTCTCCTTCTGATACAGCTGGCCCAGCTCTTCGCGGGCGCCCATCACCCCGAGCTGCCGCACCGCCTCCTGGCGCAGCTCGGGAGCCGACTCGCTGGTGGCCGCGGCGACGACCCGAGCCCGGTCGCCGGCGACCATGTAGGCGCGGAGCACCTGCCGCTTCACGCTCACGTCGGTCGACGCCGTGTAGATTTCGGCCAGCAGCTGCCGGTTGTCCTGCGTCGCGTTGACGCCGAGGTACTGGATCGCCTTGCGCTGCAGATCGGGTTGGGTCGCGCCCTTGGCGATCTCGGCCAGGACCTGTCGCGCCTGCGGCGAGTTGCTCTGCGCCAGCACGAACAGCGCCCGCTCCTTGAGGCGGGGCGACTGCGTGCCCTGCAGGAATTTCTGCAGCATCGGCACGGCCTGCGCCGGATCGGAGTGCTGCAGCCCCTGGATCGCCAGCAGCTTCAGTTCCTCGTCGGCCTGAGCCTCGGGCCGCACCGGCTGGCCGACGCTGCGCCGCACTTCGATGTCGAGCGCCTTGGCATCGCCAATCCAGCGGCTCGACGGGTAGGTCTTGGTGAGCTCGGCGAGCGTCGCCAGAGCGTCGGCCTGCTGCCCCAGCTTGCTCTGCGCGTAGGCGGTCCAATACATCGCCGCGTCGACCCGCGCGGCGTTGGCGGCGATGACCCGGGCGAAGCGTTCGAGGGCGCGGGTCCACTGCCCGTCCGACAGCGCGTCCTGGCCGCTGTCGTAGGAGTCGTCGATGCGCTCGCGCTGGTCGCGTTCGCGCTCCTTCTGTGCCTGCTCGCGCTCTTTCTGCGCCTCCTCGCGGTCGCGCTGGCGCTCGGCCGCCTGCTGCTCCCGGTCCTGATCCTGTGCCGCCCATGCCGGCGCGCCGCCGACCACCAGCACCACGCCGCAGACGGCGGCACGCTGTCTCCACTGTTCCCACACTCGCATCGTCTCGCTCCTCATCGCCGTTCCCATCGGGCCCGTCGCCCTCACGACACCGGCGCGCCCGGCACGCGCCGCGGCTGCGCCTCGCGCTGCCGCACGTCGGAGGTGATCACCCGGAGGCGGAACAGAATCCCCCGCGACTCGATTCGCGCCTTCACCATCTCCAGCTCGGCGGCGGTGCTCTCGCCCCCGCCGTTGGCCACTTCCAGCAGCACCCGCTCGAGATCCTCGAGCAGCCCTTCCATCAGTTCGTCACCGGCGTCCGCCGCCGACTGCCGGATCACGCGGTTGGTCGACACCAGGTCGGCCGCCCTGAGCCGCTCGGCGTCGAGAATCCCGGCCTGCGACGGGTCGGCGTTGACCAGCTCGGCCAGCACCATCTGCGAGCGATCGAAGTGATCGCCGGCGGCCACCAGCAGAATCCGTTCGGGCGTGTCGCTGGCCGGTGCCGTCACCGCGACGGTCTCGGCCGGCGGCGGTGTCACCACTCCACCCGACCACCGTCCGGCGACAAACGCCGCCACGACCACCACGGCTGCGCCGGCCGCCGCCAGCGCCCAGCGCGGCACGAACCACGCGCGCAGGCCCGACGGCGGCGGCAACGCCGCCTCGACCCGCGCCCACATCACGCGCTCGAACCCTGGCGGCGCTTCAGCGGCCGGCGCCGCGTCGACCAGCCCCAGCGTCTCGACCAGCTGCGTCCGCGCGGCGCGGCAGGTCTCACAGGCGGCGAGATGGTTGTCGGCGTCCGCCTGGTCGGGCGCTGGCAGCTCGCGGTAGTAGGCCAGCACCAGATCCTCCTCGGACAGATGCGCCGACGGGATCGAGGGCACGGTCATCGGGACACTCCGGCGAACGGCTCGAGCGCCACTCGCATCTTCTTCACGGCGCGGAACACGCTGTGCTTGGTGGCGTTGGTCTTGAGCCCAAGGGCCCGCCCGATCTCGTCGATCGACAGCCCCTCGACATGACGCAGGACGAAGGCGGCGCGCTCCGACGTGGTGAGCTGGGCCATCGCCGCGGCGACCCGCTCGTGAATCTGACCGCTCTGGGCGAGACGATCCGGGCCGGCCGGGCCCTCGGCGTCGGCGCCGCCCGGCGGGACCTCCGGCAACTCGGTTGGGTCGTAGGCCAGCTCGCGGTGCCGCCGGGCGCGGATGAAGTCGATCGCGCAGTTGACGGTAATCCGGTGCAGCCAGGTGCGGACGTCGGATCGCGCCTCGAATCGGGCCAGCTGCTTGTGCGCCTTGAGCCAGGCTTCCTGCACCACGTCCTCCGCGTCCGAACCGTTGCCGGTCACCCGGTGGGCGACGGCATACAGGTAGCGGCTGTGGCGCTCGACCAGCGCCCGAAAGGCGTCGTCGTGGCCGCGGCGCGCCCGGTCGAGGTCCTGCCGATCCTCCGGTTCCATCTGCTGGTGTCTTG
This sequence comes from uncultured Acidobacteriota bacterium, assembly GCA_963786365.1. Classification (GTDB taxonomy): domain Bacteria; phylum Acidobacteriota; class Vicinamibacteria; order Vicinamibacterales; family UBA2999; genus CAWAYR01. The sequence goes on from CAWAYR010000018.1 coordinate 744,907, forward strand.
GACGGCTCCCCAGCCGGGCGGTTGGCCCGGTTGGAAACATCCGGCTCCAGGCGCCAGTCTAAGGCCGGCATGACCCTGCTCGCCGATGTCCGCCACGCCCTGCGGCTGCTGGCACGAAGCCCGCTGTTCGCCGCCACCGCCGTGGTGTCGCTCAGCCTGGGGGTAGCTGCCAGCAGCACCATCTTCAGCGTCGCCGACGCGCTGCTGGCG